>NZ_JBVJAP010000004.1:71865-501867 GCF_055590505.1 Nocardia sp. NPDC041819 | reverse complement strand
GCGGCGATCAACGCCAGGATGATGCCTGGGAACAGCAGCACGTGCGCGATGTAGAGCCGCGGGATGATGATCTCGCCGGGGAAGTCACCACCGAAGATCAGCCAGTGCATCCAGGTGCCGATGATCGGGATGCTCATCGTGATACCGCCGAACGCGGCCCGCAGGCCGGTGCCCGACAGCAGGTCGTCGGGCAGCGAGTAGCCGAAGAAGCCCTCGAACATCGCCAGGATCAGCAGCAGCGAGCCGATCACCCAGTTCGCCTCACGCGGCTTGCGGAACGCGCCGGTGAAGAAGATCCGGAACAGGTGGATGATGATCGAGGCCGCGAACAGCAGCGCCGCCCAGTGGTGGACCTGCCGCACGAACAGACCGCCGCGGACCTCGAAGGTGATGTTCAGGGCGGTCTCGTACGCCCGCGACATCGTCACACCGCGAAGCGGCTGATAAGCGCCGTTGTAGACGACCTCGCTCATCGACGGGTCGAAGAACAGGGTCAGGTACACGCCCGACAGCAGCAGGATGATGAAGCTGTAGAGCGCGATCTCGCCGAGCAGGAACGACCAGTGGGTCGGGAAGACCTTGTTGATCGACCGCTTCATGAACGCGGCGGCGCGGTACCGCTCGTCCGCCTCGCTGGCTTGGGCTGCGACTGAAGGACTCATGAACGGCGCTCCCAGTAGGCCGGGCCGAGCGGCTCGATGAAGTCGCCGTTGGCGACCAGGAAGCCCTCAGCGTTGACGGTGATCGGCAGCTGCGGCAGCGCGCGAGCGGCGGGACCGAAGACCGGCTTGCCCCACTCGGTCGCGGAGAACTGCGACTGGTGGCAGGGGCACAGGATCCGGTTGGTCTGCTGCTCGAACAGCGACGTGGGGCAGCCGAGGTGGGTGCAGATCTTCGAGTAGGCGAAGTAGTCGCCGTAGTTGAAGCTCTCCTGACCCTTGCGCTTGATCGCCTTCTGCGCGTCTTCGGTGCGCAGACGGATCAGCATGACGGCGTTGCGGATGCCGCGCAGCGACTGCAACGTCGCGTGCTCGTCACCGCGCCACTTCTCCTTCCACGGGAACACCGTCTCCATGGCGCCCGCGTCCAGGTCCTCCGGGCGCACCAGCACCACGTCCTCCGGGCGACCGGTGTCGCGGCGGATGTAGATGGTCTCGCCCGGGTAGTCCGGAGTCCAGCCGGAGACCCACAGCGGCGACTTGTCGCCCTTGGCCCACGGGTTCTTGATCATGCCGCCGACGAACACCAGCAGCGCGCCGATGCCGAGCACGCCGACACCCGCGCCCGCGGTGCGGGTGATCATCTTGCGGCGGCCCAGGGTGGAGGTGTCCAGCGCGTCCTGCAGTTCGGCGACCAGGGTGCGGCGCTCGACCTCCGGAGACGGACCGTCGTGCCGCTGCTGGATGGACAGTTCGGCGGGGATGAACAGCTTGCGGATCAGCACCACCGCGACGCCGATCACCAGCACCGAGATGCCGAAGGTCAGGCCGACCAGCGGGGTGAACAGCGAGTAGAGCCCGTGGCCCTCCTCCTCCTTGCCCTTGAACTCCCACGGCCAGAACAGGAACACGCCGACCAGCGCCGCGGCCGCGATGCCGGAAACGGCGAACCAGAAGGTGACCGCGCGCTCGGCGCGCTTCTCCGCCCGGGTGCCCGGGATCGGGAAGCGCTCGCGGCGGTAGGCGACGTCGACGCCGTCGCGCTCGGTGCCGAGCTTGACCAGTTCGTCGCGCGACATCTTGTCGAGCTCCGCCTCGGTGGGGTCCGCCGGAGTGGCGTTCACCGCGTGCTCGTTCGACGGCTGCGCGTCGTGGCCCTCATCCGGGCGACCCATGTCGTCTCGCTCCTTACTGCTCATGACCTGTGTCCTTTCGGCATGGCCGGGCGCCATCCGTGGCCACGCTAGCTACCGCCTCCAGGCGCTGACCGGTCATGACCGGGACCCGATCCACATCGCGGCACCGACCACGAGCGTGATACCGACCACCCAGATGGCCAGGGCCTCGGTCGCGGGACCGAAGCCGCCGAGGTCCCAGCCGCCGGGGCTGTGCTCCTCGGTCGCGTTCTTGACGTAGGCGACGATGTCGCGCTTCTCCTCCGCGCTCAACTGGCGGTCGGAGAACTTCGGCATGTTCTGCGGGCCGGTGAGCATCGCGGCGTAGATCTGCTGCTCGCTGGCCGGTTCCAGCGGCGGCGCGAACTTACCGGAGGACAGCGCGCCGCCGCGTCCGGTGAAGTTGTGGCAGGACGCGCAGTTCATCCGGAACAGCTCCGAACCGCGGGCGATGTCGTCACCGCGCAACGACTCCTGGGCGATCTCGCCGTCGGCGTCGCGTATCACGGTCGGACCGCCGCCGTTGGCCGCCACGTACGCGCTCAGCGCGTCGGTCTGGTGGGCGTCGAACTTCGGGGGCTTGCGCTGCGCCTGGGCCTCGTTACGCGCCATCGGCATGCGCCCGGAGGACACCTGGAAGTAGACCGCGGCCTCGCCGACGCCGATCAGGCTGGGACCGCGATCGGCGACACCCTGCAGGTTCGCGCCGTGGCAGGTGATGCAGGACGTGTCGTAGAGCTGCTGGCCCTCGCGGATGAGCGCGGACTGGTCCTCGTGCGCGGTCGCGCGCTGCGGGTCCGGCGTGAGGGCCGATGCCAGGAAGCCTGCTCCGACGAGGCCCACCAGCAGCGCAAGCCCGCCCGCGATGCGACGGCGAACGCGGCGCTGCCTGCGCGTCTTGCTGGCCTGGCCGTTCCCGGGGCTGGCGGGCTCTGGCGCTGACGGGGGAGATGAACTCATCTGTGTCCCTTTGGAGTAGACGGAACCGACTTCTGCGAAAGATCCTGGGTCGCACCGCGCGCGTTCGGCAGCGCGGCGGCCACGATCAGCGGACGAAGTAGATCGTGGCGAACAGCCCGATCCACACGATGTCGACGAAGTGCCAGTAGTAGGAGACGACGATCGCCGCGGTGGCCTGCGCCGGGGTGAACTTGCTGACCTTGGTGCGCATCAGCAGGAACACGAACGCGATCAGACCGCCGATCACGTGCAGACCGTGGAAGCCGGTGGTGATGTAGAACACCGAGCCGTAGGAGCTGCTGGAGATCGACGTGCCCTCGTGCACCAGGTTCGTGTACTCGTAGCCCTGGCCGCCGACGAAGAACGCGCCCATGATCAGCGTGATGACGTACCAGCGGCGCAGGCCGAACACATCGCCCTTCTCCGCGGCGAACACGCCCATCTGGCAGGTGAACGACGACGCGACCAGCACGGCCGTGACCGGCACCGCGAGCTTCAGGTTCAGCTCGGTCGGCTCCGGCGGCCAATTACCGTGCGCCTGGGCGCGCGCGACGAAGTACATCGCGAACAGGCCTGCGAAGAACATCAGCTCGCTCGACAGCCAGATGATGGTACCGACGCTGACCATGTTGGGCCGGTTCAGCGAGTGCACACGCTGGGTAATGGCCGATCCTGGGGTCCCTACTGCGGTCGTCACGGGGGTAAGTATGACTCGTCGTAGTACGACAGCCGAACCCGGGTACGAAACTCGTTCCTCCGTGTCCGAAAACGCAGGAAGGACAGGCTCTCGACCAGGCGAGGCAGGGGGCGAGCGGGGTCGGCGACCCCCGGAACGGGTCACATAGCGCGGACGAACGCCCGGCCAGCATGACAGGCGAGGGTAAGGAGAAGCTGAGATGAAGACGAATATGGGGGCGCGGCTGTGGCAGCGGCTGTTCCGGCGGGACCGGCCCACCGCACTGGACCCGGCGCGAGCGGATCTGGTCGTGGTCGCGACCTGCTTCGACGACACGGAGGCGTGCTCGGCCGTGCTGGCGCGCGCGACCGGTCTGACGCCGGACGCGCCTGCGGTGCTGCGGCACCACCTGCGCATCCCGCCGCGGCACGTGCCCACCGTCTGCGCGATCGCCGCACAGGACGGCTACTCCCCCGCGCCGCAGGTCGGCGGCCCGGGCAGCGACGAACTCGAGACGGTGATCCTCCAGCGGGTCCAATTGCTGGATGCCCTGCACTGCTCCCAGGAACGCTCGCGCATGGCCGGCCTCGCCCAGCGCCACGACGGTACCGCCGACGGCTGGGACGCCCTGCAACCGGGACCTTCGGCATAACCGGTCGCGCACTAGGCTGCGTGCGGACAAACTGGTGCGTGGAACCGGTGTGACGGGAGAAGTGTGGAATGAGCGTGCGCAGCTGGCCTCAGGTGCTCGGAGTCCTCGCCGACGGTGGCGACCTGGCCGCGGACGACACGTCGTGGGCGATGAACGAGATCATGTCCGACAACGCCACTCCCGCGCAGATCGCCGCATTCGGCGTCGCCATGAAGATCAAAGGCCCGACGCCCGCCGAACTGACCGGCTTGGCCGCGGGCATGCTCGACCACGCCCGGCTGGTGCGCATCGATGGCGACGCGGTGGACATCGTCGGCACCGGCGGTGACCGGTCCGGTTCGGTGAACATCTCCACCATGTCCTCGATCGTGGTGGCCGCGGCCGGTGTCCCCGTGGTCAAGCACGGCAACCGGGCCGCGTCGTCGAAGAGCGGCGGCGCGGATGTGCTGGAAGCACTCGGCGTGAAGCTCGCGCTCGGTCCCGAGGCGGTGGCGCGCTGTGTGCGCGAGGTCGGCATCGGCTTCTGCTTCGCGGCCGTGTTCCATCCCGCCCTGCGCTATGCGGGGGCGGCCCGCAGCCAGATCGGCATACCGACGGTGTTCAACGTGCTCGGACCGCTGACCAACCCCGCGCAGCCGCGCGCCGGGCTGGTCGGCTGCGCGTTCGCCGACCTGCTGCCCGTCATCGCGGGGGTGTTCGCCGAACGCGGTGCGAGCGCCCTGGTGGTGCGCGGCAACGACGGGCTCGACGAGATCACCACCTCGGACACCACCGAGGCGTGGATCGTCTCGGGCGGACGGACGCGTCGGACCACCATCGACCCCACCCGCATCGACATCCCCCGGGTCGAGCTGGACGCGCTGCGCGGCGGCGACGCCGAGGTGAACGCGGGCGTGGCGCGCGACGTGTTCGCCGGTCGCGGTGGAGCGGTCCGCGACGCGGTACTGCTGAATTCGGCCGCGGCGATCGTGGCCTACGACTGGTCGCGCGGCGCGGGCGATCCGGACGCGGATCTGCACGCCGCGCTCGCCGCGGGCATCGACCGTGCCGCCGAGGCGATCGATGCGGGCAACGCGGCCGCGCTGCTGGAGCGATGGGCGAAGCTGACACAGACACTCGGCGACAACTGAACCGGGTCGGTCGATGCGTGCGGGTCGACACGCTGACTTGAACGAAGGCCCTGATCGGCGCTGTCGCGGCCGGTAACGTTCGAGGCGGCAATCCGGCGCATCGCCGAGTTCGTCGGGCACCGCGCCGGCCGGTTCGACCGACGAGGAGCACAGATATGCGACCCACCGTTCCGGCGCTACTCGCTGTCCTCGCCACCGCGGGTATCGCCGCCGCCGCGCCAGGAGCGAACGCGGCCGAAGGAGCCTTGTTCGCCGCAGGCCTCAGCTACGAGAACCCGGCGGGCTGCCTCGAGGTCGGCGACGGGTCCGATGTGGAGGTCCGCAACCGCACCGACGGCGTCGTGCACCTGTACGACGTGCCGGGCTGCTCGGGCGATGTCGTCGAAGTGCTCGCGCCGAACGACGCCGCCTATTTCGCGGTGCTCAGCGTCCGGGTCGAGGACTGAACGGGACTAGTCGCCCAGCGAGAACGCGGCCTCCACTTCGGCCCGCGAGTACGACTTGAACGCGATGTGCGTCGTGGTGCGCAGGACACCGGGCGTCTTGTCGATCCGGGCGGTCACCACCTCGGCGATCTGCTCGTGGTCGCGCACCCGCACGATCGCGATCAGGTCCACGTCGCCCGCGCAGGAGTAGACCTCGGCGACGCCCTCGGTGTCCGCGACCGCCTGCGCGGTCTCGGGGATGCGGCCGTTGTCGGCGTGAATCAAGACGATCGCGGTAATCATGACGCTCAGCCTAAGCGGTCGAGATAGCCCTGCTCGGTCGGTTGCGCGCGGACCGCCGCGTCGGCCAGTTCCGCCCAGCCCAGCCACCGCGCGGCGCCGAACAGCGGCTCTCGATACCCCTCGGTGGTGCGCACGATCCGCACTCCCGGCCGGGCCAGCCAGCGCGCGACCAACGCCACCTCCTCCGGCGACGCGCCCCGCAACGGCGGCGCGTCTTCCGTGATCGGCGCTTCCCCCTCCGGCAGCGGATGCTCGGCGAGAACGCCCGTCGGAATCACCGTTTCGGCGGCGGCGACGATCTGTTCCACGAGGGGCATCGGCGGCACACCGCGCGGTGCCGTGCCGGAACCGGCCAGGCGGCCGTAACGGATGACCGCGAACTCCCACCCGCCGTCGCCGTCGGGATGCGCGGCGATCAGTTCGGCTATGCGTGCCAGCGCGGCCAGCCGTTGCGTACGGCGCAGCGCCCGCACCACCCGCGCCGCACGATCGCGCAGCCGCGCGGCCGCCTCGAAATGCTGGGCACGCGCGTGGGTTTCGATGCGATCGAGGATGGACCGGATCGGCGCGTCGCTGTGCCCGGCGAACAGTGAACGCACGAGCGCGGGCGCGGCAGCGTACTGCGCCATATCCAGCGGGTTGCCCGTGGACCCGGCCGGACACCCACCGACGAGGGCGGGCGGGCACTCGTGCACCGCCCTGCGCGACAGCCGCGTCGTGCAGGTGCGCAGTCCGGTGAACTCGGCGATGATCACGCCGAGGTCGGCGGCGTCGTTGCGGGAGCGGAACGGGCCCAGCGCGTCCCGAGTGGGTTCGCGCACCACCGAGAACCGCGGGAACGGCTCGTCGGTGAGGGTGAGCCACCAGGCCCGCTCCGGGAATTTCGACCGGCGATTGTACGGCGGAGTGTGCGCCACCAGCAGCCGCAGTTCGCGCACCCCCGCCTCGAGCGCGTGCGCGCACACCACGTGGTCGACCCGAATCGCCAGGGACACCATCTCTTTCATCCGGCCCCGGGTCTCCGAACCGGTGAAGTAGTTACGGACACGACGGCGCAGGTTCACGGCTGTACCTATATATAGGACTTCGTCGGAAGGACCGCGGAACAGATACACACCGGGAGCAGCGGGGAGATCGGCCGCGAGGACGCGCTTGGAGCGCTGCCGGGGCGTGACGTCGGGCAGATAGTCCAGCAGCTCGGTGAGGCTGTGGACGCCCTGGTTCCCGACTCGTCCGATCAGCGCGTGCAACACGTCGACGGTCGCCCGGGCGTCGTCCAGTGCGCGGTGGGTCGGTTGGGTGGAGGCGCCGAGCAAGCGCGCCAGCGAGCCGAGCCGCACGGAGGGTGCCTCGTCGCGCCCGAGCACCCGTCGCGCCAGTTTCACGGTGCACAGCACCTGCGCGGCCGGCCACGGGGTGTCGCACTGCGCCGCGGCGGCGCGCAGGAACGCCATGTCGAACCGGGCGTTGTGCGCGACCAGCACGGCGCCCGCGGCGAATTCCAGGAAGCCGGGCAGCACCGCCTCGATCCCCGGCGCGGCGTACACCATCGCGGTGGTGATGCCCGTGACGTGCACTATCGCGGGCGGAATCGCGCGTCCCGGGTTGACCAGCGTCGCGAATTCGCCGAGCACCTCCCCGCCACGCACCTTCACCGCGCCGATCTCGGTGATGCCGTCGGTTCCGGGGCTGGTCCCGGTGGTCTCCAGGTCCACGACCACGAAGGTGGTGTCGTACAGGGGGGTGTCGAGCTCGTCGAAAGCCAGCTGCTGGACGGCCGGGCGCGGCGCGAGGTCGGACACGGCGAGCAGCGTAGGGCCACGGTCCGACAGGAACCGGGCACGCGGATCCGCCACGAAATGTCCGAATTACACCGTGGGGATTCTGGGGCGATACCCGCGAAATGATCTAGGAATGCGAAAAAGAGACTCAGATCACAAAAGGTACAAAACTGTATCAAACATTGCCGCGAGTCTTGCGAAATGCAGTCGATCACCAGCAGGCGAATCCGCCACCCGCAGCTCTACAGTGTACGAACAGGCGACCATGCCGTGCCCTACGGCGTTTTCAGTCCACCTACCTGGCCAAACGACGGTCGAGGCAACCCGGGCCCGCCGACCGGTCGGGCCCGCCCCAGCAGACGTCCGAAACCGGACTTTTCCTGGGATTTCGACACCGTTATCTTTTCGTGATTCCGTGGGACGTATCTCACAGCGTTTGGACCGCGCAATTGTTGAGCAGACGCTTTTCGCATTGCCCGGCCTTTACAAATCACCGTGATGTGTTCGTAACCTTTTCGAGACCTCACGGAGTCCGCCGCGCCAACCGGTGCGGCCCAGACGCAGTCCGCGGCACCACCGGGTGCGGCGTCGTGAGGCAGATTGGGAGTTCCGCATCATGACGACCAACGCCGTCAAGCGTCACGCACAGCGCGCTGTTGCCGCCGGGGCCGTCGGCGCTGCCACTCTCGGCGCGTTCCTGCTGCCCGCAGCCCCCGCGTCGGCCCAGCCGGTGACCATCCCCGGCGTGGGAACCTTCGACGTTCCCAACGAGATCCCGGTCCCGCCGGCCGTGCCGGGCCTCGAGCTGCCCGGTCCCGCTCCCCTTCCTTTCGCCGCCCCCAAGAGCTCCGGCGAGATCGCCTTGGACGCCGCCATGAGCAAGGTCGGCTCCCCGTACGTCTACGGCGCCGCGGGCCCCAACTCGTTCGACTGCTCCGGCCTGGTCCAGTGGTCCTACCGCCAAGCGGGCGTCGAACTGCCCCGCACCAGCGGCGCGCAGCTGTCCGCGGGCAGCCCGGTCTCGCTGAACGATCTGCAGCCGGGCGACCTCGTCTCGTTCTACGGCGGCAGCCACTCCGGCCTCTACGCCGGTGACGGCAATGTCGTGCACGCGTCCACCTCGGGCCAGCCCGTGAAGGTCGCGCCGATCTCGTCCATGCCGGTCGCGGGTGCTCGTCGCTTCTGAGAAGCAGCTGGTCGGGCCGCTGTATCGCGGCCCGACCGCACCAACGGCCCGTGATCGTTCCGTGCTCTACTGGACATCGATGCGGGCCGTTCCGTAACCTAACCGAGACCTTCCACCGATTACCCGCGGTTCGCCGGAGCAAACCTCGGTTTCGGCGAAGGACTCTGCGTCGGTTTCACGAGAGATCGCTTCACGAGAGAACGGGGCACCGCGGGCTGTGGCTGAACATCACCGGAGACAGCAGGCCAAACGTCTGGTGGGCGGGACGCTGGCAGCCGGAATCCTGGCCGCGGGCCTCTACGGCGGCGGTCCGGCCGGAGCCGATCCGGTAGCACTTCCCTCGACGGCCACCGAAGCCGTGCAGCGGATGATCGATCTGTCCCATCAGTCCGAGCAGCTCAACCAGCAGGCGCTGGGAGCGGAGGCCGAGCTGGAGGCGAAACTCGCCGTGCAGCGCGACGCCGACGCCCGGCTGGCCGCCAGTACCGACGCGGTCAACCGTGCCCGTGCCGAGGTCCGCCGGTACCAGCCGGTCATCGACCGCACCGCGATCGCCGCCTATCAGGGCGCCCGCACCAACCGCCTGTTCGCCGTGCTGGTCAGCGACTCACCGCAGCAACTGCTCGACCAGATGTCCACGCTGGATGTGGTATCCGCGCAGACCTCCGAGCAGCTCGACCACTACGAGAAGGCCACCGACGCCGCCACCGCGGCCGAATCGGCGGCCCGCGCCGCCTCCGACGCGGCCCGCTCCGCCGCGCAGAAGGCCGAGGCGGTGCGCATCGATCTGGAACACAAGCGCAGTGATCTCGGTGGCGCCATCGCGCAGGTGGTGCAGGCCTGGGGCACGCTGTCGGCGAAGGACAAGTCCGCGCTCGCCGGCTCGCCGTTCCCGCCCGGATTCGACCGCGACACCCTCTTGCAGGGTCTCGTTCCCGGCAGCGGCACCAGCGCACTGGCGGCGGGACTCACGCGGATCGGCGACCCCTACGTCTGGGGCGCCACCGGCCCGGACCAGTTCGATTGCTCCGGCTTGGTCCAGTGGGCCTTCAAGCAGGTCGGCAAGAACGTGCCACGAACCAGTTCGCAGCAGGCCGGCTACGGCACCCCGGTGGCCGAGGACGATCTGCAGCCCGGCGACGTCGTCTTCTTCTACTCCGACATCTCGCACGTCGGCATCTACGCGGGAAACGGACTCATGTTGCACGCCTCGACCTTCGGCGTGCCCGTCGCGGTCGCGCCCATGGGCTCGACACCGTTCCATTCGGCTCGGCGATACTAGACCCTGTGAGCGAGCCAAACAGCGGCACCGCACTACTCCAGGCACGACCGACCGGCTACGGACGACCGTGAGCGACCCGCGCGGTCGACACGGCGCCTCCGCCACCGCACGGCACCGCGGCGCCATGCCGCCGGACGGCGTGCGCCGATGACCGGCATGCGGAAATCGCGCGACTGGTGGTCGGCGCGGCGGCGATTCGAGTTCTGCCTCACCGTCGCGATGGTGGTGGCGCTCACCGGCGTGTGTGTCGCACTGATCATGTTGCCGAACACGGTGCTACCGAAACTGCGAGCCGCCGAACCGGGGACGACCGAGGCGGTGGGCCAGGCGGCGGCCACCGATCCCAGGCTCGCCGAGGTGCGGCGCATCGTCGAGCCGTTCGGCTCCATCGTCGCCCGCCAGGTGCCGACCGGCGACGGACGGCAATCCCTGGTCGTCGGCCATTCCGACCAGCGGATCGAAATCGACGTGCTGGAGCGCGAACTCGCCGACGCCACCGCCGCGGTGACCGACGTCTGGGGTCCCGGCTGGGCGCAGTCCGCGCTCGTCGTCGTCGCCTCGTCGCCTTCGGAGTTCGCTGCTCTGCTGCGTTCGCCCGACCTCCTGCCCGCCGAAGTCGCCGCCGCCTCGGTCGCCGACCCGTTCACCCAGGGCAGCAGCCCTACCGGCCAGCGTGTCGTCTTCGGTCCCGACACCGGACGCCGCCTCGATCCCGAAGGGATGGCCACCCTGCTGCGGCACGAACTCACCCACATCGCCGCGCGTGCGGACACCGTCGACGGCGCACCGCTGTGGATGCTGGAAGGCTTCGCCGACTACACCGCGCACCACGGCGAAGGCCAGCGGTTCGCCGAGATCGCCCCCACCCTCACCGCGCATGCCCACGCCGGGCGGATCCCCGCCGATCTGCCCGCCGACGCCGAGTTCTCCGGCCCCGACGCCGCCTTCACCTACGAAAAGGCCTGGTCGATCTGCGCATTCGTCGCCGAGAAATACGACCGCCCTCACCTCGTCCAGCTCTACCACCGCATCGCGGCGGGCAAACAGGACCCGACCACCGAAGACGGCATCCTCCGCGAAGTCCTCGGCATCACCCGCACCGAGTTCGTCGACGACTGGCGCGAGTGGCTCCGAGCCCGAACCGCCTGACCCTTCCTCCGCAACCTGCGAATCGCGGACTGCTTCTACGCCGCGCCCCCACCGTCAGGCAGGGTCGGCGGACGGCATAGGCAACGGAAGGCGCCGTGCCGAGCTGGGACTGGTCGGCCGAGCCACCCGCCCGAACCAACCCGCCCCTGCGCAAGCGTCGACCAACGAATACCGCCGACTGGAAAGACAGCCGGCCCAACCCGCGTGCACCATGCCGACGAGCCCCAATGCCGCCGCACCCGGCTTCCGGTTTCGAGCGAAGCGTGCGCCGTTCGCGGCCCGGCCCGGTTCGCACGGCCGTCGCGGATCGGTCATCAGGACGACCCCTGCGAGCCGCGTGCACGATGCCCAGCGTTCGCACCCCGACACGCCCAGCGCACCCCAACTCCCGATTTCGAGCGAAGCGAGACCGAGCATCCGCCGTTCGCGGCCCGACTCGCGTTCGCGCGCCCGCCACGTACCCCACTGATCACCGGTCACCGACGACCACCGACCACTGCGAGCCGCGTGCACGATGCCCAGCGTTCACGCCCCGACACGCCCAGCGCACCTCCACTCCCGGTTTCGAGCGAAGCGAGACCGAGCATCTGCCGTTCGCGGCCCGGCTCGCGTCCGAGTGGCCGCCGCGTCCGCGACGAAGGAGCAAGCGGTGGTCGCTCGGACGCGAGCCATGAAGGGGCCGCGAACACGCCGCGACGCAGTCGCGGCAAATCCAACCCAGTATTTTGTTGCGCATGGCCCGAACTTTGCTGGTTACCAATGATTTCCCGCCGCGGCCGGGCGGTATCCAGTCGTATCTGCAGGCGTTGGCCGGTGAGCTGCCGCCGGATGACCTGGTCGTCTACGCTCCGCGCTGGCGCGGCGACAGTCATCTGAAGTTCGACGCCAAGCAGAAGTTCCAGGTGATTCGCCATCCCACCACGCTGATGCTGCCGACTCCGCTCGTGCTGCGCCGCGCCGCGCGACTGCTGCGGAGCGAGCAGTGCGACACGGTGTGGTTCGGGGCGGCGGCACCGCTGGCGCTGATGTCGCCCGCGCTGCGTCGCGCGGGCGCCGAACGCATCGTGGCCAGTACGCACGGCCACGAGGTCGGCTGGTCGATGCTGCCCGGAGCCAGGCAGGCGTTGCGGGTGATCGGCGAGCAGACCGACGTCGTCACCTACGTCAGCCGCTATACCCGCCGCCGGTTCGCGTCCGCGTTCGGGTCGAACGCGGCGCTGGAATATCTGCCGCCCGGGGTGGACACCGAAGTGTTCCGCCCGGATCCGGCGGCACGTGCCGAGCTGCGCGAGCGTTACGGCTTGGGCGACCGTCCGACCATCCTGTGCCTGTCGCGGCTGGTGCCGCGCAAGGGGCAGGACGCGCTGATCCTGGCCATGCGCGATATCCGCGAGCGAGTGCCCGGCGCGGTCCTGGTGATCGCGGGTGGCGGCCCCTTCGAGGACAAGCTGCGCGCCCTCGCGGTCGCCGCGGGCGTCACCGAGGACGTGATGTTCACCGGCCGCGTCCCATCCGGTGAGCTGGCCGCGCATCACACGCTGGCGGACGTCTTCGCGATGCCCTGCCGGACCAGGGGCGCCGGCTTGGACGTGGAGGGGCTGGGCATCGTCTACCTGGAGGCCTCGGCGTCCGGCGTCCCGGTGGTGGCGGGCAATTCCGGCGGCGCGCCGGAGACCGTGATCGAGGGCAGGACCGGACGGGTGGTGGACGGCCGCTCCGTGCAGCAGATCGCCGACGCCCTGGTGGAGATCCTGTCCGATCGGGACGCGGCCGCGCGAATGGGCGTGGCGGGCCGGGCGTTCGTCGAGCAGCAGTGGCGCTGGGACACCCTGGGCGCGCGCCTGCGACAGCTGCTGCGGTGATCCGCGTCGCATCTACTACGCTCAGCGGAGTGAGCAGTATCCAGGTCGCAGATCAGACCTTCGTCGCCGCATCGGGGGCCGCCGTGGCCGACCTGCTGGCCGGCCCGAACCAGTGGCGCCGCTGGTGGCCGGACCTGGACTTGGAGGTCCGGGAGAACCGGGGTGAGAAGGGCATCCGCTGGTCGGTGTCCGGGGCGCTGGCCGGAACCATGGAGGTGTGGCTGGAACCCTCGCTCGACGGGGTGATCCTGCACTACTTCCTGCACGCCGAACCGCAGCCCGCGCTGCCGGTGGGCAAACTCGCCGCCGCCACCCGGGCGCGCCGGGTCGCGGGCAAGAACATGTCGTTCGAAGTGAAGTCCCGGCTGGAGTCGGGTCGCCCGGCCGGCGTCGCTCCCGCGGCCCTGTCTTGATCTACCAGCACCGACGCTGAAAGGAATCGCTGTCCGCATGGCCGACAGGACCCAGAGATCAATCGTCATCGAGGCCCCGTCGCAGCAGGTGATGTCCGTCATCGCCGATCTGGCGTCCTACCCGGAGTGGGTATCGGCGGCGAAGTCGGTGGAGGTGCTGGAGACGGGACCGGACGGCCTGGCCGAGACCGCCCGGTTCGTGCTGGACGCCGGGGTGGTCAAGGACACCTACGTCCTGTCCTACGACTGGCGCGCCGACCGTAAGGCGGTCAGCTGGCGGCTGCTCAGCGGCGAGTTGCAGAAGGCCCAGAACGGCACCTACGAGTTGATCGATCGGCCGGATGGCGGCACCGAGGTGGTCTACACGCTGACCGTCGATCTGAACATCCCGATGATCGGCATGTTCAAGCGCAAGGCCGAGAAAGTGATCACCGATACCGCGCTGAAGGAACTGAAGAAACGGGTCGAAGGCTGACCGCGCACAAGACCCGGGTCGAACTGTTCATCGGCAAGGGTGGGGTGGGCAAGACCACGCTCGCGTGTGCCACCGCCATGGCCGAGGCCAGATCGGGCCGTCGCGTGCTGATCGCCTCGCTCGATCAGGCGCATTCGCTGGGCGACGCGCTCGGCTTCCGTTTCCCGCACGATCCCGGCACCGTCACCGGCGTCGCCACCGTGCTGCCGGGCCTGGACGTGATCGAGATCGATTCGCTCGCGCTGCTCGAGGACAGGTTCCGCGATGTGGTGCGGTTGATCTCCACCGGCCGCGGGCACGAGCACGGTTTCGACCTCGCCGCGCTGGAGCCGGCGGAGCTGACCGGATTGCCCGGCGTGCAGGAACTGCTGATGCTGGTGGAGATCACCCAGTTCGCCGCCGAGGACGACTGGGATCTGATCGTCGTCGACTGCCCGCCCTCGGCGGACATGCTGCGCCTGGTCACCGCCCCCGCCACCCTGCTCGGTTACCTGGAACGGATGTGGCCGCCGCACGCGCGGACGATGAGCGCCATCGGCACCGACCTGCGCCGCGCCGTGCTCGCGGCCACGGTCGAACGGATCGTCAAGGCGGTCACCGAGGTTCGTGACCTGCTCACCGACCACCGGCGCACCGGGGCGCGGCTGATCACGGTCGCCGAGCGGGTGGCGGTGGCCGAATCGGAGCGGGTGCGTTCCGCGGCGGCGCTGCTGGGCCTGCGACTGGATGCCGTGGTGGTGAACAAGGTGCTGCCCGATCTCGCGCCGCTCGCCGAACCGAGTTCGGCCGAACATCCGGCGGTGCACTGGTATTCGAACCGGCGCGGTGAGCAATCGGACGTCATCGCCGATTTGCGGCGCAAGATGCCGGGTATCCCGGTGGTGATCGCGCAGCACACCGGCGCCGAGCCGATCGGGCTGAACTCGCTGGCCGCGCTGTCGTATGCGATGGACTCGGCGGGCGACACCGGTGACGCTGCGCTTATGCTGAGCGACAATCAGACGGAGGTCGACGCGAGTTCCGGCGAACCGCTGGTTCTGCGGGAATCCGGCACCGGATTGCAGTCGGTGTACGCGCTGCGCATGCACCTGCCGGTGGTCGACGCCGCCACGTTGCGCCTTGGCCGAGTGGAGGACGATTTGATCGTGGGAGCGGACGGTGTCCGGCGGCGGGTGCGCCTGGCGCCGGTATTGCGGCGGTGCACGGTCGACGGCGCCGAGCTGGATGACGGGTATCTGGTGGTCCGCTTCCGGCCCGATCCGCGGGTGTGGGCGCAGGCGTCCGAAAGCCACGACCATGACCGGTGATCCGCACCCGCCCGAGGGACACGAGGCAGGCGGCCACAGCGCGCCGGACGGCATCAGCGAATTCGCCGAGGAGTTGAAGCTGCTGGCCGAAGCGGTGCTGGAACGGGTCGAGCCGGTGCTGCGGCGCGCCGCCGACGGCCAGGCCGAGTGGGCCGGCTGCAGCTGGTGCCCGGTGTGCGCGGCCGCGGCGCTCGTGCGCGGGGAGCACCACGACGTGCTGGCCGCCGTCGCCGATCACGGCACCGCGATCGTCACCGTGCTGCGCGAAGCGCTGGCGGGGGTGCCGGTCGAGCCGGTCATGCCCACCGACCCCGACCCGGAAACCGGCGTGCCGCACCGCCACGGTCCAGGCGAGGACGGCGATGGCCCGCGTTACGTCGACATTCCCGTGACGATCAAGGTATGACACACCAGATGGCCGGTACACGACCGCTGACCGTCGGAATAGACGTCGGCGGCACCAACATTCGGGCGTCGGTGATCGACGAGAGCGGCGAGGTGCTCGACACGGTCCAGGCGCCGACGCCGCATTCCGCCCGCGCGCTGGAGGACGCGCTGGACCGGGCCGTGCGCGACCTGTCCGGCCGGCATTCCATCGGCGCGGTCGGCTTGGCGGTCGCCGGGTTCATCAACGGTGATCGCTCCACCGTGCGGTTCGCCCCGCACCTGCCCTGGCAGGACGCGCCGGTCGCCCAGCGACTCACCGACCGGCTGGAGTTGCCGGTGATCCTGGAACACGACGCCAACGCGGCGATGTGGGCCGAATACCGGTTCGGCGCCGCGGCGGGCGGGCACAACGTGGTACTGATCGCGATCGGCACCGGCATCGGCGCCGCCTTGTTGATCGACGGGCAGTTGTACCGGGGCACGCACGGTGTCGCGCCGGAACTCGGTCATCTGCAAGTCGTTCCGCAGGGTCGGCCCTGTCCGTGCGGCAAGCACGGCTGCTGGGAGCGCTATTGCAGCGGAACCGCGCTGGCCGAGACCGCGATCGAGATGCTGGCCAGTGACACGGTGCACTCCGTGCTCGCCAGGGACGTGGCGCGCGATCCCGGCTCGCTGACCGGACGGCGGGTCGCGGGCGCCGCACAGGACGGTGATCCGCTCGCGGCGCGGGTGATGGCCGACTTCGCGCGCTGGCTCGGCCTCGGGCTGGCGTTCGTCAGCGACATCTTCGATCCCGATCTGGTGGTCATCGCGGGCGGGGTCAGCAGTTCGGCGCCGCTGTTCCTGGACGAGGCGCGTGAGGAATACGCGCGCACGATCACCGGTGCGGGTCACCGGCCGCTGGCCCGCATCCGGACCACTCAGCTCGGCGAGGCGGCGGGCATGATCGGCGCCGCCGATCTCGCCAGGGCCGCCCTGCCCTCCGGCGCGGGCAAATCCGCCCGCATCGCGCGGACCGGCCGTTGACACCGCGGGCCACGAGGATCGTGGTCCGGCGCGACACGCCGATGCTCGCCATCGGTCGGCGTCGGCGCCGAAGTGTGGTGAGATTCGCCGCTGCGGTTGGATGTGATCTTGTACCAGCGGTAAAGTCGGCATTTGAAGCAGGTGCCCGCAACTATCCCGGTCCCGGGGGAAGGACGTCATGTTCTACTGGCTGCTGAAGTTCGTGCTGCTGGGACCGTTCATTCATCTCTACAACCGGCCTACGGTCGAGGGTGTGGAGAACATTCCGGCGGACGGGCCGGCCATCATGGCGGGTAACCATCTCTCCTTCGCCGACTGGCTGTTCGCTCCGTTGCTGAGTCCGCGGCGGATCAACTATCTCGCCAAGGCCGAGTACTTCACCACCCCGGGCGTCAAGGGCCGGTTCCAGAAGTTCTTCTTCAGCGCCTCGGGTCAGTACCCGATCGACCGCAGCGGAGCCGACGCCGCCGAGGACGCGCTGAACGCCGCCCGCAAGCTGCTCGACGAGGGCCGTCTGGTCGGCCTCTATCCGGAGGGCACCCGCTCCCCGGACGGCCGGCTGTACAAGGGCAAGACCGGCTTGGCCCGCTTGGCGCTGGAGACCGGCGTCCCCGTCATCCCGGTCGCCGTCATCGGCACCGACGAAGTCAGCCCGCCCGGACCGTTCCGCTGGCGCCGCAGGAAGGTGACGGTCAAGTTCGGCAGGCCCATCGACTTCTCCCGCTACGAAGGCATGGGCGGCAACCGATTCGTCGAACGCGCCGTCACCGACGAGGTCATGTACGAGCTCATGCAGCTCACCGGCCAGGAATACGTCGACGTCTACGCCCACAGCCTGAAGAAGGGCGTCCCCAGCGGCAGCCGCCCCGATGCCGTGCCCGTCCGTATCCCGGACACCGCCGCCGGCTGAATCCTCCCCTACTCCTCTCGTAGACACCAGGCCTTCCTTCGTGCGCCCGATGACCATGCGGTCGAAGATCTGTGGCATCCGGTCGGAGGCCGATCTGCGCGCAGCCGTCGCCGCAGGCGCCGACGCGATCGGATTCATTTCGGGCGTCACACATGTGAGTGAGGACGCGCTCGATCGGCACCGTGCCGCCACCCTGTCGGCGGCCACCCCGCCATTCGTGACCCGCGTGCTGGTCACCCATCTGACGGACGCTACGGCGATCATCGATCTGGCCGACCGGATCGGCGTCGACGCGATCCAGGTCCATGGGCTCGTTTCCGTCGATGTGGTGGCGCGGGTATGTGAGCGTGCCGCCGAACGGCCGATCCTCGCCGCCGTGCACGTGACCGGCCCGGAGTCCGTCGACGCGGCACGGGCGGTGGCTCCGTATTGCGATGCCGTGCTGCTCGATTCACGGACTTCGGATCGCCTGGGCGGCACCGGTCGCCCACACGACTGGTCGGTCAGTGCCGCCATCGTGGACGCGCTGGCCGGATTCGACCGTCCCGTGGTGCTCGCGGGCGGCCTCACCCCCGCCACGGTCGCCACGGCGATCCGGCAGGTGCGCCCGTACGCCGTCGACGTCAACAGTGGTGTGGAAACCGCGGGCGGCGACAAGGATCCCGCTGCGTGCGCCGCCTTTGTCGCCGCCGCTCGATCCACGCCCTGACCGGAGCGGCGCTGCTTCCACCGGCCGGTGCCATACACTCGGCCGAGTCGTCCAGGGCGACAAGATAATGACAAGCCTTCGGTAAGACGGCGCGGCGAAAGTACGAGCATGTTCAAGAAGTTGCTGGCGGCGGCCGGGGTCGGTGGGGCCGAGGTGGAGACCGAGTTGTTCACGCCGGGTGTGCAGCCCGGGGGCACGGTCGAGGGTGTGATCCGGTTGCGGGGCGGGGCGGTCGCGCAGGAAATCGCTCAGGTGGCGGTCGAGTTCGTGACCAGGGCCGAGCAGGAGTACGAGGATCACGAAGGCCTGCGCGATATCGCGTTCGGCCGTACCGGGGTGCACGGGCCGTTGCATCTGCCCGTGGGTGCGGTGCCGGAGTTCCGCTTCGCGGCCCGCGCACCGATGGAAACGCCGATCACGTTCTACAACGGCAGGCACCTGCCCGGCACGGTGGTGTCGCTGCGCACGGTCGTGGAGATCCGCGGCGCGGTGGACGCCGCCGACTCCGACCCGATCGGCGTCGGCGCGCTGCCCGCCCAGCACGTGTTGCTGGAAGCGGTGGAGCGCTTGGGATTCCACCTGCGCAGCGCGGACGTGGAATCAGGACGGGTGCACAACACACCTCAGACGCTGCCGTTCTACCAGGAGATCGAGTTCGCCGGTTCGCCGCACTACCCGCGCCTGAACCAGCTCGAGGTGACTTTCGTCCCGACCGAGACCGGCATGAGTGTGGTCCTGGAGGCGGACAAGCGCGGCGGATGGATCTCCGAGGGCCGCGACGTCTTCGACGCGCTCTGGGTGGACTACCAGCACCTGGGCGGCGTCGACTGGGCGGGCGAGCTGCACCACCGGCTGGAGCGACTCGCGCACTGAGGTCCCGTTGCTTGTTGGCCGCACGGACCCGCCGAGTTCATGTGACGTTGACGTAATTGCGCCAGAGTTTCCTCATGAGCGGCTCGGCCTCAGGACCCTCCCGGCGCACCGTCTTACGCGCCTGCGCACTCGGACTCGTGGCGGCCCCCGCGTCGGCGGCATGCTCGCCGGGCAACGGCCCGGCGCTGGTCCGGCAGCGGCCGGTGCTCACCCACGGCGTGGCCGTGGGTGACCCACGCACCGACGGCGCGCTGATCTGGGCCCGCGCCGATCGCCCCGCCACGTTGCTCGTGGAAACCGCCGCGACGGAATCGTTCGCCGATCCCATGCGCTTCACCGGGCCACTGCTCACCCCGGATTCCGACGGTACCGGCCGGGTGCGGGTCAACGGCCTGCCCGCGGGACAGCAGGTGCACTACCGGGTGACGCTGCGCGGCGAGGACGGCGCCACCTCCGAACCGGTCACCGGCGTCTTCCGCACCGCGCCCACCGCCGCGGCGGACATCCGGCTGCAATGGTCCGGCGACGTCGCGGGTCAGGGCTACGGCATCAACCCGGAACTCGGCGGTATGAGGATCTTCGCCGCGATGGCCGCCCGCGACCCGCATCTGTTCCTGCACTCCGGCGACTCCATCTACGCCGACGGACCGTTGCAGGAATCGGTCACGCTGCCCGACGGCCGAGTTTGGCGCAATCTGGTGAGCGAGGCGAAAAGCGCTGTCGCGCAGACCTTGGATCAGTTCCGCGGCAACTACGCCTACAACCTGACCGACGAGAACTACCGCCGGTTCAACAGTTCGGTCGCCCAGGTGGTGCAGTGGGACGACCACGAGACGGTGAACAACTGGTACCCGGGCGGACTCCTCGCCGAGTCCAAGGGCTACACCGAACGCCGCATGGACACCCTCGCCACGCGCTCCTGGCAGGCCTTCCACGAGTGGATGCCGCTGGAGCCGAGAGAAGCGGTGGACGGCCGCCTGTATCGCAAGATCGCCCACGGTCCGCTGCTGGACGTCTTCGTGCTCGACATGCGCGCGAACAAGGACGCCAACGACGTCAACAACGGGCCGAACGGCCGCATCCTCGGTCCGGCGCAGACGAAATGGCTGATCGACGGTCTGCGCGAATCCACCGCCACCTGGAAGATCATCGCCAACGACCTGCCGCTCGGCGTGATCGTCCCGGACGGCGAGCAGAAGAACGCCACCGCCTTCGAAGGTCCCGCCAACGGCGATCCCGGCGCGCCGTCGGGCCGGGAACGCGAGATCGCCCAGGTGCTGTCGTCGATCCGGGCGAACAAGGTGGCGAACGTCGTCTGGCTCACCGCCGACGTGCACTACACGGCCGCCCACCGCTATTCCCCCGAGCGCGCGGTCTTCACCGACTTCGACGAGTTCTGGGAGTTCGTCTCCGGTCCGCTCAACGCGGGCGCGTTCGGCCCGAATCAGCTGGACGGCACGTTCGGCCCCGAGGCGGTCTACGTCCACGCGCCGCCGGTGCAGAACAGCTCGCCGCTGGACGCCTTCCAGCATTTCGGCGAGGTCCGCATCGATGGAAAGTCGAGGGAATTGACCGTCGACCTGTGCGATGCCGCCGGATCCGTCCTGTTCAGCAAGAGCCTTGCGCCCGCGTCGCGGTGACTCCCGGATTCGGGGAAGCGGGGCGGGCCGCGCTGTGGTTAGCTTTTGGGCCATGAGCACGCCGCAAACTGTCTCCAACGCCGAGGAATACCTCCCTCGCGATACCGCCGATGTCGTTCGCACGGTGCGGGATTCACGCGGGCGAACGGAACGGCTGATGGTACGCGGCGGCGAACTGCTGGACGAGGGGCTCACGCTGCCCGCCCAGCCGACCGTGGTGTCGCTGCGCCGGATGAACCAGGTGCTGGACATCAACCTGGGCAGGCGCACCGTCCGGGTGCAGGCGGGCGCCAAATTGTCCGACATCGACCGCAGGCTCGGCGCCCACGGCCTCGGCCTGCCGATCGTCGGCGACCACCGCGACATCACGGCGGGCGGCTTCGCCTCGGTCGGCGGCGTCAGCGCGGCCTCGCACAAGCACGGCCTGTTCATCGACCAGATCGTCGATCTGGAGTACGTGGACACCGACGGGCGTATCGGCACCTGCGGGCGCACCCACCACACCGAGCGATTCCAGCGCGTCCTCGGCGCGGGCGGTCGCGCGGGCATCATCACCGCGCTCACTCTGGACGCCATCGAGATCGACAAGGAGCGCACCTGGCTGACCACCGACGCCGACCGCTTCCTCGACTTCGATTCCTTCGTCGAGCACGCCTACGCCGAGATCACCCGGCCCGGCAACGCCGAACTGCAGGTCGGCCGCTGGGTCGACACCGCGCCGCTGAAGGTGGCGCGTCCGGTCGGCACCGGCCACGTGCAACTGGGCACCGTGCGCTTCGGGCAGTGGTCGAGCCTGTACCCCACCGCGCCCACCCGGGGACTGCGTGCCCGGCGCGAGGTCGGGTCGCGGGCACGGAAATCGCTGGGCGCCATCGCCTCGGCCACGCCCGGCAAGGCGGGCATGCCGGTGCGCAACGCGGCCGCTGGCGCGGTGCTGTTCGCGCCGAAGGTACAGACCCTGCGCGATGCCGAGTATCTGGCCGATACAGCGCTCAGTTCGTCCGAGCGTGGTCCCGCCTACCGGGTGGGCGTTTTCGCGCCCCTGTCGAGCTATGCGTCGGTGTTCTACCGCCTGCACGACCTGTTCTCGGGCCATCGGGAACGCACCGGCTGCTTCACCGTCATCTCGGCGATGACCTACGGCGTGCGCTCACGCTACCTGCGCGCGGAATCCGCCGCCCGCGGCCTGCCCCCCGAAGACCACGGCCTGATCACCTTCACCTGCCGCCTGCGTCCCGCCGCCCTGCCCTCGGAACTGCTGCGCGACATCGTCTCCGGCATCGAGGAGATCTGCCGCTCGGAGAACGCGCTGCGGTACGAAGCGGAGTAGATTCGCGTGCGCCCGGCCACAGCGCCCGCGGCACGCGAGCTTGTGCAATCACGTCGCTGCTGACCGCACCCGGGGCGAAGACACTGCTGAACGGCTGAAAAGCCTGGAAGAGCAGTGAAGCGCATCGACGCTCTCGAAGCGGCTCGAGGGCGCCTCCCACGGCGCCCGGCATGACCCGGCGTGCGGAGGCGGATCGGCGTCCGGCGAGCGGATTCCCGGAAACACCCCCGAAGAGCGCCACTCTGCGACATAGTTGTAGACGCTTGCGTACCCCACTCATACGCGGCGTACCTTATTTCGTGTTGCTGAATTGGATTCGAAACTTCATGAGGACGAGCGCATTTCCCGCGACGGCCCGCAGCGTCGCCATCGCATCCCTGATCGCGGCAACTGCAGGCGGATTCCCTGGCGCGGCCTCCGCCGACACCGTGCCCGATGCGAATTCTCCAGCGGTGATCACCGTGAACACCACAGCCGACGGCGTCGCGGCCGATCCGTACAGCGGGCTTTGCCGTGCCGTCGCCGGCGCCTGCACACTGCGCGCGGCAGTGCAGACCGCTAACGCCCGGCCCGGGAGCACAATCGTGGTGCCCGAAGGACGGTACATCTTGATGATCCGTCCCGATCCACAGAAGGTGCAAGGCCGCAACCCGGATGCGACCACCGGAGACCTGAACCTCACCGCGGCGACGACCCTGCGTGGCGCGGGCCGCGATCAGACGGTGCTGGATGCCGCGGGGATCGACCGGGTCCTCAGTGTCTCCGCGCCGGTGACGATGACGGGATTGACCGTGACCGGCGGAGTCACCGCTCAACACGAGATCCCGTACTACGACACCGGCGGCGGCGGAATCTCCAATTCCTCGAACCTCGTACTCGAGGATGTTGTGGTCCGGGGTAACAGCGCCGGGTACGGCGGCGGGATCTTCAATGTGCCGGGCTCGGATCTGCAAACGAGAAATACGATCATCACCGGCAACGTGTCCGGCGAGGCGGGCGGCGTGCGATGCGATAACACCTGCACCTTCACCGACTCCAGGATCTCCGACAACCGCGTGGTCGATCCCGGAGTGTGGTACCGCCCGGGTGGCTTCGCCGGACGCGGCGGCGGTGTAGATGTCCGAGGCCGAGGGGTGGTGACCTTCGATCGGACGACGGTCACCGGAAACAGTGCCTCGGACGCCGGTGGCGGCATCAACGTGGCGCCCGCCTATCTCGATACCCTCCCACGCCAGGTGACGGATGCGCTCGATGTTCCGGTGGGCATCGTGGAAGTGCGGAATTCCATCATCACGGGAAATACCTCCGGCATCGCTTCGTCCAACTGCGCGAAGGCGTTCGCGAGGATTGTCTCCGAAGGCGGCAACACCAGCGACGACGCTTCCTGCGACCTCACCGGTCCTGGCGACACAGTCGTGCCCTAGTCGGCCGACGTTGCGAGACCGAGCAGCGCACGGTGGATGTACAGCACGGTGTCCTCGAGTGCGAGCAAGTCACCTCCCGCCCGCAGGGTTCGGCGGACGGCCTCGTTGACCGCGTCGGTCACCGCCAGATACGCGTCATCCGGCACCGGTGGATCGACGGGGCCCGCCGCCTCACGCCATGATCGGATGAATCCGGCGAACCAGCGTTGACATCGTTCGAACGACTCGATCGCGCGCGACCCGGCCACGGCGGTTTCCAGATAGAACGCGCGGGCGAACGACGGTTCGTCACGCAAGAGAGTGAGATACTCGCGGATTCCGAGCCGTAAAGCCTCGAGGGGCTCGACCGGTCCCGCGAACACCTGCCTCATCACGCGCTCGAGGTGCTCGATCATCAGATCCCGGCCGGTCTCGGCCGCGGCGAGGAAACACGCTTCCTTGTCCGAGAAGTGCTGGTAAAACGTGCGGCGCGAAACCTTCGCCGCTGCGGCGATATCCGCGATTGTCGCGGTGGGATAGCCACGATCCGCGACGACAACCGTCACCCCGTACAAAAGCCGCTGCCGCTGGGACCCGGTCACCAGATCACGAGCCAGACCGTGCGGCCCGTGCGGCAACTCCGTCAGGGTCGGCTCCAGCAACTTCTTACGTCCCACCCGGACTTTCATATCAGGCACGGTCTCGTCGGGGATGAGCCGGTTCGACCGAACAGGCACAGGCAGACGCGAAGCGGCCCCACCGGTTTTCCGATGGGGCCGCTTCGGCGGGTTCTCAGGTCAGTGCTTTTCCGGCCCGAGGTAGTACTCGAACACCAGACCGGCGGCGGCCGCGAGCACGCAGACGACGCCGATGCCGATCAGCCAGAACTGGAAGAACGCCAGGCCGAGGGCGGTCACGGAACCGGCGGCGGCCAGGGTGATCGGCCAGAAGCTGCCGGGGGAGAAGAAGCCCAGGTCGCCGGCACCATCCACGATCTCGGCGTCCTCGTAGTCCTCGGGGCGCAGGTCGAGACGACGGGCGACGAACCGGAAGTAGGTGCCGATGATCAGCGACAGGCCCGCGGTCAGCACGGTGGCCGTGGTACCCGCCCACTCGACGCCGGTGCGCGACTGGCCGGTGAAGAAGCCGTAGACCACCGCCACGATGATGAAGAACACCGTGAGCAGTTCGAAAATCCGCGCTTCGATCTTCATGTCAGATCAAATCCTCACTTGCTCTCGGCCGAGGCCGCGCTCTTGGTGTCGCGCCTGGTGTTGAACGGCGTGGTGGACGTGGCGACGGGGGACTCACCGATGGCCTCCAGCGCCTCGGCGTTGGTCTTGCCCGCCTGGCGCGCGTCCAGGTACTTGGTGAACTTCTCCGGCGTGACCGCGCGGACCTCGAAGTTCATCATCGAGTGGAAGGTGCCGCACATCTCGGCGCAGCGGCCGACGAACGCGCCCTCCTTCTCGATCTTGGTGATCTGGAAGACGTTGTCGGAGTTGTTTTCCTTCGGGTTGGGCATCACGTCGCGCTTGAACAGGAACTCCGGCACCCAGAAGGCGTGGATCACGTCGGCGGCGGCGAGCTGGAACTCGATGACCTTGCCGGTCGGCAGCACCAGCACCGGGATCTCGTTGCTCGAGCCGATCGTCTCGACCTTGTCGTAGTGCAGGTAGGACAGGATGTCGTTCTCCGGCTTGCCGTGCACCGGGCCCGGCTGCGGGTGGCCGTCCTTGGTCCGCTCCTCGTACTGCTCGAGCTGCTCCTGGTTCACCGTCTCACGCGCGGTGTCGATGCCGTCGAACTTGTAGCCGTCCTTGAAGTCGACTTCGCGATAACCGAACTTCCAGTTCCACTGGAAGGCCGTCACGTCGACCGTGACATCGGGGTCGGCCACCTTCTCGTGCACGTAGTTCTGCACGACCACGGTGAAGTAGAACAGCACGGCGATGATGACGAACGGGATCGCCGTGTAGGTCAGCTCCAGCGGCACGTTGTAGCCGGTCTGGCGCGGGAACTCCGGGGAGTCCGCCTTCTTGCGGTGGAACGCGACGGTCCAGAAGGTCAGGCCCCAGACCAGCACGCCCATCGCCAGCGCGGCGATGACCGACCAGGTCCACAGTTCCCGCATCCGGGTGGCCTGCGGCGTGATACCCGACGGCCAACCGAACCGCAGCCAAACATTGTCGATCGAGCAGCCCGAGACGAGCAGCGCGGTGATCCCCAAGGACACCGCCAGCCCGGCCCGCCGAAGGATGCGGCCCTGCCGACCCCGGGCGGGTCGTGCCCCGATCTCTTCGCTCGCCTTGTGCGCCACGCTCACGCCTTCCTGGTCGCCACACATTCCGACAGTGCATCGTTCGGGGCTGCGATAGGCCCCGACGATACGTCCTAAGCTCGTTCAGGACGCCCTCCGGGCCAGCGCGTTGCGCGCGGGTCGCCTGAGAGAGACCTGAGTACTACGCAGCGTAGACCAAACGCACCCCCGGTTCGTCGTCGGGTCGGCTTCGGCACCTCACCGAGCGCGCACCGATCACCGTCACCAGCGATTCCGTCCCGGACGTGGTGCGCACGACGCGCGGATCCCGTGGGTGCGGCATACTCGGACACTAGATTTCGCCCCTTTGCGCCCCATCCGGTGCGCGCGTATCCCGACTGTGAGAAATGAGGTTGCCGACGCCGTGTGTGGACTGCTCGGATTCCTGGCATCTGACGAGGCGGCACCTGGCACGGTGGAGCAGGTCTACGAAGCCTTGCACTGTGTACGTCACCGCGGCCCGGACGAGCGCGGCACTTGGCACGACGACCAGGTGATCTTCGGCTTCAACCGCCTGTCGATCATCGACATCGAGCACTCGCACCAGCCGCTGCGCTGGGGCCCGCCCGAGCAGCCCGACCGCTACGCGCTCACCTTCAACGGCGAGATCTACAACTACCTGGAGCTGCGCGCCGAACTCGCCGAGGCGCACGCCGCCGAGTTCCCGGACGGGAAGATGTTCCACACGGAAGGCGACAGCGAGGCCATCGTCGCGGCGTTCCACTACTGGGGCCCCGAGGCGGTGCGGCGGCTGCGCGGCATGTTCGCCTTCGCGATCTGGGACACCGAGACCAAGGACCTGTTCCTCGCGCGCGACCCGTTCGGCATCAAGCCGCTGTTCCTGGCCACCGGGCCGGGCGGCACCGCGTTCGGGAGCGAGAAGAAGAGCCTGCTGGAGCTGCTGCCCGCGCTGGAGCTGAGCGACGCGCTGGACCCGCGGGCGCTGGAGCACTACACCGTGCTCCAGTACGTACCGGAACCGGAGACGCTGCACAAGGACGTGCGCAGGCTGGAATCCGGCAGCTACGCCACCGTCCGGCCCGGTGCGGCTCCGGTCGTCACCCGGTATTTCACCCCGAAGTTCCCGGTGCGCCCGTTCACCCCCGGTTCGGCGACGGCGCGCTACCGGGAGATCGCCGCGGCGCTCGAGGACTCCGTCGCCAAGCACATGCGCGCCGACGTGACGGTCGGCTCGTTCCTGTCCGGCGGCATCGACTCCACCGCGGTCGCCGCGCTGGCCATGCGGCACAACCCGAAGCTGATCACGTTCACCACCGGATTCGAGCGGGAGGGCTACTCGGAGGTGGACGTCGCCGCCGAGAGCGCCGAGGCGATCGGCGCGCGCCACGTGGTGAAGGTGGTCTCCCCGGCCGAGTTCGCCCAGGCGATCCCCGAGATCGTCTGGTACCTCGACGACCCGGTGGCCGATCCGGCGCTGGTCCCGCTGTATTTCGTCGCCAAGGAGGCGCGCAAGCACGTCAAGGTGGTGCTCTCCGGTGAGGGCGCCGACGAGCTGTTCGGCGGATACACCATCTACCGCGAGCCGCTGTCGTTGCGGCCTTTCGAGAAGCTGCCCCGCGGCCTGCGCAGGCTGGCGGGCAAGCTGTCGGAGCGGATCCCGGAAGGCACCAGGGGCAAGAGCCTGCTACACCGCGGCTCGCTCACCCTGGAGGAGCGCTACTACGGCAACGCGCGCAGCTTCAGCGATGCCCAGCTGCGCGCCGTGCTGCGCGAGTTCCGGCCGGAGTGGACCCATCAGGACGTCACCGCGCCGCTGTACGCCCAGTCGCGCGGCTGGGACCCGGTGGCCCGGATGCAGCACCTCGACCTGTTCACCTGGCTGCGCGGCGACATCCTGGTCAAGGCCGACAAGATGACCATGGCGAACTCGCTGGAATTGCGCGTGCCGTTCCTGGACACCGAGGTGCTGAAGGCGGCCGAGGGGCTGCCGTTCGATCAGAAGATCACCAAGGAGACCACGAAGTACGCGCTGCGCCAGGCGCTGGAGGGCATCGTGCCCCCGCACGTGCTGCATCGCGCCAAGCTCGGCTTCCCGGTCCCGCTGCGGCACTGGCTGCGCGGCACCGAGCTCTACGACTGGGCACAGCAGCAGATCGCCGAGTCGCAGACCGGCCACCTGCTGAACAAGCCCGCGATCAGCGAGATGCTGGTCGCGCACCGGGCCGGAACCGCCGATCACAGCCGCAGGCTGTGGACCTTGCTGGTGTTCATGGTGTGGCACGGCATCTTCGTCGAGGACCGGATCAAGCCGGAGATCCAGGAACCCGCGTACCCCGTTTCGCTGTAGCGCGCGAACATGCGAAAGGCGCGCACCCGGCCGGGTGCGCGCCTTTCGTCGTGACGATCAGAGCAGGGTCTTGATGTCCGCGGCGGACTCCGGGCCGTAGGCCTGCGTGAGGCGCTCCAGCGCGGACTCCTTGCTCAGCGTCCACTCCTGGGTGCCCATGGTCTCCAGGACGAGCACGGCGATCAGCGAGCCGAGCTGCGCGGAACGCTCCAGGCTCAGCCCTGCGGTGTGCGCGGTGAGGAAGCCGGCGCGGAAGGCATCGCCGACACCGGTCGGCTCGACCTTCTCGACCTCGGGCACGACGCCGACGGTCACCTCGGTGCCGTCGCGGTCGACGATCCGCACGCCTTCCGCACCCAGGGTGGTGACGCGGACGCCGACCTTCTGGGCGACCTCTTCCTCGCTCAGACCGGTCTTCTGCAGCAGCAGCGCCCACTCGTACTTGTTCGTGAAGAGGTACGCGGCGCCATCGATGAGCTGCACGGACTGGTCGCCGTCCAGCCTGGCCAGCTGCTGGGAGGGATCGGCGGCGAACGGGATGCCGAGTTCACGGCACTCCGCGGTGTGCCGCAGCATCGCCTCGGGGTCGTTGGCGCCGACCAGGACGAGATCCAGGTCCCTGGTCTCGGCGAGTTCGGCGATGGAGATGTCGCGGGCCTCGCTCATCGCCCCGGGGTAGAACGACGCGATCTGGGCCATGTCGTCGTCGGTGGTGCAGACGAAACGCGCGGTGTGGGCGCGCTCGGACACCAGGACGGTGGAGCAGTCGACGCCGTGCTTCTCCAGCCAGGCGCGATACTCGCCGAAGTCGGCGCCGACGGCGCCGACCAGCAAGGGGGTGCGATTGAGCAGGCCCATGGCGTAGGCGATGTTGCCACCGACGCCACCGCGACGGATCTGCAGATCATCGACGAGGAAGCTCAGCGACACGTGGTCGAGCTGATCGGCCAGCAGTACGTCGGCGAACCGTCCGGGGAAGCGCATGAGGTGGTCGGTCGCAATGGACGCGGAAACGGCTATGGACACGTGGCTGGGCCCTTCAACTGTAGGCGGCAGGCGGTCAAGACCGGGACGACAAAGGTCCCGGTCTCACCGTAGCGGATCCGCCGCACCGATCCGGGCGCAGCCGCGCACCTACATGTCCGGACGGGACAACCGATTTCGCGAGCCCACGTCACCCGACTCGTACGGCCCGAAGGCCCGGAGCGGCGGCCGGCCTCAGTTGAAAGAGTCGCCGCAGGCGCAGGAGCCGGTGGCGTTCGGGTTGTCGATGGTGAAGCCCTGCTTCTCGATGGTGTCGACGAAGTCGATCGAGGCGCCCTGCACGTACGGCGCGCTCATCCGGTCGACGGCCAGCGTGACGCCCGCGAAGTCGACGGTGAGGTCGCCGTCGAGCGAGCGGTCGTCGAAGAACAGCTGGTAGCGCAGGCCGGCACAACCACCCGGCTGCACCGCGATCCGCAGCGCCAGGTCGTCGCGTCCCTCCTGGTCCAGCAGTGCCTTCGCCTTCGCGGCGGCGGCGTCGGTCAGACTCACACCGTGGGTGGCGGTCTCGTTCTGCACAGTCATGAACTCTCCTCGAGGAACCTGTGGTCTACCCGAACAGCGCACGGGGTCGTGTCGGTCAACACCACTCGGCCGGCTGCTATTCCTCCATCTTGCCACCACCCGATCCGCGGTGACACGCAACCTGCGTGACACCGCACACTCCGGGCGAATCGGACCGCATTTCTCGGCGCGCTACCCATCGAATAGCCTGGTCTGTGTGAAGTTGTTCCGTCGCGGCGAGTCCAGCAGCACCGACGCGACCGCCGAATCGACGGTGGTCACGGACGGTGGCTCGGCCGCGGGCACCACCCGCGCGGCGGCCACGGCCACCGCGGGCAAGGGCCGCCCCACCCCGAAACGCCGTGACGCACAAGGCAAGCGCCGTGGCCCGATAGCGCCCGCTCCGCTCACCGCGAAGGAGGCCCGCGCCCGCCGCAAGGCCGCGCGGGGCACCAGGGCGGAACGCAAGGCCGCGTCCGCCAGACGGCGCGAGGCCGCCGCGGATCGACGGGAACGCATGCTCGCGGGCGAGGACAAATACCTGCCGCCCCGCGACCAGGGCCCGGTCCGGGCGTTCGCGCGCGACATCGTCGATGCCCGGCGCAACCTGGTCGGCCTGTTCATGCCGATGGCACTGGTGCTGATCCTGTCGATGTTCGTCGCGCCCGCGCTACAGACCATCGTCACCCTGGCCATGCTGGTGATGATGCTGTTCATGGGCGTCGAGGGCGTGCTGCTCGGGCGGGTGGTGAACAACCGGGTCAGGGAGCGTTTCCCGGAGACCACCGACGGCGGGTACCGGCTGGGCTGGTACGCATTCGTCCGCGCCTCACAGATCCGCAAGATGCGCGCCCCCAAGCCGCGCGTCAGCCCCGGCGACGCTGTGTAGTTTTTCCAGCGCCTGCGGCGCTGGGTGTTCGCGGCCCCCTTGTGGCTCGCGTCCGAGTGACCGCCGCTTGCTCCTTCGTCGCGTACGCGGCGGCCACTCGGACGCGAGCCGGGCCGCGAACGGCGGATGCTCGGTCTCGCTTCGCTCGAAACCGGGAGTCGAGGTGCGCCGGGCGCGTAGGTGTCAAAGCTCACTCTCGCGTCATACGGTCGATAGACGCGGCTGCCGACTCGAGCTGACAGCCGCTTGCGTCCCTGTCACCTGCGCGGCAGCCGCTCCGACGCGCGCCGGGCCATGCTCGATCTTGCTTCGCCCGAACAGCTGCAGTTGAGCCCGGGCGGTCACAGTCGCCCTTCGCCCGACTTGCCTGGGCCGCTGCGCGATGCCGGAGGGAAGCGCGACGTCGCGTCAGCGGTGATGGGTGTTACGGCCGAGCATCGCCGTCAGCTCGGAGTGCAGGCGCTGCGCGTCGCGGTCGACCACGTTCGAGGAACCCGCGCGAGCCGTTCCGCGGGCGACGACTGTGGCGAAAGCCACGATGACTGCCAGGGAGACGAGAAAAGTAACCATGGCAGTAATTTTGCGTTCAGTTATTTACGGCCGAAAGTGGCGGTGCTGACATTGTTCGTAAAAATACGGCCACTAGACTGACGGCATGCTGTCGAAGGTCGCCGTGGTGCTGTCCGAACGCATGGCCATGTTCGAATTCGGGGTCATCTGCGAGGTTTTCGGCCTGGACCGCACGGCCGACGGGCTGCCGGGCTTCGATTTCCGGGTGTGCGGGGCCGAGCCGGGCGTCCCGCTGCACTCGACCAGCCCCGGGATCACGGTCACACCGGAGTACGGGCTCGCGGAGCTTGCGGCGGCCGATCTGGTGGCCATCCCCGCCGCCGCGGCCGACCAGGGATTCGATCCACGGGTCGTGACGGCCGTCCGCGAGGCAGCCGCAGCCGGGGCGACCGTGCTCACCGTGTGCTCCGGCGCCTTCCTGGCCGGGGCGGCCGGGCTGCTCGACGGCCGCAAGTGCACCACGCACTGGCGTCATGTGGAGCAACTCGCCGCCGCGTACCCCGCGGCGACCGTCGATCCGGACGTGCTGTTCGTCGACGAAGGCGATCTGATCACCAGCGCGGGCACCGCCGCGGGCATCGACGCCTGCCTGCACCTGGTGCGGCGTGAACTCGGCAGCGGCGTGGCCAACGCGATCGCGCGGCGCATGGTGGTCCCGCCCCAGCGCGACGGGGGGCAGCGGCAGTTCATCGAACGCCCCGTCGCCGCCTGCACCTCCGACAGCCTCATCCCCACTCTGGAGTGGATGAACGAGCACCTCGACCTGCCGCACACGGTGGAAGACCTCGCCACGCGCGCCAACATGTCCACCCGCACCTTCGCGCGCCGATTCGTCGCCGAGACCGGAACCACGCCCGTGAAATGGCTCACCAACCAGCGCGTGCTACTGGCCAAGCATTTGCTCGAGGACACCGACCTCGGGCTGGAGCACATCGCCGCCCGCTCCGGCTTCGGCTCGGGCGCTCTCCTGCGCCACCACTTCCAGCGCCTGGTCGGCATCGCCCCCACCGAATACCGTCGCCGCTTCGGCCGCAGCCCGGAAGCCTCGCTGTGAACGCGGAAACGAGACAGCTGTCACCGCCCTCGCTCACGGCCACCCCGACGCCTGTCGGCGAACCCGCATAGGATGCCGACCGGCTTACCGCAGCCGCTCAGAGGTCTCCCGGTCGGCGCGTCGCAGATCGGCGCGGGACACGTCTGCCTCGGCGGCCCCTGAGCGCGGATCCGCAGACACGCGTGGCGGTGTGCTCTTCGATTGATACCGTGCACCGGTGTCACAAACTTCCTCGTCGGCAGCGCCACGCAGCACCCTTGTGCTCGGTGGCGCGCGCTCGGGGAAGTCGGCGTTCGCCGAGGACATCGCGGTCCGGGCGGGCGGTCCGGTACGTTATCTCGCCACCGCGGTGCCCGACCCCGCCGACCACGACTTCGCCGAACGCATCGCCACGCACCGCGGCCGACGCCCGGCAGGCTGGTCGACCGTCGAAAGCGCCGATCCGGCGACAATTCTCGCCGAACCCGCGCCGCCGCCCGCCCTCACCCTGATCGACGACATCGGCACCTGGCTGACCGCCCGCATCGACGCACGCGACGCGTGGGACGCCCCGCGCGGCACGGTCTGCCCCGACACCGACGCACTGGTGGCAGCCGTCGCCGCCTACACCGGCGATCTGGTGATCGTCAGCCCGGAGGTCGGCATGGGCGTCATCCCCGCCACGCGCTCCGGCCGCCTCTTCCGCGACGAGATCGGCATCCTCAACCAGCGCCTCGCCCAGGTCTGCGACGAAGCCTTCCTCGTCGTCGCGGGGCTCCCGCTGCGCCTCAAATAGCGCCGCACGCTGCGCTGCCGCCGCCGTGACGACGACGCCGTCGAGGACGACGGGCGTGCACTGCCGCCACCGCGCGGGTGCGCGAGGCCCGCTCGACGAAATGCGACCCGCCGTACAGGTGGGTTGCAGACCCCTACTGCCGCCTGCGCGAGGAGTGGCGCAGCTGAGAGGTTGCTCGCAGGCGGCGCGTACCCGGCCGCTCGTCCGGAGGACGGTATATGCCGTGAACCGGGGATGCGCTCGCAGGCGCAACGAGCAGGCGAGCGCGGGCGGGCCCACTGCCGCGAGACAGGTCACGGGCGGACGGCGCGAAGGGGGCAATGGCAAGATTGGGCGGCGTAGTCGGCTTAACCGCCATGACCGAAAGGCTCGATAGTGACGCACGGATTCGGACCGGTAGCGCCTCCGGACACACAGTTTCGTGCGGCCGCCGAGCAGCGGCAGGCGCAGCTGACCAAACCCGCCGGGGCGCTGGGCCGGTTGGAGGAACTCGGCAACTGGGTGGCGGCTTGCCAGGGCACGTGCCCGCCGAAGCAGTTCGAGCGCGCCAGGGTCGTGGTCTTCGCCGGGGATCACGGCATCGCACGGCACGGGGTATCGGCGTACCCGAGCGAGGTCACCGCGCAGATGGTGGCGAACTTCCTCGGTGGCGGCGCCGCGGTCAACGCGCTCGCGGCCGTCGCGGGCGCGACGGTCCGGGTCGCGGACATCTCCGTGGACGCCGACACCGACCCGCAGGTGTCCAAGCACAAGGTGCGTCGTTCCAGCGGGGCGATCGATCGCGAGGACGCACTCACCGCGGAAGAGGTCCGCGCGGCGCTCGAGGCGGGCCGCGCCATCGCCGACGAGGAGATCGATGCGGGCGCCGATCTGCTGATCGCGGGCGACATGGGCATCGGCAATACCACCCCGGCCACTGTGCTCGTCGCGAGCCTCACCAACACCGAACCGGTCGCCGCCGTCGGCCGCGGCACCGGTGTGGACGACGCCGGATGGATCCGTAAGGTCGCCGCGATCCGGGACGCGATGCGCCGCGCCCGCCCGGTGGTGAAGGATCCGGTCGAACTCCTTCGTGTCGCGGGGGGCGCCGACTTCGCCGCGATGGCCGCTTTCCTCGCCCAAGCCGCCACCCGGCGCACGCCCGTCATCCTCGACGGCGTCGTCGTCACGGCGGCGGCGATGGTCGCCGAGGATCTCGCCGCGGGCGCGAGCGCCTGGTGGCTGGCCGGTCACCGCTCCACCGAACCGGCCCACGATCTCGCGCTGCGTCACCTGCGCCTGGACCCTCTGATCGATCTGACCATGCGCCTCGGCGAAGGCTCAGGAGCCCTGACCGCCCTCCCCATCCTCCGCGCGGCGGTGGCCACTCTCGCGGAGATGTCCACCTTCGGCGAAGCGGGCGTCAGCACCGCCGACCCGGAACCGGCGAGCCCCGCACCGAACCTGCGCAAGTGACGCCGTCCCGCACGACAGGCCGACGGCGGATCGCCCGAGGTCCGGCATGAACGGTGTCCGGTTGGCGATTTCCTGGCTCACCGTGCTGCCGGTCCGCGGGCCGGATGCCGTGGATCGACCGGCGGCGGGGCGCGCGATCTTGTTGGCGCCACTGGTCGGAGCCCTGCTCGGCGCCGGGGCGGCGGCCCTGCTCGGGGCACTGTCCCGGGCCGGAGCAAGCACCGTGCTTGCCGGGCTACTGGTGGTGGGCGCGCTGGCGTTGATCACCAGGGGCATGCACCTCGACGGCCTGGCCGACACCTTGGACGGGCTCGGCAGCTACGGGTCGCCGGAGCGGGCCAGGGAGATCATGAAGAGCGGCGGGGCCGGCCCGTTCGGTGTGGCGGGAATCGTCTTCACCATCGGGGTCCAAGCGTTTTCGTTCGCGGCCCTCGCCGATTCGGGCAGATGGCTCGCGGTCGCCCTCGCCGTGGCGACCGGCCGTATCGCGGTAATCCACGCCTGCCGAGGTATCCCGGCCGCGCCCGGCACCGGTTTCGGCATTCTGGTGGCCGACACGCAGTCGGCCCTCGCCGGGGCCGCCTGGTCCGCGATCGCGATCGGCCTCGCTGCACTCGCCGTCCCGGGCTGTGCGTGGCTCGGCCCCCTCGCGGTGGTGCTCGGTCTGGCCGCCTCGGCGATTCTGGTCCGGCACTGCGCCCGTCGCTTCGGCGGACTCTCCGGTGACATCCTCGGCGCCGCGGTCGAGACCACCGTCGCGCTCACGGCGGCCGTGCTGTCGCTCGCCGTCCACACCGGCTGACCCACCCGGCGGCAGGCCCGGCATGGCGATTTGAACATTGGTCCAGTTCGAACGCGGGCGGGAGTCTGGGTCACTGGAATTTTTCCGGCCGTGCCGCGCGGATCGTCTGGGTCGGGCAATAAGGTGGGCGGTATGTCTTCTGAGCGCCTGTATTTTCGCCAGCTGTTGTCGGGACGCGACTACGCCGTGGGCGATCCGATCGCGACGCAGATGCGCAACTTCGCGTATTTGATCGGCGATCGGGAAACGGGCGAGTGCGTGGTGATCGATCCGGCCTACGCGGCGGGTGATCTGGTGGATATCGCCGAGGGAGACGGCCTGCGCTTGAGTGGCGTGCTCGCCACCCACCATCACCCTGATCACGTGGGTGGCACGATGCTCGGCTTCACCCTGCGCGGAGTGCGTGAGCTCCTCGAAAAGACAAGCGTCCCAGTGCATGTCAACGCCAAAGAGCTGCCGTGGGTAGCCAACGTCACCGGGATCGCCGAGAGCGAGCTGACCGGCCACGAGCACGGCGACAAGGTCGGCGTCGGGACCTTCGAGATCGAGTTACTACACACGCCCGGCCACACACCGGGCAGTCAATGCTTCCTGTTCGACAATCGCCTGATCGCCGGCGACACCTTGTTCGTCGACGGCTGTGGCCGAACCGATTTCCCGGGCGGCGATTCGGACGAAATGTTCCGCAGCCTGCGCTACCTGGCCGGACTCGCCGGCGATCCGGTCGTCTACCCGGGCCACTGGTATTCGCAGGAACCCAACGCCGCACTGTCCACTGTCCGGGACAAAAATTACGTCATGCGTCCGCAGACGCTGGAGCAGTGGCACATGCTGATGCCGGGCTGAGTCACATCGGCCGCATCCACCCGTGCTTGTCGGCGAAGGTGCCGCGCTGGATGCCGGTGAGGGTGTCGCGCAGGGCCATGGTGACCACGCCGGGCTCTCCGCCGCCGACGGTGAATTCGCCGTCATCGGAACGGACCCAGCCGACCGGGGTGATCACCGCGGCGGTGCCGCACGCGAAAACCTCGGTGATCTCACCGGATTCGGCGCCCTTGCGCCATTCCTCGACCGAGATCTTGCGCTCCTCGACCGGGAAGCCGGAATCGGCGGCGAGGGTGAGCAGCGAGTCACGGGTGATGCCCGGCAACAAGGAGCCGGACAGTTCCGGCGTGACCAGCCGCGCCTCGGAGCCGGAACCGAAGACGAAGAACAGGTTGTTGGTGCCCATTTCCTCGACATAGCGGCGCTCACACGCGTCCAGCCACACCACCTGGTCGCATCCCTTGGCCGACGCCTCGGCCTGCGCGAGCAGCGACGCCGCGTAGTTGCCCGCGACCTTCGCCTCGCCGGTGCCGCCCGGCGCGGCGCGCACGTATTCGGTGGACAGCCAGACCCGCACCGGCTTCACGCCACGGGGGAAGTACGCCCCCGCCGGGGAGCCGAGCAGCAGGTACTTGTACGCCGCGGCGGGCTTCACCCCGAGCCCGGCCTCGGTGGCGAACATGAACGGCCGCAGGTACAGCGATTCCTCGCCGCCCGCCGCGGGGACCCAGTCCCGGTCCACCTCCAGCAGTTGCCGGACCGACTCGATGAACAGCTCGTCCGGCAGCTCGGCCATCGCCATCCGGCGAGCCGACCGGCGGAAACGCGCGGCGTTGGCATCGATGCGGAAACAGGAGACGCTGCCGTCACCCTGCCGGTAGGCCTTGAGTCCCTCGAAGATGGCCTGGCCGTAGTGGAACACCATGGTCGCGGGATCCAGCGCCAGCGGTCCGTACGGCTCAACCCGCGCGTTCGTCCACGTGCCGCCCGCGTAGTCGATCGAGACCATGTGATCGGTGAAGTGGCGCCCGAACCCCGGCTGCGCCAGTACCTCTTGTCGCCGCTGCGCTGCGAGTGGCGCGGGATGCGGAACACGGGTGAACTGTGCGGCAGCGGTCATGCCGACGATCCTATCCGGCCCGATCCGCGCCATTTCGCCATGGTCCGCACCCTCCCGCGCCGCGCCGATCTCAGCCGATGCCCGCGTCGGGGCGCAGGGCGGTCACTTGGTGTTGGTCCGGACGAACGGCGGGCGGACGGTCTCGCAGCGCAGGCGGCGGCCGCGCACGTCGACCTCGACCTCGGTGCCGGGTTCGACGTCGGCCGAGGTGTCCAGCAGAGCCAGCGCGATGCCCACCTTGAGGGTGGGCGAGAAGGTGCCGGACGTGGTTTCGCCGACCGGTTCGCCGTCGCGCAGCACGGTTTGCCCTTGCCGGAGCACACCGCGGTCGAGCGCCCGCAGGCCGAGCAGGATTCGGCGCGGACCGTCCGACTTCTCCTGTTCCAGAGCGGTTTTCCCCCAGAACTCCGGTTTCGTCCAGCCGACCGCCCAGCCGCAGCGCGCCTGCACCGGCGAGATGTCCGGCGAGAGTTCGTGCCCGTGCAAGGGGTAGCCCATCTCGGTGCGCAGGGTGTCGCGGGCGCCGAGTCCGGCCACCTGGCCTTCGGCCGCGCGCACCCGCTCGGCCAAGGCGCGGAACAGCGGCTCGGCGTCGTCCCAGCGCGGCAGCAACTCGTAGCCGTGCTCGCCGGTGTAGCCGGTGCGGCAGACGCGGACGGGGCGGCCGTCCCAGTCGGCGTCGGCGTAGGCCATGTACTCGAGGTCGGTGGGCAGACCGAGCGCGCTCAGCACCTCGGTGGAGCGCGGCCCTTGCACGGCGAACACGGCGAAGTCGCGGTGCTCGTCGATGACCGTGACGCCTTCGGGCGCCGCCTTGCGCAGTTCGGCGACCACCGCCGCCGTGTTGGCGGCATTCGGCACCAGGAAGATCTCGTCGTCGGCGACGTAGTAGGCGATCAGGTCGTCGATCACTCCCCCGTCCGGGGCGCAGCACAGCGTGTACTGCGCCTTACCCGCGCGGATCCGGCCGAGATCGTTGGTCAGCGCCGTGTTCACGAACGCCGCGGCGCCCGGACCGCGCACCGTCGCCTTGCCGAGATGACTGACGTCGAACAGCCCCACCGTCGTGCGAACCGCCTGGTGCTCGGTCACGGTGCCCGCGTACGACACCGGCATCTCCCAGCCCCCGAACGGCGCGAAGGTCGCGCCCAGCTCGACGTGCACGGCGTGGATGGGTCCTTGCAGGAGGCTCGTCTCGGTCACCAGCCGAGCTTATCCGGGACCGAGGCCCAGGTCCTCGCCCCGCTCACGCCCCGTGACCGAACCACATCGGGATCAGGGTCGGACCGTTCTCCGGCAGCGTGTGCGTCGTTCCGGTGGGGGCGAACCCGCACCGGCCGTAGAGCCGAGCGGATCGTTCGGTGCTCGCTTCGAGAAACACCGGGACGACCGATTCCTTCAGCCGGTCGGCGAGGATCGCCGCACCGGCCCCTTTGCCGCGATGCTCCGGTCTGGTGACGATCACCTGCAGGTACCGGTGCGGGAATTCGCGGGGATGCTCGCGGGCGAGCAGGTCGGTGACGATCGCCGCGCGTCGCAACGCGCGCACACCGGGCGCCTGTTCGGCCATGGCCCGCGCCTCGGCGGCTTCCGCGGCGAAGCGTTCGACCGAGGTGACCTGCTGCCAGATCGAGACCGACCAGATCTCCCCCGCCGCGCCCGCGACCCAGATCTCGTCGTCCCGCAGTGCCCGATCGACCAAGCCCGGCACGAACGCGGTGCGGAATGCGCCATCGGGCTGATCCTCGAGGACCCACGTCGTCACCACCTCGTCCGCGGCGGCCGCGCCGAATGCCTCGATCAGGGCGTCACGGTCCCGCCCGGTCGCCTGGCGCGCGGTGATCTCCATTGCGTTCCCTTCCGATGTGAACACCGTATTCGTGCGCAAATCTAGGCAGGTCAGGGCCATCTGCCCACTGTTTCGTCACACTTGTTCGTGTGTCGAAACGACAACCTCGGATGACCTGCGCGATCTGCCGCGACGACCTCGTCCAGCCCGCCAGGGGCCGCAGGCGCACGTACTGCTCGCGCTCCTGCCAGGCCCGCGCCTACCGTGCCCGCCGGGCGGCGCTGCCGGTGCGCCGCATCGGCCGCCCCGCACGGCTCACCGCGGTCGGCATCGCCCTGGTGGCGGTGGAGCTGGCCGACCGCGACGGGATCGACGGCCTCACCATGCGCCGCCTGGCCAGTGCGCTCGGCGTCGCGACCGCCACCCTCTACCGCCACTTCCCCGACCGGGAAACCCTCCTGGCCGCCATGGCGGAGTTGGTACTCGACGAGATCCCGCCGCCGGGTGCCGGATGCACCGGCCGGCGCCCTCGGTTGCGGCACGAGGCGCACCAGGAGTGGCGCCTCTACCGCAGGCATCCGTGGATGCTGCCGCTACTGGCGCGCACGCGCCCGCCGCTGGGCCCGGCGCTGCTGGATGTGTTGGAACGGAACTTCGCCGCCCTCGATCACTCCGGCCCGACCCGGCAGACGAGCTTCGCCATCTACCTTGCGCTCTCGGGCCTGGTCCAGGGACTCGCGCTGTTGGGGAATTCCGAGCGCGGCGATCCGCGCGACACCGAAGCGACGCGCCACGATCTCGCCGATTTGCTCGACCCGGCGATCCGCCCCGTCCTGCACCGTTTCTTCACCGACCCGGACGCAAGCTTCGAGATGGACTTCGACGATCTGCTCACCGAGGCCGTCGAACTCCTGCTCGACGGCGTCGCGGTGCGATATCCGGAACGGACCGAATAGCCTGTGCCCATGACCGCTGTTGCAGATCGCTCGCTCGGACCGGAACTGGCACGCACCGAGACCATCGGCGCGGACACCGATGTGCTCGTCATCGGGTTGACCTCCTCGGAGGACGGCCCCGCCATCGTGCCCGAGGACCTGTTCGGCGACGTGCTCACCGCCGACGTGCGCGCGGAACTGCTCGATCAGCTGGGCGCGGTCGGCGCGAAGGGCAAGGCCGAGGAACTGACCCGGATACCGGCGCCGCCCGGACTGGACGGGGTGACCAGCGTGCTCGCCGTCGGCCTCGGCTCCGCCGACAAACTCGACGCCGAGCAGATCCGCCGCTCGGCCGGTGTGGCCGCCCGCTCGCTGTCCGGCACCGAACTGGTGGCGACCACGTTGTCGGGACTGGACATCGGCGCCGCCGCGGAAGGCTTCTACCTGGGCGCCTACTCGTTCACGCCGTTCCGTTCGGACAAGTCCGCGCCCAAGCCGGACGAGCGCCCCGTGGCCCGCGTCGAGTTGCTGGTGCCCGAGCCCGGATTCGGCGAAGAGGCCCTGTTCCGCGCGCAACTCACCGCCGAGGCCGTCGCCACCGCACGGGATTTCGTGAACACCCCGCCCAGCCACCTGTTCCCGGCCGAGTTCGCCGCGCGGGCGGAGGAACTCGCCGAGGCCGCTGGCCTCACCGTGGAGGTGCTCGACGAGAAGGCGCTGGAAGCGGGTGGTTACGGCGGCGTCCTCGGGGTGGGCAAGGGTTCCTCGCGCCCGCCGCGCCTGATCCGGATCACCTACGCGGGCGGCCCGAAGAAGGTGGCGCTGGTCGGTAAGGGCATCACGTTCGACACCGGCGGCATCTCCATCAAGCCCGCGCAGAACATGGAGAACATGACCTCCGACATGGCCGGCGCCGCCGCCGTGATCGCCGCGACGCTGCTGGCCGCGCGATTGAGTCTGCCGATCACGGTCACCGCCACGGTGCCGATGGCGGAGAACATGCCCTCGGCCACCGCGCAGCGCCCTGGCGACGTGCTCACCCAGTACGGCGGCACCACCGTCGAAGTGCTCAACACCGATGCCGAGGGCCGGTTGATCCTGGCCGACGCGATCGTGCGCGCGAGCGAGGACGAGCCGGAGTACCTGATCGACGTGGCCACCCTGACCGGCGCGCAGATGGTCGCGCTCGGCACCCGCACGCCCGGCGTGATGGGCACCGACGAGTTCCGCGACCGGGTGGCCCGCATCTCCCGCGAGGTCGGGGAGAACGGCTGGGCGATGCCGCTTCCCGCCGAATTGCGCGGTGACCTGAACTCCAAGATCGCCGACCTGGCCAATGTCGCGCCGCACCGCTGGGGCGGCATGCTCTCGGCCGGACTGTTCCTCAAGGAGTTCGTCCCGGAGGACGTGCAGTGGGCCCACCTCGACGTGGCCGGTCCGGCCTACAACACCGGCGGCCCGTTCGGCTACATCGGCAAGGGCGGGACGGGCGTGCCGGTGCGCACCCTGATCGCCGTGTTGCAGGACATCGCCGCGGAGTGAGTGCCGAGCGCGTCGTCCGGGGTGACTCCCGGCCGACGCGCTCCATGCGACCTGGGCGGATCAGAAGGCGGCCGACCGCTCGGAAGGGCGCGTCGTCAACAGACCCCCGCACACGCCATCGAAAACCGGACGGAACGGACAATCCGACGGCTCACAGGTCGTATAGATCCCGCTCCAGTTCGCGTCGACGCTCCACCCGCTTGCGAGCGTCGTAGTCACGCATCCGCTGCGGATATCCGGTCTTGCGAACGTCGTAGACGGGGATGTGCAAATCCTTGGCAAGCCGCTGCGCCCCGCGCTCGCCGACGATCCGCCGCGTCCATTCACCATCCGCGGCAATAAGGACAACTGTGACATCTGTCACCGTGGTCTTCGGTTCGATGTACCCTTCGACGCCCACGTGCGTGCGCACCCAGTCGGCTAGGTAGCGAGCATCCCGCCCATCCACCGAACGCCCACGTAGAGTGCCGCCACCCCGGGTCGCGCCGCCGCGGAAACGATCCAGCAAACCCAACGACGCCGACCTCCTTTCCTGCACCGGAGAATGTTCACCGCCGGTCTTCCCATACTGCCAGCTCCGCGCAGTACGCCGCCCTGTGCTACATGGCTTGCGCGCGAGTGCAAGGATGGACCGCGGTACAAGAACCACACGGATCTCCGGCGCCACCACAATGATCGGTGGCTTACGGACTCCCGGCGCGACCCGCGGCGGGCGTCCGCAGCGAGATCAACTGTTGTAGAACCCCGTCGAGCAGTCAGAGGAGTCAACGGACATGGCCTTCTCCGTCCAGATGCCCGCTCTTGGTGAGAGCGTCACCGAGGGAACGGTGACCAGGTGGCTGAAGCAGGAAGGAGACACGGTCGAGGTCGACGAGCCGCTGCTCGAAGTCTCCACCGACAAGGTCGACACCGAAATCCCGTCCCCCGCGGCGGGTGTGCTGTCGAAGATCGTCGCGAACGAAGACGACGTGGTCGAGGTCGGCGGCGAGCTCGGCGTCATCAGTGAGGCCGGTGAGGCGGAATCGTCCGCTCCCGCCCCCGCTCCGGAAGCCGCCGCGCCCGCGCAGGAGACTCCCGTCCCCGCGGAGGAGGCGCCCGCGGCTGAGCCCGAGGCCGCTCCGGCCGAGGAGTCCGCGCCCGCCGCCCAGACCGCGCCCGCGTCGTCCGGTGACGGCACGCCGGTGAAGATGCCGGAACTCGGCGAGTCGGTCACCGAGGGCACCGTCACCCGCTGGCTGAAGTCGGTCGGCGACGAGGTCGCCGTCGACGAGCCGCTGCTCGAGGTCTCCACCGACAAGGTCGACACCGAGATCCCCTCGCCCGTCGCGGGCACCCTGCTGGAGATCACCGCCCAGGAAGACGACGTCGTCGCGGTCGGTGGACAGCTCGGCGTCATCGGCAGCGGTTCCCCCGCGGCCGCCGCCCCGGCTCCCGCGCCCGCCCCGGCTCCCGAACCCGCGCCTGCTCCCAAGCCCGCACCGGCCCCGAAGCCGGAACCGGCCCCGGCCGCCGCCGCGCCTGCTCCGGCAGCTGCCCCCGCTCCGGCGCCCAAGCCCGCTCCGGCCCCCGCGCCCGCCGCCGCTCCGGCTGCCGAATCCTCCAACGGCGCAACCCCTTACGTCACTCCGCTGGTCCGCAAGCTGGCCGAGGAGAACAAGGTCGACCTCGCCGCGATCACCGGTTCCGGTGTCGGAGGCCGCATTCGCAAGCAGGACGTGCTCGCCGCCGCCGAGGCCAAGAAGGCCCCTGCTCCGGCCGCCGCACCTGCCGCGTCCGCTCCGGCCGCGGCGAAGGCGCCAGCGGTGGCGAGCCCGGAACTGGCCCACCTGCGCGGCACCGTGCAGAAGGCCAACCGCATCCGCCAGATCACCGCGACCAAGACCCGCGAGTCGCTGCAGACCACCGCGCAGCTGACCCAGGTGCACGAGGCGGACGTCACCAAGATCGCGACGCTGCGCAAGCAGGCCAAGGCGGCGTTCAAGGACCGCGAGGGCGTCAACCTGACGTTCCTGCCCTTCTTCGCCAAGGCCGTGGTCGAGGCGCTCGGCGTGCACCCGAACGTCAACGCCAGCTACGACGAGTCCAGCAAGGAGATCACCTACCACGCCTCGGTGCACCTGGGCATCGCGGTCGACACCGAGCAGGGCCTGCTGTCGCCGGTGATCCACAACGCGAGCGACCTGTCGCTGGCCGGACTGGCGCGCGCCATCGGCGACATCGCCCACCGCGCCCGCACCGGCGGACTGAAGCCCGACGAGCTGGCCGGTGGCACCTTCACCATCACCAACATCGGCAGCCAGGGCGCGCTGTTCGACACCCCGATCCTGGTGCCGCCGCAGGCGGCCATGCTGGGCACGGGCGCGATCGTCAAGCGCCCGGTCGTGGTGACCGACGAGACCGGCAACGAGTCCATCGGCGTCCGCTCGATGTGCTACCTGCCGCTCACCTACGACCACCGCCTGATCGACGGCGCCGACGCCGGACGCTTCCTGACCACGATTCGCCACCGGCTCGAGGAAGCGGCGTTCGAGGCCGATCTCGGTCTGTGAGGAAGGTCCCGCGGCACCTATGAAGGTCGTGATCGCCGGCTCGTCCGGGTTGATCGGGACAGCGCTCGTCGCGGCACTGCGCCGCGACGGGCACGAGGTCGCCCGGTTGGTGCGCAGAAAAGCGGCGGGCGCGGACGAATTCGCCTGGCACCCGGCTCGTGCCCAGCTGGACGAGCGGGCGCTTCGCGGCGCCGACGCCGTGGTCAACCTCTGTGGTGCGAGCGTCGGGCGGCGCCGCTGGACCGGCAGCTTCAAACAGGAGCTGCGCGACAGCCGCATCACACCCACCGACGTCCTGGCCGGTGCGGTGGTCGCCGCGGGCGTGCCCGTACTGCTCAATGCCAGCGGCGTGCATTACTACGGCGGCGACACCGGCGACCGGGTGGTGGACGAGACCTCCCCCGCCGGTTCGGGTTTCCTGGCCGCCCTGTGCCGGGACTGGGAGAAGGCAACCGAACCCGCCGCCACGGCCGATGTGCGCACGGTGCTGTTGCGCAGCGCCGCGGTGCTGTCCCCGAACGGAGGTGTGCTCGGCGTGCTGCATCCGTTGTACGCGCTCGGCTTGGGCGGGCGGCTGGGCAACGGCCGCCAGTACACGCCGTGGATTTCGATGGCCGACGAGATCGGCGCGATCGTCTTCGCGCTCACCCACGACACGGTCTCCGGCCCCATCAACGTGGTCGGCCCCGCACCGGTCACCAACGCCGAGTTCAGCCGCGCGCTCGGCCGGGCGCTGCATCGCCCCACTCCCCTCGTCGTCCCGGCATTCGCGCTGAATGCGCTGGTCGGCGAGATGGCGCAGGAGGCGATCCTGCGCGGGCCGAGGGCCATCCCCACCGCCCTCGAGGAAGCGGGTTACCAGTTCCACCATCCCACCATCGGCGCCGCGCTGGCCGCCGCGGTGGGGCGACCCGGAGATGCTCGATGACCGACCGACTCGACACCAGGCCCGCCACGGCCATCCGCGACGCGACCACCGATGACCTTCCGGCGATCCTCGACATCCACAACGCGAATATCGCCACGTCCACCGCGATCTGGGACACCGAGCGGGTCGGCCTGGACGAGCGCCTCGGCTGGTTCCAGGCCCGCGCCGGGGCGGGGCTGCCCGTGCTGGTCGCCGAGATCGACGGCGCGCTGGCGGGTTACGCGAGTTACGGCCCGTGGCGTACCAAATCCGGCTACCGCCACACGGTCGAGAACTCCGTGTACGTCGACGACCGCTTCCAGCGTCGCGGCATCGCCACCGCCCTCCTCACCGAGCTGATCGAACGGGCTCGTCGCGCGGGCACGGTGCACGCCATGATCGCCGCCATCGAATCCGGCAATGCCGGTTCGATCCTCCTGCACGAACGCTTCGGCTTCCGCACCGTCGGCGTCCTGCCGGAGGTGGGCCACAAATTCGGCCGCTGGATGGACTTGACGCTCATGCAACTCACCCTTCCCATCGACGTCGACTGACGCACTGCCCCGGTCGCCTGCACGTACCGCGTTCCGTCTCGCGGACGCATCGGGTGGCGGGAGTAACGCGGGTCTGCGCGATAGGCGGGGCCGCAGTGGGATACGCGGAGACTGTCGCTGCGTAAGTCACGCGTTCGACGGCCGCCTCCCCGAAGCTGATCTCTCGCAGGCGCTGGCGGCACCGCAATGCCGAGCGCGGCCGCCAGAATCCGCGCGGTCTCGGAAACGGCTGCTCGTTTGTCCTACGGCGCCGGGCTCATACGGATGCGATGTGTATTTCAGCACGTGACGGCAGGCAGGTGCGAGGGACACCGACCTAGTCGGGCACTCCTCGACATCGACTTGAAGCGGCGGGGCCTACTGCAATCCGACGCGATCGACGCCATCGAGGGCCATGCGCCCTTCGCGGCGGAACCCGCACGCTCGCGCCGTACCGCACATCCGGGAGCAAGACCCGGACGCAGGGCCGGGCGGCGGCCGATAGGCGCGCAACCTTCCAGTTCTACCCCTGGCTATCCGCTTCGGCTGTGGGGGTTCCCACATCGAGGTGCTGGAATCGGCTGCCCCGGTGGGCGTACCGTCATGCCTGTGACAGACACGCGCACCACCCTGTCCGCCCGATTCGATACGACCCCGATCGTGGTCGAGGATCTCGGACTCATCGACTACCACGCCGCCTGGGAGCTGCAGCGCAGCATCGCCGAGCAGCGCGCCGAGGGCAACGGATCCGATCATCTGCTGCTGCTCGAGCACCCGTCGGTGTACACCGCGGGCCGCCGCACCGAGGCCGACGATCTGCCCATCGACGGCAGCCCGGTGGTGCAGGTCGACCGCGGCGGCAAGATCACCTGGCATGGTCCCGGCCAACTGGTCGGCTACCCCATCGTGCGGCTTGCCGAGCCGGTCGACGTCGTCGACTACGTGCGCCGCCTCGAGGAGGCGTTGATCACCGTCTGCACCGGGCTCGGCCTCGTCTGTGGCCGCGTCGAGGGCCGTTCCGGCGTCTGGCTGCCCGCCACCGAGCTGTACGCCGAACGCAAGATCGCCGCGATCGGTGTGCGTGTGCAGCGCGGCGTGGCCCTGCACGGCCTCTCGCTCAACTGCAACGCCGCCATGGACGGTTTCCAGGCCATCGTTCCGTGCGGCATACGCGACGCGGGCGTCACCACGCTGACCCGCGAACTCGATCGCGAAGTGACCGTCACCGAGATCAAGCCGCTGGTAGCCGACGCCCTCATCCGCGCGCTGGACGGCGACCTGCCGGTCGCCGTGCACAATATTCCGCGTGTCACTCCTGGTGACACCACCCCGCAGTCCCCGAGCGCGACGGCGTAAGGTCGATCGAGTGACCTCAGTCGACACCCCGACACCACACAACGCCGCCGCACCCAACGGCCGCAAGCTCTTGCGCATCGAAGCCCGCAACGCGGAAACCCCCATCGAGCGCAAACCCAAGTGGATCCGCACCCGCGCCACCATGGGCCCCGAGTACTCCGAACTCAAAGGCTTGGTGAAGCGCGAGGGCCTGCACACCGTGTGCGAGGAAGCGGGCTGCCCCAACATCTTCGAGTGCTGGGAAGACCGCGAGGCCACCTTCCTGATCGGCGGCGAACAGTGCACCCGCCGCTGCGATTTCTGCCAGATCGACACCGGCAAGCCCGCCGCCCTCGATCGCGACGAGCCCCGCCGTGTCGCCGAAAGCGTCCAGGCCATGGGCCTGCGCTACTCCACCATCACCGGCGTCGCCCGCGACGACCTGGAAGACGGCGGCGCCTGGCTCTACGCCGAAACCGTCCGCGCCATCAAGCGTTCGAACCCGCACACGGGCGTGGAACTGCTGATCCCCGACTTCAACGCCGACCCCGACCAGCTCGCCGAGGTCTTCTCCGCCCGCCCGGAAGTGCTGGCGCACAACCTCGAAACGGTCCCCCGCATCTTCAAGCGCATCCGCCCGGCTTTCCGCTACGAGCGCTCCCTCGCGGTGCTGACCGCCGCCCGCGAAGCAGGCCTGGTCACCAAGTCCAACCTCATCCTCGGCATGGGCGAAACCCCCGAGGAAGTCACCCAGGCCATGCACGACCTGCACGAGGCGGGCTGCGACATCCTCACCATCACCCAGTACCTGCGCCCGTCCCCCCGCCACCACCCGGTCGACCGCTGGGTGAAGCCGGAGGAGTTCGTCGAGCACTCCAAGACGGCGGAGGAAATCGGCTTCGCAGGCGTGATGGCCGGTCCGCTGGTCCGCTCCTCCTACCGAGCGGGTCGGTTGTACGCCCAGGCGATGGCCCACCACGGTCGCGAGATCGCCCCGGAAATGGCCCACCTCGCCGAGGAAGGCACCGCCTCCCAGGAAGCCGGCGCCGTGCTGGCCCGCTTCGGCAGCTAGTCAGTCACTTACCGAACGAATTCGGCCCTCGCCCGCATCGTCGGCGGCGAGGGCCGATGCATGCCGCCGAGTTTTCGGGGCTGATCACGCTCCCCTGGCGGGGGGCACTCCACCGAGTGGCGCGTGAAGGCGAAGCATCGGGAACCAGAGGATCTCGTCCGAGCACGGGAGTGAATTCCCTCACCTCACGGGGACGCTACTTTCGACGACATCGCCTCCGTAGCGGCGAGGAGCCTTATCCCAGGCCGCTCGAACGAGGCCAGAATATCGACGCCTCGCGCTCCTGCCGCTCCCCGATTCGGATGTCCGGCGTAATCGCATCGAGATAAAGTCGCGCTCGTTACTACAACCTCAGAATGTGTCTCAAATCACGTTTATCGGAGAAATAGCTGGTCAAGGCCACCGATTTGTGGCCGTACAGACCACTCCAAGATCGGCAATTTCTTACATTAACTGCTTGTTTGCCGTGTGTTCACCGACTGTGATCAAGCTGAGATCAGGTCCGGAAGAGACCCGAGAAACCAGCTCCACAGCTTACGGCTTGTTTCTCTTCGGGTACGGCAGCGGCACCGACGGGCACCGCCCGGGATGTTCACCGCGTCGCGCCGCCAGGAAATCGCACCCTGGCTTTCACAACGAAATCCGAAAATCGCACACGAGCCGAGACGGCGGATCCGCCCTGGTGCCCGCCGTAGATCCGCTCTGCCTCTGGAGCCGGATCGCCGCACGATCAAGGAACTGATTTCTCGATGCCTGACGCACGCCTCTCTTCTTTCCGCCATCTGCCGCTTCGAAAGGGGGCCGTTCTCGCGGCCACCATCGGCGTCATCGCCATGGGCTTCTCCGCCGGGGTCGCGGTGGCCGATGACAGCGCTCCGGCCCCGGTCGCGCCGGTCGCCGCCGCCGCGCCCATCGACGGCCTGGCCTTACCCGCACTGCCCGAACTGCCCGCGTTGCCCGGACTGCCGCCCCAAGGTTTCCTGCCCGCGCCGCCGCCGGTTTACGAGGACAACCTCGACGGCTGGATTCGCCAGTCCCTCGACGTCATGCGCGTCCACGGAATCCCGGGTAGCTACGAAGGCATCCACCGCAACATCATGCGCGAATCCGGCGGCAACCCCCGGGCCATCAACCTGTCGGACTCCAACGCCGCCAAAGGCACCCCCTCCAAGGGGCTACTCCAGGTGATCGACCCGACCTTCAACGCCTACCACGTCGATGGCACCGCCTTCGATATCTACGACCCGGTCGCCAACATCACCGCCGCCTGCAACTACGCCGCGCACCGCTACGGCTCGATGGACAACGTCAACGGAGCGTACTGAGCCCGGCCGGAATCGAACAGCGCCTCCTCGTCTCATCGACGGGGAGGCGCCGCCGTTTCCGGGCAGCGCTTCACCGAGCTGCTCCAGCATTTCCCTGCCGCAGCGGCAGACGCTTCAGCGGCTCGGTCAAGGATATTCAGCACCACCGCCGCGAGGATCAGGGCGAACAAAACGTCCGAGGACACCGCTGCTGTCGACAGTCGGCCGAAACCGCCCTGCTGCAAGCCGGGCGCTCGCCGCCACCGCGATGCAATGCATCTGTCGCACAACATCATCGGGCACGGACGGAGTGGCCGAACGAAGTCGTTCACTGCTGGTGACCACCCATCGATGCTGGTCACACCGGCACTCCCCGCCAGTGACAACAAGCACACGATTAGGCGCACCTACCCTTGCCATATGCCTCGCTGGAGTACGCACAGTGGGAAGTCGGCGAGAGTAGGTCGGCTCGCACGACTCGGGGGAGATCCCGAAACACTCTCGGCGACAACAATTTCGATGGCGAGAACGCGATCGAACTCCACTGCCTCTAGCGCGAGCGGCTCGCGGTCGCGTGCCGACAGCGAAGCCTCGCGTCCCGTCCGGTCCGGAGTGCATCCGGGTGCGCTCACCCCTCGGTCCGAAACCGTTTCTCGGACAACGGCGATGGGGATGCCGCCGCTGCCGCGGCGAAATCGGGATGACGAGCCGCATCGGCTGCACAACACGGGAGCGGCCGCATTCGTCGGGCTCTGCATCGGCATGGTGATCTTGGTGGTGTCCGGATGCCTATTCGTCGGCGGCCCAAAGGAAACGGCGGCCTCATCGACGACGACACCGGCGCGCACCAGCGCCCCGAGCACCTCGCCACCTTCGTCCACCGGGCGCGCGACGACGCCATCGGTCCCCGCTCCCGCTCCCCCTGCCGGCCGCTCGGGCATCGGGATCACCTTCGGGAAGGTCACCGCCAACGACGGCACGACCATGGTGGTGCGCAACGCGTTCACCAGCAACAGCGTCAAGGTCCGTACCGACACCGGCACCAAGGTGCAGGTTCTGCTCGCCAAGCGGGCGACCGAGATACGCGTGGGCGCCCTGGTCGCCGTCTACGGGCGGCAATACGCCGATGGTGTGATCATTGCCGATGTCATCACCGGGATCTCGATCGGTACCCTGCCCAAGTGATTTCGGCTTGCCGGGTCATCCTCGCCCGCGTAACACCGCTTCCACCATCCCGTCATCGACCGGCTCGCTGTGCCCCCACACCTCACGCGCCAGCCGCAGCTTCCCGGCCATGCTGCGCACCAACGCGGCCTCCGCCGCCGCATCCCCCGCTCCCTGCCTGAGTGCCTTGCTGTAGCGAACCGCATCGACGATGACCGATTTGACCCGCTCGTGATCGAGGTAGGTTTGCAAGTCGCGTCGCCACTCACCGGTGGCGGCCTCGGGTTCGGCGACGATCCATTCGGCGAGGAACGCGTCCCGCTCCTGCGGGAGGTAGCCCATTTTGTGCAAATGGGTGGCCACGTCGTACACCGGGTCGCCGTACAGTGCGAATTCCCAGTCGAGGAACACGACCCGGCCGTTTCGCACGATCATGTTCTTCCGGTGCACGTCGGCGTGCACCATTCGAAAAGGCCTGGCCTCGAGGGTGTCCCACGACGCGACGATCTGCTCGAGCGGCCGATCGGGGACACCCAGCCGACGGTACAGCTCGCCGAATTCCGCGCTGCTTTCGCGGTGCACCCGCGCGGTGACAGCGGACAATCGGCGGGCGAACCCGGCGGGATCGTCGTCCCCGTCCGATTCGATCGGCGGTAGCAGTTCCCGGGGAATACGGCGGAGTTCCGCGAACAACGCCGCTACGTCCGGCGGTACATGAGCCGGAACAGGCACACCGCGGGGCGCGAGGCGATCGAGCAGGTCGCCGTCGATGTAGTCGTGGATCTGGTAGGCGGGACGTACCGATTCCCAGCGCAGTTTCGGCGCCGAGGCGACGAAGGGCTCGATCGCGATCAAGATCGCGGGTTCCGGCCATTGCCGCAGATCCATCGCATCGGCGCCCTCGACGGGAATCCGCACGTTCACCGCGCCCGCGATGCCGTCGACCCGGACATTGTGGTTGTAGTACCCGGCCGCCGACTGCGAGCGGGACAGCGCGTCGTGGTACATCGCCGCCGCGTCGATACCGAGTACTCGTGCGATCACCCGTGTCGCGTCGCGGTCCACGCCCGATCCTGGCGTCGGCGGCTGGATGCGCGACCGCGCGGCCGCGGCGGCTCTCGAGATGCCCGGTTCGGTCCAGCCGTACAGCGCCAGGACCGCTCGCGCCACGAGCACCAGCCCCGGGTAGACGTTCGCGCCCTCGAATTCCGCGATGGCCCAGCGCGCACTGCGGACGGCATCGTCACGTAAGCCGCGGCGTGCGAAGACGCCGGCACGGAACAGCTCCGCCCTGGCGCGGCCCGACCGGTACCCGGCTTGTTCGAGAATCTCGCATGCTTCGGCGAGCGCGTGCTCGGCAGCGTCCAGTTCTCCGAGCGACAGCCGCGCCAGACCGAGTGCGGTGTACGCCTTTCCCAATTCGTGCAGCGCACCCAGCTCACGCTGTTGCACGATCGCGGCTCCGGCGGCCGCGATCGCGCGCGGCGGGTCGGTGAGCGCCAGCAGCTCGGCCACGTTCGTCGCGATATTGGCCTGTCCGACGACGCTGCCCGCGGCGCGGTAATGGGTGTCGGCTTCGGCCAGATGCTGTGCGGCGCGGTCGGTGTCGAACGCCAGCCGGTAGGCGAGGTGACGCAACCGCGCCACATCGCCCAGGAACTCGCGGTCGTCGCCGTCCGCCATCGTCACGAGTTCCTCGCACATGGTCAAGGCCTGATCGAATCGGCCCTGGCACATGTGCAGGTCGGCCGCCCACTGACCGGCGACGAGCCGGGCCCGCCCCGATCCGCGCGACCACACGTCCTGGTAGATGGTCAACGCCTCGTCGGTGTCACCGAGGATGCGGCGCGCGTTCGCCGCGGCGACGGCCAACCGCTCCGCGATCGGTCCGGTCCGATCCAAAGCGACGTCCCGCGTGAGGCGATCGGCTTGCTTTGCGTCACCGAGCAGCACCGCCGCTTCCGCTTCCAGGCACCGCGTGAGTTCCGACAGTTCCGCCATACCTGCCAGGTTCTCATGCGGATCGCTCAGGTAGCGGTCCAGATCGCTGATCACTCCGCCGATACCCTGGCTGCCACCTGCCGCTTCGATCCGGTCGACGTAGTGCAGCAACGTCACCGCAGAAAGCATGCCCGAACGAACACCGTGGTATCCCGCCTCCCGCAGGGCGGTGACCCGGCCGGTCGGCCGTTCGGCACGGATGAACCACAGGTTGTGCAGCACCGCATGCAGGGTGCGCCGAACATCCGGATCCAAGCGCCGCTGCAGCGCGTCCACCATCAGCTGGTGCAGCTGAAAGCGCTCGCCTTCGCCGCTTTCGTCGGCGGCGTACACGAACGAGTACGCGATCAGGGATTTCCATGCCGCGATGTGATGAGGTAGCTCGAACTGCTCCGCGACGGCGGCGAAGATCTCCCGATCGAACGTACGAGGTAGCCCCAGCAATTCCAGCAACCGGACTTCATCGGGGCGCACATGTTGCAGGAAGCGCTCCAGAATCGTTTCGGGCGAGACCGATTCGGCGGACGTCACCCAGCTGGCCCGGGTGCGGGCATCGATGGCCAGATGCAGATAGAACGGGACGCCTGCGCTCGAAGCGGCGATCGCCGCGCGCTCGGCGGGATCCTCGATACCGGACGAGTCGAGCAGCTCGAAGCGGGCGTCCATCGGCAGGTCATCGACCGGCACGGCGCGAATCCGGGTCGACCACTCCGGGTCGTGCCGCTCCCAACCGAGCGGCTCGCGGCAAGCGATCACCACCAGGCCGGTGTCCAGCTGTGCGACCACATCGCGCAACCAGGCGTCGGACGCCGCCGCGCGGCCTTCGCGATCGGTTCCGCCCATCAAGGCTTCGTAAGCGTCAAGGAACACCACGTAGGGCTTCTTGCCCTGGGTCCCTTGCTTGAGGTCTTCGGCGAACAGGTAGGAGACGGCTTCTTCCAGGCCCGCGAGACTCAAACGGTCGAGTTCCTGGAGGACCGGGTCGTGGCGTATCCGGTGGGTGCGGATGGCGCGGCGCGCACCGAGGTCGAGCAGCCGGGTCGCGGTGCCGAAGACCGGGATGCCGGTGGCGTCGTTGAGGATTTCGGTCAGGATCTCGCTGTGCTCGGCCAGCGCCAGCGAGTCCGAGGTCAGGCGCAGATGCGGGTGCATGCGCTGCCACAGCACCGCGCAGGCGATGTCGAAGCGGTGGAACTTGATCTTCTGCGCGCCGAACTGGACGCGCAGCACGGCGAGCCCGTCCGCGGCCTGCCGATGGCTCGGCACCTGCAGATCGAGCACCGCCGCCGGATGACGCTTCTCGACCCGCGCCCGCAGCTCGGTGACCAACCGGGACTTGCCGATCCCGCCGACACCGTTGAGCAGCATGACCCGGGGATGCTCGGCGGCGTCGCCCAGCAACTCCTCGAACCGCGTCAGCACCGGCTGCCGATCGACGAACGGACGACTGGTCGATCCCGGCTGGAATCGCGCGGTCAACACCATGACGTCCCCCTCACGACGAGCCCGGCACGATTCTGCCAGAGCCCGTCGCCGGTCGATCCATTGGATCTGGCGCTTGCCGTCGAATATTTTTGCTCTTAGCCAGTTTTCGTTTCGTCCCGCTGGCCGACCGGCGGGCGCGGTCGTCGTTCACGCCGCCCGAGGGGCGACGCGCACCCCGGTAGCCCAGCCGCACACCCGCGCAGCTCACCATACTCAGCACAGCCAGTGGAGCACCACCGCGACGGTCCTCGACTGGTTCGCGGCGAGGCGCAGATCCGCACCGTTCGGAGCAAACCTCCAGCAGTGCAGCCGGATCCGGCTATCGGTCGCCGCACGAACATGTGGACGCTCCTCGCACTTGCCGCAGCCGCATAGCCGGTGATGGAATCTGGCATTCGGTGGAACCGATCGGCGGTCAGCTGCGTCAGATTCAGCAACGGACGAATTCTCGGAAGTGGGGTTTGCAGGTGAAGGACAGTGGACGTGAGGCGCCGGAGGAACGCAACGAGGCGTTGCGCGACCAAGTCGATTCGCTGCTGGAGATCTTCGAGCAACAGCGCAATGACCTGGCCGAGGCGCAGTCCACGCTCGCGACCACCACCGTCACGGCGTGGTCTTCGAACAACCTGATACGCGTGCTCAGCAACGCCGCCGGTGTTCCGGTAGAAGTCCACGTGGAGCCGGATGCGTTCAAGCGTTCCACTCCGGAGAAGCTCGGCCACTCCATCACCGAGGCCGTCCAAGCCGCCGCACGATTGGCGTTGGAGGCGACCCAGCAGGCCGTCGCACCCCTAGAAGCGTCCGCAGGTGGGATTCCCGATCTCTCCGATCTGGTCCCCGGTGCTCCCAGCATCCGTGATCTGGTCCGCACGATGTTTCCTGAACCGCCCACCGCAGCGGACGAACCCGCATCGCTTGATGAGGAATCCGAGGACCAGTACTACCGCGACCGCTCCTACCTGCGGGATCGCCCGTGACCTACATCCGTGTCGAGCCGGAGGTACTGCGCGTCGACGTTTCCGGGTCCACCGGTGTCGTCGTTGTTCGATACTCTCCGGCCGGATGCGGTCCGGGGCGAGGGGCGCCGAGAGTCACCGGAAGACGGACCACGATCGATGCTGCGCGAGGCCGCCGATCGGGTGCAACCGCCGCGGCCGAGCGCACGACCGGGACGACTATGCCTGCCATCCGACCGTACAGATGGGGACAAGGCCAGGTCTAGGGCTACGGCCACCGGAAGTAATGAACCTGGTGATAATCGAGCAGGTATCTCTATCGGCCTGTGCGGCAGCATATTTGGTTTAGAGAAAGGCGGGAATCCGAGTTGGCTCGGTCAAGGTGTCTATGGGTGTCAGTCGCTGTTCGGAAACGCGGCGGTGGACGGTGATGGCGGAGACCCGTCTCTACGACTTCATGGAACCTAATCTCCGGCGCGAGATCTTGCCCACACCAACCGATTCGGACTATGCCTGGGCGCGAGCGAACCCAGGCAAGTGGAGGTACCTCACGGACCCGAACGCCGACAAGTCGGCGATCCGGAAGGAGAACGTGCTCGGTGGGTGGTTGGCCGATGACAACGGCGGATTCGCCGAGCAATGGGTGAACCCTGAATTCATACCCGTCCCGGAGTCGATCCACGTGGAATTCACGAATGATTTCGAGCTGATGCTGTGGCGAGCGATTCGAGGGTTCAACAACATCGCCTGGTTCATCGAGGCGTTCAGCCGCAGCGAGTTCACCATGGTACTGGCCGCGGACGACCCGCAGGGGCAGCGTGGGTGGCCGTTCCTTTCTTCCAAATGGGGGAGGACGCTGGATATCTACACCTCGCCGGTCAGGTTGCCGAAGGACGTGAACCCCTGGCTACGGCGGGTCGTCCCGGGCAGGGAGCTCCTCGAGCAAGTGTGCCCGCAGGAGTCGGTATGGCTGTCGCTCAACCCCGGTCTATCCCTCGATCTGGGGGGCGGCCTCCTTTCCCCCACCATTCCCGGTTCGGATCTGACTGATTGGTGGCGCGAGTGGTCGGACGCCGAACATACGCGTGCCGCGGCAGAATCCGATGCAACGTAAACGCATGAAACGGCCCTCCGGATACTACCTCGTCCGCCCCTACTCACAGGATCGCCCGTGACCACCTTCCGTGTCGACCCAGATGCGCTGCGCGCCACCCGGCCAGGCTTCACCGATGTCGCCTACAAGATTGCCGCTGCCGCTGCCGACCTGCGGCGGGTCATCGAGGCCGAGGGCGAGTGCTGGGGTTCGGACAAGATCGGCCAAAGCTTCGCCAAGAACTACACACCCGACGTCCCCAAAGCGTTGACCAGCGTCGACAACCTCGGCAAAACGATGACCAACCTCGGCGAAAGCATGGTCGCCATCGCGAACACGCTGCAAAACCGCGACCAGGCCAATGCCGCCCGGATCGACCAGATCACCACCTGATGGGTATCGAGATCCCGGAGTGGCTGCAATGGGTCGCCAAATGGGTCGTCGGCGCGGGTGATTGGCCCGAAGGCGACGAAACCGCGATGCGGCGAGTAGCCGACGCATGGTCGGGGATGTCGGCCGCGCTCAACGAGCTCGATGACGACGCCGCTCACACGATGCAGCATGCGCTGGCGGCGATCGACGGACAAACCCACGACGCGATCGCCGCCCACTGGGACACCCTCGCAGGCAAAGAAGGCGCCTGGCAGGCACTGGTCAAATACATCGACAAACTGGCCGACCAAATCGGTGACGGCGCAGCCGATATTGAGCAAACCAAACTGGTCATCATCGGCTCGATGGTCATCTTCTCGATCGAAGTGGCGCCCCTACTGTTGACCGCCTGGACCGGGATCAGCGCCGGAGGCGCTGTCGCCTTGCGAATAGCCACACAGGTCACCATCCGCATGGCGATCAAACAACTCATCGCCCGCCTGCTCACCCGCGCCGCCGCCAAAGCCGCCGCCCGCGTGGCCCTACTCGGCGCGCTCAACGAGGCGCTGGAGGAAGGCGGCCTGGAACTCGGAACCAAAATCTACCAAGTCGCCGCCGGAGGCCGCGACGACATCACCACCCAAGATCTCAAAGCCGCCGCCATCGCCGCTGCCGCCGGCGGCGCCGGTGGCGCGGTCGGCGGCGGACTCGGCGGCAGCGGATTACTGTCCGGTGTCGACGACGTCGCCGCCAGCCGCCTCGGCCGAGCCACCATCGCCGCCACCACCGAGACAGCCACCGGCATCGCCGGCGAAACCGCCGCCGCCGCCACCGCCGCCGCGCTCACCGACCAACCCTTCAACCTCACCCTCGAAAGCATCACCTCCTCCGCCGCACAAGGCGTACCCCACGGACTCCACGCCGCAGGCAACGACACCTACCACGACACAACCTCCTCCCCCCCACCCGACATAACCAGCCCAGACCTACCCACACCCAGCGACAACCAGCCACCCACACCCACTCAACCCGCGAGCGCGGACGCCACCACCAACGGGACCGATAGTGAGTCCGTCACATCGAACCCCGCGGAAAACACCACGCCTGCCTCGACAAGCTCGACCCAGCCGCAGAACGCGACGGATCCCACGAGCGAGGTCGGCAACGACAACTCCGGTCCCACCCCGGCCCCGGTCGGCAATACAGATCCGGTCTCGAACAACCCGCAACCACAGACTCCGGCTACCAGCGCCGAGGAAACCTCGACTCCGTCACATGCCGACAGCCCATCCGATAGCACCACCGGCGCGGTGAATTCAGATCCGGGCCCGCCCAGGCTCAGCAGCAACCAGTCGACGTCTCTCGACGTCACGGCACACAACATCACTGACGGGCAAGACCCGACGGGAACCGCGACTTCACCCGCCCCTGCGGCTTCGTCACACATTCCGAGCGAAATGGACGGGCACTCGACCGCCCCACCGAACCCCGCGCCCGCTGCCTACGATGTCGTCGCTGATCCATCCGGCCCGCAACCCAACCCCCAGACCCCGGCGACCGCCGACAGTCCACCGCCCGTCCTCGACCCGGCCGCCTCGGCGCCGAACCAGCGCGTAGACGAGGCCACCGCACCGGACACCTCGACACCGAGCACGACCAGCCCCCACGCCGCGACACCACCCTCGACGCCTACGCCCCGATCGGATGCCCAGGCGAATACGCCATCGGAAACCGTCACCTCGAGTGCTGTGACAACAGCATCTCCAGCGGCTCTGCCGCACAACACGATCGCCGGGACATTCGCGCCCACCACCGACCCGGGCCAGCGCTCGACCATTCCCACTCCCGACCCTGCTTCATCCGTCGGTCCGGCACAGTCCGCACCCGTCACCACACCTCGGCCCGACCACACCGACCGCCCGACGACTCCGCCGCAATCGGTCTCACCGCCGACCGCGACCAGCGGGCCAGGCAGCACTGGGGCCCCGCCAGCAGACTTCGTCCACCGCGCGAGTCCACCCGACCGTGCGTCATCGGTCGATACTGCACAGCCGGTACCCACCACCGACCGTACGGCGGCCACCGGTGCGCCCCGCCGGGACGACACATCGGAGGCGGCGCAGCCGAATCGACGAGCCGACCCGAGTACGCGGCGGCAATCGAACCCGAACGATCCAGGCACCACCGATCCCGGGTCGATGTCGTATTCCGGTGGTGCCGTGCGTCCACGCGACGACTTCGCGGCATTCGAGTGGGCGGAGGACGCCTACGACCATTTCCGCCGCGACGACCGTGACATCGATGACATCGCGCGCACACTCGGTCAACATCCGCGCACCGACGGCTCACATTTCACCCGCGACGATGTGGAACAGATCAAGAATCACCTGTTCCGCGAAGAACACGCCATCGTCGATTATGACGGCAACCTGATTCAACGCAGGTTCGACGCCGATCCGGACATCGCCGAGGCATGGATCCGGCTGCGCGCCGGACATCCACTGCCCGCCGATATCGTCTTACTCGAACACGAACTGGCCGAGTCCGACTATCTGCGTGCCCATCCGGAATCGACGTATCAGGACGCACACGCACACGCGAACCTCGACCACCACTGGTCCAACGACATACCGCCACGAACGGGCGAACGCTACGACACACTGTGGGGACGACACGATGGCACTGCTGATCTACTTCAACCAGACCAAGGACAACCCGAGCGAGGTGGAGTACCAGTTCGGGGAGACGAGGGACAACCTCGATCGCACCCTGACCATCGACAAGACGAGCAACACCGCCCGCACGGACCAACCGGAGGACGGGATCTTCCGCGCGGCGGCAGGACAGATCATGATCCGGGCCAGACGCGAGAAGCAGTGGCCCCAGAACGGCGTGATCGCCTCGTAACCGACGACAGCGGTCCACGCGAAGCGCAGTCGCATCCGGACACTGCACGCCCACAGGAGTCCGACCGTGGACCGCAGGTGTCGACGAGTCGGGTGCCAGCCGATCCACCTCGTGAAGCTCCCGATGCCCCGGGCACTGTGCCGCAGCCACCTTCGTCACCGCACGGGCCGGCCGAACTGAGCTACAACGACATGCGGGTGATCGAGGATCACGCCGCCAGGCGCGGTCTGGCGGTCGCCGACATCGTCCGCGACGTCCAAGACGGCAAGCTGCGTGTCGAAGAGTACGGCGTCTACGAGACCCGGGAACAACAGCCACTACACGAGATTCCCGACCGGCTCGACCCGGAATACCTAACCGAGGTCGTGGATCACGACCTGCGGGATCACGTGCACCGTCGCTACGCGAGTGTCGAGCCCGACGCGTTCGAAGCCGGATGCCCCGACAGCCGGCTGCCCGATCACCTGACCCGGTCCATGCCCAGCGCGGCGCTCGACGACGCGACAGCGCCGGCCGACCCTACGAGGTTGGTGGTCAACTATCACGGCGACGGCCTGTCGCCGGTATGGCGTGATCGAAGTGCTGGAGACGCGTTCCTGGACGCCCGGAACGCCCTGTTTCGGATGGATTCGCGGGGGCCGGAGATCTTCGACCTCGGCTTCTCGGCACGCGATCCCAGCAACCTCAACATCGGTGCGCACGTCGGCCACACCGGCCCCGGCCAAGCCGACGGGTTCGTGTCGCTGTCGAGGAGTCCGGAGCACACCATCGCCCGGGAAGCGGATATCGCGGGCAACGACCTGAACCGGCTCGCCGACGAAGGGAGGTTGACACGTCTGCCCGACGGCACCTTCCGGCAGACGATGTACATGCACGAGCTGTATCACGCGCACGGCATCGATGTAGACGCCACTTTCCACGATGCCACTGCCCACAGTCGATACAACACGGGCAGCCACCGGGAAGCCGAGATATTGGCCCTTGGCGGAATATCCGGCGACACCGTCTACCGAGTCTGGCCGCGGGAGATCATCGTCGATGCCAACGGAAACGTGGTGTCCGTCAGAGTCGGCGAGCCTGTATACAACCCGCGCTTCGCCCACCTCGACAATCCCCGTTTCGTCGACACCCACGACATTCCCGCTCTCGACCAGGGACGGCAGACGAGAGAGCGCGCCCAGCAGCACGAGGCGCACTCCGGGCAGTTCGAAGAGCACAGTCCCACAACGGAACACGCACCATCGCACACGCAGATCCCTCGCCCGGAACCTCCACCGCACCGGCCCGGTTTCGACCCGAACGTCCACAGGTACGTCGGCCATTTCAACGACGGTCGCGTGATCCCACACGATCCGTTCTACTACGGCCGATACAACCCACTTATCGGCCGCTACCAGCCGACACCGCAGGAGACCGAGGCCGCGCACGCCCACCCTCTGGGTGCGAGCCCGTACGACATCCAGGTACGCGACTGGCTCGACGCCCACAGCCGGCAGCACACCGACCATCGTGCTCCCGAAGCCCAGCCTCCGCCACAGCAGGACCAGTGGCGGTCGATGCGGGCGCCGGAATCGCTCCCACCGACTACTCACGAGCCGCGACGTCTCGCACAAGAGAACCCCCGATCTCATGTCGAGACGCAGCGCGTGAGCCCTCAGCGTCCGCATAATGTGTATCCACAACACACGCACCCGGACACTCCGCGCGTCCGGGAGTCCGATCGTGGCCCGCAGAGCATCCGTCCGGAAATGGTTCCGCCCCACAACGGTCCGACGAATCGGCCCGCTGATCGGCGGTTGCCGTCAACGCCACCACGTGTGGAGTCGGCTCCACCGATGCCGGCTCACCAGGATACGAGCCACATCGCGAATTCCCACCGTGGGACCGATCGGGCGTGGCGAGCTGAGCATTCGGTGCCGCCGCACGCACCCGAAACACGCACACCGGTGGCCGAGCTGTCATCAATGCGAGCCCCTGAATCGCTGCCGCCGCCGCGTATCCCATCGCCACCGAGGCACGCAGCGGAACCGCACCCACCCATCGCCCCGCATCAACGGGGCCCCTCACACCCCACGCCCGCGCCACGACCTGCTCCTCGCTCACCCCAAGAGCCTGAGCACACCACTGCTGACCGCGCGCCGAGGCAACACCCCGACCCACGCATCGCTCGGAACACGGGCTCGGAACCACGGCATCGGCAACAGGATTCTGTGCCACCGCATGATCCGCGCAGCTCAGCACACCCTGCCGAGATTCCTGATCAACGCCGTCCGATAGACCCGGAAACGCAGCGGGCGCTCGAGGCGCGCAACGCCCGCGAGAACTACCGGCACCGAGAACCCGATCGAGTCGTCGCGGTGCGCCCGGTCCGAACACCCGGTAACCCCGCATACGAGATGCGGCGGTACGCGGAAGGACCCGAGCATGTCGCCGTGGTCAGCGTGCGGATCCACCTCGAAGCCGGCGCACACCTCTCGCCGCAGGATATGCGGAATCTGATCGAAAACGCTCACCTGGCAACAGACCGTGCCTTCAACAATGGCCACCGATTGCTCAACGGTGACTGGCTGCTGGTCGATGTCGTCTTCACCGATGACCCATCCACCGCATACCTCTCCGTCAACGTCGACAACGAAACGGGACTCCCGAGGAGCTGGCATCCACGCGACAGCTCCGAAACGCTCACCAACCACCTGCGCGAGCATCTCGGCCTGCCGGCAGACGGCCGGAATCAGCCGACCGTCCGTCCGGAAGACCTGCGGCAGATCAGCAACGACATCGCCGCGGCACGTACACAGGCCCGGTTCACCGGCTTACCTGGCACCCGGACAATCGATCATCGTCGGCTCGGTCGCCTCGAGAACCAGGCGTATCAGGCCATGGTCGAGGATTCGCTGCGAGACGGCGATCGTTTCATTGTCGGTGCCGACCCACGCACCCACCCCTACGGCCGACTGATCAACGACGGCGGTCTACGCGTTCGGGGTCGCCGCAACAATTGCCTCGACAACGCGCTGGCGGCACTGGCGTCGTTCTTCGGCGATCCGCACGTCGCTCTGCCGAGATGGCCGGACCGGCTCCCTGACGGGGGCATCGACAACCGAAGCGGTGAGCACGAAGGGCTCGAGCGCGCCGCCGATTGGCTCGGCAGCGGACTTTTCAGCTATGCCGACCAAGGCATGTCCACAGCCGAGCAGTTCGACGCGGTCCACGACGTTATCGCCAACTTGGGCCCTGGATCGGCAGCACTCGTCGTCAACGAGTGGCATGCCCGCGACGGAAACGGCGAATTGCGGTACGACTCGAATGGAGAACCGATCTCGGAGGGCACCCACGCCACCGTTATCGTGTACCCACCTGGAGCGACCGGACCCGTCTGGTGGGATCCGCAGTCGGGTGCCACTTCTGATCACCCGCCGGCATGGATGGTCGATGATTCGTCCCGGCTGTGGTTCACACCGATTCCACCGAATCAAGGAGCAGGAAGTGCCGGAGCAGTATCGAACCAGGGGCCAAGTGGAGCAGTACCTGGCCCGAATATTCAAGCCCGATCGGGAGTACCAGCTGTACCAGTTCGAGAACGGATGGGTCTGCCACTCGATCCTGACACCAGAGGAGATCGCGGCCGGTCTCGGACTGGGCGCGACGAAGCTGGTGATCGATTCCGAGACCGGCGTGGTGATCGAGTATCCGAGCTGGTCGACTCGGATGGTGATGGACGACTACGCAGAAGCGAAGCGGACCGGCCGGCCACCGATGGGCGGCCAGGTGTACCCGCCGACCTGGCGCGTGAACATCTCCCGGACACAAGAAGACTCGCAGGAGATCGAGTACCTGCTCCAAGCGACGTCACTGACCGAGCCACCGGAGCCGAGCATCGAGCACCAACTCGTGATCAACAAGAACACCCTGTGGTTCAGTCCGACGGACAGCCCGTCCGCGAACGCAGTGTCCTGGGCCGAGATGCGCAACCGGACGGATGGGACCTGGCCGCAGCTCGGGACATTCGAGTTCTAGACGACCGCGACGGCCCAGCAGCCCCTGGACCAACCTCCGCGCAGGCCACTCCACCGAGTACAGACACGCGCGTACCACCGATCCCAGCCCGTGGATCGGCGCCTGCCGACCCAGGACGCTCACGGGATCGTTCCAGAGAACCCGAGGACCCGCGGAATCCGCCGAACCATGCTTCGGGCCCGACCGCAGAAGACACACGGCGCTACGCCCCGGAGTTCGTCGAAAACCTACGAACCATCCATCCCGCGCCTGACAACCATCCCCATGCACGGCCCGTCGAGCGAAGCACCGACCCCAACGCGGCCGCCATCCTCGCCGAAAACCAACGCATCATCCACCCAACCCCCGACAATCGTCCCGACGCACGGCCCGTCGAGCGAAGCACCGACCCCAACGCGGCCGCCATCCTCGCCGAAAACCAACGCATCATCCACCCAACCCCCGACAACCGTCCCGACGCACGGCCCGTCGAGCGAAGCACCGACCCCAACGCGGCCGCCATCCTCGCCGAAAACCAACGCATCATCCACCCAACCCCCGACAACCGACCCGAAGCACCCCACGTCGAACGGAGCACCGAGTTCTTTTTCCGAGATCTTGGCGTGCGCGATGAGCAGGGGCGGATTCCTATCGAGAGGCTCGTCGACAGCGTTCGCGACCGTGCTGCCCGGGATCCCAAATTCGAACTCAGCTACAGCGAGAGGGATCTCAACGCGCTGATCGAGCACGGACGTCGACTGGGACTCGATGATCGCGGCATCGCCGACCTCATCCATATCGGTTCCCGCATCGCGAAGCCCATCACCCCTGATCTGCTCGCACAGCACATGGAAAATTGGGCCAACGTGGTTTCCGATCGCGGCTACCCGTACCGCTTCGATGACGCCGGTCGCTTCAACGCCTTCGCCAGGGATCTCGATCGGATCCTCCACGATGCCGGATTCGGTGACCACGGTGTCTTCGTTCAAGGATCGGCGCTGCGTAGTCCCCAGGCCAACGACGTCGACATCGCTGTCGTCATCGACCGTGACAGGTTTCATGAAATTCTCGTGGAGCGCTACGACGGACGAATAGCGACCAAGGCCACCGATGCGGCACCGCCCGGGGCTCTTACCCTGAGAGGGCTCACGCGGTCCGAACTCCGGGAGCTGGCCCAAAAGATCCACCAAAATCCGAAGGCTTACAATAATCAGGCGCATACATTCGCCAACGCTGTACGAAAAGGCGTAATCCGATCAACTCACGATATTTCGAAACCACTCAAGGCAGCTGGCAAGGAGATCCAGAGCAAATATCCGGAGCTGAACATCGAGGATATTTCACTGATCGTCCCTGGCAGCGACTTCGATTCCAGTCCCGAGTTACCCGTCGTCGAAACTACTGATAAGGATCGCGCGCAAGAATTTACTCGTCAGCTATACGCCGCGCGGGAATTCGAATTCCAGAGTGACCGGATCGACGGCCAACGCGGGAAGTTGCTGGCGGAGCTGGACCCGCATATGCGGGAAGTCCTGCAGCTGTCGAGAGATCTCGCCGAGATGAATCGAGTGCAGAGCGCGGCGGAGTCGCTAGGACATATTCAGGCTCGCGATGCGCTCGATCGGATCCGGGAAGCGCTAGAACGGGGGGCGCCGCTGACCGATGTGAGTAGAAACATCGCGCTTGCGAGGGACCGCTTGGCTACAGTGCAGCAACTCGAACTCCATAGCCGCCTCGACGCGCTGCGTGAACTTCAGTTAGGCGAGCACACGCAAGTTGTCGGGCAGATCCTCGAACTCGATGTGCTCGAGCGCAACCTCGCGACCACGACCCGGCTGGAGATCACCGAGCGACAACTCGTCGAGGTAGCCGCCCGGGAAGTACTGGAATTCCGTGACCAGCATCCAGACCTGCGTACCCCTTCCCTCCAGCACGACCTGCACAATGCACGCGAATACTCGCAGGCCCTTGCTCGCGGCCGGGCTCCGGAGCTCGGTGAGGTGACGCGGCATTTCGAGGCAATACAGCGTGCTATCCGGCAGGAGCAGACAATAGAGGCTCGCCGGATCGAATCATTTGGTCTGGATCCAGCGCATCGGCGACTGGTTGGCCAGGCGCTCGATGCCGACCGCGCCCGCACATTGGGCAAAGCAGCGGATACGTTGGGCAAGGAAATTGTGCGACATCACCATAACGAGATCGTTGGACCGAGCAGAGTTCTGCAATTGAGTCAGGAGCAGGCAAGGCGCTTGGATATACAAGCTTATTCGCTGTGCCTGGACCTCACACCGACGAATTACGATCATGCAAGGGGCGTGTACGTGTACGAGCCGCCAGGGCGACCTCCCGTCCATGTCCTCCATGATTCGATGGAGCGTCGGTACGCGCAGGCTGTCAGAGCCATACAAGGCGGACTTTCTCCGCAATTGGTCGAGGCTGATTTCCTACGGTCGATCGGTCACGCTACGGCAGCGGAGGAAGCTGTCCGCGAGCGCCCCGAGAATTCACCGCGAGTAACCAGAGCGCGGGCGCTCGAACTCGATCGTGCGCGGCAGCTCCGTGCCGAACGCGACCGTTGAACGTGGCGCGATATGCAACAGCAAAGGCGACTATGGTGTTCCTATGATGGAGTGGCAGACATCGATCGATGCCGAGCGGCGCGAAGTGAACCTCCTGAAGCGGCAACTGACACTCATCCTCCATGGCCCGCTCGACCAAGTTCACCTCGACCTGTTGCGCGACAACCTCGGCCTGTCCTCAACCGGCTCCACCACCGACCCGGTCGGCACCCGGTTCGGACAGCGCCTCCAATATCACCCGCAATATCAGACGATTACAGCGATGGTGCTGACCTTACTGCGCACTGACATCAACGAATGGACCGTTACGCTCGACGCCATACCGCGCACCGACTTCTCCGAATGGAAGCGCCTCGCCGAAATGAGTGCCCAGGAAGCAGGACTCACCATCGCCGAACGACAGCTGCCGTCGTCGACGCCCCTCTCCGATATCGGCGATCCGGCGCCGTCGGCTCGCATCGACCAATCCACCGATGAACTGTCAACGGCTGGTGCCGCGCTTGCTGCCGCCCCGCATCCGATGCCGACTCCACTGCTGGATCTCAGCACAATATCGCCTACCAGCCCCTCGAGTGGGTGGGCCGACTCGCCTGAATACGACGCCGACCTCATGGATAGAACGATTCGGCAACTCGGAGCCGTGCCGCCGTACACTCCACTGCAGCCACCAGTCCATCGATCGGAATTGGCGGATACAGAGCTGGTCCAACTCGTCAACGGACTTCGCAATCTGATCTGGTCGTGGCGAATGGATGACCTGATGACCATCAGCGCACGAGCCGGATTCTGGTCGATAGAAAGACACGAAACCGATCGGGTCGTATTTACCAGCAGATATGTGGCCGGTGAGTGTTATGTGGACGGAAATGCCCGCGACGTCCATTCCATAGACCTGCCGGTCGCGACCGTGTCCGATAGCGACGACTGCCGTACACCGTCGAGCGATACCTTCACCCGAATGACCGCAGTACTCATCGAAACCTACGGTGAACCCACCGCGCGTTCCTCGGGAATGACTCCGCAGATCGAATGGACCGGAACGGAAAATTCACTAGCACTCGCCTACCGACACCCTTCTGTCCGGATCATCGTGCGCCTCAACCTCGGAATCACTACGATCCATGGAGAAGCCGAAAGCGCTCGCCGCAAGCGAAACGTGGAGCGGGACTAGTATCGACCACTTCGCTCCCACCAAGTGGCCGGCGTACGCAATCGGGTCCAGCCACATCTATTGCATCGAACCAAGGATGACCATGGCCATTACCTCGTACCACGGAACTTTCTATACCGAGAGCCCGGAAATCATCGAACAGATACTGAGATCGTGGCTGTCGAAGAACGATCTGCAGATGAAGCCGCATCGCGGGTTTCAGATGCACTACGAGACCGACGGATTCGAACTCTATTGTTACGATGCCGGCGGCCCGGAAGCGCCTTTCTACTTCCTTCTCGAAGGCCGCATCGAGGACGCACCCGATACTGCTACTACTCGGCTTCGAGACCTTGCAGATCTCTCCAGGAACGCAGGTCTCGAATTCAGTATCGACTACGAACAAGTCGATTCCGAGGGAAATCCTCTGAGCGCCGAGAAGACGATCAGCTGATCAGGGCAGACTTGTAACTCCCCAGCAGACCGCGAGCGAGGGCCTGGGGAGCTACGTGCTGAACGCCCGAACAGGAGTAGGACTGCCAACGCGCGCCTCGCGCAGGGCCCGCGGCCGTCGGCTGTCCTACCGGCGCCGGTCGGACGCTTGCCCTGCGATGCAGCGAGGACCCGCTGAATGTCGGTGCCTCTTGCTAACTTTCGTTCCGTTCTGATCTGACGAAAACAGGCGAGGCACTATGACAATCGGGGGAACCACCTATCTCGAACTGTCCGAGGACAGTGGGACCGCGCACAAGTTCTACGAGGTGATCGTCGCGGGCACGCAAGTGAGCGTCCGTTTCGGCCGCATCGGCGAGCAGGGGCAGACGAAGGTCAGTTCGTTCGCCACCGAGGAGAAGGCGCGGGCGGCCGCGGCGAAGAAGGTCGGCGAGAAGGTGCGGAAGGGCTACGCGCCCGCCGTGATGGGGGCGCGGGGCAGGCGTCCGGTGACCAGGCGGGCGATCAGCAGCGGCCGCTCGACCGCGAAGGCCGCGCCCGTGCTGTGGAGTTTCGACTCCGGCGCCGCCGCCTTCGGCATCTTCGTCGACGAGCGCCGCTGCTGGGTGGGCAACGAGAGCGGCGACGTGTTCACCCTGACCCCGGACGGCGTGGTCACCGGCCGGTACCGCCTGCCGGACGCCGTCAAATGCATTGTGGCCGACGATTTCTGGATCTACGCCGGATGCGACGACGGCCGTGTCTACGACTTGTCGGGCAAGGTGCCGCGGGCGGCCTACGACATCGCGGCTGATGTCGACATCTATTGGCTCGACATCCACGACGGCATCCTCGGCGTCTCCGACCGCCAAGGCGGCATCACCGTGATCGATTACGAGGAGGAGTCGCTGTGGACCCGGCGCAGCACCGGCGATTCGGGCTGGATGGTGCGCATCGACGCGCACGGCGTCTACCACGGGCATTCCGCGGGCGTCACCAAGTACGACCTGGACACCGGGAATCCCTTGTGGCAGGCGGGTACCGGAGGTGACGTCCTGTTCGGCTGGCAGGAATCCGACGCCGTCTACGCGGGCACCTCCCGCAACCAGGTCCGCATGGTGACAAAGAACGGCCGCGCCGAGCACATCTACCAGTGCGATGCCGCGGTCTTCTCCTGCGCCACCTCGCCGGACGGCCGTTACGTCTTCGCCGGTGACAACTACTCCTCGGTGTACTGCTTCGACGCCACGGGGAACCGCGTGTGGAAGCTGGCCACCGGCTGCGGTTCGGCCTATTCCATGCAGTATCACGACGAGAAGCTGTACCTCGTCACCACGACCGGCGCGCTGGCCTGTCTCGACGTCGGCGAAGCCGCCATCCGCGATGCCGAGCAGGGCGTGCTGCCGCAGACGGTGTCGGTGAAAGCACCCGAGATCTCGGCGGTGGTGCCCAGCGACACAGTCGAAATCACCTCCGACGCGGGCACCGGCGTGATCGTGGAATGCGTGAGTCACGGCACTTCGCTGCGCGTGCGTGTCGTCTCGCCCGGGTTCCACCAGGGCTGGAATGTCCAGTTTCCCAAGGACATCCGACGTCCGGGTGCTCGCTACGTAGTCGACGGCATCGCCGAGTCGGCACGCGGCGGTTTCTACCGCGTCCGTGGAGACATCCGCCGGCTGTCCTGACCGAACCCGCATCGGGTTCTCGCCTCGCCGCTGGGAGCCCCGCTTCGAGCGGTCCTGGCAGACCGGCGATGCACCGCCCCCGCTGGGGGCCACCGCCTCCACCGTCTGGTCCGGCATCGTCTGGCAGCTGTATCCGGGCACGGCGCCCGACCGGCCGGCGACTGCTCAGCCCAACCCGCCCAACCCCGCGGTCGCCACCCTGGACGAACAGTGCGCTGGACGCCACACGCAGCGGTCCCGGCGGCGGTGAAGCCACTGCGGCCCGCAGCAGACGACAGGACCCGGAGTTGATCGCCCGCCTCGCGCGTGCCATCAATCCGGTCACTGCGACGGTGACCAAGGTGACCGTCACCGGCCCCGGTCAGCTCCTCGCGACTATGAGGTTTACCCGCCCGAGGAGCCGGTTCCGAGCAGCGTGCCACTCGTCTCGCGTGACGGCTCGTGGCGGCGGCGCCACGTGCCCCACCTGCGAGGCGACCCTCTCACCGACGAGCCATCCTCCGCCTGCGAAGGACCGCCCGTCCACACCCTGATCTGCCGAATCGTCGGCGGAACGCAACGCCCGGTGGGAAGGTGGACGTACGGCAGGTGTCAGCAGAGGAGCGAGACACATGGTGGACAAGACCAACGGAGCTGCCGCGGGCAACGGCGGCGTAGTGACCGCGGAGCGGCCCGAGCAGATCCGCAACGTTGTCCTGGTCGGGCACAGCGGGTCGGGCAAGACCACGCTCGTCGACGCCATGGCGCTCACCGCGCGGGCGGTCAACCGCGCCGGACGGGTGGAGGACGGCACCTCGCTGTCGGACTACGACGAGATCGAGCATCGCCAGCACCGGTCGGTGCAGCTGTCGGTCGTGCCGGTGGCATGGGCCGGGATGAAGGTCAACTTGGTCGACACCCCCGGATACGCGGACTTCGTGGGCGAGCTGCGGGCGGGGTTGCGCGCGGCCGACGCCGCGCTGTTCGTCATCTCGGCGGCCGAGGGCGCGGACGGAATCGCGGGCGCGACCAGGGCGCTGTGGGAGGAGTGCGCCGCCGTCGGGATGCCGCGCGCGATCGTGATCACCCACCTGGACACGGCGCGCGACGAGTTCGACGTGATGACCGAGACCTGCCGGACGGTGCTGGGCGGCGGATCGTCGGAGAACATTTTGCCGCTGCATCTGCCCGTGTACGGCCCGAAGAACCCGGACGGCCACCGGCCGGTCACCGGCATGGTGGAGCTGCTGCCGCACTGCGTGGGCGACTACTCCTCCGGGGAGGAGGTGCAAGGCGACCCTTCGCCCGATCAGGTACCCGCTCTGGAGGAAGCGCGCAACCGTCTCATCGAGGGCATCATCGCGGAGAGCGAAGACGAGACCCTGATGGAGCGCTATCTCGAGGGCGAGGAGATCAGCCTGGCGACGCTGGTCGCCGACCTGGAGCGCGCGGTCGCCCGCGGCAGCTTCCACCCCGTGCTGTTCGCCGCGCCCGCGCCGGAGGGCGCCAAGCAGGGCCTGGGAACGGTCGAGTTGCTCGAGTTGATCACCGGCGGCTTTCCGACACCGGCCGAGCACGCCATCACCGCCAGCAACGGCGCCGAGCCGCATCCGCTGCGCTGCGACCCGGACGGAGAGCTGGCCGCGGAGGTCATCCGCACCGCCTCCGACCCGTACGTCGGGCGGGTCTGCATGGTCCGCGTCTTCTCCGGCACCTTGCACGCCGACGACACGGTGCACGTCAGCGGACACGGCCTGGAGGATCGGGGCCACGAGAGCCACGAGCTGGACGAGCGGGTCGGCGCGATCTCGGCACCCTTCGGCAAGCAGCAACGCCCGCTGCGGCAGGCGATCGCGGGCGACATCGCCTACGTCACCAAACTGGGTCACGCCGAAACCGGTGACACGCTGTCGTCCACCGACAGCCCCCTGCGGATCGAGCCGTGGCCGATGCCGGACCCGCTGCTGCCCATCGCCATTCGCGCGCACAGCAAGGCCGACGAGGACAAGCTCTCCCAGAGCCTTGCCCGCCTGGCCGCCGAAGATCCGGCACTGCGACTCGAGCACAACGCGCAGACCCATCAGCTGGTGCTCTGGTGCCTCGGCGAAGCGCATCGCGACGTCGCACTGGAACGGTTGCGGACCCGGTTCGGCGTGCAGGTCGACGTGACCGATCACCAGGTGGCGTTGCGGGAGACGTTCGCGGGCAAGGCCACCGGACGCGGCAGACACGTCAAACAGTCCGGCGGGCACGGGCAGTACGCGGTGTGCGAGATCGAGGTCGAACCGCTGCCCGAAGGGGCCGGGATCGAGTTCGTGGACAAAGTGGTCGGTGGAGTTGTTCCGCGCCAATTCATTCCGTCGGTGGAAAAGGGCGTTCGAGCGCAGGCCTCCCGCGGGTTGACCGCCGGATATCCCCTCGTCGACGTGCGCGTCACCCTGTTCGACGGCAAAGCCCACTCCGTCGACTCCTCCGACGCCGCGTTCCAGACCGCAGGCTCCCTCGCCCTGCGCGAGGCAGCGGCGGCCGCGGGGATCAGAGTGCTGGAGCCGCTCGCCGAAGTCTGGGTCCTGGTCTCCGACGACTACGTCGGCCCGGTCCTCAGCGACCTGTCCAGCCGCCGCGGCCGCGTCCTCGGCACCGAACCGCACGGCACCGGCCGCACCCGCGTCCACGCCGAGGTCCCCGAACTCGAACTCAGCCGCTACGCCATCGACCTGCGCTCGATCTCGCACGGCACCGGCGATTTCACCCGTACCTACGCCCGCCACGAACCGATGCCGAACCAAATCGCCGCGTCGGTGCGCGGGGAGAAGGCGCGCGCGTAGCCTGCTCAGACCTGAGGTGGTGGTCCGACGGGCGGCGGACCGGAAGGTTGCGCCGTGCTCAACGTCGGCGGAGGCGGTGCCGTCGCTCCGGGATCGGCGGTATTGGAACCGACATCCAGACCCGTCGGGTGGACGAAGCCCGTGAAGTTCCCGTATTTTTCCGTCAACGGGGGGTTGTTGGGATCCAAGGGAATGAGCTGGCCACCGTCCAGGACGAACAGTCCGTCCATTCCGTTCGGGTTCCTGACGACCAGCGCACTGAATTTCTCCCACTGAAGAATGTCGCCCGTCTTCAGGTCACCGGGACCATTGACCACCGCGGGCGGATGTTCGGCCGTGATCTCACCCGCGGTCCCCTTGTACGCGGATATCGCATCGAGAGCGACGTTCTGCGTCTGTTTCTGCAAAGCCTCTGCCACCGGCGGCGATGCCTGCACCGTCGTATTCCCGATCTGAACCGCCGGCGTCGTGCCGGGTGCCGTTATCGGCGGCGGAGAGCCCGCGTACGTCGGCGCCGTCACGCCGGGAGGAGCCCCCTGCTGAACTGCTTGATTCGCAGTGGTCGTCTGGGCGTTGCGGTTCCGCTCGCGCTCCTCACGCCGCTCCCGCTCCCTTTCCCGATCCCGCTCCGCGTAGGCTCGATCGTCGTCGGGCTGACGATTACCCTGGTTCATCATCCCGCTCATGGCGCTCATCATCGCCATTTGCTGCATCGCATTGGCCATGCCGTTGTCGCCGGTGCTGGCCGCGGGCGCGACGCTACCGGTATTCGCGCCGGTGTTCGTACCCGTCGTCCCCGATCCGGTCCCGGTCTGCAACCCTGCTTGAGTTGCGGCCGGGTACGCGCCCGAGGAGGACGTATCCACACTGCCGCTGTCGGAGATCGGCTGGGTGCCCGTACCCGTCTCGGTCGCCGAGGTGTCGGTGGAATCACCGATCAGGTCGTCGTAGGTGGAACTCCAGTCGTCGTTCGTAGTGCCGGTTTGCTGGGTGGAAGTCTGCTGCGACGGCGGCACATAGGGACTGTTGTTGTTGCCGTTGTTGGAATTATTGTTGGCGTTATTATTGTTGGCGTTATTATTATTATTTGCGTTGTTGTTGTTGTTCGAGTTGTTGTTGTTATTGTTATTGTTATTTTGGTTATCGATATTCTCGGATTTCTTTTGAAACTCCTTCGTTGCCTGCTCGTATTCCTTGTCCCAATTTTCGGCAGCGGAATCTATATGTCGCACGTAGTACGACTGCTCCGCTTCTGCGGTCAGGAAATAGTTTCCCGAATCTTTGTTCTTCTCATAAGCCACGATCTCTGTCATAGAATTGTCGACATCTTTGAAGCTGTACTTCATCTTGCCGTCGACCACTTTCGCACCCGGGAACGCGAACTGGAGCTTCTCATTGAGATCTTCGGTGATCCGCTTGAGTTTCTTGAAGGTATCCGAGTTCAGCACCGCCGAGTCGTCTGTGTCTACCTTGACGTTTTTGTGCGCGTCGGTGTACTCGGTCTGCCGCTTGCTCAACTGCTCTTTCAACGTGTCATGCTTGTCTCTGACCTGCGACCACCCGTCCGCACTCGTGACCTGCTGGCCGTCGAGCACGTTGGTGAAGTCGGGAGCGGCTTTCGGATCACGAGCTCCCAGCGTGTCGAAGCCCCACTGCATCGTGAACTCGGTGTCCTCGATCAGGCTGATCAGGGAGGCGCTGGCGCCCTTCGGCTGATACAGGTCGACCCGATACAAATGTTCTTTCTCGTCGGGCAACTCCCAGCCGTAACCGTCCGCGAACTTCGGAGTGGCAGCCTCGTCTTCCTTCGTCTTTTTCGCGGTGACGACATCTTCCGGGTGTCCGGTTTTCAGCGCATCGATGATCTTCGGGTATTTTTTGGCGACATCGTCGGACGTGTCCCTGGCGAGCATTTCTCGCACCTCGGGCTTCAGCTTGTCGAAGGCTTCTTTGAACTCGGTCGAATTCAGTCCGTCCAGCGCCTTCAGCGAGTCTTCGGCTTGGCCGTCCTGAAAACCGGCCCCGTCCCACGTGCTCGACTCATAGTGCTTGTTGATCTTGTTGACGGCGTCGTCTACATTGCTCATCAGGCGCTCCTCTGCTCACTGGAGCCCTTTGACCCCGCCGAACCGTTCAACAATTCTGTAATGCGCGGGGGCGCCCCGTCGGAGCCGATGGGACTGACGCTTACGCCGTGCGAATCCGTCCCGGCATCCCGCGTCATTCCAGCGTGGGGGTACGCAAGGGCGGGGTCGGTCGCCTCCACTGTCACGCGCGCGACCGCCGGTAGCTGGGGGTGATCAGCGATTTGGCCATACGCATAGAGCGCGTCGCGCAGCGTCTGCCGACCTGGTTCGCCCACGGCGGCCAGCAACAGCAGTTCGTTGGCACGACGCTCGAAGACAATGGCCCGCAGCGCTTCCGCGCTCGATACGTCCGAGGGAAGCCCCCCGGGCGGAGCGTAAGAAGTCCCCGTCTGCCGCGACCGCAATTCCGCCGCCGTCCTGCTGTCGGCGGCGAGTATCTCCTCCAACCAGATCGCCGGAACAGGCCGACCGGCGTGCATTGCATCGAAGATCTGCTGCCGCGCGGCACGGTGGGCGGGAAACTCACCACCGATGTGCGGGACGGCGGCGCGGACCCGGGCATCCGCCACTCGGGCCAGTTCGAGACACTTTGCCCGGATTTCGTTTTCGGGCACCGCATCCGCCTGTAGCAACAATGCGCTCGAACCGGCAAGCGCCAAGCGATCCACGAGTCCGACACCGGGGGTGGTGAAGTCGACGGCGGCCTCGGCAGGCGATACCCCGCCCTCGACAGCGACATCATCGCCAAGGATGGCGAACAGGTCGTCGGAGATGGCCGCAGACGACACCATCGCACTGATTCGAGCGCTCCTGAGTCGGCCTACCGACCCGAACTCCGCGAGCATCCGGGCCGGGTCGGCTGTGCTCTCCAGCGCCGCGGTGGCTCTCCGGGCCGCGTTGTCCAGCACGGCGTCCCATTTCCACGGGAGGGTGACCTCGGACGGCAGGAACAGTCCGGACGGCAGCCAACCACGGCCCTCGGTGGAAGTCAGCAGAACGATGGGCCCGATCGGAGTCCGCATCACCGCCACGGCCCATTCCAGACCATGCGCCGATTGGGCTACGGCAGCGAGAGTAGCGGCGAGCAAGGTACGGGCGAGTGCCAGATCCTCTCCGACCTGTCCACCCACTACCAACGACGAGAAGCGCCGCCTGTTCTCGGACGCATGGGCCATCGATACGAAAGGACCTGTTGCCAGGGGCGCGGGCATCCCCGTGGCCATTCCCGCGGCATCGCCGGCAACGTTCGCCGGGAGCGGTTCCAGCACCGGTGGCGCACCCAGCCCGCCGACTGCACTTCCGGCATTATCCGAATCGCCGGCCATGCCGGCGGCCATGCCTGTCGTGTCGCTCGAGCCGTCGACGGCGGGAGCCGCATCGGTCCGATCGCCGATGTCCGGCTCCGATCCGCTGACCGAATACGGGATCGCCCCGCCCGGCGCGGCGATCCCGGTGGATCCGGCGTCGGACGCCTGCGGCACCGAGGAGACCGATGGTGGAAGCGGCTGGTCGGAGCGTCCGACGTCACCGTCGGGCACGCCCGGCGCACCTGGAGCGTCGGGCGCGACGGAAGGCCGAGGCAGCGGCTGGGTGCCGTTCGTGGAGGGCGTGTCCCCGCTGTCTCCCACCGGGGCCGTGTGATCCGTAGGCGCGCCGGGTGTCGGGCCGACTCGAGGGACTGCGTCGCCGAAACCATCACCGGCGCCTCCGATTCGATGTCCGCCGGAGTGATCGGCCGCCTCGAGCGCCCTCGCGGCGGCGATCAGTTCGTCTCGCGACCGTTCATGGTTGGCGGCGAGGCGTTCGGCGGTGTCATGGCGCCTGTTGTAGTAGTCCACCAGAGCCGCTCGCACTGGATCGGCGATCATGCCGTAGGTGGGCTCGAAGTCGGCAAGCCACTGGTGCGGGATTTCACCCCACTTCCGGATGTTCGCGGCGGCCAGATCGTGCTGCTCGGCGATCGCGCGCAGCTGATCCGGCTCCACATCCAGGTAATTCGGCATGCTCGGTCGATCCCTCCCGCCAGCTATCTCAGGCTCATTGTTCCGCCTTCCCAGAGTTGGGGGCCTGCTGGTCCGGCCCCTTTTCGCCTTGCCATTCCCGCATGACCTCCGACAGCGGCCGTGGCAGATTGTCAGCGTCGTTCATCGCGATGTGGTATTGCCGCCGCGCATCCTCCACGCTCTCGGTGACGGCGGCCATGATTTCGGCGGCCAGCTCTCCATTGTCGAACCGGGCGCAGGTTCCGGGCGCCAGGTAGAGGTCCAGCAACCGGCCGGTCGCGTCGACTTCGGGAATGACCAAGCCGCTCGGGGACGGTCGGCGTGCGACGATCCCGTCGGACCGTTCGCGCATGGCGGCGATGCGGTGCCGCAATTCCCGCCCCAGGCCGAGTGCGGCGCGTACGTTGGGGTGAATTTCTCGCATGGATCCTCACTCATCCGCCGGCAGGACGCCCGCCTGCACTGCGACTGACCGACGATCCTACGGGCTCGGGCGTCGGCGCAGCGGTCGCAGGCTTATCTGTCGTGGCGAGCCCGAGCCGTGCTGCGCGCGCGACATCCGTCAGGGCCAGCACAGCCATTGCCGTGCTGAGTAACCTGCGATCATCGGCGAACATCTCGGTGGTCGGCGTCCGTTGACCCGGAACGAGCAGCCCCAGCGAGGCCGGCCAGCCCCCATCCGGTAGCCGCGCCGCCAGCAGCGCCTGAAATAGCAGGGCGACGTAGCCAGATGCACCCAGCCGCACGGCTGTGATCAGGCGCTGAGCGATGTCGAAGGATGGCTCACAGCCGGGATCAAGGTAACCGTCCGCCGGGCCGACAGCTTCACGCAAGCGCTCCTGCTCCGCTTCGGCGATCCCCCGCGGTATGCCGCCGGAGAGTGCCAGAAACGTCAAGTTGTGTGCCGCGACGTAAGCGTCCGAGCGCCACCAGAACGAATCCCACTTTCCGTTGTCCAGGTGGCGGCTCACAGCATGCGCGCGGATGATCTCGATCGTGGGCGAGTCACCCAGTGCGAGAAGCGCAAGCCCCGCCATGGGAGCAACCTCGTCGTGTTCCTCTGCCCACGAACCGAATACCGGCGACGGAAAGGTGCGCACCGCGCCGACCGGTGTGATGTAGCCGGTAAAAAGATCCGCCGTCAAGGGATATTCGATATCGCGTGTGGCCATCAATCGCACCACCCATGAGGTCGTGTCGGCATCGCACGACACTGATCGGTTGTATCCCCACCCGCCCGGTCGTTGCGAGTCACGCAACGCCGCGACGGCACGGTCGAGCGCCAGGGTACGGCGAGGATCGGGCACGAGGAGGTCCTCGGCCGAGTTCAGCGCGACACCCACACATCCGGTGATCCAGGATTCGGATCTGCCGGGGGGCAATTCATAGTCGCGCCAATGGCCATCGGCATCTTGGTGGCTCACCAAGAACTCGCACGCCGCGGCGATCATTTCGGTGACATCACTGTCCACGGCACCCTGCTTTCCCTCTGAGATCGGACCGGCTAGACCACGACGCGCGCAAGCCGCCCCGGCGGTGTACGCGGACGTCGGCGGCAGGCTCCCACCACCCGGCAAGGTCGCGCCCCCTGCCGATCGAAAGACATGCCACTCCCGAGCACAGCAGGGCCCCACGGACTCGCAATTCCCAGAATTGGGAACAGCGCCGCGAGGAGGCGCGGCGCTGGAGTGAGAGAGTCTGCCGATATGGGTAGAAGTGCCGCAGCGCCGTCCGCAGGCCCCGTCAACGCCGGGCGATCCTGACGATCTCGATGACTGGACCTGCCGGAGAATTCCTGGTCGACGTGGCCGATCGATTGTCGCCGGGTAGCGACCCATCGACCATCCGCGCCATGATGGAACAAGCCTGCGGAGGTCGACTCGACGCGCAGGGGCCGGATGGTCACCGGGCCAGCATGTTGACGATTTCCGGCACGCCGTTCGAAGCCAGTGTCAGCGGTGGCCGGGGGAAATTCACGCCCGCCGTTCGCTACATCACCGAGATCGCGACGCAGGAGACGCAATTCGCCTCTCGTGTCGCCGCTCACCTGGCCTCGATACGCGATCTGGTCGCGTGGCTGCCCAACGGTGATGAGAACGTGGTCGAGATGCTGCAGTCATTTGTCAGGACGCTGTATCCGGACCCTGCCACAGTGCCCGCACAGCATCGTTCGGCGACGTGGACGGGGATTGTTCATCATGTCGCGGCGCCACGTCATGCGGCTCGCCTCAAGGTTTACGGCGGCCTCAAGATCGTGCCGGGGGCATTGGACAGGCTGTGCAGCACCTGGCCCGGCTTCGCCGGGTTGGTCACCGTGCCCGATCACGAGAAGCTCATCACCCCGGTGGCGGCCGCGCTCGAGGTGGATGCACGGGGCGATGTGAACCACAAGATCTACTTGAAGGCACGCTACGACGACGTCGGTGTGCCGATGAAGCTGTCCCGATATTTCGGGCATCCGGCCTGGGAACTGCTGTCCGAGTTCGTCCGGAGTGGCATCGAGGCAGCCGAACTCCACCGACACGACTGGTTCGTGTGCTGTTCGAGAAGCGCGGGCGGCACCGGTTTCGGCCTCTCACTCGGGTCGCGACAACATACCGACTTCGGCGATCTCGTGACCGAACTCGCATCCCGCCACCACGGCACCACATATGCCGTAGACGCACTCGCCCAGGCTGCGGAGTCGTCCGGTGCCGCCTGGCGCTACTCGGCGGTCGGACTGGGCTTCTCCGCCGACCACGGCATCGACAAACTCAACGTCTACGGCACACCCACGTGGAGCGCTGTGTAGCCCGCCGACGCCCAGACGTCAACGAGTCCATCTGCCTCGCGATCCCGGAGGATCACGGACCAGATGGACTCGTCGGCTAGCGCCTGGGGAGCGCCTGAAGAGGCGCTCCTGCACGGGGCCGGAGCGAACTACGGCTTACACATCGAAGTACAGCTCGAACTCGTACGGGTGCGGCCGCAGGTTCACCGGGGCGATCTCGCCCTCGCGCTTGAGGGTGATCCAGGTCTCGATCAGGTCCTCGGTGAAGACGTTGCCTTCGGTGAGGTAGTCGTGGTCCTGCTCGAGGCGGTCGATGACCGATGCCAGGCTGGTGGGGGCCTGGGGGATGTTCTTGGCCTCCTCCGGCGGGAGCTCGTAGAGGTCCTTGTCGACCGGGGCCAGCGGCTCGATCTTCTTCTTGATGCCGTCCAGGCCCGCCATCAGCATGGCGGCGAAGGCCAGGTACGGGTTGCCCGAGGAGTCCGGTGCGCGGAACTCGATGCGCTTGGCCTTCGGGTTGTTGCCGGTGACCGGGATGCGGACCGCGGCGGAGCGATTGCGCTGCGAGTACACCAGGTTGATGGGGGCCTCGTAACCCGGCACCAGACGGTGGTAGGAGTTCACGGTCGGGTTGGTGAACGCCAGCAGCGACGGCGCGTGGTGCAGGATGCCGCCGATGTAGTGGCGGGCGATATCGGACAGGCCACCGTAGCCGGCCTCGTCGTGGAACAGCGGCTTGCCGTCCTTCCACAGCGACTGGTGCGCATGCATGCCCGAGCCGTTGTCACCGAAGAGGGGCTTCGGCATGAAGGTGACGGTCTTGCCCTCGGCCCACGCGGTGTTCTTCACGATGTACTTGAACAGCTGCAGGTCGTCGGCCGCGCCGAGCAGGGTGTTGAACCTGTAGTTGATCTCGGCCTGACCGGCGGTGCCGACCTCGTGGTGGCCGCGCTCGAGCTCGAAGCCCGCGTTCTGCAGGTTGGTCGAGATCTTGTCGCGCAGGTCGACGTAGTGGTCGTACGGCGCGACGGGGAAGTAACCGCCCTTGTTGCGCACCTTGTAGCCGCGGTTCAGGGTGCCGTCCGGGTTGAACTCGGCACCGGTGTTCCAGGAACCGGAGACCGATTCGATCTCGTAGAAGGCGCCGTTCATGGCCGAGTCGTAACGGATGGAATCGAAGATGTAGAACTCCGCCTCGGCGCCGAAGTACGCGGTGTCGGCGATACCGGTGGAGCGCAGGTACTCCTCCGCCTTGCGCGCGATGTTGCGCGGGTCGCGGCTGTAGGCCTCCCGGGTGAACGGGTCGTGCACGAAGAAGTTGAGGTTCAGCGTCTTGGCGGCGCGGAACGGGTCGACGCGCGCGGTGGAGAAGTCGGGCAGCAGGAGCATGTCCGACTCGTCGATGGACTGGAACCCACGAACGGAGGAGCCGTCGAACGCTAGCCCTTCCTCGGCGAGGTCGGTGGTGAAGGCCTTCCCCGGGATCGAGAAGTGCTGCTGCACACCGGGCAGGTCGCTGAACCGGATGTCGACGTACTCGATGTCCTCGTCAGCGATGAATTTGATGACCTCGTCGGCCGTGCTGAACGTCACTTGTTCTCCTTACGGATCGGTTCCCAGCCAGTGTCGCTTGCATGGGTTCGTCGCGACCAGACGCTATGGATGCCGTGTTTCCCCGCAGTCAAGGATGTGTTTCGCCGGTGTTACACGTGCCTCCGGCCGCGTGGTACTGACCACCCGGACTCGACTTGCATGGTAGTCCGGCCTCCGCCGACATGCTCGCCGACGCTGAACTCCGCTTATGCGATCCCGGGCACAGGTCCGTCCGCGCCTATTCTGGGGGCATGGCACGCATCACCGGCTCCTGGCTCTCCGGACCTCCGGCCGACTCCGGCGGCCCGGCAACCCCCGAGTTCCCCGGTGCGGAACTCGGGCTGCCGAAGACCGGAGCGGGCTCGCTGGCCGGTATGGGGCGCCGCATCGCCGCCCTGTTCGTGGACTGGATGATCGCGCTCGGCATCGCGGCCCTGATCGTCCGCGGCAGTTCGGCGTCGAGTGTGACGTTGCTCATCTGGTTCGTCATCGGCGTCGGCGCGGTCACGCTGTTCGGGTTCACGCCGGGGCAGTATTTCCTGCGGTTGCGGACGGTGCGTATCGACGCGGACGCGCCGGTCGGGTTCGTCCGAGCGCTGGCCAGGCAGGTTTTGCTGCTGTTCGTGGTGCCCGCGCTGTTCACCGACGCCGACGGGCGCGGCATGCACGACCGCGCGACCGGCACGGCGCTGGTGCGCTCACGCTGAGCGCCGGTTTCGGCCGGTAGCGCGAACCGGGCGCGGCTCGAGCCATGTCCTCGCGCCCGATCACAGACGAAAGGCCCGCGTCCTCGGACGCGAGCCTTTCGACCGAGCAGGATCAGCGGCGGCGGATGGTCCGCTGCACGCCGCGCATCTTGGCGCCCGCGGGCATCGGCCCCTTCGGCAGGGCGGGCCCGCCGCGCGCGCTGAGGGCCGACAACCGGCCTTCGATGAGGTCCATCCGCTTGGTGTCGATGTTGCGCGGCAGCTTGGTGAGGTAGCGCTGCAGGTCCTTGAGCGGAACCTGGCCCTCGTCGTTCCCGATGACGACGTCGTAGATCGGGGTATCGCCGATCAGCCGGGCGGTGCGCTTCTTCTCCTGGGCGAGCAGCGACTTGACCCGTTGCGGGGAGCCTTCGGCGACCAGCACCACGCCGGGCAGGCCGATCACCCGGTGCACCGCGTCCAACTGGGTGGTGGCGGCGATGCCGTTGCTCACCCGCCACTTGCCCTGGAGGTTGTCCAGCACCCAGGCCGCGGCGCCCGCCTGGCCCTCGGCCTTGCGGTAGACGCTCTTCTGCACCCGCCTGCCGAAGATGATGAACGCCACCAGCGCCCCCAGCACAACGCCCAGCGGAACCAGGAACCAGGTCAGCCCGAAGACGAGGCCGATCACGACGAAGACGGCGGTGATGCCGACCAAGGCGCCGATCATCAGCGGCAGCAGCAGCTTGTCTTCCTTGCGCTGCATCTGGAACGCCTGCCACAGCTGTTTGCGGCGTTCTCTCGACTGCTGCTTGCGGGCCGCTTTCGCCGCGGCCTTCGCTTCCTTGGTGGGCTTGCCTGCTGCCATGTCTCTCAGGATAGTGCCCAGGTAGTCGCGGCTTTGCCGTGGGACAGCGGCCTGGTCGGTTCTACCCGCGCCGGGCGATCGGGCCGAGCACCGTGAGATCCAGGTCGCCCGACGCCTCGGTCCAGCCCATCGCGCGCAACTCGACGGGGGTCGCCACACCGAGGGCGTCGCGCAGGCCGACGACGACCGAGCGGGCGAACTCGACCAGGCTGTTCGGCGCGATGGGCCAGAACAGGGTCCTGGTCCAGTTGTCCGCGTCGCGCCGCACCACGGGCTCGTGCCAGCCCAGTGCGCGTAACTCCTGCGCGGCGGGCTCCGGTATGGGGTTGCTCAGGTAATGGTTCCCGGCCAGTTCAGCGGACAATTTGATGTCGTATTGGACAAATTGGACATAGCGATTTCCGGGTGCGGCGATGATCAGGGTCGCCCGTGAGGGCAACTCCGAAAGACAGTGCGCCAGCGCTTGCACGAACCGTTCCCAGTCCGCGGTAGCCGGCTCGTTCATTCTTCCCCCGGGTATTCGCACTGGCATGATCATACGCCGACCCCATCGGACACCGGATGGATTACCTTGTGCCACCGATGAGTTGGACCCAGCCATAGCCATTCGCCATGGCCTGCCTCGATATTACGCCGCCGCTGTATCCCGTTGCGCCTCCTTCACCCACGTGACCTGCCCGTATCGCCGGAACACCGGCGCGCACGGCTTACCGCTCGCCGGGCGCAACGCCCAGGACGCGACCCCGCGGGCCGCGAAAGATCCCCGGTAGAAATGATGGACGACCGCCGATCCGTGCGCCCTATGCGACATGAATGCACCGGTGAGTTCGAAAAACGCACCGGCACAGGCCCATTCCTTCACCAGCCGGATACGTGGTGGCGCGATCACCATCGCGCCGGGAATCTCCGAAATCCGAGAATGGTCCGCACATACGCCGGATATCCCGGCTCGGTGTTCTCCGCCATCGTCCACTCCTTCGCAGGCCCTGATGTGCGGATGGCGGTCACGTTCGGCCACGCGTCATCGGTACGACCGCCGAAGCCCTCCATGGGTGACAACCGCGAATCCGCACTCCGGAACGGCCGCCGGATGCCGGTCTGCTCAGGAACGGCGGATGGCGTCCGCCCGGCAACCACCCTGGTTCCGGGGGCTGGACGGCTATCCGGGCACACTCGATAGTCCTATGGTGACCGAACGAGCCGTCCTGCCGCGTGCCGTGTGCGGCCTGCTGTTGCTGCTGGCGGCGTTCACTCCGGTGACCGCCGCCGCCGAGCCGCTGGCGGTGCACTATCAGTGGAAGCAGACGTTCATCGACGGCAAGGACGGCACCCGGCTGCACGCGGACATCCTGCGCCCGGCCGATGTCTCCGACGACACCCGCACACCCGTCATCCTCACCGTCAGCCCGTATCGCGCGCACCTGGCGTACCTGAGTGAGCCGCGCCTGACCGGGGGCCCGTCCACCGACAATCTCACCGCCGAACTGTTCCTGAACGCGGGCTACACCTACGTCATCGTCGACCTGCGCGGGTTCGGCGGCTCCGACGGCTGCCCGGACTTCGGCGGCCCCGGCGAACGCGCGGATGTCGCCGCCGCCGTGGAGTGGGCGGCGGGTCAGCCTTGGTCCACCGGGAAGGTCGGGTTGTTCGGCACGTCGTACGAAGCCTGGACCGGTCTCATGGGCTCCGCCATGGCCCCTGAGGGCCTGGCCGCGGTGGGCGCGTTCGAGCCGGTCGTCGACCCGTACTCCTACCTGTACATGCAGGGCGTCTCGTGGAAGTTCTCCGGCAAGCCGATTACCGAGAGCGGTGTGCGCCCCGCCGACTTCGCGGGGCTGGAGCATCTGCTCATCGCGTCGACCCCACCGCGCCCGGAGGACTCCGGCGAATACCAGGCGAACGCGACGCAATTGCCGTGGCAGTGCTATCGGCAGTATCTGGCCGAGATCGGCGACCACAATCCGGACACCGCCTTCTGGCGCGACCGCGACCTCGTCGCGCGACTGCGCGGCAACACGATCCCGCTGTTCCTCGGTCAGGGCTTCGTCGACTACAACACCCGGGCCTACCGAGTGTTCGACTTGTGGAACAGCCTCGGGCCCGGCGAGCATCGGGCCTGGTTCGGTCAGTGGGGGCACCGCACCTGCCACGACAAATGCGGCACACCCCACTTCGACACCGAGCTGCTCGCGTTCTTCGACAAGCACGTCGCGGGTCGCGATGTGGTGGTTGCCGGACCGCGGATCACCGTCGGCCAATTCGACGGCCGCTGGCGCGCGGAGACCGCGTGGCCGCCCGCCGACGCGCGGCGAATCCCGGTCGAACTTCGAACCGGCGAGTACACCGACCGGGGCCTGATCCCCGGGCCCGACCGGGAACTCTGGTCGGTCTCCGCGCCGCTGACCGGGGACCAGCACCTGTCCGGCATCCCCACCGCCACCCTGCGGCTGAGCGGCCCTGCGAGCGCGACGGTCGCGGTCGAGCTCTACGACATCGCACCCGACCTGCGCGCGACCGTGATCACCCGCGGGATCGCCCCCGTCCGCGACGTCGCCGAGGTCCGCCTGCTGGCTCAGGATTGGCCGATCGCGGCCGGTCACCGAATCGGCGTGCGGGTCACCGACGTGGTCGACGACGTGTGGTCGCACTCCCCCGCCTTCGCCTCCGTCACGGTGAGGTCCGCGCGCATCGAACTGCCCCTGCTGACCGGAACGCGCCGTCCCGATCTGCCGGGTGGGCTCACCGAAGGCATCGTGAAGTGGCGAAACGAGAAGACGATCGCCCTGGACCCGAGCATGTTGAACAATGCAACGGTGTCCATGAATCTGCCCGACCGCACCGGTGACCGATGACGGAACCGGTCGACGACCTGACCGCCGAACGCCTCGCCGCCGCGCTGCGATGCGCGACGGTGTCCACCGACGACCCGCGTGACGCCGACAGCGCGGCGTTCGAACGCCTCGACGCGCACCTGCGGGCATCCTTTCCCCGGGTGCACGCCGAACTCGAACTGCGACAGTTCGCGCACAGCAGGCTCTACCGCTGGCCGGGCGTCGAACCGGACCGGGTGGCCGCCATCCTGCTCGCGCACCAGGACGTGGTGCCGGTGGACGACCTCGAGCGCTGGACCCACCCACCGTTCGCCGGCGTGGTCGACGAGGAATACATCTGGGGCCGTGGCGCGATCGACGACAAGAGCCGGGTGCTGGCCATCCTGGAGGCGGTCGAGTCCGCGCTCGCCGCGGGCCTGCGGCCCCGGCACACCGTGTACCTGGCCTTCGGGCACGACGAGGAGGTCTTCGGCGGCGACGGCGCCGAGCGGATGGCCGCCCACCTGCGACAGGCGGGCGTGCGCGCGGATCTACTGCTGGACGAGGGCGGTGTGATCACCTCGGGCATCGTCGACGGCGTGCGGCAGCCGGTGGCGACGATCATGCTCGGCGAGAAGGGCTACGCGACGGTGCGGTTGTCGGTCACCGAGGTGGGCGGGCATTCGTCCATGCCGGGCAAGCAGACGGCGGTCGGCCGGATCGCGCGAGCCGTGGCCCGCATCCAGGACAATCCGATGCCACTGCGCCTGACCCCGGTGATCGCGGACATGCTGGCCAGGATGCGCCAGGTCATGCCGGGCCCCCGGCGGCGCCTGCTCGGCCTGGCGGGCGTCGCCGCGCCGGTGATCACCCGGGTGATGGCGGCCCAGCCACAGACCGAGGCGATGGTGCGCACCACCACGGCGCCGACGGTGATCCGCGGCGGCGTGCGGGCGAATGTGCTGCCCCAGCGGGCCGAGGCCATGGTGAACTTCCGCATCCTGCCCGGCGACACGGTCGCCTCGGTGCTCGCCCACTGCCGGAAAGTGGTGCGCGACAAAGGGATCGATTTCGAGCTGATCGGTATGTCGTCGGAGCCGTCGCGGATCACGGGGCCCGGCCCCGCCTTCGAGCTGATCGCCGGTATCGCCCGTGCCGTCGTCCCCGATATCGCGGTGACCACCGGCATCGTCCCCGGCGCGACCGACTCCAGGCACTACGACGACCTGGCGGACACCCGGTGCAATTTCGCGCCGATCGTGCTGGAGGCGGGCGACCTGGCCTCGATCCACGGAACCGACGAGCGCCTTTCCCGCGTCAACTACGCTCGACTCATCGAGTTCAACCGGCGGCTGATCGAGCATTTCGCGACGGTCGGCGCGCCAGAAACGTCAGGAGCCCAGGCATGACGACCAAGCCGACGGCGGGCGACGCCACGCCCACCGAGCCGCCCGCGATCCGCACCGAGTCCGGTGAGTTCGACGGAGCAGACGGCGCGGTCGCCTGGCGCGCGTGGCTGCCGGAGGGCGCCGCGCGGGGCGTGATCGTCCTGGTGCACGGCGTGGCCGAGCATTCCGGCCGCTACACCCACGTCGGCCGGCGGCTGGTCGGCGCGGGTTTCGCGGTCTACGCCCTCGACCACATCGGGCACGGGAAGTCCGCGGGCGGCAAGGCCAACATCGGCTCCATGGCGGCCGCCGCCGACAACGTCGCCGCCATGCTGGCCATCGCGAGCCGTGAGCAGCCCGGCGTGCCGCGCTTCGTGGTCGCGCACTCGATGGGCAGTCTGATCACCCTGTCTCTGGCCACCCGCGAGCCGATCGACGTCGCGGGCATCGTGCTGTCCGCCCCGCCGCTGGACATCCCGGTGGGCAATCCGGTGCAGCGCGGTCTGGCACCGGTGTTGAGCCGGTTCACTCCGAATCTGGGTGTGCTGAAGCTGGATTCGTCGCAGATCAGCCGCGACCCTGCGGTGGTCGCGGCCTACGACAACGATCCGCTGGTCTACCGGGGCAAGCTGCCCGCCCGCACCGCCGCCGAGATGCTGAGCGCGACGGATTCGGTCAAGCAGCGACTGGCGCGGCTCACCGCGCCGGTGCTGGTGCTGCACGGCACCGCCGACGCGATCGCCGCGCCATCCAGCTCCGATCTCATCGAGCGCGGCGCGGGGTCGAAGGATCTCACGGTGATCCGCTACGAGGGCCTCTACCACGAGGTGTTCAACGAGCCCGAGCAGCACAAGGTCCTCGACGACGTCGTCGGCTGGCTGGAAGCGCACCTTACCGGAAAGTAGTATCTCGACATGAGTACAACCGGATCCATCGCGTTCATCCGCGCCAGCTGGCACAGCTCGATCGTCGGTAAGGCCTACGAGGGCTTCCGCACCGAATACACCGACCTCGGTTTCGATCCCGCAGGCATCGACGTCTACGAGGTGCCGGGCGCCTTCGAGATCCCGCTGCACGCCAAGCGCCTCGCGCACTCCGGCCGGTACGCGGCGATCGTCGCGTCCGCGCTGGTGGTGGACGGCGGCATCTACCGGCACGACTTCGTGGCGTCGGCGGTGATCGACGGGTTGATGCGAGTGCAGCTGGACACCGACGTGCCGGTGTTCTCGGTCGTGCTCACCCCGCACCACTTCCACGAGCACAGCGAGCACGTCACGTACTTCACCGAGCACTTCCTGACCAAGGGCGCCGAGGCGGCCCGCGCGCTGGCGGGCACGCTCAGCTCGCTGCGGTCGCTGCCGGTGTAGGCGCCTACCGGAACCGGGCCAGGCAGGCGCTCTCGCCGTCCAGGACGCCGGTGCGGAAAGCTTCCAGCCGCTGGTAGCCGCTCGGCACGACCTTGCCGTTCACATCGGCGGCCGCCGCGCCGTCGGCGAGCAGGCCGGAGACCGCTTCGTCCAGATCGCCCGCGGACAGGTGCGGATCGCTGCCCGGCCGGCTCAGCATGGTGGTCACCACGCCGCTGAGGCAGGCGGTGCGCAGACCGGCCGTCTCCGCGCCGGTCAGCGACAGCTTGCGATCCTGTTGCACCGCGAGCACATACCGCGACACGAAGACGACGAACGCGTTGTAGTCGCCGTCCACCACCGCCGACAGCGGGTCGTCGCCCGCCATCGGTCCGCCGCGCTGGGCCAGTGCGGGGACGTCCGTGCCGATCCGGTTGGCGGCAGGGCAATACGACACCGGCCGGGTGACGGTGACGTCCGAGCAGCCGCGACCGACGCCGGAGTAGTCGAATTGCGGCGGCCGCGTCACCGGGAAGATCTCGGTCAGCGCCTGGCCGAGACTGCTCAGCGCGGCGGCATCCACCGGGAGCTGGGCCTGCTCCTCGCCGGGCTCGAAGGTGGTGGGCAGATCGCCGCGGCGCTGCGCGATCTCCTTCCTGGAGATCTTCTTGCATCCGTCGGCGCCGTCGGTGTAGCCGATCTGCACCGCGGTCACCCGCTCGAAGGCCGAGCCGTGCACGTTCTCCGGATCGTTCGGGTCCCGGTCGCGCACGGCCACCGTGGCGCCGAGCACGGCGTTGAGGCCGTCGGTGGTGTTGAGCGCGAAGTGCGCCGAATTCCCCTCGGCCACGTGGCGCAGGAAGACACCGGCGAGGCAATCGGCCTGCTGTTCCTGCACGAGCGGCGGGGTCAGCAAACCCGCCAGCTTCGCCTGCCCTTGGATGGCGTGCCCGTACTCGTGGGCCAGCACCATCACCACCGCCATCTCACCGTACTTCTGCACCAGTTTCGGCAGCAGGACGCCCCGATCCCAGCCGATGGTGTGGTCGCCGCCGCAATAGGCGGCGTTAACCACCTGGTAAGTGTCGGACTTGCAGAACTCGACCGCCTTGACCTTCGGCGCCTTGGCGTCCCAGGAGATGTACTTGGTCACCGGCTCGAATGTGCCGGGGAAGTGCTCGGGGTACTCGGTGGCCCAGAAGTCCTGAACGTCGGCGATGGCATTGAGGGCGAGCTTGTCCATGGTGCCGCCGTCGCCGTTCACCGCCGTGAGCGGCGCGTCCGCCACGCCCTTGCGCGGGCCGTTCGGGCCGGAAGCCGTCATGGATCCGGCCAGCTCCCAGGTGTCGGTCGGCGGCGAGACATGCTGCGCCGCATAATCGTTCGTTCCCGCTGCGCAACCGGCGAGCACGGCGGTCACCACCGCGAGCACGGCCACCGCGCCGAAGCGCGTGTTCTTCGTCATCGAACTCGCCTCCCCGAGTACCGCGTCTCGGGCCCGCCGAGCGCTCACATCGTAATCGCTGCGAACCGGCTTCGCGCATCATCGCGGCCACGATTGTCACCGGCTTCGCAAGGCGCGCAACGTCTTCGCGCAGGTGAGTGCGAACTCCCGGTCAGTGCAGGCGGATGCGAGAGACCAGCGCTCGATGATCCGAGCCGGGGATGGAGAGCGTCCGCAACTCCTCGGCGGTGGCGTCGGCCAGGAGGATGTGATCGATGCCGATCACCGGGCCCCAGACGCGGTCCCCGGGAAAGGTGGGCAGCAGGCCCGCGCCGGTCTGGTCGGCGGCCGAGGCGAAGCGGCCGCGCAAGAGGTCACGATAGGCAGCGTGGTCGCGAGTCGCGTTGAAGTCGGCGCCCACGATGGCGGGACCTCGGTGCGCGTCGAGGATTTCGCGGGTTCTGCGCATTTCCGCTTGCCACGCCGGGAAATCGAACGGCGGCGGGACGGGATGGAACGCGAAGACGGTGATCGGCCCACGCTCGGGATGATCCATCGTCGCGGAGACATTGTTGAGGATGTAGCCGTCGTACTTTCTGTTGTCCCGCAGCGGGTATCGGCCGTAGATGCCGGTGCCGCCACCGCCGTCGCGGGTGGGCTCGGTGTAGTGATAGGGCAATTCGCCGAGCAGACCGGCGTCCGCCAGCCGCTCGACCGCGGCACCGGTCAGTTCGTCGACCGTCAGCACGTCGACGTGGTTGTCCCGCACCGCGCGCACCACTGCGGCCGGATCGGCGCCGCCGAACAGCAGATTCGACTGCATGACGGTGAGCTGCGGACCGTTCGCGGCCCGCCCTTCCGGTACGAACGCGGGCACCAGCGTCCACAGCACGGCCGCCGCCAGCACCCCGGCGACGGCCGCACTGCGCCACCCGCGCGCGATCAGCAGCAGCACCACACCCACGATGGCGCCGATCATCAGGTACGTCGCCCCCGACGCGAGCAGCACCAGCCCGCGCCGCTGCCACGCGCCGAAATGCAGCACGAGTCCGACGGCGCCCGCGGCGACAGCGCACCACCCCACACCGAGCAATGCCCGGCCCATCCATTCACGCATGTGGTCGAGCCTAGGCAAGATCCGCGAAGACGCGATGGAGCGCAGGTGTGCGTTCTGTGTGGTCCGAGCGGATTCCGGCCCGGCTACACTGGCTCAGCACCGTCGGCGACGTGACGAGGTCGAGGATGTACGTCGAGGAATTTCCCGCGCAGGGGCCGCTCACGGCCGAGATCGCCCAAGAGCTGGCCTGGAATCCGGGTGTCTGCCGTTCGTCCATCACGGTCAGCGGTAACGGGCGCAGCGTGCACGCGCCCGTCCTGCCGGTGGCCTGGGACGTCCTGCGGATCGACTCCGGCACCATGGTCACCGTCACGGCCGCGAACGGGCTCGGTGACGAGGACCGGTTGGCGATCCGCCAGTTCGTCGACCGATTCCAGTCCTTGACCGGTGCTGCGAGCACCCGACCGCGAGGCGGACTCGCCCACAGGCAACGATGAGCCGAAATGCGACCGGGCGAGCGAGCTTACGGCCACGAACCCGGACCGGTGGGCGGCGCGCAGCGGTTCGACGGCGTCAGCGGGCGGGCCGACTCATCGACTCGATGAGTACAGCGGTGTCCGTTGTGAGCGAACCGCCCGCGAATTGCAGGGTGGCAAACGATCTTTCGGCCGCTTCCGGATGCCCGGCACCGCACGCGTCGGTGACGACGATCGGCAGATAACCCAGATCGAGGCTGTGCCGGACGGTCGGCTCGATGCCGACCTCCATGGCGATGCCCGCCACGGCGTAGGTGTCGATGCCGCAGTCGCGCAGCGCGAAATCCAGCGGGGTCGCCGCGAACGCCGACATGGTGATCTTGTCGAACACCACCTCGTCCGGCCCGGGCGTCAGCTCGGGTACCAGCTGGAACTGCGCGGAGCCCTGCGGGAAGCTGGAGCGCAGCTCGGCGGGGTCGTCCACGCGCTGCCAGGACATGGCGGTGCGCAACTGGGCGACGCCCGAGGCGGCGACCGGCAGCGACATGTGCCGGGTGTAGAAGACGCGGAAACCGCCCGCCCGCGCGGCGTCGCGCAGTCGCACGCAGGCGCGCACGATCTTCTCGCCCTCCGGGATCTGCCGCACGATGCCGATCTGCATGTCGTAGATGAGCAGCGCCATCCGCGCGGGATCGCAGGCCTCGGGTACGGTCCCCGGGATGCTCAGGCCGAAGGCGTGTCGCATGCTCACGCGGTCCGGTCGTAGGGCTCGGCGACGTCGACGGCCGGGTCCATCAGCGCCTCCAGCGGCAACGGCGCCTGCACCGGCACGAAGGTCCACTCCAGGTACCCGGCCTTGGTCAGCGGGAAGTCCGCGACGTACTTGCGCGCCTCCTCGACGCTGTCGACCTCGAAGACGATGACCACGCCGGGCTCGTCGGCGCGGGCGTAGTTCTCCCGGACGATGCCCGCCTTCCACAGCCGCCACACGTTGGCGACCTCCTCGGGCAGATAGGGGTTGATCGTCTCCAGTGTGACGCCGGGCTTGAATCGGTCGAAAACGATGACCTTCATAGAATTTCACTCCATGTCCGTGATGGTTCCGCTGAACGGCATCCATGGAATCGCGATGATTACAGTGTTACAAGAACGCACTTTTCAGTGAGTACCCGGAGGACACGTGCCCGACAAGCGCTACCACTGCGCCGTGGAGGTGACCGTCGACCTGATCGGCGGCAAGTGGAAGCCGGTGATCCTCGCCCACCTGAAGGAGGGCGTGCACCGCTACGGCGAGCTGCGCAGGCGGATGCCGACGACCAGCGAGAAGATGCTGGTCCAGCAGTTGCGAGAACTGGAATCCGACGGCCTGGTCCGGCGTACCGTCTTCGACACGGTGCCGCCGCAGGTCGAATACACCCTCACCGACGAAGGCCACACTCTCGTGCCTGTCCTCACCGCGCTCTACGACTGGGGCGAACAACGCGCGGCCCGCACCGGCCTCACCCTCGGTTCGTGACACCGGACGAGTGAGAGCCCGCGCGGTACGCGCTTACGCGCCGCCGAAGACTCGTTCGACGACGGCTTTGGCGCGCCGGGTGACGCGCATGTAGTGATCGAGGAATTCGCTGCCGTCGTCGTTGGGCCACCCCGCGACGCGTGCGACGGCGGATAAAAGGCGGCCGGGCCCCGGAAGCTGATCGGTCGGCTTGCCGCGCACCAGCACCAAGGCGTTGCGTGCGTTGGTGGCGGTCAGCCACGCGTCGCGCAGCAGCGCCACGTCCTGCTCGTCCAGCAGGCCGGTCTGCTCGATCACGTCCAGCGCTTCCAGCGTGGAGGTGTTGTGCAGACCTGGCACCTCGTGGGCATGCCGCAGCTGCACGAGCTGGACCGTCCACTCGATGTCGGCCAGCCCCCCGCGCCCCAGTTTGGTGTGCGTGGCCGGATCGGCGCCGCGGGGCAGCCGCTCGGCGTCCACCCTGGCCTTGATCCGCCGGATCTCGCGCACCGCCTCGGCCGACACACCGCCCGCCGGGTACCGCACCTTGTCGATGACGTGCAGGAATCGCACCCCGAGTTCCTCGTCACCGGCCACCTGGTTGGCGCGCAGCAGCGCCTGCACCTCCCAGGGCTGCGCCCACTGCTCGTAGTACGCGGCGTAGGCGGCCAACGTGCGCACCAGCGCGCCGCTGCGCCCCTCCGGACGCAACCCGGCGTCCACGTGCAGCGGCGGGTCGGTGCTCGGCGCCCCGAGCAGCTGCTGCACCCGGTCGGCCACCCCGATCGCCCATTTGACGGCCTTGGTCTCGTCCTCCCCCGGCCTCGGGTCGCAGACGAACAGCACGTCCGCGTCCGAGCCGTAGCCGAGTTCCATGCCGCCGAGCCTGCCCATGCCGATCACCGCGATGTCGGCGGGCGCGGGCGCACCCCGCTCCGCCTCACTCGCCCGGATCACCGCGAGCAATGACGCATCGAGCACCGCGACCCACACCGACGACAACGCCCGGCACACCTGCGGCACTTCGAGCATGCCGAGCAGATCGGCCGACGCCACCCGCGCGAGTTCGTGCCTGCGCAGCGAACGCGCAGCGGCTACCGCGCGTTTCGGATCGTCGTAGCGCGCGGCGGCGGTGAGGATGCCGCGAGCCACCTCCTCGGGCTGCGGGCCCAGCAGCAGCGGACCACCGGGCCCGTCGGCGTACATCCGGATCGTCTCGGGCGCGTTGATCAGCAGATCCGGCAGATACTCCGAGGAGCCGAGCACGATCATGAGCCGCTGCGCGATCGCGCCCTCGTCGCGTAGTTCGCGCAGGAACCAGATCTGATCGGCCAGCCCCTCCGACACGCGGCGGTAGGCCAGCAGGCCCGCATCGGGATTCGGCGTGTCGCCGAGCCATTCGAGCAGCGTCGGCAACAACAGGGCTTGGATGCGGCCTTTGCGGGACACGCCGCCGGTCAAGGCCTTGAGGTGGCCGAGGGCGTGTTCGGGCGCCGCGTAGCCGAGCGCGGCCAGCTGCCGGATGGCGGCCTCGGGGCTCAGGCGCAGCGCATCGGAGTCCAGTCGCGCCACCGATTCCAGCAGCGGCCGGTAGAACAGCTTGGCGTGTAATCGCCGAACGCGCACCGCGTTCCGGCGGATCTCGCTGTCCAGCACGCCCACCGCGTCCTGCCTGCCGTCGGGCCGGATGTGCGCGGCGCGGGCCAGCCAGCGCATGCCCTCCTCGTCGTCGGCGGCGGGCAGCGTATGGGTGCGACGCAGCCGCTGGAGTTGCAGCCGGTGTTCCAGCAGCCGCAGGAATTCGTAGGACGCGGTGAGATTGGCCGCGTCGTCGCGGCCGACGTATCCGCCCGCGGCCAGCGCGCCGAGCGCCTCGACGGTGCCCTGCACGTGCAGTGTCTCGTCCACCCGCCCGTGCACCAATTGCAGTAGCTGCACGGCGAACTCGACGTCCCGGAGGCTGCCGCGCCCGAGCTTGAGTTCGCGTTCGCGCAGATCGGCGGGCACCAGATCTTCCACGCGGCGGCGCATCGCCTGGACGTCGGCGACGAAATCGGGGCGTTCCGACGCCGACCACACCATCGGCATCAGCGCGGCGCGGTACTGCTCGCCGAGCGCGAGATCACCCGTCGCCGAACGGTTCTTCAACAGCGCCTGGAACTCCCAGGTGCGGGCCCACCGCTTGTAGTAGGCGATGTGCGAATCCAGCGTTCGCACCAGGGCACCGGCTTTGCCCTCCGGCCGCAGCGCCGCGTCGACCTCGAAGAACGCCTGGCTCGCGACGCTCATCATCTCCGCGGCCAAGCGCGTGGCGGTGGCGTCGGCGGGCTCGGCGACGAACACCACGTCGACGTCGCTGACATAGTTCAGCTCGCGCGCGCCGCACTTGCCCATCGCGATCACGCCCAACCGCACCGGCACCGGCTCGTCCTTGCAGACTCGCGCCACCGCGACCGCCAGCGCCGCGGTCAGGGCGGCATCGGCCAGGTCGGTGAGGTGACGGCCCACCACCTGGTAGGGCAGCACGGGCTCGTTCTCCACCGTTGCCGCCAGATCCGACGCGGCCAGCAGCATCAACTGGTCGCGGTACCGCTTGCGCAACGACGCCACCACGTCGGGTCCCGAGAGCCCGGCGCGAAACAGCAGCTCGCCCGTCTCCCGACCGCCACCCCCGATCGAGTCGCGCTGCGACGCTGCCTCGGTTGCGCGGGGTCCTTGCGCGGGCTCGGCCTCGACCACCGCGAGCAGGTCGGCGATCAGTTCGTCGCGGTCGGGTAACTCCTTGCGGCGCAAGACCTCCCATGCCGACGGCGCCGCCACCAGATGATCGCCCAGCGCGCTGGACGAGCCGAGCAGCGCGAACAGCCTGCCCCGCAGGGAGCTATCGGTGCGGATCGCCGCATCGATGGCGTCCCAGCCGTCGGCGATGCTTTCGCGCAACCGCATCAGCGTGCTCAACGCGAGGTCGGCGTCCGGCGCGCGGGACAGTGCCCACAGCACGGGAATGCTCTCGACGTTGTCCCAGCCCAATTCGCGCAGCGACGCGGCGGCGGACGGCTCGAGCAATCCGAGCCGGCCGACACCGGGGACGGCGGAGCGCGCAGACGGGGGCCGGACCATGGTTCTCAAATTACATGGCCGCGACCGGGGGCACGCCGCCCCCGGACATCGCCCGGATCACAACCCCAGGTATTCCTTGAGCTCGAACGGCGTGACCTGGCTGCGGTAATCCGCCCACTCCCGGCGCTTGTTGCGCAGGAAGAAGTCGAACACGTGCTCGCCGAGGGTCTCGGCGACCAGTTCGGAGCGCTCCATCGCCTGCAGCGCCTCGTCCAGCGTGCCGGGCAGCTCGCGGAAGCCCATCGCGCGCCGCTCCGCGACGGTCAACGCGAACACGTCGTCCTCCGCTTCCGGCGGCAGCGTGTAGCCCTTCTCGATGCCCCGCAAACCGGCCGCGAGCAGTACGGCGAAGGTCAGGTAGGGGTTGCATGCGGAATCAGGGCTGCGAATCTCCACACGGCGCGAGGACGACTTGTTCGGCGTGTACATCGGCACGCGCACCAGCGCGGAGCGGTTGGACCGGCCCCACGAGGCCGCGGTGGGGGCCTCGCCGCCGTGGATGAGACGCTTGTAGGAATTCACCCACTGGTTGGTGACCGCGCTGATCTCCGAGGCGTGCTCGAGGATGCCCGCGATGAACGCGCGCGCCGTCTCCGACAGGTTCTGCGGATCGTCGGGGTCGTGGAAGGCGTTGGTCTCGCCCTCGAACAGGCTCATGTGCGTGTGCATCGCCGAGCCGGGGTACTGGGCGAACGGCTTGGGCATGAAAGTGGCGCGCACGCCCTCGTCGATGGCCACTTCCTTGATCAGGTAGCGGAAGGTCATCACGTTGTCGGCCATCGACAGCGCGTCGGCGTAGCGCAGGTCGATCTCCTGCTGGCCGGGAGCGCCCTCGTGGTGGCTGAACTCCACGGAGATGCCCATGGACTCCAGCGCGTCGATGGCGTGGCGGCGGAAGTTCGGTGCCGAATCGTGCACGGCCTGGTCGAAGAAGCCACCGCTGTCGGCGGGCACCGGCGCGCCCCCGTGCGGACCGTTCTCCAGCAGGAAGAACTCGATCTCGGGGTGCACGTAGCAGCTGAAGCCGACATCGCCCGCCTTGTTCAGCTGGCGGCGCAGCACGTGGCGCGGGTCGGCCCAGGACGGCGAGCCGTCGGGCATGGTGATGTCGCAGAACATGCGCGCGGAGTGCTGGTGGCCTTTGCTGGTGGCCCACGGCAGCACCTGGAAGGTCGACGGATCGGGCCGGGCGACCATGTCGGCCTCGGAGACCCGGGCGAAGCCCTCGATGGCCGAGCCGTCGAAGCCGATACCCTCTTCGAACGCGCCTTCCAGTTCGGCGGGCGCGATCGCGACGGACTTCAGGTAACCCAAGACGTCGGTGAACCAGAGACGTACGAAGCGGATGTCCCGCTCTTCGAGCGTCCGCAGCACGAATTCCTTCTGGCGATCCATGCCCGCGAGCGTAAGCATCCGGCGTTAAATCTGTGTTACATACACGCTTAAGATTGCTGACCTGGACGTTTTCGGAAGACTCCGCACAGCCGGATCGTCCCTTTTGTGAGTTTTCCGGACCGGGCCGGCCGATGTCACCGACCAGCAACCGCGCCCGCCCGGCTCAGCAGGTGAGACCGGGAGCGGGTTCGGTCAGGTCGACCAGATAGGCGATGACCGCGTCGTCCACGCACGGCACGCCGCCGGCCAGCGCCACCGTGTGCCGGTTGCCCTGGTAGGTGATCAGCGCGGCGCCCAGCTGCCCGGCCAGGTCGACTCCGGCCTGGTACGGCGTCGCCGGATCCTCGGTCGTCGAGACCACCACCGTCTTCGGCAGCCCGGGCACGGAGATGCGGTGCGGTTCACTCGTGTTCGGCACCGGCCAGGCGGTGCACAACTCCAGCGGCGCGGCACCGGTGGCGTGGCCGTCGTCCAGGAACGGCGCGGCCTTACGGTATTGCGCGTCCTGGCGTCCGGTCACCTCGCGATCGGTGACGCGCGGATCGTCCACGCAGCGAATCGCGTTGAACGCGTCGGTGGTGTTGGCGTAGCTGCCGTCGTCGCGGCGGCCGTCGTAGAGGTCGGCCAGCGCCAGCAACGTATCGCCGCGCCCGTCGCGCAACTCCGACAGCCCCAGCGTGAGCACCTTCCACAACTCGTCGGTGTAGAGCGCCTGGCGCACGCCGGTGAGCGCGTCACCGTAGGTCAGCCCGCGCGGATCGGTGGTCTGCGCGGGCTTGTCCCACAGCGGGTTCACCAACGCGCGGAACCGCGGCACCGCCTGCACCGGATCGGCCCCCAGCGGACAGTCCGGCCGCTGCGCGCAGTCCGCGGCGTAGGCGTCGAACACCTTCTGGAAGCCCGCCGCCTGCCGCAGCGACTCCTGCACCGGGTCCTGAGAGGAGTCGATGGCGCCGTCCAGCACCATCGCGCGCACCCGGTCGGGGAACTTCTCCGCGTAGGCCGAACCGATCTTGGTGCCGTAGGAGTACCCCACGTAGGTCAGCTTCGCGTCACCCAGCGCGGCGCGCATGACGTCGAGGTCCTGGACGACCTCGCGGGTGCCGACATGGGCGAGGAAGTCCTTTCCGGTGCGTTCGGCGCAACGGTCGGCGTACCGGCGGTTGTCGGCCTCCGCGTCGGCGATACCGGACGGGGTGTAGTCCTCCTCCGGCTCGGCGCGCTCGGCGTCCTGCTCCTGCGGCGTCTGGCAGACGATCACGGGTGTGGAGGAGCCGACACCACGCGGGTCGAAACCGACCCGGTCGAAGCGCTCGGCCAACTCCGTCTTGTTACCCAGCGACGACAGGCCGAGGCCGGACTCCCCCGGCCCGCCCGGGTTCATCACCAGCGAACCCACCCGCCGCCCGGTCGCCCGGATCCGGGAGACCGCGATCTGCGCGGTCGGCCCGTCGGGCGCCGCGTAGTCCACCGGCACGGTGACCCGCGCGCACTCGGTGCTCGGCGGGAGCCGGTCGTCGGGTCCGCCGAATCCGGCGCAGTCGCCCCACTGCACCGTCTGCCCGTAGAACTTCTCCAGGCCGCTGGGCGGCGCGGTCGTCGGCTGCCCCGATTCGGTGCGGGTGACGGCGCACCCCGACATCAGGACAGCGACCGAGGCCAGCACCGCCACCGGGAACGCACCGCGTCCACTTCGCACCGTCGACATGCTGTCGATATTGCCATCGAGTCACCGCAGGCACCGCCCCGGGCGAACCAACGAGCGCTGTGACCAATTGCACCGGTCATCGGCCTTAATCCGCCTCGGTGGCGAGTGGCACACTGAATCTCGTCAGACAATCCCGGGGACCCGGACGGGCCCCGAGGCGACACAGACGAAAGGGACGATGATGTCCGTATCCGATTCGGAAACCCCTGCCTACGGTGCGGTGCCCGGCAAGACCCAGAAGGTCGTGCGCAAGACCCGGGTGCACCACTTGCAGCAGATGAAAGCCGACGGCGAACGCTGGGCGATGCTGACCGCCTACGACTATTCCTCGGCGCGGCTGTTCGAAGAAGCAGGCATTCCCGTGCTGCTGGTGGGCGACTCCGCGGCCAATGTCGTGTACGGCTACGACACCACCGTGCCGATCACCGTGGACGAACTCATCCCGCTGGTGCGCGGCGTGGTGCGCGGCGCGCCGCACGCCCTGGTGGTGGCCGACCTGCCGTTCGGCACCTACGAGTCCTCCCCGCAGCAGGCGCTGGCCACCGCGACTCGGTTCATGAAGGAGGGCGGGGCGCACGCGGTGAAGCTGGAAGGCGGCGAGCGCGTCGCCGAGCAGATCGCGCTCATCACCGCGGCGGGCATCCCGGTCATGGCGCACATCGGCTTCACCCCGCAGAGCGTGAACACGCTGGGTGGATTCCGGGTGCAGGGCCGCGGCGACGGCGCCGAGCAACTGATCGCCGACGCCATCGCGGTCCAGGAGGCGGGCGCGTTCTCCGTGGTCATGGAGATGGTCCCGGCCGAGCTGGCGGGGCAGGTCACCCGCAAGCTGACCATTCCCACCGTCGGCATCGGCGCGGGCGCCGACACCGACGCGCAGGTGCTGGTCTGGCAGGACATGGCCGGCTACACCAGCGGCAAGACCGCGAAATTCGTCAAGCGCTTCGGCAATGTCGGTGACGAATTGCGCGCCGCCGCGGCGGCCTACGCCGACGAAGTGCGCCGGGGCAGCTTCCCCGGGCCGGAACACAGCTTCTGACCGGCGATTCCCCGGCGAGCACCGGCCGGGCAGCGCACGCACCCCGCACGCTGCTCGGCCAACCGCTGGAACCCCTTGTGAGCTGGGCGCGCGCCATGCTGCGCGCCCACGGCATCGAGGTCACCGGCGTCCCGGTGGAGACCAAGCGGCGAGCATGGTCGCTACTCGCCCGTATCCCCACCGATGCCGGTCCGATGTGGGTGAAGGCCAACGCGCGCGCCTTCGCCCACGAGGGACCACTGTTGCGTGTGCTGGCCCGCCTGCGTCCCGGCAGCGTGCTGGAACCGCTCGCGGTGCACCAGGGCAACGGCTGGCTGCTCAGCCCGGACGGCGGCGCCACCGCCGACGGCTTCGACGCAGGATGGCCCGCTTCGATCCGCCACTATGCCGATCTCCAGCACTCGCTCACCAGGCACGTGGACGACCTGCGCGCCACCGGCACACCCTACTTGCCGCCGGGCGAATTGATCAGCGTCTACCGCCATTTCGAGCCGCGCGTGCCGGGGCTCGGCGGCGCCATCGAAGCGGCCGCCACCGTTCTGACCGAGTCCGGCCTGCTCGGCCTCGAGCACAACGATCTGCATCCGGGCAACATCTTCGCGCGTGGTGCGGCGGCCGGCCTGCTCTTCGACTGGGGCGACGCCGTGATCACCCATCCGTTCCTGTCCCACCGCGTGCTGCACAGTCCCTATCGCGCGGAGTATTTCGCCCGCTGGCGACAGGTGAGGGACGTCTCCGAGGACGAGATCGCCGCGGCCGACCGCCTGGCTCCGCTGGTCGCCCTGCATCCGTGGCGGACCGTGGAAAGCGCCGAGCCGGCCTTCGATCGGGTACGCCAGGATCTGCTCGACGAGCTGCGCGCGCACTTCCACTGACCTATTCCCACCGAAAACGGCCGGTTCGGGCCGGTCGCCGAAATCAATGGCAGACTCGATGCCGACGTAACCGACAGGACCAGAGGTACCCATGCCGTACAGCCGTTGGATTTCACGCAGCACCCTGCTGGTGGCGGGCGTATTCGCCGCCGGGGCGTTGACCGCTTGCGGCAGCGACTCGGACCCGGCCCCCACCGGCAGCTCGAGTTCGACCACGGTGTCGGCCACCGGCGCGCCGGGCACGACCTCCGGCCGCGTCACGCCGACGGCCCCGGAGATCTCCGACGCGGCCGCGGCGCAGCTGTGCGACATGATCCGGCCGGAGCTGTCCAACTGGCGAATCCAGGGCGGCACCCTGGGCAAGATCGGGCTGAACGCCCTGGTGCACGAGTGGGCGCTGCGCAACGGCGGCATCAACAGCGCGGTGCTGGCCGACAAGCCGATCGTCGACCGCCTCACCACCAAGAGTTGCCCGGACGTGCGTCAGCAGGCCGTGGAGGCACTCGGCATCCCGGATCTGGCCTCCGGTCTGGCGTTCTGAGCCGGGCGGTCGGATGCGCACCCGCTATCCCGCGATCGAGCCGTACGACTCCGGCATGCTGGCGGTCGGCGACGGCCAGTCGATGTACTGGGAAGTCAGCGGCAACCCTGAGGGCAAGCCGGTGGTGTTCCTGCACGGCGGCCCCGGCGGCGGGACCGCGCCCTTCCATCGGCAGTTCTTCGATCCGGCCGCCTATCGGATCGTGCTGTTCGACCAGCGCGGGTGCGGCCGATCCACCCCGCACCTGGCCGACGGCGCGAGTCTGGAGTACAACACCACCGGCCATCTGATCTCCGATATCGAGGCGTTGCGCGAACATCTCGGCATCGATCGCTGGCAGGTGTTCGGCGGCTCGTGGGGGTCCACGCTCGCGCTGGCCTACGCGCAGCGGCATCCCGACCGCGTCACCGAAATGGTGCTGCGCGGGATCTTCCTGTTGCGGCGCAAGGAAATCGACTGGTACTACAACGGCGCCGCCGGCTACGTCTATCCGGACGAGTGGGAGAAGTTCCTCGCGCCGGTGCCCGAGGACGAACGCGACGGAGACCTGGTCGAGGTCTACCACCGCCTGCTGCACGCACCCGACGAGCAGCTCGCCCGCACGGCCGCGATCGCCTGGTCCAGCTGGGAGGGAGCGACGAGTTCGCTGCTGCCGCACCCGGATCGGGTGGCCGAGACCTCCGATCCCCGATTCGCCCTCGCGTTCGCGCGCATCGAGAACCATTACTTCCGCAACGGCGGATTCCTCGACGAGGGCCAGCTGCTGCGCGATATCGGCGCCATCACCCACATTCCCGCGGTGATCGTGCAAGGCCGTCACGACATCGTCTGCCCGGCGGTCAGCGCGTGGGATCTGCATCGCGCCTGGCCCGGCTCGGTCCTGCACATCGTCGACGACGCCGGGCACGCGGCGAGCGAACCCGGCATCACCCACCACCTGATCGAAGCGACCGACCGATTCGCGGAAGCAGGGGTCCGACCGGTGGTCACGGCCGGGAACGCACTGGTCGCCGCATTGCGCGAGGACATCGACCGGCTCTTGGCCGCCGAGCCAGAGGTCCGCGCCGACGCACCGGATTCGGTCCATCAGATGCGGGTGGCCACCCGCAGGCTGCGCAGCGTGTTGCGGTCCTACGGCCGACTGCTCACGAAGAAACCCGCCGCCGCGATGGGCGCGGAACTCAAGTGGCTGGCCGGATTGCTCGGCGCGGCGCGAGACGCGGAGGTGCGCGCCGATCGGTTCGCCGAACTGCTCACCGAGCATGCCGAGCAGGCCGGCCTCGACGCCGTCACCGAGCGTCTGGTCGACACCGAGCGCGATCGCTATCGTGCGGCGCACGACGAGGTGCTGGCCGCGCTGGACGGCGCGCGCTACCGCGAGCTGCGCGACGAACTGTCCGGGTGGCGCACCGATCCGCCGCTGCGCCACTCCCGCGCCGCCGCGTCCGCGACGGACGTCTTCGGAGAGGTGCTGCGGCGCGACCTCGACCGGGTGCAGTCCCTGGTCCGCGCCGAGGCCACCGTCGACCCGCTGCACCGGGTGGAGTTGCTGCACGATATCCGCAAGAGCGCCAAGCGGCTGCGGTATGCGTGCGAGGCGGCGGAGCAGGTGATCGGGGACGAGGCCGCCGAGCGCGGCAGCCGCGCGAAGAAGCTCCAGACCGTGCTCGGCGATCACCGGGACGCGGTGGAGTCGCACGAGACGATCCTGCACCGCGCGGCCGAGGCCGCCGCCGCGGGCGAGGATGCCGGTCTCTACGAGATTCTCGCGGCCGCGGAGGACGCGGCGGCAGGTCGCGAGCTGAGCCGCTACCCGGCCACCGCCGCCACGCTGTTCGGGTGAGTCGCACTCGCGACGCACGAAGCCGGTCGCGGCAAGCCCTGAACCGAACACCGCTTCGGTGGCCGGGCTCGACGAGCGGGGCCTCCCGGTCGGTGCCATAGTCGGCTCAGCCGTGCCCGCTCCTCAGTGCGGCGCGGCAACTCTCGGCCGTACCCGTTCACGCCGGGTACTCGAACGACACTTTCCGCTCCACCGGGTCGGCCGACAGCAGCCGCACCCGCACCGTCTCGCCTTCCGGCGGTTTCCCCACACACGGCCCGAGCACCGGCGGGTCGGCGACGAAGACCACGGCGGGCCGGTTGCCGTTGGCCTCGCGCACCACAACGGCGTCGAACTCCGCGCCGGTCCGCGGCGCCAGCAGGCTCGACTCGGTCAGGTCGATACAGGCCCGTTCGATCTTGCCCGCGGCGTTGTCGCTGCGCCGCATGGCGTCGGCAGCGCCCGCCAGCCCCTCGCGCACCCAGCGCGGCACCTCGGTTCCCGCGCACCTGGCCAGGCAGATCTCGGTCGTGAACCGGTCCGACAACCGCCGCAGCGGGGCGGTGACATGCGCGTAGGGGGCGCCGATCGCACTGTGCCGCAAATTTTCCGGCGCGGGCGGCTGCCCAGACACCCCGTCGACGACGGTGTAGGAAGCGCCGCGCAGCAGGGTTGTCGCCTCGGACATGAGTACCAGCGCCGCGGGCGTGCCGGTATCCAGCCCGGCCAGCATCCGCCCGACCGATTCGCCGTCGGACCACGCCACGCCCAGCGCCTGCGCGGTGCGGCGCATCGAATCGATCGCGGATTCCGACGGTGGCGGCATGGTGCGCAGCAGCGCGACCCGCTCCCTGGCGGGCGCGTCCGCGTCCAGCATGATCCGCGCCGCGCACATGCCCGTCAGCAGCGAGACCTGCTCGTTCCAGTCGTCGGCGGCGGTGCGCGGTTCCACCACCAGCCGCCAGTGCCCGTCGGCGCGCTCGTCCTCGACCACGGCTTGCGCGGGCAACCGCAGCCCGATCGCGCCGCGCGCCAGCCCCGCCTCGATGCGCCGCGTGCCGAATTCCGGCAGGGCCGCGATGGAGGGGTGCAGCCGACCGGCCTGGGCGTCGGCCTGCACGCGGAAGTAGTCGAACCGGGCCCGCGAGCGCACCAGGGCACGGACCACCGAGAACCGCACCGGTTCGGCCTGCTCGTCGAGTTCGATGGTCCACAGCGCGGCCGGGCGCGTCCGCTCGGGAAGCAGGCTCGCGGAGCCTTCCGACAAGGCGGGCGGGTGCAGCGGCACGGTGCCGTCGGGAAGATAGAAGGTCTGTCCCCTGGCGCCGGACTCTTCGGCCAGCGCGCCGTCGGGGGCGATCACGGCGCCTACATCGGCGATGGCGTAATGCACGATGAAGCCGCCGGAGGTGCGTTCGATGTGCAGGGCCTGATCCAGATCCATGGCCCCGGGCGGGTCGATCGTCACGAACGGGATGTCCGTGCGATCGACCCGGATGCCCGCGAACGCGTCCACCGCGTCGCGGGCTTCCGTGCTGGCCTCGGCAGGGTACGCCGAGGCCAGGCCGAACTCGGAACGTATGGCGCCGAAATCGACCGGCGCCGACACGATCCGCGGGTGGAGTTCCACGCTGAGGCGCCGGTCCTACTGGAGCGCCAGCATGGTGCCGTTCAACTGATCGAACGGACCGTAGACGGTGAAGGTGACCCGGCCACCGGGCACCGAGGACGAGACCCCGGCCGCGGCGTCCAGCGCCTCGCCGAAGGAGGCGGCAGACGGATGCGGCAACCCGGCGAGAGCCAGGCCGACGTGATTCTGGTGCACCCACACCGTGTCGGCGGGACTCAGGTCGACCTGAACTCCACCTTGCAGCGGGGTCACCGCGACGGCGCTTGCGGAACCCGCACCCAGCACCGCGAAAACCGAAGCGGCGCCTGCGACCAATGCGCCTGCGACCATGGAGCGAACTACTCGCATATGTGTTGAGACCTGCTTTCCCGCGATCGAAGTATGAATGGCCCGATGCTGCCCTGCGCCGGGCCTTGCCAACGGCGACTACTTTATGACGTCGATCACGATCAGGGCCAGTTCCGCACGAATCGGACAGCGGAAATTCTCGCCCCGAGACACCAGCGCGCCCGCGCTGCTAACGTGGCCCGCCGTGACGGGCGTCGGGTTCGCCCGCGCCTTCGAAATGTCCCGCACGTCGACAATTTGGGAGCTCCATACCTATGTCATCGATTTTGTTCGACTACCTGTTGCCTCTGCTCGGCCCGGAGCAGGCCGCCTATTGGGCGCAGGTTTTCGTGATCAACCCGATCTGACCGCGCGATTCTTTTCTCCCACTACTCGTCGCCTCCCGTTCACCTGACGGGAGGCGACGGTGGTTACAGGCCGCTAGCATGCCGCTGCGTGACCAGAACTACCGCCGCGCTCGCGGCCAGAACCACGGCCGCGCTCGCGGCAGGCGCCACCCTCCTCGCCCTGCTCCTCACCGGTTGCGGGGACGACAAGACCAACGATGCCGGCTCGCAGGCCACCACCACGGCGACGCAGGCCACCGCGCAGGTCGACAGCGTGAAGGCGGGCGCGTTCCTCGTCAGCTTCCGCGGCGCGTTCCCCAAGCTGTCCGAAGGAAAGGACGACGCGAAGATCGCGAGCATCCTGACCGAGACATGCGGGGACCTCAAAGCCGGTAAATCGGAGAACGACGTCGTCGCGAATATCACCAAGCGCGCGGGCGGTGCCACCCAGCCCAGCTCCGAAGAGGCCAAGGCGATCTATCAAATGGCCAAGCTCATGTGCTGACCCTGCTCTGCGCAGGCGTGCTTCGCACGTGCGGAGCACGCCCGGCGGGCGGACGAGTTGGTCTGTAAGCCGGATCCTGTCCCCGGCCCTGGGGCCGGGAGGCGACCATCCATCTGGGCACTCCGTCGCCGGGTACCTCGAGCGGTCCACCCGCAGGCTCGGGCGAGCAGCCCTCGAGCGCCTGCGCAGCCGCACCGCGAACGGTGCGGCCTTCGACCTTGCTCCGGGCGGGGTTTACCCAGCCGCCCCGGTCACCCGGGGCGCTGGTGCGCTCTTACCGCACCGTTTCACCCTCACCGCACGGCCCGGAGGCCGTGGGCGGTCTCTTTTCTGTGGCACTTTCCCGCGGGTCACCCCGGGTTGCCGTTAGCAACCGCCCTGCTCTGTGGAGTCCGGACTTTCCTCGGCGCCGGGCGGCGGCACAACCGTGCCCGTTCCCAGCGCCGCGGCCGCCCGACCAACTCGTCCGCCGTCCCAGGATACTGGGTACGGTTGGTGGCCATGGAACGTGTCGAGGTCGGCTTCCCATCCGGAAGCGAACAGTGCGCGGCGTGGCTATATCGCCCGGACGGCGCACCCAAACCCCGCCCGCTAGTGGTGATGGGACACGGCCTGGGGGCCAATCGGGAAATGGGACTGGATCGGTACGCGCGGCGTTTCGCGGCCGCGGGGATGGCGGTCCTGGTATTCGACTATCGGCATTTCGGCGCCAGTCAGGGCACGCCGCGCCAGTTGCTGAGCATCGCGCGGCAACGCGAAGACTGGCACGCCGCCATCGCGTACGCGCGCACGCTGCGCGGCATCGATGCGACCCGGATCGCGCTGTGGGGCACGTCGTTCGGGGGCGGGCACGTGCTCTCGGTCGCGCCGGACGACGCCTACATCGCCGCCGTGGTCGCGCAGGTGCCGTTCACCAGCGGACTGTCCTCGGCGCTGGCGAAGGGGCCGATCAGCCTCATCAAGGTCTCCACCATCGCGGCCGCCGACCTGCTGCTCGGGCCGATCCGGCGTAAGCCGGTCCGCATCCGGCTCGCCGGGCGCAAGCGGGCCGCGGCGCTGATGAGCGCGCCGGACGTGCCGGACGGCTTCCGCAGACTGACCGACGAGAGCGAGACCTACGAGCCGAAAGTGGCCGCCCGCGTCGCATTCTCCGCACTGTTCGACGCGCCGGGGCGACGCGCGAAGGCCCTGAAGATGCCGGTGCTGTACGCCCTGTGCGACGACGACTCCGTCGCGCCGGTGAAATCGGCGCTGCGCGCCGCCGAACGCACCAAGCACGCGGTGGTGAAGCGATATCCCGCAGGACATTTCGATATCTATTTCGACGAGGTCTTCGAGAAGACCGTGTACGACCAGACCGAATTCCTGGTGTCGGTGCTGCGACCGTGAATCGTCCGCGGCCCGGACGTGCGCCGGGCCGCACGAGAACAGCCGCGCTCGGTAGATTGCGGGTGAACACGCGTCCATCGGAACGAGGCACCGCTCACCACCCCCGGTTACTGCGTCGCGCGCGCGAGGTGTTCGAGGAAGCGCTGCCCGAACTCGCCGCGGCCGCCGACGCGCTCGACCGCGCCGCGACGTACACCACCCGGCTCGAACCGGTGGTACTGGACGGCTGAACCTGTCGGGCCCGGCGCTACAGTCCCCGCCATGCACTCCGCCACCGCCGCGGTCGTCGATGTCGTGCAGCGGATCACGCCGCTCGACGAGCTCGAGCGACAGCACGTCGACACGACGCTGGATTGGCTCGCGTCGACCGACGACATCTTCCGGCGGGCCAAGCCGGCCACGCCGCCGCGACACCTGGTCGCCTATGCCGTGCTGGTCGATCCGGTGGCGCGGGCGGTGCTGCTCGGCAGGCATCGCCTCGCCGGGCTGTGGCTGCCGACCGGAGGGCACGTCGATCCCGGCGAGCATCCGCTCGACGCGGCGCGGCGGGAAGCGGCCGAGGAGATCGGCGTCGAGGCCCGGTTCGACGTCGTCGGGCCCGACCCGCTGTTCCTCACCGTCACCACCACCGTCGGCTCCGACGCGCACGAAGACGTCAGCCTCTGGTACGTGATCCGCGGTGACCGCGCCCGCGGCCACGCCCTCGATCCGCGTGAGTTCGACGGTGAACATTGGTGGGACGTAGCCGGTTTCGACCTTCCCGACACCGATCCCCACTTCGCGCGTTTCCGCACCAAGCTGGACACCGCTCTGCAAGCCACCGCAAGCTGAGGTCGCTTCGAGTCGACGCGGCCGACCGATGCTGTCACGATGGCGCGGATGATTGTCAGGCTTGCGCGAGAGGACGACCTCGCCGGTTTTCTCGAACTGGCGGGGCAGGTCGAGCACTGGTTCGGGGCGTCCGCCGAGGATGCCGAGTTTCGTGCCGCGGTGCTGCGGCACATCGGGCGCGGGACGGCGCTCGTCGCTCGGTCCGCGGGGGCGGAGGTCCTCGGCGGCATCCTGTTCGGGTCGAACCCGCCGGTCCACCGGGTGCGCTGGCTGGTCGTCGCGGAACAGGCTCGCGGGCACGGCATCGGCCGGGCGCTCATCGCGGACGCGGTTCGCCGGTACGTGCCGGCCCCGGGAACGCTGGAAGCGGTCACCTTCGGGCTCGATCACCCCGGCGCGGTCGCCGGCGGTGCGCGCACGTTCTACGAGAAGTTGGGTTTCCACCCCGCGGAGGAGGCGGCTCCCGGGCCGGAGGGTGGATCCCGGCAGGTCTATCGACGGCGCGTGTGAACCGGGTCAGCGCCGGTGGAACGCGCGCCAGAGGATGAAGGCGAGGGTGGACGCCGGGATCGCGGCGAGGATGGGCTTGTCGCGAAGCATTTCCAGAAGGGTGCGGCCAGGGCGGCTCACCGGTCCGGGAATTCCCGCGGCGCCGCGTTCGGCGGCGGTGGCGGCGTCCGCCTGGACCTGCTCGGCGCGTTCGGCGGCGCGGCGAACCGACTCGTATATCGGTGTTTCCTTCGGGCTGCCCTCCGCGGCCGAATGCCGCACGGCTTCCGGATCCGCATTTCCTGTCGCGCCCGCGCCTTCCGGTGCCTGCGCCGAGGCCACCGTCTCCGGTTTCCCCGTAGCGCCGGCCGCGCCCGCTGTCGCGGGCACATCCTCCGAGACCTGAGCCGAACTCACCGACTCCGTCTTCCCTCCCGCGCCTGCGGTACCACCCGCCTGCGCGGACGCGCCCTCCGAGACCTGAGCCGAACTCACCGACTCTGTCCTTCCTCCCGCACCGGCGCCACCGGCCTCCGAGGACCGGCCCTCCGACAACCGCGAAGTCACCGTCTCAGGCTTTCCCGCCACGCCGGCGGCACCGCCCGCCTGCACAGCCGCATCCTTCGAGATCGGCGCCGAGGCCGCCGTCTCCGGCTTCTCCGCCGAACCAGCAGCGCCGCCCGGCTCCGCAGACGCATTCTCCGAAACCTGGGCCGAACTCACCGACTCGGTCTCGCCTCCCGCCCCAGCAGCCGCGCTACGCGTATCCGACTCGGCCTTCCGCACTTCCGCAACGTCCCCGCGTGACTCGCCGGACGTGTTCGCGGGACGCTGCGCGGCGCCCGGCTCCGCATCCCGGTCCGCTCGGGAGGCTCCGCCGTGCACCGCCGCGCCCTTGGACGGCTGCCCGGTTTCAGCAGGCACACCACCGGCGCCCCGCACGTCGTCGGTCCCCTTGTCCGCGGAATTGCGATCGGTCATGGCTGCCTCCTGTGCTCGGCGTCGCGGTGCGGGACGGATGTCTCGGATGCCGTCGCGGCCCGGATACCCTGCGGGTGGGCGGGCAAACCGGGCGTGGGCGGCCGCCAGGCCATCTCGAATTCCCGTCGCGGCTCGCCCGGGGCGATCGGCCCGCTGCCCCCGGTCCGCACGAAGCCGTTGCGCAGATACAGCCGCTCGGCGAAGGCATTGTGCTCGGCGAACTCCAAGCGGACGACGTCGTGCCCGCCCTCGACCGCCCAGTCGAGCACCGCGCGCACCAGCCGGTCGGACACCCCGGTCCCCCGTGCCGACGGCGCCACCCACATCGAGATCAGGTGCACCCCGCCGCGTTCCGGGTCGGGCATGCCCGCGACGGTCCCCACTTCGGCGCCGTCCCACTGGGCCACGAACTGCGCTCGATCCGACAGCGCGCGCCGCCAGTCGCTCTCGGTCCGGGCCTGGGCCTCGGCGAGGGTGCTACCGAAGAACTGCGGCGCGTCGGTCAGCGCCGCGAGCCTGATACGCCGGAATACCGCCCAGTCATCGGGTACGAGCAATCTGATCTCGGGCATAGAGACGTCCATCCGCATGTCTCTACCCGGTCGGCGGAGTCGGGCACAACGGAATTCCGATGAGCCGTCGAGGACGCACAGTGCCCGCTCACCCGTGACTCCGGGACGGGGTGAACAGCCACCGTCGGGCCTGCCGTACGGCCATCCTGATCCGGATGGCACTCGTCGCTGTCCCTGGCCGGCCTGCGGCCGCTGCTGGTCACCAGTTCCGCGAGGGGACCGAATGCCGTGACCGCATCACCGGCCGCCCACGGTGATCCGCGCGTCGAGCAGGCGGCCGAGGCCGGACTCGTCGGCGAGGCGGGATCGGTCGGTCCCATGGGTGCTCAACCGAGCCTGCGGAGCCCGGCCGATTCCAGTCCGGCGAAGATCGCGACCGCTGCCGCGCCGACGAGCAGGAAAGCCACGCCCGGACCGGTCAACGCGAGGACGTTCGTACCGGCCAGTCCGATCATCCCCACTGCCGACAAGGCGTTGACCGTGACGACCGCCTGCGCGTGGCGCGCGGACACCACGGGGCGTCGTGCGGGCGTCAGCAGTGCGAGCGCGCCACCGACCATGACCACTCCGAACGCGATACTCCAGCCGACCGGCAGCCCGAGCGGGTCGCGCAGCACTCCTGCTCCGGCCAGCAGCACCCCGCCGAAGATTCCGGTGCTCCAGCCGTCCACGCGCAGCGCGGTTCGCAGGAACGCGGTGCTCCCCTCGCGGCGAGCCAGGGTGGCTGGTCTCATATCGCACTCCGTTCATCGATCCGGCGGGGCCTATCGGCTCCCGCCGCCAACCCTGCTGGCGGGAGGTCGGCGTAGCAATGACCTCGGAGGTCATGGCCGCACCGCACGACCGAGTGCTTAGCTGGTCGAATGACAGCGGTGCGGACACCATCGAGAGCGGGCATCCTGCTCCGTGAATGGCGGCAACGGCGCAGGCTGAGCCAGCTGGATCTGGCGCTGGCCGCGGACAGTTCGGCGCGTCACCTGTCGTACCTGGAGACCGGCCGCGCCGCGCCCAGCCGGGCGATGGTGCTGCGGCTGTGCGACGCGCTGGAGGTGCCGCTGCGCGAACGCAACACCCTGCTGGTGGCAGCCGGTTTCGCCCCCGCTTACCCGGAGAGCGGTCTCGACGACGCCCATCTCGCGACGGTCCGCACCGCGCTGAACACCATGCTGACGGCGCACGAACCGTACCCGGCGGTGGTCATCGATCGGTTGTGGAATGTGGTGACGGGCAACGCGGCGATGAGCGTGCTGATGGACGGCGTTCCCGAACACGTGCGGGCGCCGCGGCTCAACGTCTACCGGCTGGTGCTGCACCCCGACGGGCTCGCGGGCCGGTTGGCCAACCTCGCCCAGGTGCGTGCCCTGTTCCTGGAGCGGCTCGGCAGGCAGGTCAGCGCGAGCGGCGACGCGGAACTGGCCGCGCTTCACGACGAGGTGGCGGCCTATCCCGAGCCGGCCGGAATCGACGGGTCGGAAGCGGGGGCAGGCGCACCGCCCGGCCCTTTCGAGGTGCCGATCCGGATCCGCACTCCGGCCGGCGAACTGTCGATGTTCAGCACGATGGCCACCTTCGGCGCACCCGCCGACGTGACGCTGTCGGAGCTGGCCATCGAATTGTTCTATCCCTTGGATGATTTCACCGCGGCCGTGCTGCGCGGGGCGGCCGCGGCGAAGGCGTGAGCGAGCCTCAGGCGTCCAGCATGGATTCGTCCCACTCACGGTCCAGATCGGGGTCGGCGGCCGACAGCACCTCGTCCAGCCGCAGGCCCAGCTCGCCGATGTTCGGCTCGGACATCATGTTCAGGTGATCGCCAGGAACGTCGATCACCGTGAACCGGCGCGCCGCGTACTGTTTCCATCCGTTGTCGGCGCTGTCGAACATGCTGCCGACGGTCTTGTGCGCCAGATCGACGCCCGGCGGCAGTCCCTCGGTCGCGCGCAGCAGCGTGATGTCGCGGTCGTACGGCTCGAGTTTGTAGTCCAGCATCGATGAGTAGTTGGCGAAGAACACCTCGTAGAGCCGCCGGATCGCCTGCGGGGAGCTGTCGGCGGGCAGGATGCCCGAGCGCACCGACTCCGCCAGCATCGCCGCGAACAAATCCTCGGAATTGTGCACGTCGGGCTCGAAATCGACCAGCGCCGACTGGCTTCCGCGCGCGTACCACAGCAGTTCCAGGAAGAACCACCGGATGAGTTTCTCCTCCGGGATCGGTGTTCGCGTCCGCGCGCGCAGCGCCATCGTGTCCAGCAGCGTCACACTGGACACCTCGTCCTCGGGGAGCCTGCGGGCCATCTCCAAGGCGACATAGCCGCCGAACGACCAGCCCGCCAAGTGATACGTGCCGGTCGGATGCACTCGCCGCACCGCCTCCAGGTACGACTCCGCCATCGCGGGAATGGACTTCTCCGGCGCGCTGCCCGAATCCGCGCCCGCCGCCTGCAGCCCGTACACCGGGCGGTCCGGATCCAGGTGACGCGCGAGAGCCAGATAGCACAGCACATTGCCGCCGATCGGGTGCACCAGGAACAGCGGCGGCTTGACCCCGCCCAAGCTGATCGGCACCAGCGGGTCGAACGTGCGCTGCACGTCGCCCGCGCGCACCAGCGTGGCGAGCCCGGCGGCGGTGGGCGCGCCGATGAACGCGTCCAGCGGCACCTCGACGCCCCATCGGCGCGACAGCGCCATCACCACGCGCATCGCCCCGATCGAGGTGCCACCCGACGCGAAGAAGTCGTCGTCCACGCCGATCGAGCGCAGGCCCGCGTACTCGGCCAGTAGTTCGACCGCCGACCGCTCGTAGTCGTCGGCGGGCTCTCGCCGGGCCGACACCGGCTCCGCGGCGTCCGCACCGTAGGCGCGCAGCGTCGCGTCGTCGCGCTTGCCGCTGGGCGTGCGAGGCAGTTCGTCGAGCCAGGCGAACCGCGACGGCACCATGTGCGCGGGCAGCATCGAGCGCAGGTCGTGCCGCAGTGCGGCGAGGTCGGTCTGCTCGGCCGCGCCGACCAGGAACGCGATCAGCGAGCCGTCGATACCGCCGAAACCGCGGGCCACCACGGCGGCCTCGGTGATGCCGGGGAACTTCTCCGCCAGGCTCAGGATGCACAGCTCGACTTCGGCGGGTTCAACCCGGAACCCGCGGATCTTGACCTGGCTGTCGCTGCGGCCCAGGCAGACGATGTCACCGGAGAACAGCCGGACACCGAGGTCGCCGGTGCGGTACCGGATTCCGCCCGCGTGCGTGGCGACGAACCGCTGTGCGGTGAGCGCGGGCCTGCCCTCGTAGCCGCGGGCGATGCTGCGGCCGCCGAGATAGATCTCGCCGATCACGCCGTCCGGCACCGGCCGCAGCGCGCTGTCGAGCAGTTCCACGGTGTCGCCGTCGACGGCGCGGCCGATGGGCGGCAGCGCGGGGAACTCGTCGGCCGGACCGGTGAGCGTGAACTTGGTCGCGACGTGGGATTCGGTGGGACCGTACTGGTTCTCCAGCACCAGGCCCGGAACCACTTTGCACAGCGCGCGGATCTCGTCGGTGATGCGCAACTGTTCGCCGGAGGAGATCAGCACCTTCAGTTCGGTCGGGAACATCCGGTGCCCCACGGCGGCCTCGGCGAACGCCTGCAACGCCACGTACGGCAGGAACAGCCGTTCGATGCCCTCCTCCACGACGGTGTTCAGCAATTGCTCGACGTTCGAGCGCAGATCGGCCGAACTCACCCGCAGGGTGGACCCGGCCGCGAGGGTGGTGAAGATCTCCTGGAACGACACGTCGAAACTCAACGGCGCCAACTGGAGTGTGCTCAGCAGACCGGTGCCGGTGGCCGCACGATTCTGCCAGTCCACCAGGGAGGTCAGGCCGCGATGCGGCATCGCGACGCCCTTGGGCTCACCGGTCGACCCGGAGGTGAACAGCACGTAGGCCACCGCGTCGGGCGACACGTGATCGGGCAGTTCCACTTCCGGCTCGGGCGCGGAGCCGTCGAAGAGCGCGGCGCTGTCCAGGACCAAGGCGGCGTCGTCGACGATGTCGCGGTAGGCGCCATCGGCGATCACCCGGTGCGGGCGGGCGCGGTCGATCATCAGGTTCAGCCTGGCCCGCGGGTAACTGACATCCAGCGGGACGCACGCGGCCCCGATCCTGGTCAGGGCGAGCACGAGCAACACCAGTTGCGGACGACGCCCCATCAGGATGCCGACCCGGTCGCCCGGTGACACGCCGAGTGCGGCCAGGCGCCGGGCCAGCCGATCGGAGCTTTCGATCATCTCGTCATAGCTGACCGATTCGTCGTCACCGGCCAGAGCGACGCGGGCGGGATGGAGCGCCGCCGCCTCGGCCACCAGCGTGCCCACGTCGTGGGCGGTCGCGGGGCCGGCGCCGCGGTCGATCACCGCGTCGGGGTCGGCGACGATGCCTGCCAGCATGCGCAGCTGGGTGAGCGCCACGGTCTCGCACTGTTCGGCGGTCAGCGTGTGATCACCGTCGACCCGCAACCACATCCGGCCGTCACGCGGGTCGGTCGCCGCGGTCACCAGCAGCTGGAAGTTGGTCTCCTCGCGGGCGTCGAAGTCCAGCAGGCGCACGCCGTCCAGCACCAGCATGGGCTGGAAGACGTGATAGTTGACGAAGTTGAACGCCGTCTCGAAGACCGGCCCGCCGTCGGCGAGTATCGATCGCAGCGGGTAGCGACGGAACGGATAGGCCTCGCGTTCGCGTCGCGCGAGCTGCTCCACCGCGGCGCGCCACGTGGTCGCGGTGCTGTCCAGCCGGATCGGCAGCGTGTTGAGGAACAGCCCCGCCACGCGTTCGGCGCCGGCGCGGTCCGGGCGACCGTGGCTCACCACGCCGGTGGTGACGTCCGTGCGGCCGGTGAGCGCCCGCAGCGCCAGGCAGTGCGCGGCCAGATAGACCGCCTTCTCCGGCACCTGGTGGCGCGCGGCGAACGCGGAGACCCGTTCGGCCAGCCTGCGCGGCACCAGCGCCCGTGCCTGCGGCACGCCCTCGACCACCGGCTGGTGCACCCCGAGCGCGGTGAGCGCGGTGGGTTCCGCGCCGGCCAGGGCGGTCGACCAGTACTCGCGGGCGGCGTCGTGCGCCGCGCCCTGCTCGGCCTGCGCGTACTCGGCGAGCACGGTGGTCGGATGGGCGGTGGCCTCCACCTGGGTCCGGGTCATGCCGATGTGGTTGAGGTAGTCCAGTAGCAGTTCCAGCACCGACGTGGCCACACTCCAGCCGTCCAGGATGGCGTGGTGGAAGCTCAGTACCAGGTCCACCGTGCCGACCGGCTCTTGCGGGCCGGGGCGGACGAAGACCCGGATGGCGAACAGCGGAGCGAGCGCGATGTCGTACTGCGCGTGGGCGCGCTCCTGGAGATAGATCTCGATCAGGTCTTCGCCGTCCGCCTCGCCCATGTCGCCGAGGTCGACGATCTCCAGCTCGTAGTGCGGTGCGACGTGCACGATCTGCAGCGGGACCGAATACCTGCTCAGCTCGAACGACGAGCGCAGCGCGGGTTGCCGCCGCACCAGCCGGTCCACCGCGTCCCGGAATTGCGATTCATCCCAGGGGATTTCGAGCCGGTAGCGGAACACGTCCTTGTAGGTGACCGAGTCGGCGCGCTCGATGCTGTGATACAGCATGCCCAGTTGCAGGGCCGTTGCCGGGAACGCGTCCTCGGCCTGGTGCAGCGCGGCGCGGTCGATCAGCGGCACCGTTTGCAAGGGAGCCACGACGCGCCCGCGCTCGTCGTGGCGGTCGTCGCGCACGACCCTGGCCAACTCGGCGATGGTCGGCGCCTGGTAGAAGGCGTCCACGTCGAAGTAGAGCCCGGCGCGTTCGGCGGCGGTGCGCACGGCCAGCGCGAGGATGGAATCGCCGCCGTGGGTGAAGAAGTTGTCGTGCACGCCGATCGACTCGACGCCCAGCACGGTGCGCCAGACCTGCGCGAGCCGGGTCTGCACCGGGGTGCGCGGCGCGCCGCCTGCCGCCTGCTCGGCGCCGTGGCCGAGGACGAGTTGCTCGGCGAGTGCGCGCCGGTCCAGTTTTCCGTTGCGGGTCAACGGTATCCGCTCCACCCGGATCAACCGGGACGGCACCATGTAGCGGGGCAGCCGGGCCGCGAGTTGCTCGGCGATCTCCTCGCCGGAGACGTCGGCGCCGACGAAATAGCCGACCAGTTGCACGCCGTGCGCCTCTGAGACTTCGTCCACCACGGCCGCCGCGCGCACCCCGGCGCAGCCGAGCATGGCGTTCTGCACCTCGCCGAGAGTGATCCGGTTGCCGCGGATCTTCACCTGGTCGTCGAAGCGGCCCAGGTACTCGAGGTTGCCGTCGGGCAGCCATCGCGCCAGGTCGCCGGTGCGGTAGCGGCGGCGGCCCGGCACCCCGCGGTCGTCGACGAACGCCGCCGCGGTCAGCTCGGGCCTGCCGCGATAACCGCGGGCCACGCCCACACCCGCGATGTTCAGCTCCCCCGGCACCCCGACGGGCACCCGGCGGCCGATGTGGTCGAGCACGAGCAGGTCGATGTTCGCGATCGGACGGCCGATCGGCACCACGGCCGGCGACTCGTCGGCCGGGCAGTCGAAATAGGAGACATCGACGGTGGCCTCGGTCGGGCCGTAGAGATTCACCAGCTGCGGCGCTGCGGCCCCGGCCGCGGCGAAGACCGCGTGGAACCGGCGTACCAGCGCGGGCGGTAACGCCTCGCCGCTGCAGAACACCCGTCGCACGCTGCCGATCCGCGCGACCGTCGCCGGGTCGGCGGCCAGCTCGTCGACGAACGCGGCGAGCATGGATGGTACGAAATGCAGCACCGTCACGTCGTGCGCGCTGATCGCGTCGGCGATGCGGCGCGGATCGCGCTCCCCGCCGGGTTCCAGCAAGGCCACCCGAGCGCCGGTGATCGCCCACCAGAACAGTTCCCACACCGACACGTCGAAGGTGGCCGGCGTCTTCTGGAGGATCACGTCCGCGGCGTGCAGGGGGTAGCGCCGCTGCATCCAGGTCAGGCGGTTGACCACCGACCGGTGCTCGATCATCACGCCCTTGGGCACGCCCGTGGAGCCCGACGTGTAGATGAGGTAACCGAGATCGGCCGGGTGCGAGACGCTTTCGACGCCGCGCGCCGGGACGGTGTCGGCCACCGCGATGCTGGTGACGCCCAGCTCGTCGAAGACCGCTCGATGCCGCGGCCCCGCCACCACGAAGCGCGCCCCGCAGTCGGCGAGCACGGTTCCGATGCGGGCGGCCGGGAAGTCCGGGTCGAGCGGCACGTACGCGCAACCGGCCCGCAACACGCCGAAGATCGCGACGAGCATCTCGGTCGAGCGGGGCAGCACGACGGCGACGCACTCGTTGCCGGTCGCGCCCAGCGCGTGCAATCTGGCGGCGAATCCATCGGCGAGCGCGGACAGTTCGGCGTAGCGCAGCGGCTGTTCCCCCGAGCCCGCTATCGGTTCGATCGCGATCCGCTCTGGATGCCGGGCGGCCACGTCGGCGACCAGCCGGTCGATGGTCGTGTACGGGAACTCCTCGCGCGGGCCCGCTTCGAACGCGGCGATGGCGGCCTGCTCCCGCGCGGGCATCAGCGGCAGGGCCGAGATCGGCACTCCGGGCCGGTCCAGCGCCGCCACCAACAGCGCGCCGATGCCGCGCACGACCGACTCGAAGGGGAAGTTCTCGTCGAAGACGTCCTTGTCGTAGTAGAGCTGGAGGTTCAGCGAACCGTCGCGGGCGTGCTCGACGCCGAGGATGTTCAGCGCTTCGAGCACCGTGCCGGGATTGACGATGTCGAGGGTGCCGAGGATCTTGTCCAAGTGATCCGACGGCGGCATCTTGATGTAGGAGTACGCCACGTCGAACAGCGGCGGCGCCGTCGGGTCGCTGCTGAGCGCACGCGCCAGGTCGCCGTACGGAAAACGCTCGTAGCGCTTGAGTTCCCGGATCTGCGCGGCCACCTCGGTGGCGACCGCCGACAGCGGCTGGTCCGGGTCGACCCGGATGCGCAGGGGCACCACGTTCGTCCGGTGCCCGGCGGTGCGGAAGGTCTCGGCGCTGTGCCGGTTGAGCATCGGGACCCCGATCACCACCTCCTCGGAGCGGTGAATGGTGGTCAAGTAGGCGGCCAGCGCCGAGACGGTGAACGCGAAGACGGAGAAGCCGGTGGCCCGAATGCGGTCGAGGAACGCGGGTTCCACCACTACGCGCCGGCGTCCCCGGTTGACGTCGGGGGTGCTCGCGCGGCCGGAGAAGAGCGCGGGGACCACGCCCTCGAAGCGGCGCACCAGCGCGTCCCGATCCGCCACCCACTGCGCCGAGGACAGATACTCCTCGTGCTCGGCGGCGATCTTGCGATAGGTGGCCGCGCCGCGATCGGTCTGCTCGGTGACCGGATCCGGCTCGGCGAGCTGTTCGAGCGACAGGTCTTTGCGGCTGTAGTTGTCCACCAGGGCGCTCCACAGCGCGTTCACGCCCCAGCCGTCGATCATGGCGTGGTGCATCGCCACGTAGAGATGGAAATGGTCGGGCCCGTCGACCAGCGCGGCGATCCGGAACGGCTGGCGCGGCGGGGAGGGCGTCACGTTCGCCCGGTTCACCCAGTCGCGCCGTGCCGCGGCGGGATCCGACGCCCAGCTGAGATCGACCAGCTCGACCTCGGGTAGCTCGTCGCAGACCCACTGCCAGAAGCGGCCTTCGGAGAACTCGAACCTCAGGCGCAGCGCGGCGTCACCGAGCAGCGCCCTGCGGACCACCGCGCGCAACCGGGCCATATCGAAAGGCTCGTCCAGGAACGCGCAGTAGGCGTTTCGGGTGACCGGCGCCGGGGCATACCGGTAGGAAACCGACAACACATCGCGCTGATAGGCGCTGACCGGCCAGGCTTCGGGGGGTCTTTCGGAAGTAGCACTCGGTTCGAATGGCACAGTCACTCCTATCGCGACAGTCGCGGCACCGGCCGTGCGCAGATCTACCCAAGCCCACCCTGATCACTGTCACGCAAAGCTGCTACCACGCTTATCAAGTTATCGATATCGCGAATCACGGCATCGGCTCTGCCGATGCCGCGACTCTGCTGTTGTTATCGCGGTGTATGCGCGGCCGGTCAGCAGGCCGACAGCAGCGCGCGCACGCTTTCGTCGGCGAGACGGTCGGCCCGGTCGCGTGATACGGCGGGCTCGACGTAGCCGATATTGAGGGACAGCTCGTTGTGCGTCGCGTTGGCGGTGGCCATGATGAAACCGCTGACGGACATGCCGGAGACGAACTGCGCGCCCTCCAGCTGCCAGGAGCCGATCTTGTCCGGGAAGGGGTAGTCGCCCAGGTAGGTCATACAGAGATGACCCGGGCCGCGGGTATCCATGAGTTTCACCGTGGACGCACTGGCCGACACCGACTTCGGCGCGGCCACCTTCAGCAGGTTCAACGCGGACAGATGGTCGCGCCGGTCCATCCGCGCACCGTACTCCCGCTCGATCTCGGCCGCGATCTCCCACAGCGACGCCCACGGCGCGTACTTCGCCGGGGTGGCGATCATGCCCTGATAGGTGCCGACCTCGGTGTCGCCCGCGGCGCCGTCGAGATGGTCGCGGAAGTTGACCGAGCTGCCGACGGTGTACCAGGTGGCCTTCTCGGTGCCCGCCTCCCTGGCCGCCGCGATCAGCAGCGCGGCGGAGAGGGCGGCCTGCAGGCCGACGCCGTGGCGATCACAGCCCGCGGTGAGCGCGTCGAGCCGGTCGGCGTCGAGGCTGCGGTGCACCACCCGGCTGCGCCGCTGGGCGGGCGGCGCCAGCGTGGTTGGCTCCAGTCTGTGCGGCTTGCGCAGCTGCGACTTCTGGTCGCGCAGGAACGAACCCGCGGTGCGCAGCGCACCGCCCGCCCCCTGGAAGCGCGGCGGGAACAGCTCCTCCGGGCCCGGCCGCACCGGGGCGGGCGCGAAGTCGGCCGCTTCCCCGGCGGCGACTTGGAGCACCTGCTTCGCCACCGACAGCGCGCTCTCGCCGTCGGCGATGGCGTAGTGCAGCGTGACGATCAGCTCGTTGGTGCCATCGGTCTCCTTGATCAGCACCGCCCTGGCCAGCGGGCCGGTGCGCCAGTCGAACGGCTCGCGCAGTTCCACCTCGTCGGCCTCGGCCAGCCAGTTCGTGCTGTCCTCGGATTCGATCACACGCAGCGGAATCGGCGCCTGCACCGCCACGAAACGCGGTGCGGTGCCGTCGGGTTCGGCGGCGACGGCGACCCGCAAGAGCGGATGTCGGCGCTGCACCTCGTCCAGGCCGGCGCGGATCTGCTCGACCTCGACGTGCCCCCGGATCCGCACGCGCGACAGGATGTGCAGCGGCGCCAGCTGATCGGCGATCCAGTGCCAGCGCTCGACCGGCGAGAGCGGGCGCGGCAGCCGCGCGGTCGGCCCGTCCGGCGCCGGGAAGGACATCGGCTTGCCGAGTTCGCGCAGGAAGAATTCGGTGGGCGCGTGCCGGAAGTAGGTGTCGCGCACCCGCACCAGGCGCGGGTCGGTGGTCTGCTCGATCTTGGCCAGCGAAGCCGAGCCGTTGACGAACATGGCGGTGCGGTCGGCGCGCAGTTTCTCGTAACGACGCAGTCCCGCGACCGGATCCAACGAGTTGCGCAGCACACCGGCCAGCACCACCGCGTCCTCGATGGCGGCGTTGGCGCCCTGGCCGAGGCTGGGCAGCATCGGGTGCGCCGCGTCGCCGAGCAGCGTCACCCGGCCGCGGCCCCATTGGGCCAGCGGCGGACGGTCCTGCGCGGGCACGGCCAGGATCGCCGCCTCGTCGGTCTGCTCGATGCAGGCGCGCACCTCCGGCGCCCAGTCGGCGTAGAGGCGCAGCAGCTCTTCCTTACCGCCCTGCCAGTTCGCGGCCTCCTCGGCGGGCAACGTCTTGGTGCCCCACCAGTACACCCGGCCGTGGCCGATGTCGTGGATGCCGAAACGCATTCCGGTGCCCCAGAAATGCGCCGAGAGGCCGCGGGCGACGTTGGGATGCTCGAAGGGGATGCAGGCCAGCCAGCACACGAAATTGCCGGGGCGCGGCTCGGCGCGGCCGTGCAATTGGGCCCGCACCACCGAGTGGATGCCGTCGGCGCCGACGAGCAGATCGCCCTCGGCGACCCGGCCGTCGGCGAACTCGACGCGCACGTGCTCGCCGTCGTCGACGAAGCGGGTGGCTTGCGCCCCGACGAACGTCGGTGTGTCACCGATCTCGCGCAGCAGCACGTCGTGCAGGTCGGTACGGTGCAGCGCGACGGCGGGAGCGCCGAGCTGGGCATCGAGCCGGTGCACGGGGAGCACCCGGATCGGGCTGCCGTCGGGGTTGCAGAAGCGGAAGGTCTCCACCCGGCCGCCGCGTTCGAGCAGTTGCTCGTCGAGCCCGAGGCCGAGGGTGCGCAGTGCGTTGATTCCGTTGGCCTGCACGGAAAGTCCGAAACCCTGCGCCCGCAGCTCGGGACCCGCTTCATAGAGTTCGACGCCGAAACCCGCCTGCCGCAGAGCAGCCGCGGTGGTGAGTCCTCCGATCCCCGCCCCGAGAACGACAACCTTGATCGGACTGCTCATCGAACCTGCACTCTCATCGAACCACTCGACGGCACAGGGGCTTCCCACCGAGACGCGGCGCGAGCGACGCTGCCCGCGCGAAATCGTCCCACCGAGCAGCACTGATCGAGGCCACTGCGGCGACCCCGACCAGGCAGCTGGACGCCTGTGCCTGACCGACCGGAAGCCTACCGCTACTCGCCGCGCAAGGCAGAGTTGAAGTGAGATTCACCGCATCGCGCGATTGTGAAACGCAAATGTGTTGCAATGGGGCATAATTCGCCCTCCGCGCACCACATTCGCCCTCGATTCGGGCGCGGCGGCGGCCTCAGAGGTAGGACGTATCGTTCACCAGACGCACCGAAGACCCGCCGTCGAGATAGAACTCCGCTATCGATAGCGACGCCAGATCCAGATGCAACCGGTACAGCAACGCGGGGCCGACATCGAGGGCCAGCCGAAGCAAGGTCTTGATCGGGGTCACGTGGCTGACCACAACCACATTGGCGCCGGGGTAACGTCCGAGCAGATCGCGCAGCACGGCCTCCACCCGCTGCAAGACCTCCTCGAAGCTCTCCCCGCCGGGCGCCGCGACGGTGGGATCGCCGATCCAGCGGGCGTGCAGGCCGGGGTCGCGCTGCGCGGCCTCCGCGAAGGTCAGCCCCTCCCACTCGCCGAAGTCGGTCTCGATCAACCCGTCGTGGACCTCCACCGCGACCCCGAGCGCGGCGGCGGCCGCCTCCGCGGTCTCCCTGGCCCGGCCGAGCGGAGAACTGATCACCGCGGCGATACCGCCTTTGGCGGCGAGCATTTTCGCGGCCCGCGCGGCCTGCTCCCGGCCCAAGGCGGTGAGCGGCGGATTGCCGCGCCCGGAATACCGGCGCTGCAACGACAACTCGGTTTGACCGTGGCGAAGCAGCAGCAACCGGGTGGGACGACCGGTGGCACCGGTCCACCCCGGCCCCTGCTGCGCGGATTCGGACTGCTCGGCGTTCGCGTCCCCGACTTCATCGATCCGGCTCGGCAGATCGCGCTCGGTGACCGCCAGGGCCGGGTCCGCGGCCTCCCGCTCGTCCGCGGCCTGCGCGGTGGCCTCCGCGACGCCGGTGCCCTCGTCCATGGCCTCGTTCGCCAGCCGGTCGGCGTGCGAGTTCTGCGAGCGCGGAATCCAGCTGTAAGTGACCCGGCCCAATCCGGCGGCGATCCTGCGGGCTCGATCGGCGAGCGGGATCAAGGCCGCGTGCTTGATCTTCCAGCGACCGGACATCTGCTCGACGACCAGCTTGGAATCCATACGCACCAGCACCGACTCGGCGCCCAGTTCCGCGGCCGCCTCCAATCCGGCGATCAATCCGCGATATTCGGCGACGTTGTTGGTGGCGATGCCGAGGAACTCCCGGCGCTCGGCGAGCACCCGGACGCGGCCGGCGTCGAAGACCACCGCACCGTATCCGGCCGGACCGGGATTGCCCCGCGATCCGCCGTCGGCTTCGACGATCACCTCGGGCAAGCTCATCGCTGTGCCCGGACAACCGGTCGCGGCCAGCTCACAGCCCCGATTCCTTGGTCCGGACCAGGATCGCACCGCACTCCGGGCAGCGCACGACCACGTCGGGAGCGGTCTTGGCGATCCGCGCGATCTCGCCGCGATCGAGTTCGATGCGGCACGCGCCACAGCGGCGAGCCTGCAGCAGCGCGGCGCCCGCGCCGTGCTGTTCGCGCTGCCGGTCGTAGATAGCGAGCAGTTCGCCGGGCAGCTTCGCCACCGAGCCCGCGCGATCGGTCTCGCAGCGCGTCTGCGCCACGTCCAGATCAGCGAGCGCCTCGTCGCGCTGACGCAGGGCGACGGTGAGTTCCTCCTCGGTCTTGCTCAGCCGCGCGCCCGCGTGCTCGTAGTCGGCGGCGGAGGCTTCGCGCCGCTCCATCACCTCGAGCAGTTCGTCCTCCAGCACCGAGCGGCGCCGCTCCAGACTGCCCAGTTCGTGCTGGATCTCCGAAAGCTGCTTGGCGTTCACCGTTCCCGCGGCGAGCATGGCCTTGTCGCGCTCCTCGCGCTTGCGCACGGCCTCGACCTCGCCCTCCAGCTTGCGGATGTCGCGGTCGAGATCGTCCAGCGCGATCTGCACGGCCACCGCGGCGTCGGAGTGCGCGTTGCGCTCGGCTTCCAGTCGCGCCACCTCCTGCTGCTCGGGCAGCACGGTGCGGCGGTGCGCGATCCGGGTCAGCTCGGCGTCGACGGCGGCGAGCCGCAGCAACTCGGCCTGGAGCGGGGGTTCGACATTCAACGCGGGCAAACTCCTGGACGGCGTGGACGGGACTGGTGTTCAACCGTACCCCGCCGGACCGGCGGACCCGCGTCAGCCGCCGACGGTGCGGGTTTTGATGGCGTCGCGGGAGATGTAGACGTCGTACTCGCCGGGCACCGCGATCACCGCGTTGCCGTAGGCCGAGCGCACGAACGGCTGGGTCCACCAGCGGCCCTCGCGCATGTCGGCGAAGAAGTCCTTGTCGCCGTCGTTGAGGAAGATCTGGTTCTGCTGGGTCGCGACGCCGTCGAGACGCTGTCCGTACAGGCGGCTTATCCGGTAGCCGGAGTGGAAGCCCAGGGCGTTGACCCACGGCTCCAGCTCGACGATGCCCGCTTGCAGCACCCACATGTCGCCCTCGACGCGGTAGGTCTCGCGCTGTTCGGGATGGTCGTCGTCGCCGTACAGGATGAGATCGACGTCGAGCTGGTGTTCCTGTCCCGCCACCGGCTTGGCCACCACGTGGGCCGCCTTGATCTCCCCCGTCAGGCCGAGGTACGTCTGCAGCAGGGTCGCGATCCACAGCAGCACCGCCGCGACCAGCAGCAGCGCGAGCCCGCCGGTCCCGCGCGCGAGCAGCGGCCGCATCCCGACCCGGCGCGCGGCGATCAGGCCGGAGACGATCAGCGCCACACCGGCGACCAGCAGCAGGATCAGCCCGATCTGCACGAGCCCGAAATCAACCGGGAAGTTCATGCGGTAGTTGTACCCCGCACGAACTACTCGATTCACCCGAACCGCCCAACCTTTTCCGGCACGGCGCGCATACGCCCCGACACGCCGTTGCCGGTTCGTCGCCGCGACAACGGCTTCGGACGCGGACGTGCGGCGCTCAGCCCGGCGCGCGCACCGTCCACGGGTCGGTGCGCAGCGTGGACACCCTGGTCTCCAGGCCGGGCAGGGCGGTTCGCACCACCGTCTCGGCCTGCGCGCACCAAGGGAATTCGGTCGCCCAGTGCGCGGCGTCGACCACGGCGGGACCGCCCTTGCGCAGGTGCTCGTCGACCGGATGGTGGCGCAGGTCGGAGGTGAGGTAGACATCGACGCCGAGCCCCGCGGCCCTGCCCAGGTAGGAGTCACCCGCTCCCCCGCACACCGCCACGGTGTAGACGGTGCGGTCAGGATCACCCGCGGCGCGAACACCCCACGCGGTGGGCGGAAGGGAGCGGCCTACGCGTTCGGTGAAGGCGCGCAACGATTCCGGTTCCGGCAGGGTGCCGACGCGGCCGATGCCGAGCGACGACGGCAGCTGGGCGCGTTCACTGATGTGATAGGCCGGGTCCGCGCTCGGATGGGCGGCGCGCAGCGCGGCGAGCACGGCCGAACGCGCCGCGGGCGGTGCTGTCACCTCCACCCGGTCCTCCTCGACGTGCTGGAGTTCGGTCAGGGAGCCTTGCTCCGGAGTCGGCCGGAACTGCCCTGTCGCGGGCACCCGCAGCGCACAGTCGCAAGCGTGTTCCCGCCTACCCGCGCCGGCGGCGAAAAGCGCGGCGAGCACCGCGTCGGTGTGCGTGCGTGGCACCTGGATCACCCAGTGGTCCACGGCGGATTCGGGTTTCGCGTCCAGCGGGCCGGTCACCATAAGGCCGAGCGCCGCGGCGAGCGCGTCGGACACGCCGGGGTCGGCGGAGTCGGCGTTGGTGTGCGCGGTGAACAGCGCGCAACCGGAGCGGATCAGCCGGTGCAGCAGCGCGCCTTTCGGCGTGCTCGCCGCGACGGTGTCGACGCCGCGCAACAGCAGCGGATGATGCACCACCAGGGCCTGCGCGCGCCAGTCGATCGCCTCGTCGACGACCGCCGCGGTGGCGTCGACCGCGAACAGCACCCGGGTCAGTTCCTCGGCCGGGTCACCGCAGACCAGGCCGACCGAGTCCCACGGCTCGGCCAGCGCGGGCGGGTACGCCGCGTCGAGCACCCCGATGAGATCCGCGAGCGTGGTCATCGTCCACCTTCCTTCGCTTCCGTCCTGCACTGCTGCACTGGTTCTTTTCCGGATCGGCTTCGATTCCGGGCACTCGCCCGTGTCCCGAGCGCGCGATCGACGTATGGCTGACGCAAGTCCGGAGACGACGGCGATTCCGGCCGAGACCTCCGCCGCGGGGGAAACGCCGTATCCGGTGCACAGCCGGGGCGAAGCATCGAACTCATACTCCCCCGCCTGATCGAAGTCGTGTGCCTACCGGACATCGGCCGACCGGATCGCGGCGACCAGCCGATCGACCTCCTCGACGCCACGAACCGCGACGCGCAGGTGGTCCGGGCCGAGACCGGGGAAGGTGTCCGCACGACGGACCGCGATGCCCTCGGCAGCCAGGTGTTTGCGCAGCAATTCACCGTCCGCCACGCGGAGCAGCAGGAACGGGCCCGCCGCCGGCGTGTGGACTTCGACGCCCAGGCCGATCAGGCGTTCGACCATCGCGGCGCGGTGCACGGCGAGCGTCCCCGCGCGGCGCTCGGACTCCGCCACGGCCGCGGGACTCGCGGTGGCGATGATGGCCTCCAGTTGCAGGGTGCCCAGCGGCCAGTGCGGCCGCCCGTGGTCGAGGCGCGCGAGCACATCCGGTGCGCCGAGGAAATAGCCGCAGCGCAGCCCCGCCAGCGCCCACGTCTTGGTGAGGCTGCGCAGCACGAGCAGGTCGGGCGCGGAGTCGGCGGCGAGGGATTCCGGCTCGCCCGCCACCGCGTCGGCGAAGGCTTCGTCGACCACGATGACGCGGCCCGGCCTGCGCAGGGCGCGGATGGTGGCCGCGGGATGCAGCACCGAGGTCGGGTTGGTCGGGTTGCCGAGCACCACGAGGTCGGCCTCGGCGGGCACCGCGGCGGGATCGAGCCGGTAGGGAGGTTCCAATACGACCCTGGCGACGGGGACGCCCGCCTCCCGCAACGCGAGTTCCGGCTCGGTGAACGACGGGTGCAGCACCGCGGCCGAGCGCGGCGCGAGGCGGGGCAGCAGCGCAAACCCTTCCGCCGCGCCTGCCAGCAGCAATACCTCGCCGGGAGAGCGGCCGTGCCGGGCCGCGACCGCGCGACGGGCCGCGTCGGCGTCCTCGACGCTGGGATAGCGGCCCAGATCGGACAACCGCTCGGCCAGACGCCGCCGCAGCCACTCCGGTGGTGCGAGCCCTTGGACGTTGACCGCGAAATCGAGCATGCCCGCACGTGCGTCCACGTCGCCGTGGTGACGCAGTTTCGCGCGATCGACGGTGTCCTCGGCCACGAGAGCACACCCTACGTGGCGGTCCCGGAGCAGAACCGGCCAGAATGGCAGGCGTGGGTCAGCTGCACGTCTCGTTCGTCTGTACCGGCAACATCTGCCGCTCTCCGATGGCGGAGAAGATCTTCGCCTCGCACCTGTACCGGGCCGGGTTGGCCAACCGGGTCCGGGTGAGCAGCGCGGGCACCGGTTCCTGGCACGTGGGCGCCGACGCGGACCCTCGCACCAGCGCCACCCTGCGCAAATATGGATACCCGACCGGGCACGTCGCCGCCGTGTTCGGCGCCGAGCACAGCGACGCCGACCTGGTGGTCGCCCTGGACCGCTCCCATCAGCGTGACCTGGTCCGCCTCGGCATCCCGGCCGAGCGGCTGCGGTTGCTGCGCGCCTTCGATCCCGACGCCGACGACCACGACGTGGCCGACCCCTACTACGGCGACGCGGCGGACTTCGAACTCGTGCGCGCGCAGATCGAGGCCGCCGTCCCCGGCCTGCTCGACTGGGTGCGCGCCGAACTGGCCGCCGAACCGCCCGACCTGCGACCCGTTCCCGACGAGCGACGCTGATGCGCAGGCTCGCGTTCCTGTTGCGTCCCAGCTGGCTGATCCTGGCCGTGCTGGTCGCCGCGTTCGCCTATCTGTGCTTCACCGTGCTCGCCCCGTGGCAACTCGGCAAGAACACGGCCACTTCGCACCGCAACCAGCTGATCGCCGACTCGGTGCGAGCCGATCCCGTCGACGTCACCACCGTGCTCTCCGACACTGGGAACGGCGCGCACACCGAATGGCGGCGGGTCACCGCCACCGGCAGTTACGTGCCCGACTCGACGGTTCTGGTGCGGCTGCGCCACCTCGACGGCGCTCCGGGGTACGCGGTACTCGCGACGTTCCGGCTGGCCGACGGCCCCCTGCTGCTCGTCGACCGCGGGCTGGTTTCCGCCGTCGACGGGACACGCCCGCCGCAGATCCCCGCACCGCCCGCCGGGCCGCAGCGCGTCGAGGCCAGGGTCCGGATGTCCGAGGGCGTCACGCCGGGTAAGGATCCGAGCGTCCAGGACGGCTATCGCCAGGTGTACTCCATCGACACCACGCAGGAATCGACGGTCCTCCAGCAGTCCATCACCCCCGTGCCCACCGGCGGCGAGCGCGGCGGTTACCTCCAGCTGGGCGAGAGCCAACCGGGCGCGTTCACCCCCACCCCGCTTCCCCAACTCGACGCGGGCCCGTATCTGTCCTACGGCTTGCAATGGCTGGCCTTCGGCATCATGGCTCCCCTCGGCCTCGGCTACTTCGTCTACGCCGAGATCCGGGAAAGAAGGAAAGAGAAGGCCTCCGCCGAGCCACCCCGCTCGCCGTCGCCCACCGAGCCGATCCGGTCCGGGCCGATTCCCTCGCCGGCTCCGGCCGCGCCGACTACCGAAGCCCGCCTGGCCGACCGCTACGGCCGCGGCCGCGGTTGATCCCGGCGCCGCGGCCATTCGGCACTACGCCGCGGCTCGACGCCGTCGGAGTTCGCGTCAGGGCTGAGGTGGCCCGAGCAGATCCCACCGGTTCCCCGCGATGTCCAGGAAGACCGCGACCCGCCCATACGGCTCGACGCGCGGCGCGCGCACGAACTCGACGCCGCGGGAAACCATCCGGTCGTACGCCGACTGGAAGTCCCCCACCTGCAAGAAGAACCCGACCCGCCCCGCGACCTGGTGCCCGATCACCGCGGCTTGCGCCCTACCGTCGGCTCGGGCCAGCAGAATGCCCGTCTCGGCACCGGGCGGCCGCACGACCACCCAGCGTTTCGGACGGCCGTCGTTCGTGAGCGCCGCCGAGTCCTCGACCAGCTCGAATCCCAGGGTGTCGACGAAGAATTCGATCGCGGGGTCGTACTCCGCCACGACGATGGTGATGAGTCCGATCCGCACCGCGAAACCCTATCCGGCCCCCGTCGACCGCCCTGAAGACGTCGCCGTCCTCGCGAGTTCGGCTCGGGGTGGTCGCGCCCGACGGCGGCGACCCACGTCGAATCACTCAGCGCCTGGTCGCGGCGACGGCGGCGGCGAGCAGAGTGGCGGTGAGTTGCACGGCCTCGGAAAGGCGAACGGCGCGGCGCAGGTCGTGCACGGTGGGAGCCGGGCCGTCGCCGAGCACCGGGCGCAGCTCCACACCGTGCGGGTATTCGGTACGGCCGCCCAGCCGGACGCCGAGCGCCCCGGCCATCGCCGCTTCCACGACTCCCGCGTTCGGGCTCGGATGGCCGGCCGCGTCACGCCGCCATGCGGCCAGGACGGCAGGGGGCCGCCCGCCGATCAAGGGGGCGAGCGCGGCGGTGAGCACACCGGTGACCCGCGCCGGGATCAGATTGGCCGCGTCGTCGACGCGCGCGGCGGCCCAGCCGAAGCGCCGGTAGCGCTGGTCGCGGTAGCCGATCATCGCGTCGAGCGTGTTGATCGCGCGGTACCCGAGCAGACCCGGGACGCCCGCGACCGCGCCCCAGACCACCGGGGCTACGGCCGCGTCGGAGGTGTTCTCGGCGATGGACTCCAGGGCCGCGCGGGCGAGCCCGTCCGCGTCGAGCGCCTGCGGATCGCGGCCGCACAGCGAGGGCAGCAGCGCGCGAGCCCCCTCGAGGTCGCCACCCTCCAGTCGATCGGCCATCGCGTGCCCGGCCCGGGCCAGGCTGCGTCCACCCAGGACGGTCCAGGTCGCGACCGCGGTCGACGCCACCCCGCCGCGCCGCACGGCCATGCCGAGCCCGACCACCGTGCCGACGGCCAGCGCCTCGTGCACCAGCCCCGCCGTGCGCCGGTCGGCGTAGGTCACCGATTCCAGAGCCGCCACCGCCGAGCCGAATCCGGCCACCGGATGCCACCGCCGCGGATCGCCGAACGCCCGGTCGAGCGCGAATCCGAGCAGCAACCCGATCGCGGTAGAGGTCCCCTTCTGCACCCGGTGAGGCTATCGGTCGGGTGACCGGCCCCGCGCAGACGGCTCACCGCTCGAAGCCATGTCACACTCTGTTCCCCTGCGTCGTCGATCGGGTGACGCACCATAGACTCGCCCCGGCAGGGGCCGAACGACGAACAGGCGACCAAGTGACTTCCGAACAGCGTGAGCCCCTCGACCAAGCCGAGCTGGCCCGGCAGTTCGAGGAGCACCGCGGGTATCTGCGCAGGCTCGCCTACAGCACGTTGGGCAGTCTCAGCGACGCCGACGACGTCGTGCAGGAGGCGTGGCTGCGGTTGCAGCGCCAGTACGAGGCGGGCGCCGCGGGTGAGATCGACAACCTGCGCGCGTGGCTGTCCACCGTGACCGGCCGGCTCGCCCTCGACCACCTCGGTTCCGCCCGCGTGCGCCGCGAACAGTACGTCGGCGAATGGCTGCCGGAGCCGGAGGTGACCAGCTGGGAGGATCCCGCCGACCGGATCACCCAGGACGAGCGGGTCACCACCGCGCTGCTGGTCGTGCTCGAGTCCCTGTCGCCCGCCGAGCGCACCGCGTTCGTGCTCCAGGACGTGTTCGGCATGAGCGGCCCGGAGGTCGCCGAGGTGGTCGGCCGCACCCCGGCCGCCGTCCGTCAGCTCGCCTCCCGGGCTCGCAAGCACGTCGAGCAGGGCACTCCGCGCTTCCCGGCCTCTCCGGACGAGCAGCAGAAGGTGGTGTCCGCCTTCGCCCTGGCCTGGCGGTCCGGCGATCTGAGCGCTCTGCTCGGTGTGCTCGACGCGAACGTCAGCCTCACCGCCGACGGCGGCGGCAAGGTGCCCGCGATCCGGCAGCCCGTGCACGGCGCCGAGATCGTGGCCAAGCTGCTGCTCGGCTGGTACCACGCCCCGTCCGCGGCGGGCGCTTGGGGCCGCGCGGTGCTGGTCAACGGCCAACCCGGGCTGGTGGTCTTCGACGGCACCCACACGGGCGTCTTCGCCTTCACCGTCGACGACGGTCGCATCGTGTCGATCGACGTGGTCCGCAACCCGGACAAGCTGCGTGACCTGCCCACCAGCGGCGAGCCGGACTGGTACCTGGGCGAGGGCCTCACCGGGCAGGAGTAGTCAGCCCGCGACGCCGAGCGGCCGCGAATACCCGTGCGCGGCGGCGACTTCCGCCGACAGCAGCCGCCCGGCGTCCGCGGTGAGCCCGTGGGCCAGATCGGGGTGCGTGGCGCATGCCTCCTGCCAGCCGAGGTCGGCGATCGCCCGTACGTAGGGCAGGGTCGCGTTGGTGAGCGCGATCGTCGAGGTGTGCGGCACCGCGCCCGGCATGTTGGCGACGCAGTAGAACAGCGAATCCGCCACCCGGAAGGTGGGATCCGCGTGCGTCGTCGGGCGCGCGGAGGCGAAGCAACCACCCTGGTCGATCGAGATGTCCACCAGCACGGCGCCGGGGCGCATCCCGGCGACGAGGTCGTCGGAGACCAGTTCCGGCGCACGCGCGCCGGGAACCAGCACCGCGCCGATCACCAGGTCGGCCGACAGCACCGCCCGCCGGATCTCCGTGGCATTCGACGCGACGGTGGTGATCCGCCCGTCGAAGCGGGCGTCGAGTTCGCGCAACCGACGCAGGTTGGTGTCCAGCACGCTGACGCGCGCGCCCATGCCCATGGCGACCGCGGCCGCGTTCGATCCCGCGACGCCGCCGCCGAGCACGACGACTTCCGCGGGACGCACGCCGGGGACGCCGCCGGGCAGCAGCCCCGCACCGCCGAGCGGGGCCATCAGGTGATACGCGCCCACCTGGGCACCGAGCTTGCCCGCGATCTCGCTCATCGGAGCCAGCAGCGGCAGCGAGCCGTCGGCGGCGCGGACCATCTCGTAGGCGATCGCGGTGATGCCCGAGCGCAACACGGCGTCGGTGCACTCGCGCGACGCGGCCAGGTGCAGGAAGGTGAACAGCACCTGATCGCGGCGCATCCGCGGGTACTCCGGCGCGATCGGTTCCTTCACCTTCAGCACCAGCTCGGCTTCCCGCCATACCTGGTCGGCGTCCGGGACCAGGCGGGCCCCCGCCGCGGCGTAGCCTGCGTCGGGGAATCCCGATCCGACGCCCGCGCCCGCCTGCACCAGCACCTCGTGTCCGTGCCCGGTCAGTTCCCCGGCGCCCGCCGGCGTCAGGGCTACCCGGAACTCTTGCTCCTTGACCTCCCGTGGTACTCCGATCCTCATACCGTCATCGTCGCCCCGGCACCGGGCCCGCGCCACGACCGACGCGCCGAACGCGCACGGCGACCACCCGCGCCCGCGCCGCGGGCGAGTTTCTCGGCACGTTGCCCAGCTGAGCGCGGACGGCACCGCTCACACGATCGCGGCGCGGCCCAGCGGCGGTATCCGCAACTGCTCGGCGCGGCCGCCGTAACGGAAGACGTGGCCCAGGTAGTCGAGGTTCTCGCTGAAGTGCGCCCAGCCTTCGGCATGCACCGGCACGATCACCGCGTCGCCGAGCACCTCGGCCGCCCGCAGCGCGGTGCGCGCGTTCAAGGTGACGTCGGCGTCGCCGAAGCGGCCGATGTTGGCGGCGCCGATGTTGAGTACGGCGATGTCGATGCGGCCGATCCGCTCGACGATCTCGCGCACCACCTCGACGGAGGCGTTGTCACCGGAGACGTATACCGTCGGCTCGCCCTCGGCGCGCAGCACGAAGCCGGTGACGATCCCGCTGAACGGCTCGCACCCCTCGGGACCGTGCAGGGCGGGGACACCGGTCACCCGGACGCCGTGCACCGTGACGGTCTCCCAGTTCTCCAGCCCTCGCACGCCATCGATCCGGGTCGCGGCGCCGGGTGTTGACAGCACGGTCGGCACCGTGGTCAGCAGTTTCCGTCCGGAGTCGTCCAGGTTGTCGGCGTGTTCGTCGTGCGAGAGCAGCACCACGTCCACGGGGCCCACCTCCTCGGCCGACACCGCGGGGCCGGTGAGTTTGTGCAAGGTGACGACGCCCGGGTAGTCGCCCGGCTCGTCGAAGGTGGGGTCGGTCAGCCAGGTGCGGCCCGCGTAGCGGAACCGCAGTGTCGGACCGCCGATGTGCAGGACTTCTACCCCGGTGCGTTCGATCGTGTCGCTCATGCCGTTGATCTTGTCCTGCCCGCGTACCGGTAACCAGTGGCCCGTGAGCCGCTTACCGTTAAGATCGGGCCATGCGTACGGTGGCCGTCTTGGCGTTCGACGGAATCAGCCCGTTTCACCTGTCGGTGCCCAGCCTCGTCTTCGGCCGGGTCGGCGTCGAAGGGCCCCCGCCCTATCGGGTGGACGTGTGCGCCGAGCAGCCCGGAAGCCTGGCGACCCCGGCCGGATTCGACATCCGTGTCCACCACGGCCTCGACACGCTGACGCGCGCCGACACCGTCGTGATCCCGAGCTGGCGAGCAGGCGAACCGCTGTCCGGCGAACTGAACGCTGCCCTGCGCGCCGCCCACGCGGGCGGCGCAAGGATCGTCGGGTTGTGCCTCGGCTCGTGGGCGGTGGCCGCCAGCGGACTGGCCGACGGACGGGAAGTGACCACGCACTGGGCCTCCGCCGCCGAACTGGCCCGCGCGTTTCCGGCCGTCCGGGTCCGCGCCGACACGCTGTGGTCGGATCTGGGCGACGTCGTCACCTCGGCGGGCGTGGCCGCGGCGCTGGACTGCTGCCTGCACCTGGTCCGCGGTGATCTCGGCAGCAAAGCGGCCACCGAACTGGCCAGAGCACTGGTCACCGCTCCGCACCGCAGCGGCTCCCAGGCGCAGTACATCCCGGTCGCGGTCCCCGACGCCGCCGACGACGATCCGATCGAGCGCGCCATGGTCTGGGCGCGAACCCATCTCGGCGACCCGGTCGACCTTGATCGCTGGGCCCGCGTCGCGCTCATGTCGCGGCGCACCTTCACCCGCCGCTTCCGCGACCGCACCGGCACCAGCCCGCAGCAGTGGCTGCTGCTCCAGCGCACCGACCGGGCACGGCTGCTGCTCGAGTCCACCACCGACACCGTGGAACGCATCGCCGTCGACACCGGCTTCGGCACGGCGGTGAGCCTGCGCCACCACTTCCACCGCATCCTCGGCACCAGCCCCGCCGCCCACCGCACCAGCTTCCAAGGGCAGAGCCGAGCGGTTGCACTAAGTTCGTGACCATGCGGATTCAGCTGGGCGAGCATGCGCCGGAGATCGAGGAGAGCGCGTGGATCGCGCCGAACGCCACCGTGATCGGCCGCGTGCGGCTCGGCGCCGAGGTGAGCGTCTGGTACAGCGCGGTGCTGCGCGGCGACTTGGAGACGATCGAGGTCGGCGCGCGCAGCAATATCCAGGACGGCTGCGTGCTGCACGCCGACCCCGGCTTCCCGCTCACCGTCGGCGCGGGGGTCTCGGTGGGCCACAACGCGATCCTGCACGGCTGCACCATCGGCGACGACGTGCTGGTCGGCATGGGCGCCACCATCCTCAACGGCGCCGTCGTCGGGCCAGGCAGCCTGATCGCGGCCAACGCGCTGATCCCGGAAGGGGCGCGGATTCCGCCCGGTTCCCTCGTGGCGGGAGTGCCCGGCAAGGTGCGTCGGGAGCTCGGCGCCGAGGAGCAAGATCGCATTCGCCTGAATGCGACTGTCTACCTAGCAAATACAGCTCAACATCGCACGGGAAATCAGGTGTGAAACAGGACACATTGATCAAGTGTCCTGTCAAGATCGCTGATAACATTCAGCCAGCGTGCCCGGCGACCCGGGCTCTCCTGTCGACACGGTTGTCGTGCGACTTGTAGCGCAGTGGTGAACCCACCCGGGTCGGTGGGCGGGCGGGCGTTAGGCAGGAGGTATCACGGTGTCGTACGTGCAGTCGGGTGTGCACGGGCCCAAGGGCCGGATCAGCGTCGCCGACATCGCGGCCCAACCCGGCGGAGTCGAGGCACTCCAGCGCCGGGTTCATGAATTGCGTTCCCGCGGTGTGGATTTCGCCGCGAACGCGATCGAGAAGGAGATGGCCGAGCTGGACCTGCCGTGCCGATGACTCCGTTACCACGGTCACCGCGGTTCACGATTCCGCGGTGACCGTGGCCAGTCCAGCCGTGGTGTGCTGATCCAGCGCCATCAACGCGGCCCGTATCCGTACCGGTTGCCAACCACCGTCGAGCCTGCGCAGACGCACCGTTCCCTCGGTGCGATGCCGCGCCAGGTCCCGTGACATGGTCTTCGCGGTGGCCAGATCGTCCGGATGGATCTGCGGCCTCGGCTGCCACGGCCGGTCCTCCCAGGCGATGTCCGGCATGGGCGCGCCGATCCACCGGATCAGCCGCAACGAGCGCAGATTGACGATCGCGCGGTACTCGCCGGGCTCGGTGGCGGCTTCCAGCAGCGTGTACTCCAGGATCGCGGGCGGCGGCGCCGCGGAGACCGCGATGGCCGCGCCGATGTCCTGGGTCACGCCGCACAGCAGCACGTGACACTCGCCGCGGTCATCGGGCTCGGCGACGATCCGGCAGGCGAAATGCGCGGCGCGCAGCGCGTCGTCGTCCCGCCGGACGGTCCATACCGCCTGGTGCTCGGTGCCCGGCGCGGAGTTGACGATCTTCGCCAGCGCTTCGCTCTCGTCGCGGTTGGTCACCAACCGGGTGAACGCGCCCGCGATGGCCAGCTCGGCGGCGCGGTTCTCCGGCGCGACGCCGTACAGGTCCAGCAGGTCGGTGCTGCGCACCGAGCGGTTGGTCGTGAGATCGAAGTACCACGCCCCCATCGGGTCGGCCGCCGTGACCGGCTCCCGCCGCGGGCCCACCCACAGCCGGACGGCATGCGCCCGCCGCGGCGAGATGAGCAGCGGCTCGGCCAGCACCGTGCGCCGCCCGTCAGCGGAGACTTCCGCCACCGGCACACCGGTCGCGCATGCCCGCCCGAGTGCCGTCTCCGCGTCGGCCAGCGACAGCGGATTGCGCACGATGTTGGTCAGCGGCACGAACGACTTCGGCGCGGACCCCACCGCGATCACCCGCCCCGGAGAACCCGAGAAACACTCGACGAGAACCCATTTCGTCACCACTCGGGTCCCCGCACCCTACCGCCGCGCGACCCGTCCGGCTTCCCCCATAGAGTGAAACATGTTCGGCTGGTTGTCATTTCGTCAATCCCCATCCCTGACCGCGATCAGAAACGGAATACCACGTCCAGCACCTTCTCGTGGTACGACCCGGCGATTCTTGTGACCAGGTCCACAGCGATGGCGTCCAGTCCGACCAGAACCTTGGCCTCGCCCCGCGCGGCGCCACGCAGGATCGTCCGCGCCGCGGCGGCGGGACTGGTCCGCGCCACGTGCCCTTCGAATCGGCGCACCACCTCCTCCGCGTCGATCCCCGGCGCGACGCTCGCCGACCGGGCGATCCCGGTGAGCACGCCACCGGGGTACACCCCGGTGACCCGCACCGAGCCGCCGGCTGCCCGCATGTCCTGGCGCAGCGAGTCGGTGAAACCGCGCACGGCGAACTTCGCCGCGTTGTACGGCGCGTGCCGCGCCACGGCCACCAACCCGAAGGCCGAGGACATGTTGACGACATGCGCGCGATCGGCGGCCAGCAGATGCGGCAGGAAGGCCTTGGTCCCGTTGACCACACCCCAGAAGTCGACGGCCATCACTTGTTCGAAGTCGCTGAACGGCGACTCGAGCACGCTGCCGACGTGCAGGATGCCCGCGTTGTTGAACAGCGCCTCCACCCGGCCGAAGCGCGCGACGGTCCGCTCCGCGTACGCGAGCACGGCCGCGCGGTCGGTGACGTCCACCGCGCTCACCTCCGGCTCCCGTCCGGTGGCCGCGCACAACGCCCCCGTCTCGGCGACAGCCTCCGCCGACTTGTCCGACAGTGCCAGCCACGCCCCCGCACCGGCCAACGCCACGGCCAATTCCCGGCCGATACCGGAACCCGCCCCGGTGATCGCCACGACTCGATCCGCGAAATACCCCATGGCTCAACCCCTTTCCGCACCGGCCGAGGGTCAGGGCCGGACGCCGACCACAGGCTAGCCAGTCGAACATGGACGCGCGACCTACTCGGCGGGACCGCCCCGTCCGGCGATGCCCGCTCACGCTTCGCCCACTCGATGAAATAATGGATGTTCCCGTCCGCACCGTCGCGACGCCGCGCCACCGGCCACGGCCCGGCCGCCGCGCCGAACCCACTGGAGATCCGATGCCAACCATCTCGCCCATGCTGCAACGCATCCTCGAGAAACCGGTCGCCGACGGCGAGAAGCTCCTGGAAAGCGCGCTCTCGGCCTTCCTGGATTTCGGCATCAAGCGGACCAGCATGGGCGAGATCGCCCGCCGCGCGGGTATCAGCCCGGCCACGCTGTACCGGCGCTACGAGTCCAAGAACGATCTGGTCGAGGCGGTCAGCGTGCGGGAGGCGCAGCGCTTCGTCGCCTCGATCGAGAAGCAGGTGCGCACCGTCTCGGGCAACGACGATCAGCTGGTGGAGATCTTCGTGGCGTTCATCGGCGCCATCGCGGGCAACGAACTGCTGCGCAGGCTGCTGCGGACCGAGCCCGACCTGATCCTGCCCCGGCTGACCACCGAGGCGGGACCGATCCTCGCCGTCGGCCGCGACTACCTGGCCGAGAAGCTGCGCGAGCTACGGGATGCCGGTGGCACGCACGACTTCGACGCCGATCTGGTCGCCGAGATCATGGCCCGGCTGGCGCTGTCGCTCGCTCTCACCCCCGACGGCCTGATCCCGGTCAGCGATCGCGGCGCGGCGCGCGAATTCGCCCGCCGCACCCTGCTGCCGATGGTCGGCGTCCGGGTCAGGGCGTAGTCCGACGCCGAACGCTGCGGCCACCCGCTCGTCCAGCTCTGCCTGCGCCGCGAGATCCGGCACCCGGCCCTCCACGAACTCACGGACCAGATCGATCACACCCGCCGACCGGGTGGCCGCCGGATCGGGCACCGGCAGCCGCGACACGTACTGCGTGATCCACCGACGCCTGCCCGAGTACAGCCGATTGCCGCAGACCACGTCGTAGAACCGCAACCCGAGCGCCGAATTGGCCACCCCCATCAGCAGATACGCCAAGCGCGTCGCCTCGGCGGGCAGATCGGCCAGATCGGGCAGTGAGATCCAGTAACAGTCGCCGTTGACCACCGCGCCCGAGCCGTCCAGCGCGAAACGCGGCCGGTCGCTGATGTCGGGGAAGACCAGCTTCGGCTCGCGCCACAGGTGCGGCCGCTGCGGGACCCAGATCTCATACCAGGCGCGACCGCTCTCGGTGACATAGCGGCGTCCGGCCAGCGTCTCCCGATGGGACCGCAGATACGCGGCCGCGGCGGGATATTCGTCGAGATCGATCGGCGTGCGGCGTGCACTGGCCAGGTCGTAGGGATACAGCACGCGCACCTCGCGGGCGCGGGTAGTCCGCCACGGCGCGAGATCGTGGTGGGTGATCAGGTCGAGCAGCAATTCGGACTCCGGACACGGCTCGGCCTGAGCCCAGCGGTCGGAGATGAACACGCGGTCGGCGGTCGTCTTGATGCCCACTCGGATGCGTGCCACATCGCCGAAAGTGCGCCAAGTCGTCTCCGCTATCCGCGCCAGCCAGGAATCGATCGCGTCGTGCGACATCCGCCACGCGACCTCCGGTTCCCGCGCCACACCCCGGCGAGTCCTTCGTTCCGCCGTCAGCTCTGGTCCCCCGTCCCCCGTCGCCGCGCCGGTCGAACCGCCGTCGCGTCCGCGATCGGCTCCGGCGGAGTCCGGGGACGTCGACTCCTGGGATTCGGTCGCCAGCTCACCGACCTCGATGACGAAGGTCCGGCCGTTGTACTCGACGATCGAGCCGCCCGGGTCGACGAGCGCATCGAACAGCGTCTTCTCGCCGGGTGTTTGGCCGGTGGCCTCGTAGGCGGAGACGTAGCGGCAGCCGTCGCCGTGCGCGGCGCGCCGCGCGATGGCGATCGCGGGGAGCACGGCGGCGGTGAACAGTTTGGTGTCGCCCAGGTCGTACAGCTCGACCGGAACCAGGTCGGTCACCAGCAACCGCCGGATGTTCGCGCCTGCCTTGGTGGTCAGGAACCGGTTGGCGCACAACAGGCCGAGCACGCCTCCCGCGGCCAGCAGCCGCGGCAGCGTCGCGACGAACGGATGGGTCAGGTCGATCCGCCCGCGCAGGCCGAACCGCTTGCTCAGCAGCTGCGCCGTCGATCCGCCCAGCTGCTGGGTGCGCACATACGGCGGGTTGGTGATCACCGCGTCGAACGAGCCGTCCGCGAGTTGGGCCTCCACCGCGAGGAAGTCGGCGCTGTGCCATTGCGCGGTGATCCCCGCCGCCCGTGCGCGCTCGCGGGCGACCGCGAGCGCTCGGGCATCCAGGTCGTAGCCGACCAGCACCAGGCGGAGGCCGGGACACCGGGTCGCGACCTCGTGGTGCACGGCGAACAGCAATTCGCCGTCACCGCAGGCCGGATCGAGCACACGCAGGACGCCGGCGTCCGAGAACTCGACATGGCGTAGCAGCCGTTGCGCCAGGAACCGGGCCAGCACAGGGGGCGTGTAATGCCTGCCGTGCCGTTTGCGGTCCCGCGCGGCGGGAGCTTCGGACGCCATATCGGGATTCTGCCTCGTCGCGCCGTGCCGATCGCCGTAACTCGGGCAACAGGATCGCGGGACCGCGCGCGTCGCGGCCGACTCGCCCGTCCCGGGTGACCGCCCGGCTTTCGCGGCGGGGTGTTCGATGCTAGCGTCTGGTCTCGAAATAAGACTGACAAAGGAGTCGGGGGAAGACAGTGACGACAGACGACTTCACGGCGCTGAGCCGGGTGCTCGACGAACGGTGGACCTGCAGGCAATTCCATCCGCAGCCGGTCGAGCACGACACCATCCATGCCCTGTTGCGGCTGGCCCAGCGGACGCCGTCGTGGTGCAACACCCAACCCTGGCAGGTCGTGGTGACGGAGGGGGCCGGCACGGATCGTTTCCGGAAGGAACTCATCGACCACATCGCGACCGCCACGCCCGCACCGGATTTCGAGTTCCCGGCGCAATACACCGGGGCGTACCGGGACCGCAGGCGGGAATGCGGAAAGCAACTCTACGAAAGCGTCGGCATCGCCAAGGGCGATCACGAGAAGACCATGCGCCAGGCCGTGCGGAATTTCGAACTCTTCGACGCGCCGCATGTGGCGATCGTGACCAGCGAAGCCGATCTGGGCATCTACGGAGCGGTGGACTGCGGTCTCTACATCGGCAGTTTCCTCTTGGGCGCCCACAGCCTCGGCCTCGGTGCGGCGCCGCAGGCCGCGCTGGCCACCTACTCCCCCTTCATCCGGCAGTACTTCGGTATCCCGGAGCAGCGCAAGGTGGTCGCCGGAATCTCGTTCGGATATCCCGACCTCGACCATCCCGTCAACGGCTTCCGCACCACCCGGGCCGAGCCCGACGAAGTCGCCACCTGGTTCGCCGACTGATGCCGCCGGGCGCGGCCTCGCCCGGCGAGGTCGCGCCGACGGCGTATTCCGCTGCGCCCGCCGTCGGTCACCGCGCTCTCGCTAGCGCGCGCGACCCGCGGCGGCCTCGCTACCGGTGACGCCCAGCAAACCGGGTCCCGGTTCCGGGGTGACCTCTCGTGCGGTGAGTTCGGTTCCGCACGAATCGCATTCGAGCTTGACGTGCGCCTCGCCCGCGCAATCGCGATGGGTATAGCGCACCGGAGGCCCTTCGGGCGCCACGTAGGTATCGCCCCAATCGCGGATGGCCAGCAGGATCGGGTAGATGTCGTGGCCTTTGGGGGTGAGCCGGTACTCCTCGTGCGCGCCCACGGCGGCCTTCTGTTTGACGAGGATGCCGTTGTCGATCAACCGGTCCAGACGATCCTGCAGCCTGCTGCGCGAGATCCCCAGTGCGCTCTGGAAAGCGTTGAACCGCCGGATACCGGAGAAGCAGGACTTGAGGATGAGCAGAGTCCAGCGATCACCGAAGATCACGAGCGGGCGCGTGATCGAGCACGGCACGTCGGCCAGTTCTTCGTAGCGCACCTCCCGATGCTACCGACCACCGAGCCACCCCCGCCCCGTGAGACTTCACGACCTCCGCCTGCCCGGGCACGTACACCTTCCAAGCCACCGTCGACGCACGCCACCGCCGGTTCGCCGACCCCTCGCGGGCAGCCTGAAAACGCGAAGCGGGCCCCGGGAGTGCCGGGCCCGCTTCGGTGGGTGGATCAGAGCGGGATGTTCTTGTGGTGGCTGGCGCGGGCGGGGGCCGCCGCGAGAGCCGCGGCGATGACGCTGCGGGTCTTCGCCGGGTCGATGACCTGGTCGACCACACCGATGGCGATGGCGCGCTCCACGCCGCCCGCGATGCGCTCGTGTTCGGCGGTGAGCCGCTCGTGCAGCGCTTCGCGCTCCTCCTCCGGCGCGGCCGCCAGGGCCTTCTTGTGCAGGATGCCGACCGCGGCCTTGGCGCCCATGACGGCCACCTCGGAACCGGGCCACGCGTAGACCGCCGTCGCGCCGAGCGAACGGGCGTTCATCGCGATGTAGGCGCCGCCGTAGATCTTGCGGGTGACCAGGGTGACCCGCGGTACGCGCGCCTCGGCGAACGCGTGCAGCAGCTTCGCACCGCGCCGCACGACGCCTTCCCATTCCTGGCCGACACCGGGCAGGTAACCCGGAACGTCGGTGACCACGATCAGCGGGATGCCGAACGCGTCGCACAGCCGCACGAAACGCGCCGCCTTCTCAGCGCTTTCGGAGTTCAGGCAGCCGCCGAGGCGGATCGGGTTGTTCGCCAGCACGCCGACGGTGCGTCCGCCGAGACGACCGATGCCGGTCACGATGCTGCGGGCATACAGCCCCTGCAACTCCTCGAACGACGACTCGCCGTCGACGTTGTCGAGCAGTTCGTGGATGATCGGCTTCACGTCGTAGGCGCGCTTGGCCGATTCCGGCAGCATGGCCTTCAGGTCCACGTCGCCGTGCTCGGCCGCGACCAGGTCGAACTCGCCCTGCTCGGCGAACATCGACACCAGGCGGCGCGCGCGGTGCAGCGCGTCGGACTCGTCGTCGGCCACGATGTGGGTGACGCCGGACTTCTTGCCGTGGGTCTCCGGACCGCCCAGGGTGGCCATGTCCACCTGCTCGCCGGTCACGCTGCGCACCACGTCCGGGCCGGTCACGAAGACGCGGCCTTCCGGAGCCATGATCACGATGTCGGTCAGCGCGGGACCGTAGGCGGCGCCACCGGCGGCGAAGCCGAGCACCACGGAGATCTGCGGAACCAGGCCGGACGCGCGGACCATGGCCTCGAAGACCTGGCCGACCGCGTGCAGCGCCTCGACGCCCTCGGCCAGGCGAGCGCCGCCGGAGTGCCACAGACCGACCACGGGGATACCGGAGTCGATGGCGGTGTCGATGGCGTCGACGATGTGCTTGCAACCCTCCACGCCCATCGCGCCGCCCATGACGGTCGCGTCGGAGCAGTAGGCCACGGTGCGGACGCCGTCCACCTCGCCGATGGCGGCGAGCACGCCGGACTTGTCGCGCGGGTGGAGCGGAAGAATGGTCCCGGGATCGAAGAAGCGCTGGAGTCGACCGAGCGGATTACGCGGGTCGGTCGCAGTCTCTTGATGCAACGCGGGAGCGATGATTGTCATCGCGTGGTCTCCTCACCTCGATGAGTGTGCCGCTGCTGCGGCTGCGTATGTCGAACCACGGCGGGGCCGGGCCAGTTCAGCTGGCCGACCCCGCCGGGATCGTTGTGCAGTCGATCGCGCGGCTATGCCCGACCGAAGGCGAGCGCCACATTGTGCCCACCGAATCCGAAGGAGTTGTTGATCGCGTACTCGATCTCCTGACGACGGGCTTCGCCCCTCACCACATCGAGGTCGATCTCCGGATCCTGGTTCTCCAGGTTCAGCGTCGGCGGAACGATGCCGTCGCGGATGCTCATCACGGTCAGCACCGACTCGAGGGCACCGACGGCGCCGATCGAGTGGCCGAGCGCCGACTTGGGCGCGTACACCGAGGCGTGGCTGCCCACGGCCTTGTTGATCGCGTTCGCCTCGGCGGTGTCGCCGATCGGCGTCGCGGTCGCGTGCGCGTTGATGTGCGTGATGTCCTTCTTGGTCAAACCCGCGGACTGCATCGCCCTGGTCATCGCCCGCGCGGCGCCGTCACCCGTGGGATCGGGGGCGACGAGGTGGAAGCCGTCGGAGGTGATGCCCGCGCCGAGCAGGCGCGCGTGGATGGTCGCGCCACGGGCCTTCGCGTGCTCTTCGGTCTCGATGACCATGAGCGCGCCCGCCTCGCCGAAGACGAAGCCGTCGCGATCCTTGTCGAACGGACGCGACGCGCCCTTGGGGTCGTCGTTGCGGGTACTCATGGCGCGCATCATGGTGAACGCCGCGATCGGCACCGCGTCGATGAAGCCTTCGACGCCACCGGTGACGACGATGTCCGCGTCACCCATGACGATCATGCGCCAGGCGTTGGCGATGGCCTCGGAGCCGGACGAGCATGCCGAGACCGGAGTGACCACTCCTGCCCTGGCCTTCAATTCGAGACCGACAACGGCCGAAGGGCCGTTCGGCATGACCATCTGCACAGCCAACGGCGAGATCTTGCGATAGCCGCCGTTCTTCAGCTTGTCCACCGAATCGATGAGGGCGTCGCCGCCTCCCAATCCGGTGCCGATGGCCACACCCAGCCGCTCCGGGTCGACTTCCGGGCTGCCCGCGTTCCGCCAGACCTCGCGACCGAGCACGGTCGCGAGCTGCTCGACATAGGCCATGCGCCGGCATTCGACACGAGACAGCAGGGTGTCGGGCCGGACCTTCAGGTGGCCGCCGATGCGGACCGGAAGATCGTATTCCTCGACGAAGGAATCCTCGAGAACGTCGATGCCGCTCTCGCCGTTGAGGAGTCCCTTCCACGTCGCATCGACGTCACCCGCGATCGACGTGGTCGCCGCAAGGCTGGTTACGACGACGTTGGGGAAATTCCCGTTCAAGGTGGAAGGAGTGGTCACTGTTTCGGCCCTACTCGGCGTCGAACTTGGCCTTGAGCTCGGCCGCCGCGTCAGCGTTCTCGGCCTCGAGCTTCTGGATGTAGGCGACGGCGTCGCCGACCGTCTTCAGGCTGGCGAGATCCTCGTCGGGGATCTTGACGCCGTACTTGTCCTCGGTCTGCACCGCGATCTCGACCATGGACAGCGAGTCGATGTCCAGGTCATCGACGAAGGACTTCTCGACCGTCACCTCGGAGGGCTCGATGCCGGTCACCTCTTCGATGATCTTGCCGAGTTCCTCGACGATTTGTTCCTGGGTCAGAGCGGCCACTTCGTGGCTCCCTTCTTGATACTTTGTAGGGCTCTACTGGTTTTTTCGGATCGAGCGCGGAAATGGTTACCGCCTCTCGGTCACGACCTCGCATCTGAATGCATGGTCGCGGAGGAAAGCTAGCCGGATACGGTCAGCTCAGCCAACGCGGGGAGGTCTTGCGGGGTCTTCAGGGCCAGCGTGGGCGTGCCCTTCAGCTCCCGTTTCGCGATGCCGACGAGGGTGCCCGCCGGCGGCAGCTCCGCCACTGCCGAGACGCCGGCTTGCCGGACGGTCTCGGTGCACAGGTCCCAGCGAACTGGCCGAGTGACCTGCGCGGCGAGCTTATCTATCGCCTCACGTCCGGACGCGACAGGCTTGCCGTCGAAATTCGAGAGCAAGGTCCTGGTCGGCTCGTTCGGCGTGATCTTCGTTATGGCATCGGTCACAGCATCCTGCGCCGAGGCCATGAACGCCGTGTGGAACGCGCCCGCGACGGGCAGCGCCCGAACCCTGGCCTTCTCCGGGGGGTTCGCGGCGAGCTCGGCGAGAGCGTCCAACCGACCCGCGGCCACGATCTGACCCACCGCGTTGCGGTTGGCCGGGACGAGGTCGAGTTCGGTGAGCCGTTCCAGCACGACGGCTTCGTCGCCGCCGAGCACCGCGGACATCCCGGTCGGCTCCAGTGCGCACGCCTTGGCCATCTCCGCTCCGCGGATGGCGGCCAGCCGGACCGCGTCGTCGGCGGAGATGACTCCGGCGACCGCGGCGGCGGCGAGTTCACCGACCGAGTGCCCGGCCACGATGGTAGCGGCGGGAAGCTCGTCGGGCGAGATCTCCGCGAACGCGAGCAGCGCCGCGGCGACCACCAGCGGCTGGGTAACGGCCGTGTCGGTGATCTCTTCGGCCGTCGCGGTGGTACCGAGACGGACCAGGTCGAGGCCGGAGGCCTTGGACCACAGCGTCAGGCGCTCAGCCGCGCCGGGGAGGTCGAGCCAAGGCGCGAGCATGCCGGGTGTCTGAGAGCCCTGTCCAGGGGCGAACAACGCGATCACGCCTCTAAGAAAACACTGTGAGGCGGGCCGCACGAGATGTCGACGCGAATGAAGGTTCGGAAGTGCTTTTGTGGGGGTTCCACAAAAGACCACGTGGGCTGTCCGAATCGACCGATTCCACGGAGGCGTTACAAGCGCTCGGGGCTGAACGCGACCGGAGTTACCTCTGGGGCAGGAGACGACGATTCGTTACGGGTTCGTGTCAAACGACCCACTGTGGCGGCGATCCGGAGCACATACGCGTCTCTCGGATTCAGCGGATCACGGCCCGTGATCTCGCCGATGCGCTTGAGGCGATACCGGACCGTATTTGGATGGACGTACAGCTGACGCGCACACGTCTCGACCGCACCGCCGCAATCCAGATAGGCGTCGAGAGTGTCCGCCAGCGACGACCCCGCCGCGGCCAACGGTAGGACAAGGTACTCGTTCAGCGCGTCGATCGCAGCTCGATCACCCAACAAAGCGCGTTCCGGCAGCAATTCCGCGGCGTGCACCGGCCGAGGAGCCCCGCGCCAGCCCACCACGGCCTCCATCCCGGCCAGCGCTTCCACCGCGCTGGCGTGCGCCGCGCCGAGGGTGCGGGTGGTCGGCCCGATCACCACCGGGCCGTCGGAGAACACCTCGGCGAGCAGATCGGCCAGGAACGGGGAGACGTGCGAGCTCTCCCCCAGGTGCCCGGAGACGACCATCACCAGCCTCGCGCCCTGCACCACCGCCAGCGCGGCCCGCCCGTGCCGCGCCGCGATGGAATGCACCGACCCCACCGACGACACGCCCTGCTCGCCGGGCGGGGTGCCCACCAGCACCGTCGCCGGTGCGGTGGCGTCCCAGTTCAGCGTCGCGGCCCGGGAGAGCATGTCCGGGCCGGTGTCACCGCGCACCACGGCGTCGACGACGAGCGCCTCCAGCCGGGTGTCCCACGCGCCGCGCGACTCGGCGGCGCTGGCGTACACCGAGGCGGCGGCGAACCCGAGCTCGCGCCCGTACCGCAGCACCGCCTCGGTCAAGGCGACCAGCTGCCGGTCGTTGCGCGCGAGCGCGGGCAGCCACTGCTCGAAGAACTCCATAGCGACGCGCACCATGTCCACGGTCTGGCGCAGCGTCAACCGCCGCGCGAGATCCTGCGGAATGACCTGGAAGGCGTCCAGGCTGAACCGGATGTCGCTGTCCGGGTCCTGGAGCCATTCCAGGAAGTTCACCACCGCGGTCTGCACCAGCATCTGCACGCCGGCCCGCTGCGCGGCGTCCAGATCGGCGAAGAACGGCAACCGATCCTGCATCGACCCCACCGCCTCGGTGGAGAGGCGGCCGGAGAACTGCTTCACGCGTTTGAGCAGCGTGTCCGGAAGGGGGTCGCGGGTCTGCCGGTTCGGGGAGAGCGCGCCCGTCGGCAGATACACCTCGTGCTCGGAAGAGCCTTCGGAGATCCGTCGCGGCCGCGGCGGTTTACGGTCCACCATCCAATATTCCGCTACGCGAGGTCTTCGTCCGAACTCACCGCTGCCTTCGGCGCGGCGTCCACGTCGGCGATCCCGTACTTCGCCGCCGCTTCCACGGCCTTGGCCGGGTCGAGCTTGCCGGTGCGGCCGAGCCCGGCCAGCGCCGCGACCACGATGGACTGCGCGTCGACGTTGAACACCCGTCGCGCGGCCGGGCGGGTGTCGGAGAAGCCGAACCCGTCCGTGCCGAGCGTGGTGAAGTCGCCGGGCACCCACTTGCGAACCTGGTCGGGCACCGCGCGCATCCAGTCGGTGGCGGCGACGTACGGGCCCTCGGCGCGCGAGAGCGCCTCGGTGACGTACGGGAGGCCGGGATCGCTGCCCGGATCGCGCAGTGCGGCGATCTCCTTGTCGAGCGCATCCTTGCGGAGTTCGCCCCACGAGGTCACCGACCAGACGTCCGCCTGCACGCCCCACTCCTGCGCGAGCAGCGCCTGCGCGCGCAAGCCGTCCGGCACGGTGACGCCGGAGACCAGGATCTGGGCGCGCACCTGGCCCTCGCCTCCGCGCTTGTACAGGTAGACGCCCTTGAGCAGACCTTCGACGTCGAGGTCTTCCGGCTCGGCAGGCTGCGGGTACGGCTCGTTGTAGAGGGTGATGTAGTAGAAGATGTCCTCGCCGCCGAACTCGCCCGCGCTGCCGTGCGGATGGGTGCCGGGCAGCGGCGCGGCGCCCTTCGGCGCGGCGCCACCGCCGTACATCCGGCGCAGGCCGTCGCGCACGATGTGGGCGATCTCGAACGCGAACGCCGGGTCGTAGGTCACCACGGCCGGGTTGGTCGAGGCGAGCAGCAGCGAGTGCCCGTCGTTGTGCTGGAGGCCCTCACCGGTCAGCGTGGTGCGCCCGGCGGTCGCCCCGAGCACGAAGCCGCGGGCGAGCTGGTCGGCCGCCGCCCACAGGCCGTCGCCGGTGCGCTGGAAACCGAACATCGAGTAGAAGATGTACAGCGGGATCATCGGCTCGCCGTGCGTGGCGTACGAGGTGCCCGCCGCGGTGAACGAGGCCGTCGACCCCGCCTCGTTGATGCCCTCGTGCAGGATCTGCCCGACGGTGCTCTCTTTGTAGGCAAGCATCAATTCCGCGTCGACCGATGTGTACAACTGGCCGTTGCGGTTGTAGATCTTCAACGAGGGGAACCACGAGTCCATACCGAAGGTCCTGGCCTCGTCGGGGATGATCGGCACGATCCGCTTGCCGATCTCCTTGTCCCGCAGCAGCTCCTTCATCAGCCGCACCAGGGCCATCGTGGTGGCGACGTTCTGCTTGCCCGAACCCTTGCGCACCGAGCGGTAGGCCTCGTCACCGGGCAGCTTCAGCGGCTTGGCCGCGGCGCGCCGCTCGGGCAGGAACCCGCCGAGCGCCTTGCGCCGGTCGAGCATGTACTGGACCTCGCGAGCCTCCATACCGGGGTGGTAGTACGGGGGCAGGTACGGATCCTTCTCCAGCTCGGCATCGCTGATCGGGATCCGCTGCAGGTCGCGGAAGTCCTTGAGGTCCTGCAGGGTCAGCTTCTTCATCTGGTGCGTGGCGTTGCGGCCCTCGAAGTGCTTGCCGAGGGTGTAGCCCTTGATGGTCTTGGCCAGGATCACCGTCGGCTGGCCCTTGTGCGCCATCGCGGCCGCGTAGGCCGCGTACACCTTGCGGTAGTCGTGGCCACCGCGCTTGAGGTTCCAGATCTCCTGGTCGGACAGGTCCTGCACCAGCGCCTTGGTGCGCGGGTCGCGGCCGAAGAAGTGGTCGCGCACGTACGCGCCGTCGTTGGCCTTGTAGGTCTGGTAGTCGCCGTCGGGGGTGCTGTTCATCAGGTTCACCAGCGCCCCGTCGCGGTCGGCGCCGAGCAGCGCGTCCCACTCGCGGCCCCAGATCACCTTGATGACGTTCCAGCCCGCGCCGCGGAAGAACGACTCCAGCTCCTGGATGATCTTGCCGTTGCCGCGCACCGGCCCGTCCAGGCGCTGCAGGTTGCAGTTGACGACGAAGGTCAGGTTGTCCAGACCCTCCATGGCCGCGACGTGCGCGAGACCGCGCGACTCCGGCTCGTCCATCTCGCCGTCGCCGAGGAACGCCCATACGTGCTGGTCGGAGGTGTCCTTGATCCCGCGGTCGTTCAGGTAGTGATTGAAGCGCGCCTGGTAGATGGCGTTCATCGGGCCCAGGCCCATCGACACCGTCGGGAACTCCCAGAAGTTGTTCAGCAGCCGGGGGTGCGGATAGGACGGCAGCCCGTGGCCGGGACCGCCGTGGCTGTACTCCTGCCGGAACCCGTCGAGCTGATCGGCCGACAGCCTGCCCTCCAGGAACGCGCGGGCGTAGATGCCCGGCGAGGCGTGGCCCTGGATGAAGATCGAGTCACCGCCGCTGGGATGGTCCTTGCCGCGGAAGAAGTGGTTGAAGCCGACCTCGTAGAGCGCCGCCGAGGACGCGTAGGTCGAGATGTGGCCGCCCACGCCGATGCCGGGGCGCTGGGCGCGATGCACCATGATCGCGGCGTTCCAGCGGATCCAGGCGCGGAAGCGCCGCTCCACCTCCTCGTCGCCGGGGAACCACGGCTCGTTCTCGGTGGGAATGGTGTTCACGTAGTCGGTGGAGGTCAACGACGGGATGGCGACACGACGTTCACCGGCCCGCTCCAGCAAGCGGAGCATGAGGTAACGCGCCCGGCCGGGGCCCTCCCGGTCGAGCATCTCATCGAACGACTCGAGCCATTCGCTGGTTTCCTCCGGGTCGATGTCCGGTAGGTAGGACGCCACCCCTTCGCGGATCACCCGCACCCGGCCGCCCGGCTGCGGCGCGTGCGACCCGTGGGGATCGCTGCTCGCGGCGGGCGCGGGGGCGGAGCTGTTTCCGGCGGATTTCGCCGGTGCGGAAGAGTGGATCAGGTCGGTCAAATCTGCTCCTCGTACAGGGGTGGACATGCTGATGGCGTCGGTATCCCCGGGCGGGTTCGCTGGTTGGCGGACCGCCCGTTTACGAAAGGTTCGGGCGCACCATCCATCCTTGCCGATGGCGCGTCCCAAATCATCATGTCAGCCGGAAATCCAGTACCGTTCGACAGGCAAGGTGAGCATGAGAGCGTGGCAGCCCTGAGGAGCGGGAGGACGATGAAGCTGCTGAACCCACGCGGGTTCGGAATGGTGTGCGCCACCGGCGCGGTCGCTATCGGGGTGGTCGTCGCGGGATGCGCCAACCGGGTGGACGGCGTGGCCGGTCCGAACGCGGGCGATCTGGCGGCGTACAAGACCGAGGCGGCGTCCTCGTCGGCGGCGGCGACATCCTCCCGGCGCGCGGCGGCCCAGGGCAAGGCCATCGCCGACAACTGTGGTCAATTCCCCACCACCACCGGAGCGGGCGTAAGCAAGTACAACGACTTCGTCGACGCGCACGATTCGAACGCGCCCGACTACGACGCCAAGCGCGACTCGGCGGTGCAGACCCTGGAGGACGCCGCCAACAAGGTGGAAAGCGGCGTGAACTCCGCCAGGGACGCACTGCCCGTTGACTTGGCCGGCCTGTTCACCGAGTACGTGAACGCGGCACGCGCGCTGGCCGCCGAGACGCGCAAGATGACCTACACCGCCCCCGTCGCGGCGCTCAACGACGCCAGCAGGCGGGTCAACGACGCGCGCAACGCCGTCCGCGACTCGTGTCCGAAGCGCTGAGAAAGCCCTTGACACACCATCGCAAAGCGACATTCGGTAGCTATTTCACCGGATCGGCTTGCGCTGAAGCCCATAACCATGTTCGCTTGCAACTATCTACTGTCGGGAGTTGAGGAGGACACCACCGTGGTCGCCGCGGCGGACGCGCAGAACTACGCTCAGAAGCTTGGCATTTCACACGGCTTGGTTGTCCAGGAATTGGGCTGGGACGAAGACGTCGACGACGACCTGAGGGCCGACGTCGAGGACGCGATCGGCGGCGAACTCGTCGACGAGGACTCCGACGAGGTGATCGACGTCGTGCTGCTGTGGTGGCGCGACGGGGACGGGGATCTGGTCGACGCCTTGATGGACGCCATCGCCCCCCTCGCCGACGAGGGTTTCGTGTGGGTGCTCACCCCCAAGACCGGACAGCCGGGCCACGTCGAGCCGAGCGAAATCGCCGAATCCGCACCGACCGCAGGTCTGACCCAGACCTCGGCGATCAGCCTCGGCTCATGGACGGGTAGCAGGCTGGTACAGCCCAAGGCGCCCTCGAAGCAGCGCTGAGCCACCGCGCTATGGTTTCCACCAGGGCGGTGTCGCACGCCCGCCCGGTGGAGACCCGACACGATGGAGGATTCGCTATGCCGCTCGAGGTTGGCACTGTCGCGCCGGACTTCACGCTGAAGGACCAGAACAACCAGGAAGTCAGCCTGTCGGACTTCCGTGGGAAGAAGAATGTCCTCATCGTCTTCTACCCGCTCGCCTTCACCGGGATCTGCCAGGGCGAGTTGTGCAAGGTCCGCGACGAGCTGCCCAAGTTCCAGAACGACAACGCGGAGATCGTGGCGATCTCGGTCGGCCCGCCACCCACGCACAAGATCTGGGCCGCCGAACAGGGCTACACCTTCCCGCTGCTGTCGGATTTCTGGCCGCACGGCGCGGTGGCCCAGGCCTACGGAGTCTTCAACGAGAAGTCCGGCTACCCCAACCGCGGCACGTTCGTCGTCGACCGCGAGGGCCTCATCCGCTTCGCCGAGATGAACGGCCCCGGGGAGCCCCGTGACCAGGCGGCTTGGGAGAAAGCGCTCGCCGCGCTAGATTCATAAGCCGCCGGTAACGGTCCGGGCGTATAGCTCAGCGGTAGAGCACTGGTTTTACACACCAGCGGTCGGGGGTTCGATCCCCTCTGCGCCCACCGAAGAAGTTGCAGGTAAGCCGGGTCAAGGGTGGGGCCTCACATCTGCCCCACGCGCCTTTGTGGGGCAAATGTGGGGCAGCCGACAGTCCCACGTGAGTTTGTGCGTTCGGGCGATCACGGAAGCTCGCGTCGAAGCACACCGAACCGATCGAGGGGACGGATGGATCTGGCCGATCTGTGCGATGCGATGGATCATCTCTCCTCGCAGACCTGGCGAGATTACGCAGATGGATCACGGTACGGACTCACCCCAGGTGAGGAGTCGATCACGGACCGCAACCTACTGCAGCTGCGTCGTCAGTTCCCCGATCTGCATGTCCACAGATACACACGACAGCGAGAGCATACGGTCGGAGCCGATTGGGAATGGTGGATCGGATCTGATGCTGACGGCTGGCTGTGTCTGCGGGTCCAGGCCAAGCGAGTCTTCACCACCACTTACCAGCAGCTCGACCATCCTGGGGTCGAAGAGGGCGACCATCAATACGACACCCTCATCAAGAGTTGCAGAGAAGCGAGCCACTTCTTTCCGTTCCATGTCTTCTACAACGGGTGGGAAGAGACCCGATTCGCTGACAGGGACGGTGCCAGGCTCGATATCACGGCGTTGGAATCGAATGAGTACTGGCCGCCGTACGCCTCGGACGACGGCGTACAAGCATGGGGGTGCTCAGCGCTGTCCTCGTACAGAGTGGCAGCCCTCCACTCGCCAGGCGGACGTACACGCTCCAGCATTCCGAGATACCTTGAACACTCAATGCCATGGTCGGAGCTGTTTGCAGTAGGAGCCGACCGAGTTCCAGACAGCCCCAAGACAGAACTCGACCTCATTCACGAGCACCTCGTGATAACGACGCGCAACGCGGCTCGCTCATCAGCCCTTGCCCCAGGCCCCGCCGCCAGCCATGCGGGACGGCGGGAACGGTTACCGTCGTATGCTCAAGTCGTTGTGGCTGGGGAAGCCGAACGGGGGGACGTCGAGGAATTCTCGGACTCCGGTGGCACGGTACCCGCCAGGCATCTAGTAGTAGTCGAGCTTGGGAATCGCCGCCGGCGGAGAAAGCGACGGCTGTGACCGTCGAGCGGGTTCACGAATCCGCCCAGGTCGGTGGTCTGCATTTGCGCGGTGGCACAGCCGAGCCGCCAGGTGCTCAGTGGAATGAACGAGCGACTGGTGTCCACCGCGCCGAGTGCGTCTCACGTATGCGTACGTGGGTCAGGTATCCGCCAGCCTCTAGCATGCAGGCCGGCAGGGTCCCACCGGGCGCCAGCTAGCCAGGCTCACCGGCCTGCTTGGCAGGGTAGATTTTCGGCCAGTCACGCTTCCATTGCCTTGCATCGCTCGCGAACCTCTCGGAACCCTGAACGGCGGTGTGTAACTGATCGGTTCCCACGCCTGCAGCCAACAGAAGTCGCAGGGTAAGCATCCAACGCAGAGATCTTGTCAAGCTGTACATCCTCAGAAGGTCGTCGGACGTACGCGGCTTATCCCCCGAAATTCCGTGTGCCAGAGAGACTCGCTGGTCGACTATCGCAGCCTTCCATGTATTCAGCTTGCCGATGCACTCCGGCACCGCATCTGCCACTGGCTCGGCGAGTTGCTTGATCCTCTGTGGGTAGGATTTTTCTGCCCAGTAGGTGCCAAGGGCGGAGGTCAGCGACTCTTTGATACCGGAGGGCATCTCCGTTGCGGAGACTGCTGCCTTGGCGGCTTCAATCTCGTCGGGTTCGAAACGCAGCTCATCGGGGTGAAGCAACCGATGAAGCGCTTCGGCGGCTGTGGCAAGGGACAGCGCCTCTGTGTCGACGGTTTTGAACTCCCCGCTGTAGGCGGCGGCAACGATCTCTGGTACCGGCACCACCTTCTTGCTCAGCTCCAGCCACCGCGTAAGCAGCTCAATACTGGCGCCGCGGCGGGTTAGCAACAGATCACCCGCAGTTTTCGGCGCGGACGGTTCAATATGCCGACCGTACACCTCAGCGTGGACATCGTCGTCGCTCAGCGTCAGCGCTTTCACTTGGCACCGTGCACCCGAGAGGAGGGTCATCAGGGACTCAAGCGGCAACACCATGTCGGACAGAGCAGTCTGCAATGTCCATCCGCCTGAGCGCGCCTTCACGACAACCCGTGAATTCGTCGTGACACTGAACCCGCTCATGCTCGGCGACGACATCGTCGCGACTGGAACCAGCTCCAATTCGCCATCGCCGGTTCGCAATGGCGCGGAAACCGAGTCAGGCATGTCGAGCTGCCATGTTCGAGGGCCCCCACCCTTCACCGGGAAGGTATGTGAGACCCCCGAAAGCCCTCCCCATTCATGCAGGTTAGTGACCTCGAGGGTTATCTCCCGAAACAACCGCTTCGGATCCGCCATGCGCTCGCCTACTAGGCACCAGGACGCCCTTATGCGCTGGCTCCCGGGCGAATCCCGGTCCGGTCTTGCGAACCCCACCGTTCGGCGCGCCACTGTGTTGGCACCCCAGAGTGTCACCTGGGCAGGGCTCATTGCGAGGGTGCCGAGTACGACAAAGTCGGCTGGCTCCGACGACGGTGAGGTACCCGCCCAAGAACCATCTTCCTGTTCAACCCAGTCGATCGACGGAGTTATCTCGGGGCTGACCTCGAGCTCCACCCGCTGACCGTCGATGCGCACAACTCCTGTGCGCTCGCGCCCCTGCAGGTTCTCGTCCGAGTCCACGATCCCGAACTGCCCCAACGACTCAGAACTGGAAGACGGGAATTTCGGAGATGCCATTCGCGAATCTTAACCACCGCAACAACTTCGAACCCTGGCTTTCCAGGAGCAGCCGCGCGGGCGGATAGCGCCGCGGCCGCGCCGCTCCGGCCGCCGACCAGCCCATCGACCAGGTCTCCGCCGCGTTCGGTGTCAGCCGTGCCGCCCTGTACCGCTGCCTCGCCGGAGCTACCGACACCGGCAGCTGCCTGTCGGCACCGATTCCAGGACACTACGCTGGTTGGGTCAATCCCTGGTAACCCAGGTCGAGAGATCAACCACAGCAAGGCAGTACTCGTCGGTATCATCGACGATCGTTTTCGAGGAGAGGTCCCCCGTACGAGCCAGCGGAGCAAGTTCTTGTGGCAAGAGTCCGTATCCGAAAACCCCCGGTCCATGTGGCCCGTTGATCGGTGCATCGAATCCGTAGACTTCGTCAGTCGCGGTGATTCGGATGTATATGCGACATGTGTGATCGCTTCGGAACATGAACCCGCCGAAGGTGTAATCCTCCTCGAACCATGGAAAACCGCCACCGTGCACGAACAGGCTGAAGACGCTGAACAAGCCTTGATCGTAATGCAATGGGGCAGCAGAGGGGTCGAAGCCGGTGGCGGAGGCCTGGATAACTACATTCGAATGAGTGTCGCTAGTCTGTGGGTGTGTCGCCATCAGTTGGGTCATTCGTGGTGCGACATTGGCACGCACATGGTCCATGATCGGATTGACGGACGACGCGTCGGCATCCCGCGCGAGGTCGAATTCCACTGCGAGACCAGACAACATCCGTGCTCCATCCGACAACGCGACCCGTACCCGCTCGTCGTTCGCTCGAACGACTCCGCGCAGTTGGACACCCGTCGGCGGAAGTGGGCCCATGGGTGCGACAATCAGTGGAATCATCGTCCGGAGCAGAAAACTGAACGCATGATCACCTGCGTCGACTGCCATGGCCCGCACCTCCGAATTCGATTCTTTCATGGTTAGCCTGACAGATCGCGCAACCAATCGGGGCAGGTATCGCGGCCTTCACAATACGCTGTGATGACTCCGATATTCTTGTTGTCGGGTGATTTATATCTGCCGTCATCTGTTCGCGTGGCTGCCTGGGCGACTATATGGAGGGTCACGCGATCGTCAACTTTTCCTTTGCTTTTCGCGTGTTTATACTCCACGAGGTACTCCACACGCGCGCCCGAAGTCTTGGGTTTTGCAGTACGGATGGTGTGCTGAATAACGTAATATTTGGTTAGATTGTGCTTCTGCGCATAGTGATCGAATCCCAAGTCAGCATTTCCCGCGCGAATCGGAACATTTGCTTCGTTGGCGTCGTTCGCTTCCGCCAGAATGTCAGACCAATTCGCCGCATTGGCAAATCCCGCTGAAAGCGTCGCCGTCGCCCCAAACGCAGCGAGTAGTGCGGTTGATAAGGCCAACAGTAGACTTCGAGTTGACATCGGTAAAGCGAATTCCCCCGACACGACAAACCTATTCGGTTTCATATTTCCCTCCCCTTGATGATTGCCCCGGCGAATCGCAACGTTTCGTGCCCGGAACGATGATCAAGTTACCTTGCTAGAGCACGGTTCGCAACGAAGCAAGTCGAGTTCCGGATCACAACCCACGGCACCGGGCGGAAACCGACCGTCGATCCATACGCCACGCCAAGCGCAACCAATGCGGTACAAGCGCGTTGGTTGCGCCATACAACGCCGATCCGAATCGTCGACCCCCGGCTGTCAGAGTGCTCGGGTTGCGGAGCGTTAGGCCCACAGAAGTAGAGCTTGCCGAGGTGGCCCATACCCGGGCAACCCGAGGCCGGTATCCGGTCGAGGTCAGGTGAGGTGGAGGGTCAGTTGGGTTCGGTCCGCGGCGACGACCTCGACATGGATGTAACCTCGGGCCGCCGTGTACTTGCCGGTGCCCCCGGTGATCGCGATGTCGTAGGCGCTCGCGCCGGGCGTGCGAGGATCGGTCACCGTGCCCTTGGTGGTGATCCGGCCCTCGGGCAGCGACAGCGCGCCGTCACACCGCATCTGCGCCGAAGCGTTCTCGGCGATGGACACGACCGTGCAAACCCCGGAGCCGCGGCCGAACCCGGCCTCGTCGCGCCGAAGATCGTCGATGTGAGTCACCTGATCGCCCGGACCGAGTCGCTTGTCGCCATCCCGGTCGAAGAACGAGGAACTCATCTCGATCGCGGTCAGCTCGATCACCTCGGCGGCCGCCGACGCCGCCGCCGGGCCGGTGACCACCGCGGCCGCGACCACGGCGATCGCCCCGCCCTGAATCCTGTTCGCCACTCGCAGACCTCCCGGTGCGGTTCGGTTCGAAGCGGTACAGCCGCACAAGATATCCGGCCCCCGCCGCCCCGGGCCGCCACCGCGGCATGTGACGGCGTTTCTTGTCTCACCCGGCCTCGCGAGGCCGCCGTGCGGCAGGATCGGCGGGTGCGCCCGCCGCCGCCTCAGTCCACCCTGATGGGGCTGCCGCCCTCGAAGGACGAGCCGTAGTGGATTTCGCGGATCCCGACCGGCTTCGCGGGATCTCCATAGGTATGCCCGGCGGTCACTTTCAGGCGCGAGGAGCGGGCAAGCCCACCCAACTGCCGATGTCCCGGCAAGTAGAGAGCGACCCTGTCTTCCAACTCTTCGACGGGCCCCACGTCGTGAGTATGCGTGTACAGGATGCCGAGCGGGCACCCCCAGTGCGGCCACCCCTCGGTACCTGCCGAGATCCAGTCGGCGTGGGCGTCGTCCGAATCGATGAAGAGCTCCCAGTGGTGAACGCCGGGCAGCCGCGGCACATAGTGCGAAGCGATCCAGACCACCAAGTCGGAGATCGTGGACGTGGCCGGGAACATCCAGCGTTGGCCGTGCGGGAGCGCGTCGTCGCCGGCGTTCAGCGACCCACGATCGAGGAGCACTTCCACCCAGCCCGACACGAGCCGAATACTTCCAAAGGCAGGCGGCGACGCGGAACAGGCGCGCCGCGCGTTCGCGGCTCGTTCGGCGCGTCCATTGCCAAGATCGCAGGCAGCGGGGTCGGTATCGTCGCGATATGCCCGCGTTGATCGCTCCGACGGCACGTCTGCATGCGGCCTGGCTCGAGGCGCATGAGGAGTGGGGGCCCGGCCCACACGAGGACGGCTTCGGACTGCGGCCGTCCGATGACGTGGAATCGCCGACGGGTTTCGCGGCCTGGGTGGCTCGGCTGGACCACGAATCGGGTCGGGCGGTGGACGAGACGGGCCGGGCGCGGTGCACCTACCGATGGATTGTCGAGGGTGACCGAGTGCTCGGCGGGATCGCCTTGCGGCATGAGTTCGACGACTTCGTGCGGTGGGCCGGGCACATCGGCTACGGCATCCGGCCGTCCGCGCGCCGGCGCGGGTTGGCCGGCTGGGCTCTGGGCCGGATGCTGGACGAGGCGCGGAGACTCGGCATGGATCGAGTGCTGATCGTCTGCGCGGTCGACAACATCGCCTCGGCGAAGACCATCGAGCGCCGAGGCGGCGTCCTCGAGCGCATCGTGGACACCCAGCTCGGTCCGGCACGGCGTTACTGGGTCGAGACCGGTGTCGATGACCAGCGGCCCGACCGCTGCGGCCGACAGGAAACCGCGGCCACCTCGCGGCTCCCTGTCGTACCGGCCTTCCCTCCCGCGGACGTAAAATAATCGGCACGAGTCCACTCCTCGAGGAGGTCGGCGATGACCGACAGCCCACGATCGATTGCCGCGACCGACAAGGCGCTTCCTTCGGGTACGGATGAGGAGCGATTCTCCGGCTACGGAGTGATGGGAATGCCGTTCGCCAGCGGTCACTACCTGGCGCTGCGGCACTTCCCCGCCAGCTCGGTCGGCGCGGGGTACGACGCGGTGTGGCATCGTGACCCCGACGGCAAATGGGTGATCCACAGCAGTGTCTCCCCGGCCACCAGCTGCGCCCGCTATTTCGGAGCAGCGCTCGAAGACGCGCGAACCGAAGACATCTCGGTCGATTGGACCGGCCCCGCCACCTTCACCGTGCGGGTGGGCGACAAGATCGTGTGGGATCTCCAGCTGGGACGATCGGTGGCGACAGCCGCGATGACGGGTCTCGGCCGCATGATGCCCGCCGCTCTCTGGCGACGCCCTGCCGTCTTATCGCTCATGTCGCGGGCGGCGGGACCGGCGCTCGGCGTGGGACGGGTACAGCTCAGCGGTACTTCGCCGAACGGTCAATTGTTCCGGGCCAACCCCCGGATGCTGTGGACCGTCGAAAACAGCACTGCCCGGATCGACGGAATAGATATCGGTCCTCCGGGACCTCTGGCCGAGCAGGCCAAACTCGGTGACTTCTGGCTGCCGCAACGCGGAATGTTCGCCGTGGGCGAGTCCTATTTCGAACAATACGATCCGACGCGCCATCACCCGGCCCACCCCGGTGCATGACGGACGCGCCGGTTCGGCTGCTCAACGGTCTCACCGGACCGCCAGACACCTGCGGTCGGCGCGTCGCGCCCACGCCCGGGTATACCCCAGCGTTCCGGGCGCGGACGCCGAACGAATAGCCCGTGGAGCAGTCAGCCCGCGCGGCGTCCGGTGACCAAAAGGTACTCCCACTCCATGCGCCCGTCGCCCAGGTCGTGCTGGGACGCGAGTTCCGCGAGACCCCGGTCCAACTGCGCGATCTTGTCGGGCTCCCCCGCAATGGCCTTGTACACCGCGACCGTCGGTCCGTAGTACGTCTTGAAGAAGTCGCGGAATTCGGCGGCGTCGGCGAAACGGTCGATGACCGCGTTCTCCCGGCGTAGCTCCAGGTCGGCGACGCGATCGCCGAGCAGCGACCGGACATGCGCTTCGTCGCCCCAGAGCGGGGGCGGCTGCGCGCCGGGCGGGGGCGGCGGAGCGAACGGTTTCATCGTGGCGAACATCTGCCCGATGAATCCGGAGGGCGTCCAGTTGATCAGCCCGATCGTGCCGCCCGGTTTGGCCACGCGCACCAGTTCGTCCGCGGCCGCCTGGTGGAACGGCGCGAACATGACACCGACGCAGGAGATCACCGCGTCGAACTCGGCATCGGAGAAGGGCAATGCCTCGGCATCGGCTTCCTGCCACTGGAGGTCGACGCCCCGGTCGGCGGCGATGCGCCGACCCGCCTCGAACAGTTCCGGCGTCAGATCGCTCGCCACGACATCCGCACCGGCCTCGGCAGCCGGGATCGCGGCGTTCCCGGACCCGGCCGCGACGTCCAGCACCCGTTGATCCGGGCCGATACGGCAGACCTCCACGAGACGACGGCCCAGGCCCGGGATGACTTCGGCGGCGATGGACGAATAGTCGCCCAGCGCCCACATCGCACGATGCCGCCGCTTGAGATCAGCGGAGCCGGATTCGGTCATCTGACGCTCCCTCTGTAGTCGGCCGTGAACACTGCCGAGATCGCCATCGAATCTTCCGCGCCGGGCGGCGATCGCTCCCGCCGACCCTGGGCGAGCCGCTACCAGCGCATTCTCACGAATCAGCGCGGCGCATCGAAACCGCGAGCCGAGCGAGTATTTACCCGATAAAGGTCGCGACAAACCGGGGCTGCCGCGATAGCTCGGCTACTGCGCACCTCGGCGCAAGCCGAGTGGAGCCCCCAGGGCTCCCGGACGGGGACGTCGATCGCCCACACCGGCTGCCCGGCTCGTCGCAGGGCCGCCAGCTTTCCCGGCCGCGCAGACCCAGTCGCACTGGTTCGAGAAAATCCGTCCCCAGGGTTGATGTTCTCCCGCGCATCCGCCGGAGCAGAGTGGGTGGTGTGCAGGTGGAAAGCCGGGAGAAGGCGATGCGCCTGGAGGCCGACCGCCTGGAAAACAACATGCGGGTATGTCTCCCGATGCGGACATCCCGCTCGAGCCGATAACGCGCGGTACCCAAGGGAGGATCGAATGAAATACGTGGTTTCCTGGACCTACCGTTGGACCGGATCCGCCACCGAGAATGAAGTGGCCATCCGGCGTGCCCTGGCTGTATTCGCGAATTGGAAACCGCTCACCAGCATGACGTACCACCAGTTCGTCGGCAGGCTCGACGGCAGCGGCGGGTTCGCGGTAGTCGAGACCGACAATCCGATGGATCTGGCCGACGCTCCGAACAAATTCGCGTTCTTCGCGGACTACCAGATCTACCCTGTCGTCGACATCGCAGAGGCCGCACAGGCGGTGCAAGACGGCGCGGAGTTCAGGGCGTCGATCGCCTGACTCGATAAGACGCACAACCGTTTTCCGGCATCGTGGACTTTGCGGACGCCGTCGAGTCGCTGTCGGCGGAGTTCGTTCGGCCCGTTGAGAGATAGCCCAGTCGCTGGCCAGGACAGTCGCCCAGGCGACGGGAAGGACGTGTTGCCATCTGCCGGGGTGCCGGGATTACTGTCGGGATATGCCGAGCGAGCCCCCGCCGTCCATCCCGTCATTCCATGTGAACGCGATTCCCGACGCTTCGCGCCCTACTACCGACGATCCGATGGGCGTGCTGGTCGGCATCCTGGATCTCCAGGCGGCGCTGCCGGGTATTCGGCGCATGCGCGCGTGGGCGCACGAGGTTTTGGCCGTCCAACCCGGCGAGCGCGCGCTGGATATCGGCGCCGGAACAGGCACCGAGGTGATCGAACTGGCCCGCCGAGTCGGGCCGCGCGGTGAAGCGGTCGGCGTCGACCCGAATCCCGCGATGCTCGCGATCGCCCGTGGGCGCGCCGAGTCGGCGGACTCTCGGGCCCGTTTCGTCGAAGGCACCGCCTACCAACTGCCGTTCCCGGACGATTCCTTCGACGCGGTGCGCTGCGAGCGCGTCTACCAGCACCTCGACGACCCGGCCGCCGCCACCGCCGAAATCGCGCGAGTCCTGCGGCCGGGCGGGCGCGTGCTGCTCATCGACAGCGACTGGCACACGGCCATCGCGCATCCCGGCGACGACGATGTGATGGCCCGCCTGTCCACGTCGCTGCTCGCGACCACCCCGAATCCGAAGTCGGGCCGAAGCCTGCGCGGCCTGCTCACCGCCGCCGGTTTCGCGATCGACGACATCGGATCGGAGGCGGTGATCTGGGATCCGCAGACCATCCGCCCCCTCTTCGCCCAGATGACCGAGCGCGCCCGCGCCGACGGCGTGATCACCGAGCAGGAACGCGACGACCTGGCCGCCACCATGGAGGCGGGCATCGCCAGAGGCGACTACCACCTCTCGGTCACCATGTTCGCCGTGCTCGGCCACCGAGGAGAGTGAGCCGCCCGGCTCTCACCGTTGCCGCCCCGCATCCGGCCGGATACGCCCGGCCTCCACGAGGACCCGCCACGCAGCCGTCTTGCGCGGACATTCCCCCACGCGACAAGCACGGTGCCGCTGCATGGTCATCTGCGCCTCCCCCACGCCCATCGCGTGCTCGGGAGCGTCATGCGGGAAACCCATCGGCCAAACCGTCGTGTCCATGTCTCCGCGCTCCCGTTCCACTCGCCGGGTGATCTCGTCCACGCTGCGCCCCTCCGGCAACCGAACAGGCCACAGCCACAAGGTCATGCCGACCAGCAAGGTGAGCAGCACCGCACCGATAGCGACCGCCAACAATTGCCACCCGGTCACGGCAACCTCCGGTACGGGTGATCGATGGGCAGCAGCGACGGCCACCGATACCCGCGCGGATACGTCTGCTCGGGAGTGATCAGGTCGCATAGTTCGGTGACCGCACGGGCGAACGGCTCGACATGAGCCGGCCCCGGCACGATCACCGCGACCGCATCCGCCACCCGGATATGCTCGACCGCCAGCAGAGCCGTCGTCCGGACCTCCGTAGCGAAGACGATCAGCTCCACCACGAAATACCCACGTGCGGCAGCTATTTCACGGATCAGCCACTCGTCACGTTGCTCGTCCGCACCGGAAACCTGGCGCCGAATGAAGCCCAGCGCGTTCGGCCCGATCGATGTGGCGCTCGTACAACCGCCTTCACCGTCCATCCCCAGTCACTCCCCTGCTCGTTGTGTTGGTGAGCACCCGCCGCCGAGGAGTGTGAACGGCATCGACTCGGCGGCGAGGCTGGGCACCAGCGTGCCCGCCGAGCGGAAAGTGACGATTACAGAGCGCTATACCGGGTGTGGATCAATGCCGAGGCTGTTCGCCAACGTCACAAGGCGACTGTCGATCGCCTTGCGGTGCGCGCGGCGAGCAATCGCCGCCACGGAATCGAGAACCATCGGGTCCATTCGGGTCCGTTGCGGGTCGACCATTTCGGCCTCCGAGAAGGCCCGTACCGCCTCGGCATCTTTGCCTGCGGCGGTGAGAGCATGGCCGTAGTCGGTCCAGAAATAGACGACTCGATTCGGCGCACGAACCGGCCGTGGATCCACGGTGCGAGCCACTCTGATCGCCGTGTCGCTGTCACCGAGTTCACTCGCCACCGACACATGCCAGATCGCCGCGCTGGTGGGGCCGAACCAGAGGCGACCGAACCCACCGTTCTCGGTCTCACCGAGCGAGCGCGCCTCGGAGTACGCCTCATCGAGCAGGTCGGAGGCGGTACCGTTCTGTCCCGCAATCGCATTGGCGATGGCTCCCCGGCACAGCAGGTTCCCGTATGCCTGCCGAACCGCGGTCGCACCGAGGAAAGGCTGCATCTCTGCCGCGGTACGGGACGCCAATCGACCAGCCAATGCCGCATTCTCCGGCGGCATCGCGTTCAGTCTGGAAATCTCCGCCAAGCCGATCCATTCGGAATGCTCCAGATTCCGAGCACATCGAAGCCCGGCATCCGCGATCCCCGAGGCAAGGTCAGGAAACCCCACCCCCTTGACCAGGAATCTGGCGTTGAACGTCAACTCGACGAACTCCGGCCCACCGAAGTAGAAGGCATCCCGCAGCAAATCAGCCATGCCCGGGGCAAGCGCGGCGTAGTCCGCGTTATTGCGCAGGATCGTCGAACGGGCAACCGCTTCGCGTACAGCCTCCCGTGGCCGTTCCGGCTTCCGGCGTTCTTCCACCGAGATTTCGACGTAAGCCGACCTGATCTCCGGAATAGCCGCCATGGCAACAGCCTTGGCCGGATCCGTCGGATCTCCCGGTTGCCCCAGCAGCTGCGCGACGGTGACGTTCAGCGCACGAGCGATGGCAACCTGGGTCGCCCGCCGATCCAAAGCTCGCTGCCCACTCTCGATCTGCGAGATATAGCCCTGCGTCAGCCCGGCGCGATCAGCCAGCACCTTCTGACTGATCCCACCCCGTCGCCTGCGCCAGTACCGGATGCGCTGCCCGGTGTGCTCCATGTCTCGAGGGTAGGTCGTCGCCGGGAGGGGGACCAGCCGGAATCCCTCAGAACAGATGACACTGGTCGGGCGGCAGGACGCGCACCACGCACAGGCCGACGATGCCGAAGAACAGGACGCTCGCGATCGCGCCTCGGACCGCGTCGACGACGCCCGGGGGCACTTCCACGGACGCCGCGACCGGTTCGGCGGTTGCCGTCGCAGGGGCAGCCGTCGCGGCCGTCAGGGCGATCGCCGCTGCGGCGATGATGCGCATACCGGCATGCTTCATGGTCGACTCCTCGTGCTCGGCCCCGACCGTGTCACGACCCTATCCCCGTCGGCGAAACCGGGGCAGACACCAATTCCGGTGGCTACAGCGGTGACACCTATCCCACGTCCCGGCGCAGCCAAGTGACTTCGGCGCCGGTTTCCGTTCCGTAGCGGTAGATTTCGAGGTCCTCGCCCCAGACGGTGCCCGTGACGGCGGTTTCGGCGGTCGAGTCGTCAGGCGGAGCACTTGCCGAATTCGCAGGTGGCACGCAGCCGCGATTCCGCCGATCAGGACATCACCGTCGGTGCTCGGAGGCCGTACCCGGACCGAAACCGATGGTATGCTGGCATACCATGAAGCGTACGACGGTGAAGCTGCCGGATGACCTGGACAGCCGAGTTCGGCATGAGGCCGCCCGGCGGCAGATGACCGTTTCCGAATGGACCCGGGAGGCCCTCTCAGCCCACTTGCCAGGATCAGGTGAAGCCCGCAGATTCGGGGCCGCCGGAGTCGGACACAGTGGGCGATCGGATATTTCGGAGCGGATCGAGGAGATCCTGCGCGGGGAGTGGGACCGATAACGCGACTACTGGTCGACGCAGGCCCGCTCTACGCCTACGTCGACGCCGACGATGCAAACCACGCTCCCTGCTTGGACCTGCTTCAACACCACCGAGGCCCTCTCGTGGTGCCGACTTTGGTCATCACAGAAGCGGCTTATCTGATTGCGACCCGGTTGGGCACGAACGCGGAGGTTCGATTTCTCGGAGACTTCGCCGAGGGATTATTCGAGGTCGAGCCGGTGCACCCCAGTGATTGGCTGAGGATCGCGGAATTGACCTCGAAGTACCGCAACCTGCCGCTAGGCACCGCCGACGCTTCTGTCATCGCGGCAGCAGAACGACTCGGCATTCGGCAAGTGGCCACATTGGATCGCCGTCACTTCTCAGTGGTCCGGCCGAAACACCTCAACTCTCTCGAAATACTTCCCTGACGAGCCGGTCAGCCGCGCCGCTCCCGAGCCGCTGACCACGCCCGGTCAGGTGCCCGGCCCCATACGAGGTCCAGGCCAGGCGCGAACGCCGATCGGCGCAGTCGGACGATGCCGAACAGGCACGATTGCCATGATCATTTCTTGTCGTCGACGACATGGGGTGATTTCGCCGCCGCTACAGTCGGTTCTGTAGCAATCCGGGCTGTCGCCCTGACTCAGCGCAACTGCGGCGACAGGTGCGATCGCCGTGTCCGCGGAAACCTCTACCCCACGTCCCGGCGCAGCCAAGTGACTTCGGCGCCGGTTTCCGTTCCGTAGCGGTAGATTTCGAGGTCCTCGTCCCATGCGGTGCCGAGGGCGCGGTCGATTTCGGCGGCCAGGTCGTAGGCGGAGTACTTGCCGAGTTCGCGGGTGGCCTGGAGCATGGCGCGCAGGCGCATCTCGCCGACCATGACGTCGCCGTTGGCGCTCGTGGAGCCGTGCCACAGACCGAGGCCGGGGACGAAGCTGTAGCGTTCGCCGTCCACGCCGTCGCTAGGGTCCTCGGTCACCTCGAAGCGCAGAACGGGCCAGGAGCGCAACGATTGGGCGATCTTCGAGGCGGTGCCGACCGGACCGATCCACTCACTGGTGGCGCGCAGTTGGCCGTCGGCCGGTTGGGCGGTCCAGCGCAGCTTCGCCGGGGCCCCCAGGGCCGAGGTGAGTGCCCACTCGACATGCGGGCACAGCGCGGCAGGCGACGAGTGGATGTAGACCACACCCGCCGTCGCGTCCGCGAACTGACTCGATGCGCGCACCACCAATACCTCCAGCTTCGACGAGGACCGTCTTCCCCAACGATTCGTCGGACTGGCGTTGCCTGAGTGTACTGGAGTGCCCGAAGTTACACGTGTTACTTCGCGACCGTGTTGCGACCGGCTGTCGCCTCCGCCATCACGGCGTCGCTCAGTGGTGGCCAGGCCGCCCGCGCCCAGTCGCCGAAATTCTCGTCGCTCAAGGCGAGACACGCCAACCCCGTTTTCGGGTCAACCCATAAAAATGTCCCGGATTGGCCGAAATGTCCATAGGTTTGTGGCGAATTCGTGCCACCGGTCCAGTGCGGAGACTTGCCGTCACGGATTTCGAAGCCGAGCCCCCAGTCGTTGGGGCGCTGCGAACCGTAGCCGGGCAGCACGCCGTTCAGGCCGGGGAACTGGACGGAGGTGGCCTCCGCGTGCGTCTGCGCCGAGATCAACCGGGGGTTCAGCAATTCGGCGGCGAAGCGGGCCAGGTCCGTCGCGCTGGACCGTCCCGCGTGCCCGGCCGGACCGGCCAGGACCGAAGCGGTCATGCCCAGCGGCTCGAACACGGCGTCGCGCAGGTACTCGTCGAACGCGATCCCGGTCTGCGCGGTGAGGAATTCGGCGAGCACTTCGAAACCCGAGCTGGAGTAGATCCGCCGGGAGCCGGGCGGCGCCTGGGTGTCGGTGGTGTCGAACGCGAGTCCGGAGGCGTGCGCCAGCAGATGACGCACCGTGGCGCCGGGCGGTCCGGCGGGCTGGTCGAGGTCGACCGCGCCCTCCTCCACGGCGACGAGCACGGCGTAGGCGACCAGCGGCTTGGTCACCGACGCGAGCGGGAACACCCGCTCGACATCGCCTTCGCTCGCCACGCCGCCGTCGGCGGTGACCACCGCGGCCGCCGCGTGCCGAACCGGCCATTCCCGAATCTGTTCGAGTGAACGCACCCTGCGAGCCTACGAGAACCGGGTAGCTACCATCGACTCGCCATGAGTGAAAAGCCCACTGTTCACGGCGAGGTCGCATCAGGTTTCGAACCGGTCGCCGACGCCTTCCGCCGCAACTTCGAGCGCCACGGCGAAATCGGCGCCGCCGTAGCGGTATACGCCGGTGAGCGCCCCGTGGTGGACCTGTGGGCCGGCTTCCGTGATCGCAGGCACACGCTGCCATGGGAGCGGGACACGATCGTTCCGGTGTTCTCCTCGACCAAGGGCATGGCGGCGTTCACCGTCGCGGCTGCGGTAGCCAAGGGTCTGCTCGACTACGAGCAGCCGGTGGCGAAGTACTGGCCGGAGTTCGCCGCCCACGGCAAGGACGCGATCACGGTGCGTCAGTTGATCGACCACCAGGCCGGGCTGTCCGGCCTCGGCGAGATCGTGCGGCTGCCCCAGATCGCCGACCTGGACGGCCTCGCACGCATTCTCGCGGCGCAGAAACCGGCCTGGCGGCCCGGCACCAGGCACGGTTATCACGCGATCACCCTCGGCCTGTACCAGGGCGAGCTGCTGCGTCGCGTCGACCCGCACCACCGCACGCTCGGACGGATCTTCGCCGAGGACATCGCCGCACCGCTCGGTGTCGATTTCTGCATCGGTCTGCCCGCCGAGCAGAGCATGGACCGCATCGCCGCGATGTCGGCCACCCGCGGCCTGGACGTGTTGCGCTACGAGCGCGATCTCCCGCTGCGGATCGGCGCGGAGATCTACGCCGGACGCGGGCTGTCGCACGCGGCGCTGACCAACCCGCGCTGCGGGGCTCCGGCGCGGGCGACCCGGCGCGAGTTCCTCGAGGTGGAACTGCCCGGGTCCAACGGGGTGGGCAACGCCCGCGCGCTGGCCCAGGTCTACGGCGCGGCCGCCGGTCGCACCGGGGCGCTCCCGATCGACGACGCGCTGCTGGACCGGCTCGCCACCGACCGCACCGCCGACGACGTCCCCGCCGAGGACTTGGTGCTGCACACCAAGAGCCGCTATCACCTCGGCTTCCGCAAGTCGCGCGGTAGCTTCCGCTTCGGCTCCGACAAACGCGCCTACGGCACCACGGGGCTCGGCGGTTCGTTCGGCTTCGCCGACCCGGCCACCGGCCTGGGCTTCGGTTACACGATGAACCGGCTCGGCCTTGCCGTCCTGGACGACATCCGCAGCCGCAACCTGCGCGAAGCCTTGCTGCGCTGCCGGATCTGAACTCCGGCGGCACGCCGGGCCTCTCGCGAACCGCTGTCCGGCCCACGGGCTGCCTACACTCGGGAGGCACTCGCCGACCAGCTACCGACCGTGGAATCGAGGGAGCTCGTGGCAGACCGACCGGCCACCGTAGACGCGTATCTCGCCGCGTTCCCCGACGACGCGCGCGGCATCCTCGACGCGATCCGGCGCACCATCCAGGACGCCCTGCCGGAGGCCACCGAGGCGATCAGCTACGACATCCCCACCTTCCGGTTGCACGGCCGCAACGTCGTGCACTTCGCGGGGTGGAAGCAGCACGTCAGCCTCTACCCGATCCCGGACGGCGATCCCGCGTTGGCACGCGAGCTCGAGCCGTACCGGGCGGGCAAGGGAACGCTGCGGTTCCGGCTCGGCGAACCGGTGCCGTACGACCTGATCGCACGGATCGTCACCACGCTCGCCGAGCGGCGGTGAGGGCGCTCTACCAGTCGGCTTCGGTGTACTTGATGATCCCGCGGATGTTCTTGCCGTCCAGCATGTCCTGGTAGCCCTGGTTGATCTCTTCCAGGGAGTAGCTGCGGGTGACCATGTCGTCCAGGTTGAGCTGGCCGGCCTTGTACAGCGACAGCAGGCGCGGCGCGTCCTGGCGGGCGTTGCCACCGCCGAAGATGCAGCCCTTCACCGTCTTCTGCAACATCGACAGCAGGAAGCTGTTCAGCTTGACGTCGTTCTCGTCCATCCGGCCCATCGAGGTGACCACCAGGGTGCCCGCCTTCGAGGTGAGGATCAGCCCCTCCTCGATGTACTCGCCGTGCATCTCGCCCATGGTCAGGATGACCTTCTCGGCCATCCGGCCCTCGGTGGCCTCCAGCAGCGGCATGATCGCGGCGGCCATGCTCTCGTAGGTGTGCGTGGCGCCGAACTTCTGCGCCTGCTCGCGCTTCCACGGATTCGGGTCGATGGCCACCACCTTCGACGCACCCGACAGCACCGCGCCCTGCAACGCGCTCATGCCGACGCCGCCGATGCCCGCGATCACCACGGTCTCGCCCGGCGCCACCTGCGCCACATGGGTGGAGGAGCCGAAGCCGGTGGGGACGCCACAGCCGACCAGGCAGGCCACCTCGAACGGAATGCTCGGATCGATCTTCACCACGGAGGTGTGGTGCACCGTCATGTACGGCGCGAAGGTGCCCAGCAGGCACATCGGGATGACGTTCTCGCCGCGGGCCTGGATGCGGTAGGTGCCGTCGCTGATCGCCTGCCCCATCAGCAGGCCCGCACCCAAGTCGCACAGCGCCATGTGTCCTGCCACGCAGGCCGGACAGCGGCCGCAGGCGGGGATGAACGACAGGATCACGTGGTCGCCCACCTGCAGGTCGGCCGGGCAGTTCGGGCCGAGCTTGGTGATCACGCCCGCGCCCTCGTGCCCGCCCATGACGGGGAAGGACGGCATCGGGGTCGCGCCGGTCACGATGTGGTGGTCGGAGTGGCACATACCGGCGGTTTCCATCCGGATCTGCACCTCGCCGGCGACCGGGTCACCGACCTCGATCTCCTCCACCGACCACGGCTGGTCGATCCCCCACAGGATCGCGCCCTTCGTCTTCATTCCTGTCGACCCTCTCGCATGCACGTGCTTTCATGTGACTGCACCCACAGTACGAGAAAAATGTAACGCGTTCTAGTACCGGTCGGAAAATTCGTCGGCAAAGCGTGACAGCATCGCCGAACGCGTTACAGTTCGACGATGCGTTCACCGCGCACGTCGTGCACGTGGTGCAGGAGATCATGGAGGATGTACCGCGCGAACGACTCCACCGTGAACTCCGCTCCGTCACTGCGCGCACCGCGCAGACCGCGCCGCTCGGGTGGCACCGATTCGAAAGCCAGCGCCGCCCGCTCGGCGGCCTCGGCCAGCTCCCCGGCCACCACGGCCGGATCCTGCTGGTTGTAGCGGTCGGTGACCGCGGCCGCGTCCTGATCCCAGTTCGGGAAACGCGGCGGCTCCCCCTCGGGGTCATCGGTCAGCATCAGGCCCAGGCGAGTGTCGGACATGCGGCACACGTCGCGCACGTGCGCGCCGTATTCCAGCGCCGACCAGGTCGATTCATCCGGCCGCACGCGCACGCCGGGGCGGTCGAGCACCCCGGCGAAACGGATGGCCGTCTCCCGGATCAGCGCGGGCACGGCTTCGTAGGCGGTCGCGGCGGCGTCGAAACCGCATTCGGGACAGGGGCGGCTCAACACCCAGGTCCAGTCCTTGACATCGGGAACGATCGGCATGCGCTCAACCTAGGCGCGGCAGGACAGCGCCTTCCACCGATATCCGGTCAACTATCGGGCACATCCCGACAGTCACTCCATCAGCCGCTGCGCCCGCTCGAAGAGTTCCAGCGTGATCGCGTGCAGGAAGTCGCCGACCTGCTTGGGGGCCTTGCCCGCGAAGGCGCGGGCGTGCGTGCCCTCCAGGACGATGCCGAGCTTGAAGCAGGCCAGCACGGTGTACCAGGGCATCGCAGTCAGGTCGCGATCGGAGAACTGCCCGTAGTGCGCGATCATCTCCTCGGCCGTCGGCAGCCCGCCGACCGCGCCGAGCTTGCCGACCAGCGCCGCGCCGGTGGTGCCGGGCTCCGGGCGGGTGGCGATCTGCCAGCCCAGGTCCAGCAGCGGGTCGCCGATGGTGGACATCTCCCAGTCGACCATCGCCGCCACCTGCGGGCCGTCGAACTCGAACATCATGTTCGCCAGGTGGCAGTCACCGTGCAGGATGCCGGGGGTCCACCGCGCGGGGCGATTGCGGTCCAGCCACTCCCCCACCGCCGCCACGCCGGGAATCTCCGGACCGGGGTAGCCCTCGTTGGCCGAATACGACTCCAGCTCACCGAGCCAGCGCGGCACCTGGCGCTCCAGGAATCCCTCCGGCTTGCCGTAGTCGGCCAAGCCGAGCGCCTGATAGTCCAGCGCACCGAGCCGCGCGATGGCTTCGACCGCGGACAGGCCCATCTGCCTGCGAACTTCCGGATCGCCCGCGTGCAGCTCGGGCAGTTCGTTCTGCGGATTGAAACCGTGGATCGGCTCCATCAGGTAGAAGACCGCGCCGAGCACCGACTCGTCGGCGCAGGCCGCGATCACCCTGGGCGCGCGGACCTCGGTGCCGCCCAGTGCGCCGAGCAGCCTGGCCTCGCGCCGGATCACGTCGTTGCTCTTGGCGCGCAGGTGCTTCGGGCCACGGCGCAGCACGTAGGCGCGGCCACCACGCGTGAAGCGGAGCATGATGTTCTGCGTTCCGCCACCGAGCGCGATCACGTCCTCGAACTCACCCCCGGACAGACCCTGCTCATCCATCCACTTTCCGACGACGGCGAAGTCGACGACCGCGGGATCCACATCGACCGGTTGCGCAACAGACATGTCCCACATTGTGCACCACCCGCCGACCCGAACTGAAGGCAGACGACAACAGTTAGCTCCGACCGGTGCGGCGTAGGGTTTCCAGAACCATGCACACGCTGTTGATCGACAACTACGACTCGTTCACCTACAACCTGTACCAGCTGATCAGCGAGGTGAACGGCGTCGAGCCGACGGTCGTGCGCAACGACGAGGCGCACACGGTCGCCGAACTCGATCTGGGCCGCTTCGACAACGTCGTGGTCTCGCCCGGACCGGGGCGGCCGGACGTGGCCCGCGACGTCGGAATCTCCGCGGCGGTGATCGGCGAGAGCGACCTGCCGTTGCTCGGGGTGTGCCTGGGCCACCAGGGCATCGTGGTCGCGGCGGGCGGCGTGGTCGCCGAGGCGCCCGCCGCCAGGCACGGGTATCTCGATCGCATCGAGCACGACGACCGCGACCTGTTCGCCGGGATTCCGCAGGGTTTCACCGCGGTGCGCTATCACTCCTTGTGCGCGCTGCGACCGCTGCCGGACGATCTGGAGGTCACCGCGCTTTCCGGTGACGGCGTCGTGATGGGTGTGCGGCACCGCGCGCGACCGCAGTGGGGCGTGCAGTTCCACCCGGAATCGATCGCGAGCGAGTTCGGCGCGGCGCTGCTGCGCAACTTCGCGAAGCTCACCGCCGCGCATCGAAACAGGCGTGCTTCCACGGTAAGAAACCCGTCGGTCGCCCTGGCGCGTGATCGCGTAGCGGAGCCGGTCCCCGCAAGCCTCCCGCTCCCCTGCGACACGGCTTCACCCGTGCCGCTCGCAGCCGAGCAGTTCCCCGCCGCGGCCGTCGAGCTCGCGCGGTCCGCCGATCGCGCGTCATCCGCTGGGCGCACCGGTCCGATCCACTCCGTGCCGCGGACCTACCGGCTCCAGCGGGCCGTGCTCGAACGGCCGATCGATACCGAGCGCGCGTTCGTGCAGTTGTACGACAACTCCCCGACGGCGTTCTGGCTGGACAGCGAGCATGTTGAGCCCGGAGCCGACCGGTTCTCCTTCCTGGGCGACGCGAGCGGTCCCCTGGCCGAGGTGCTGCGCTATCGCGTGGGCGACGGCGAGGTGACCGTCGAGTCCTCCGACGGGCATCGGCGCACCGCACCCGGCGGCATCCTCGATTTCCTGGCCGCCGAGCTGCGCACGCGCCGGCTCGAATTGCCCGATCTGCCCTTCGATTTCGTCGGCGGCTACGTCGGTTATCTCGGTTACGAGGTGAAAGCCGACTGCGGCGGGAACGCGGTTCACCGCGCCCCGACCCCGGACGCCCAGTGGATCTTCGCCGACCGGATGGTGGTGGTCGACCACGTCGGCGGGCGCACGCACCTGCTGGCGCTGAGCGACGACGTGGAGACCGCCCGATCCGCCGCCGACTGGCTGCGCGACACCCGCGAAACCCTGAACACCCTCCCGACCTGGACGAATCCGCCGCCGCTCGAGGTGCCGCCGGACGATGACGCCGTCGAGCCACTGCTCACCCGCGGCCGGGAGCGCTATCTCGCCGATATCGCGGTCTGCCAGGAGCGGTTGCACGCCGGCGAGTCCTACGAGATCAACTTGACCGACAGCGCCACGATCCCCGCCTCCGCGGCCGGCGGCCTCGATTTCTACCGCACGCTGCGCCGGTGCAATCCCGCCCCGTACGCCGCCTACCTGCGCTTCGACGACCTCGACATCGCCTGCTCCTCGCCGGAGCGCTTCTTGAAGGTCGACCGGCGCCGCATCGTGGAGAGCAAGCCGATCAAGGGGACCGCGCCGCGCGGCGCGACACCCGAGCAGGACGAGCGCCTGCGCCGCGAGCTGGCCGACAGCCCGAAGACCAGGGCGGAGAATCTCATGATCGTCGATCTGCTGCGCAACGATCTGGGCCGGGTCTGCGAGATCGGCAGTGTGTATGTCCCGAAGCTGATGGCCACCGAGCAGTACGCGACCGTGCACCAACTGGTCTCGACGGTGCGCGGCAGGCTGCGCCCGGAGGTCGGCGTGGTCGATTGCCTACGCGCATGTTTTCCCGGCGGCTCGATGACCGGCGCGCCGAAGCTGCGCACCATGGAGATCATCGATGCGCTGGAAACCGAAGCGCGCGGCGTCTATTCGGGCACGATCGGTTTCCTCGGGCTCGGTGGCACCGCGGACCTCAACATCGTGATCCGCACCGCCGTGCGCTACGGCGGACGCTGGCGGATCGGAGCGGGCGGCGCCATCGTGCTCGACTCCGACCCGGCCGACGAGTACCACGAGGTTCTGCTCAAGGCGGCCGCCACGTTGCGCGCGGCCGCCGACCACGCGCACCGCTGAACGCGAGCGTCCTTCTCGACTATTTGCGCCGCTTCGCCGGCTTTCGCCGGGCGGGCTGCTCGGCGGGTGGTTCTTCGGCTGCACTCAGGCCTGCCAGCTTGCCGAGCAAGGCGATTCCGGGCAGCTTCGCCAGACGCCCGAACACGTCCTCACCCAGCGAGATCATCGCTTCCAGCCGGGGCAGCAGCCGGTCATAGGCCGCGAAGGCCGGATCGGCCAGGGCCAGGGTGCGGTCGAGCCGATCGATGGTGGAGTTGAGCCGCTCGATCGCGGTCGAGAGGTTCTCGATGAGGCCGGGCAGTTGCGCGGCCAGCTGCGCGGACGCGGGCGGCAGCCGCACCGCCGTGTCGAACGCCGAGGTCGCGGTGAGCTGGGCGGCTTCCAGCGCTTGGCCCGCAGCCGTCTGCGCCGCTTCGACCGCCGCCTGGGCGGCGGCGAGGACGTCGGCGGGACCGGGTACGCGCCCGCTGGGCAGTCTCGGGGTCGGCGGCTTACGACCCGGGCGTTTCGGGTTCGTCATGGGGAACACTGTGCCGCACGCCCCGCCGAAGGACCTCCCCTCGCGCGTTCGGCGTGTCGGAGGGGCGTGGCATAGTTCGAGCACAATGAAACTCAGCAAGGGCGCGAACGCAGCGGTACCGACATCCCTTCTAGCCGTGGTTGTTTCATGGCGATCGGAGCACGCGGTGGACGCGCACGCCTTGCTGCTGGACGCGAACGGCACGGTTCGCTCGGATCGGGACCTGGTGTTCTACAACGCGCCGCGGCACGTCTCCCAGGCGGTCACGCTCGATCAGGAACCCGCGCCGGGCACCGCGCGGCTGAGCGTCTCGCTGCCGCGCACCGAAGCGGACGTCGAGCGCATCGTCGTCTCCGGATCGGTGGAGGGAAGCACCTTCGGCGACATCCAGGAGTTGACCGTCGCCGTGCACTCGGTAGACGGGGTGGTCGCGGCGTTCGAGATCGACGACGCGGACGCGGTCGCGGCGCTGATGTTCGGCGAGTTCTACCGCCGCGACGGGCAGTGGCGGTTCCGCGCGATCGGCCAGGGCTGGTCCAGCGGGCTGGCCGGGTTGGTCGGCGAGTTCGGCGTGCGGGTCGACGACCCGTCGGCGCCCGCCCGCACCACCCATCCCACCAATCCGTTCCGGGTGCACCGATCGGCCGCCACGGCACCGGCTCGAGAACGACTTCAGGCCACCGCCGAGTCCGGCCTCGGCTCGGCCGAACGGGCCGATCGCCACGACTTCGCCCAGCCCCGGCGCGTCCCGCACGGGTCGTTCTCCTCCGGCCAGTCGCGCAGGAACGGCGAATCCGCCGCGGCCGAGCGAACGGACGCATCGAACGTCGCCGCCGAACACACTTCGGTACAACGCGTCCGCGAGCACGACCACCAGGCCGAGAACCCACCCCCGCGATCCGAAGGGTCCGAAGCGCCACGCCCGGGCACACCCGCATGGCCACGCACCGAAGTGCTCGGCCGCGCGGACACCGCTGCCCTCCAGCACTTTCCCCGTCCGGTCGATCTCAACCGCTACACCCCTGAAAGCGCACCTCCCCCTCCGCCCCCGGACCCCGAATGCGCGGACTGGCACCCGGATCCGGAGAACCCGGAGCGGATGCGCTGGTGGGACGGCGCAGGATGGACCGAGGACCGGTATCTGCCCCCTCCGCGCGGCGACCGCCACTGCGCTCGCTGCGCAAGCCCGCTGCGCCGCAAGTTCTTCGGCGGGTTCGCCCCGTGCCAGAGGTGTGCCGAGGAGATCGAGGAATACCTCGTCCATTGGCACACCCGGGCCTGGCGGGTGCTCACCGGCCACGGTCCGCGTGGCCCCGAGTGGGCGGCGCTGTGGGCGTCGTTGCGTTATCAACGGATCGACGCCGAAGCCGGACGCGCGGCGTTGCGCGACGCGGCGCTCAGCTATGTGGAGCGGCTGGTCACCTTCGCCTTCGCCGACGGCGAGGTCAGGGACGCGGAGCTGGAACTGTTCGAGCAGGCGGTCACCGAACTCGGACTCGGCGGACCGCTGATCGATGATCTGCGCAGACGGATGCATCGCGGCAACACCCTCTATCGGTTGCGCACGGGCGACCTGCCGGTGGTCCGCACGCCCGGACTGCACTTGGACCCCGAGGAGAAGGTGCACCTCGACCTGCCCGCGACGCACGTCCGTCAGCTCGCGCGCGGCCCGAAGCTCACCGAGGGCAGGCTGATCGGCAGCAACAAGAAGCTGCGTTTCGTCGGCGCCGACACCGGTATCGAGATGCCTTGGTCACGGGTGGTTTCCGTGCACGCGGAGCAAGGCGCGGTGGTGATCGCGGCAACCTCGGCGCGCGGCGGCGCGACGTTCGCCGTCGACGATCCGGACTACGTCTCGGCCGCGCTGGAAGGCGCGCTGCGCGTGGCCAAACGTCTCGTCCTCACTCCGGGCCAGCGTGACACCCGCAGCATCTCGCAGGAAGTGAAGGCGCAGGTGTGGCAGCGCGACGGCGGGCGGTGCGTCGAATGCGGCGACGGGCACTACCTGGAGTTCGACCACATCATTCCGCTCAGCCGCGGTGGCGCGACCAGCGCGGCGAACCTCCAGATCCTGTGCCGCGCGTGCAACCGGGCCAAGGGCGCCCGCATCTAGCCCGGTCTCACTCGGTGAGCAACCCCGCCGTGCGGCCCAGATCGGCGAGCATCGCGTCGAACAGGATCTCCGGATTGTCCAGCGGGATCGGATAGTTACCGAAGACCTCGAGTGTGACGTGCCCGTAGAGCCGCGCCCAGATCTGGATCATCAGATACGTCACCCCGAGATCCAGTTTCTCGGCGGGGAATTTCTGGCTCGACTCCGACAGCGCGGCCAGCAGTTCGGTCTGGAAGTGCACCAGGTCCTCGCGCAGTTCCGGCGGAATGACGTCGGTGGACGGCGTGACGATGTCGTAGGTGGCCAGCAGCCTGCCCGCCGTGGCCAGGAAGACCCGGCCGAAGGGCTCGTCGAAGCGGCGCAGCGCGCGGGCCTGCCCGGCGCCGGGCGAGGCGAACACCAGGGTGAACTCCCTGGTGTGCGTCAGCGCCCAGCGCCGGAAGCCACGGCAGATGGCGAAGAACTGCACGGCGCCGTCGTCGGGCAGCGTGGCGATCTCGGCGGTCAGTTCCGCCGCCAGGTCGGCGCAGAAGTCCAGCCGCAGTCGCTCCAGCAGGTCTTCCAGCGAGTTGTAGTACCGGTACAGCGCGGGCGCGGTGACACCGAGTTCGCGCGCGATGGCGCGCAGGGTCACCGCATCGGGCCCGCGTTCGACCAGCAGCGCGCTGGCCACCCGCCGGATGTCGGTGTCGGTCACCACCGGCGCGCGACCCCGTGGTCTGGACTGTTGCACCGATCGATTCAAGCGTATTCGACTTCCCAGCGCTTGATTCCGTTCAGCCAGCCCGACCGCAGCCGCACCGGCTCGGCGACCTGCCGCAGGTTGGGCATCACGTCGGCGATGGCGTTGAACATCAGATCGATCTGCAGCCTGGCCAGGTTCGCGCCGACGCAGTAGTGCGTGCCGGTGCCACCGAAACCCACGTGCGGGTTGGGATCGCGCAGCACGTCGAAGGTGAACGGATCCGCGAAGGCTTCCTCGTCGAAATTGGCCGAGCTGTAGAACAAGCCGAGCCGCTGCCCCTTCTTGATCTGCTGGCCGCCGAGCACGGTGTCCTGGGTCGCGGTGCGCTGGAACGCGGTGACCGGCGTGGCCCACCGCACGATCTCGTCGGGCGCGGTGCGCGGGCGCTGCTGCCGGTAGATCTCCCACTGCTCGGGGTGGTCCACGAACGCTTTCATGCCGTGGGTGATCGAATTGCGCGTGGTCTCGTTGCCCGCGACCGACAGCAGGATGACGAAGAACGCGAACTCGTCCGAGCCGAGGTGCTCGCCGTCGATGTCGGCGTTGACCAGCTGGGTGACGATGTCCTCGGCCGGGCAGGCGCGCCGCTGCTCGGCCATGTTCCAGGCGTAGCCCATCACCTCGGCGGTGGCGGCGTGGTGATCGCCATCGAACTCGGGGTCGTCGTAGGAGATCATCTGGTTGGACCAGTCGAAGATCTTCTTCCGGTCCTCCTGCGGGATGCCGAGCAGCTCGGCGATGGCCTGCAACGGCAGTTCGCAGGCGACCTGTTCGACGAAGTCGCCGCTGCCGGACTTCTTCGCCTCGTGCACGATCCGCTCGGCGCGTTCGGTCAGCGCGGCGCGCAGGCTCTCCACCGCGCGCGGGGTGAAGCCCTTGGAGATGATGCGGCGGGTCTTGGTGTGCTTGGGCGGATCGAGGTTGAGCAGCAGCATGTCGCCGAGCATGTCGATCTGCTCGCGCGTGGTCTCCTCGTTGAACCGGATGATGGCGGTGTTCTCGTGCGAGGAGAACACCTCGGGATTCTTCGAGATCTCCTTGATGTGCGCGAGCTTGGAGACGACCCAGTAGCCACCGTCGTCGAACCCGCTGGCCCGATCGGGCTGCGCGCACCACCACACGGGGGCGGTGCGGCGCAGTTCGGCGAACTCTCCGATGGGCAGGCGGGCGGCCAGCAGGTCGGGGTCGGTGAAGTCGAATCCCGTGGGGATCGAGGGCGTGGTCACGGTCACGGCTAACTCCTACGGCGGTCTGGGCGCAGACCTGACAACGATGCAGGGGACACGGTCAAGGAGATGCAACCACAGAACCAGGCTTCGTGAACAGTGTTTAGTAAAACCTGTTTACTTTTTTCGACGCGCCCCTCGGCCCAGCATCGCAGACCGGCTCGTCAGAGCGTGATCAGCGGCGGTGGCTGCCAACGCCGCTGCAAGACGGCCGCTTTCGGTGCGAACAACGCCAGGGTCACCGAGAACGGGTCTGATTCCGGGATGGGCAGCCAGTTGCCCCCGGGGACGCCGGAACCCGGATCATCGTGCTGGAGCGTGAGGTCGAGGGAGCCGTCCGGGTTGAGCACGACGGGCACATGGTGACCGATCGAGTAGATCTCGGCCGGATTGGACACCAGGTAATCGGCGGCGTCGTAGACGGCCAGCGACCAGAACGCGTCCACTGGCGGCAGCTCGCCGGAGGCGAAGTGCAGCCGGAAAGGACCAGAGCCGGCGGGGACCGCCGTGAAGAGGTAATGCGCGTCCTCGGGCAGCGGGATGCCGAGCGCGCCGAACGCGGTGACCGCTCGCAGCAGATAGTCGGTGCCGTACCGGCCCGCCCCGAGGTCGGAGACCCAGCCGTTGTCGTTGACCGTATTCGTTCCCAGCGTCACCGGGAGCTGCTGCTTCACGGTGTCGGCCGCGGCGGTCAGTTCACCTTCGGAGATGCCTTCGACCGCGCCGCCGGGCCGGATGCCGATCGCCGCGAAACGGCGCATGGCGGGCTCGTCCTCGGGAGCGGGCGGATCGACCGCGAGCACCGCGCACATCCGATCGAAGAAATCGCGCGCGTTCATCCCCATGACCTGATCGACCGGGCGTCGCGTCTCCGATTGCCCGCTGGGCGGCGCGCTCGCGGGCGGCGCGGCGCCCGCCGTCCACGCACTCAACGGAACCAGCCGCAACCTCTCCTGCACCGAGCGCACGACCGAGACGTCCTTCTCGCCGTCGACCTGGATACGCACGATCAGCCACACCGTCGGCGTGGGCATCGGCAAGGGCGTGAGATCTTCGGGCAGGGCACCCGACCAGCCCGGGCCGGTCACCGCGTAGGTGAACGACGCCGACCGCGCCTGCGGCCGGACACTGCTCGGGTTGTGCACGTTGTTCGTCCAGGCGTCCAGCACCTGCGCCAGCCAGAACCGGCCCCCTTCCATCGCGGGGACGCTCAGCACCATCGGCTCGTTCGTCACGTCGAGCCACGCGGTCGAGTGCAGCGTGTCCGGGTCCGGCCGCGCCACGTTCCGTTGTGCGTGGGTCGGCAACGAGGTCGCGTGCTCGAACCGGTTGACGGGCGTGGACGCCTCCGCGGCCATCCGGGCGACGTCCATCAGCACCAGCGGAAAGCCGAATACATAGGCGTCCTTGGCGATCGCTCCGGCCGCACTGGTCACCGTCGGGTGGGCCGAGTCGTCCTCGCCCGATCCGCCGCACGACGCCACGCCGAGCGCGGCCACCGACGCCGCCATCCCCAGCACGGTGCGCCGCGACAGCGCGGATTCACGGTAGGTCCGGTCGTCCATGATCCTGTTCCGTCTCCGATCCGATCGGTCGCCGAGCCGGTCCGTTCCGGAGTATAACCACCTCCGGCGGGAAAATAGCTGGTCAGCGCCCTGAACGGTCCTCGCGCCGCAGCGCGCTGAGCGGCCGGGAACGTGCGGCGGGGCGGAGTGCGGTCAGAGCACCGGCACCAACGGCGGCGGACGCCACCGGCCGTGGATGGCCTCCTCCTTCGGCGCGTACATCCGCAGGGTCAGCGAGAATTGACCGGCTTCGGGGATGGGCAGCCAGTTCCCGGCGGGAACGGAAGGGCCGGGATCGGTGTACTGCAACGCGATGTTGGTGGACCCGTCGGGGTTGAGCATCACCGGCTCCGGATGGCCCACCGTGTAGATCTCCGCGGGATTGGGCACCAGGTAGCTGTCGGCGTCGTAGGCGGTCAGCGACCAGAAGTTGTCGACGGGCGGTAGCTGACCCGGTGCGAAGTGCAGCCGGAATCGGCCCGTGCCGCCATCGCCGGTGCCGGTCGAGGCGAACAGCGTCGGATAGAAGGCGTTCTCCGCCGGACTCGCGCCGAGAGCCACCCTCGCGATGGCGGCGCGGAGCAGATAGTTGGTGCCGAACCGGCCGACGTCGGGGTCGATGAGCCAGCCGTTCTCATTGACCGTCCGCGCGCCGAGATAGACCGGAATCTGCTGCTGGGCGGTGTCCACCGCGGCGGCGAGTTCCACGTCCGAGAGGCCTTCGACCGCGCCGCCGGGCCGGATGCCGATCGTCTCGAACCGCCGCATGGCGGGTTCGTCCGCACGCGCGGGCGGATCGATCGCCATCAACGCGCACATCCGATCGAAGAACACCTTCGGGTCCATCTCGTCGACCCACTCCGGCGGTGGCTGCGCGATCCCCTCCCTGGGTGGCGCGGCGGGCGGCTCGGTGCCCGCCACCCACGCGCTCAACGGAGCCAGCCGCAACCGCCGCTGCAAAGAGTGCACAGCGGGCAGATCGCTCTCGCCGTCGACCTGGATCCGGACGATCAGCCACACCGTCGGCGTCGGCATCGGCAACGGGGTCAGCCCGGCGGGCAGGTCACCCGACCAGCCCGGGCCGGTCACCGCGTAGGTGTACGGCGGCAACACCGATCGCGCCTGCGGACGGCGACCGCTGGGGTTGTGCACGTTGTTCGTCCAGGCGTCCAGCACCTGCGCCAACCAGAACCGGCCCCGGTCCATCGGTGGGACGCTCAGCACCATCGGCTCGTTCGCCAGATCGAGCCACGCGGTCGACCGCAAGGTGTCCCGGTCCAGCCGCACCACCTCGCGCTGCGCCGGGGTGGGCAACGACGACGCGTGCTCGAACCGGTTGACGGGCGTGGACGCCTCCGCCGCCATCCGGGTGACGTCCATCAGCACCAGCGGGTACCCGAATTCGTAGGCGTCCTTGGCGATCGTGGCGGCGTCTCGGGGGACGGGATTCCTCTGCTCGGCCTCGCCGCAGGCCGCCAATCCGAACGCGGCCACCGATGTCGCCGCGATGCCCAGCGCCGTGCGCCGCGACAGCGTGAACTCACCCTCGGTCCAGTCGTCCATGATCCTGCTCCGCCTCCGATCCTATCGGGCACCGCGAGATCCGCACCGGAGTATAACCGCCCTCCGCAGTGAAAATCGCAGGTCAGCGGGGCAATCGCAGAAGGGGGAGCCGAGTTCGGCGGCGTCCCCGGCGAGGACCGCGGGCGGCGATCCCGCGCGGCACGCTCGTCGTCACCGACGAAGGCGCGCCGCCAGGATCGCCGCGACCGCCCGCGGTCAGAACTCCAGAACGGTGTTCATGATGGTGCCCGCGCTCGTGGCGACCACCCCGCCGAGCATCGCCCCCGCGATCATCTTCGGCGACTGCAATCCGCCGCCGCTCCACTTCTCCCAGGCGAATCTGCCGCCCGCGTAGATGATGCTGACGATGCCGGACGCGAGCGCGAACCAGGTCAGATACCGCACGAACTGTAAGAGCTTGTCCGCCAGGGGCGGAGCCTCCGGGGTCGGATTGCCGATCTGCGCCAACGTCGTGAACGAATCGCCGACCGACGCCAGAATGATGCTCACCGTCTACTCCCTCTACGCTCGAATGCAACCCTGCGTCGACCAGCCGCTATGCGAAAACTGTTCGACCACCGATGAATTCGGCCACGCCCAGGATACGGGCATGCGGCCCGCCGCGGTGTGCGCACGGTGCGGATCCTCCGCGTCCGGACACGAGTTCGGCTACCCGGGTGCGGGCAGGGGAAACACGAACTTCCCTGCGCTGCACCGACCTGACTGCATCGGGGCGAGCGAACGGATACGATCTTCTCAGCGATTCACTTGCCCCTGTCCCGAATCCAGAATGAGCGAACGACGATGATCATGGCCGCCGCTTTCGACACCTTGGCGCAGATCGGCAATCCCACCCCGGAAGCGCCGCCGATCTCCGACAAGTTCCTCCAACTGGTCCGCTACCTGACGTGGTTCGTACTCCTGTCGGGCATCTGCGGCATCATCTACGCCGGTGGGCGCTTCGCCTGGGAGAAGTGGACCGGCGGCGGGCTCGAGTCGCCGAAGATGGTGGCGGGAGCCATGATCGGCGGGGTGATCGCCACCAGCGCCGGCACCATCATGAACGCTGTCATCGGCTGATCCGCGGCGGAGCGATCACCGCCTGCCATAGCTTCTCGCTATGACAGGCGGGCGATGCTCCGTGGGCAGGGCAGCTGCGGGCTCGTTGCGGCGGTGACGCCCACGCGCGTTCAGCGCAGGATGTTCGCGTTTCGCGCGGCGCGCAGCCAGTCGGGGAACTCGCCGAGCAAGCGGGCGTAGAGCTGCGCGTCGTCGACCTGATCGATGTCGTCGAGTGCGAAGAACCCCGCGTTGTCGACCGCGCGGTCGGACAATTCGTCCAGGGTGCGCAGCAGACCGTAGTTGGCGCGCCCGAGGCCGACGAACTGCCAGAACGCGGGCAGCAGCGACGCCTCCCGCATGAGCGCGGCGATCTCGCGCTTCTTCGCGAAGCCCCCGTCGGTGAAGAACAGCACGAGAGTGGGGCTACCGCCGGGGCGCAACGAGTCGATGATGTCGCGCATGATCGGCAGTTCCTCGTTGCGGGCGCCGAGCGCGTCGTAGTCGATGCCGCCGTGGGTGCCGGTGAGGTGCAGATAGGTTCGTGCCCACTCCTCACCGTGCTCGACCGTGATGTCGGGCAGCTTGGCGAAGGAGCGGGCGTAGAGGTACGCCTCCAGGGTGCCGTCGTCGTCGAGCTGGGTGGCCACCGGAATCATCCGCTGCACGACGCGATGCACCACCTGGTCGCGATACTGCCGGTTCATGCTGCCGGTCTTGTCGATGACCAGAACGACGCGCGCGCGGATGCCGAAAACGTTCTTGTCGATGAGGACTTTCGCGACCTCCCGCTTGCGCAGGTCCAGTTTCGCCCGCTTTTCGAAGGAGAGCCGCGCCTCGCCGGGGACGGTGAACACGTCCGTCGCCGGGGTGGGCCCTGCCGCCGGGCCCGGCTCGGCTCGATTCGCGGACGAGGCCTCCACCACCGGGGCGTCGTCCACGCTCACGCCGTGATCGGTGACCAGCGCGGCGAATCCGCCCGCATAACCTTGCCCGACCGCTCGCACCTTCCATCCGCCTCGGCGGCGATACAGTTCGAGCGCGATCACCACGGATTCGCTGCCCAAGCCCTCGATGCGGTACTCGTAGAGCACGTTTCCCGCCGCGTCGGCGACCGTGGCGACCGGAGGCGCGACGCCGCCGAAGGTCTGCGCCGGATCGTCGAGAGTGAGCACCGCGCGTACTTGCGCGATGTCCACAGGCAGGTCGCTCAGCGAAACCGACAGCGCGCCAGGCGTTCCCGGCCCCAGCGACACGCCCGGTGCGCTCGGCTGATTGAAGAACACGAAATCCGCGTCCGAGCGCACCCGCCCCGCTTCGGTCACCAGCAGCGCCGACACATCCACCGTGGCCTCGGTGCGCACCGCCACCTGCACGCGCGCCACATCCAATGCCCCGTTCTGACCTTTGACCAATGCCGCGCTCACCGAGACTCCCAGCCGTCACTCCGAAATCGCCACCGGAATCAGCGTAAGTCCGCCACCGGGAGGATGCGGGGCGTTCGCCGCGTCATCGAGTACCTGTAGCGGTCAGCGTTGCCATCGGCGGCCGGTCGGCCGCTGGCACCGCGCCGGGGGCCATGCGCCAGCTCGAGCCGTGCGGGAGGTATTGCGTCAGCGCCGATCCCACGTCGGGGATGTCGAGCCTGCCGAGCAGCGTCGCGATCACCTGCCTGCTCATCTCGAACTGGCCATCCCCGCCACCTTCGACTTCCGCCCCTTCGGCACGCACTCCTGGGGTTACTGGCAGCAGGACCTGCACAACTCCTGGCCGGTGATCGCCGCGGCGCCGGCGATCGACGACTCCCCCGCTCCCGGTCAGCGGGTCATCACGTCCGGGACGATTCCGCGGCGCCGGTGATGTTGCGCGCCATCCCGCCGAAGATGACCGCGTGGAACGGCGCGATGGATTTCCAGTACAGGTGCCCGACCAGCCCGTGCGGTTCGAACAACGCGCACTGGCGATAGGTGGCGCCCGGGCCGTCCGGTTCGACCGTGAGCTCGAGCCACGCTCGGCCCGGCACCCGCATCTCGGCGCGCAAACGCAGCATCCGCGGTCGCTCCAGCCGCTCCACCCGCCACCAATCCAGCGCCTCGCCCTCGTGCAACCGGTGCGGGTCGCGGCGGCCACGGCCCAGACCGACGCCGCCGGCCAGCCGGTCTATCCATCCGCGCAGCGACCAGGCCAGCGGGAACGAATACCAGCCGTGTTCGCCCCCGATCGCCTCGATCACCCGCCACAGCGTCGCCGGGTCGGCGTCGGTGTGCCGTTCGCGCACATCCCGGTAGAGCGAACCGCCCGACCACTCCGGGTCGGTGGGCAGTGGATCCGACGGCGCGCCCGCCGAACGGGCGTCCGACCACCTGGTCGGCACGTCCAGATCGCGAATCTTCTGCAACGCCAGCGTCACCGCCCGCCGATAACCGGTCGATCCTTCCGGCGGGTCGGGGATGAGGTCGGCGATAGCGTGGTCGTGACAGACCACGTCGTTGATCAGGGATTCCATCAACGGCACGGCGATCGCGCGGGGCACCGGGGTCACCAGATTCACCCACTGCGCGGACAACCACGGTGTCAGCACCGGCACCGGCACGATCAGCCGTCGCGGCAGCTGAGCCACTTCGGCGTAGCCGCGCATCATCTCCATATAGGTCAGCACGTCCGGACCGCCGATGTCGAACGCGCCGCCGGCGCCTTCGGGCAGCGCCGCCGCCTCGGTCAGGTAATACAGCACGTCGCGCACCGCGATCGGCTGGATCCGGTTGCGCACCCAGCGCGGGGTGACCATCATCGGCAGACGCTCGGTCAGGTAGCGCAGCATCTCGAAGCTGGCCGAGCCGGAACCGATGATCACCGCGGCCCGCAGCACCAAGGCGGGCACCGAGCCCGCCCGCAGGATCTCGCCTACCTCGGCGCGGGAGGCCAGGTGCCGCGACAACCGCTGCGCATCCGGGACGATGCCGCCCAGGTAGACGATCCTGGTCAGCCCGGCGTCCGCCGCCTCGGCCGCGACCAGCGTGGCGGCCTCCCGGTCCACGGTGGCGAAGTCGGCCCGGGTCAGCGAGTGGATCAGGTAGTACAGCACGTCCTGGCCGTCCAGTGCGGCGCGCACGTCGGCGGCGGAGGTCACGTCACCGGCCACCACCTCGACGCGATCGCGCCAGGGCGCGTCGGCGAGCTTGCCCGGTGTGCGAGCCAGCACCCGTACCGTGTGCCCGGCGCGCAGCAGCTCGGGCACCAGGCGACCGCCGATGTAGCCGGTCGCACCGAACACCACACACCGCACGGCAACCACCCTTCCGATGACCTGCTCAGGTGATGACCCCGGGCTGCCGGGTCAAACAGCGCGTTCCTGAGCCGTGCGGCGCGGGTGGGCCGCCGCGAGCCCTGATCGATCGGGTTCGCACGTGCCAGACTGGGCCGGTGAGCGAACGTAGCAAAAGCCACGGACCGGACAAGCCCGCACCGCGGGATCGCGGCGACGTCATCGGTGCGGGCCTGGTGTGGCTGGCCAAGTGGGCGCTGTGCATCGTCGCCATCGCGGCGGGCGCGTGGGTGCTCGGATTCCTGGTCGCCCGGCTGTGGGTGGTGATCCTGCCGGTGGCGCTGGCGATCGTCGTCGCCACCGTGCTGTGGCCGCCCGTGCGCTGGCTCACCGCACGGGGCCTGCCACCCGCGGCGGCCGCCTCGATCGCGGTGCTCGGTTTCATCGGTGTGCTGGCCGGCATCATCGCGCTGATCGTGCCGTCGGTCGTCGATCAGGCGCCGGAACTGGCCGACAAGTCGAGCGCGGGCGTCGAGCAGGTGCGTGACTGGCTGCAAGGCCCGCCACTGAAAATCCGGGACGAGCAACTGGATTCGGCCGTGGACGCGATCGTCTCGCGGCTGCAGTCGAGTTCGGCTCAGATCGCGAGCGGTGTGTTCAGCGGCGTGACCACCGCGACGTCGGTGCTGGTCACCCTGTTCCTGGTGCTGGTGCTGGTGTTCTTCTTCGTCAAGGACGGACCGCGTTTCCTGCCCTGGTTGCACGGCGTCTCCGGCAGCCGCGGTGGCAAGCACCTGGAGGAGGTGCTCGGCCGGATCTGGGTGGTGCTCGGCGGCTTCATCCGCACACAGGCGCTGGTCAGCCTGGTCGACGCGGTGTGTATCGGCGCCGGGCTGGTCATCCTCGGAGTGCCGCTGGCACTGGTTCTCGCGGTGATCACCTTCCTCGGCGGATTCGTCCCGATGGTCGGCGCGTTCGTCGCGGGTGCGCTGGCGGTGCTGGTCGCGTTGGTGGGCAACGGTTTCGTGACCGCGCTGATCGTGCTCGGCATCGTCATCGCCGTGCAGCAGCTGGAAGGCAACGTGCTGCAACCGGTGCTGCAAAGCCGCAGCATGCAGCTGCACGCGGTCATCGTGCTGCTCGCGGTCACCGCGGGCGGCTCGCTGTACGGGATCGTGGGCGCGTTCCTGGCCGTCCCCGTGGTCGCGATGGCCGCGGTCGTCCTGCGGTACATCGGAGAGCAGATCGACGCGGCCACCGCGCCGCCGCCGGAGCCGGAGCCGGAGAGCGAGACCGCGGACTGACCGCGTCGCGGGAAACGCCATCGTTGCACTCAGTCCGAATGTAACTCTCGCCGTCGCCCGCCGCGGTTCCTAGCGTCACTGGACATGACAACTGATGTGAGCACCCCGCTCAACGACATCGCCGACGCGACGGCCAGGGCCGTCGCGGACGACGCGGCGAACGCGCTGGTGGTGTTCCGTGCCTCCGGAACCACGGAGGGGACGGTGGGCAGTGCGATCACCCTCGGCAAGTACACGGTGCGCGTGGACGAACCGCCCGCGCTCGGCGGCGCGGACACCGCGCCCAATCCGGTCGAGGTGTATCTGGCGGCGCTCATCTCGTGTCAAGTGGTGACCTACCGGTTCTGGGCGCAGCGCCTCGGCATCACGATCGATGATTTGTCGGTGAGCGCCGAAGGCGATCTCGACGTACGCGGATTCTTCGGCTTGGATGACAACGTCCGCGCCGGGTTCCAAGCGGTGCGGGTGACCGTTCGCATCAGTGGACCCGACACCGAGCAGCGCTATGCCGAACTCCAGCAGGCCGTCGACGCGCACTGCCCCGTGCTGGATCTCACCACCGGGCGCACCCCGGTCGACACCACCCTGATCACCGATTAGCCGCCGCCCCACCCCGATCGATCACCCACCAGAAGGAGGACCTCCCCGATGACCGAACCCGACCTGTCCCAGAACTGGAGCTTCGAGACGAAGCAGATCCACGTCGGACAGATTCCGGACGGCACGACCAACGCCCGCGCGCTGCCGATCTACCAGACCACCTCCTACACCTTCCGCGACACCGCGCACGCGGCGGCGCTGTTCGGTCTGGCCGAGCCCGGCAACATCTACACCCGGATCATGAACCCCACCCAGGACGCGGTGGAGCAGCGCATCGCCGCACTGGAAGGCGGTGTCGCCGCACTGCTGCTGGCCTCCGGGCAGGCCGCGGAGACCTTCGCGATCCTCAACATCGCCGGAGCGGGCGACCACATCGTCTCCAGTCCCCGGCTCTACGGCGGCACCTACAACCTCTTCCACTACTCGCTGCCCAAGCTCGGCATCGAGGTCTCCTTCGTCGACGATCCCGACGACCTCGAGCAGTGGAAGGCCGCCATTCGCCCGAACACCAAGGCGCTCTACGGCGAAACGATCTCCAACCCGCAGAATCACATCCTCGACATCCCGGGGATCGCGGGCGTCGCCCACGACAACGGCGTCCCGCTGATCGTGGACAACACCGTGGCCACGCCGTACCTGATCCAGCCGCTGGCCCACGGCGCCGACATCGTCGTGCACTCGGCCACCAAGTACCTCGGCGGCCACGGCGCGGCCATCGCGGGCGTGATCGTGGACGGCGGCACGTTCGACTGGACCGGTGGCCGGTTCCCCGGCTTCACCGAACCCGACCCGAGCTACCACGGTGTCGTGTACGCCGAGCTCGGCCCGCCCGCCTACGCGCTCAAGGCGCGCGTGCAACTGCTGCGCGACCTCGGCGCCGCGGTCTCGCCGTTCAACGCGTTCCTGATCAGCCAGGGACTGGAGACGCTGAGCCTTCGGATCGAACGGCACGTGCAGAACGCGCAGGCGGTGGCCGAATTCCTCACCGGCCGTTCGGAAGTCACCTCGGTGTCCTACGCGGGCCTGCCGTCCTCCCCGTGGTACGAGCGCGGCCGCACCCTCGCACCCAAGGGCACCGGCGCGGTGATCGGCTTCGAACTGGCCGGCGGCGTGGACGCAGGCAAGCGATTCGTCGAGGCACTGCGGCTGCACAGCCACGTCGCCAACATCGGTGACGTGCGCTCGCTGGTGATCCACCCCGCCTCCACCACCCACTCACAGCTGACACCGGAGGAGCAGCTGAACGCGGGCGTCACGCCGGGCCTGGTCCGCCTCGCCGTCGGCATCGAGGGAATCGACGACATCCTCGCCGACCTGCGCGCCGGATTCGCCGCAGCCTCCTGACGCGGTGCGCCCCGGAGTGATCCGCTCCGGGGCGTCGGGTGACTTCCGGTCAGGCCGCGAGCGGCGCGACCGTGATCGCTCGCCCGTCGCGAGTGGTCACGGTAACCCGCGGTGTCTCGCTGCCGGTCGCGCGGATGACCGCGAACGCGAGACCGTCCGCGCCGATGGGCACGACGCATTCCTCGAACGAGGACGTAACCGAAAGGGACACCGCGTCGTGGGCGGCTCGGCCGATCACCGCGAACCAGCCCTCACCGAACCGGTCGGCGGTGGCCGACCGGAACCGGGTGCCGAGTCGTTGCAGCGCCTCCCACGCCGGTGTGTGCTCGTGCCGAGGACCGGTCGGACGGGGTACGCCGAACATCGTTCCGCGCGTCGCCCACTGGTCACCGTCGGGGTGGACGAACACGACATAACGGCCCCGTTCGCCGTCGACGAGGACTGCGACGATCTCGGCCCGGACGATGACGTCGATCGGGGCGAGGCTCGAGTCAGCGGCCGCGAGGGCATCGAACGCCACGCTGACCGCTGGATGGTCCAGTGTGCCCATCGGCTGTGCCCTTCCCTGTCGTGTCAGCAGATCGCGGAAATGGTGGCACTGTTGTCGCCGCCGTCGTCCCACGTACCGGCGATCGCGGTCACCTCAACCTGGGTATGGAACCCGTAGAAAATTCCCGCCGACGAGCACGACGCGGAGTACAACGCTTGCACGTCGGGGTCGGTGCTGGTGTCGATGCGTTCGGCGTGCTTGTACCACTTCCCGTCGGCAGCATCGTAACGCCACAGCTTCGTGGTGACGCTGCGCATCGCAGGCCGACCGGTGCAGTGCACCTTGAACCCGTAGTTGATCGGGGCCATCGACCCGTGGTCGGTCTTCCACGGCTCGATGGCGTGGACGAAGCACACGATCTCGTCGTTCGCGGCGCGTACGGGTTCGGCGTCGGCGATGGTGGCCGTGCCGAGCACCAACGCGCTGGTGAGTAAGGTGACGGTTGTGCGCTGCTCGCCCACCCGCGCTACCTCCGTATCCGGGCCAGCACGCAATCCCGGATTGCACCTATCACCGCCAGCGCGGACGGCCGGTAAGAGTCGCTCGGAGCCTGCGCCCACACCCGGAACCGGTCACCGACACCATCAGCGGGTGACGGCAACGCGATCTGCGCACCGATTGGTGCGAGGGGGTCGCGTTCAGCCGGAACAACTCGGAGAACAGCGGCATGTCATGCGGGATATCCGGCGCCACCAAGAAGGTCCACCGCTTCGAACGCGGGTGCGAAATGATCGGTCCGGCAGGACCACCGAGTTGCTGCATTCGTATCTTCACCATCGCCCCTAATTGCGCGGGCACGGTGATCGCGCCGACACTGCCCGACGGTATGAAGATTCGGCCCAGCTCGGGATCGATGCGCGCCGGTAGCCCGCCGACGTTTCGGTAGAAGCGACACCGTGCCACCGGAGTCTCCAGGATTGTCGTGGGTGCGTCCGCGAAAACCGTTGTCGGCCTAGCCATCGCGGTCACCGAGCCACCGCCTCCAGTCAAAGCGATTGCCCCGGCGCAGACTCGCTGGAATCCAATGGTGCACGAGACAGTGCGGGCGCTGGCTCGAGCGGAAGCGCGCAGCGTCGACACCGTCCACGGCTTCGCCGTATGGTGCGGGATTGCCGCGCGTCTGTGATCCGGTCAGCCCGCCGCGGGCAGGCCCTTCGCATCCGCGGGCGACAGGAACTCCACCCGGAACGAAGCGACGTAGTTCTCCCGCTGGCTCAGGAAGTGGCGCGTGTGTGGTTGCCGCTCGTGCTCCTCGAAGGCCGAACGATCGCGGTACACCTCGTAGAAGATCCGCGACAGCGGCTCACCCTCGACGGTATGCGTGGCGTACACCAGCGTCCCGGGTTCGAAGTCGGCTATCGCTCGAACGGTTTCCGCCACCAACTTGTCGAATTCGGTCGCCTTCCCGGCGTCTTGCAGGTCGAACCTCACGACGAGCGCGAACATGACCCCTCCTCCGCACAGTGCGCCCCGGCCGGATGAGGATTCGGGACACGGCCACCGTACAGGCAGATGCGGCTATGCCACTGTAGAGCGGCCCACCCAGTCCGCGTACTCATCGGGGCACCATGCGATGGGCTGGCCGGTCAGCTCCGGGTTGTCCCAAGGGTGCAGCTCCTTGATCCTGGCGGCGAGCTCGTCCCGGGTGGTGTCGGAGGTTCGCAGCTCGACGCGCCACTCCTGGCCTTCACCGGATTCGCCGAGGTGCCAGAACACGGACTTGATCGGGCCGGTGATGAACGCACCCGCCGCCAGCTTCTCCGTTACCGCGGCGTGAGCGATGGATTGGGCAGCGTCTTCGGTGGGGGTAGTGGTCGTCACGGTCCACACACTCGGAGTTGCCATTCCGACAGACTAGGGGACAGCACGCGTCACGGACCGGCGATCAATAGCGGCCGTCCATGTCGGGCGGCGGCCGATAACCTCCACCCACTCACAACTCACACCCGAAGAGCAGCTGGCCGCGGGCGTCACCCCCGGCCTGGTCCGCCTCGCCGTCGGCATCGAAGGAATCGACGACATCCTCGCCGACCTGCGCGCCGGATTCGCCGCAGCCTCCTGACGCGGTGCGCCCCGGGGTGGTCGACCCGGGGCGCTCTGCTCGGCCGCGATGCGGACCGGAAGCCTTGCAGCGGGGCCGAAACCCGTTTCCCCGCCGGTTTTCCTGAACTCCGTCAGCAATTTGACCGCAATCGCGAACGTCATCGGTTGCCGTACGGCGCCACCGATATTCGATACCGCCGCACGGATTCGATTGGCACGTGGAGCGGTTCCTCGCTATCGGAAAAGAAATCCGAATTTCGCGCATCCGTAGGGCTTTCTGAATCGAACTAGAAAGGTAGGTATATGTCCTCTTCAGAATGAGGTGGGTAAGTCCATGGGCATAGCAGTACCCGAAACTCCAGCACACCCCTTCTTACGCCGCGCCGCCACGCTGGTCGTCGCGGGCGCCATCCCGTTGTCCGTGGTCGGCGCGGCGACCGCCACCGCTGATCCGCTGCTGCCGGAGATCTCCGTCCAGCTCCCGTTCGCTCCGGCGCCCGCCGTCGGCGTCATCACCCCGGTGGCCGATCCCGCGGACCCGGGAGCCCTTCCCCCCGAAGCCGTTCCGCTCGCGCCCCCGGTTTCGGCGGGCCGCAACGACCTGAGCGTCAACCGGCCGATGCCGGATCCGAACGTGCTCGCCCCGATCGTCCCGCAGCGGCTGCACCTGCCCAACCCGGCCGCCCCGGCTCCCTCGGTCGCGCCGATCGAGGCGCCTCCCGGCACCCTGCGCGTCGGTTCGGTGGTGATCGGCAGGCCGGACTTCCTGACTCCCGAGCAGGGCAAGATGTTCAACGACGCGATCGCGGGCCCGGAAGCCGGCATCGCGCAGACATTGGACTCGGCGGGCTTCGAGCCGTCGCGCTCCGACGCCATCGCCGCCGACGTCCTCGGTTCCACCGCCATCGGCGCCTCGGTGGGCAGCATGGTGGCCTCGCCGGTCGCCTCGATCGGCGCGGTCATCGGCGCCGTTTGCGGCGCCATCGCGGGCCTGCCGATGTTCCCGACCGGGACGGTAGCCGTCATGGCCTTCGGCGCCGCCATCGGTTACGGGTTCGTCGCGTCCCCGGCCATCGCCGTCGGCGCGGCTGTCGGCGCGGGTGTCGGTGTGCTCCAGGGGCTCCTCACGCCGCCCACGGTGCCCGCCTAGTAATTCGCTTTCCGACGTGCTCCGCCACCGGAGAACGCCGCGCGGCCTCGTCGTTCAGATACGCCCGAATTTCGCGAAGACCCGGTTTCGACCGGGTCTTCCGCTTCGCGCGGAAAGGCCGGACGTTTGGCTTCTCGATAACGGGCTATCGCGAAGAAGACCGGCTGAAGATGGTCGGCCGGTCTCTTCACAAGGAGGTTGTGACATGAGCACAGTCGACAAGGCGAAGAATAAGGCCGATAAAGTCGCTGGTCAGGCCAAAGAGAAGGTCGGCGAGGCGACGGGCGACCGGGGGAAGCGCGACGAAGGCCGCACCGACAAGGTCAAGTCGGACCTGAAGGACGCAGGCGAGAAGGTGAAGGACGCCTTCAAGCACTGACCACCGTGGAACGGCGCCGCGGGAGGTGGTCCCCGGCGCCGCGCATGATCGAAGCGATGGCAGAGATACGCCTTCCCGAGCGGATGGCCGCACGAGCGGTCATCCGCTCTTCTCTGTGCCTTCCGTGCGCCGCGCCGATTCGGCGGCGTCGTCCCCCTCGACGAGCCGCAGCTCGCTCGGCCACCAGAGCTTGCGACCGATCAGGCTGAACAGCGCCGGGATCACCACCGTGCGCACCACGAAGGTGTCGAGCAGGATGCCCAGGCCCACCACGATGCCGACCTGGGTGAGCGTGATCAGCGGGAGCACGCCGAGCACGCAGAATACCGCGGCCAGCACGATGCCCGCACTGGTGATCACCGCGCCGGTCACCGCCACCGCCCGCACCATGCCGCGCGTGGTGCCGTACCGCGGCGTCTCCTCGCGCGCCCTGGTGACCAGGAAGATCGTGTAGTCGACGCCGAGGGCGACCAGGAACAGGAATGCGAACAGCGGCACGCTGATGTCCAGCGCCGGGAATCCGAACACGTGCTCGCTCATCCAGCTGCCCAGACCCAGCGCGGCCAGCGCGCTCAGCACCGTGACCGCAACCAGCAGCAGCGCGGCGGGCACCGCGCGCAGCAGCGCGAGCAGTACCACGAGCACGACGACGAGGATGAGCGGGATGACCACCTTGCGGTCCCGGCTCGCGGCGGTCTGCACGTCCAGCGCCTGGGCGTCGGTGCCGCCGACCATCGCGTCGGCTCCGGGCACCCGCGCGACCGACGCGCGCAGCGCCTCGATCGTGTCGAAGGCGCGCGCGGAAGACGGTGGGGCGTCGATCACCACCGACCACCGGGTCAGTCCGGTCGGCGAGGTGCCCGTCTGTGAGGTCAGTACCACGCCATCGGTGCGGCGCAACGCCTCATCGATTCCCGCCGCCGCATCGCTGCGCGCGAGGACGATCGCGGGATCGGAAGCCCCGGAGGGGAAATGCCGCGCGAGGGCGTCGAATCCCTCCACCGACTCCGCGCGGACCCGGAACTGCTCGGTCTGCGAGAGTCCCACCTGCGTCGACAGCAATCCGGTCGCGCAGACCGCGAGCACCACGATCGCACCGCCCGCGACCAGCGCGGGCCTGCGCACCACCCGCGCGGCGATCGCGTGCCAGACGCCCTCCTCCGCCGTGTCGCGGTCGTCTGCCTCCGGCACGAAGGGCCAGAACACCTTGCGCCCGCACAACGCGAGCGCGGCGGGCAGCGCGAGCAGGACGAACACCACCGCCACCAGCAATCCGAGCGCGGCCATCACACCGAGACTGCGTGTGCTCGGCACCGAGGCGAGCAGCAGCACGAGCAGCGCGGCGACCACCGTCACGTTGCTGGCCAGGACCGCGGGCCCGGCGCGCCGCACCGCCTGCCGCAGCGCCGCGCGGTGGTCGGATTCCCGGTGCAGTTCGTCGCGATAGCGCGATACCAGCAACAGCGCGTAGTTGGTGCCGGCGCCGAACACCAGCACGCTCGTCACACCGGAGGTCGAACCGTCGAAGGTCAGGTCGGTCAGGCGCGCCAGCGCGGTTCCCGCGCCGGTGGCCACCCGATCGGCCGCACCGACCACCGCGAGCGGCACCAGCCACAGCACGGGTGAGCGATACGTCGCGATCAGCAGCACCGCGACGACCACCGCGGTCACCGCCAGCAGCGTGACGTTGGCGCCGGAGAACGAGTCGGCGATGTCGGCGCCGAAGGCCGGACCACCGGTGACCTGGAGAACCAGCCCGTCGGGCAAGCCGTCCCGCGCGGCGGAACGGATCTCGTCGATGCGGTCGGTCAGCGCGAATCCGTTCAGGTCGGCGCTCACCGGAACCTGCCCGATCGCCGCCTTCCGGTCCGGCGCGGCGAGTAGGTCGCCCGGACCGGGCGGGCGTCCCGACGCGCGGGAGACCGCCGCGGCGGCGGCGTTCCGGTCGTCGTCGGTCAGTTCGCCGTCGTCGGCACGGGTGACGACGACGATGGCGGCGGCCGTCCCGGCGTCCGGGAACTCCTCCAGCGCCTGTTCGACGTGCGCCGATTCCGCCGAGGACGGTAGCGCGGTCGGGGCCTGCCCGGCGGACTCGTTCTCACCCACCGCACCGATCAGGCCTACCGAGGCGGCGGAGAGCACCACCAGCAGCACCCACGAGGTCCGGGCGGTCACCACCGACGCATAGCGATCCCAAGCGCTCACCCCGCAACTCTCTCAGAAACTGAAATATTAAGCAATTGAGACACCTGCTGAACTACGCTGACCCCCGTGTGGAAAAGGATGCGCCGTTGACCCCTGAGCCGAACGCGGACCGGCCGGACCGTGATGGATTGGAAGCCGGCATCGCCGCCGACATCCGCGCCCTCACCGCGATCTCCGAGCAGATCGGCCAGGTCTTCGCGCGAACACACCAACTACGCGCCAACGACTTTCGCGCACTCATGCACGTCGCGACCGCCGAGATCGAGGGCGCGCCGCTCACCGCGGGCGGGCTCGGCAAATTGATGGGGATCTCCTCATCGGCGGTGACCTACCTGGTCGAGCGCCTGATCGACTCCGGTCACCTGCGCCGCGCCGCCGACCCGACCGACCGAAGACGAGTCATCCTGCACTACGACGAGCACGGCATGGACGTGGCCCGCGGCTTCTTCACCCCACTCGGGCGGCAGACCCGCGCCGCGATGGCCGAACTGGCCGACGCGGACCTGGCCGGCGCGCGCCGCGTCCTGGTCGCCGTGGTCCAGGCGATGCGCGAATACCACGACGAGCTGACCGGCGAGTGAACGCCGCGCGCGTGCGTCAGTCCCGCAGAGCCTGCTCGCGCAGCGATTTCAACGTCTTCGACAGAATCCGCGAGACCTGCATCTGCGAACAGCCGATCCGCTGGGCGATCTGCTCCTGGGACATCGAGTCGAAGAAGCGCATCACCAGCACCTGCTTCTCGCGCTCCGGCAACGCGGCCAGCAGCGGCTTCACCGCCAGATAGTTCTCCACGGTGCCGAAATCCGGGTCCTCGGCGCCGAGCGAGTCCAGCAGCGAGGGGCCGCCGGATTCCGAATCGTCGGTGTCGGAGGCGGCATCGATCGAGGAGGTCTGGTAGGCGTTGCGGGCGATGAGCGCCTGGGTCACCTCGTTCAGGTCGGCGCCCAGTTCCTCGGCGATCTCCCGCGCCCGTGGCATCCGGCCCAGCCGCTGCGACAGGATCTCCACCGTGGGACCGATGGTGGACTGGATCTCCTTGAGCCGACGCGGCACTCGCACCGACCAGGCGTAGTCGCGGAAATGCCTGCGCACTTCGCCCATGATCGTCGGCACCGCGAACGACAGGAAGGTCGCGCCGTGTCCCGGATCGAAGCGGTCGACGGCGGCGAGCATGCCCACCCGGGCGATCTGCAGCAGGTCCTCGAAGCTCTCGCCGCGCCCGCTGAACTTGCGGGCGATGTGTTCGGCCAGCGGCAGGCAGCGCTCGATCAGCTCGGCGCGCACGGCCTCCCGGCGCGGATCGTCCGGGGCCAGCGCGGCCAGTTCGGCGAAGAGCGGCTCGATATTGTCGTAGCTGTCTCCCCGCGATTTGCGCTTCGCACCGGCCGAATTCGACTCGCTACTCATTATTCGAGCCGCCGCGGACCCAACGGAAGTCGACGACAGTCGGGTAGCCGCCCGCGGCGGAGTCGTGTGCGCCGCGGGTGGCCGAGACCGAATCCGTCAGCGTCGCGACGATGTGCCAGCCGAAGCCGGACTCGTCCGGGCTGGTGTCCGACACCGTGACGGTGGACACGCGCACCTCCACCGCGTCGTCCTCGAAGCCGAACCCGCACTCGAGCTCCGCCCCGTCCACCGCGTCCAGCACCAGGGCGCTGGCCACCTCGTCGAGGGCCAGCCGGATATCGGTCACCTCATCGATGCCGAAATCGGCCATGAGCATGACGGTCTCGGCCAAGGCACGCAGCATCGCCAGCTGTTCGGAGACCGCGGGCACCCGCACGCTGATCGTGCCGGTCCGCGTAGTAGCGGGAGGAGTCCCCTCACCCTTGCTCATGCACCGCTCCCAGAAAGTCGCGCCGTCCGTCGGAGCGCTCAGCCTACGCCCTCTCGTCCACTCGCTTCGATCGGCCACGGCACAACGCGTGCGTCTTCGCCCGCGGCGACAGGTCACGATGGCCCGCGCCGACTCCCCACCATCGTCGACAATGCGGATGACCTGCACCTTCCCCGGGGTGGCAGACTCCGCCTCCTCGGGTCCGGTGCTCGATCACTCCCGCCCGGATCATTCGGTTCCGGGGACCGGCAACGGCCCTACCCGTTTCGGCGGAAGACGACGACGTCCGTCACCGACCGCACGCACCAGATCGGTGTAGGCGATCTCCAATTCCGCCAGCCGGGTCCATGCCGCGTGCATGCGCTCGCCACCCGGATCGTCGTTCATCAGCAGATGGAACGCCTCTTCCGCCACGGCGGCCATCCGGTCGATCATCACGCCCAGGCTGACGTCGTGCAGCCGCACACCCGACGCGGCGGACGGCAGCTGCAACGTCGCCCACGTGTCGATCCGGTCGACCAGCTCGGCACGGCGCCGCTCCAGCTCGGCCAGGTCTCGCGCTTGCTCACGGCGCTGCCGGTGTAGTTCGGTCAGCTCGCGCGCCCACCGGCTCACCGGGCCCTGCACGTGCTGACCGCCCAGCGCGCACAGCAGAGCGCTCGGGCTCGGCAACGCCGAACTCTCGGACAGCTTTCGTGGTCGCGCACGCTGGACCAGCATCGGCTACCTCCTCGGCACGACCACACCGATGCCGCGGCCCGGTCGTCGAAGCCTTCTTCAGGACAGCGTTCATTCCGGATCGAGCATGCCCGCGCTGGGCGCATGCAAACTCACAGTGGCGCAGTGAGTTCGAGATGTATGCCGTCGGGATCGGAGAACGAGAGGATCGCGATGCCGAAATCGGCCATTTCCTTGATCTCACCGTGTTCGATGCCTGCCTCGGACAGGCGCGCGGCCGCGGCCACCAGATCGTCCCGCGCGGGGACGGCGAAGCTGAGGTGGTCCAATCCCACACGCTCGGAATCGAATCGATCCGTCGCGGCGGCCACCGGGCGCAGGCCGAGCAACATCCCGTTGGCCTGGAACACCACCCCGCCGAACAGGCGCATCGGGTCGGCGCGCACCGCCGGATCGTCCGGGCTGCCAGGCGATTCGGCGGCGATCGGGAAGCCGAGCACATCTCGGTAGAAAGCGCGGGACCGCTCGATATCGGTCACTGTCAACCGGATGTGGTGCGTCCCGGTGGTTTCGATCATGGTCACGCGAACTCCCAAGCGTCGAGGTACTGCGGGCTCGAACGACTCCGCGGGCGGCGGGCCGTCTCGCGATGAGAGTAGGACAGAACTTCCGCGGAACGGAGTGTCGTGAACGACATCTTCGGTACCGTTTCCGACATGGACGTCGTCGTCTTCGTGGTGGACGGGGTAGCCGATTTCGGATACGCCGCCTTGCTCGAGACCTTCAACACCGCCAACGCCGTGCGCACCGAACTCGCCGACCCGCCGCAGCCGTGGCGGATCCGCAGCGCGTCGTTCGGCGCCACGGTGCGGTCCGGCAACGGCAACACCGTGCCGACGATCCCGCTCGACGAACTCGGCGACGAATTCGAGCTGATGATCGTGCCCGCGGTGAACGTGCTGGAGGCCGCGGCGCTGATCGAGCTCATCTCCGCACCGGCCAGCCGTCCCGTGCTCGACCGGCTCGTCGCCGCACGGGATCGGGGAGCTCATCTGGCCGCCGCCTGCACCGGAACGTTCTTCCTGGCCGAGGCGGGCGTGCTGGACGGTTCCGCCGCGACCACGAGCTGGTGGCTCGGCCCCAGCTTCCGGCGCCGCTATCCGCGCGTCGAACTGGACGAGGGCCGGACGCTGTGCCGCGGCCGTGGCGTCACCACCGCGGGCGCGGCGCTGTCGCACATGGACCTGGCGCTGTCGCTGATCGCCTCCAGGAGCCCGGCGCTGGCCGAGCGCGCGATGCGCTATCTCGCGGTCGGCGCGGGCCGACCGCAACGCGAGTTCATCGTTCCCGAGGTCATCGCCAGGGGCGATTCCGTCACCGCCGCCTTCGAACGCTGGGTCCGCGAACATCTCGGCGAGAATTTCCGGATCGCCCACGCCGCCCGCGCCATCGGTGTCACCGAACGCAGCCTGCAACGGGCCACGCACGCCGAACTCGGCATGTCCCCCACGGAGTTCGTGCACGACATCCGCCTCGAACGGGCGGTGCATCTGCTGCGCACCACAGCGCTCACGGTGGACGCGGTGGCCGCCAAGGTGGGCTATCTCAACGCCGGAACCCTGCGCGGATTGTTCCGCCGCCGTCGGGGCATGTCGATCTCCGAGATCCGCATGACGCGCGTGTCGTATTGAGTCGAGCGCCGGAAGCGGCCGAGGAACCCGCGCGAGGAGGATCCCCGTGACCGATCAGCAGTACACGACCACATCCGACGAGGCACGATCCCCGGCGTCCGCCGGGCCGAACGCGCACGACACCGCGCGGCTGAGCGTGGTGATCGCCGCGCTGGGCGTGGTATTCGGCGACATCGGGACCAGCCCGATCTACACCCTCCAGACCGTGTTCAACCCGCGCGACCCGCATCCGGTGCCCGTCACCACGGACAACGTGTACGGCGTGGTCTCGCTGATCTTCTGGTCGGTGACCATCATCGTCACCGTCACCTACATCCTGCTGGCCCTGCGCGCCGACAACGACGGCGAGGGCGGCATCATGGCGCTGATCACGCTGCTGCGGCGGTGGGGCTCGCAACACGGGCGGCGCCAGACCGCGGCGCTGGCGGCGCTCGGCATCTTCGGCGCTTCGCTGTTCTTCGGCGACAGCATGATCACTCCGGCGATCTCCGTGCTGTCCGCCGTCGAGGGAATCGAGGTCGTGGAGCCGTCGCTGCGGGAGTTCGTCGTGCCGATCACCGCGGTGATCATCGTGACGCTGTTCCTGGTGCAGCGCCGGGGCACCTCGGCGGTGGGCCGGGTGTTCGGACCGGTGATGATCGTGTGGTTCCTGACCATCGGCGCCTGCGGGGTGGCGGGTATCGCCGCTCATCCGCAGATCCTGCGAGCCCTGTCACCGACCTACGCGCTGGGTTTCCTGTTCGGCCATTTCGGCACCGCCTTCTTCGCCTTGGCCGCGATCGTCCTCGTGGTGACCGGAGCCGAGGCACTGTTCGCCGACATGGGCCACTTCGGCCGCCGCTCGATCACCCGGGCCTGGCTGATCCTGGTGTTCCCGGCGTGCATTCTCAGCTATTTCGGCCAGGGCGCGTTGATCCTCGGCGATTCCCGCCACATCAGCAGCCCATTCTTCCTGCTCATGCCGACATGGGGCCGGCTGCCGCTGGTGCTGCTGGCCACCGCGGCGACGGTGATCGCCTCCCAGGCGGTGATCACCGGCGCGTACTCGGTGGCCTCGCAAGCCGCCCGGCTCGGCTACCTGCCCCGGATGCGGATCGCGCACACCTCCGAGGCCACCGTCGGCCAGATCTACGTCCCGTGGATCAACTGGCTGCTGCTGGTCTCGGTACTCACCCTGGTGTTCGCCTTCCGCAGGTCGGCGGCACTGGCCTACGCGTACGGCATGACGGTGACCGGCACGATCACCATCACCACCCTGCTGTTCTTCTACATCGCCCGCCTCAGATGGAACATCCCGCTGTGGCTGCTCGCCGTGGGCGCCGTCCCCTTGGTGTCGGTGGACCTGCTGTTCGTCGCGGCGAATCTGACCAAGCTCGTGCACGGTGCGTGGCTGCCGCTGCTGATCGCGCTGACCGCGTTCACCGTCATGACCACCTGGCAGCGCGGACGCGAGATCGTCAGCGCCGAACGCGAACGGCGGGAAGGGTCGCTGCGCGAATTCATCGATCACCTGCACGCGGGCGACGACCCGTCGATACGCCAAGTCCCCGGCACGGCCGTCTTCCTCAACCGCGGCAAGCGAACCGCGCCGCTGGCCATGCGGGCCAACGCCGAACACAACCACGTACGCCACGCGCACGTCGTGATCATGTCGATCGAGACCGAGCCCGTACCCCGCGTTCCGGCCGATCAGCGGATCAGCGTCGACTCCCTGGGCTACACCGAGGACGGGATCATCCACGCCCGGGCCCGCTTCGGCTACATGGAGGCCCAGGACGTGCCCGGCGCGCTGGCGCTGCTCGACCCCGCCGTCACCGAGGGGCCCTTGCAGCTGGACCAGGCGTCCTACTTCCTGTCGAAGATCGAGCTGCGCGCCGGCTCCGAGCCGACGATGGCCGCGTGGCGCAAACGCCTGTTCATCGCCACCTCCTACATCACCGCCGACGCCGCCGAGCAGTTCGGCCTGCCGCGCGAACGCACCGTCATCATGGGCGCGCACATCGAGATCTGAACGCTCCGACCAAGGCGTCCTCACGCGGCGGACCTCGGGCGCTTCACGAGCGCAGTCGGCCGGTGAGCAGGAGCGCGGTGCGCAGGCCGCGCCGGGGAGTCGCGCCGGCTCCGGTCGCAGCGCGGGCGTCGAACTTGCGTTCCGAGGCGGTCTCGGGGGCGTCGTCGGAGGTGGCGGTCAGCAAGCTGTCCGGGAGGGCCAGCTTGTGGATGGTGCGCAGGGTGAGCAGGTACTGCCGGATCAGCGGCCCGGTGGTATAGGGCAGATCGTATTTGTCGCATATCGCGCGCACCCGCACGGCTATCTCGGCGTACCGGTTGCTGGGCAGGTCCGGAAACAGGTGGTGCTCGATCTGGTGGCACAGATTCCCGCTCATGAACGCCAGGACCGGTCCGGCCTCGAAGTTCGCGCTGCCGAGCATCTGCCGCAGATACCACTCGGCCTTCGTCTCGTGCTCCACCACGGCGGCGGTGAATTTCTCCGCGCCGTCCGGGAAATGACCACAGAAGATCACCACATATGCCCAGAGGTTACGCAGAAGATTGGCAGTGGTGTTCGCGGTGAGCGTGCGTCGCCAGCGCCGCCCGCTCAGCGCGGGAAACAGCACATAGTCCTTGCCCGCCTGCCGCGCGATCTTCCGGATCAGTGCTCTGCCCTGGTCGGCCTCCTCCGCGGGCCCGGGCGCGCGGGCACGCTCGGAGGCCAAGTCGTGCAGGGCGATGCCCCATTCGAACGTCATCGCCAGGAACAGGTTCTGCAACGGTTGCAACAGCAGCCGCGGCCGCCACCGCTGATCGCGGGTCACCCGCATCACGCCGAAGCCGATGTCGTCGTCCATGCCGAGCACATTGGTGTACACGTGATGGCGATAGTTGTGCGCATAGCGCCATTGGGACGACACACCGGCCATATCCCATTCCCAGGTCGTGGAATGAATTTCCGGGTCGTTCATCCAATCCCATTGGCCGTGGCATACGTTGTGGCCGATCTCCATGTTCTCGATGCTCTTCGCCACCGCCAGCGCCGTCGTCCCCAGCAGCCAGCCGCCTTTCGTTCGAGTACCGGCGATCACCAGCCGGGACGCGGCGTCCAGGATTCGCTGGAACGCGATCGTCCGGCGGATATAGGAGGCGTCCCGGGCTCCGCGTCGTTCGAGGATGTCCCGGCGAATCGCATCGAACTCCCGCCCCATCGCTTCGATATCCGTCTCGCTCAGATGCGCGTAAGCCGCGACCTGCGTGATTGCCATCGGTCAGTACCTCGTCTCTGGAGCACTTCGCCGCGACGAGAGCCGCCATCTCCGGACGGTCGAGTTCGGAGTCAGTGGGTGAACGCCTGCTTCAGCTTGCGCCCGGCCAGTGCGATGGTGCCGCCGGGACGTCTGCCTCCGACGTCCGTCCTGCGACGGCTGTCTTCGTCGGTCTTGGCCAGCAGCATCCGTAGATGCGAGCGGCCCGACCGAACCTGGTGCGCGATTTTGTTCTTGATGGTCATCGAAGGTTCCCTCTTCCGATTGCGCGGCGACGGACTCGTTCGATCGGCCGACAGCGGATGCGCGAACCGGTTGTCACCAGTCTACGGTTTATACCGACTCGGGTCTACAACGTAGATGTACATCGTTGACAACTCACTTCCGGCCGGGCTGGAGCAGTGTGACGCTCAACCCGGCGAGCAGGATGTCGATGCCGCGTTCGAGTTCGGCTTCGCCGTCGTAGGCGGCGAGGACGGGCGCGAGTTCGCGGAGCAGTGGGAACTCCGCCAGCGGGAGGCGGTACAGCCCGAGTCGCAGCACCTCGTCGGTCTCGTCGGGACGTTCCACGATCTCTTGCAGCTCGTTGAGAACGTGCCCATACAGGAAGCCGAACACCGCGCGGTAGACATGCAGCGCGTCGGCGCCCGAGAATCCGGCACGGGTGAGCAACTGAAGGATGTCTTCCAGGGGGCGGATCACCGCAGGCGGACGCAACCCCAACGGCGTGGCCAACGGCCGGGTCACCAGCAACGGCACCACCCGCGGATGCGCCAGCGCCAACCGGCGGAAATCCTGGGCGACCGCCCGCAGTTGCGCCGCCCAATCCGGATCGGTGGCATCGATCGACAGCTGCGCGAACACGAGTTCGGCCACGCCGTCGAGCAAGGCCGCCTTGTTCGGTACGTGCCGATAGATCACCATCGGATCCCGCCCTACCGCCTCGGCCAACCGACGCATCGACAACCCCTCGACGCCGTCGCGATCGATGATCTCGAGCGCCGCGGTCAGCACGACTGCCCTCGTGACCGGGCCGGTCGCACGCCGGGAACGGCGATCTTCCGGACGCACATCCGTGCGATCAACCGGTTCGGCCATCTCGATGCCTCCAACATGCTCGGAACCCACTGCTGCCGTGAAGTGTAGACCTACAGTGTTGACATTGGGACATATTCGGCGTGTACTGGAGGAACACGGCATTCGAGCCCGGTCGCTTTCGTCGATCCGCTCCCGGAGATCACGACCACCGCACACGCGGCCGCTTCCCGGCACGCGCCCGAGTCGAACCGCCCGGCCGTCTACGAAGCCGCCGGACCAGCGTCCGCACCGCCCGGCATTCAGAAGCCGTCGCGCCATCATCGGCCGGGCGACGCGACGCTCCCGCGAGAGGACACGACATGCGACTTCACCGCATCGCTACCAGCACGACATCCGAACGGTTGCCCTACGCGCGGCACGACGTTCCACCCGACTACACCCCCCGGCTGAGGTTGAAGCCGAAAGCGGACCGCGGCGATTACATCGATGGCGCGTGGTGGCCCCGCTCCGGTGACCTCACCGCGGAACTGCCCGATCTGCTCGCAGTTCTCACCGTGCGGCTCGGCCCCATCTGGCGCGTCGTCTACGACCCCACGTGCTGGGCGGCCGCGCCCCGGCAGACCACCATCCACGGTGGTCACACCGTCCGGCTCGACTCCTATGCCTTCGAACTATGGAACACGATGTACGTCTTCGGCCGCGACAACGACCTGATCGTGCTGCGCGTCATCCCGTCGGACACCGACGAGGACATCGCCCACACGGCCCTGATGGCCGCCGTCACACCCGAATCCGCGAGCCTCACCGGCTGATCAGAGGACAGACCATGCCCAGGATCAATACCCGCCGCCCGATCACGAACCACTTCGACATGACCGCCGGCGCCGGCTCGCCGCAACCCGGGCGGCAACCCTTCCGGACTCCCACCCGCACCCCGCGGCTGCTCCTGCGCGAATCCAGAACCGGCCCCGAGCAGGTCGACGGCGGCTGGTGGCCGTGGACGGACAACCTCACCGCCGAGCTGCACGACCTGATCAGCGCCCTCACTCCCCGGCTCGGTCCCACCGAACGGGTCAGCTTCGAATGGAACGCCGTCAGCATCACCCAACGCCGCATCGACCGCCAGGACGGCATCGAAGTACACGGACCCGACACCGGTCAGCCGCCCGGCATCATGCACCTGATCGGGACGAACGGCGCCGAGGCGACGCTGCTGGTAATCCCCGCCGGCACGCCATCCGGTGAAGCGGAGGATCAGCTACGGCGGGCGGCCGGGCAATCCTGAGACGCCGTGCGACGGCGCCCAGCACGCTTGGCCGCGGTATCAGAACGCTCCCCCACCGGCGGGCACACTCGCCCCGGTGATCCAGCGGGCCGCGTCCGACGCCAGGAAGGCGACCACGTCGGCGATATCGTCGGGTTCGCCGAGGCGGCCGAGCGGGATCGACTGGACGATCTGCTGCATCGACCCGATCCCGCGCGCCGCCGCGAGCGCGTCGGTCCGCACCGCCCCGGGCAGCACACTGTTGGCTGTGACGCCGCGCGGGGCGAGTTCTCTGGCCAACACACGGACCAACTGCTCGACGGCGGCCTTGCTGGCGCCGAAGACGCCCGAGCCCGGCCGGTGGGTCAGTGTCGTACCGGATGACACGACGACGATGCGGCCGTTGTCCCGCAACCGATTCGCGGCCTCGCGCAGGGCGACGAACGTCGCTTTCGTGTTGACGGTGAACATCAGCTCGAAGTCCTCATCCGTCGCCTCGGCTATCGCGCCGAAACGCGCGGAGCCCGCGTTGTTCACGAAGATGTCCACGCCGCCGAAACGCTCCTCGGCGGCATCGAACAATCGGCGCGGACCTGCCGCGTCCGCGACATCGGCCCGCACGGTGAGCGCCTGCCCGCCGGAGTTCTCGATCGCGGCCGCCACGTGCTCGGCGGCCGACCGGTTCGACTGGTAGTTGACGACGACCGATGCGCCCCGCGCGCCCAAACGCCGCGCGATAGCGCGACCGATGCCGCGCGAGCCTCCGGTGACGATCGCGACCGACATCGCACCCTCCAATTAGTCCATCATAGCGATAGTCGATATCATCAACTAAATGATCAGCGATGTCAACTGTCCATGACCTAGACTTTTCACATGCCGACCGATGCCCCGGGGCTGGCGCCCGCCTTCGCGCAGTTGCACCGCGAGATGAGCACTCTCTACAGCCTGATCGCGCGGCGTTTCGAGCTGACGAGTCAGCAAGCCGAATTGCTGTGTCTGCTGGGCGCCGACCGGCCGCCGTCCTTCGGTGAACTGGCCGCCATGCTCGGTTGTGACAAGACCAATGTGACCGGCATGGTGGACCGACTCGAGCGGCGCGGATTGCTCGCCAGACAAACCGATCCCAGCGACCGCCGCGTGACTCGCGCCGTTCCGACCGACCAAGGCTCGGCGGTGCGCGAGAAGTTCCGTGCGGATTTGGAGCAAGAACTGACCCGAAGGCTTCCCGAGATCGATCGAACCCGGTTGATCGCCCTGGTGACCGCCACGGCGACAGCTTTGGCCGAACGTCGGTAAAGCCGACAGCGATTTCCGCTGTATCGGTTACCCGAACAAACTTTTACCCAGCATTACGACCGGACGTTCCGGGTAGTTCGCTACTCGTGTGCTGTGGGCACCGTGACCCGACGATGGCAACAGCCGGTGCGACGACGACGTCGTCACCCCGCTCACCTCGAACACGGAGTCCCCGATGCCTGCGAAAAAGAACTCACCTTCCCACCGGTCCCACGCCGAAAACGACGATCTGCTCACCGCGCTGCGCACATTCATCCGCAGCAAAGGGGAAAGCTTCCTCGAAGACCCCAATATCTCCTCGATCGGCGTCGGCTACAAGCAAGTCGGCGGAAAACCGACGGGCGAGATCGCGGTGCAGTTCACGGTGAACGAGAAGGTGTCCGAGCCGGAGGAGCTCGAAGCGCTCGGCACGTCGACGATTCCGGAGACGGTCACCGTCGACGGGTTCGAGGTGCCCACCGATGTCCTGCAGCGCACGTTCGAGCCCGCCTTCCGGCTGGTCACCGAAGCGGTGGCGCCGCAGCGCAAGACGCGCCAGGATCCGATCGTTCCCGGCATCAGCGTCGGCCATCCCACCACCACGGCCGGAACGATCGGTTGCGTCGTCTACGACCGAGACGACGGGACGCCGTACGTCCTGAGCAATTGGCACGTCCTGCACACCGCGGCGGGCGCACTCGGCGACGTGGTCGTGCAGCCCGGCCCGCGCGACGACAATCGAATCGACCGCAATCGGCTCGGCAAGCTCGTCAGGTCTCATCTCGGCACGGCGGGCGACTGCGCCGTCGCCGCCATCGAGGACCGGCGGTTCAGCGCCGAGATCACCGGACTGGACGTCGTTCCGGACCGTCTCGGTGAACCCGAGCTGGGCGACAAGGTGATCAAGAGCGGCCGGACCACCGCGGTCACCCACGGCATCGTGCGGCGCGTCGACGTGATCGCCCGGATCGATTACCACGGGGTCGGCCCGAAGAGCATCGGCGGCTTCGAAATCGGACCGGATCCGGCCCATCCCGCCTCCGACGGCGAGATCAGCAGCGGTGGCGACTCCGGGTCGGCGTGGCTGTTCGAATCGGCCGACGGCCAGACCAGCACCGTACTGGCCGGATTACATTTCGCGGGTGAGACGGGCGCCGACACCGATGAGCACGCGCTTGCCTGCCTGCCGCAATCGGTGTTCGAGAAGCTCGGCATCAGCTTGACCCCGCCGCCTGCGGAGGAAGTCGCGGTGGTCGCCGGATACGATCCGCGGTTCCTCGCGTCGCCGATACCGCTGCCCGAGGTGGACGCGCAGCTGCGCCCCGACGTGGCGACCGCCCTCGACGGCGCCGACGTCCTGCACTACACGCACTTCTCCCTCGCGATGCGCCGCTCACGCCGCTTCGCCATCTGGGTGGCCTGGAACATCGACGGCGCCTCGATCAAGAAGCTTTCGCGCAAGAAGATCGACTTCGTCAAGGATCCGCGACTCGACGCGGACGCGCAGGTCGGCAACGAGTTGTACCGCGACAACCGGCTCGATCGCGGCCATCTCGCGCGACGCGCGGATCTGCTGTGGGGCAGCCTGCCCGAAGCGGCGAAAGCGAACAAGGACTCGTTCTTCTACACCAACATCACCCCGCAGATGGACGACTTCAATCAGAGCATGCGCGACGGGGTGTGGGGGCGACTCGAGGACGCCGTCTTCGCCGACGCCACCGTCGACGATCTCAAGGTCAGCGCGTTCGGCGGCCCGGTCTTCACCGCCGACGACCGCGAATTCCGGCAGGTCAAGATTCCTCGCGAGTTCTGGAAGGTCATCGCGTTCGAGGAACACGGTGAACTGAAGGCCCGTGGCTTCCTGTTGAGCCAGAGCCTCGACCAGCTCGAGGCCCTCGACCTCGACGAGTTCCGCGTCTTCCAGGTCCCGTTGAACGAGATCGAGCAGCGCGCCGGCTTCCACTTCCCGCAAGCGCTGCGGGACGCGGATCTCCAGTTGGCGCCGGAGGAAGTGGAAGCCCCGTTGACCTCGGTCGCGGACATCCAGTGGTGAGCCCGGACCGGTTCGTTACGTGACAGCTATACCGCGCGCGATTGCGGAGGGGCGGCGAACCCCTCCGCGAATTGGATGAAGTTGCGCGCGACGGTTTCGCTCTCCCGGCGCACGCTGCGTTTGAGGAGGAGCCCCGGCAACAGCAGGGAGGACTGCAACTCGGTGTGATACCAGACCTGCGCTCCCGCACGGTCCTCGGACACTTCGAACCATCCGCCGCCGCCGAGGCCGACACAGCTGTCCACGACCTGCCACGACACCCGGTCATCGGTCCACTCGTATTCCAGCACCTGCAGATCGGACCTGCCGAACAGAGTATCGGCGGTCACGTAAACCCGTTGTGGCCGACCGGATTCGCCGCGGGTGGCCACGCGCGCATCCGAATACGCCGACCATTCGGGGAGCATTTCGATGGCCGCGAGGGCATCGAAGACCTGGGCGGGATCGACAGCGACGTCGAAATGTATATCCGTTTTAACGCGCATAACTCCTCCACCCCCTGTTCCGACTCGGCCGATTCTGCCCGGGGCGGTTCGCATCCGTCAATACGTTCTCGACCCGCAATCACCGGCTAAGCGAGTATGCCGATGTCAGAGGCTCCCCAGGGTTGAAAATAAGTAGTCAGCTACCTGCGAGCTATTGGGAGCTATAACAGTTACCGGCGAGTATCAAAGGGGGATCCGCAGGTGCCGACGCCGACGCGTCCAGGAGAAATCTCACGCGAATTCGCGGTACAACTCCGGCAGGAACTGTGCGAGGTGGTGCATTTCCTGGCCGCAGTGCATCATCAGGTCCCGAGCCAGATCCAGGCCGGGAAGAAGATCGCGCACGTCGGCTGCGGCGCCGCGCTGGATCGCACGCGCGGTGTGCAGCGGATCGGGTGCGTGCGGCCCGTACAGCCTGAGGTAGAAACGGCTGCGCATTTCGCAGCCTCCGGGAATGGGCCGCACCTGGTGCGCCAACCAGCCCAGATCCACCGGAGCCACGCCGCTGCCGACGCGGCCGAGAATCACCGTGTGCTCGTCGGGAACGGTGAAGCCGTACGAGACCGGATCATGGAATGCGATGGCGAGCTGTTGCAGCTTCGGGCCGATGTATTCGTCGACATACGAGATGTTGCCGACATAGCGTTCCCGGTCTGCCATCGGTGCGCCGAGCCGGTCGACGGCCACCTCGCTGTACAGATGCGCGTCCGGATGCCACAGCTTGTACCGAGCGGACTCGACCATGTGCCAGCCGAACCACCAATCCCACATCGCCGCCGTCACACGCGGCATCTCGGTGCGTACCGCGACCCACACCGTCCCCGAATCGGTTTGCCCGTATCCGGTTTCGATCGGCGAATATCCCGTCGGCGCGAGATCGGCGACCAAGGACGAGAAGGCCGGGATCCGCTCGCTCGGGGTTGCCGGTGCCGCATAGGCTGCGGTGACCTCGGGCTGCGGTGGAGCCGTGCGCTCGGCCATGAACCGCGCGTACGGCTCGGCCCGATCTCCGGCCGAGTACCCGGCATAACGGCTGTTGTCCTGGCGGTTCTCCGCGCGGGCGAAAGCGGTGGTCGTCACGACAGCGAACGCGCCCGCGGCAGCGGCCGCGATCGACAGCGCGCGACGTCGGGTCGATAATCTCAACATGTGTTGAGACTAGTGGGGATCGCGGCGACCCGGCCCGGGATGGGTAGGTTTCGTGACATGACACAACCGAGGCGGCAGCGGCAGGACTCGGCCCAGCGGCGCGCCGTCATCGCCCAGGCCGCGCTGCGCGTGCTCGGTGAACACGGTCCGCGCGGCCTCACCCATCGCGCGGTCGACGCGGCGGCGCGACTGCCGTCCGGCTCGGTCAACTACCACGCGCCCACCAGGCAACGACTGCTGCACATGGCTTCCGACGAACTGTTCGCCCAGGACATGGCCGTCGCCGCCCGCCACTTCGACACCCCGGAATCCCCCGCGAGCCTGTCCGGCATCGCGGTGAACTTCGTCCTCGAGATGACCGCGCCACGCGCCCGGCACCGGGTGCTCGCGAGACATCATCTGCTCGCCGAAGCCCGCGTCGACGCCGAACTGCACCGCCACTTCGAGACGGCACGGGCCGCATTCGTCCAAGTGATCCGCGACCGGTGCGCCGAAGCCGGCCACACCGTGGACACCACGGCGGCCGAGCTCTGCGTCACCGTGATCGACGGACTGGTCAACCGGCAAATCTTCTTCCCCGACTCCGCCCTGTCCGAATCCCGCCTCCGCACCATCATCGAAGCCACCGCGCACACCATCGAGGCGCGACTGTCCTGACCGGCCATCGGGGCGGGATCCGCCGAATCCCCGCCCCGAGGTTCTTCCGTTTACCGGGCCGTTTCCGTCCAGGTGACCGGCAGTTCGTGGACGCCGTAGATATTCATGTCGGTCCTGAGTTTCACTTCGCCGGCGGGGATGGCCAGCTCGAGGGACGGGAAGCGGCGCAGCAGACCGGCGAAACCGGCGCGCATCTCGATGCGGGCCAATTGCTGGCCCAGGCATTGATGGATGCCGTGGCCGAAGGACAAATGCCCGCGGGCCGTGCGGTGGATGTCCAGGGTGTCGGGGTTGTCGAAGCGCTGGGGATCGTGGTTGGCGGCCAGCAACGAGACGACGACGGTCGAGCCCTTGCCGATCGTCTCGCCGCCGAGTTCGATGTCGTCTGTGGCGTAGCGGTAGAAGATGTCGGCGACGGACAGGTAGCGCAGCAATTCCTCGACGGCGCCGGGCACCAGATCCGGGTCGGCGCGCAGTTGCGCCAGCTGTTCTGGGTGCTCCAGGAGCGCGAAGGTGCCCAAGGCCAGCATGTTGGCGGTGGTCTCGTGGCCCGCGAGCAGCAGCAGGAAGGCGACGCCGGTCAGCTCCTCGATGGTGAGGTCGTCGTGGCGGGCCAGATCGGACAGTATGTCCTCGCCGGGTTCGGCGCGTTTGCGGGTGACCAGTCCGGCCAGGTACGTGGTCATCGCACCGTAGGCGGCCATCTTCTCTTCCAGCGGCTGTTCCTTGACCAGGAATTTGGCGGAGTTGACCTGGAAGGTCTCCCGATCTGCGTAGGGGACGCCGAGCAGCTCGCAGATCACCAGCGAGGGCACCGGCAGCGCGAACGCCTCGACCAGGTCGACCGGCGGGGTCAGCCGCGCCATCTCGTCCAGTTGCCGTTCGGTGATCTCGATGATGCGCTCTTCGAGCTGCTTCATGCGTTTGACGGTGAAGGCGCCGGTCAGCTTGCGCCGCAGCCGGGTGTGGTCCGGCGGGTCCATGGCGACGAACAAGCCCGGCACCTGCGGGGACGGTTCGGTAGCGGCGGGCATGCCCGGGGTCGGGAACGGCACGTGGAGAATGCCGATGTCCTGGCGAGAGCTGAACCGGGTGTCGGCCATGAGCCTGCGGACCGCGTCGTAGCCGGTGACGAGCCAGCCCTCGTGACCGTCCGGGAAGATCAAGGGGCAGACCGGTCGGGTCTCGCGCAGCCGGGTGATTTCGCGGGGCGGGTCGAAGGGGCCGGCGTCGCGCTCCATGGGGAGGCCGTTCGGGATGGGAACTGCTCGAGTCATCAGGTTTCCTTCGTTGCGGGTGTTGTGCCAGAGCTGTGGACTAGTCGCCGGAGACGAGGGTGATCGCGCCGGACGGGCACACCTGTGCGGCCTCGCGGACCGCAGATGCCTGGTCGGGCACGGGCGTGCGGTTCAGCAGCACCACCCGGCCGTCCTCGGTGTCCTGGTCGAACACTTCGGGGATGGTCAGTGCGCACATGCCTGCGCTGATGCAGCGCTCGCGGTCCACCCTCAGTTCCACTGGTAACCCCGGGTGAGGGGCAGGGAGCGCATGCCGCCACCTGCAATCGCTGAACTATTCACAGGGACACTGTCGGCGGCCCGGCTGATATCGCCCTGACACCGACCTGACACGTCCGCTGACACGGTGTTCGACGGTCGGGAAAACTTGTCCGGGTCGTCGACGGTCGATGCCATCGGCCCGGGTTGTCACCCCAGGGACGGGCGGCCCGCCGACTGCCGATCGTCCACGGCAGAATGGGCCGGTGCGAATCGGGATGCTTGGACCGCTCGAGATCCGACTAGACGACGGCGGATCGATCGAGGTACCGGGCGCTCGGTTGCGGGCCCTGTTGATCGCCCTCGCGCTCGAACCCGGTCGCGTGGTCGCCAAAACAACGCTGGTCGACTGGATCTGGGGTGCACAGCCACCCTCCGACGCCGCGAATGCCTTGCAGGCGCTGGTCTCCCGGCTGCGCAGGGTGCTGCCGGATGGGTTGCTCGACGCGCAGGCGGGCGGCTACCGGCTTACGGTGGAACCCGGCGCGGTCGACGCCGTGCGATTCGAACAGCTTCTCGACCGGGCACGCGGCGGTGCGGACGCGCGGCAGGCCGGACTGCTGCGCGAGGCCGTCGACCTGTGGCGGGGTGCGCCGATGCAGGACATCGGTATCCAGGACAGCGAAGCTTTCGACGCGGTGATCACCCGGCTCGAGGGGCTGCGCCTGGCCGCCATGGAGGATCTGTACGAAGCGGAGATCCGCCTCGGCCGGGGTCAGGAACTGGTGGCCGAACTGACCGAACTGGTGGCCCGGCACCCGGTGCGGGAACGGCTCGTCGCCGCGCTGATGCGCGCGCTCGGCGCCGCGGGTCGCGGCAACGAGGCACTGGTCGTGTACCAGCAGGCCCGGGAGGCACTCGCCGACGAGTTGGGCGTGGACCCCTCGCCGGAACTCTCCGCACTGCACGTCGCGCTGCTGCGCGGCGAAGTGGGCGCGCGGGAAACCGACCGCAAGACGAACCTGCGGGCCGAGTTGACCAAGTTCGTCGGAAAATACGCCGACGTCGCCGTCGTGCGCGAACTCATCGCCGACCATCGGCTCACCACGTTGACCGGGCCCGGCGGTTCCGGCAAGACCAGGCTGGCCCTGGAAACCGCGCGGACCATGCTCGACGACCTACCGGACGGGGCGTGGCTGGTGGAGCTGGCGTCGGTCGGCGCGAGTGGTGACGTGTCGCAGTCGGCGCTCGCCGCGCTCGGGCTGCGAGACGCACTGCTCGGCGGCGCACCGAACGCGGAGCCGATGGACCGGCTCGTCGCCGCGATCCGCGAGCGCGAAACGCTGTTGATCCTGGACAACTGTGAGCACGTGATCGAGCCCGCGGCGGCGTTCGCGCACCGGCTGCTCGGCGAGTGTCACCGGCTGCGGATCCTTGCGACGAGCAGAGAACCGCTCGGCATCACGGGTGAGGCGATATGGCAGGTCGAGCCGCTGGCGTTGCCCACCGAGAACGCGGGCCCGGACGAGATCGAGTCCTCCCCGGCCGTTCAGCTGTTGCGCGACCGGGCCGGTGCGGTGCGCAAGGATCTCGCGGCCGATGCCCGCGCATTGTCGACCATGGCGCGCGTCTGCCGGGCGCTCGACGGAATACCGCTGGCGATCGAACTGGCCGCGGCCAGGCTGCGCACCATGTCCCTCGATCAGCTCGCCACCCGCCTCGACGATCGGTTCCGCCTGCTGACCGGCGGCAGCCGTACCGCGCTTCCGCAGCATCGGACACTGCGCGCGGTGGTCGACTGGAGCTGGGAACTGCTCACCGACGCCGAACGGATGGTCCTGCGCAGACTCGCGGTGTTCTCCGGCGGCGCGAGCCTGGAAGCGGCCGAGCAGGTTTGCGCGGGCACGGAGGGCGGGCCCGAAGGGCAGGCGGGCGCGAAGAACGTGGTGGTCGAGCAATGGGAGATGCTCGAGCTGCTGACCGCGCTGACCGAGAAATCGCTGCTCACCGCCGGGGACGGCGGACCGCGCTATCGAATGCTCGACACGATCAAGCAGTACGCCCTCGACCGGCTCGTGGAGGCGGGGGAATCGGACGCGGTGCGCCGGGCGCATCTCGCGTACTTCACCGGACTCGCCGACAGCGCGGAGCCGCACCTGCGCCGCGCCGAGCAGTTGGAGTGGCTCGCCACGCTGGAAGCCGAGCACGACAACATCGCCGTCGCGATGCGTGGCGCGCTCGCGGCGGGCGACGCGGCCGAGGCGATGCGGCTCGCGGCGGCCACGGGCTGGTACTGGTGGCTCAGCGGGCACAAGGCCGAAGGCATGGAGCTGATCACCGCGGCCGCCGAACTGCCCGGCGAGGTGGACGACGAGATCCGCGCCAGGGTGTACGGACTGGTCGTGCATTTCATGAACTCCGGACCGACCGACGAGCACCAAGTGGAGGAATGGATCCACCAGGCATACCGATTCAGCCGCCGCAGCAAGAGCCGATACCCCTTGCTGGGGTTCGTCGCCGCGATGGAACGCATGTTGCAGGGGCCCGACGCGCTGCTGCCCGCGTTCGAACCGCTGCTCGCAGACGACGATCCCTGGGTGCGGGCGCTGGCCCGGCTCCAACTGGGCAAGGCGCGGATCGCGCTCGGCCAGGAGGGCCGGGAGGCGGACACGTATCTCGAGACGGCGCTCGCCGAGTTCCGGGCCATCGGCGAGCGCTGGGGCATGTCGTTCGCGCTGACCGAACTGGCGAATCGAATCGCCATGCGCGGCGAGTTCGCCGCCGCGTGCGAACACCTCGACCAGGCGATCGCGGTGGTCACCGAGGTCGGCGCGATCGAGGACGTTTTCCTGATGCGGGCCAGGCAGGCTCAGCTGTACTGGCTGCTGGGCGATGCGGAGGCGAGCGCGGCCGCCATCGCTGAGGGGCAGCGGTACGCCGACCGGTCAGCCTGGCAGAGCGCACTGGCCGAACTCGCCTTCGCGAAGGCGCAACTGGCCCGTTGGAACGGCGACACCGCGCAGGCGCACCGGGAGATCGACCTGGCGACAACCATGCTGGGCAGCGACGCGGAGCAGGTTTACGTCAAGGCGGTGACACACGACCTGCTCGGTTACCTCGCGGACGGTCTCGACGAAGCCCGCGAACAACGCGCCGCGGCCTTCCAGGCGGCGTCCGCGGCGGGCTACGCGCCCCTCATCGCCCAAATCCTCGTCGGTGTCGCGGATCTGGCGCTGCGCGACGGCCAGGACGAACAGGCCGTGCGACTGCTCGCGGCGAGTGCCGCGGTACGCGGACTGCCCGATCGTTCTCAACCGGACGTGGCTCGGATCGAGCAGACAGCACGACATCGCCTCGGAGAAGCACGGTTCACCGAGGCGACGAGGGAAGGTGCGCAGGGGAATTGGAGTGATCTGGTCGCGACCACGCTCGCTGGTTGAGCATGGCGGAAAACGGCCGCACCCCGGTGCACGACCCGACATGGAGTCGTGCACCGGGGTGCGGTGTTCACCACGCTGACGTGGGGCGGGTGGCTGTGGAGATGACCGGGCTGCTGAGCTGGATGAGCTAGGCGGCGGTGGCGTGCCGAATGATGATGTTGCCGTGCGAGTTACGTGCGTACACCTGCACGGTGTCCTCCTTGCCTTGCGGCCGGTCGACCGGTCGCATCAAGTTCTGCACGGCACCGGAGAGGGCGTTGGCTTCCAGCCGCGCCGCGCTGCCCGGGCTGATACCCACCTCCAGCTCGCCCATGGATGTCTCCAACCGGAGCACGCCGCGGGAGGCTTCGCCGATGCGGATGTCACCTTTGGCGGTTTTCGCGGTCACCGAACCGCCCGGGCGCTCGACGGTGATGTCGCCGGCGGATATCTCCAGGTCGCACTCGCCGAGTTCGCCGGTGCCCCGCAATCGGCCCACGGCGGCCGTGCCCTTCAGCCGGGAGCCGGTCGGTACCTCGATGGTCACCTCGATCGACGGGTTGCCGCCGAACGGGGTGTAGGTTCGCCAGTCTTTCGGCGTCTTCACCGTCAATGTGCCTGCGGCGAAAGCGACCTCGGTCTGCTCGGCGGCGCGCACGTCACCCTTTCTGGACTCATCGGCCGGCCGGACCTCGACGACGGTGTCGGTACGGTCGGAGGCGATCACAGTGACATTGCCGGAGAGCACGTCGACGGTGACGACGATCGGCTTCGGTGTCTCGAACGTGGGCATGGCTGTCTCCTCGGAATTGTTCGGTGTGTGGAATGGGTGGCGGACCCGGCCGGTGACGCCGCTGTCGGCGCATCGCGGGACGCGCCCCGATCAGCGCGGTCGGCCGGGCGACTACGCGCGCTTGTTGAACGTGGCCCGCGACCACAGGAATCCGACCAGGGCGAACCCGGCGCACCAGGCGAGCGCGGCCGCCGTGTATCCGCCGGAAGGATGGCCGCCGATAAACCCGCGCAAGGCTTCGATGATCGGCGTGAAGGGCTGATACTGGGCGAATTGCCGGATACCCTGTCCCATCTGGTCGGCGGGCACGATCGCGCTGCTCACGAACGGCAGCATGATCAGCGGCACCACGGTCATGCCCGCGGATTCCGGAGTCTTCGCGGCCATGCCCAGTGCGACCGTGAGCCAGGAGGCCGCGAACGATGTGGCCGCCATGATGCCGATCGCGCCGAGCCAGTGGAGTGCGGTCGCCGACGACCGGAAGCCCAGTAGGAATGCCACCCCGAGCACGGCCGCGATGGCTACCACATTGGTCAGAATGGTGGCCGCGACATGGCCGGTCAGTACGGCGCTGCGGGAGACGTCCATGACCTTGAAACGGTTGATGATGCCCTTCGCCATATCGGAACTCACCGATACCGCGGTGCCCGACAACCCGTAACTGATGGCCAGCAGGATCATGCCCGGTGTCGCGTAGTTGATGTACTGTTCGCCGACATCGAACGCGTTGCCGAATACGTACACGAAGATCAGCATCATCACGACCGGCATGAAAGCCGCGTTGAATATGGTGACCGGACTCCGGGCGATGTGCTTGAAGTTGCGACGCAACATGATCGACGAATCGGCCAGCGGTGCGGAAATGGTGCTCATTGTGCGACAGCCTCCGTGGTGGCGTGACCGGTCAGGGAAAGGAAAACGTCGTCGAGGTCGGGGGTGTGGACGGAGACCTCGTCGGCGTCGATCGAGTGTTCGGCGAGCCGGTCCAGCAGGTCCCGCAGTGATTTCGTGCCGCCGTCGCCCGGGACCCGCAAGGTCAGAGCCTCGTCGTCGCGGGTGGCGCCGGGCAGGATCCGCGCCGCCGCGTCGAGCGCCGTGACGTCGGCGAACCGGAGCCGGATGTAGCTGCCGGGCACGCGGCGCTTGAGTTCCTCGGGTGTGCCTTCGCCGACGATGCGGCCCTGGTCGAGCACCGCTATCCGGTCGGCCAGCTGATCGGCTTCCTCGAGGTACTGGGTGGTGAGGAAGATCGTGACACCGCCTGCCGTCAACTCCCGGACGATTTCCCACATGGTGCGACGGCTGCGCGGATCCAGTCCGGTCGTCGGCTCGTCCAGGAAAACGATGGCCGGCTTGGTGACCAGCGTCATCGCCAGGTCCAATTTCCGGCGCATACCCCCGGAATAGGTCGAGGCCGGCTTTCGCGCCGATTCCACCAGATCGAACCGTTCCAGCAATTCGGCGACCACCCGCTTGCCCTCGGCGGCCCGCAGATGATGCAGATCCGCCATCAGCCAGAGGTTCTCCTCCCCCGTCAGCAGATCGTCCACCGCCGCGAACTGGCCGGTGACCCCGATCGCCGCGCGCACCGCTTTGGGCTCGGTCGCGATATCGTGCCCGGCCACCCGCGCCGTGCCGCCATCGGCCTTCAGCAGCGTGGTCAGCACGTTCACCGTCGTCGTCTTACCCGCCCCATTCGGACCGAGCAGCGAGAAAATCGTCCCTGCCCCGATATTCAAATCGATGCCATCGAGGATCGTTCTGTCCCCGTATGCCTTCCGCAGCCCGGAAGCCGCGATCGCTGTGCTGTTCATGTGGACAACTGTCGCCAGGATGGCTGACACGGGCCTGATACCGGCCTGACACGTCCGCAGACACGGTGTTAGCCGTGGTCACGGCGGGAATTTCGGCCGATCGGACACCCGTGTACCGCCGTCTTGCGTCAACCTTTCCGGCAGGATCTTCCTGGTCACAAGGCTGTCACTCACGACCGCTCGGTAATGCCGAGTGCAGGGCGTTCGCAGGAGCGTGCATACGATCTCGGCTGCACCGATGAATTTCGGATGGATCCGTCGTCGATTCCTTCGGAGAGACCGAATGACAGGAGTCCGGACATGACGAGACCGTTTCGATTCGGGGTGGTTGCCCCGCTCAGAACCGACCTGCCGACGTGGCGAGATCGCGTGCGCCGCATCGCCGACAGCGGCTACTCGACGCTGCTGGTGCCCGACTTCCCGCAGCTGCAACCGGCGCCCGGCCCCATGCTGGCCACGGTCGCGGCCCTGACCGACCTGCGCGTGGGCACGTGGGTGTACGCCTCTCCGCTACGCCCGGCCTGGCTGACGGCATGGGAAGCGCACTCGCTGTCGCTGCTGACCGACGGCCGCTTCGAGATGGGCATCGGCACCGGCAGGCCGGGAATCGAGGACGAGCTCCGCGACAAGGGACTGCCCGCCGTACCACCGCCGAACGAGCGGCTGGCACAGGTACGTGAGACGGTCACGAGGCTGCGAGATCTCGACGGCCCCGACCGTCACACGCCCGTGGCGATGGCCGTCTACGGTCCGAAGGCCCGGGCGCTGGCGGCCGAGGTCGCCGACACGGTCACTTTCCCGCTGGGGGACCAGCCGCGGGGCGACGTCGAGCGGCTGGCACGCGACTTCCGCACCGACGGGAAGGTCGAGCTCGCGCTCGCCGTGCCGGTTATCGGTGACACTGTCGCGCCGCACATGGCGCCCCCCGACACCGACCCTGCGGCACTTCGCGCGGCAGACGCGGTGACCGTGCTTCCGGATGATCCGGCGGCCGCCGCCGAGGAAATCCAGCGGCGACGGGAGGAGATCGGCTTCTCCTACTTCGTCTTCGGCGCCGACTTCGCCGACAGGTTCGCTCCGATCGTCGCCGAGCTCGCCGGACGTTAGTCGGGCGGGGCGGGAGATGCGAGGCGGAACCCGCCGGTTCGAGAGCGCTATGCCCGGCCAGAAAGTCCGACGCCCCAGACGCCGTGTGTATCGAAAATATGTTCGACTCGAGGTAGGGTGCCGGAGCATGCCGGACCTCGAGCCCACCCAGTTCGCCTACTCGCAGATCAACGCCGTACGCAGGCAACTGCTCGATGCCGCCGCCTTCGGGAAGCACCTCCGCCCCGAACACCTGGAGAACATGGCAGGCAAGCTCGCCGAAGGATTGCGCGCCTACACCGAAGCCATGACACCCACTACCCCACCCACCGACGGCCGTGCCTGCCTCGACTACCGAGGACGCAACCACTGACGGTCCGCCGGTCGTCATAGTCGGACGGCCAGAGGATCATTGCGACGACGACCGCCAGCGGCATACCGACAACGAAGACGAGTCCGACTTCCGCCGCGCTCACCGGCGCACCCCGCCCACCGGTGCCCAGCGCCCGAACGACGCTCGCGGCGTCGCGCATTCGACGTCGGCGATCGCCATCAAGCGGTCCAACCTCACGGCGTCCACATGTGCCGACGACGGCAGTACGCACTCGGTTGGATTGATCCGACATCGCAGACACCAGAATGAGACTTCCCGCAGGTGCGTCGCTTGGCGCGGTGGTTGGAGTCGAGCTGTGCTGGGTCTGGTCGAACAGGCCAAGTCTTCGGGAAACGTGGCGTTACAGGATTCGCCTAGTGGCTCCCCAACAGACGCGACTACATCCCGGCGGCCGGGAGGCCTTGTAAGGCATCTCGGTGGCGGAGAATCCAGTCGACCACGAAGACGCTGAGGACATTTTGACGCGAGAAGGTAGATCGCTCAACGATTCTCGGCGCGGACAGCCGTTCGATAGCTATTATCCAACGTACTGTTACCTGATCAACGAGGGGATGTTCGGTGCAGTCAAGCAAAAGAGACTCGGCCGGTGAACGTCGCATAATCGCGATCGTTGGAGGGATACGCCCTTGCAGCGTGGAGGACCGCCCGTCGTGGACCGAGGATGCCGGTGCGCGGGCCGCGCGCGAGATCGGCACCGAACTCGCGCAAGCCGGTTATGACCTCTTCGTCTATTCCAGCGCCCCGCGATTCGTCGAACGCGACGTTGTAGCCGGATATCTCTCTGTCGAGCCGTGCAGAGCCGGTTCCATCCATGTCCGCCCACCGTACGGATCTTCGGAGACCAGCTTCTCTCATCCCCCACATCAGTCCGGCGTCTTCGAAATTCGGCATGAGGCAGACGATGACTGGGAAGTCTCCTATTATCGTTCGCTACGTGAAGCCGACGGCGTCGTACTCATCGGTGGCGGTCGCACCACATTGATCACCGCGATGGTGGCGATGGCGTTCGATATTCCCCTCGCGCCCGTCGCCGCCTTCGGAGGTGCTGCGCGGAAGGCATGGACATCGATGGGGCGCGCCGGAAACCTTACCGCGCCGGGGGAAGTTTCACTCCTAGGCGGGGCATGGAACACCAGTGCCGCTGAAAATATTGTTGCGGTCTTGCGTAACCAGCAGGAACGCAAACAATCAGCGGAGGCGGTGCGGGCGCGCGCCGAGCGACATGCCAAGTACAAGTCCGGCCTTGGGCTCTTCTTCGGCGCGCTCTTGCTGATCGGCGGGCTCGCGATGATCCCGATAGTCTACGCGGTAGACGGAAACGCACCGCTCACCCTGGTCGGACTGATCGCAGGCTCTCTGCTGACGGCGACATCAGGGGCGATAATCCGCACCGCCGTCGACCGTAGGGACGACTGGGCACCGAGCTCGGTATTGGGAATGTCGGCGGGTGCAATTGCGGTCCTCTTGTTCATCTCGGCACAACTGGCGACCTCGCCGGATCTGTTGAGCGGCGCCGGTGCGCGGCGGCTCTTATTCTTCGTACTGTCCGTCGGTTTCATCGCGGGCTACACATTCGACGCGGTGTATGCCAAGATCCGCCAACAACAGGTCGTCGACACGTCGAGCCTACGTTCAGTTCTTTCCGACGGACAGGCAGATCAAAATGCCGGATGAGATAGATTATTCGACTAAGCCGAACGTCTTTCTCAGTCATCGTTACCGATCGCCGGATGTGAATCTGTTCTTCTGGCGAATCATTCGTAAAGTGCAGCCGGTCGCCTTCCGCGTGGACGAAGGACTGACCTTCACAAGCCCGACGCGGCTCGAGCGGATGATTAGAGACGCGGACGGCTTCGTGGGCATTTACCCGCTCCCCGGAGATACGCAAACGGTTTGGGATCTTCGAACGCTCCAGCAGGAAGCGCGATACTTCCTGCTGGAGTTGAGCATCGCTACCCGACTGCGGCATCCCGGCATAGTCTTCTGTGACCACCGGTACGGCGCCCTGTTCCGGTGCCCTCCGGAGATCCGCGTCGTGGAGTACGACCCACAGGAGATCACCGACGAACAAGATTCGCCACTGATCGCACGCGTGACAAAGGCCTTCGCATCTTTTGCACGCAGCTTGCGGGCGCAGATATCCGCACGTGCCGGATCGCGCTCGTACCGCAGGAGAGAAGTGGGCCTGCTACTTAGCCGGAGTTCCAGAGCGGAAATCGGCGATATGTTGGAGAGCAGCCTCGAGGATGCGGTGTGGCAGCCAGTCAACCTGGCCTGGCCGCCCCGACTCGATTTGACGTTCGTCAGCCGACTGCGGGAGCTGGATTGGTTGGTGATACCCCTCGACGACCCGGCGGCATACATCGCAGCAAGCTTCGCCGCAGGGCATGGTGTGCCTACACTGCCCCTGCTGCACACACCTGAGGGTAGAGTCCCAGACCAGTTGTCCGGAGCCTTGTTCGAGGATGTCCAACCTCGGCACAGTAGACGGGTCTTGTCCTGGCAAGAGCGTAACGACCTGAAGAACTCCTTCGATGAGACTCTCACTGTGATCGGGCATCAGCCCCGCCTATTCCATGACGCCGATCAGGCCAGCCGATATTTCACGACTGCCGCGCTTCGCAACGAAGTGGTATTCCTCAGCTACGCCAACGAGGACAAGGAAACGGCGGAACTGTTCAGCCGGGCACTGCATGCCAGGTTCCAGGAAGTCTTCGACTATCGAAAGAGCGGATCCATACGCACCGGACAGAATTGGTTGGACGAGTTGATGGACAGCTTGGCGAAGACAGCGGTCGGCGTTCTGCTATTGTCGCCCAGCTACGTCGCCAGCCCCTATTGCGTCACCGAGGCCCAGCGTTTGTACCAGGCCAGTATCGAAGGCCGCGCGACACTGTTGCCCGTGCGACTTCAGCATGTGGAGTTGCCCGCGTTTCTCAAGGGGGTGCAGTACCGCAGACTGTCGAGCGACATAGAGTCGGATGTCGAAGCGGCAGTGCGAGAATTGGTCCAACTGCTCGATACCACCGACCTCGACGGCTAGCGAGCGTCGCATCGCCGTCGAGTCCTATCGCCGAACGGGCCTACCATTCCAAGAGCGATCGTGGACGTATCCGGGCGCCGGCCGGAACTGTGGATCTACCGGCTCCGCTCTGCGTCGAACCTCGATCAGCAGAGAGGTGCCGTCAGATCCAAACTCCGATCTCGGATGACCTCGGCGCGCGATCGTCGGCAAGTCGTTCGCGAGCAGCCTGGCGAGCCCCGGGGTCACATAGCCGAAGACCCCTTGCTCACCAGTTCAGGACCTGGTCGCCGTCAGGCGCAGACGCGATTGAGTTCGTCGGTGTAGGGGTTGAGATCGGTGACGTTCTCGTCTACCAGCGCGTAGGCATAAGCGGAGATGACATCCTTCTCCGCGCCCTGGGCCAGATCGGCCAGCCCGCTCAGCCTGCCGGACAGCGCTTCCGCCGTCGCCCCGTCCAGGGTGCCGCCGTTCGTGTCGATCGCGATGTTGATCAGCTCGATGGCCTTGGCGCAGTGCGGGGACTGGGCATGCGCGGGTGCGGCGGGCAGGAAGAACAGAGCGGCAGCGGCCGCAGAGAACACAGCGGCGAAGGCCGTCGACTTGGTCATGATTTCCTTTCAGAACGTTAGCGTGATCGTAGCGCCACCGCGTCGAATCGCCCTCAACGAGACATCACCACCTACGGCTACAGGGGCACCTAGCCCTTGGCGGCGGAGGTGAACTGAACCGCGCGATGGCGATGCACGCATGAACAGCACGAGCGAAACTGCGGTAATCGCCTTGTGCGCAAACAGCATTGACTCAATCTTCCTCCAATTCCGGATGGGACGACACTCGCCTCGGCACTGGCGAGAGGCAAGTGGTCCGGCTTGCCCCCAAGGCTTCACAGCACGCGCATCAGACGTGTCGTAGGCCCCCAGAACGCCAGAAAACCCCTCAGCGTCAAATCTGAGGGGTTCTCTGCTGTCTCCGCCGGATCACATGCCCATGCAATCCAGTGCCCAATACGCCGCCGCGTCCTTGTCGGCAGCCGAGATGGACCGCGTGTAGTGCAGCGGTGGCGTCACCCACCGGTACCGACGCCAGCCCCGGCTAGGCCGGATCACCCAACCACCGAACTCGCGGCGCACCGGGTACGAGCTACCGCGTTCCGCTTCTCTGCGCAGTGTGAGCCTCACAGTGCATACCTCGCTCAACATCTGATGATGGCTGTGTGGGTGTCCTTGACGAACTTGAACTCTTCGTCACGCGCTCTCACCCACACATTCGCTACAGCTTGCCACGCGCCGTCCTCACACGGCGCCCAAGCGCCGATGTTGAGCCGCGGGTCGGGTATCCGGCTGTCCGATTTGGCTCCGCGTACTTCCCACCCGTCGCCGCGCTTCAAACGCTCCAACGTCAGCGACACATGGAACCGTTGCGGTGCTGGACGGCAGTCCGCGAACCCGGTTACGAGTATCGCGTCGTGCTGCTTCTCGGGTTCCTTCCAGAAATGGAAGCTGCATCCTCCTGCATCCGCCGCCGCTTCGGGTGCTAGCGGGGCGAGCATGGCAGAGGTAGCCGCAGCGAACATGGTGACAAGCAGGCGCACTACATGAACCTTCATGGTGTTTCCCCTTGGTGTTAGCGCTCGAGGTACAGCCGTTCCCCCGGCAACCTCGGCAACTTGTCGGTTACGCCCTTAGCCACGGACACGCCGTCCGTGTGATGCCGTACCCCTTCGTCTTGGACGAAGATCAATGCGGCAGTCAGGCACGCCGCGAAGTGGAGATGTAAGCCGCGCAGCCGCACGACGAGATGCACGTCCGGTTCGGTGGGCATGGGGGAAGTCATCACATGCCCCGTTCCCGGAACCAGCGGGCCGTTCCGGCTCGTCGCTGTCAGGCATACGCCACTGCCCGCCGACGCTGCGCCCTCTTCGCGGCCGCAATGTCGCGTATCGCCCGGACGATCACCCACCCGGACGGTCGAACGTGGCTGTCGGGGCGAATGATCCACGCACGGAACGCGGTCCCGCGATCGGCTGGACTGGGCAGCGCGATCGTTGCGCCGTCACGCATGATGGACACGTTGAACCGGAACATCTCAGCGAACAGCGGCACATCGTCCGGCACGTCAGGTCGAATGATGAACGTCCAACGCTTAGACCGTGGATGCGACAGGATCGGCCCCAGCTTGTAGCCCCCGTTCTGCATCCACACCTTCACGTCATGCCCCAACACGGCGGGCATCGTGATAGCCCACACCGGGCCGCAGCGGGCCACGATCCGACCCACGTGGGGAGGGTCCACGACAGCGGGTATGTCGCACACGTTCCGGTAGTAGGCACAGCGGGACATCGGCGTGTCCCCAAACGCTTCTCGGTGCATCGTCCTCCCCTGCTCGCACTCGTCGGTTCATGTGCGCCCGGCCCGTCTTGCATTGCGCGCAAAGGTGTTGGGCCGCAACTACACCAACCGGACGCCACTCAACATCAACACACGCGAACGCCCCTGAGCAGGACTAAGCTGTTTTCAAAACGACAGGGGCACATTTGAAAACACATGGGTGGGTGTGAGATGCCGTCAGCAAGTCGACCATTGTGTGGGATGGAACCAAACAGAACCGGCCGTACGCTTCGGCAGCTACGGACCGAACGCGAAATCACCCTGCGCGAGCTTGCGGGGCAAACGTTCTGTGACCACTCCCAGCTTGCGAACATTGAATCGGGCCGACGATGGCCGAAAGATCGCGGATGGGCTGAGCGCGTTGACCGTGCACTGAACGCAAGGGGAGCGCTGATCGCGGCATGGGACGCGGATCAAGCCGAGCACGCCCGTCGTGAGGATACGTTGCGGATGCTCGACCAGGCGCGGCGCGAGTCGGAAGCCTTGCTCGCCACCCCGGACGCGGCACCGCTGGACGACGTCCAAGACGGCATCATTGATGTCGCACGTAACGCACGGTTCGAGTCCTACGACCGAACACTCTGCCGCGCAATCGATATTCGCGCGGAGTTGATGCGCCGAATCAAGCTGGGTGCGCACCGGCCGGACGAGATACGGGAACTCTACGTAGCTCTTGGCCGCGTGTGCGGTGTGCTGTCGTATTTGACGCTCGACCTGGGGCAAGCAGACACAGCGCGCGTGCATGCACAGGCGTCGTTCCAACTGGGTGACCGTGCGGAGCACAACCAGTTGAGGGCGTGGGCGCGCGGCACGCAAGCGTTGGCGTTCCGGTTCGTGAAGGATTTCGAAAGCGCACGGGACGCAGCTACCGATGGACTGAAATACGTCACCCACTCAACCGGCACCGCCGAACCCCGCTTGCTGTGCGGGTTGGCTGCGTCGGTGGCGAACCTGGGTGATTCGGCGCGGGCACTGGAACTGCTCGACCAGGCGGAGCGCGCACGGGAAGCGGCGGGCCCAGACGAGATACCCGGCTTGTTCACGTTCACCCCAGCGAAACAGATTTACTATCGCGGGTTCTCGCTCATGTGGGCGGAAGATAAGAAGACTCTCCGAAAATCCATCAAGGCATCCGAGGACGCTATCGCGGCGTGGCAGGTGCAGCGCTCCCCCGGAGACGAGATGCTTTCACAAATCTATTTGGCATCCGCGAGTGCGCGTCTCGGAGATTTGGACGGCAGTATTGCGGCTGTGGCGCCGGTACTCGAGAACCCGATCAGCGCGCATTTTTCCTGGGTGCGTAAACGTCTGAACCAGTTGGAAAGGCTACTCTCCGACCATTTCCCGGATTCTACTGTTGCGGGCGACATGCGCGAAACTCTGGAGTCCTACGTTCATTCGGCTTGATTCGGCCCCGGAAACGAGAAGATTTTCTTACACGTTGACCACGGCCACAACAACTCCCGCGAGAGAACTGGCGTGCTCATGGGGCATGCGTCGATCGACATCGCGAAGAAGCGGTACGGGCATTCGGCCAATCCGGTTGGGCCTGGCGTGCGCGCCATTCTGAACGCTGGTCCGTGCGCAGTGAGGCACTGGCCCTACGTGCGAGTGCGGAAGCCGGGCAGAAGCGGCGTGAGGGGTTGTTGTGCGCGGGGCGGGGCTCGAACCCGCAACCAATCGATTATGAGTCGACGGCTCTAACCTATTGAGCTACCCGCGCTCCAGGATGAACCTACCAGGCGCATCCCAAGGGGGACGATAGCGCACGGTCCCATATCTATCCCACGGATATAGGTTGACCTGCACTTTCTCGTGGATATGAGTCCACGGCTCTAACCGACTGAGCTACCGCCCCGTGCCGCGGTTACCGCGAGCGTTGTGGATGCTACCGGGTCCTGAGGGGTGGAAACCAGTCGCCTGGCTTAGGGTGGAGGCTTCGGAAACTTACTGGAGGGTCAGGTATGGCCGGTCTGTTCACGAAGGTGCTGAAGGCGCATCAGTGGGTGTACGAGAACAGCGGCGGGCTGGTGGGGCATCGGCTGCTGCTGGGGAATCCGACGCTGCTGCTGCGGACGGTGGGGCGTAAGTCCGGTGCGCAGCGGACTTCGGCGCTGACGTACGCGCGCGACGGCGGGGACTATCTGGTGACGGCGTCCAACGGCGGGTCGCCGCGGCCGCCGGGGTGGCTGGCGAATCTGAAGGCGCGGCCGGAGTGCGAGATCCAGGTCGGGCGGCGGAAACTGACGGTGCGGGCCCGGGCGACGTTGCCGGATGATCCCGAGTACGCCCGGCGGTGGGCGCTTGTCGACAAGGTGAACAAGGGTCGCTACAGCGCCTATCAGAAGCTGACCAAGCGGCCCATCGCGGTCGTGGTGCTGACGCCGGCGCAGCGGGGTCAGTCGTCGCGATAGTCCTCGTCCCAGTCGTCCTCGTAGTCGTCGGCGCCGTCGCGGTCGTCCCATAGCTCGGCTTCCTTGGGTGGCCGGCTGGCGAACGCCACGACAGCGACGACGAAGCCGAGGACCACGATGACGATACCGACGACGAGCAGAGTCTCCACCCCGGCACCCTAGCGCCGTCGCCGGGACCTCGCACTACGTCAATTGTCCAGTTCGCCGCTTTGTTCACACTGTTAACAAAGTGCGCCCCACAGCCGCTCGGGACTCGATGGCGGCATGCGCCCGATGGGCTTCGTCGAGCGGGAAGGTCTGGCCGATGACGACCTCCAAGCGCCCCGCGGCGACCTCGTCCTGGGCGCGCCTGGCCAGCGCCTGCCAATCGACATCCGAACCGGTGATGTCGAACAGCCCGTAGACGGTGACACCGCGCGCCGCCGCGTCGTCCCGGTCCAGTGTGGCGAATTCACCTGCGGCAGCGCCGTATCCGAGGAAGCGCCCGCCGTCCGCGACGACCGTGAGTGCGGCCTCGCCCAGCCCGCCGCCCGCACCGTCGAGCACCACGTGCGCGCCCGCTCCCCCGGTCGCCGCGCGCGCCTCGGCCACCCAATCGGGCGCGGAGTAGTCGACCACTGCGGTCGCGCCGAGCCGCTCGGCCAGTTCCAGCTTCGTGGCGCCACGCGCTGCGGCGACGACGTTCGCGCCCGCGGCGCGGGCGAGTTGGATCAACAAGACGCCCAGCCCGCCGGCCGCGGCGGTGATCAGCACCCATTCCCCTGGTTGGACAGCGGCGCGGTCGAACACGGCGAGCGCCGTCCTGCCGTCGTGGGTGAGCGCGACGGCCTGCGCCGGGGTCAGCCCCTCGGGCAAAGCCACCAGCGTGTCCGCCTTGGCCAGTGCTTTCTCGGCGTATCCGCCGATCGGCAGGCCTCCGCCGATGCCGCTGGCCGCGGTGGGCGTCGACACTCGCTTGCCGACCCAGGACGGATCGACGCCGGGACCGACCGACGCCACCACACCGGCGATCGCGCCGCCGGGCACGTAGGGCAGCTCGATCGCGAAGAAATCGGTGCCCCAGCCGGAACGCAGCCGAGTGTCCAGGAACATCACATCCGCGGCGGCCACGTCGACGACCACCTCGCCCGGCCCGGCCGTAGGCTCCGGCAGTTCCCGCACCGCGAGCACCTCTGGCCCACCGAACTCACTGGCTTGTACAGCCCTCATGACACACCCTTCGTCGTTCCTTGCGTCTATCGACGAAGATCAGCATGGAACCTCAAGGCATGTTGAGGTCAAATCGTGCGTCAGGAACCGCCGCCGCAGCTGGAACTGCTGCCCCCGCCACAACTGGAGCTACTGCCCCCGCCGCAACTGGAACTGCTGCCGCCGCTGCAACTGGAACTGCTTCCCCCAGCACAACTACTACCGCTCCCCCCACCGCAACTATTGCCATGGTGGTGATGGTCGTGGTGATGGTGATGTCCGCCCCCGCAGCCGCTCGGCTGGTCGAACCCGCCGATCAAACCGGCACCGCCGGCCGCCCAGAACGGATCGGTGGAACCCCCCTCGTGATATCCCCCGCTTCGATTCCCGACGCCCCACCCACCATACGGGGGCGGCGGCAGGAACCGGTTGCGCTGCGAGCGGATGACGACGACCACGATGATGATCGGAACCGCCACGAGGAGCAGCACCATCAGAAGAATGAACAGAAGGATGAGTGCGCTCATGTCAGAACGGTAGCGGCCCCTCGGCGCGCACGTACAGTGAACTGTGGTGAACTTCAGGTTCCGCAGATCTCCGGCGCGCGAGATCGACCTGGCGACCGTGCGCGCCGCGGTCGACGCGCTGGAACTGCCCGAGGCCGTCTACAAGACCTGCCCGTGGCAGCCGCGGGAATTGGTGGACAAGGGATTGCGGCAGTGGCTGCTGTGCTGCGGCGCCGCCATGCGGGACGACCAGGTGATCGGCATGCCGTCGCACGCGGTGGACGAGGCATGGCACGGGTTCATCCTGTGCACCAAGCGCTACGCGGAATTCTGCGCGACCGCCTACGGCCGCTTCCTGCACCACTTCCCGGAAGGCGCCGGGCCGCCGGTCGATTCGCACGGCAGCATGGCGGAGCAGCTCGGACGCACGGTGGTGGCGTGGTCGTTCGTGGCGGCTCCGGGCGAGGAATGCGTGCTGTGGGATCTGGACCGCCGGGTCGGCGTCGAGCAGCCGTGGGGCGTCGAGCCCGAGCGAGTCGTGGCCGTGGAGGCCGAACTCGCCCGTGCCCTCGCCTCCTGATCAGGTCAGCTTCACCCGCGCCGCCAGGAATCGGACGAGGGCGGGCGCGAGCCGCCCGAAGTGGTATTGCAGGTGGGCCTCCGGCGTCACCGGCACGACGCTGCGATCGCCCTCGATGGCGCGCACGATCCGCTCGGCCACCTTCTCCGGGCCGTAACGCCGCATCCGATAGAGGCTGTCGTAACGCTCCTGCTTGCGCCGCTCCTCCTCCGCGCTGACACCGGAGAACCGAGTGCGCCGCACGATGCCGGTGTGCACGATGCCGGGGCAGATGGTGTGCACCGAGATCCCGCGCCCGGCCATTTCGGCCCGTAGACAGTCGGAGAACATGAACACCGCCGACTTGCTGGTGGAATAGGCGCTGAACCCTTGTTGCGGACTGTAGGCGGCCATGCTCGAGAGGTTCACGATGTGCCCGCCGAGGCCGCGCTCGGCCATGGCCGGGCCGAACGCGCGACAGCCGTTCAGTACGCCGCCGAGGTTGATCCGCATCACCCGGTCGAATTCCGCCGCCGACGTCTCGAAGAATCCCCCGGCCTGTCCGATTCCGGCGTTGTTGATCAGGATGTCCGGCACGCCGTGGGTCTCCAGCACTGTCTCGGCGTGCGCCCGCATCTCGTCTTCGTCGGCGACATCGAGCGGATAGGCATGCGCCACACCGTGTTCGGCGGCGATCAGCTCGGTGGTCTCCTTCGCGGCGGCGAGATCGATGTCGGACACCACGATCTCGGCCCCGCGACGGGCCAGGGCGAGCGCGGTCGCGCGGCCGATACCGCTGCCCGCGCCCGTGATGACCACCAGCTGATCGTCGAACGGCCGCCCGGCGCGCCCCACCTCGGCGCGGCGAAGCGTCCGGGGCGCCGCCGAGCCGCCGAGCGTGTCGATCAGTTCGGTGGTCGCGGTGGCCAGCAATTCCGGATGCGAGAACGGCATCCAGTGCCCGGCGGGCACATCCCGCCGCCACAGCCGCCCGGTCCACTTGTGTTCGTCGTCGAATCCCGCGGGCCGCACGGCGACGTCGCGTCCGGCGACGATCAGCTGCACCGGCACCTCGGTGTGCCGCTCGCGCGGGGCGAGCATGCGCCGCACGATGTTCGCGCGATAGATCAACAGGCCGTCGACGATGTCGGTGCGGAAGGTCGGGCCGAGCCGCACGTTCGACGGCGCGGTCTCGTTCATGATCGATACCACCCGCTGCCATACCCGTTCGGTCCCGGCCAGGCCGAAGGCGGCGCGCGGCAGCCCGGGAGTCATGAAGAAGAAGGTGTAAGCCGACGACAGCAGCTGGGTGAACGGCTGCCACACGTTGCGCGGGGTCGGACGGGCCAGCCGGTTGCGGATCCACTTGCCGATGTGGTCCAGGTTCGGCCCCGACACCGAGGTGAACGACGCGACCCGAGTGGCGGCGCGCGGCTCGCACACCGCTTCCCACACCTGCACCGAACCCCAGTCGTGGGCGAGCACGTGCACGGGCCGGTCGGGGCTCACCGCGTCGGCGACCGCGTAGAAATCCGCGGCCAGGCGATCGAGCCGGAAGTCGGCGGTGCGCCGGGTGCGGGTGGAACGGCCGTGCCCGCGGGTGTCGTAGGCGACGACGTGGAATCGCCGGGCCAACCGCGGTACGACCGCGTCCCAGAGGTGATGGGTGTCCGGCCAGCCGTGCACCAGCACGACGGTCTCGGCGGCCGGGTCGCCGTATTCGTAGACGGCGAGGTCGAATTCACCGCTGCGCACGGTTCGTTCGATCACGGGGAGTTCGGCGATTTCGGTGGTGGTCATCATTCTCCTTGGCCGATCGGGAGGCCGGATCACAGATCGAGCACGAGGCGTCCGCCATCGGCGCGCGAGACGCAGACGAGCATCGCGCCCGCCTCGCGTTCGGCGGCGGTGAGCACGCTGTCGCGGTGGTCGGGTTCGCCGGCCAGCACCCTGACCTTGCACGTGCGGCAGAAACCCTGCCTGCACGAGTACGGACGGTCGGGCCGGGACGCGAGGATGGCGTCGAGCGCGGTGCGCGTCGCGCCGACCTCGACGACCTCCCCGGTGGAGGCGAATCGGATTTCGAACGGCTTGCCGTTCACGATCGGCGGCGGCGAGAACCGCTCGGAATGCAGTTCCACGGACGGCATTTCGCGCACGGCGGCGGCGATCACGGCGATCATCGGCGCCGGACCGCAGCTGTAGATCGCGGTATCGGGACCGACGCCGGGCAGTAGGGCGCCCGCGTCGGGGAGCCCGTGCTCGTCGTCGGTGCGCACCACGACGCGATCGCCGAAGCCCTCGATCTCGTCGAGGAACGGCAGTGTCGCGCGGTCGCGCCCGGTGTACACCATCGACCACTCGATGCCGAGCCGGTGCGCCAGCCTGGCCATCGGCAGGATCGGCGTGACGCCGATGCCGCCCGCGACGAAATGCAGTCGCGCCGCCGGAGATCCGTGACCGGGCACGGCGAAGGGGAACGCGTTACGTGGACCGCGCACCACGATCGGCGAGCCCACCGGAAGGCAGTCGTGCACCTCCACCGAGCCGCCGCCGCCTTCCGGGATCCGGCGCACCGCCACCCGGTAGGCGCGGACGTCGGCCGGGTCGCCGCACAGCGAATACTGGCGCAGGCGGCCGGATGGCAGTTCGAGGTCGAGGTGGGCGCCGGGGCGCCAAGGCGGCAGCGCGCGTCCGTCTGGGGCGGCCAGCCGCAGGCCGACCACGTCTTGGTCGTGCGCCTCGATCCGGCGTTCGGTGACCACCAGCGCCATCCGCCGGTCGTCCACCTTCGGACGGGGATCGCGCCGGTTGACCAGCGTGGTCCAGCGCAATCGCGCCGAGGCGACCGCGTCGAACACCCGCACGGTGCGATCGACGTCGCGCCTGCCGAACAGATCCGCGGGCAGCTGGTCGGGGACGGTCACGAGGCGATCGCCCGCGCCGCAGGGGATTTGGCCAGGTAGGCCACCGCCTGGGCGGTGGAGCCGACCGTCTCCGGGTGGTAGCCCGGCTCGAAGGTGCTCAGCGCGCTGCGCAGCAGCGAGGGGACGCCGGGCAACGCGCCGCGCAACATCGCGCCGAAGACTCTTGCCAGCAACCGGGGGTAACCGAGATCGGGCAGATCCCGGTCCTGGTGGACCAGGAACTTGGTGCCGCGCACCACCAAAACCAGGAAGATCGGGAACACCAGCAGCATCAGCCCGGCGCGCCGCAGGTAGCCGGCACCGAAGTAGACGGCCACGTCATGCGCCACGTGCCGGTGCTCGACCTCTTCGGCCCCGTGCCAGCGGAACAGGTCGGCCATGCGCGGGTCGGCGCCGAACCGCTCCAGATCCGCGTTGAGCACCCAATCGCCGAGGTAGGCGAAGAAGTGCTCCAGGCAGGCGATGAAAGCAAGCCGCTCGACCAGCACCTGCCGCTCGGCCACGCCGTCCACATCACGCGGCCCGAGTGTCCGGCGGAACAGGTACTCGGCCTGCCGCAGATAGGGCTCCGGATCGATACCGTGCACAGCGAGCACCTCGTGCAGCACTTTGTCGTGTGTCTCGGCGTGCATCGATTCCTGACCGATGAACCCGAGCATCGCCTCGCGCAGCTTCTCGTCTCGCACGTACGGCAGCGCTTCGGCGTACGCGGCGCAGAACATGCGCTCGCCTTCGGGCAGCAGCAGATTGAGCGAGTTGATCAGGTGCGAGGCGATGGGTTCGGTGGGCATCCAGCGCAGCGGAGTGTCCGACCAGTCGAAACGCACGTTGCGGGCGTGCAGCGCCACCGCGCCCGGGTCGGTGTCGGGCCGCCGCCCTGCCCTGCGAAGTAGCTTCATCGATACTCCTCGATCCGCACGCGTCCGCACTCGGCGCGCGTTTCCTACATATCCGTAGCAAGCATCATACACATATATGGAACCTTCGGTAACACACAAAGCGGCTACCCGCCGTTGTACGGTGGTCTCACTTCGCGACAGTCGTCACACCGGCCGCGATCGCCACAAAACTAGAACATGTTCTAGTAGGCTTTTGCTATGGAACGATTGACCGGATTGGATGCCAGCTTTCTCTACTTGGAAACCGGAACCCAGCATCTGCATGTGTGCGCGCTGCTGATCCTCGACCCGTCGTCGGGTGACTACTCGTTCGAGGGCTTCAAAGCCGAATTGGCCCGGCGGATTCCGCTGATTCCGCAGATGCGCCGTCGCGTGTACGAGGTGCCGTTGAATCTCGACCATCCCGTCTGGGTGGAGGACGCGAATTTCGACCTCGACTACCACGTGCGCCGGATCGCGATCGCGCCCCCGGCCGGGCGCCGGGAACTCGCCGAACTCGTCGGGGACATCGCCAGCCGCCCCATGGACCGCGATCGGCCGCTGTGGGAGATGTCGGTGGTGGAAGGCCTCGACGACGGAAAGGTCGCGGTGGTCTGGAAATACCACCACGCCGCCGTGGACGGTATCACCGGCGCCAACCTGATGATGCACCTATGCGATCCGGAACCGGGCGCCACCAAAGAGGCCCCCGACCAGCAGTGGCGCCCCGACCCGAAACCGAACGACTGGCAACTGCTCGCCGAAGCGGTGGTGAAGTTCCCGACCCGGGCGGGCATCGTCGGCATGCTGCCGAAAACCGTCGGCATCGTCGCGAGCTTCGCGCAGCGCCGCCGCAAGAACAAGGCGGGCATGGCGGTACCGTTCTCCGCTCCCCGCACGCCCTTCAATCTCGCCATCACCCCGCATCGCGCCGTCGCGTTCACCGACGCCGAACTCGACGCCATCAAGGAGATCCGCTCCGCGTTCGGCGTCAAGGTGAACGACGTGGTGCTGACCGTCGTCGCCGGTGCGCTGCGCACCTATCTGGCCGGACGCGACGAATTGCCGGATCGCTCGCTCATCGCCTCCGTGCCGGTGTCCGTACATGAGTCGACCCGGCACACCGCGGGCGTCAACAAGGTTTCCGCGCTGTTCGCGACGCTCGGTACCGACATCGCCGACCCGGTGGAACGCTTGCGCGAGGTGGCCGAGGCCAATCGCGGAGCCAAGGAAGAGCACGAGGTGATAGGTGCGGACTTCCTGCAGGACTGGTCGAAATACGCTCCGCCGAACACCTTCCGGCTCGCGGCGCGGATGTACTCGTCGCTCAAGCTGGCGGAGGTGCACCCCGTGGTGCACAACCTGGTGGTGTCCAACGTGCCCGGTCCCCCGATGCCGCTGTACTTCCTCGGCTTCCGGGTGGACGGGATGTACCCGTTCGGGCCGGTGTTCCACGGCGCGGGCCTGACAGTGACCGTGCTGTCGAACAACGACAAGCTGAACTTCGGTTTCATCGCCTGCAAGGAATTGGTGCCCGACATCGGGGCGCTCACCGACGCCGTTCCCGGCGTGGTCTCCGACTTGCTCTCCGCGGCACGGACATCGGGCTGAGTGCCGCTCGACTGTCCGCCATCGCCGCCGGACAGGACCGAGCACCCGTCAGATCTTCGCCGCGACGGCCTCGCAGGCTTCGAGCAACACGGGGACGAAACGATCGGCCTCGAGCACGCAACACGCATGCCCGGCCGCGACACGGTGCATGCTCGCCCCTGGGATCATGGTCGCCATCTCGACCTGCCGGTAGACCGGTACCGCCCGGTCGCGGGTCGTGACGACCACGGCGCTCGGCATCGTCAAGCTCGGCAGCCACGCGGTCGCGTCGAAGCGCCCGACCGCGGCGAGCACCTGGGTGAGCGCCCAACCACTGGTACTGCGGAACTCGCCCAGTGCCCAGCGATCCAATCGCCCCGGCGTCCAGGTGACCACCGGAAGTTCGGGCAGACGCCCCGCGAGCTTCTCGGCCCGGCGGTAGGAGTAGGGCCCCACGGCGGCGGCGAAGGCCGCGAACGTTCGGTGAAAAGCGTGCTCGCGCCATTTCTCGCGGAACCGATAGGGCGTCGCGCAGAGCACCAGGCCGCTCACCCGGTCCGGATGGCGACGCGCCGCCAGCAGGCCGACGATCCCGCCCAGCGAGAATCCCGCGCAGATGGCCCGGTCCAGTCGCAGCGCGTCGAGCACGGCCACCACGTCGTCGGCGCAGTCCTCCAGGGTGAACCGCTCGGAGCGGATGCCGCGACCGTGCCAGCGCTGGTCGAACAGGATCACCCGGTACCGCTGGGCAAGCGCCGCCAGCGACGGGAACCAGGTGAGGTACGCGGTGCAGGCCGTGGCGTGCAGCAGCACGAGCGTGGGCGCGTCCTCCGGGCCCGGGATGTCGACCACGTAGGTCCGGCCCCGGCCCGGCAGTTCGACCAGGCGGCCACCGGGCACCTCGGCGATGTCGGGCACCCGGAAACGTCCACCGAACCGCGTCGCGCTTCGGCCGGGGTTCGTCATGACGCACCTCCCGAGCGGTCACACCGAGGCAATTTTAGAACGCGTTCTACACGATCATGACACATCCGCGCGCGACTCCCGAGCGATTACCTGGGTTACTGTCGCGAGACGCGCCGACACAAGGAGCATCTCTGTAACGTGTTACAGACAGATCGAGAGACGGAGGTACCCCGGATGGGGCGGTTGACCGGCAAAGTGGCGTTGATCAGCGGCGGAGCGCGCGGCATGGGCGCGGCGCACGCCAGGGCCCTGGTCGCCGAGGACGCGCGCGTGGTGCTGGGCGACGTGCTCGACGACGAGGGCGCCGCGGTCGCCGCGGAACTCGGCGACCACGCCGTCTACGTCCACCTCGACGTGCGCGAGCCGGGCGACTGGCGCAAGGCCGTCGACGAGGCGGTACAGCGGTTCGGGTCGCTGAGCGTCCTGGTGAACAACGCGGGCATCGTGAACGGCAACCTGCTCGTCGCGTTCGAGCTGGCCGAATGGCAGCGGATCATCGACATCAACCTCACCGGCACGTTCCTCGGCATGCAGGCCGCCACACCCGCGATGATCGAGGCGGGCGGCGGCTCGATCGTCAACATCTCCTCCGTCGAGGGCATGCGCGGCAGCCCGGGCCTGCACGGCTACACGGCCACCAAGTTCGCCGTGCGGGGGCTCACCAAATCCACCGCGCTCGAGCTGGCGCAGTACAAGATCCGGGTGAATTCCGTGCATCCCGGTCTGATCCGCACTCCGATGACGGAGAACATCCCCGAGGACTTCTTGCAGATCCCGCTCGGTCGCGCCGCCGACCCGGCCGAGGTCTCCGCGCTGGTGACCTACCTGGCCAGCGACGAGTCGTCGTACTCCACCGGCGCCGAGTTCATCATCGACGGCGGTCTGACCGTGGGCGTTCCGCACAAGAGCTTCGGCTGAGTCATCGGCCGGTGGCCAGCAGCACGAGGGGTGGCAGCGCCACCGACGCGAGGCCCATGAGCACGTTGCTCCACTTGTAGGCCACCAGCAGCGCGGCGAATTCGCGCAGGAAAGCGCTCGGCAGGTAGTAGAAGGCGGTCCTGGCGCCCGTCACCTCGGCATCGAGGCGGAGGCGGCGCGCCAGGATCGCCGTGCGCAGCACGTGGAAATTGCTCGTCACCAGCACCATGCGCGTGGTGGCGCCGCGCTCGCCGAGCAGCCGCTTGGTGAAGAGCAGATTCTCCTCGGTGGTTTCCGAGCGATCCTCCAGCACCACGCGGTCTTCGGGCACCCCATGGCGGATCAGGTAGTCCGCCATCGCCGACGCCTCGGAAACCTCCTCATCGGAACCCCTGCCGCCACTGGCGATCAACAGCGGGGCGCGTCCCATATCGGCTTCGCCACGGTAGACCTCGATCGCGCGATCCAGGCGCGCGGCCAGCAACGGCGGCACCTCGCCGTCGACCAACCCGGCGCCGTGCACCACGATCACGTCCATCTCGGGGCGATAGGACAGCAGGCCGTAGCAGAGCGAGTACAACAGGAACGCCGCGAACAGGAAACCGACGTAGCTGATCGCCATCGTCAGCGAGGCCAGCAGCACTACCAGCCAGCGATTCTCGGTCACCAAGGCGAGAGCCAGCACCACGTAGGGCACCAGCAGCCCGAAGCCGAGCCCGAGCGGTAGCAGATTCGGCAGACGCCACCCCTCTCGACGCACCAATTGCGCGCCGTTGGCGATCGACAACCCGGCGAGCACCAAGACCAGCAGCGGCGACAGGAGCACCAGCAGCGGTGCGAGCACCACCGGCAGATCCCCTTCGGCGACCCGGCCCACCGCCCACGCGCCGACGAACCCCGCCCCGAGAAGCAGCAGCACTCCGTGTCCCAGCCGCCTGCGGTCCCTGCCGAATCGCACCGCGAACACACCGAGCAGGACCACACCGACCAGCAGAAGCACCGGGCCACGGTAGCCGACCGCGGGACGGCGCGCCCCTGCGTCGACAAGCGGCGCGGCTACCTCGGCTTTTTCCGATCGTCCCCTACAGTGTGCAGGTCCGGGCACCGGTCAAAGCGACCGGCGGCCGGGAGCATTCGACTTCAGCACACCAGCGTTACGGAACAGCACGTCGTGATGAATGGGAGTCGTCGAAAACCATGCTTCGATTGGTCATCGCCACCGCCGCGGCCGCGCTCTGCGTGATCACACCGCAAGCCGCAGCGCAGCCGATCTATCCCGCACCCGATCCGGATCCGTTCTACGCCACCCCGGCCGACCTGGATCGCGCCGCACCCGGCGATGTCCTCGCCGTACGGCAGATGCCCGCACTGCCCGTGTTCCCGGGCTCGACGGTCACGATGATCAAGTTCCGCTCCACCAACTCCGTGGGCGACCCGATCGCGGCCACCACTACCGTGCTGACTCCGCCGAATCCCGCCCCCGGTAGGCCGCTGCTGTCCTACCAGCACATCATCAACGCACTCGGCACCCAGTGCTCGGTATCCCGGGTGCTCTACACCAGCGATCCCAACCTCGCGGTGCGCGAAGCACCCGCGCTCAACGGCCTGCTGCTGCGCGGCTGGTCGGTCGCTCTCCCTGATCATCTGGGCCCCACCAGCGCCTACGGCGCCGCGAAACTCGGCGGCATGATCACCTTGGACGGTTTGCGCGCCGCCCGGCGGGTCGCGGAACTGGGACTGGCGGACAGCCCGATCGCCCTGCTCGGCTACTCCGGCGGCGGCATGGCGAGTTCGTGGGCGGCCGCGCTGGCGCCGACCTACGCGCCGGAACTGCCGCTGGCCGGGGTGGCGGCGGGCGGGGTGCCGATGAATCTGGTCAAGATGATCGAGGGTCTCGGCTACGCGCCGCACGCGGCATTCGGCCTCGCCTTCGCGGCGGCCCTCGGACTGGAGCGGGAATACCCGGCACGGCTGCCGGTGAGCGAGCAACTGAATTCGGTCGGATTGGCGGTCCGCAACAGGATCGCCGACAGTTGTACGAACGAGATCCTCTTGGCGGGCGCCGGGCGCGGCATCGTGGACGTCGCGGCCTCGAATTCGCTGGCCGACGACCCTCGCGCTCGCGGGGTGCTCGAGGAGAACAGTCTGGAACTCTACGAAGGTATTCCGGCCGTGCCGCTCTACCAATGGCGCGCGGAGAACGACGCGCTGATCCCGGTGGAGTCGGTCGATGCCACGCTCGGGCGGTATTGCCACGCGGGCGTGCGCGTGCAATACGAGAAGTTCCTCAGCCCGGACCATTTGTCCGCCGCCCTACTCGGAATCCCGTCCGCGCTCGATTGGTTGGACGCGCGCCTGCACGACGTGCCCGCACCGAGTAATTGCTGAGGGCGGCCCGGTCGGCGGCAATGCACCGCCGACCGGGAACGGATCGCTCCGCCATTCCGCCACATCGAATCTCGCGGCGGGAGCTAGACGTCCTTGCCGCTCTCGTACGCGTTCTGCCGCGCCTCGTCGAGATCCGCGTCCGCACGCGCCTTTTCGGCCTCGGCTTCCTTCTGCGCCGCGTCCCGCTGGGATTCGGCCTTGTCCTGCTGGGCGCGACCCTCTTTCTTCAGGTTCTCGTCACCGGTGACGACGCCAGCGGCTTCCTTCGCCTTCCCCTTGATGTCCTCGACGACACCCTCGACAGCTTCCCGGGGTCCGCTCTGATGCTCCGGCATCACATACCTCCCATTGATTAGTCGGCTGACATCCGCCGCATACCCGTCCCCGACGTCATCAATCGTCCTGTGACTCCCACCACCTGCCACATCCACAACCGCCAGACCCCGTCATCCGACGGAGAGGACTGCGCCGTTTGGCGAATTCCCGGTGGGACGTGGCTCGAATGCCACTGGGCGGCAACGGGCCTCGTCGATACATTCGAGTCGCCGAAGGCCCTGCTCACAAGGAGTCCGCCGATCATGAGTTATGTCGCGCCGATACTGATCGGCGTCCTGTACGCGCTGGCCATGTCGGCGATTCCCGAGCCGCATCGCCGCCGTTTCAACGCCGTCATGGTCGCCGGCGCGGGAGCCGCGTACCTGAGCGGAGGCGGATTCGGCGGCTGGGAGTTCGTCTTCACCGCCGCCGTCACCTACTGCGCCTACCGGGGCCTGGAGTCCTGGACGTTCATCGGCATCGCCTGGCTCCTGCATACCGCCTGGGACCTGCTGCACCATCTCAAAGGCAGTCCCATCATCCCGTTCGCGCACGACTCTTCCCTGGGCTGCGCGATCTGCGATCCGGTGATCGCCGCCTGGTGTCTCTACGGCGGACCCTCGCTGTTCCGTCTGCGCGGCGAGGCCGCCGTTTCCTGACCTCTGCCGGCGTGGGTGACCTGACGGATGCCGCGTCGAGTTGGACGAGTCACTTCCCGCTACTACGCGTAAATCGCCGGACGACCGGCCGATCAGTATCCAGAGCGCGGCTCGAAGCCGGGGTCGGGGAGAGAGGGCGGCTCGGCCGGCGGCGGCTGCACGGGTTTCGGCTGCGGCGCGGGCTGTGGAACCGGTACGACGGGGGCCTCCACTAGCGGCGGAGCAGCGGCTTCCGGTACGGCAGCTTCCGATGTGACGACCTCCGGCACTGCGGCTTCGGGCACTGCGGCTTCCGGCGGCCGGTTCGCGGCTTCCGAAACGGTCGGCGGCGCGGGCTCCGCGACCGGCGCCGGATCCGTAACCGACGTCGGCGAGACAGCGCCGACAGGCGACGGCTCGGACGGCTCGCCGCACCCACCGACCGCGAGGGCGGCGACACCGGTCGCGATCAGCAATCGACGAGTTCCGAATCGGCTGGTGCGCACGGTGCCAGGCTATTCGTGCACCCCGTCGAGGGCAGTCCTCCGTTCGACCGACAGCGGCGCGCGGCGCGGCGACGCGATACTGGATCCTCCTGTGCCATCGAAAGATTGGGTGTGTGATGAGGTCGCTCCGAGGGAGGTCCACGGTCACCGCGGTACTCGCGGCGGTGTCGTTGGCCGTCCCGATCCCTGGCGCGACCGCCGTCGCCGATCCGGCCGGCGGGACCGCACTGGTCGTTCTGGGCGATTCGTTCACGGCGACCGCTCCCGTCCTGGGCCACGCCGACGACGGATGCACCCGTTCGCCCTCTTCCTGGCCGAACCAACTCGCGGCGGCGACACAGCTGTCCGGGACGGCCCGATTCCTCGACGTGTCCTGCAACGGTGGCACGATCGACACCGGCAACGGCTGGACTCTGGTGCATCAGGCACGGAAGGCGTTCGCGCGGGGTGGTTTCGGGCCCGGCACCCAGGTCGTCCTGATCCAAGCGGGACTGAACGACGTGTGGGGCAACTCGACCGGAACGGCGTTCCCCTCGACCGACTGTCTACTCAATATCCTGGCCGGGTGCGGGTTCGACGCCGCCGATCAGAACCGGCTGCCCGACTACCGCGCGGTGACCGGCTCCGGTTACGCCGATCGGGTACGCGAGGTCGTCACGTTCGTGCGTTACTACGCACCGAAGGCCAGGGTGGCACTCGTGGGGTATCCGGAAGTGTTCCCGCCGGGACAGTCGACCGCGTGCATGGATCTCGCTGTGGCCGGACGGGTCGTCCAGCCGCGCGCGGAAGGCTATATCGCGTACCTGGATCGAGTCCAGGACGCGCAGCGGACGGCCGCAGGGCTGTTGGGGATCGAGTTCGTCGACGTGCGCGCCGTCACCACCGGGCACGCCAGTTGTTCGGACGATCCGTGGATCAGCGGCCTCGCCGGCGCCGACTCACCGTTCGACGGCGCTCCGGTACATCCCAACGCGCGGGGCAACGGCGTCGTCGCCGACCGGATGCGACAGCAATTCGGGCTCTGAGCAGGCCTCGCCCATGCTGCCCGACCACCGTCCAGGCACCGAACTGCCCGCCCTCACCGGCGCTCGATGGTGGGCGGCCTTCGCGGTATTCGTATTGCACGCACTGGTATTCCTTCCGGTCTACCCCTTCCAGAAGTCACAGCTGTTCCGCACCATCCACGGCTTCGTTCCCATGCAATCGGGCGCGGCAGGGGTGACCTTCTTCTTCGTGCTGTCCGGCTTCGTCATCCACTGGTCGTGTCGCGACGGTAAGTCGGTCCGGCTGTTCTATCGCCGCCGGATCCTGAAGATCTACCCGACCCACCTGGTCGCCGCATTGGTATTCGTCGTCGCGGCGGGCGTACCGCTGGCCCGTCCGGTGGTGTGGGCGCCGAACCTTCTGCTGGTGCACACCTGGGTGCCGAAGTGGACCACGCTGGGAGGGCTCAATGTGCCGTCCTGGTCGTTGTGTGCGGAACTGCTCTTCTACCTCAGTTTTCCCCTTGTCGCACCGGCTGTCGCCCGGATTCCGCGGCGCCGACTGTGGTGGGCGGTCGCGGCGGTGCTCGTCCTGATCCTCACCTTGCACACCGGCTTCTACCTCTGGGCCGACGGGCCAAAGGGAATCGCCAACACCTTCGCTCCGAGGCTGCTCCGGGGTGAGGTCTCCCCCGAGTTCGAAATCCACGCCTCACCACAATGGTTCGCGCAACGCGATATCCCGATTCCGCCGTCGTATTGGCTCAGCTACCTTTTCCCGGCATCGCGACTGCCCGAGTTCTACTTGGGAGTTCTCGCCGCTCGCCTGGTCGCCGAAGGGCTGTGGCGCAACACCCGGCCGGCCATGCCGCTGACGGCGCTCGCGCTCGGCTACGCCGCCACCTGGTTCGTTCCGGTGAACTACAAGATGTCGGCGCTGCTGGTGGGACCGATGGCGGCGGTGGTGGCCACCCTGGCGACCCGCGATCTCGCGGGCGTCTCCGGTCTCAACGCCCGCCGCCCACTGATCTGGCTCGGTGACATCTCCTACGCGTTCTACATGATCCAGTTCCCGGTCATGGTGATCATCACCCGGCTGTTCATCGGCGGCCGGCGATACTCGATCGGCGGCTGGGCGATGTGGGCGACGGTCACACTCATGGCATCCATCCTTGCCGCGGCAGCCATCTATCACGGCATAGACAAGCCCATCATGAACCGTTTCGCCGGACGATCGGCCCGCGAACGCAGACGCTCGGCCATCGCGACTCCGAATCATCCACCGATCAGCGTGCGGACGAAGCCGTAGGCGATCTCGTTCGCGGGCCTTCCACCGGCGGGCCCGTCGCGCAACGTGCACAGCACGATGATGGTGATGTCCGTGACGGGGTCGTAACCCATGAACGTCTGAAAACCCGGAATGGCCCCGTCGTGGCCCATCATCGGCCCGAACGACTCCAGCCCGAGACCGTAATGGATGCCCGCCGGATCGCTCCTGTTCAGCGGAGCCGCACTGTCGAGGCGCTGCCGCTGGAGCGGGGACCCGAGCAATTCGTCGCCGCCGACCAGCTTCCGGACGTAGGCGGCCAGGTCTTCCGCGGTCGAGATCGCCGCTCCCGCGGCCCCGATCCACGAGGGATCGAGATTCGTCACATCGGTCGGCAGCAAGGTGCCCGCTCGGGCTGCCAGGACTTCGTCGTCCGGCAACCGCGGCGACGCGAGCGCCTCGACGTTGGTGCCGTACAGGTATCCACGCGGTGACGGCGCGGGCAGGGATGCGTCACCGGCGACTGGAAAGGACGTCTTCGCCAGGCCGAGCGGGCGGAAGATCCGATCCATGAGCAACGAGCGGATATCCTCCCCGGTGATCTGCTCGAGCAGCGACGCCAACAGGATCGTATTCGTATTCGAATAGCGGAACTCCGCGTCGGGTTCGAAATACGGCGGCGACGAGAAACCCAGCCGCAGGAGCTCTTCGGGCTGCCATGTGCGCCCGGGATCCACGTCCATCGCTCGCGCGAGCCGCGGCGCCTCGTTGTAGCTGAACAACCCGCTGCGCATGTTCAGCAGCTCGGTGATCGTGATCCGCGCGCCGTTCGGAACGCCCGGCCGGTACTTCGACACCGGATCGTCCAGTGCCAGCTTGCCTTCCCGGACCAGTTGCAGTGCGACGGTGCCGACCATCGTCTTCGTAGTCGAACCGACCCGGAAGAAATCGTCCACCGCGATCGGGTCGTCCTGCCCGATGGTCCGCGTCCCGAACGCCTGACGCCAGACGGTGTCCGGTGTGCGCACGTAGACCACCGCGCCGGGAACGAGCATCGAATCGAGAACGCCGCGCACGATCGGCTCCAGTCTCCGGCCGAGGGCAGTCGATTCACTCGGTCCCGCGGGCGACTCGTGCGTGCCCGGCTCGGTTCCGCTGCCCGCGACGACAACGGTCGCGTACGCGACGACCACCGCCACACCGAGCCGTGACCAGCGGGTTCTCCCCTTGTGGATGTGGTGTATCGGCATCAGTCACCGATCACGGACAGTGTGCCGTCAGTGAAATTCGTGACATAGACGTTTCTGGTGGCGGGATCGACGACGACCCCGTGCGGGCGGGCCCCGACCCGGATCGAATTGCCTGCCTTGCCGGTCCGGGTGTCGATCGAAGAAAGGGTGTTACCGGTACGCGCGTCATCGAGACCGTGATTGGTGACATACACCGTCCGCCCGGGTTGATCCACCGCCACACCGACCGGCCCGAGCCCGACGCGCAGCGTCGCGGTGACCGCGCGGGTTCGGATGTCGATCACCGAGACGGTGCCGTCGGCGTGATTGGTGACGTACGCGGTTCGCGTATCGGCGTCGATCGCCACACCCCACGGCTGGTTGCCGACATTGATGGTGGCGACCACGGCCGACGCGACGGGGTCGATGACCGACACCGTGTGATCGACCGCGCCGGGCGGTCCCGCGTTGGCGACGAAGACGCCGCGCGTACTGGGATCCACGGCCACGCCATAGGGATGGCTGCCGACCGGGATCGTCGCGGTGACCACCCTGGATCCGGTGTCGATCACCGACACGGTGTTCGCCTCGAAGTTCGTGACGAAGGCGGTGTGCGCGGCGGAGTCGACGGCGATGCCGTACGGTCCCGCACCGACCGCGATACTTCCGACCACCGCCCGGCTACGCGTATTGATCAGGGATACCGAGCCGCTTCCGGCATTGGTGACATAGGCGATGCCCGCTGCCGCGTCGATCGCGACCGCGGCCGGTTTCACCATGCCCGGCGCGGTGACCGACGCGGCGGCGGACGTCCGGGTATTGATCACCGAAACCGAGTTGCCCGCGCTGTTGGTGACGAACACGCTTTCGGTGTTCGGATCGACCGCGACGCCCCACGGTTGCGCCCCCACCGCGATCGTCGAAGTCACCGTCGCCGGAATCGCCGCCACGGCCGGCGCCCGGTTGCCTGCCGGGCTCGGATTGTTGCCCCCCGACGTCTTGCTGGTCAGCAAGCCGACCATGACGAGAACGACGGCTATCCCGGCGATCACTTTCACGCGCGTCGAAACGCGCTGGTAGAACGGGCGGCGGCCAGTGGGCCGAGGCGGAGCCGCCGGTACGGGTGGTAGTACCGGCGCACCGGCCCCGCCGGTGGGGGCGGGGCCGCGCCATGGTGGTGTTCGTGGTGGTGGCGATGGCGTTCGGGTCGTCGCGTGGGTGGCCGCGTCGGTGAGCGCCGGAAGCCAGTCCGCCGGGCGAGGCCGCTGCCCCGGCGTGGCGGACAAAGCCGCGTCGACGAGCACCCGGACCGCACTCGGCACGGCGGCGGGCAACCGGTGCGGATCGCGGGTGCTCTGGTCTCCGGCCAGCAGCCGCAGGACGAGCAACCCGAACTTGTAGGCATCCGATTGGGCGGTTGCCAGTTCCTCTCCCGGATTGATCACCCGGACCTCCCAGTCCGGAGTCTCGACCTGCGCGGATACCGACCGGGAGCGCAGTCGCATGGCATCGCAGTCGATGAAGTACACCTTCCGGTCCGGCTGCAACGAGAACAGCAGGTTCTTCGGCGACAGGTCACCGACCGCGATGTGGTGGCGATGCAGAATCGTCAGCGCCTCAGCGGCGTCCGCCAGCAATTCGTAACGGTGCCGTTCGGTCAAGGGGATGCCCCGCCTCACGAGGAAGGCGTCACCGTTGAGCAGGTGCTGGAACTCCGCGGTCTTCGACTGCACCGCCGAGGACATGGTCATCTTGACGAAGAACTCGTCCGGGATCGCGGGCATCACGAACCCGGTCACCTGCGTGGAGTTGTCCGCCTCCACCAGCCGGCACGGCCACGCCACCCGGGAGAGCAGATCCATGCCCTCGGCGAAGGGCAGCGATTCCAGATAGGCAGGCATCTCGTCCAGCACGTCGACCGAGACGCTGGGCAGCACAGCGGGTTTGTACTCCTTGTACACCACCGCCTTCGCGTATCTCATCCGCGCACCGGGGGCGCTGTAGACCACCCCTTGACCGCCGGAAGCCAGTTTGGTCAAAGGGCCCAGCTGACCGACCTTCACTCGCTGCTGTGTCACTGCCCGTCCCGTCAGTTCTCCCTCGGCCAGATGGCCACCAATGTGCGGTCGTCGTCGAAGGTCTCCCGCGAGAAATCCAGGGCGTGCGCGAATTCCAACTGCGACGGCACTCGACCGGCGAGCACCGAGGCGAACAACGCGCCGACTTCGCCGTCGCCGCTCCCGAGCGGATCCCCGAATCCGTCGGTCCCTACCAGCAGCACCTGACCCGGCTCGACAATCACCGAGATGGGCTCGACTTCGTTCGGAACCCTGGGCAGCCCGCTCACCGCGGATGACGTCAACCCGGAGCCGGAAGCCGGCTTACCGCCGAGCACCGGAATGAAACTCGCGCCCGAGAGCAACCACACACCGGAATCACCGACCCCGGCCAGCGTCGCCGACAACCCGCCGTCGGCGTGCTGCTCGCACACCACACACGTCAGCGTCGTCGCCAGCGCTTGCTCGGCTTGCTCGGCATCCGCTTGCGGCAGCGACAGGACGGCAGCCGCCCGCTCGGTCAACATCCACGCGGTGTTCTGGAACAGCGAGTGCCAGCCGATGTCGCCGAGCTCCTGCGCGGGCTGCTCTTCCAGCCACTGCGTGGCGTAGCGCACGGCGGTGGTCGAGCCGATGTGCGAATGCCGCGCCGCCGACACTCCGTCGGCTACGGCCACGATCAGTCGTTCCCGATCCGGCGCGGCGGTGACGGCGAAATCGTCCTGGCGCGGGGCACCGTTGTACCGGTGCAGATATCCGCGCACCGAAGCCGCGCGGATCGTGAACGGACCGCGCGACCATCCGTCGATCATGGTGTCCGCGCGGTACGGCGTCCTGCCGTATTCGTCGCCGACGGCTTTCGGCTCGAACGCCGGTGTGGGATCGCCGACGACGATCGGCGCGCTCGACGACCGGCTCGGTAGGGCTGAGGCGCTTTGCTCAGTTGCCGGTTCCGGATTCGCGACATCGATCGTGTCCGCCGGCGAGGAGTCGTCCGGCACGTGCTTGTCTCGCTTGCTCAGAAAGCGCATCACACCGTGTCCACCGCGAGCGAGACGAAGTTGTCCGGCTTCTCCACCTGAAGCGTCGCCTGGCCCGTCGCCAACGCCTGGCCCGAATTGATCACCGATTGCGTGAGCGCGGTGATGAATTTCGAGATCGCGACGCCTGTGTCGGTCCCGGCGGCGGTGATGAACGCGTAGTTCGGGCTCGTGGCGACCCGCCTGATAACGTTGGCGTCGGCCTGACCGATGCCGAACGCGAGAATGTTGGGACGCGCCGCGAAACTTGTCAAGCGCGCGTGTTCGCTCTCCCAGCCGTCTCCCGGATTCGGCGCACCGTCGGTGAGGAAGAACACCGCAGGCCGGTTCACCAGATAGCCGTCGGATTTCAGCGCTGCGATATCGCGCGGTATCCGATCGGTCAATTCGGCGAATGCCGCCGCGAACGACGTCGAACCACGAGCCCGCAGTTCCGGCATGGCGTCCAGATGTCGCAGATCGGTGGGCTCCAGATAGCAGACCGCGGTGTCGGAGAACCCCAGCACACAGAAACGTACCTTCGCCGCGGCCATGGATTCACCCTGCAAGGTGTCGAGCAGGCTGGTCAGGCCCGTGTTCAGATCCGCTACGTCGTCGACCATCGAATACGATTCGTCCGCGACGAAATACACCGGAAGAATCGTCGCCTTCGGTTCACTCATTCGGTGCCACTCCCTTTCACCTGCCACCCGGGCGTGCCAATGCTACCTTTTCCTACGAGAATTCACTGTCGGCCGTTCAACCGACAAACACGTTCGGCGCCGACAATTTTCCGCACGCGTGCCGGCTGTCCCGGGTCGAGCCATCCGAAGAGAATCAGCGCCACGACTGCGACGGCTATACCGATACCACCGATCCCCATGACGATGTCGCTATTCGTGAGATACCCGATCGTCAGCGCGGGCAGGCCGATGCCACCGGCATAGGAAATAATGGCGTGACCGTAATCGGCTGGCACCGAAAATGCGATGAGTCCGACAACACCCATTTCGCACGTCACCGGTCACGCAAGGCAGAGATGGTGACGAGGGCCAGCGACAACCCGATGGCTACGGCGATACTCCAAGCGAAGGCGGTCGCGCTCGGATCTGTGAGCACAGCGGCGCCGCTGAAGGTGACGGCGAAGGGCAGGAGCAGAAACGAGATGACAGCGATGGTGGTCTGATTGCGGCGATCGCGGTCCTCGGACACCCGATGCCGCTCCTCGCTGCGGCGCCTGCGTGCCTGCGCTTCGGCGATCGCCTCGTCTTCCAGTCGAGCGCGACGGGCTTGCAGATACCGGGAGATGTCGTCCAGGTCCGCCACGACCTGTGCGTAGAGGTCGGTCATCCGATGCTGGTTCTGGAAGGCGCGCAGCACGTCCGCGACTTGCGCCCCACGCTCGGAGATGTTGTTCCACCACAGCTTCGCGCGGGTGTCGAGGATCTCGGCTTCCAGCGACTCGACCGGCCCCGCGCCGGTGCGGTCGACCCGGATGTCCGCGATCCGATCCGCGATGCGGTGCAAGGCGTTCAGTTGCAGTGAGCCGAGCAGAACGGCGTCCACATGGATCGACCGCACGTAAGCGCGTGCGACGGTGTGGAATTCGGTGGCGTCGGTCGACGTCAGTGCCGTGTAGGTCACGCCGTCGCGCAGCACCAACGCGCGCCAATCCCCCGACAGATGGACGACGTCAGCGAAGATCCTGGGATCGCCGGGGTCGGGCAGGCCGTCCGCCACCGACGTGCCGGACGCCAGAAACCACTGCCACCGCTGCAACGTGGACCAGGAACCGAGTGCCGCCGGATCGGAAATCGGCTCCGGCATCGAATCGTTCGTCCAGCAGAGGTGGCTGACGACGCGAGGCCTCCCGGGCCCGAACGACACGTCGTCGACAAGGCTGGACAACCATCGGCGGCCCTCCCCCCGCACCTCGGTGAGTTCGGACAACACGTCGACCGGCTGCTTCGACAGCTCCACATGCGCGACGGCGTAACCGCCTTCTTCGCCCAACAGCAATTCCCAGCCGTGGACGATCGCACCCCGCCGGTCCGGCGGCTCACCGGTCGTCCGTCTGTGCCAACGGCCGGTGGGCGCCACCGAGTCCGCCGCGCCGTACAGCGCGTCGTGCACGCGGGCCGAGAAGTACGCGGTCCGGGCGTTTCGGTCGGCGACCACCGCTTCGCCCCCGCGGCCGACCGCGGCACCGGCACTCGGGATCGGCACCGGGAGCGGGCCGGGGAACCAGCCGCAAGCCGATGGCATTCGATCGGCCTGCCAGCGCACCCGAAAGATCAGGCACGCGAATACGTCAGCGGCCACGATTTCTCCTGAGTCCAGTGATCACGGGCCTAGTAGCCTTCGATGGAGAACGCGTCGGCATACTGCTCGGCCCGCGGAGACAGCGGTGCGTTCTCGAGCACGATCTTGACCTCTCGCAGCACCTCGACGACACCGGCCAGCAAACCGACCTGCAACTTCGTCCACGACTCGGCGTCGTCGTCGGCGAGGACCTTCCGTCCGGTCAACTTGAGGCAGACCGCACCGAGCAATTCGGCATCGCGACTCTCGATGAACGCGTGCCCGTCGCTGTTTCGGAACCGCCGGACCGCGTCCATCCGCCAATCCCGGATCTTCTCGTAGACGCCGTCGACGCCGTACCGGTCCTTGGGCTCCTTGGGCTGCTCGCCTTTGAGCCGCCGGTCCAACGTCTCACCGAACGCCTGATGACAATCCATGATCCATGACGTGAAATCGCGCGCACCGTGCAGCGGACGGCCGAGATCGAGCAGTTTGCCGTGATGCACGTGGCCGAACAGATCGCTTTCACCGCAGCGGCGCGAGAGGTCGTTCAACTGGGTCCGCAAGTCCAGCAACTCCTCGGAGAGATCCCCGAGTCTCCGCCGCACTTCGCGGTCGACGCGGCGACCCGCGGGATGGAGCGTGTCGATCGTCGACTGCAGCCTGGCGCCGCCGGGACCGGACGGTTTGCCGACATGATGCGCGACACCGGTGCCCAGATCCGCGAAATAGCTGTGCAGTACGTCTACCCCGCCGGTCCGGCTCGGATCGCCACCCCCCACCCGCACCAGTTCCCGCAGCAACCCGTGGTTCGGGATCACACTGATATGCGGATCGCGCTCGCCCGGTGGACGATTCGTCTGCCACCAGCGCATGAACGTGTCGCGATCGCCGATTCCGACGGCATGGAGGTTGATGCTCAGGAATTCGTGCAGTTCCTCCATCAGCGAGACGGGATCGGCGATCGCGACCACGGCCTCACCCGCGGTTTCCTCGCCCTTCTGTTTCCAGTCGGCCCCGTCACTGACCAGAACTATCAGTCGGTCGTTACCCGGCACACCGTGGCGGTGCAGCAGGTCGGACGCGAAATGCAGGGCCTGTCCGATGTCGGTTGCCGCGTTCTCCGGCCGCAGCAGGCCGATGGCGCCCTGGAAGTCCCGCAGTGTCCGCTCGTCGTCGGGGCCCTGGATCTCGGCCATCGAGCCCGACCTCGGGAAGACGCACATCGACGTGGTGGTGAACTTCACCAGCGCGATACGGGCCACCCGCCCGGTGACGTGCCTGCGGATCTCGACCATGTCCATGAGCGAACGCTTCAGGGCATCCATCCGCGATATGTAGGCGGATCTCCGGCGCGATCCGAGGCGGACGACGTCGGCGCGGTCCTCGATGTCGTCCCAGCTCATCGAACCGCTGCAATCGGCGAGGATCACGATGTCGACCCCGTTGCGATTGCCGGCCAGGAACACGTCCATTTCGGTCTCGGCGTCGATGTAGCAGAGGTCCGTCCGCTCCCGCCCGGAGCGGTCGAAGACCTGGCGTACCCGGAAGGACTCCCCGTCGGCGTATACCCACGAGTCACCGCCGCCGAGATGAACTTGCTGGCCCACGATGTCCTTCGCGTTCCGCAACTGCTGGCAGACCTCGTCGAGACGGTTCTCGGTGAGCGGTTCCAGGACGATCCGCGCAGCCGGATCGCACGCCATCGCGCTCAAGCGCCAACCGTGCTCGTCGATCACGCCCAGCCGCAGCTCATCCACCAGATCCGTGCTGACGACGACGGATCCCTCCGCGACCGAAGGCGAGGCGACGATCCGCACCGCCGCCTGCCGCGACGAGTCGGCGCCCACCTCGAAGAGACCGACCCGGGCGGTTTCGACCCGGCCGGACGTACCCTGCCGATCCTCGGCGCTGACGGCGACGATATTCGCGGTGACCAGCCCATTTCCCTTGGCGACCTGCAACGTGTGCCGCCTGCTGTCCCATTCGGTCGATGTCATTTCCGCTCCACTTCGACCCTGACCCCCAGGTCGTTCGACGCCGCTCGCTTCTCCGCGCCGCCGCGTCCGATGAATCTGCCCATGTATTCCGGCTCGACGTCGACGAACAGCAGGTTGGACCGAGGCCGATAGTCCGCGAAGCTGATGTGGTTCGCCACCTCGGCGCGGCCGCGTGCCCGCAACCAAGCGGTGAGTTTGTCGAAGAGTTCGCGACCGCGTTCTTCGTCTCCTTCGAAAACGGCCACGTCCTGTTTGCGTATCTTCTCGTGCTCCTGCAACAGACGGCGCACAGCGTTGTCGGTGCGGCTGTCGTGCTGCAGTTCACCGAACATCCGGTCGATGGAAACCATGTCCAGCTTGCGTGAACGAGAATTGATGAAGATATGCCGAACGATCGTCAACCGAGGCAGCCCGATATATGTGCGCCTCGCCTCGGAGCGCTGACCGCGCCGCCGATTCGCGGTTCCCGCCACGATCTGGAAGACGATCTGGCGGTCCTCCAGCGACTTCAGCCGCCGCGCGTGATCCGGGCACAGCCCCAGCCCTCGTTTATGTGGCCCGAAGATCTGCCAGCGATACGCGTGCCTGGCACATGCCGCGTTTCCGCAAGTCGCGCGCTTGCCATCGACGACGAACTCGCAAGCGATGCTTCCGGTCGAATTGCATCCCGGGCCCGCGCATTCCGGGAATTCTTTTCGAAAGCAATCGGGGCAGTACGACATGTCGGCGCCGCCGGGGTGCCCGACCCGGTGCCGGTCGCAGAAGGCGTTGCGTCCCCGGCATATCTCTCCGTTGCACCAGAACGTGGCCGCGGCCCCGCACGCGCAGCTGGGCCGGTGGCGCGCACAGGTCGCGGTCATCCGACCTTCGATGACGACGGCGTGCTCGTCGCACACACGTCCCAGCCGATCCCCTTGGCCGCACCCGGTGCACAGGAAGGGCCCGTAGGTGACCTTGCCTTCCGCCGAGCAGGTCGTGCACTTGTGCCGGACCATGGCGGGCTCCAGGACGCCCCTGATGGAGAAGGCCGTGGTGTCGTCGACCCGCTCCGGAGCGCGAAGCCGATCCTGTATCCACAGAACGCATGTCCGGTTGTCCCGCAGCGGGACAACGACCTTCTCGGCGTCGCGAAGACTGGCGCCGTTCAGATGCTGTTCGATCTGCGCCCATAGCGCCCGCAACTCGGCCGCGTCGGTGGGCGGATTGCTCGTCTGCCGGATATCCAGCACGACATTGACGGGCTGATTCACGAGCGCGCCCCTTCGGTGGAGCCCAAGATGATCATCTCGATGCTGGCGCGGCGATCGGTTTTGCGTGCGTAGGTTTGGTTGGTGATCAATCCGGCACACGCTCCCCTCGGCAGTCTGCGTGCCAGATCCATCAGCGCGTCCACCGCGGATTTCCGTTCGGCCTCGGCCACATCGAGACGCACGCAAACCCGCTTGTTCTGCGACAACCGGCTGCCCAGTTCGTCCGGTACGCCATCGCCGAGTTCCTCCGGCGCGCTCAGTTCGAGCACCGTGGCGTTCGGCTGCCGCAGCACGCGCCGAATCTCCTTGCTGCGACCGAGGCGCGACAGCGCCGCAGCCAGATTGCGCGGCGGGCGACCAGCCAGCAGAGCGCGCAGCCGTTCATCCATGTCACGCTGCTCGGTCAACTGGTCCAACTCGCGAATGATCTCGTCGTCCGACCGGCGCTGACGAGCGGGGCGAGCCGGCCCCTTGCGCCCGTTCGGCGTCGAACGTCGCGGCCGGACCGTCAGCCTGGTTCGCCAGGCCGCCTCCAAGGTTCCCAGGCTGCCCGGAGCGACCCGCCTGTTGTGCTCGGTCAGCTGGTCGTCCGCGAGCGTCGCCCGATCCCGCAGCAGTGCCGCGATCTGCTCGACTCCGAATGCGTGCTGCCGGCTCCAGACAGCCAGCAAGTCATTCTCGGTCTGGGCGTATTCCGGATGCAGCTTCGCGAGTTCCGGAGCGGAGAGCAAGGGCAGGATCTCGCGCGGCTCGATCTGCATCGCGCGCAGTTCGGCATCGAGGTCGTCGAGCAGATCGGACACCGACTCGGCCGCCGAGCGGCGGACGGTCGCCTGTTCCCGTGCCTTGCGCGGGTCGTCCGCCTCACGCTCGAACTCCCCGCCCATGCCCCTGGCAATGGCATTGGATCGATTTCTGTCGAGCATCCGTTGCGGGACCGCGGGCATACGCCGACCGTCGCGCTCCATCATCCGCGCACGTACCGCGAGTGCTTGCAGCACGACCGCCTGCGCGACGGCCGAACTCGGGAAGATTTGCGCATCGAGGCATCGAACGCTGACATTCGGGATCTCCAGTTCCGTGTCACCGACCGGATTCACGTCCATCACAGCGAAGCCCGATACGCGGTCGTCGCGGCGCAACGCCTGCTCGACCCGCCGCAGGTGCCGGACGGACGCGGATGCGATATAGCGCGTGGAGACTTGGTCTTTCGATTCCGCCAGACGCAGCGAACCACGTCCGTTGACGCGGCCCGCGACGAACAGCGCGCGTCCGCTGAGCGCGACGAGTTCGGGGACGTAGCGCCGGATCAGGTTGCTGAGAATCTCCCGCTGCAAGTCGTCGGCGACTTCGACGGAATGCCCGTCCTCGCACAGCCGACGATGCGGCGGGCCGCCCCAGGAGATGCCCGACGGCAACAGCGTCCCACCGGCCTGCCACACCTGTTCCGCGGCGGCGGACACGACGTCGGCCAAGGCGCCGACGAGCGCGGAGCGCTGCGCGGGATCGCTGATCCAGACCGGCCCGGTATCGATCCACAGACAGCCCGGCCGGTTCGCATTGAAACACACTCGCGGGAACCCCCCGCCAGAACCGGACAACGCGCTGGATGACCGTTGCAACTTTCGATGCATTTCGTCGATATCGTCTGCGACGACTACGTAGCCCTTCAGAATTCGATGCCGTAATGGAGCATTTCTGTAGGCGCTTACGAGCACAATATATACCTCATCACCCCGGCGGCGATGCGAACGTTCACGTCCCGTCGCCGATCATACTTCCGATAATGTTACCGCTGAGCTACTCGGAGGGAGGCGCCTGCGAGGAGTCATATATCGCCGACTTCGACGCGTATCGAGCAATATCTTGCCGAGCCCATGCATTTCCCGGCAGAATCCCGACCGGCGTCAGCGGCGTCATACCCGAACATCCACACCCTGATCCCGGGCGGGCGCGAACGGTCCCGCGTCCCGGCAGCCTCGGTCGACGCGGTCCGCGACGGACAGCTGCGGGCCCGTCGAGTCGCCCGGACCTTCGGCGCCGCAGCGTCGTCCGGACCGTCCAACCGCGACAGCCCGGGACCTTCGATGGTCAGAGGTCCTCGATGTCGATCAGCCCATCCTGCAATGCGCGGGCAACGAGGGCGGCCTTCGACGGCGCGGGCCGGCCGACCGCGGCGTACTTGTCCCTGATCCGAGCCAGATGGGTATTGACCGTTCCCAGCGAGATATACAGGCGCCGACTGACTTCCAGTTTGGAGTCCGACGCGATCCACGCCAGCAGCACCTCGATCTCCCGACTGCTCAGCGCCGGACGCTCCCGCGCCCCCAGCGCGGCGGGCAGCGGGTCGTTCCTGTGGTCGAACGCGACACTCATGAATTTTTCCTTTACAACACTTCGATATTGTTTTCGAGCTACTCGAGGACGCGCGGCCGATTCCACGGGAACTCGGCGCGTATTCCACAGTTCTTCACCCCCGCTTCGCGGCGAGACCAGCGGAAACGTGTCTCGCGAGATGAACGCCTACCGCCGTCCGAACAGGTCGCGCAGACAGAGCCGCAACAGGGCAACGGTCCCGACGAACAGCGTGAAAAAGATCAACGCACGCGATAGATCACCGGAGTTCCCGGCGTTGCCCGTATAGGCGGACTGGCCGTAGAAGAAGTACGCGATGTCGAGGAGCAACATCCCCGCCAGCACATACCAGGTCCAGAGGCGCCGCCGCGGGCCGTGGTTGATGCTTATCCGCTGTCGGCCACCATTGTTGGCGAAGATGCTGCCGCCGTTGTTGGCCATGTTGACTTGATTGTTCGCATTGGGATTGTTGTTCGATCCCGGCGAAGGGTGCATTTTCATCTCCTGCCGGGACCGTCCAGCCTGATGCGCTGGGTCCCGTTCTGATTGGCGTTCACGATGCCGCCTTCACTCGCGACGTTGACCTGGTTGTTCTGCGTACCCGGCGCGGCCGCCCGCTGCCGATCGTCAGGCCGGCTTTCGACCTGCGGGGCGAGTCGCCCGACTAGGCCGCGGACGTCTTCTTCGAGCGTCCGGTAGCGAATACGCCAGTATTGCGAACCGGATAGGGCGCGAATGTCATTCGGAAGCTGCTCCGGGCTCGGCAGCGGCGTGTCGTCCAGCACCACGGGAACCACACGTATCCCGCGTTCGTAAGCGGTGCGCAACTCCAGCCGCACCCAGTCGCGAGGGTTGTCGATCCGACGACGTCCGCGTGCGTCGCGCGCCTCGAGCCAATGCGGGCCGATCACCGACACCATCGTGTCGCACTCCTGGAGCGCCCGACGTATCCGGCGTGCGTACAACACGCCCAAGGCCAGGGAATCCTCGTCCCGGAAGACGCGCGCCCTGCCGAGATGGTGGGCCATCTGCTTCGATATCTCGTTGACGGCGTAGACGCTGTCAACGATTCGGTAGTTCAAGAATATCTCCGTCAACTGGGGTACTCCTCGAGGACGGTTATCAGCGCAGCACGGCGCGATGTGAAGATTTATGATGCGGGATAGTGGAGACAGGAATCAAACCGACCAGTTCGTTACACCCCTCGCGTGACATCCTTCCGGATGTCTCGCGGTCACAAATCTCGTCCTCGACCGAAACACCACGGTTTTCGAATATAAGTCTGCACTCGAACCCGGATCCGGGCGACCGGAACAGCAAACGTTCGGTCATATACCCGACCGGGTGCAGCAAACGACCTCGCGGCGAAAGATTCTGGTTGGTTTATTTCCCTATTTCGGTCGACTTCCCGCCACCGGTGCTCGGCAGTCGACCCCCCGCTGAGCCATGTGTCGATGTTTCAGTGTAGGTCGGCGTATTCCTTCCCCTCGTCGCCGCGACGCATCGAAGCGGCGTTGTCGTCTCATGGTCGCCCCCGACGTATCCGATCCCGAAGACGGTGCCGCCCAGCGCGATATCGCCCGTGCCGGTGGCCCAGGATTTCCAGGCCGCGAATCACGGCTCGCTCTCCAGCATCCAGCGGGCAGCCGACCGGCAACAGTGGTTGTCCGTTGCCGCTGCGAACGGCAACGGACAACCAGTCGTTCAACGCCTCGACAGGGCGGACATGAGAGCCGGTTGGATGTCGTGCAGCGCGGAGTGCCCGCGGTAGCGTCCGATCGTGCGAGCGAACTCGCGCAGATCGGCGCGGATGGTCATCGAGTCGACCGCGCTGATGATGTCGAGCAACGGCTCGATCAGTGCGCACGCTCGGTCCAGCTCACCGAGCGCGGCGTACACCAATGCCCGGCGGGTGCCGAACCGAGCACGGTCACGGTCGGACTGCTCGAAGTTCTGCGACAACGCTCGATCGAAGAGAACGGCGGCCTCCCGGAGGTTGCCGAGGTCGTAGTGGCACCAGGCCTCGATGAGCACAGGCCGTTCATGCAGCGCTGACGGCCCCAGCGCGTTGTCCCCGGTGCGGTGTGCCGCGTCGTACAGACTCGCGGCCTTGTCCAGCGCGCGCATCGAACTCGAATCGTCCAAGCCGATGGCGTACCCCTGCGCGGCTCCGAGCGCGGCCAGCCAGCGGATCCGAGGATGGACGGCGTGGTCGGCGAGCACTTGTTCGGTGAGGCCGGTCGTCGCGGAGGAATCGCCGCGATAAAGGCTCAGCACCGCCCGGCGGACGAGCGCGTAGCTGGTCATGTGTTCGTCACTGACGGCAGAGGCGTGCAGGACCGCCTGATCGGTCCACCACAGGGCGCCCCGCTCGTCACCGCACTCTTGCGCCATCCATCCGGCGAACTCCGCGGTACGCGCGGCGTGCAGCAGCAGTCGCTGACGTAGCTCGCCGGTGCTCTGCCGCGCTGAGGTGACCGCGGCATGCGTTTGAGTGACGACCATCGGCAGCACGACGCTCGGGCTGCTGGCCCGGCCGAGCTGTCTCGTCTGCTCGAACATCGCGCTCAGGCCGGGCAACACGACGGCGGAGCCGGTGAGCACCGGAGGGAACGCGGTCACCGGCGGCGCGTGCGACTCCCCGAGGTGGAATGCACCGGAACCATCCACCTGCAATCGGACGATCCACTCGGCCTCCGAACAGATGTCGTCATCGATGTCCGGATCGCCATCCGGTTGCGCTTCCGGCGGAGCGAGCATCAGCAGATCGCCGCCGGCGGACAGGACCGTATCGCAGATGCGCGCCAGCGCCGCGGAGGGCGACTTGTGCCCGTTCTCTATTCTGCTCAGGTGGCTCGTGCTGTAGTGCACGCGTCCGGCGAGCTTCCCCAGGGTCATCTTCTGCTCGACTCGGCGTCTGCGCAGCTCCGGACCGAATTCAGCACCTGCCATCATTACCTCGGATCCGTTGCCTGCCGGGGCGTCTCGTCCACGACGAGATACTCCGACGAACCTGCAACTGCCCGTTCGAGCCGGGGCCGACCGGCTACCACACCCCTTGTTGCCGTGAGTCTACCGTCCACCGCTTCTCGCGGTACGCGAATTCGTTGTCGGACAATGCCCGCACAGCCGATGCGCCGATACCCTGATTTGTCCGTCGCGGCCGCCCCGCTCCCTACTGCCGTACCCTGGCGACTCGGACCGGAATACTGAATTGCTCTCCGCCGGACGAGAATTGGGGATGGAATGGACACGGATCATCGAGTCAAGCATCTCGAGATGTTGCAATCCATCATCGCACGGTTGAGTCAGCAGTCGTTCACGGTGCGCGGATGGTCGGTGACTCTGGTCTCGGTGATCTTCGCGCTGCTCACCGCGCAGGCTCGGCAGGGATCGGGCCTGATACTGCTGGCTTTGGCGCCTACCTGGATCTTCTGGGGTCTCGACGGGTACTACCTGAGCCTGGAACGCCGCTACCGTCAGCTGTTCGCCTCCGTTGCCCAGCAGTTGCGAGACCCGGCAGCGACCGGATTGCTTCCGTTCGACATGACCCCCGTTTCCGGCCGTCCGGCTCGCGATTTCGCGCGAGCGATCGTCACCCCCAGCGTGGCCGCGATCCCCGCGGTGCTGACCGCCCTGATCATCGGCTACCGGATAGTCACGATCATCAACGATTGAGCGGCGGCCGTGCGCGGGTACCTACCCCACCGGTCCCGGCCGCATACGGCGAAGCCCTGGCAGTCGATGCTGCCAGGGCTTCGCCGTGCGGAATTAGCTCAGTGCTTGGCTAGTTCGGGAGTCGCGGTCTCGAATTCGTCGGCTTCCGCCGGGGCGGCGGCCCGGCCCGGCAACAGCACGGCCATGACGATCACGAGCAACGCCAGAGCCGCCGACACGAGGAAGGCCAGGCGCATGCCGTCGAGATGGGCGGTGACGAGATCCGCGCCTTCCGCGGCGCGGGTGGTGGCGTGCGCCGACATCACCGTCACCACCAGTGCGGTACCGAACGCCGCGGCGACCTGCTGCAAGGTGCCGAGCATGGAGCTGCCGTGCGAGTACAGCTGCTGCGGCAACGCACCGAGACCGAGCGTGAACACCGGGGTGAACGCCGCCGCGAGCGACACCATCAGCAGAATGTGCAGGGCCAGCAGCTGCCAGTACGGCATGGTCATCGAGATCCGAGTGAACCCGGCCAGCGACGCGGCGATGCCGATCGAGCCCGGAATCACCAGCAGGCGCCCGCCGAACCGGTCGAACAGGCGGCCGACCGTCGGTCCGAGCAGGCCCATGGCCAATCCGCCCGGCATCACCAGCAAGCCGGTGGCCAAGGGGCTCAGACCACGCAGGTTCTGCAGGTACAACGGCAGCAGGATCATCGATCCGAGCATCGCCATGAACGCCACCGACATCAGGATCAGCGCCTTGGCGTAGGTGCCCGACAGCAGGACCCGCAGATCCAGCAGCGGCGTGCCGGTGCGCTGCAGGCGCAGCTGACGCCACACGAACGCAGCGATCAGCGCCGAGCCCGCGGCGACGATCAGCGCCGGGCTGGTGAGGTTGCCGCTCTCGAACCGGCTGAGCCCGAACACCAGCCCACCGAACCCGAGCGCCGCCAGTGCCACGCTGGACACGTCGATCTGCCCGGCTTGCGGTTCACCGACGTTCTCCAGCTGACGCAGACCCAGCCAGGCGATGATCCCGGCGATCGGCAGCACCAGCACGAAAAGCCAACGCCACGAACCGATTTGCAGTACCGCTCCGGAGATCACCGGACCCATCGCGGGCGCGACCGAAATAGCCAAGGTGACGTTGCCCATCACCCGGCCCCGGTCCTGTTCGGGCACCACCGTCATCAGCGTGGTCATCAACAGCGGCATCATCACCGCGGTGCCGAACGCCTGAACGACTCGCCCGAGCAGCAGCACCGCGAACGACGGGGCGACCGCCGACAGCGCGGTACCGGCCAGGAAGACGCCCATCGCGGCGGCGTAAGCGTGCCGAGTGGACACACGCTGCAGGAACCAGCCGGTGGTCGGGATGACCGCCGCCATCGTCAGCATGAACGCCGTCGACACCCACTGCGCCGCCCGGTCGGTGATCGAGAGGTCTTCCATCAACCGCGGAATCGCGTTGATCATGATGGTCTCGTTCAGGATCACGACGAAAGTCGCGAGTACCAGCACCCGGATGACGGTCGGTGTCCGCCCTCCCGAGGCGGGAGCGGATAATTCGGCGGACATCGGATACCTCCGGGGCAATGGGTCGTTGACAAGAACATGTGGCCCTGCGCCGAGTCACCGGATCGGGTCCCGGCGCCACAGCTGTAGAGACGGCGTCGATTGCTCGAACTCATCGGGCGCGGGTCAGTATTCCGGTCGGCACCGACAGAAATCACCCGATTTTCCGGCCGACCCACCGCACACGCCTACCAGAAACCGCTGTTCAGCAGCCGCTCCCGCCAGGTGCCGAGACCGAATCGTGAGCCTGGTCACTGTCCGCGAACCACTGGTTGCGGGCTCCCCGCCCGCTCCTACGCCGACCTGCGGACGAAGACCGCGATGACGTCGAGAACATCCTCGACTCGCCCGGCGACCTCGGGCTCGTGCGACAATCCGCGCAATGCCGGAACAACACGTTCTTCATCGATTGTCCGATGGATTCGGGCGAGATGCCCGACAGCGGTGACCGCAGCCGCCCACCATCCGACAACCTCAGCGCACGGTCGGTCACCCACGCGGCCTCCGGATCATGCAGTGCCACAGACAGAATCGCCTCGCGAACGGCGGTGCCGTCGCCCGAATCGAGCATCGCGGCCACCTCGCGCCTGGCGATCCAGCCTCCGTTAGATGGTCAACCCATTCCTCCACGTTGTCCTCGACGGGCCGGGCCGTTGGAGACGCCCGCCGGGGGTGCGGCCAACACGGAAGACTCGCCCTTCTTCCTGGCCGCCGAGGTTCGTCCAAGGCCGGTTTCCTCGCCCACCCGACCTCATTCCCAGGGAGCAGGACCGGTCCCGGAGTTCCATGCGGCCAGCGCACGGTTGTCCACGAGCCGGATGCCGCTCCGAGCGGCTGTGGCGCGAGCGGGCGCGGTGAACGACGCCGTCGCGACGAGTGCGGCGATGTCGAATCGGTGCCAGGTCAGCAATCCACCGACCAGTTGCTGCATCTCCTTGTCACCGACCCTGCGTGTGATGTTGTACCGCTTGGCCTGCAGGATCAACCTGCGCCCGTCCGGAGTCAACGCGACCACGTCCGCGCCGTGGTCACCCGAGCCGCCGGAGACCTCCACCTGACGGCAACCGCTGTCGCGACACAGCGAAGCCAGCGCGTGCTCGAACTGCTTGTCATTCATATCGTGAAACGGCAAGACGGCACGTAGTCGCTTGTCCTCGAGCTCCCGACGCCGCCGGATACGCGACCTCCACAACACCGCCGCAGCTACTGCCACGGCGACAACCCCCACCACCGCCGCGACAATGACCACGAGGTTGTCCCTGGCGAATCGCACCACCGGGGCCAGAACCACAACCCCGGCAATCCCGAACATCAACAGCAGAGCCACGTTGTCGGAGTGACGACGCCGTCGTGCCATGTCTCCCCCTCGGCGGTGCCGGTCGATTGTCGGCGAACAGAACCGTAGCGCAACCGACCGACAACTTTCCCCCGAGTCCGGCTGCCCCACCCCTTGGATAGCCGCGTGCGCTCGACGGGCAAAAACTCAGCTTCTTCGAAGTTCATCGAACGCCAGACGGCCCGCTGGCAGTTCGTGACTGTCTCAATGATTACGACACCACCCAGCCGAACGGCTGGCCACGGTACAGTTCCAGTTGCACCTTGGTGCCCTTGGGGATTCCAGTCGCGGGAACGTTGTACATGAGGACGCCGTTCCCATTTTCATAACGGTCCGGCCGGTAGGACATGTTTTCATTCAGTTCGAATGTCGCGCCATCCGGTGCCACCAGCTGGAAATGCGCCATAGAGGGAACATGAGTGGGGTTGGGAGAATTTGTTTTGACGGTCAGGATTAAGTACTGTTCTCCCTCCTTCGGCTTCCGGAATTCGGCGGGGATGTGCGGATCCGTGTTCGTGGTTTGTGCTGAGGTGACCGTCATGGTGATGCGTGGCAGGGTGTCGAAGCTGGTGCCCCGCATGTCAAAGGTGTCCGCGAATTCGACTGGCTGGCCGACAGCAGCCCATTGTGGCCGCGGAGGTGAAGGCGTGAGCAGCTCGGTTGGGGGTGGCGGGGCAGATTCTTGGGTTGACGAGGTAGGAACGGACTCGAATTCAGGATTTGGGCTGATCCCGCCGCAGGCCGTGACTGCGAGGATCGCGAAGATGCTCACCGCGCCACCGATCCATTGCCATGATTCCTTTTGCCGGATTTTGGTCGCGATTTTCGGTATCGAACGCATGAGCGAAGCGTACATGGCGGTCCGCCCACCAGCGCCGGTCTCGCCTTCGCGATCGGCGCCTACCATCAGCTCTGGCACACCGAGGGTGAACGTCTGCGTGTCGCTCTGATGGTTCGTGTAATGACTGTCCTCCGCTGGGGTTCGTGGAGGAGGGCTGGTTGTTCTTGTCGTTCGTTGATCCTGTGCTGGTCGGTGATCACTTCGCGGGTGGGGCGGTCGATGCCAGCGACGTGGTCCGGCTCCCGGAGTTCCGCGCGATCCCTGCTGGGACACCGGTGTTCCTGGACGAGGTCACGATGCAGCCGATCGAGCCGTTGTGCTCGTGGTTCCGGCATCTGGCCTACGAGAACAAGGACGCCAAGACACTGCGTGAATATGCCTAAAGGTTGCCGCTGGGGCAGGAGAGATACGCTGCGGACCTCTTGGTTAATACGGATTTGGAGTTCTGCCGACGTTCGGTACGCGATTTCGAAAGAATCATCGCACGGTTGGATCGATCTTCCGGCGACTAACACAGCGAGTCCGCGCCATCGAGATAGTTAGGCTCCCCAGACTGCTCATGCAGAAACGCCTACTGCAGGACTCGTCTCACTACTCCTCAGCGAAGCTGCGCCGTTTATACCATGTCCGTCCTGAGGTGATCGAGGGGTCATGAGTAAGGACAGCACCATCAGCGTAGCCCGCTCCGTTTCAGGAGCGGGCTATTGGCGTTTACGGATACCTCGGTTTGTACCCGTCGGCGCGGCCGATTTGACTGTGCGGTCAGCTCTCCCGGTACCGCGCCAGAACCTGCTTCACGGCATCGGTGACCGGTGGTTCCTCGACCAGGCTGGTCCAGGTGTAGGCGTCGTGTTCGGTCAGCTGCACAGGCTCGGCATGGCCGACCTCGACGGTGAAGTTGAACTGTCGGCTTTTCTTGCCGCTGCCGGACTGGTAGTCGAATTCGCCGAGGTAGTTCGTGATGGCGGTGACCTCAAGGCCCGTCTCTTCCTTGACTTCCCGAATGAGGGCTTGGTCGATGGCTTCCCCAGGGTCGACTTTGCCGCTAGGGAGTTCCCAGATTCCACCCATGAAATCATCGGCGGGGCGTTGCAGCAGAAGGACTTTGCCGCCGTGCTGGACGACGGCACCGACGACGAGTTGTTGCACCTCGCCCCGGTCGGCTTCCCGCGTCAACTTCTCCAGCAGCGTTGTCTCGATCATCGAGCCCTATCCTTTCAGGTCGGCGTGGTGGGTCATCACTTTGTAGAGCGCTTCGATGTAGCGGTCGACGAGCGGCAGGTTCTCGTCTCGATGCCAAACCAATGGCAGCGAGTTCGCGAAGCGCTCGGGCTTACCGACGACCTGAGCCCGTACGCGTTCCGCAAACTGATCGCGCTGGTGCTCGATGACGAGGGAATCTCGGCTCGTGTGACTGCTGATGTCCTCCAGCACGCCGACCCGGCGATGACCCAGCGCAAATATATGGCGCGAGGTCGGGTGCACCATGATGCCGCGGCGATAGTGCACAGGGCGGTGATGGACGGATTGCGGGCTGATGGGCAAACTCGGGACGGCGAGGGACGCCGAGCGCCTTTTGGGAGACTTTCTGGAGGTTTTTCGGGTTCGGATACAAATGCGGCCCCTGACCTTGCAGGATGAACTGCTGGTCAGAGGCCGTTTTCTGCTCCCCCATCTGGACTCGAACCAGAAACCTGCCGATTAACAGTCGGCTGCTCTGCCAATTGAGCTATAGGGGATTGCCCTTGGCTCGTCCGGTTGGTATCGGGCGGGCCGAGGAGAAACTCTAGCGTATCGCTGGGCGAGAGCCCAAATCGTGTCGCTACCTGCGACTTGTCCGGGTGGGCCGGGTGCGGAGCTATCGGGTGTCCGGATCGACAGGCGCCTGGGGCGTCGGGCAGGATGGGGGCGGCGAACTGGCAACTGGGAGGAGCACATCGAGATGCTGCGGTTGATCATCGGCGTGGCGGCCGGGTACGTACTCGGCAGCAAGGCCGGGCGGGCTCGCTACGAACAGATCAGCGCCGCGACCCGCGCGCTGACCGAGAGCCCGGTGACTCGCAAGCTCGTGCTCGTCGGCAGGCAGAAATTGTCGGACAAGCTCAGCACCCGTCCCCGCCTGGAGCCGATGGAGCCGCTCGACGAGCGGACCACCGTGCTGGTGCCGCACGACCAGCTCCGCCGCTGACCTGCGCACACCGGGCCTCCCCGCCCCGCGCGTACCTGTACCGACGCGGCCGGACGCTAGGCTCCGGTGGCGAAGTCCCCGTGGCTGCCCATCGCCTGGGTGAGCAGGCTCTTGCGGTACTGCTCCAGGGCGACGAGGTCGCCGAAGAGGGCGAAGTAGGCGTCCGGCTGTTCGGTCGAGGAGACCCGCTGGAGCTTGGACTTCAGCTCGGCGATCTGCCTGCCGACCCAGGCCTCCTGGGTGCGCGCCAGGACACCGGCGACGAAGCGAGGGATGTCGGCTTCCGTTTTCACCGGTAGCGGCTCGTTGGCCAGCTCCGAGAGCAGGGCGCGCACGGTCAGGTCGTCGGTGCGGTCGGCGACGGCATTGACCCACTCGGCGCCGCCCAGCCCGATCGCCGTACCGCCCACCTCGGCGATCAGGGCGCGCAGGACGGCGTAGGCGGGATGGGTGAAGGCTTCGGCCTCGAGCGCGTCGAAACCGGCTCCGGCCATCGCCGGGTACTGCAACGCGGCGGCCAGCACCTGGCGTTGCGGCAAGAGCGTGGGATCGTTCGGATTCGGCCGTGCCGCAGGATGTTCGGCGACCACTTCACGCGGCGCGGGCGCCCGCCCGACACCGGCGGTGCCGCCGCCGTTGCGGTGCCGCTTGGCTTCCTCGCCGACGCGGCGCACCACGGTCTGGATGTCGTCCCAGCCGACCCAGCCCGCGAGTTTGGTGGCGTAGGCCTTGCGCAGGGCGTTGTCCTTGATCTGCGCGACCACCGGCACCGCGCGGCGCAGCGCCTCCACCTGGCCCTCGGCGGTGTCCAAGTTGTGGTCGGCGAGCAGGCCGCGAATCACGAACTCGTACAGCGGGGTTCGGCGGGCGACCAGGTCGCGCACGGCGGCGTCGCCGGAGTGCTGCCGCAGTTCGCACGGGTCCTGTCCGTCCGGGGCGATCGCGATGTAGGTCTGACCGGCCAGCTTCTGGTCGCCTCCGAAGGCTTTCAGGGCCGCCGCTTGGCCCGCCGCGTCGCCGTCGAAGGTGTAGATGATCTCGCCGCGCCAGAAATTGTCGTCCATCATCAGGCGGCGCAGCAGGGCGAGATGCTCGTCGCCGAAGGCCGTGCCGCACGAGGCGACGGCGGTCTTGACCCCGGCCAGGTGCATCGCCATGACGTCGGTGTAGCCCTCGACCACGACCGCCTGGTGGCCCTTGGCGATCTCGCGCTTGGCCAGATCCAGGCCGAACAGCACCTGGGATTTCTTGTAGAGCACCGTTTCCGGCGTGTTGATGTACTTGCCGGGCATGGTGTCGTCGTCGAAGAGCTTGCGGGCGCCGAACCCGATGACGTCGCCGGACAGGTTCCGGATCGGCCACAGCAGCCGCCGGTGGAAGCGGTCGATCGGGCCGCGCTGACCCTGCCGGGACAGTCCGGCCGCCTCCAGCTCCTTGAAGTCGAAGCCCTTGCGAAGCAGGTGCTTGGTGAGGGTGTCCCATCCGGCGGGGGCGTAGCCGCAGCCGAAGGTGTGCGCGGCCGCGGCGTCGAAATTGCGCTCGGTGAGATAATTGCGCGCGGCCTCGGCTCCCGGCTCGCGCAGCTGGGCGACGTAGAACTCGTGCGCGGCCGCGTTCGCCGCGACCAGCCGGGACCGGGTGCCCCGGTCGCGCTGCACCGACGTGCCGCCGCCCTCGTAGTTGATCTGGTAACCGATCCGGTCGGCCAATTGCTCGACGGACTCGACGAACCCGACATGCTCGATCTTCTGCATGAAGGCGAACACGTCGCCGCCCTCGCCGCAGCCGAAGCAGTGGAACAGTCCGTGATTGGGCCGCACATGGAACGACGGCGACTTCTCGTCGTGGAACGGGCACAGGCCCTTCATGGAGTCCGCACCGGCGCGCTTGAGCGCGACGTACTCCCCCACCACGTCTTCGATCCGGACGCGTTCGCGTATTGCCGCGATATCGCGATCTGGAAGTCGTCCGGCCACGGCAGAGAGTCTAGGCGAACGCGAGGCCGACGCGCCCGGGCGGCTCCGCACAGCGAGTTCCGGTCGAACCTGCCGACGAGCGGGTGGCCGGGCGGGCCACGGCGGCTCGGACCGAGGCGGTGTCCGGCCTTCGATGGAGTCATCGCGTGGTCGAACCGGAATCGCTCGCGCGAGTGTCAGGAGCGGTCGAGCTCCGCGCGGATCGCCCCGATCGTCTCGGCCAGTCGTGCCTGGTGGGAGCCCTGCCAGTAGATCCGGCCGCAGTCGCGGCACTGCCGGAAGGTGTCGTAGTAACGACGGGTGAGCGGTTGCAGCCGATCCTCGACCTCGGCTTTGGCGACCTCGTCGACGACGCCGCCGCAGCGCAGGCAGCGGGTGAACGGATCCAGGCGCGCGACGAGGTCGAGCCGCCGGATCACCTCGACGACCTGGTCGACCGGCCGATCCGACCGGATGTAGACGCCGTGTGTGACATTGCGGCGCTTCAACAGGCCGCGGTCGCGAGTGAGCAGGATCCGGTGCTCGGCCGCCGACAGCTCGGCGAGTTCGGCGTCCGCGGCCTCCCACCGGCAGTGCACGTCCAGGCCCATCAGCCGCATCAGCTTGGCGAGACCGCCGAGATTCACGTCCGCGAGGAACCGCGGCTCACGCAACGGGTGCGGGCGAACCCTGGTCACGCGGCCGATGTCGAGCGTCTCGAAGACGGGATACGCGGTGATCCGCCCACCGGGACGCGGGTGATGGTCGAAGTGCACCGGTTGTCCGTCGACCAGGACCAGGTCGACCTCGGTGTGCGGAACGCCCGCGGCCTCGATGACGTCCTTGACGGTCTGGTGCGGCCGGTAGGGCCGCCGCAGCACGGTGTACTGCTCGCCGGGCCGAAGGAAGTCGTTCAGCTCGGCGTAGACCCGCAGGTCGACGCTCATTCGACGAACAGCGCCATCGACGCCGTGAATCCGTGCAGCGCGTTGCGGCCCGCGATGGGCCCGATCTCGCCGGCGGCGAAGAATCCCGCGAGCGGGATGCCGTCGAGCAGGTCCTCGATCGTCGTGGCGTCGTGATCCGCGACCCCGAACATCCGCCTGCCGCGTCCGTTGCAGGTGAACAGCAGCGCACCGGCCGGACGCCCGGGAAGATCGGTGCGCGCCCGCGCCAGGGCCGCACGCAGGTCCTGGTCGGCGCCGATCGCGTCGCGGACCTGGAATTGGACGGTCGTGCCGACCTCCACGACGTCGCCCACCTCGATCGCCCCGCTGGATGGATCGGCGCCCAGCAGGCCGCGGATCAGGAAGTCGCCCTGCCCGGGCTCGGCGAGATGCTCGTCGACCACGAATCCGATCTGCAGGCCGCGCGCGAGCTGTTCCTGCTGGGCGAGCGGCAGCACGGCCACGATCTCGCGCAACCGCTCGATCGGGGGCAGGCCGCCGAGCCCGGTGATCACCGTGCCGTCCGCGCCGGTAACGGTGTAGGGATAGCCGATCGGCCTGCAGCCCTGGGACACGATCGGCACGCTGCGCAGGCCGGGGAGGCGCACGCCGACCGCGCCCGAGGTCACCACGGTGTGGTCGCGGAACAAACGGCTGCCTTCCGGGCCCCGTCCGCCGCTGACCAACCCGCCCATCACGACGGTGCCGGGCAGATCCGTGTTCACGTACTCCAGCAGGAGATCGGCCGGGAACGAGTAGGGGTCGGGCAGCAGCAGGTGGAAGTCGCGGGCGGCCTTGTCGAAGCGGTAACCGGCGAGCAACCCGCCGCTCGCCGTGCGGAGGAAGTCCAGCTGGAAAGTCTCGGCGGCGGGCAGTCCGGAGGCCAGCCACACCACCACCGCGGGCTCGTCCTCGATCTCGCGACGACCCGCCACGATTGCCTGGGCCACGCATCCGATCAGCGCGGGCACCCGGACCGTCCGGTGGACGCCGTACAGCACCTCCACGGCGTCGTCGGTGTGGACGCGGGAGGCGAGCAGCACAGCGAGCGACGGCGCTTCGCCCGCGAGCTGGTCGCGGGCGCGCGCTGCGGCTTCCCGGCCCGCTCGCCGCGCCTCGGACGCGGTGGAGAGCCCTACTCCGATCCGCACCCTTCCATGGTAGCCAACTGGAAGCTGTAACGAATACCATTGCCGCACAAGGCTGTTCATCGGGACGATGAACAGCACCGGGCCAGGGGGCGGCGAACGTGAGTCGACCGCCCCCGGCCCTTCGGCATCGAGAGCAGGGTGGTAAGGATGCGGGCAGGTTGCGATTCGATAGCTGTTCGGCGGCTCGCGACCCATCATCCATCTTCCCAGCCCCGAGAGGTCCGGCCGGTCTGAGCGACAATGACGCGATCACAGTTTGCTTTACGGTCACGCGAGATCAGCATGTCGGCGCACCGCGGCACGACCTGATGAGGACAAGCGGGAGACATCGTGGGTCAGCCGTCGCGGATCGACACGGGCGAACTGCGGGCGATGGTATCGACACTGGAGCGGCTCATCGCCGATGCCTCCCGGACGGTCGGCGCGTTGAAGGCAGCCATCGCGTCCGCCGAGGCGCAGCTCAGCGACCAACTCCACCAGGCGAGCGCACTGTCTGCCCCGGTAGCGGAGTCCCGGGCTCCGGAGTCCACGCCCGAAGCATCGGCCGCGCCCGAGCGGCAGGCGATGCCCACCCCGTGGGCCCGAAGAGCCTCGGCATCGACGCCGTGGTCGAGGCGGGTCGTCCGACCGTGCCCGACGGCGCCGAGTGCGCCGGTTCGGGCACCCGCGCCCGGCGATGCGGCGGCAGAAATGCCCGCGCCTGCACGGCCACCGGCCGCCGCGCGCTACTCGGAATTCGACCCGGCAGCTCGTCGGACGGATGCCGTCGACGACCCGATATCCGTCCGGAGCACGGATGTCGCGCACAGCCCTCCCCCCGCCCCGCAGGCCATCACCGTCGATTCGGCGCTGATCCAGAGGCCGGGCCGCGCAGAGCACTCCGGCCCCCACCCACGAGCCGACGCCGCGTCTTTCCGCCGGACGAATGCCGTTGACGCCTCCACAGCGATCGCGCCGACCGGAGCCGCATCCGCTCCGCCGGTCGAGAATCGCACCCCTGGCTTCCGGCAGGCGAGCAGGACCGACGATCCGGCCGGGCGCCCACACATCGATGTGACGGTGCAGAAGCCGCCATCGGTCCCGAAGATAGATTTCTCGCACCACCCCGAGCCCCTGCCCGAGCCCGCGACTACGCACCATCGCGAATCAGCCCCGCGAGCAGACAGCGCCGACGGTTTCACGCCCAGCCGACACGTCGACATCGCAGACGACTCGACACCGCTACCGACCCCGACAGACCCCGCGTCAGGCGCGCCGACCGGCGACGCACCGATTCGACAGACCGATCTCGCCGGCGCCTCCGCCTCGGCCCATACCGACTCCCCGGACATCCTCGAGCTCGACAGCGCACCCCGGCCCGAGACGGCGCCGCCCCTCGAGGTCGCCCAAGACGAACCCATACGGCAGACCAGCGACGCGCACCCGCCTACGGATTCAGCCGCGACGTCCGCCCCGCAGCGAGACATCGCTTCTGCCCCTGACTCCGCATCCACACCCGAGCCCACACCCACACCAGACAACGCACCCACCCCCGAGCCCGCGGCACAGACGACAGACGCGGACCTTCTCCGCCAGATCGACATGCCCGAGGACCTCGGACCCGTCGCAGCGGACGGCGGGCAGCGTTCCCCCGTCGACACCGGAGACATCGGGGGCACCGAGACGAGCGGGACTCCGCACCCTCCGTCGACCGCCCAGCAGAGCGACGCCACTTACGACTCCCCCGCCGCCCCAGCGTCCGAGATGGCAGGCGAGTCCACCCATTTGCGAAGAGACGACGCCCCCGCCCGGTCGACCGACGCCGCGTCACGGAGCGATCTGCCGAATGGTTCCCCAGCCACCGCCGCACCCAGCCCGCCGATCGAGACCGCGGAGCCGCTCGCCCGAAGGCAGCCGACGACCAGCGCACACGACGCGGTAGGGACGGTCGCTGCCGAGGATGCGACCTCCGCACCGGAGACCGATGCCGCGCGCCACTCCGCTCATATCCACCCGACCGGCGTGGCGGATCCCAGTGCGGCCGATCCGCGAACAGGCTCCGCGGCCATCCAGCAGACGGACCCCGGTGACGAACCCCTATCGCGCCGACGAACCGAGACCACCCCCGCCGCTCTGCCGTGGCTCGACACACTGCGCTTTTCCTGGATCGACGCCGCGCGCGGCGCGCAGGTCACCCCGCCGAGTGCTGAATCGGCCGACGACCCCTCGGTTCACCGCGGGGACCCCGGACCGCATCCGCCGACCGACGATGCGAGCGACCGCACCCCGGCCCAGCGAACCGACAGTGCATCCATGGAACGCATCGGCCCCCGGTCTTCTCCGGAACCCATTGTGCGGGCCGACATCACACCTGGGCAGTCCGGCAGCACAGACGACATCGAAGCCAACCGGAAGACGGGCCGCACGACTCATCAGGCAACCGGCCGTCGAACTGATTCGCCCGACCGCACCGACGCGGCCGAACTCAGCCGACGAACCGAAGCCCCGCGACCGCCCGCACCGATCGAAGACACCGCTACAGCGCACCGGCCCGGATCTGCTCAGCGGACGACCACCGCCGACGGCTCCGCCGCTGTCGCCGCGGCTCGGGAAGGGCCACGGCCGCCACAGGCGCGCGGGGCCGTCCCGCCGATCGCCGGCACCGGCGCTCCTGCCCAACGGACCGACGACGCCGCGGCCGCCCGGAGAAAAAAGCCCGCACACGTCGAGCGGAGCAACACCACACCACGCCCCGCCGTCGCGGAGCGGACCGAGACCGCTGACGGGCCCGAGGCGCTTCGGATCGTCCGAGAGATGTCGGCGCGGCATGGGGTGGAAGTCGTCGGGTTCGACGCGGCGGACATGGACGTTCAGGTGGTCCGCGAGATCGCGTCCGCCATCGATGAGCTGCTCGCGAAATACCCGCTGCCGCTGCAGGGCGTCGAGTTGACCGACGGCTCGGAATCTCGCCCGAGGCCGGATCGCACGCCGACGGCGAAGCAGTCAGCGGAGACCGCGATCTGGATCGTCCTCGACCGGGCTGCCCTGAATCCGCCGCGGGCGGCGCCGGTGGAGACGCGAAGAGTGTTTCGTAGACGTGGGCCCGCCGAGCGGCCGGTGTACAAGGCGGTCGTCCGCGAATTCGCGGGGGCATTGGACCTGGCGGGTGGTTTCCGGGCTCGGCAAGAAGCGTTGCGGACGTTGATCAACGAGTCCCTGCGCGGCGGCGGGGGTGGTGCCGGGCTGCTGGATCCCGGCCGGGCCTTGGTCGACGGCTTCACCGAGGTGGTCCTGCGGGGAGAGCGAGCGGGGGCGTCGGCCAAGGAGTTGCACGCGGCGCTGGTCAAAATGGCTCGAGCGGAGTCCACCGACGGCCTCTCGGCATGACGCCGCCCGGTCTAGACGTTCAGTTCCACCGCGACCCGTTCCAGGCGGCTTTCGGTGTAGGAGGCGATCTGGTCCACGACGACGCGCACGCGAGCGGCGTCGTCGGTCGCGGCGTTCCAGAACGGCAGCAGCAGCGGATCGAGGCTGTGCGGGGCGGTGGCCAGCAAACGATCGGCCACGGCGAGGATGCGTTCGCGTTGCGCGGCCTGCCGTAACCGGTGCGCCGGGTCGGACATGACGTAACGCAACGCGACGGTCTTCAGCAACGCCACCTCGGCGGCGACGATGCGCGGTACTTGCAGGTCCGCCGCGTAGCGGGACACCGGTTCCGGACCGGCCACCTCCCTCGTCGCCATGATCGCCGCGGTGGCGAAACGGCCGACGAGCTCGCTGGTCAGGCGCTTCAGCGCCACCGAGGCGGTGAACGTGCCGTCGTATGCGGTCACCGCCGCGACCACCGGGAGTTCCGACAGTCGTTGCGCGGCGGCGATCAACTCGTCGGCGGCCAGCGAGTGCTGGAACTGGCCGAGCGCCGCCAGCGCGTCCTGTTCGGCCGGGTCGGCCAGCGCGCGCAGGTCGATGCGGCCCGCGATCACGCCGTCCTCGACGTCGTGCACCGAGTAGGCGACGTCGTCGGACCAGTCCATGACCTGGCATTCGAGGCTGCGGCGCCGGTCCGGCGCTCCCTTGCGGATCCATTCCAGACGCTCGGTGTCGACCTCGTAGGCGCCGAACTTGGTGCCGGGACCCGTTCGGCCCCAGGGGTATTTGATCGCCGCGTCGAGCGCGGCGCGGGTGAGGTTGAGGCCCGCGCTGACACCGTCGAGTTCGAGCACTTTCGGTTCGAGGCGGGTGAGGATGCGCAGGTTCTGCGCGTTGCCTTCGAACCCGCCGAACGCGTCGGCGAAGGTGTCGAGGGCTTTCTCGCCGTTGTGGCCGTAGGGCGGATGGCCGATGTCGTGGGCGAGACCGGCCAGGTCCACCAGGTCGGGATCGCAGCCGAGTCCGTCGGCGATGCTGCGGCCGATCTGGGCGACCTCCAGCGAGTGGGTGAGCCGGGTGCGCGGAGTGTCCGCCTCACGCGGACCCATGACCTGCGTTTTGTCGGCCAGCCTGCGCAATGCCGCGGAGTGCAGCACGCGGGCCCGGTCGCGCGCGAATTCGGTCCGGTGGCCGATCTCGAACTCATCGCGCGGCGGACCGAGCCCCGCTGTCTTGGCGCGCTCGACGACGAGGCGTTCGGTGTCGTGGTCGGTGTACCGGGCGCTCAAGGTCTCACTGTCCCGCCGTGTAGGGGAAGTCCGCTGCGAAGTGGGTGAGCTGATACCACAGCAAGGCGCCGGTCTCCCGAGCGATGCCGTGCGCCTGGGATTCGCGGGTGTAGACGGCGGGACCGGTTCTGGTCGGCGCGGTCCACGCCGACAGACCTTCGTCCCTGGCCATGGTGCGGGTGCGCAGCGAGTGCCAGGGATCGCTGACCAGCACCGCCGACGACATGTCCCGCGCCCGCATCGCCGTCGCCACCGCTTCGACGCTGCGCAGGGTGTCGGACCCGGTCTCGACGGCGAGGATCTTGTCACCCGGCACCCCGCGCGCCTGCAGGTAGTTCTTGCCCGAGGCGGCCTCGGTGAACAGATCGCCCTCCTGCTTGCCGCCCACGGTGATGACGCGCGGCGCGACACCGGCGCGGAACAGCTTGTACGCCTGATCCAGTCGCGCTTCGAACACCGAGGACGGGGTCCCGGAGTACTGTGCCGCGCCGAGCACGACGATCGCGTCGGCCTTCGCGTAGTCATCGACGCGCGCGACCTGCCACACGCGGAAAGCGGTCCCGCCGACCAGCACCGCGCCCATCACCACCGACCCGATGACCAGCCGCCGCGTCCAGCGCAGCAACCCGGCGCCGAAGCCGTGCGGCCGGGCAGGGTCGGGAGCCGGGAGAGCCCGGGTGCGCATCGTTGGCAAATCCACTCCCCAAGTCTGCCAGCAGCGGCGCCGATCCCGGACCGGCAACCACCAGTGCCGGTTACCAGCCCCGCGCTCGCCAGTCCGGAAGGCTGGGGCGCTCGGCGCCGAGGGTGGTGTCGTCGCCGTGGCCGGGGTAGACGACGGTGTCGTCGGGGTAGCGATCGAAGAGTTTGGCCGAGACATCGGTGAACAGGGAGGTGAAGTCTTCCGTTGCGGTGGTACGCCCGACGCCGCCGGGAAACAGCGAGTCCCCGGTGAACAGGTGGGTGCGTCCCGCCCCGTCGGTCAGGGCGAGGGTGATCGAGCCCGGCGTGTGCCCACGCAGGTGGATGACTTCGAAGACCAGGTCGCCGATCGTGACGGTATCGCCCTCCTCGAGCAGCCGGTCGGGGCGGACCGGCAGCGGGTCGGCGTCGAGCGGATGCGCCGCGGTGGGCGCTCCGGTGGCGGCGGTGGTCTCCCGCAGCGCCATCCAGTGGTCGCGATGCTGATGGGTGGTGACGATCAGCCGCACCTGCCCCGGCGCCTCCTGCTCGACGAGCGCCGCGATGCGCGGCGCCTCGTTGGCCGCGTCGATGAGCAGGGCTGCGCCGGTGCCGGTGCATTGCACCAGGTAGCAGTTGTTGTCCATGCCGCCGACGGACATCTTGACGATGCGGGCGCCGGGGACGTCGCGCTGCTGCGGATCGGAATCCGGGGACACGTGGCCGCTGTAGGAGCGATCGATGGTGATCACGAAACGATGCTAGCGAGCTAGATTCGTGCCATGTCACTGCCGCCGCGGATCGGCCTCCTTCGCTTGCTCGCGACCAGCGTCCTGTTGGCCGCGATCGCCCTGCTCGGCGTTCCGGAGAGCGCGGCGGAACCGCCGGCGCGGATGAGCACCTACGTGGAGGATTCCGCCGGCGCGCTGGACCAAGGGCAGCTCGATCGGGTGCGCGGTGCGGTGGACCAGCTCTACGCCGACCAGCAGATCCGGTTGTGGGTGGTGTACGTACGCGGCTTCGACGGGCTCGATCCGCAGCAGTGGGCCCAGCGCACGGCTTCGATCTCCGGGTTCGGCGGGCGCGACCTGCTCCTCGCGGTCGCCACCGAGGACCGCGCGTACTGGCTGGAGGGTGAACTGCCCGGCGGCGTCAGCGATGCCGAACTCGACAGCATGCTGATCGGCGAGGTCGAGCCCGCCCTGCGCGACGGGCGGTGGGCCGAGGCGGGGATCGCGACGGCCGACGGGCTGGACGCGGCCATGCGCGGCGGCGGGGTGAGCGTGCGCGCCTTGCTCGTCATCGCTGCGCTGGTGGTTCTGGTGGCGGCGGGCCTCGTCTGGTACGCGCGCAAACGGCGTCGTGACCGAGCCGATGCCGAGCTGGCGGCGGCGCGGCAACTGGATCCGGAGAACACGACGGCGCTGGCCGAGCTGCCGCTGGAAGCGCTGCACGCCCGCTCCCGCGAGACGCTGGTGGAGATCGACAACGCGATCCGCACCAGCGGCGAGGAACTCGAACTCGCCACCGGCGAGTTCGGCGCCACCGCCACCACGCCCTTCCGCACCGCGCTCGACAACGCGAAAGCCGCTGCCGCCGAGGCCTTCGCGATCCGGCAGCGCCTCGACGACGCGATACCGGAGACCCCCGAAGAACAGCGCTCGCTGCTGGTCGAGCTGATCGGCACGGTGGGCCGCGCCGACCGCGAACTCGACGCGCAGGTAGCCGAATTCGACGCCATGCGCGATCTGCTGCTCGGCGCCGCGGGCCGGCTGGACGCGCTGACCCGGGACATCGTCGACGTCACCGCCCGGACACCCGGCTCGGAAGCCGAGCTGGACCGGCTCGCCGCCACCCATCCGGCCGGTGTCCTCGCGCCGATCGCGGACAACGTGCGGATGGCGCGGGAGCGTATCGCGTTCGCGGAGCGGAACATCGACGCGGGCCGGTCGGCGCTCACCGAGCCGGTCGGCGAGCAAGGCGGCGCGGTGGCCGCCATTCGTTCCGCCGAAGCCGCGATCGGGCAGGCCCGCGCGCTGCTCGACGCGGTCGACAACGCCTCGAGCGCCATCCAGCAGGCGCGCGACGGCCTACCGGCTGTGCTGGACGAGCTGCGCCGCGACCTCACCTCCGCCACCGAGCTCTCCGCTTACGGCGGGCCGGAGCTGGCGGATGCCCGCACCTCGGCGCAGTCCGCGCTGGAAAAGGCGACGTCCACGGCGGACACCGATCCGCTGAGCGCCTTCCACGACGCGGTCACCGCCGACGCCGATCTCGACCGCGCCCTCGCCGCCGCCACCGACCGCAAACTCGCCGTCGAGGATCTGCGGCGCAGGCTCGACGGCGCACTCGGCGACGCCAGGGCCCGGATCGGCGCGGCCGCCGACTACGTGACCACTCGGCGCGGCGGCATCGATGCCGAAGCGCGCACCCGCCTCTCCGAAGCTCAGCGCAACCTCGACGAGGCGCTGCGGGTGGGCGCGAGCGATCCGGCCCGGGCACTGCGGCACGCGCAGGCGGCGGCGGATCTGGCCGGGCGCGCCCTCCAGGCGGCTCAGGCCAGTGTGCGGGCATGGGAGGCGCAGCAGGCCCCCGCCGGTGGCGCGCAGGCGGGGGCGGTGCTCGGCGGCATCCTGCTCGAAGGATTGCTGCGCGGGGCGGCCGGTGGCGCGCGGCACTCCGGAGGCGGCTGGAGCCCGGGCTCGTTCGGTGGTTCGTCCGGCTCCCGGCGGATCGGTCGCGGCGGGAGATTCTGACCGGGTGGGCACGCCGGATCAGCGGGCGCCGACCGCCGCCAAGGCGGTCAGCTCCGCCCGCACCGCCTCGGGCAGGCCGTCGGCGTGCGCGCCGCCGCCGAGCACGCCGACGGCCAACTCGCCTGCGAAGGTGTAGGCGAGGAAGGTGACCGCGGCCGACGCGCCCGCGGACGGGCGGGGATGCGCCGAGACGTACACGATCTCGTAATCGGTGAACTCGAGGCCGGGCGGCATGCGGAACACCGGGACGACGCCGGTGTTGGTCACCGCGATGTGCCCGGCCAGCGAGTGAATCCTGTTCGCGCCGTAATAATCCGGGAAGTGCAGCACGGACTGCTGCACGACGCCGTCGGCCAGGTCGCGCGTCAGGCGGGCCGAAATGCGCTGTGCCAGTTCGAGCGGGTTGGCCGCGGGATCCACCTCCGCGGCGAAGGAAGCCAGACCGGCCATGTTGGTGCCCGCCGACGCGGCCACCCGCGGCTCCAGCCGGGTACGCAGGTCGACGGGATACAGACAGCCCGAATGTGCCGCGCCGCCGACTGTCTCCCGTGCATGAGCGCGTAGCAGAGCGGCGGTGAGCAAGCCGTTCACCGTCACGCCTGCTCTGCGTCCGAGTTCGACGATCCGGGCGGTGGCCTCCCGGTTCAGCCGCACACGTACCGGACGGGCGAGCGTGCTCGGTGCCGGTGGCGCGCTGTCGGACGGCAGCTCCCGCGCTTGCGGCGGAAGCGGCTTGGTCACGTCCTCGAAGCCGGATGTCGTGGTCCTCGTGATGCCGCGCGCCGCGACATGCCACTCCAACGATTGCGGAATCCCCTGTGGCGCAATCTCTATGGATTGCCGTTCGGTGATGCCGGTATAGCAGTCCCAGAGTCGCGACAACAGCTCGACGCAGTGGCCTGCGTCGGCGACGCTGTGGTGCGCGAACAGCGTGATCCGCCATTCGTCCGCGCCCGAGCCGACGACGTCCAGATAGGCCGATTGCGCCGCCGGATCCACCGCGGGAAGGTCGATCACCGCCACGTCACCCTCGCGCACGGAGACCGAGGTCCACGCCGCCTCGTCCCCGGCGAGCAGATAGCCCTGTCCTGCGGCGTCTTCCACGATTCTGCAACCGATCACCGGATACCCGCGCCGCAACGTCGCGAACGCCTCCCGCAGCGCCGTCACGTCGAGCGCTCCCCGCACCGACACCGACCGGCCCGTGTAGGTGCCATGCCGCACGAACCGCTGCTCCGACGGCGCCAGCATCCGAACCAGAGAATCCTCATCCCACAACACATCGCAAGGGTGCGGCACCACCGCCACGGGTGCAAACCGACCGGGCGGACGGATGCGGAAGACTGCCGGTATGAGTCTCGCGGCGCGTTTGGAGATCCTCGGCCTGTCCTCGGTGGAGGAACAGCTCAACCATCCCACCGTGGTGGGTATCGCCGAGGGCACCCTGCCCGAAGCGGTCTTCCGGTCCTGGCTGGAGCAGGACTACCTCTTCCTGCTCGACTACGTGCGGGTGTTCGCCCGCTTGGCATGGCAAGCTCCGCAGGCTCATCTGGGCGACCTGGTCGACCTGGCGCACGCCACCTACCACGAGGAGCTGTCGCTGCACCGCTCGCTGGCCGCCGAATTCCGCGCGGATCTCGACGGCGCCACCAAAGGCGCGCCGTGCGCGGCGTACACCGCGTTTCTCCTGGACTCCGCCGCGTCCTACGGTGCGGGGCTCGCCGCCCTCTATCCGTGCATGTGGGGGTACTCCACGCTGGGCGCGCGACTGGCACAGCGCCCGCCCGCCGAACCGCGCTACCGCCGCTGGGTCGACACCTACGCCGATCCCGGCTTCGCCGCCCTGACCCGCCGCTGCGCGCAGATGATCGATGAATCCGGAGTCGACCCGGCCCGCGCGGAGGAGCTGTTCCGCGAGGGGTTGCGGCATGAACTGGCGTTCTGGGACGTCCCGCTGAATCCATCCGGGCACGGATGAGTGACCTACGCTGACAACGTGAGTCAGGACCACGTGCGGGCATCCGACGCCGATCGCGAGAAGATCGTCGACCGATTGCGTCAGGCGATGAACGAGGGCAGGCTGTCGCTGCCCGAATTCGACGAACGGCTGCAACAGGTGTACGCCGCCAAGACCTATGGCGAACTGACGCCGTTGCTGTCCGACCTTCCCGCACAACGGGAATCGCAGCCTGCGCGCGGGACAGGCGTACCCCAGTGGATCACGATCATGTGGACGCCGTGGGTGTTCGTCAACGTGCTGTGCGTGGCGATCTATCTGGCCACCGGCGCGGGCTACTTCTGGCCGTTCTGGGTGGCGGTGCCGTGGGGACTCGCGCTGCTGATCCCCACCACGATCGGCATGATCACCCGCAAGAAGAGCCGCTGAACGCCGGGGCCCCGTAGCCGATCACGACCACGGGGCGCAACGGCGGACTCAGGCGCCGATCAGGTGCTGGGCCAGGTAGCCCTCCACCTTGTCCAGCGCGATGCGCTCCTGGGTCATCGTGTCGCGCTCGCGGATGGTCACCGCCTGGTCCTCGAGCGTCTCGAAGTCGACGGTGATGCAGAACGGCGTGCCGATCTCGTCCTGGCGGCGGTAGCGGCGGCCGATCGCGCCCGCGTCGTCGAACTCGACGTTCCAGTTCTTGCGCAGTTGCGCGGCCAGGTCTTTCGCCTTCGGCGTGAGGTCGGCGTTGCGTGAGAGCGGCAGCACCGCCGCCTTCACCGGCGCGAGGCGGCGATCCAGGCGCAGCACCGTGCGGGTATCCACGCCGCCCTTGGCGTTGGGCGCCTCGTCCTCGGCGTAGGCGTCGACCAGGAACGCCATCAGCGAGCGGGTGAGGCCCGCCGCGGGCTCGATGACATACGGGACGTAGCGCTCGTTGGTCGTCTGGTCGAAGAAGCTCAGCTCGGTTCCGGAGTGCTCCGAGTGCGTCTTGAGGTCGAAGTCGGTGCGGTTGGCGATGCCCTCCAACTCACCCCACTCGTTGCCCTGGAAGCCGAAGCGGTACTCGATGTCGGTGGTGCCCGCCGAGTAGTGCGAGAGCTTGTCCTTCGGGTGCTCGAACAGCCGCAGGTTCTCCGCGGCGATGCCGAGGTCGGTGTACCAGGAGAACCGCGTCTCGATCCAGTACTTGTGCCACTCCACGTCCTCGCCCGGCTTGACGAAGTACTCCATCTCCATCTGCTCGAACTCGCGGGTGCGGAAGATGAAGTTGCCCGGCGTGATCTCGTTGCGGAAGCTCTTGCCGATCTGCGCGATGCCGAACGGCGGCTTCTTGCGCGCGGTCGTCATCACGTTGGCGAAGTTCACGAAGATGCCCTGGGCGGTTTCCGGGCGCAGGTAGTGCAGGCCCTCCTCGGACTCGATCGGGCCGAGGTAGGTCTTGAGCATCATGTTGAAGTCGCGCGGCTCGGTCCAGCGGCCGACGGTGCCGCAGTTCGGGCACGCGATGAGCTCCATCGAGACCGTGTCCGGATCATCGATCTTGTTCTTGAGCGCGTACGCCTCCTGCAGGTGGTCCTGCCGGAAGCGGTGATGGCAGTTCAGGCACTCGACCAGCGGGTCGTTGAACACGCCCACGTGACCGGAGGCGACCCACACCTGGCGGGGCAGGATCACCGAGGAGTCGAGACCGACGACATCCTCGCGGCCGGTGACCATGGCGCGCCACCACTGCTTCTTGATGTTCTCCTTGAGTTCGACGCCCAGTGGCCCGTAATCCCATGCCGACTTGGTGCCTCCGTAGATCTCACCGCACGGGTACACCAGACCCCGGCGCTTGGCGAGGTTGGCAACGGTGTCCACCTTCGACTTGGGTGCCACGCGAGAATTCTCCATCCACTGCGAGTCGGAATTTTGCATTGCATGAACACGATAGTTTTGTGTCGATGCTGCGATTGTGCCCAGCCTATCGGCAGGCCCGGTGCCGGTTTCAACCGCACGGTTCGGCGCGCCCGTTTGACATGCGCACCTGTGCATACGCAAACTGGTAATGCTTTCCATTAAGGAGTTGGTGACATGACCGCCGAGACCGCCCCGGCACCGCCGCACAACCCGTATCGGTCGCCCGGCCCGGCGCCGGTACCCGCACGATCCGTGCTGGAGGACGCGGGTGAGTTGTTGCGGGCGCTGGCAGCGCCGGTTCGGATTGCTATCGTGCTCCAGTTGCGCGAGTCACCGCGGTGCGTGCACGAATTGGTCGACGCGCTCGGTGTCACGCAACCACTGGTCAGTCAGCATCTGCGTATCCTCAAGGCCGCCGGTGTCGTGCACGGTGAGCGTTCGGGTCGCGAGGTGCTCTACGAACTCGTCGACGACCATCTGGCGCACATCGTCGTCGACGCCGTCGCGCACGCCGAGGAAGGGTGATTCGTGCCAGACAACACGACCGTTCCACAGAAACCGGTCGGTATCCGCAGCACCAGGCAGCGCAGCGCCATCGCCGCGCTGCTCGGTGACATCGATGAGTTCCGCTCCGCCCAGGACCTGCACGACGAGTTGCGTAAGCGCGGCGAGGGCATCGGGCTGACCACGGTCTACCGGACGTTGCAGTCGCTGGCCGACGCGGGCATGGTCGACGTGCTGCGCACCGACTCCGGCGAGTCGGTCTACCGCCAGTGCTCCACCGGCCATCATCACCACCTGGTGTGCCGGCATTGCGGCCACACCGTGGAGGTGGAGGGCCCGACGGTGGAAGCATGGGCCGAGGCCATCGCGAGCGAGCACGGCTTCAGCGAGATCAGCCACACCCTCGAGGTGTTCGGCACCTGCACGACATGCGGGGCGGCGCGCCGCCGCGACGGCTGAGCCACCCGATTCCCGGCGTGTCCGGTTAACGCGGCCTCCATCAACGGAGATTCACCGGCGAGTTCCTCGAACGCCCGGGCCGAGCCGAGCCCGATACGGAGGAACCGCCATCTGCTGGGGAGGCAGCGTGTCAACGACCATCGACTCATCCATCCGCCCGGTGCGCCGCCGGGCCGTGACCGTCGCCGGGGCCGCGCTCGCCGTGGTCTCGGCGATGCTCCTCTCGGCGTGCGAGGACAAGAACGGTACGCCGGTGGCCGTCTCCCCGACGCCCACCTCCGCGGTCGCGGTCCGGCCGGGCACCGACAGCGGGCAGTCGACCGTCCGCACCGTCGGCAAGACCGGCTGGTACGACGGATTCGACATCACCGTGGACAAGGCGACCGTCGTGCCGGACGAATACGGCGGCGCGAAGGTGCGCGTCGACATCACCTACAAGAACACCACCCTCGACGACCACACCCTGAGCATCACGCCGTCGCTGCTGGTCGGCAGGGAAGTGGATGGCGGGGCGATCTTCGACAGCCCGGCGGTGCCCGGCAACGGCTCGGCCACGGGCACCGCGACGACGTCCGTCGCGTCGGCGAAGGACGCCGAGCACCTCATCGACACGATGACCATCGTGTACGGCAAGGCCGCGGACAACCAGACCAAGATCCCGCTCGCCGCGGCGGGCAAGGTGGACAGCGTCCAGCCGAGGACATTGCCGATCAGCGGCACGCTGGTGCAGGACCAGACGACCATCCGGATCACCGGCGGCAGAATCAGCCCGAGCTACACCGAGAACGAGAACGGCAAATCCGATCTGGCGCTGCGCATCGCGCTCGTCGGCGGAGCGGGCATCCCCGCGGGCGGGACGAACATCTACTACGACTACTTCACCGTCCGGACCCCCGACGGCCAGACCGTGGCCGCCGACGTCCGCGGCCCGATCAACGAGTTGCTCAACGCCAACGAGACCATCGACAACCCGAAGAACTACGTCGTCTTCGTGGTGCCCTCCCCTGGCACAGGCCCCTACACGCTGACGTACAACGCTCAGAAGGAAGAAGGCGCGGCCGGCGCGCCCACACTGTCGTTCACGGTGGGCTGATCCGGTCGCCCGCCGCCTTTTTCGGCGAACCTTCCCCGAGCCCCTCGAGAATCCCGAGGTGCAGTGGGGCAGCTGCGCCGAGACCGAGCGTCCGAGCCGAGCGCATTCACTTGCTGAAGGATTGCCGCAGTGCGAGAGAGGCGATGGGGACAACGACGTGTCACGCGCGACGCCGCAGTGAAAACACCTCGGGACCGACCGGCGAGCCGCTACGGTCCGAGTTGGGTCAAGGCGCCCACCCCCTGCGGGTGCCCACCCACCCGGGGGGTGGATACTCTCCACCCCCCGGGGCCCAGGCGCTTCGGCCGCACGGCCGGTCGGCCGAGAACATCTCACATTCCGTACTGCCCTGCCACTGAACCGGGCCATGTCCTCGGAAAACGACACGGTCGCCGCAACATCCCGGCTGGAGAGTGTTGCGACGACCGCGTGAACCCGACGCACAGTACGGCTCCGCGCCTGTACTCGGTTCAGCCGACCGGGACCGCGGCCCGAGCCGACACAGGCGTCTGGGCCGGACGACCGCGCAGCGCGGCCACTCCGAGCAGTGCGAGCGCCAGCGCGCTCCAGACCAGCAGCACCACCAGCGGTCCGATCGCGGCGGCGCCGTCGAAGAACGCGACCGAACGCAGCAACGATGCGGCGGCGCCCGGCGGCAGCAACTGCCCGACGGCGCCCCACGGCTGCGGCAACAGCTCCGGCGCGGACGTGGCCGCCGAGAACGGATTGCCGATCAGCAGCATGGTGAGCGCGGCGATACCGATTCCGGCACGTCCGAGCACCGCGGCGAGGCCGACGACCGCACCGGCGACCGCGAACGACACCAGCCCCGCGACCGCCGCGAGCACCGGGTACGACCCGGGCACCACCGACATCCAGCCCTGGATGATCGCCATCCCGAGCAGTCCACCCACGACACCGAAGGTGGCCAGCCCGATCACCTTTCCTCCGATTCCCGGGATCAGCAGCGACAGGAGCACACCTGCCGCGATGCCGGACATCACCAGCGGCAGCACCATCGCACCGAACGCGGTGCCACGCGGATCGTCCGAGTCGGCGGCCACCACGTCCTCGACCCGGGCGGCGGGTGCGCCGGAGAGCTGCTGCCCGATCTGGGTGAGTTGCTGTGCGACAGCGGGACTGGCGCCGGAGGCGACCAGCACGCGCGGCGGTCCGTCGCCGGTGACGATCGCCCCGTAGACCTCCCGGTCCTCGATCGCGGCGCGAGCGGCGGCCTCGTCCGCGGGGGTGGTGATCTCGAAGGCGCCAGGGCTGTGCTCGGCGAGCTTGCCGGTGACCATCGCGGCCTGCGGACCGGTGACGGCCAGCGGTAGGTCACGAGGCGCGATGTTCGCGGCCGGCCAGGCGAAAGCGATCAGCATCAGCGCCTGGAGCAGAGCGGCGCCGATGCCCAGCGCGAACGCCCGCTGCGTGGTGTTCATGACCTTCTCCTAAAAATCGAATGCTCGTTCTTTTTAGTTGCGCCTACGGTCGCATGGGACCGGAAAGTTGTCAAGAACGGATATTCGTTTTATTTTTGGCCTATGCCCCGAGTCAGCGAAGAGCACATGGAACGCCGCAGGCAGCAGATTCTGGACGCCGCGCGGCTCTGCTTCGCCCGCAAGGGGTTCTTCGAGACGTCCATGCAGGACGTGTTCGCGCAGTCGGGGCTCTCGGCCGGTGCGGTCTACCGGTACTTCAAAAGCAAGGACGAGCTGATCACGGCGCTCGCCACGGAGACGACGGTGTCCCTGCGCGTGGCCATGGCCGACGCGATCGGCCGTGACCCGCTGCCCACGCCCGCCGAGCTGATCACCGTGATCGCCGAGGAGGTCGTGCGGCGCAGCGGACCCGACGGGCCGGTGCGACTGGCGCCGCAAGCCTGGGCGCTGGCCCTGGTGCATCCGGAGGCGGCGGTGATGGTGCGCGAGACGATGATCTCGATGCGCGCGCTCTGGGTGACCTACGCCGAGCGCATGCGCGACAAGGGCTGGCTACCCGCGGACGCCGACCTCGACGCCGTGGCCAAAGCGATCATCGGACTGCTGCCGGGATTCATCCTCCAGCACCTCATCCTCGACGACCTCGACCCGCAGACGCTGGCGCGCGGCGTGCGCACCCTGCTGCCCTACGGCGAAACCACCGGCACGAACGCCGGCTGACGGCCGTCGTGCCCTCCTCAGGGCAGCAGACCCTGCCTGGCTCGGCTCGCGTTGGACAGCACCAGCAGCAGCATGGTGGTGAGGGCTTGGTCGTCCAAGCCTGCGGCGGGGAAGGTGTAGCGCAGGATGACATCGGCGAGCCCGCCACGGGCGATCACGGTGAGCGAACCGAATTGCAGCGCGTTGTTGCGCTCGGCGACGCGCTTGTGCAGCTGCGCCTTCAGCGGGCGGTCCCAGGCCAGCACACAGGTGAGACTCAGCACGTCCAAGCCGGGCGCCAGGGTCACCGCGCGCAGCGAGCACAGCGCGCCCTCGTACTCGAATCCCAGCGACCCTTCTGGGTCGACCCGCACGTCGATGCCGTAACTCGACAGGCAGGCCCCGGCCCGCGCCTGAAGTTCCCGATCCGGCGTCACCGCTGCGTCCATGTCCGACCCGCCGTTCACTTGGTGCCGCCGAAACGGCGGTCCCGGGAAGCGTACTGGAGGCATGCCTCCCACAGGTTGCGCCGATCGAAGTCGGGGAACAGCGTGTCCTGGTAGACGAATTCGGCGTAGGCCGACTGCCAGAGGAGGAAGTTGGAGCTGCGGAACTCGCCCGACGGGCGCAGGAACAGGTCCACGTCCGGCATGTCTGGCTCGTCGAGGTATTTCGCCACCGTCGCCTCGGTGACCTTCTCCGGATCGATCTCACCCGCCGCCACCCGGCGCGCGATCTCCCTTGCCGCGTCGGCGATTTCGGCGCGGCCGCCGTAGTTGACGCACATGGTCAGCGTCATCACCGTGTTGTCCTTGGTGAGTTCCTCGGCGATCTCCAGTTCCTTGATCACGCTGCGCCACAGGCGCGGTCGCCGACCGGCCCAGCGCACCCGCACACCCATCTCGTGCATCTCGTCCCGGCGCCTGCGGATCACGTCGCGGTTGAAGCCCATGAGGAAGCGCACCTCCTCGGGGCTGCGCCGCCAGTTCTCGGTGGAGAACGCGTAGGCCGACAGCCACTTGACGCCGATCTCGATACAGCCCTCGACGGTGTCCATCAGCACCGCCTCGCCGCGCTCGTGCCCGGCGGTGCGCGGCAGCCCGCGCTCCTGGGCCCAGCGCCCGTTGCCGTCCATGACGAGCGCGACGTGGTTGGGCACCAGTTCCGGCGGCAGTTGCGGCGGCCGAGCTCCCGACGGGTGCGGCGCGGGCGGGCGGACGACGCCCGCGTGCTCGGGCGCGGTCGCGGTGGCGGAATCTCGGCGGCGGATCACGGCCTCTATCCTGCCTGATCGCTTCCGCCGCCCCTACCGCCGCGTTGCTTCCTGCCGAATTCCGCGGTTCCACCGGCGCCGGTGACTTATTCTTTTCCCTATCGTGATACTGGGGAGGGGTTTCTCGAACGTGACCGATTTACCAGGCACCGCGACCGCGGCGGGTTTCCGGGCCACTCGTGAACTGCTCGGCCTTCCGGTTCCATGGTGTGCACGGTTCTTCGCGGTCGCGGAACGCACCGTCGAGCGGTGGGAGAAGGGGGCCTTCCAGATTCCCGACATCGTGGCCAGGGAACTCGCCTCCATCGCGGACGAGACCGACCAGGTGGTCGAGGCCATGGTCGACGCCATCGACGCCGGGGAGATCTCACCCCGCCTGCACACCTACCGGACCAACGACGACTACTGCAAGCACGAGCCGGACACCCGCTACCCGGCCACCTGGCATCGTGCCGTGTGCGCCCGGGTCATGATCGAGCTGCCCCAGGTAGAGCTTCAATTCGTGGAGTAGACCGCTCGATCAACGGCAGCGTGCGCAACTGACGTTCCAGATGCCACTGCAAATGCGCCGCGACCAGGCCGCTGGCCTGTCGCCGCACCGCCTCGGGCGTCGCCTCGACCTGCTCCCACTCCCCCCGCAACAACGCGACCAGCAGGTCGAGCACCCCCGGCGCGGGCGTCGCCGCACCCGGGGGACGGCAATGCACACACACCGCGCCTCCGGCGGCGACGTGGAAAGCGCGATGCGGACCCGGTGTCGCGCACTTGGCGCACTCGTCCAGTGCGGGCGCCCAGCCCGCGAAACCCATGGCGCGCAACAGGAACGCGTCCAGGATCAGTTCGTGCGGGCGCTGTTTGGCCGCGATGGCGCGCAGGGCGCTCGCGGTGAGCGCGTGCAGCCGGGGCGCGGGCGCGCGCTCCTCCCCCGCCAGACGCTCGGCGGTCTCCAGTACCGCGCACGCGGTGGTGTATCGCCCGTAGTCGTCGATGATGTCGGCGGCGAACGCCTCCATCGTGTGCACCTGGGTGACGGTGTCCAACGTGCGCCCGGGGTGCAGCTGCACGTCGATGTAGGAGAACGGCTCCAACCGGGCCCCGAACCTCGACTTGGTGCGCCGCACCCCCTTGGCGACCGCGCGAACCAGCCCGTGCTGCCGCGTGAGCAGCGTGACGATGCGGTCCGCCTCGCCCAGCTTGTGCTGGCGCACCACAACCGCCTCGTCCCGATACAAACGCACGTGCTCAGCTTAATTGCAGCGCCTGCGGCGCTGCGTGTTCGCGGCCCCCTTATGGCTCGCGTTCGCGCGACCGCCGCTGGCGACTTCGTCGCGGACGCGACGGCCGCGCAAACGCGAGCCGGGCCGCGAACCGAACATGCTCGGTCTCGCTTCGCTCGAAACCGGGAGTTACGGTCAGCCGGGGGCGTCGGTATGCGAACTCCAGACATCGGGTGCGCGGCCCGGGCCGGACAACCGACAACCCTGAGGACGGTTCGTCGTGCAATCCGGCCGCCCATACGCCAGGGGCGAGTTGCTTTCTGCCAGTGTCAACAGTGATGCCCGGTCTCGCTTCGCTCGAAAGCAGGAGTCGCGGTGAGCCGGGCGCGGGGCATGCGAACTCCGGACAGGTGGCATGCGGCTCCACGGGCCTCACCTGGCCAAGAAATGCCAGCCGAGCCATGCCCATATGAGCACGGCGGTGATTCTCGTTGTTCGCGTGCCGGTCAGGTACGCGATCGTTTCGCCGAGGGACGCGACCGAATCCCGGCGCAACCGCGTCAGCAGGATCGCGACGAGTGCGGCCGCCGCGATCAGGCCGAATCCGAGGAGGATGATGCCTCGGTCGCTCATCTCGACACCAGCCACCACCCGGCGCCCAGCCACACCAGCCAGCCGGCGAGCCGCAGCGGCCACTGTTCGAGCGCCGGATCCAGCAGCGTGGACAGTGTCGGGTGCTCGTCGCTCGGCTGATTCAGGGCGGGCTGCCGCGACAATGCGTAGACCTCCCACGCCAACACCGCGACCAGCAGCGCCGACCACACAGCCACGCCACGTCCGAGCCGGGTGGTGCACGGCGGCCGCGCGCTTCGCCCGCGGAACGCCAGCACCAGCGCGCCCAGCGCCGCCACCGCCACGATCGCGGTCGCAGGCCTGCTGAAGGGGCGGGTCGCGGCACCACCTGCCGCCAGCAGGAGACCCACGGTCAGCGCCGTCGCACGCCAGGGGAGTCGATATGCCGAGCGCGCCGGTTGCTCAGTCACGTGCGCAGGATAAGGCCGTGCGTGGCCGGATTCGGGGAGGCGAGGCACCTACCACGAGCGAGCGGCGCCGTCCGAGACCGACGCGCGCCGAGCAGCCGGAGCAATTCAACCGCTGGTGCGCATGAGTCCGGAGATCAGCAACAGCACCGACTCCTGTGCCTCGGCGCGGGCGCGATCGGGGTCTTCGGCGTGCGCGACGATCAAGGAGGCCTCGCTGATCACGCTGACGACGAGCTGGGCCAGTACGGGGATGGGGGCGTCGGCGATCAACCCGGCGGCGCGGGCGCGCTCGAGTTGCCTGGTGATCAGGCCGAGGCCGTGCGCGGATTCGAATTCGCGCCAGGCCTGCCAGCCGAGCACGGCTGGGGCGTCGGTGAGGGCGATCCGCAGCATCGCCGGGCGCTGGCAGATCTCCAGGAAAAGCGCGAGCCCCACCGCCATTCCGGCCATCACGTCCTCGGAATCGACCGCCCCGATGGCGTTCTCGATCTCCTCGGTGATCTCGACCTCGATCTGCTCCAGCACCGCGAGGAACAGTCCCCGTTTGTCGCCGTAGTGGTGGTGCAGCGCGCCGCGGGTGACGCCTGCCTCGATGACCAGCCCTTCGGCCGAGGTTCCGGCGAAGCCGCGCTCGGTGAACAGGCGGCGTCCCGCCTGTTCGAGCGCGGCCCTGGTCGCGCGAGACCGGTCTTCCTGGCTACGGCGTGGCATGCAGCCGAGTGAACTCCAGGATCGATTCGGCGAGCAACTCGGGCTGATCCTCCGACACGAAGGTGTAGGAGTCGTCGATGAGCTTCAGTTGCGCGTCCGGCAGGTCGCGGGCCAGGCGTTCGGCGAACGACACCGGGAACAGCCGGTCCTCGCGCGCCCAGGCCAACAGCACCGGGATGTCGACCTCGGCGAAGTGGCGCGCGGCTTCCAGCGTGTAGCGGCGATGCGCCGATTTCAGGAAGCGGCGCAGATCTTTCCGGATCGCGGCGGAATTGCGGCTCGGCAGCAGATAGGAGTCCACGATCTCGGGCGGAACGGGCCGCTTGGTCACCCATCCGAAGGCCAGCGGCAGGCGGTGCAGCGCCCGGATCCGCAGCGCCGCGGTGAGGGGGCGCAGCGATCCCGGGATCTTCGCCAGCAGCGGAAGCGAGGTGAACGGCTGCGGCAGGAAACTCTCGTAGCTGTCCACCGAGGCGAGCACGACGCGGCCGACGCGGGACCGGTCGCGGGTCAGCAGCACCTGGGTGATCGCTCCGCCGGTGTCGTTGGCGACCAGGGTGACGTCGGTGAGGTCGAGACGTTCGAGAAACGCGGCGATGAGATCGGCGATGCCGATGGGGGTCAGTTCCGCGTCCGGGACCGGGATCTCGTGCGAGCCCAGCGGCCAGTCCGGCGCCAGGCAGCGGTATCCGGCCGCGGCGACCACGGGCACGACTTTGCGCCAGACGTCCGCGTTGACGAGCAGGCCGTGCACGAAGACGACCGGAGCACCCTCCCCCGTCTCGTGATAGCGAATGCGGCCGCCGGGCAGATCCACCTCGCGGGTGCGGCCGAGAGCTGTGCTGGTTGCCATGGGTCCTCCCAGTGTTCGGGTTCCCGTCCACTGTTACATACATACCGTATGTATGTCTACATTCGGCTCGATGGATCAGCGGAAGACAGCCTCGACCGCGTCCTTCGAGGCCATCACCGCGGTCGCCAAGGAGGCGACCCCTGCGACGGACTCTCCGACCGCGTGGAGGACACCGGTGAGAACGATCCGGTTCGGCCGATCCTTCGCCGCCTCGACCGCCGCGCGCCGAGTCGTCTCCTCGACCAGCTGCCGGTCCTCCAGGTCGATGTCGCACCCACTGATCCGGTCGAGCAGATCGCTCAGCGAAGAACGCAGATCCTCCACCGCCTTCGATGGGGCCGCACCGTCGCCGCCGATCCGCCTCCGTCGGGCACGCACACCACAGTTCCCGCAGAACGGGTAGCCGTGGCGGTTGAAATGCTGACACTCGGCGCATCGCACCTCGCCAGCCAAACATCCGGCTCGGGTCGAGCCGAGCGGAACCAGGAAGCCGTGCCAGGTATGGCCGGACACCGCCGTACCCGGGTTCGTTTCGGCTCGACGCGAATCCTTATCGGCAAGATCTTGCTCGAGCACTAGGGGATGCCGAGCATCGCGCGGAACTCCGCCTCTCCCAGCTCGTTCCACCGCTCCCGCGTACCCCGCAGCAGCGTGTCGAGATCCACTCGATACCTGCCGGAGGACAAGCTGCTACCACAGGCGATCAACCGTGCGGCCAGGCCGGCCAGCGCCCCCGCGAGAGTCACCGCGGTGGCCAACTGCGGCCACGAGGGCAGGCTGCGGCCGACTTCGGTCAGCGAGTAGCGCGTCCGCGGTGTGACGTCGCTGCCGACGATGGCGGTGGCCAGCTCGATCCGTCGCGCCGGATCGCGCAGCTCGGCCGCCGTCAGGTCGGTCAGATCGCCGGCCCGGCCGTGCAAGAACGGATAGTCCGGTTCCAGGTCGTAGCGCTCCACGTCGACGAAGGAGCTGTCGCCGTGATCGGTCGCCATCACCACGGGGATGCCGAGCGCGCGGGCGCGCTTGCGGATATCCACTTTCAGCGCGAGGTCGTCCATCTCCTCGATGAGGACGGTCAGGGGCGCGGAGCCTCCCGGCCCGCCCAGGTAGTCCAATGCGTTCTCCGGCCGGTACCCCTCGGGGAAGGCGGCGATCTCGCTATAAGGGTCCAGCTCCAACGTACGGCGTTGCGCCAGAGTCAGTTTGGGTTCGCCGAGATCGCACACCGACGCCTGGAGCCTGTTGAGGTTGGTGCATCCGAGAGTGTCGTGCTCGGCGAGCCGGAACCGCCGGGCGCCGGACATCGCGCAGACCGCCAGCGCGGAAGCGCCCACGCTGAGCCCGGCCACTCCCACCACGGCGTCCGACCAGGCCCGTTGCTCGTCACCGGTCAGCAGGTGCCGGTTCCTGGCCGTTCTCAAGCGCCAGAACTGCTCGCGGTCGGGCAGTTCGACGATGGTCCGGCGCCACGGGTACACGACGTAGCGGCTGATCCGGTCGACGGCCGCACCGTCCCGCACCGAGGTCAGGTAGTCCTCCAGCGCTGCCGCCGCGGCCGGGGTCCCCGCGGCGAGTTCGGGCCGCTCGATCAACGCGAGTTCCCTTGCCGCACTCGCCCAGCCGTCGACCAGCCGGTACCCGGATCCGGGTGCGCACAGTTCGGCGATGCGCCGCTCGTCGTCTGCCGGATGCAGGATTTCGATCATGACCGCGCTCCCGTCCACCGGTGCTTGACGCCCGTCTCGAAGCCCGCGCCGCCGTGCCGGTGCAGGCTGATCTGCGGCTCGGCGGCCGAGCCGAGCGCCCGGTGCAGGCGGCGGTACTCGCTGTTGGTGCGCAGCAGGGCATCGACCACCTTCCGCTCCAGCAGCGCGGTGAATCCGCCTGCGGGGCAGACGCCGTCGCGGAGCTCCACGCGCAGCCGCAAGGTCTGCTCGAATCGTGCGTCCGTGTCGGTCACCAGCACGAATTTTCCCGTGACCGTCGGGCTGACGTCCGGGTCCTCCAGCGCGGCGCGGATGTTCTCCGGGTAGATCTCCAGCGCGTAGAACGACGCGGCGACGTCGGTGCGCCGGTGCAGGGCGAGGAACCCGCAGGAGTCGGTGGAGGTGCGCACCGGCAGACGGTGACCGTGCGCGTCGAGGACGGCGGCGAGCTCAGCGGCGGAGAAGATCCGGCCGACATCGTTGATCCGGTAGCGCAGCAACGGGATCGCGGTATCGGCGCTGAACAGGAATCGGCCTTCGGCGTCGACTTCGGTATACCGATACTCCGCGTCGTACTCGACGAAGGTCGGCTGCGGGTGCGCCTCGCCGAACAAAGCCTCGCTCAGCGCGGGATCAGCGCCGGCCGCGCGGCGGACGGCGACACTGGTGCGCGTCTCGCAACCCATGATGCCCGCGTCGGCGGTGCCGTAGACGACGCGGATCTCCCCCGGCTGCCCCGGCTTGCCGATCCGGTCGAGCACGTAGTCCCGCCATTCTTCGGTGATGGCCTCGCCTGCCAGCAGAATGCGCAGGTTCTGGCGCAGCACCTCGGCGGGCGCCCGATCCAGCACATCCTTGACGAACGGGGGGTAACCGGCCAGGACGACCTGGTCGTAGTGCGGGCCCAGTTCGGCGATGTCGGCCAGGATCGTCTCCGGTTCGATGCCGGGTGCGATGGTCGAGATGCGGTGCCCGCGCTGACGCATCGCGGTGGCCGCCGCGTAGGTGTAGGTGCCTCCGATCCAATTGCCCATCGCGAAGCCGACGACCAACAGCGTGGACCGCTGCCGCGTCTGGAAGCTGTCGCGGAACACCCGCGAATAGAGCTCGATCGCCTCTTCCTGGGCGACGAGGTCCCTCGGCCAATAGCTGGGCCGGCCGGTGGAGCCGGAACTGCACGACCACGTCCCGGCCGAAGCGACGTCGCCGTGCCAGAGCAACATGCGCAACGGGTAGTGCCGCAGGTATTCCGCTTTGGTCATCGGCGGCAGCGCGGCGAAGTCATCGGCGGTTCTGATGTTTGCCGGTTCGATTCCGCGGCGCGCGAGGAAGTCGGCGTAGGCCGGCACGTGGATCGCCGCCCGGTGGAAGGTATCGAGGGCGCGGCCGAATCCGGGCCTCGGCCGGGTCGGCAACGACAGTGATGGTGCGGACATGGTGGCTGTTTCCTTTCCTCCCACTGCGGCGATGCGCGGAGCACGTTCGCGGCGTGGGTTCAGGAAATAGCCTCTGAGCAGTGCGTACGGTCGAGAAAGAAGTCAATACAAGGTCCATACGACACGCCGCGCCGCCGCCCGGATCTCGCTAGACTCCCGTCATGACCGATGGGGGCGGGAGGCGGGTGGATCCTCGATCCATCTCCACCCGAGAGGAATTCGCGGCGGCCTTCACACGGCTGCGCACCACCGCCGGGTTGACCGTCCGCCAGGTCGTCGAGCACTCGGGAGGCCTGCACGGCACGGTTAGCGGATGGTTCGCCGGTCACCATGTGCCGACCGAGCAGAACGAGCGGATGTTCCGGGATGTCCTGACGGCGTGCGGCGTTCGTGACCCGGAGGGGCAACAGCGGTGGCTCGCGGCGGTCCGGCAGGTGCGTCCGACGAGCGGACGCAGGCGTAGCCAGGGACCGGTGCCCTACCGGGGCCTGGAGCCTTTTCGACCCGATGACGCCGAATGGCTCTTCGGCCGCGCCGAACTCACGGCGGATCTGCGACAGCGCGTTTCGTCGCTCGCCGGATCCGAACAGCGGATACTCATCGTCACCGGCGCCTCCGGCTCGGGGAAGTCCTCGCTGCTGCGCGCCGGACTGCTACCCGCGCTCCAGCGCGAAGGCCGCACGGCCGCGGTGGTCACCCCCGGCGCACATCCGGCCCAGGTACTCCAGGACCCCGCCGACGTCCTGGTCATCGATCAGTTCGAGGAGACCTGGACACTGTGCCTCGACGACGGCGAGCGAGCCGACTTCCTGGCCGCGCTCGCGGGCGACGCGAGCGGCCGGACCCACGTGCTGGGACTGCGCGCGGATTTCTACCGCCACGCCGCCGAAGAGCCGTTCTTGCACCACGCGCTGGCGCATCATTCGGTGCTGGTCGGCCCCCTGAGCAAGCAGGCGCTGTGCGACGTCATCATCGAGCCGGCCCGCAAAGCGAACTGGAGCGTGGAAGACGAACTCGTGCAGCTGCTGATCGTGGAACTCGCGCCGCGCGGGTCCGCCGAAGCTCACGACACCGGCGCTCTCCCCTTGCTGTCGCATGCTCTGCTGGAGACCTGGCAACGGTCCAGCCGCCGGAAGATGACCGTCGCCGACTACAACGCCGTCGGCGGAATCGCGGGCGCCATCGAGCAAACCGCCGAAACCGTGTATCGCGGTCTCACCGAGCCGCAGCGGCAGATCACCCGCCGCACGTTCCTGCGACTGCTCAACATCGACGACGATGTCACCACCCGTCGCCGGGTACAACGCCAGGAGCTGTTCTTCGACTACGACTCCGTCGCGAACGTGAACACCGTGATCGAGCGGTTCGCCACGCACCGCCTGCTCACGGTCGAGGAAGAGACCGTCGCGATCACGCACGAGGCGCTGATCGGCGCCTGGTCCCGGATGCACCGGTGGCTCGACGAGGATCGGGAGAGCCTGGCCGTGCACCGCAGGCTGACCCAGGCCACCCAGGTCTGGCTCGACAACAACGAGGACCCCAGCGCGCTGCTCGGACCCGCGAGGCTGGAGTTCGTCCAGGAGTGGGCGCGCGACGACGGACATCGGCGAGACCTCAACCAGCGCGAACGCGACTACATCGCCGCCAGTATCGCCCACCGGGCGGAGATCCAGGCCGGAGAACGCCGCCGCACCCGGATCTTGCAGCGGATGGTCGCGGGCTTGGCGACCGCGCTGATCGCGACGATCGTCTTGACCGGTGTCGCACTGGTGGCCCGGTCGAACGCCGCGCACGCGCGAGACGAGGCGCTGTCGCGCCAGATCGCGCTCCAAGCGGAGCGACTGCGCGGCACCGATCCCGCGCTGTCGGCGCAGCTCGCGCTCGCGGCCTTCCGCATCCGACCCACCCTCGAAGCCCGCTCCGCGCTCTTGGACAGCACCGCGGTGCAGACGCCGACCCGGCTGCTCGGACCCGACGGCGGCACGCTGGTGGCCACCGACCGCTCCGGAGTCGTACTCGCCGTCGGCCGCAGCGACGCCACGATCGACCTGCACCACCTGCACCGGAGCACCCGTTCCGGACAGCCCGGGTCGGCGGATTTCCGCAGCCGGATTCCCGCGCCCCGGCCGGGAGCGGTTCTCGGCTCCGTGACGATGACTCCCGACGGCGCACTGCTGGCCGCGGCATTCGGCGGCCACATCGATCTCTGGGACATCGCGAACCCGGACGCACCCCGGACGCTGGCCACCCTCGCCGGAACCGGCGTCCAGTACCGCACGCTCGATCTCGGCCCCGACAAGCACTCCCTCGCCGCGACGACCACCACGGCGGAGATCGTCCGATGGGACATCACCGACGCCCGGCACCCGATTCCGTTGCCCGCCTGGCAGCTTCCCGCAGGCGCACCCGTCATCGCGTTCGCCCCGAACGGGAAGCTTCTCGCCGCCGCGGGAAATGCGGGCGCACTGCGCATCTGGGCCACCGACCGGGACGTTCCGCTGACCGACATTCCGCCCGACGGTTCCACGGCGCAGGCATTGTCGCTGCGATTCAGTCCGGACAGCTCCGTCCTCGCCGTCCCCGGACGCGCCAACGAGGTGCGCCGCTGGGATGTGCGCGACCCGGCCGCCCCGGCGCCACTGCCCGCGCTGCGTGGATTCACCAGTTATGTCAACGACGTCGCCTTCAGCCCGGACGGCACGCGGCTGGCCGCGGTCAGCTCGGACAACAAGACGCGCGTGTGGCGCCTGGACACCGACCAACTGGAGATGGAACTGCCCAACCCGGTCATCGTGGTGTCGGTGCGCTTCGCCCTCGACGCGCACGCACTGATCACGGGCAGTCTCGACGGCACCGTCCGGATCTGGCCGCTGCCGGGCCCGGTCCTGCGCGGGGCACAGAGCGTGGTCTTCCAGACACCGATCGATCGCAGCGGGAAGCTCTTGCTCGTCGGCACCGGCGCGGGCGACGGCAGCGCCCACCTGTGGAACCTCGGCGATCCCGCGGCACCCGTCGAATACGCCGCGCTGCCCGTCGGCGCGGATGAGAAGAGTTGCGGAGCGGTCGCGCTGGCGATGGACGGTTCGACGGCCGCGGTCGGCACCCGCGCCGGGCACGTACTGCTGTGGGACCTACGCGATCCGGCGCACCCCCGGCCGACATCGAAGGTGGCCGCCGTCAACGGCATCGTCTCCGCCATGACCTTCACCCCCGACGCCAAGACGTTGGTCGTCGCGGGCCAGGACGATCCGACTGTCACGCTGTGGGACCTCGGCGACCTGGCCGCCCCGCGATCGCTCGGCGCGGTCTCCACCGGTCCCGGCCTGCCGGGCATCGCCGCCGTCGACGCCGCGGGCGCCCAACTCGCCATCGCCACGTCCAACGAGTCGGTGTTCCGCTGGGACATCCGTGATCGCGCCCGCCCGCGGGAACTGCCCGAACTCTCCGGATTCACCAACGATCTGGCCGCCGTGGCCTTCAGCCCCACCGCGCCGATCCTCGCCGCGGGCAGCATGGACCACACCGTCAAACTCTTCGACCTGTCCGACCCGGAGGCGCCCCGGCATCTCGCCACGCTGATCGGCGCCGCCGACGCGATCATCACCGTCAATTTCGGCCCCGACGGCACGCGACTGGTCGGCGGCGCCAGTGACAACGGCATCTGGGTCTGGGACATCACCGACCCGCGCGACCCGCGGCGGCTGGCGGTGCTCAACGCCTACACGGGTCGGGTCAACGATGCCGTCTACGCGCTGGGCGGCGATGTGCTGCTCGCGGCGGGACCGGACCGGATCGTGCGCGTCTGGGCGACGGACGTCGACGAGGTCGCCGCCGAACTCTGCGACAGCGGCAGCGGGCCGATCACCGCCACCGAGTGGCAGCGCTACCTTCCGACCATCGCCCAGCACGGTCTGTGCCCGCAGTAGCGCACTGCCGGGCAAGATGTTGCAGCCCCCTACCGCACGGAGGCAACCATCGACGAAAAGGTCTCGCGGGGTGGCTGTTACGGGCCGACAGAGCCGGACGGAGTGCCAGATCCGGCGTCGATGATCTCCCGTGCGCTTCTGCGCGAGGCTCATACTTATCTTCTCGCCGCGGGACGGAAAGTTTCCATCGGGATCACGAGAGGGGAAACGATTCATGCGACTCCTCGTCGCTTCACCGCTCGGAAACGTCATCGAACCGACGCTGTCGGCGTCCTTCCCCGCGGCGAAGGTCATCGTCGCCCGCGACCGGGCAGAGGTGGTCCACGCTGTCACCGGCATCGAGAAACTCGACGTGGTGCTCGCGGACCTGGTATGGAACGACCCCGAGCAAGAGTTCCGCTTCGACGGGTTGGATGTCCTGGAAATGGTGCGCGAAAGCCGGACGGGCACTGCCGTTCTGCTGGCAGGCCAAGGGCACAGCATGGAGCAGGATCACTTGGACGAGGCGTACCACCGGGCGGACGAGATCGCGGGTGTGCACGAGAAAGCCACGGGGGTAGCGGCACTGCTCTCGGCGATACGACAAGCGGCCGACGGCCGACGCCTGCCGAATCGGCGCGCGACAGACGGTATTCCGTCGCTCTATGAACTTTTCACCGGACGAGACGGAGTAATCGCGGGCCGGCTCGCCGGGGCGATCGCCTCCGGACGCACGTGGGACCCCGCGTCCCTGGCAGCCGTGGCCGAAGTCGATCTCGACGCGGCCCATTCGCTCGCCGACGGCCATCTCGGACGAATCATCGCGCAACGGCGCGAGAACGAATCCCACGGAGAGCTGACCTCCGCCGTCGTGTACCGCTGGTGTGGATTACACGCGCGCTATCTGATGAGTTGGTGTCGCCGCAACGGGCACACGGAGGTACTGACGCATCGGGACGAGAGCTGATGGCGATCCGCGCACTCCCGGTGCGGATCGTGCCGTCACGTGAATCGCGGGCCGAGGACATCGGCATGGCCGTTGCGGCGGCACCAACTGATCAGATAATGCGCGTGCTCACCGCACCAGCGGAAGACCGCCCCCTGGGTCAACGGCGTCCCCTCCGGCAACTCCTTGCGGGCGAGAATGATCGGCCCGATATAAGTGTTGGTGGCCTTGTTGGCGGTGTTGAGGCCCACCCGGGCGACTTGGGCGAGAGAGTTGTAGTCCCAAGCGGATTTGGCCGCGATCGCACCGGCCAACCGGCCCGCCGTCTCACCACGCTGTTCGGTGAACAGCGCGCACAGTGCGGGCGGCCCCTGCCGCGGGAGCGCGATCTGTTCGCTGCGGCCGGTCGCGGCGCGCTGGATAGCCGCGAGCAGCGCGGGGACGCCGGATGACTTGTCGTAGAACTCGGCGATCTCGGCCGCGCGCAGCCGGGCCTCGTCCAGGTGATCGCTCTCCATGCTGTGCCCTTGCGCGGCGAGCAGAACCTCGCTCTGCCGTTTGGTGTCACGCAGCAAGTCCAGGACATCCAAACCGTCGAAACGGTACTCCATTTCGGGTTTGTTCCAGATCAGATCCGAGATGACCACGTCGAACCGAAAACGTCCCACGATTTGAGTGCGAACCTCGTCGACATCGGAGGCAACCGCGACGGTCGATGCCGGAAAATATTGCGACAGTGTGGGAGCGATGATTCCCCCCAGGGGCGAGGCGACGAGTACTCGCAAGCTCGGTTCCATATCGCGATCTTCATCGCTGGTGATACGCGTCGGCAAGACATCGAACGTCTTTCGAACCAGTAGGTTTCATAGCGCGCGTACCGAAGCGAGATCGGCAACCCGAGCCGAAGACCGGGATACGAACCCCCGTAGCAAGATCTTGCCGAGTACGGGGCACTCGGAGCAATAATCCAGCGACATCATCAAGGAACGGCAAAAATTCGGTCCGCCGCCGATAATACGGGCCGGAAATCACTGCGAAGTTCGCTGATTACTTGCCCTCTCCGACTTATATGATTCTAAACCTGTGCACCCCCCGATGGCTCTGGAGCACAGTTCCCACTACCGGAAGGCCGATTATGGCTGAAGTATGTCCGCAATGCAGCAAGAAGACCGGAATGGACATCGGCGAGAAGGATCGTCAGGGCTGGCAGAAATACCAGTGCCAGATGTGCAAATTCGAATGGAAGGCGCCGAATCCCTGACCGTTCCCGCCGGCTGTGCGGTGCGTGGCGCGCGTCCGAAGCCGACGCGGGCCACCACAGGAACCGCACACGTCGAATATTTCGCAGTATCCGTTTTTCATGCACCGTCACCAGGTGCGTCGGGAGGGCAAACAGTGGCACATACCGTCGGTATCGATCTCGGTACCACGTATTCAGCGGTCGCCGTCGTCGGCGCGAGCGGTAGGCCGGAGATCCTGGTCAACCGGGACGGCGAGCGACTCACACCGTCGGTGGTCTTCTTCGACTCCGACAGCGTGCTGGTCGGCTCGATGGCCAAACGGTCCACGGTGACCGCGCCGCTGGATGTCGCGCAGTTCGTCAAACGGCAGATGGGCAACCCGGACTACCGATTCGTCACCTCCGACGACCGCGCCTACTCGGCCGAGGAAGTGTCGGCGTTGATCCTCAAACGACTGAAGGAGGACGCCGAACTCGTCCTGGGGCAGGTCACCGACGCGGTGATCACGGTCCCGGCGTTCTTCGACGACGCGCGACGGCGGGCGACCAGGGACGCGGGCACGATCGCCGGTCTCAACGTGCTGCGTGTGGTGAACGAGCCGACAGCGGCCGGGCTGGCCTTCGGACTCGATCGCGGCAGCGGCACCGTCATGGTGTACGACCTGGGCGGCGGCACCTTCGACGTCACCGTCATGCGCATCAGCGACGGCGTGTTCGACGTACTCGGCACCGACGGTTTGCACGAACTGGGCGGCTTCGAATGGGACAACCGGCTGATGCAGCACCTCAACGAGGAGTACATGGCCCAGGGGGGCGGCGATCTCACCGACGCGTTCGAGACCGAAGCCGACCTGCGTGAGAAGGCCGAACTCGCCAAACGCACGCTCAGTTCGACCCGGTCCACCCGAGTGGTGCTCAGCCACGACGGCGTCACCCGCACACTGACCGTGACGCGCGAAACGTTCGAAGACCTCACCAGCGACCTGCTCAACCAGTCGCGGGACCTGGCCCACTCCCTCGTGGAGGAGTTGAGCCTGCGGTTCGCGGACATCGATCACACCTTGCTCGTGGGCGGGTCCACCCGCATGCCCATGGTGGCGACGATGCTGGAGGAACTGACCGGCAAGCCACCGCTGCGGGCCGGAAACCCCGACGAGCTCGTGGCGCTCGGCGCGGCGCTGCGGGCCGAAGCCGAGACGTCGTCGAGCGCGGCGCGCAAGCCGGTGATCCTCGACGTCACTTCGCAGGCGCTGGGAACGGTCGCACTGAACGACAGCTTGCGGCCGCGCAACAGCATCGTGATCCCGCGCAACACCAAGATCCCCGCCGAGGCGAGCAAGGTGTTCGGCACCGTCGCCGACGGCCAGACCGAAGTGCGGATCTGCGTCACCCAAGGCGACGACGAGGACATCGACCACGTCCGGTTCGTCACCAAAGGAAAATGGCCCGACGGCGGGCAGCTTTTCGCCATCCCGCCTTATCCGGCGAACGCTCCGGTCCTGATCACCTTCCACTACGACATGGATCAGACCATCCAGGTCGAAATCACCGACCTCACCGCGGACAGATCACTCGGCACGTTCGAGGTCGACAACGTCGCCAATCTCAGCGCCACCGACATCCGGGCCGCCCGCACGAAGAACGAAAATCTCGAGGTGAATTGAGCATGACCACGACAACCGAAGAGTTCGTCAACTACTACGAAATCCTCGGCCTCGCCGAGACCGCCGACGAGGACGCCATCAAGACGGCCATCCGCGAACAGCGCAGAATGTGGAACAAGCGCGCGGGCCAGTCGGATCCCGTGAAACGCGCGCAGGCCGAAGCCCGGGTACGCCACCTCGGTCAGGCCGAACGCGTGCTGCTCGACGCGAACCGACGACGGCAATTCGACCAGCAGGCCAGGCAGTATCGGCCGACGAGCAATCAACCGGCGCCGGTGGCGCAGAGCGGCCGGGACTGGCTCGGCCTCGCCCGTGAGTACTTCGAGCGCGGTAACGCGCCCTCCGCGTACTACTGTGCCCGCGAGGCGATCTCGGTCAACGGCGCCGACCACGAGGCGTGGGCGGTGCGCGCGAACTCGTCGTTCGTCATGGGCAACTACAAGGACGCCGGCTTCGAGTTCCGGGAAGCCATCGGTCTCAAGCCGGACAGCCCGGAATACCACTTCGACTACGCCGAAGCGTTCCTGGCCACCGGCGCGCTGAACGAAGCGCTCGCCGAATACGAGACGGCACTGCGTCTCGCGCCCGGCGAGCCGCTCTATCGGACCGCCATCGCCAACGTCTACTTGCAGCAGAACAAGAACGACAAGGCGCTGGAGCTGATGGAGGACGTGGTCCGGCATCATCCGAACGAGCAGATCTTCCAGTACTACCTGGCGCTCGCGCTGGAACAGGTCAACCTCGGCATGTGGTCGCAGCTGCGCAGCGGAGCGTACTGCATCACCTCCGAGGCCCAGATCGCCGTCACCCGTGACATGTCCGGCCGCGCGTTGAAACTCCGGTTCGACGACGGTCCGCTGCGCGCATCGCTGCAAGAGAACATCGAACTCGCCGACAAAGCCGCCGAGGCCAGGTGGGTCCACACCGGTATGGGCCCGTGGGCGGTGGCCCTCATCATCGGCTTGGCCCTGATACCCATGAAGGGCATCGGATTGCTGATCGTCGCCGCCGTCGTCGCCGGCTACACGCTCACCCACCGCATGCCGGTCTGGAAGCACAACTCGAAGCGGTACGACATCCTCGAGCGCGGCATATGACGGCCCCGCCCGGTACCGATGATCCGCTGACGACGCTGGCCGGAGAGGTCGCCCAACTGCGCGACCTGTTCCACCGCCGGTTGCTCGAGGACAAGGCGAAGAATCGAGCCTTGGACGATCTGCACGAGCAGCTCTCCCTCGCCCGCGGAGGGTTCGCCGAACAGCTGCTCGCCCCGCTGTTCCGTGAACTGCTCATGCTCGTCGATCGCGTGGCGTCGCTGAACGACGAGCACGACGAGGTGCTCGGCAGCATCGTCGACGAACTGCACGAGGTTCTCGAACGCCGTGGCGTCCGGCGCGTGCCCGCCAGGGCCGGCTTCGATCCCGACATCCATGAAGCGGTCGCCGCCGAGGCTTCCGGCCGATCGCCGGGCTCGGTGCTGCGGGTCGTGCGCCCCGGATACGTCATGGGTGCGCGCCTCTTGCGACCGGAACAAGTCGTCGTCGCGGCTCGCTCGGCGCGATCCGAGTCCGTCGAGACGGAATCCCCTATCGAAAGGTTCGAATAATGCGCAAGTCCCTTCGCACGGCCGTTGTGCTCTCCGCTTCGGCGGCATTCCTTGGCCTGGGCCTGCCGAGCGCGTCGGCGGCGCCGACCACCGTGAGCGGCACCATCGGGTGCATCAACAGTGCCTCGCCGGTCGGTGTCTGGGTCCAGGCCAAGACGTCGAAATCGGGATGGGCGCAGACCAAGGTCCCGGTCCGGCTCGGCGGCCACTCCAAGGTCGACTATTCCTTCGAGCTCGACAAAGGTGGCGACTACCAGGTACACGTCGGGTGCGGGGGGACACCGCAGAAGTGGGCGAAATCGCTGAAATCCAAGGATGTCTCGGGCACCAAGAACGATTTCCTCTGCAACGACATGGAGAGGTTCTCGGTGGCCGCGTTCAACGCGCTGGTCGGCCGGATGTTCGGCAGGCCCGACCTCACCCAGGGCGTGCCCTACGGCGAGTGCAAGCACATTCGCTGAGGCGATCCTCCGGTCGGGCGGCTCGTCCCAGCACCACATCGCTGCTGCGGCGCGTACCGCGCCGGGGAGGTAGGTGACCCGCCTGGCGAGCACCGCCCCGGTTCCCTCCCCACCACGGCCGAGCGGGGTCCCATGGCCGCGCACCGATATGGACGATTGACCAACTTCGCGCTACCGTCTGGTGGATAACGACGAGACGGAGCTCACATGACGGTGTCCGATCCCGCACCCGGCACGCGGCGGATGGGGCTGGGGCTGGCCGAACTGGCGGCCGCGATCGCCGGCGGCGCGATCACGTCGACCGATGCGGTCGGCGAGGCGCTGGATCGGATCGACGCGGCCCAGGGAACGCTCAACGCCTTCCGGATCGTGCGCCGCGAGCGGGCGCTGGCCGAGGCCGCCGACGCCGACCGGCGCTTGGCCGCGGGCGAACGGCTGCCACTGCTGGGGGTGCCCGTCGCGGTGAAGGACGACACCGATGTCGCGGGTGAGCCGACCGCGTTCGGCTGCGGCGGCGATTTCGCGCCGAAGACCGAGGACGCGGAATCGGTCCGCCGCCTGCGTGCCGCGGGCGCGGTGATCGTCGGGAAGACCAATACCTGCGAACTGGGCCAGTGGCCGTTCACCAGCGCCGCGTGGTTCGGGCACACCCGTAACCCGTGGGACCGCACCAGGACGCCGGGCGGGTCCTCCGGCGGCGCTTCGGCAGCCGTCGCGGCCGGACTGGTCCCGGCGGCCCTCGGGTCCGACGGCGCGGGCTCGATCCGCATCCCGGCCGCCTGGACGAATCTGGTCGGCATCAAGCCACAGCGCGGACGCATCTCGACTTGGCCGGAGGCCGAAGCGTTCTACGGCCTCACCGTGAACGGGCCGCTGGCGCGCACCGTCGCGGACGCGGCGCTCCTGCTGGATGCTGCGTCAGGTCCGCACCCGGGAGATTTGCACACGCCGGAGCCGATCAGCGCCTCGGACGCGGTGGGGCGCGATCCGGGCCGGTTGCGCATCGCCCTCTCGCTGCGTATTCCGTTCACCGCGACCAGAACCGCCCTGGATCCCGAGGTCGAGCGAGCCGTCCGACGCACCGCCGAAACCCTGCGCGAGCTCGGGCATACCGTGACCGTGGCCGACCTGCACTACGGCATCCTGATCGGCGCCTCGTTCCTGCCGCGTTCACTCGCCGGAATCCGGCGGGTATACCACCGCATGCACGGCCTCGAGGTAGACCCGCGCACCGCCGCCAACGCCCGGATCGGGCGCGTACTCGACGGCCCCGCCCTCTACGCGGCACGGCAACTGGAACCCCTGCTGCACAGGCGAATCGGCCACTTCTTCCGCCACTACGACGTCGTCCTCGCACCCACCACCGCGACTCCCCCGCCGCGCGCCGAGGAGATCGACGGCATCGGCGTCAACGCCACCAACAACCTCATCACCGCGGCCTGCCCCTACACCTGGCCCTGGAACGTCCTCGGCTGGCCGAGCATCAACGTCCCCGCCGGCTTCACCGCCGCCGGTCTCCCCATCGGCGCCCAACTGATGGGCACGGCGAATTCCGAACCTCTGCTGATCTCGTTGGCCGCCCAGCTCGAATCGGAACTCCGATGGGACCGCCACCGCCCGGACCCGTGGTGGTGATCTGACTCGAATCCGGCTCGGGCCGTGCCGGTTCCGACCCGAGCGACGCGCCGAATCAGGCTCGGCATCCACCTGCGCGATGTACCTTGTGGGATGCGCCGAGTCCACGCATGTGTCGGTACGGCCGCTGCTGTGCCCTCGCGGGTTCCGAGCGCCGATGCCGCGACTCTCGGCCGAACCCGGAACGCGAGGAGGACCCCGATGGCCGACCGTCATTCGGTAGACGCTCATGTCTTGGTGGTGCTCGACGAGGAACTACTGCCGCCTCAGCACCGCGGAGACGTATCCGCAGGCCAGTAACGCCTTAGATGATGCGATCGGGCCGAGGGCGTTGTCTTGCTGAGCAGATCCGACTTGATTGCACGGGCGTATGCCCGCTTCGCCCAACACTTGAGCAACGAGCTCGAGAGGCTCGCGAGGGTTGACGCCGAACACGGCGTCCGGCCCTTCGCTCGGGAAGCCGAGGGTGCGGCCCGAGTACTCACCGACGCCGACAGAGGTTTTCGCCACGAATTCGCTACCGGCGACCCGTCGTTCCCGCATCCCCTGTTGGAACCCGGATCCACCCCGCCGGATCGTTTCTACAACGGCGCACGCCTATGGCAGGTCGATCAGGTGTTTCCCAGGGCTTTTCGCGGAAGAGAAGCCTCAGCCGAGGACGGCTATATCCGTACGGCGTCGCACAGTACCGCCGGAGACGTCGTATACCTGACCGACGGCACAGACATCGCCGGAGTGTACGGAACGATCACGAGCTGGACCGATGTTCGCGACGGCACGATGCGGTTCCACCCCGCGGGCATGGTCCTGGGTATCGACCCCAACCGTATCCGGGTGAATCCGATGATCGAAGAGGGGCATTCGGCGGCCAACTTCATCGAAGGCGTCAGCGACCGCGTATTCACCACCCCGGGCCGGGTGGACACATCCAAGATCGTCAGCGTCGAATTCCAGACCTACGACGACATCATCGCCAACCCCGAGGTAACCCTGGTCGCCGACGGGTTCCCCGGCTTCGAAGGCCTGAGTCAGCAGGCGCTACGCGACCCCGCGGTAGTCGCCGATCGCCTCGCCACCGTCGCCGACGCCGTGCGCAGGAACTACCCGACGATCGACGTCACCACCGGCGCCAACCATCTCTCCAGCGACGAAGCGATCAGAACCTTCCTGGCGACATGAGCAACGACAGCGCTGCGCCCGCCATCATCCCCAGAGGGTCTTCATGGCAACCGACGACCGAACCGCTCAGAACCCGAGTTTGCCCAGCTGTTTGGGATCCCGCTGCCAGTCCTTGGCCACCTTCACGTGCAGGTTCAAATAGATCCGGGTGCCGAGGATGTGTTCGATCTGCTTGCGGGCGTTGGTGCCCACTTCTTTCAGGCGGGAGCCGCCCTTGCCGATGACGATGGCCTTCTGGCTGGGGCGCTCGACGTAGAGCAGGGCGTGTACGTCGAGCATGTCCTCGCGCTCCTCGTAGGGCAGGACTTCCTCGATGACCACGGCGAGTGAGTGCGGCAGTTCGTCGCGTACGCCTTCGAGCGCGGCCTCGCGGATGAGCTCGGCCATCAGCGTTTCCTCCGGCTCGTCGGTGAGTTCGCCGTCGGGGTAGAACGCCGGGCCCTCCGGCATCTTCGAGGCGATGACGTCGACGAGGACCTCCACCTGCTCGCCCTTGACCGCCGACACCGGCACCACGTCGGCATCCGGGCCGAGTAGCCGGGAGACGGCCATCAGTTGTTCGGCGACTTGGTCGCGGCTCACCTTGTCGATCTTCGTGACCACGCCGAGCAGCGTGGTCTTCGGCGCCATCTGCCTGATCTGCTGCACGATCCAGCGGTCGCCCGGACCGATCTTCTCGTCGGCCGGGATGCACAGCGCGATCACGTCGACTTCCGAATAGGTGTCGCGCACAAGGTCGTTGAGCCGCTGGCCGAGCAGGGTGCGTGGGCGGTGCAGACCGGGGGTGTCGACCAGGATCAACTGCGTGTGCTCGCGGTGCACGATGCCGCGAATCGTGTGCCTGGTGGTTTGCGGGCGCGAGGAGGTGATCGCGATCTTCGCACCCACCAGCGCGTTGGTCAGCGTCGACTTGCCGGTGTTGGGGCGACCGACGAAACAGACGAATCCGGAACGGAATTCCCGCGCGTCAGCCACCGCGAACCTCGCTGGATTCGGCGCTCACCGCGTCGGCCGCGTCGGCGGAGTCGTCGACGATCTCGAACACCGCGCCGTCGCGGTCGGTGAAGATGATCCGCGCCTCCGCCGACACCTCACGCACCGCGGTCACACCGAAGTCGGACAACCGCCCGCCGACCACGACGGCCGCCTCGAATCCTTCCGCGCCGCTGGACAACGCCGCCGCCACGGCTGCTTGCAGCGCCGTCAGCCGCAGCGCGGTCAGCGTGACCTCACCGGCGGCGTAGGTGCGGCCGTCGGTGTCCCGGATCGCCGCTCCGCTCGCCCCGCCGGTACGGCCGAGCGCGCCCCTCGCCAGCACCACCAGCTTGTTGTCCTCGGCGTCCAGTTCGGTCATTCGCTGTCTCCGTCCTCGTCGCGATCGGCAGGGATCTCCCGCTCCGATCCGTTGGCCTTGCGCTTGCCATTGGCATTGTCCCCGTTGGTCTTCCCCGCGGGGACCTTCTCGCGCGCTTTGCGTACCACTACGGTGTTCACCCGCATCCGGCCCCGCGCGTCCGCGCCGCCTTCGCCGCGCAGCACCAGCCCGTGCGCCTCGATCTTCGACCCGGGCAGCGGCACGCGCCCCAGCTCGTGTGCGAGCAGGCCGCCGACGGTGTCGACGTCCTCCTCGTCGATCTCCAATCCGTACAGCTCGCCGAGGTCCTCCACCGGCAACCGGGCCGAGACGCGATAACGGCCGTCACCGAGATCCTCGATGGGCGGGGTCTCGTCGGTGTCGTACTCGTCGGCGATCTCACCGACGATCTCCTCGAGCACGTCCTCGATGGTCACCAGACCCGCGATGCCGCCGTACTCGTCCACCAGCAACGCCATGTGGTTGCGCCTGCGCTGCATCTCGTCGAGCAGGCTGTCGAGCGGTTTGGAGTCGGGCATGAACACCGCGGGCCGCATCACCTCGCGCACCCGCACCTTGCGGCTGCGATCGGTGTACGGCACCAAATCCTTCAGATAGACCACGCCGAGGATGTCGTCGACGTTCTCGCCGATCACCGGGATCCGCGAATGCCCGGAACGCACCGCCAGCGACATCGCCTGCGCCGCGGTCTTGTCCGCTTCGATCCAGACCATCTCGGTGCGCGGCACCATCACCGCACGCGCCGGTGTGTCGCCGAGTTCGAAGACCGACTGGATCATGCGCCGTTCGTCGTCGGCGACCACACCGCGCTCACCGGCCATCTCGACCACCTCGCGCAGCTCGATCTCCGAAGCGAAGGGGCCGTTGCGAAAACCCTTACCCGGGGTGATCGCGTTACCGATGAGGATCAGCAGCCTGCTCAGGGGGCCGAGTAGCGCGCCGATGAACTGCAGCGGCAAGGCCGCGGCCAGCGCGATGGAGTACGCGTGCTGCCGGCCGAGCGTACGCGGGCCGACGCCGATCACCACGTAGGACACCAGCACCATCACCAGCGCGGTGACCAGCAGCGCCCAGTTCTTCCCCCAGACCGTCATCAGCCCCGCCGCGAGCAGCACCGTGGCGCCGATCTCGCACAGGATGCGCAGCAGCACCATGAGATTCACGTAGCGCGCCCGGTCGGCGACGACCCGGCTCAACCGCACCGCGCCGGGCCGGTCGGCGCGCATCATGTCGTCGACGCGGGCGGGCGAAATCGTGTTCAGGGCGGAATCGACACCGGCGAAAACCCCACCCACCGAGATGAGCAGGACCGCGAGCAGAACGAGGGTCAGCGAATTCACGCTTGACCCGAGGAGTCACCCGGTGTGGTGAAGCCCGCCTTGCCAAGCAACCGCGCGTCGCGTTCGGCCAGCTCGGCGCGCCGCCGAGCTTCCCGCAGGCTCTCGTACCACTCCTCGAGCAGCCGGGCCTGCAACGCGAACATCTCCTTCTCCTCCTCCGGCTCGGCGTGGTCGTAGCCGAGCAGGTGCAGGACGCCGTGCACGGTGAGCAGGGCGAGTTCGTGATCCAGGGAGTGCCCCGCCTTGCGGGCCTGCCCGGCGGCGAACTCCGGGCACAAGACGATGTCGCCGAGCATGGACGGGCCGGGTTCGGGGCTGTCGGGCCGCCCGCCCGGCTCGAGCTCGTCCATCGGGAAGGACATGACGTCGGTCGGGCCGGGTAGGTCCATCCAGCGCATGTGCAGATCGGCCATGGTGTCGAGATCGACGAGCACCATCGACAGCTCCGCGGCCGGGTGCACGTCCATCCGGGCGATCACGAACCGCGCGACGCTGACCAGCTCTTCTTCGGGTACGTCGATGCCCGACTCGTTGGCGATCTCGATGCTCACCCGAACAGCCTACGATCCCCGCTATCGCGTCGGCGGAGCGGAGCCCCGCCCGGCGAGACGAGTTATCGCCGGTCCGACCGGTTCGCCGCGCGGCGCTGCGCCCGGTTGCCCGCGTAATGCGGGGCGACCTGCGGGCGCGTCTGGGACTCGAAGCGGTCGTAGGCGTCGACGATGTCGGAGACCAGCCGGTGGCGAACCACATCGCTGCTGGTCAGCTCGGCGAAGTGGATGTCTTCGATCTCGGTGAGGATCTCGCTGGCGGCGCGCAGGCCGGATCGGGCGCCGTTCGGCAGATCGACCTGTGTCACGTCACCGGTCACCACGATCTTGGAGCCGAAGCCGAGGCGGGTGAGGAACATCTTCATCTGCTCGGCGGTGGTGTTCTGCGCCTCGTCCAGGATGATGAACGAATCGTTCAGTGTGCGCCCGCGCATGTAGGCCAGCGGCGCGACCTCGATGACACCGGCCGCCATCAGCTTCGGAATGGCCTCCGGATCCATCATGTCGTGCAGCGCGTCGTAGAGCGGGCGCAGGTACGGATCGATCTTCTCGTTCAGCGTGCCGGGCAGGAAGCCGAGCCGCTCCCCCGCCTCGACCGCAGGGCGGGTGAGGATGATCCGGTTGACCGACTTGGACTGCAGCGCCTGAACCGCCTTGGCCATGGCCAGATAGGTCTTGCCGGTACCCGCGGGGCCGATGCCGAACACGATGGTGTTTGCGTCGATCGCGTCGACGTAGCGCTTCTGGTTCAGCGTCTTGGGCCGGATGGTCTTGCCCCGCCGGGACAGGATGTCCAGGCTGAGCACTTCCGCGGGGGAGTCGCTGGAGCCCTCGGTGAGCATGGACACGGTGTGCCGAACGGCCTCGGGCGTCACCACGCGGTTGCGGCCGGTGAGCGCGACGAGCTGCTCGATCACCCGCTCGGCGAGCGCGACATCGGCCGCCTTGCCGGTGAGGGTCACGGAATTGCCGCGGACGTGAATGTCCGCGTCGAGCAGCGTTTCCAGTTCACGAAGGTTCTGGTCGGCCGAACCGAGGAAGGGGAACACGGATTCGGGAGCGAGTTCGATACTCGAGCGCACTGTGCGCGCTGCGGGACCCGAACCGTTGTCGCCGGCGCCGATGCCCGCCGCTGGGGTGGCCGGGTCGCCGATCTCGCCTTGTGTTCTCAAAAGTGGCTAATGCCTGCTTTCCGGTCTCGACTGCTGTATGGAGAGAAGTTTAACCCGCCCCACCGACACCGCCCAGTGAATATGCTGCCGGCGCAATCAGGTCCTCACGGGATTCCCCCACGTCGCCGCGCCCAATCCTCGGTGAAGTCACGAAAGCGCCGCACCGCCTCCGGTGGCGTCGCCGCGGCGGACCAGACCAGCCCCACCGAGCGAGCGGCGCCCGCGTCCGCCAGCGGCACCGTGGCCGGGCCGGACAGCGGTCCCGCCGACAGCGGGTCTTCGCCCGGCAGGATGGCCAGGCCCAACCCCGCCGACACCAGCCCGGCCACGGTGACGAGATCACTCGATTCGAACGCGATCCTCGGCCGGATATCCGCGGCGGCGCACAGTTCGTCGAAGATGCGCCGCATCCCGAAGCCGTGGTGCATGGTGACGAACTCCGCGTCGGCCACCTCCGCGAGCCGGACCTGCCGCCGCCCGGCCAACCGATGTTCCGGCGGCACCGCGAGGACCAGCGGCTGGCGCAGCACGGCGCGCCAGCCGATGCCCGCTGCGGCGGGGCGCGGCGAGACGATGCCCAGATCGGCTTCGCCCGCGAGCACCCGCTCGGTCACCGCTTCGGCCGCGCCCTGCCACAAGGTGATCGTGATCCGGCCGGAAACGCGCCGGAAACCGCTGATCAGCTGCGGCACCAGCGAGCCGCCGAAAGAGTGCTGAAACGACAGCCGAAGCACGCCCCCGGCCGGATTGGACCGATCGGCGAGCGCCTGTTTCGCGGCGTCCAGTTCGGATTGCGCGCGGCGGGCGTGCTCGTAATAGATCCGCCCGAACTCGTTGAGAGTGATCCGCTTCCCGTGCCGATCGAACAGTTCGACACCCACCCTGCGTTCCAATCGGGCCAGCATGCGCGACAGCGTCGGCTGCGCGAGGTGCAACCGGTCCGCGGCCGCACCCACCCGCTCCAGTTCGGCGAGTGTCGTGAACCACTCCAGATCCTCACCCAGCACGCTCCGGCCTCCCTATATGCGATCAACGCATGAACTCGGCTCTCATTATTCATTTCCGTTCTCAATAACGGCTGGTGATGCTGGTCGAAAGGAGGAAGCCATGTCCACGACTCCGAGCGGGGTGGCACGGGACGCCGCCCACGACCGCAGGATCACCACCGCGCTGTTCGCGGCCGGCTTGACGACCTTCGCCTCCATGTACAGCGCCCAAGCGCTGCTGCCCAGCCTTTCGGCCGCGTTCGGCGCGACGCCCGCGCGAGCGGCGCTGGCCGTCTCGCTCACGACCGGATTCCTCGCGCTGGCGATCATCCCGGTGAGCGCGCTCTCGTCGCGGATCGGCCGGACCAAGGTGATGACCGGTTCCGCCATCACGGCGGCGGTGATCGGATTGCTGCTACCGCTGAGCCCCTCATTGGATGTGCTGCTCGCCGGACGCGCGCTTCAGGGCGTCGCCCTGGCAGGTGTGCCCGCGGTGGCTATGGCATATCTGGCGGAGGAGATCGGCGGGGACGGGTTGGGCGCCGCGATGGGCGTCTATGTTGCGGGCACCACGATCGGCGGGCTGGCCGGGCGGTTGATTCCGGCGTTCACCTCGGACCTCGCGTCCTGGCGGTGGGCGCTGGCAGTGGCCTCCCTCGCCGCCGCGGCCTGCACCGTATGGTTCGTCCGGTGGCTGCCGCCGTCTCGCGGCTTCGTCCCGCGGCCCGCCGGGATCCGCACGGTGCTCGGCGACCTGGGCAGCCAGTTGCGCCATCGCGGACTGCTCGCGCTGTTCGGACTGGCGTTCGTGCTGATGGGCGGGTTCGTCTCGATGTACAACTATCTCGGCTACCGGCTGACCATGGCGCCGTTCAGCTTGCCGGAAGCGCTGGCAGGGCTGGTTTTCGTGCTGTATCTGGCCGGAACGGCGGCGTCGGCGGCGTCCGGACGGCTCACCGATCGGATCGGCAGGCAGTGGGTGCTCACGATCTCACTGCTGGCGATGACATTCGGGCTCGTCCTCACGATTCCCGATCACCTCGGTGCCGTGATACTCGGCGTATTGCTCTACACCGCAGGCTTTTTCGGTGCGCACACCGCGGCGAGCGCATGGGTGGGCACGATGGCCGAAGGCAATCGGGGCGCGGCGTCGTCGCTGTATCTTTTCGCCTACTACCTGGGCAGCGCGCTGGTCGGCGGCGCGGCCGGGATCGCTTACGCCCGAGCCGGATGGCTCGGCCTGACCTGCGGCATCGGCTTCCTGATGGTCCTCGCGGCGTTACTGCTGGGCGTATCGCATCGAGCGCAGCGCGAGGCGGCGAGGCGCGCCACTCCCGCCTCGGAAGCGGCACCTGTCCGGGTCTGACCGAGCACCGAACCGATTGTCGCGCCACACGGGGGAATCGTCACCAGCGCGGTGTCAGCGCGCCGAGCGCGCCGAGGGCGACCGCCGCCGCGGTGGAGGTGCGCAGAACCGTCGGACCGAGCAGGGTCACGTCCGCGCCCGCCTCGGTCAAAGCGGCGAGTTCCGCGTCGTCCAGCCCGCCTTCCGGACCGACCACGAGGAAGATTTCGGTGGCGCCGGCGAAGGGCAATTCGGTGAAGCGAGCGGTACCGGATTCGTGCAGCGCCGCGACGATCGCACCGGCGGCCTTGGCCTTCCGAACCAGCTCCAGCAGCTCTTTCGTACGGTGCAGATCGGCGACTTCCGGGATGTAGGCGCGGCGGGACTGCCGGGCGGCCGAACGCGCCGCGGCCCGCCACTTGTCCACCCCTTTGGCGGCCTTGGCCTCCCAGTTCGCGACGCAGCGCGCGGCCTGCCAGGGAACGACGGCGTCGGCGCCGGCCTCGGTCATCAGCTCGACCGCCAGCTCGGAACGGTCGGATTTCGGCAGCGCCTGCACGACGGTCACCGGCGGCGTCGGCGGGGCCGCGAGCCTCCGGTCGCGCACCGCCAGCTCGAGCCGGTCACGGTGCGCGGCGACGACTTCCGATTCGGCGAGCACGCCGCGCCCATCGGAGAGGGTGATCGGCTCGCCGACCCGGATACGGCGCACCGTGGCGGCGTGCCTGCCCTCCGGTCCGTCGAGCACCGCGACCGCACCCGGCTCGGGCACCTCGTCGAGGTAGAAGACCGTCGCGGCCACCTAGCGCCCGCTGAACGAGGCACGCAGCCGCGCGAACAGGCCGCTGTTGTGCTCGGACTGCGCCGACATCACCTCGGCGCGTTCGCGCTCGCGCATTCCCTTGTACTTGCGCAGCAGTTCGGTCTGCTTGCTGTCCAGCTTGGCCGGGATCACGATGTCCAGGTGCGCGAGCAGGTCGCCGCGCGCGCCGGAGCGCAGCCGCGGCATGCCGTGCCCGCGCAGCACCGAGATCTCGCCGGGCTGGGTGCCCGCCGGAATGGTCAGCTCGGTGGGGCCGTCGAGGATGGTGTCGATCACGACGGTGGTGCCCAGCGCCGCGTCGACCATCGGCACCCGGATGGTGCAGTGCAGATCGTCGCCGTCCCGGACGAAGACGTCGTGCGGCTGCTCCACGATCTCGACATACAGGTCACCCGCGTGACCGCCGCCCGGGCCGACCTCGCCCTGCGCGGCCAGCCGCACCCGCATACCGTTCGCGACGCCGGCGGGAATCGGGGCGGCGATCTCGCGGCGCGCCCGCACCCGGCCGTCGCCACCGCACTTGTGGCAGGGGTCGGGGATGGTCTCGCCCGCGCCGCGGCAGGTGGGGCACGGGCGCGAGGTCAGCACCTGGCCGAGGAAGGACCGTTGCACAGACTGGACTTCGCCCGCGCCGCCGCAGGTTTCGCAGCGCACCGGCTTGGAGTTGCCGTTGGTTCCGGAGCCCTGGCAGATGTCGCACAGGATCGCGGTGTCCACGGTGAGGTGCTTGGTCACGCCGACCGCGCATTCGGCCAGGCTGAGCCGGGTGCGGATCAGCGAGTCGGCGCCGGGCTGGACGCGGCCGCGCGGCTTGCGCGCGCCGGCCGATCCGCTCATGCCGCCGAAGAACGCCTCGAACACGTCGCCGAGCCCGCCGAAGCCCGCGCCGTTGAATCCGGCCCCGCCGCCGCCGGATTCCAGCGGGTCGCCGCCCATGTCGACGATGCGCCGCTTCTCCGGGTCCGACAGCACCTCGTAGGCGGTCGACACTTCCTTGAACCTGGCCTGCGCCGCCTCGTCGGGGTTGACGTCGGGGTGGAGCTCACGCGCCAGCTTGCGGTAGGCCCGCTTGATCTCCTGATCGGTCGCGTTCTTCGCGACGCCGAGCAGTCCGTAGTAGTCCCGTGCCACTTGAGTTCTCTAGTCCTTGGTCGTTCTCGACGGTGCCGCCGGTGCCCGCGCCGCGTTCGAAGCGCGCCGGCAACAGCATTAGTCTTGTGCACTCAACTTTATCCGGCCGAAAGGTCGAGCGTAGCAGTGGCGTCTCCCCGCGCTGGTCAGGTCAGCGCTCGGCGAGGACCTCACCGATGTATCGGGCCACGGCCGCCACCGATGCGATCGTGCCCGGGTAGTCCATCCGGGTCGGGCCGAGCACCCCCATTCCGCCGAGCACCGCTCCCGCCGCGCCGTAGCCGGTGGACACCACCGAGGTGCCGCGCATCTGCTCTACCTGCGTCTCCTCGCCGATCCGCACCGTGACCGTCCCCGGATGCTGGGCCGCGGCGAGCAGCTTGAGCACGATGACCTGTTCTTCCAGCGCCTCCAGGACCGCGCGCAGCGAGCCGGGGAAACCGAAGTCGGCGGCGTTGCGGGTGAGGTTGGCGGTGCCACCGAGCACCAATCGCTCCTCGGGGTGCTCCACCAGGGTCTCCACCAGCACCGTGGACACCCGCACCAGCACGTCACGCAGCCGCACCGGCGCGTGCTCGGGTAGCTCGGCGACCGCCGCCGAGGCCGAGGCCAGGCGCTTGCCGTCCATCGCGCCGCCGAGCATGCCGCGCAGCGCGGCCAGGTCCTCGTCATCGATCAGCGCGCCGAGTTCCACCAGTCGCTGGTCGACCCGGCCGGTGTCGGTGATCACCACCAGCAGCAGGCGCGCGGGATTGAGCGCGACCACCTCGATGTGGCGGACCGTGGACGCCGAGACCGTCGGGTACTGCACGACGGCGACCTGCCTGGTCAGCTGGGCCAGCAAACGGACGCCCCGGCGCAGCACGTCATCGAGATCGACACCGGACTCCAGGAACTCCATGATCGCCCTGCGCTCCGCCGCCGACAGCGGCTTCACCTCGGAGATCCGATCGACGAACTGCCGATAGCCCTTGTCCGTCGGGATGCGCCCGGAGCTCGTGTGCGGCTGGGTGATGTAACCCTCGGCCTCGAGCACCGCCATGTCGTTGCGCACCGTCGCGCTGGAAACACCCAGGTTATGCCGCTCGACCAGCGTCTTCGACCCGATCGGCTCCTTGGTCGCGACATAGTCCGCGACGATCGCGCGCAGGACCTCGAAGCGCCGATCCTCGGTGCTCGACATCGGCCCCACCTCCTCGCTCTTCGTCTCCGATCACGCCGTACCCGGCGCCGACGCACCGCGGCCACCACGCATCGCAGGCGAATCACGGTTCGTCCGTCCCGTCAGTCTAATTGTCGATACCCGGAGCGCTCGCCTGCAACGCCTCCTATATCAGCGGGGGACGGCGCCGTCGATCAGCGCGGCCACGGCGTCGGGCCGGGAGACCAGCGAGGCGTGCGAGGCGTCGATCTCACTGGTTCGCGCTCCCATCCGCTGGGCCATGAAGCGCTGGGAGGACGGCGGGATGACCCGGTCCGCCGCCGAGACCAGATACCAGCTCGGCGTGCCCGACCAGGAAGGCGGCCCGGAGGGCTCGAGGTTGGCCTTCACCGCGATGGAGTGCTGATGGGCGATCATGTCGGCCGCGGCCGCCGGCCCGACGTCCTGGGCGAAGACGGCGTTGAAGCTGTCGGGCGCGACATAACCGTCCACATTCTTCCCGGCGACACCCGTGCCGTCGTCGACGACCTTCACCTGCAACGCGGGCGGCAGCAACTGGCTGCCCGGGAAGCGGATCGGGTCCAGCGCCGCCTGGGCGACCTCGCCTTGCACCGGTGCGAACGCCGCGACGTAGACGAGTGATTCGACCTTCGGGTCGCGCACGTTGCTGATCACGAAACCGCCGTAGGAGTGCCCCGCCAGCACGACGGGACCGCTGATCGTGTCCAGCGTGCGCTGCACGGCGGCCGCGTCGTAGGCGGGCCCGCGCAGCGGGTTCTCCGGCGTGACGACGCGATAGCCGCGCTCGCGCAGCACGGCGGCGACGCCGTCCCAGCTGGTCGTGTCGGCGAAGGCGCCGTGCACGAGCACGATGGTGGGCAGCGGCTGCGCCCGCGCGGGCCCGGCGGACACCGTGGCGGCGAGGGCGAGGGCGAGCGCGGCCACGGCGCGGCGCAGGCAATGTTTGCTGGTCATGGGTTCTGTGCTCCTCATTGCTCCAGGAAGTCCAGCAGATCGGCGTCGAACGCCTTCTCATAGTCGCCACACAGGCCGTGCGGGGCGCCCGGATACACCTTCAACTGGGCTCGGGGCAGCAATTTCGCCGTTTTGGCGCCCGCCGCGGCGAACGGCACGATCTGGTCGTCGTCACCGTGCGCCACCAGCACCGGGATGTCGATGCCCGGCAGCTCGGCGGTGAAATCGGTCTCGGAGAACGCCTTCACGCAGTCGAGCGCCCCCTTGAGCCCGACCTGCATGCCCATCAGCCAGAAGTGGTCGCGCAGCCCTTGCGAGACCTTCGATCCCGCGCGGTTGGCGCCGTAGAACGGGACCGACAGGTCCTTCCAGAACTGTGATCGATCGGCGGCCACACCGGCGCGGATGTCGTCGAACGCCGCGATCGGCGTCCCTTCCGGATTGCCGCCGGTCCGCAGCATCAACGGCGGAACGGCACCGAGCAGCACGGCCTTGGCGACGCGCGAGGTGCCGTGCCTGGACAGGTACCTGGTCACCTCCCCGCCGCCGGTCGAGTGCCCGACCAGAGTCGCGTCCTCGACGTCCAGCTCGTTGAGCACCGCGGCGAGGTCGTCGGCGTAGTGGTCCATGTCGTGCCCGTCCCACACGTCGCTGGAGCGGCCGTGCGCGCGCCGATCGTGCGCGATGGCGCGATAGCCGTTGCTCGCCACCAGGTTCATCTGGTTGTCCCAGGCATCCCCGTTCAGCGGCCAGCCGTGGCTGAACACCACGGGACGTCCCGCTCCCCAGTCCTTGTAGTAGATCTCGACGCCATCGGTGGTGGTGATCGTCGGCATGGCAGTTCCCTTCGATCTGGCTGGATGGTCGGATTACGCGTCACCGGACTCATGGCCGCACCGGCGCGCCTCCTGGGCCGAACCGGAGGCCGGGCTTGATCGATCGCCGTTCGACAGCGTATGACGGGCGACCGCCGGAAAAACGACTCTCCGTGCACGATCTTCGGCTCAGAATGCACGGCCGGATCGGGGTGTCCGTGCGAGGATTGCCGAATCTGTCTCATTTGCGACGGAGGCTGTGATGACGGTCCTGTTCGATTCGGACACCATCGCGCCGCACGAGCGAATGGCCGCAGTGGCCGCGGCGCTACAGGAGGCATCGGTCCCGTCCCATGTGGTGCTGGACGGGCCGGACGAGCGTGTCCACGCCACGGTCGACGTGTGGCGGTTCGGCGAGGCGAGCATCTTCCGCACCCGTACCTCGGCCGTCCAGCTGGTCCGGACGCCGAAGCAGGTACGGACCTCACCCGCGCCGGTGCTGGCGGTCGCGGTGCAGCAGGCCGGTGAGGGTCGATACGACCAGGGTGACGTCCGGCGCGTGGTGCGACCGGGCGATCTGCACGTCATGGACCTGAACGCGCCCTACGATTTCGGCTGGCGCGGTGAGGGCGCCTCGACCTGCCTGCACGTGCCGCTGGATCGACTCGGCCTGCCCGCCGAGCTGATCAGTCAGGCCGCGACGAGAGTGCAGGACAGCCCGCACTACCGGCTGGTGGCCAACCACATCGTCCAGCTGACCGCCGACGCCGACGCGCTCAGCGCCGACCCGGCGGCCGCGCTGTCCGGCTGCGCCAGCATCGAGTTGATCCGGGCGCTGCTGTTGTCGGCAGGCGGCGACGACGGCAACGGGTCCGTCGTCCCGACCGACATCCTGCTGTCGGGCATCCGCGCCTATGTCCGGCGCAACCTGGCCGATCCCGACCTCGGCGCGCAACAGATCGCCAAGGCACACAACATGTCGGTCCGGCAGCTGTACAAGATCTGCGCGAACGCGGGGTACAGCCTGGAGCAGTGGATCATCAGCCAGCGGCTGGAGCAGGTGCGCGGCGATCTGGCGCGACCGGATCAGAAGCACCGGACGATCGCGATGATCGCGCGGCGCCGGGGTTTTCGCGATCCGAGCCATGTCGCCCGGCGTTTTCGCGCCGCCTACGGACGCTCGCCTCGGGAATGGCGCAGGATCGCGCTCGCCACGGACGAGCCGTAGCGGTCAGCGGCGATCGGCGACTTTCGCTTGCTTGCCCGCCTCGGCGTCGAGGCCGAGCATCGCGAGTAACGACTCGCAGTCGGCGGCGTTCTCCGCGTAGCTGGCGACGGTGCGGGCGGCGACGGCGCACTGGCGCGCATTCGCCGCCTTCTCCGCCGCTCGCGCCTCCGCGAATTCGCCAGGTTCATGGATAAGGGTGATGTGCCGTGCCGACGCCATGTGTCTCCTTGGGGGTTGGTCGCAGACTACGCGGCCGGTCGGCGCCGCGTTACCGCAACGAGACACAAAGTTCGTCGTCTCGATGAATTCGTGATCTTCGCCGCGATCATTCGAGCAGCTCGCGGACCACACCGTCGGCCAGGAGGCGGCCGCGATCGGTGAGGACGAGCCGGTCGTCGGCGGTGCGCGCAGCCAAGCCGTCGGCGACCACCCGGTCGACGGCGACGAGGGCGGAGGAGGCCAGATCGGCCAGCGGCAGGCCGGTGCGCAGCCGGACGGCGAGCATGACCCGCTCGGTGTACCGCTCGTCCGCGCTGAGGGCTTCCCAGCCGGCGGCGGGCAACGCGCCCGTGGCGGCTCGATCCGCGTACCGCGCGGGGTGCTTGACGTTCCACCACCGCACGCCGCCGACGTGACTGTGCGCGCCCGGACCGGCGCCGAGCCAGTCACCGCCGTCCCAGTAGCCGAGGTTGTGCCTGCAAACCGCGGCGTCGCCCGCGGCCCAATTCGACACCTCGTACCAGTCGAGCCCCGCCGATCGCAGTCGCGCGTCGATCCGTTCGTAGCGGGCGGCGAGCACGTCGTCGTCCGGCGCGGGCAACTCGCCACGGCGGACCCGCCGGGCCAGCGCGGTGCCGTCCTCCACGATCAGCGAGTAGGCCGAGACGTGATCGACGCCCGCGGCGAGTACCGCGTCCAGGCTGGCGTCGAGATCGGCGTCCCGCTCGCCCGGCGTCCCGTAGATCAGGTCCAGGTTGACGTGCTCGAATCCCGCGGCGCGGGCTTCGCCCGCGGCGGCGACGGCGCGCCCGGGGGTGTGCGTGCGATCGAGCACCTTCAGCACGTGCGCCGCGGCGGACTGCATGCCCAGCGAGACCCTGGTGAACCCGGCCGCCCGGATGCGCTCGAAGAATTCCGGCGAGGTGGATTCCGGATTGGACTCCGTGGTGATCTCGGCACCGGCGGCGAGGGTGAACTCGGCGCGCACGGCGTCCAGCACCGCGGCGAGCCCGTCACCGCCGAGCAGGGAGGGCGTCCCTCCGCCGACGAAGACGGTGGAGACCTCCGGCGTAGGGCTCGGCAGCGCGGCGAAATCCCGCGCGGCGGCGGCCAGCTCCTCCCGCAACGCCGCCGCCCAGGACTGCGGCGACGCGGACGTGCCGAGTTCGCCCGCGGTGTAGGTGTTGAAGTCGCAGTAGCCGCAGCGTGTGGCGCAGAACGGCACATGCACGTAGATCCCGAACGGGCCGCCGCCGAAATCGCGCAACACCGGCACGGACGTGTCGGCGCTCGCGGACGCGACGGAAGAATTCACCTGTCCAGTGTGAACGTCGCCGACCGCGTGCCGACGGCCGGGACTCCGCCGCGCGCCGAGCGACCTCGGATTCCCGGCTCGGGCCGATTCGCGCGGTGAACCCTCGGCCGTCGTGCCCGGTGGACCGGGACCCGTCGTGCACCGTGACCCCTTCGATCGCGGGAACGACTTGGACCCGGACCGATGGTGACCGTCTCAGTCCGACACGACCGGCGTGTTCTGGTTGGCGGTGAGCAACCAGCGGCCGTCCTCCTTGGCCATCACGTACATCGGACTGCCTTCGCTGTCCAGCGCGCCGTCCGGGGTGAAGTAGCGCTGGCGCACCTTGACCGCGGCCACGTCGGGCCGGATGAACAGCACGTGCTCGACCTCGTAGGTCGCCGTGCCGTGCGCGGTGGCCCCCGGCAGCACGCGGGCGGTGAACTCGGCGATGGCGGCGCGTCCGTAGAGTCGGCGACCGTGTCCGGTGGTCCAGATCGCGTCCTCACGGAACAGCGCGACGAATTCGTCGACGAGTTCGTTCCGCTGGGCGTGCTGGACGCTCGCGACGACCGCACGGATGGCCTCGATCTCTGCGGCGGTGTCGACCGCTGGGGTACTCATGGCGACGAGCGTGCTACCTCGAGCCGACTCGAGGTCAAGCGGCGTGCGCAGCATCACAAACGATGCGGCGGTCGTATCACACGCTCGGTTCGTGCCCCGAACTATGACTGCCGTCACAAACCGGGTCGAACGTCCAGGGGATTTCCCGCGAAATGGCGGGAAATACCGGACGGGGGGTCGGAAGGCCCTGGCTGACGTGGCACAATAGGCCGCATGCGCGCTTTGGAGATTCGACTGGTGGCACGTCGCCACGTCGATTACAAGCGCGTGTGCAGCGCCTGCTGTCTGCCTCGTTCCCCTCGGTAGTTCAGCGCGCCCCGATCCCGGGTCCCCGGCGATCCCCGACTTCATCGGCCCGCTGACACCGCAGGCGTGAGTCAGCCCCTCACGCCCTTCAGCAGGATGTACCACCCACCCCGCAGGAGCGACCCCATGACGTCGAGCACCGACGCCGGTCCGACCGATCAGCCCACGCCCGAATCCCAGCCCGGGCATCGCGCGCGTCCCGACCGCCCGGCCTCCGAACGCCGCGTCCGCCCGGATCGCCCGCGTCCCGAGGCGACCTCCACCGGCCCGCGCGTGCGCACCGGCAAGCCCGTTCGCCGCAAGGCCGAGGGCCAGTGGGCGCTGGGCTACCGCGAACCGCTGAACCCGAACGAACAGTCCAAGAAGGACGACAACCCGCTCAACGTCCGCGCGCGGATCGAGAACATCTACGCCAGGACCGGCTTCGACGGGATCGACAAGGGCGACCTGCGCGGCCGGTTCCGCTGGTGGGGCCTGTACACCCAGCGCGAGCAGGGCTACGACGGCACCTGGACCGGCGACGAGAACATCGATCTGCTCGAAGCCAAGTACTTCATGATGCGCGTGCGCTGCGACGGCGGCGCGCTGAATCTCGCGCAACTGCGCACGCTCGGTCAGATCTCCACCGAGTTCGCTCGCGACACCGCGGATCTGTCCGACCGGGAGAACGTGCAGTACCACTGGATCGAGGTGGAGAACGTCCCCGAGATCTGGAAGCGCATCGAAGCGGTCGGACTGAAGACCACCGAGGCGTGCGGCGACTGCCCGCGCGTGGTGCTCGGGTCTCCGCTGGCGGGCGAGTCGCTGGACGAGGTCATCGACCCGACGCCCGCGATCGAGGAGATCGTGCGCCGCTACATCGGCAAGAAGGAGTACTCCAACCTGCCGCGCAAGTTCAAGACCGCCATCTCCGGCCAGCAGGACGTGGTGCACGAGATCAACGACGTGGCGTTCATCGGTGTCGAGCACCCCGAGCACGGCCCCGGCCTCGACCTGTGGGTCGGCGGCGGCCTGTCCACCAACCCGATGCTCGCCCAGCGGGTGGGCGTGTGGGTGCCGCTGGACGAGGTGCCGGACGTGTGGGAAGCCGTCGTGTCGGTGTTCCGCGACTACGGCTACCGCCGCCTGCGCACCAAGGCGCGCCTGAAGTTCCTGATCAAGGACTGGGGCATCGAGAAATTCCGCCAGGTGCTCGAGGACGAGTACCTGAAGCGCAAGCTGATCGACGGTCCCGCGCCGCAGCAGCCGACCAAGCCGATCGACCACGTCGGCGTGCAGCGGCTGCGCAACGGGCTCAACGCCGTCGGCTTCTCTCCCATCGCGGGCCGGGTGTCGGGCACCGTCCTGACCAAGGTGGCCGACGCGGTGGAGCGGATCGGCTCCGATCGTGTCCGGTTCACCCCGTATCAGAAGCTGATCGTGCTCGACGTTCCCGACGACAAGGTCGACGCGCTGATCGACGAGCTAGAGCCGCTCGGCCTGCAGGCGCGGCCCTCGCTGTGGCGGCGCAATCTGATGGCCTGCACCGGCATCGAGTTCTGCAAGCTCTCCTTCGCCGAGACCCGCAAGCGCTCCCAGGCGCTGGTGCCGGAACTGGAGGAACGGCTCGCTGATCTGAACGCGCAGCTGGACGTCCCGATCACGATCAATATCAACGGCTGCCCGAACTCCTGCGCCCGCTCGCAGATCGCCGATATCGGGTTCAAGGGACAGCTGGTCGACGACGGCAACGGGAATCACGTCGAGGGCTTCCAGGTTCACCTCGGTGGCAGCCTCGGCTTCGACAGCGCCTTCGGACGCAAACTGCGCCAGCACAAGGTGACCACCCAGGAACTGGGCGACTACATCGACCGTGTGGTGCGCAACTTCGTCAAGCAACGTACCGACGGCGAGAGGTTCGCCCAGTGGGCGGTCCGCGCCGACGAGGCCGACCTGAGATAAGTGTCGACGGGAGATCAACTGTGACAACCCAACTCGCGGACAAGCTGTCCGAGGACGAGCTCCGCGCCATCGCCGCGCGCGGTGCCGCCGAACTGGACGGCGCCTCGGCGACCGAACTCCTGCAGTGGACCGAGAACACCTTCGGCACGAACTACATCGTGGCCTCCAACATGCAGGACGGAGTGCTGGTGCACCTCGCGGCGGGCATCCGCGCCGGCGTCGACGTGCTGTTCCTGGACACCGGCTACCACTTCGCCGAGACCATCGGTACCCGGGACGCGGTGGAGGCCGTGTACGGGGTGAACGTGATCAACGCGCGGCCGGAACACACGGTGGCCGAACAGGATCAGCTGCTCGGCAAGGATCTGTTCGCCCGTGAGCCGAACGAGTGCTGCCGGTTGCGCAAGGTCGTCCCGTTGCAGAAGTCGCTCGCGGGATACAACGCCTGGGTCACCGGCATCCGCCGGGTGGAGGCGCCGACCAGGGCGAACGCGCCGCTGGTCTCGTTCGACGAGGCGTTCGGACTTGTGAAGATCAACCCGATCGCGCCGTGGTCCGACGACGAGATGCAGGACTACATCGAGAAGCACGGCATCCTCGTCAACCCCCTGGTGGAGGAGGGGTATCCATCCATCGGCTGCGCTCCGTGCACACGGAAGCCGGAGCCGGGAGCCGATCCGCGAAGCGGCCGTTGGGCCGGCCTCGCCAAGACCGAGTGCGGGTTGCACACAGCATGACCGAGTCAGGGCCCGGAGGAGGCAGCCCGCGTAACCACGCAGGGCCCCCTCGGGCATGCGAAGAAAGACACAGCATGACCGAGTCAGGGCCCGGAGGAGGCAGCCTGCGTAACCACGCAGGGCCCCCTCGGGCATGCGAAAAAGGACACAGCATGACCGAAACCATCCAACGTTCGTTCGGCATCACCGATTTCGACACCCTCGCCGCGCTGGAGTCCGAGGCGATCCACATCTTCCGCGAGGTAGCGGGCGAGTTCGAGCGGCCGGTGATCCTGTTCTCCGGCGGCAAGGACTCCACCGTGCTGTTGCATCTGGCGCTCAAGGCGTTCTGGCCCGCGCCGCTGCCGTTCGCGCTGCTGCACGTGGACACCGGGCACAACCTGCCGGAGGTGCTGGAGTTCCGGGACAAGGTGGTCGAGCGCTACGGTCTGCGCCTGCACGTGGCGAAGGTGGAGGACTACCTCGCCGACGGCAGGCTCACCGAGCGCCCGGACGGCATCCGCAATCCCTTGCAAACCGTCCCGCTGCTGGACGCGATCAGCGAGCACCGGTTCGACGCCGTGTTCGGCGGCGGACGCCGCGACGAGGAGCGCTCGCGCGCCAAGGAGCGCATCTTCTCGCTGCGCAACGCCTTCGGCCAGTGGGATCCGAAGCGCCAGCGCCCCGAACTGTGGAACCTGTACAACGGGCGCCACGCGCCGGGCGAGCACGTGCGGGTGTTCCCGCTGAGCAACTGGACCGAGCTGGACATCTGGCGCTACATCGCCCGCGAGGACATCGATCTGGCGAGCATCTACTACGCGCACGAGCGTCCGGTGTACCTGCGCGACGGCATGTGGATGACGCCCGGCGTGTGGGGCGGCCCGCGCGAGGGCGAGGTGCTGGAGACCAGGTCGGTGCGCTATCGCACCGTGGGCGACGGCTCCACCACCGGCGCCATCCTTTCCGACGCGGCCGACAACGAGGCGATCCTCGCCGAGGTCGCCGCGTCCCGACTGACCGAACGTGGTGCGACCCGCGGCGACGACCGGGTTTCCGAAGCCGCGATGGAAGACCGCAAGCGAGAGGGTTATTTCTGACATGTCCGACCTATTGAGGCTGGCCACCGCCGGTTCTGTCGACGACGGCAAGTCCACTCTGGTCGGACGCCTGCTCTACGACACGAAATCCGTTCTGGCCGACCAGATCGACGCCGTCACCCGCGCGTCGGTGGACAAGGGTCTCGCCACACCGGATCTCTCGCTGCTCGTGGACGGGTTGCGCGCGGAACGCGAACAGGGCATCACCATCGATGTCGCCTACCGTTACTTCGCCACTCCCCGCCGCTCTTTCGTGCTCGCGGACACCCCGGGGCACGTGCAGTACACCCGCAACACCGTGTCCGGCGCGTCCACCGCGCAGCTGGTGATCCTGCTCGTGGACGCGCGCAAGGGCGTCATCGAGCAGACCCGCAGGCATGCCGCCGTGCTCGCGCTGCTCGGCGTGCCGAAGCTGGTGCTCGCGGTGAACAAGATCGATCTGGTGGACGACGCCGCCGCCGTGTTCGCCGCCATCTCCGCGGAGTTCAACGAACTCACCAGCACGCTGGGCTGGTCGAGCGAGGACGTGCTGGAGATCCCGGTCTCGGCGCTGCACGGCGACAACATCGCCTCCCGGTCGGACAACACCCCGTACTACAACGGTCCCTCGCTGATCGAGCACCTGGAATCGGTGCCGGTCGACGCCGACAGCACCGGCAGTCACGCACTGGGCCTCCGGTTCCCCGTGCAGTACGTGATCCGCCCGCGCACTGCCGAATACCCGGACTATCGCGGGTACGCCGGACAGATCGCGGCGGGTGTGGTGGCTCCGGGCGACGAGGTCGTGGTGTTGCCCTCGGGCATCCGCACGACCGTCGAGCGGATCGACACCCCGGACGGCGAACTCGCGGTGGCGCAGACCGGGCGCAGCGTCACGCTGATCCTGGCCGACGACGTCGACATCTCCCGGGGCGACATCATCGCCTCGGCCGCCGACGCGCCGGAACCGGTCGACACCTTCGACGCCACCGTGTGCTGGCTGGGTGACAAGCCGCTGCGGCCGGGTGCGCGACTGCTGCTCAAGCACGGCACCCGCACCACCCAGGCGATCGTCGGCACGCTGCTGGAGCGCTTCGACGAGCAGCGGCTCGCGGCAGATCCGAGCCCGGAGGCTTTGGAACTCAACGACATCGGGCGCATCTCGGTGCGGGTCGCCGAGCCCATCCCGGCCGACGACTACCGGGCGAACCGGCACACCGGCAGCTTCCTGCTGATCGACCCGGCCGGTGGCAACACTCTGGCGGCCGGTCTGGTCGGCGATGTGCTGTCCGCCGTAGAGGTCGGCACCGGAGCCTGACATGGCAGCGCGGCGAGCACTTTTCGGCACTCCGCCTGCGGGCCGTCCGGGCCTCGTGACCCCCCGGGCCGGGCTCGGCGGGAGCGCACCGCGACCGCCCGCGCTGATCGCGGTGGCCCACGGCAGTCGCGATCCCCGCTCGGCCGCGACGGTCGCGGAGGTGGTCGGCGCGGTCGCGGCCGCGCGCCCGGAGCTCGACGTCCGTACGGCGTTCCTCGATCTCACCGCCCCGTCGGTCGAACAGGTCGTGGATGCCGTTGCCGCCGAAGGTCATACGCATGCCGTGGTGACACCGCTGCTGCTCGGCAGCGCCTTCCACGCCAGGGTCGACCTGCCCGGACTGCTCGCCACGGCAGGCGCGCGCCATCCCGGGCTGCGGTTGACCCAAGCCGACGTGCTCGGCGTGGATGCCGGATTGGTCGGTGCGTTGCGCGACCGGGTCCTCGCCGCCGGTGGCGCCGCGCACGCCTCAGCGGGCCGGCGCCCGGGTGTCGCGGTCGCGGCGGTCGGATCGTCGTCGGCCGCGGCCAACGCCCGGACCGCCGAAGTGGCCGCCCGCTTGGCCGCCCGCACCGGCTGGCGTACCGAGATCTGCTTCGCGACCACCGATCCGTCCGTCTCGGAGGCGGTCTCGCGACTGCACGCCCGCGGCGCGGACCACGTGCTGGTCGCGCCGTGGTTCCTCGCACCCGGCTTGCTGACCGATCGCCTGGCCCACGCCGCGCCGCAGGCCACCCACGCCGACGTGCTCGGCGCGCATCCGGCCCTCACCCAGGTCGTCCTGGATCGCTACCACGCGGCGATCGCGGAGACGCGCGCGCTTTCGGCCTGAGGGCGTACGCGAGAAGGGCCGCGGACGATCGCCCCTGTTCTCTCTCCCGGCGACCATGCCGCCGCTCCGTCGGTGGTGCCGCATGCTAGGAACATGGCATGGCCGAGTCGTTCCGCACCACCTCCTGCGCCAGCCACGGGCATCCCGAGTTCACCGTCGTTTTCACCGAGCCGCAACTGACCGGCATGGAGACCTGGTTGCTGTCCTACTTGGAATCCACCGTCGCGGCGGGCACGCGATACCACCCTGGCGAGACGATCCGCATCGGCTGGAATCTGGTCCGGGTACGCGGCCGCGACGACGGCACCCTGGGGCTGGCCGAACGCACCGATGCGCAGAATTGGGTCGAGCAGGTCGATCGCACCCTGCGTGACGTCTGGTTCCAGCGCGAAGTCGCGGCCGGCGTCGGCCTGGCCGACCAGCTCGACTTTCCCGGCGAGGATCAGCAGGCGATCGTCTCGTCGTGCGGGCTCGAGTCGCCGGTGCTGGTGCTGGCCCGCACCGCGACGAAGGACCCGGATTCCTCCGGTTGGTCGGTCGAGTGCTTCGAAGACCACGCGCACCGCGCGTCGTACTACACCACCCTGCTCGAACTGGCCGCCGCCATGCCGTTCGCGGTGCAGTTCTTCGCCCTTCCGGTCGCGACGACGGTGCTGATCGAAAGCCCCGAGATCACGCCGACCGGCGCCATCCGGCCCCACATCGTGGACGCGGACGGCGTGGAACTGCCCCCGATCCCCGGCTCTTACCTGGACTACCTGGTCAACGGTTCGCCGAACGATTAGCCGGACGTCGCGAGCAGATCCGCCACGATGGCGCGCGCGGTCGCGACCCCCGACTCATCGCCCATCTGACGGGCGGTGTGCGCCGCGCCGATCACGGCGTCCAGTTCGAACGCCACGGCATCGGCCGTGCGGCCACCGAGATGCCCCTGCTCTTGGGCCCGGCGAATCTGCTCCACCAAGAACGCGAGCCAGTCCCGGCGGTCTTCGGCGATGGCATCGCGCACCGCGCCCGGTCTGCTGTCGAACTCGGCGAGGGTCGCTACGCGGAAACATCCACCGGGGAACGCCGGCTGGACCACCTGACCGATCCAGCGCTCGACCAGGGCGCGCAGGCGCGGGAGTCCGGCGGGCTCACTCAGGCTCGGCGTGATGACCTCATCGATGAAGACCTGGCGCGCGGACTTCACCGCCGCGATCTGCAAGCTCTCCTTGCTGCCGAAGAGGGTGGCGATCCCGCTCTTGCTCAGTCCCAGATCTGTGGCCAATCGGCCGATACTGACGCCGTTCAACCCTTCGACGGACGCCACGTCGGCGGCGCGGCGCGCGATCGACGCCCGCGCCCGAGCGCCTTTCGCCAAGCGCTGATCGGTGCCGCGGGGCGGGTCGCCCGCGGTGACGGACTCGGTCATGACCTCATTCTTCCACTCCACTGTTGCACATACGAACGTATGGTCGTACTTTAAGTGAACGAACGATCGTGCGTTTTGTTTCCCTGCTACCAAGGACTTCTCATGACCGACGCGTCCGTGCGGCTCGACAGCCCGCCGACCGCACCCGCGGCTACCCGCACCTTGCTGATCGCCTGCGGCGCGGCATTCATCGCTTTCCTCGATCTCTCGGTGGTCAACATCGCCTTCCCCTCGATCGCGCGGGACTACCCCAGCACGGCCACCACCACGCTGACCTGGGTCGTCAGCGGGTACGCGGTCGCCTTCGCCGCGCTGCTCACCCCGGCCGGACGCTTCGCCGACGCGCTCGGACGCCGCAGGCTGTTCCTCGGCGCGCTGGCCGGTTTCGCCCTCACCTCCCTGCTGTGCGGGCTCGCGCCGACCGCGGGCTGGCTCATCGCGGGCCGGGTACTGCAAGGAGGCACCGCGGCGCTGATGGTGCCGTCCGCGCTCGGCTTGGTACTGGCCGCCACCCCGCGCGAAAAGATCGGCGCGGCCATCGGAGCCTGGTCGGCCGCGGGCGGGTTCGCCGCGGTGGTCGGCCCCGCGCTCGGTGGCGCGCTGGTCGAAGGATTCGACTGGCGAGCGGTCTTCGTGATCAACGTGCCGGTGGCGCTGCTGCTGATCGCGGCGGCAGCCCGCATTCCGGCCGTGGAGGGCCGTCCGTCGGGCGGCGGGTTACCCGATCCCGTCGGCACCCTCGCGGTCGCGCTGGGTCTCGGCGGACTGGTCGCGGGCGTCACGGAGGGGCAGCGCTGGGGCTGGACCTCGGTGGGGACGCTGACCGCGCTGATCGGCGGTGGCTTGCTGGTCGTCGCCGCGCTCGCCCGTTCGGCGCGCCAGCACGATCCCGCGATCGCGGTGGAGCTGTGGCGCAGCAAGTCGTACGCGCTGGCCAACGCGACCTCGTTCGTCTTCGGCGCCGCCATGTTCGCCTGGCTGCTGGCGGGACCGCTGTTCCTGGACGCGATCTGGGGTTACTCGGTGCTCGGCTCCGCGGGAGCGATGACGATCGGGGCGGTGGCGTCGATGGTGACGGCGACCGTCGCGGGCCGGGTCGGCTCGCCCGTCGTCAGGCGATGGCTCGGCGTGCTCGGTGCGTCGATGTTCGTCGCGTGCACCGTGTGGATGAGCACGGATGCCTTCGGCGCCACGCCGAACCTGTGGGCGGCGTGGATTCCGGCCGGGGTGCTCGGCGGTGGCGGCATCGGCTTCGTCGTCACGGTACTGGGCACCGCGTCGGCCAGTTCGCTTCCGCCCCAGCAGTTCGCCGCCGGGACCGGCATGAATCTGACCGCGCGGCAAGTGGGCGGCGCACTCGGTGTAGCCGTACTCGCCGCCGTGTTCGCGGCCCGTCCCGACGATCCGCTCGGCGCGTTCCACACCCTCTTCGCCGTGTGTGCGGGCATCGCCGCCGTGGCCGCCTGCCTGGCCGCCCTCCCTGCCCGCACCCCGTCATTCTCTTCCGAAAGCTAGGAAACACAGTGAGCGACAACACTCTTCGCACCGAAGCCAACGATCCCCTGGTGCTGCCGCCCGAAGAACAGCGGCGTCTGCTCGCCGACGCCCCCTGGCAGCGCTACGCGGTGCTCGGCGACTCCATCGCGCAAGGCGTCGGTGACCCCAGCCCCGGGTACGAACCGGTGGGCTGGGCCGACCGCGTCGCGGCCGTGCTCACCACGGTCCGCCCGGATCTGGCCTACCTGAATACCGGCCGGATCGGCGCCACCTCCGCCCAGGTTCTGGCCGAACAGTTGCCCGGCGTGCTCGAATTCCGGCCGGATCTCGTCCATCTCAGCTGCGGCGGCAACGACCTGTTCCTGCCCCGCGGCGATCTCACCGAACTGCGGACGAACCTGGACACGATGTTCGCCACGCTGGCCCGCACCGGAGCGCAGATCGTTACCTTCACCCTGGCCGATGTCTGGGAAGTCGAGCGCATGGCGCCGATGCGTCCGATGCGCGAGCGGATGGCCCAGCTCAACGACCTGACCCGCGAGCTCGCCGCCCGCTACGACGCGCTGCTACTCGAACTCTGGGACCACCCGCTGCGCCTGCGGCCCGACCTGATGAGCGCCGACCTCATCCACTTCAGCATGAGCGGCCACGCCGTGCTCGCCTCGGACATGGTGCGCACCCTGGCCGACCACGTGCTCGCGCCCCGCTGATTCGGTCACGATGCCGCACCGTCCGGTCCGTAGCGGTCGAGCAACTCGGCGCCGAGGCGGGCCAGTTCGGCGCGCACCTCGGCAGGACCGAGGACCTCGATCGAGGCGCCCCAGCCGGCCAGCTGCTGGGCGAGCATCCATGCGGTGGGGGCGGTGACGCGGACCCGGATGCGACCGTCGTCGGCCGGGCCGTCCACGACGCAGTTCCTGCCCTGCTGGTCGCGCAGGACCGGCAGCAGGCGTTCGGAGATCAGCACGGTGGCGGCGGTGGCGGCGCGCCGCCGCTCCATTTCTTCGACCACCTGCGCCCAGGCGGCGGTGAGGTCGAAATCGTCCGGGCGGTGGGCCGGATCGCCGGTGAGCGACGCCTCGGCGACCCGGTCGACGCGAAACGTGCGCTGGCCCCGCTCGGTTCCCGCGACCAGGTACCAGACCGCATCCTTGTCCACCAGTCCCCAGGGATCGACGAGACGCTCGGACGGCTCGCCGGTGCGATTCGCGTAGCGCAGCCGCACCTTGGCACGCTGCACGACAGCGCGTTGCAGCAGTGCCACCACCGGCGGCAACTCCCGGTCGGTCGCACCCCAGCGCGCCGGATCGATCACCACGGCATCGGCGGCCGCCTGCGCGTCGCCCCGAAAGGTCTGCGGCAGCGCCCGCACCAGCTTGCGCAGCGCCGACTTCGCCTCCGGCACCGCACCGGCGGAGGGGCCGGCCAAGAGGAACAACGCGCGGGCCTCCCCCGCGGTCAGCCCGCTCAGATCCGTGCGCGCACCGCCCACCAGCGACCAGCCGCCGCCGCGCCCGGGCTGCGGATACACCGGCACCCCGGCCGAAGAGAGCGCTTCGAGATCCCGGCGCGCGGTGGCGACCGAGGTCTCCAGCTCCGCCGCGACCTGCGCGGCCGTCACCCGACCACGGGTCTGCATCATCAGCAGAATCGCCACCAACCGGTCCGCTCGCATGCGCGCAATTCTGCCGTCAAAAGTGCTCATTCGGTGCGCACTTTTGCTCGGATGATGGTTCTACAAGCACAGAACACAACGACTCGAAGGAGAACCACCATGCTGCGCGGAATGGCGACGAGCACCTTCTACGCCGACGATCTGGAGGCCGCCAAGGACTGGTACACCGAGTTCTTCGGCGCCGAGCCCTACTACCACGTGCCCAACGGCTACTACGAGTTCCGCATCGGCGACTACCAGCACGAATTCGGCATCGTGAACCGCGCGTACGCCCCGGCCGGAGCGCGCAACGCGCCCGGCGGCGCGATCGTCAACTGGCACGTCGACGACCTGCGGGCGACGTTCGACCGGCTGCTGGAACTCGGCGCGACCGTCTACGACCCCATCACCCCGCGCGGCAACGGCGAGGGCTTCGTCACCGCCGCCGTGGTCGATCCCTTCGGCAACGTTCTCGGCCTCATGTCGAACCCGCACTACCTCGCGGTTCTCGCCGAGACCGGTCCCGCGTAGACCGGAGAGGGGCAGACCGTCCCGGTGGTGTCAGGGCCGGAACCAGCGCTCCAGCACGGTGGCGACGCCGTCGTCGAGGACGTGGCCGGTCACTTCGTCCGCGAGATCACGGACGTCCGTCGGCGCGTTGGCCATCGCGACCGAATGTGCTGCCCAGCGCAGCATGTCCCGATCGTTGTAACCGTCACCGATGGCCAGCGTCGCCTCGTCCGGCACACCGAGGGCGATGCGGAGCTGTTCCAGCGCCCACCCCTTCGACACGCCCTGCCGGGATACGGTGAGCCACGGCCCATACTCGCCGTGCACCCAGCTCGCACCCGGCACTTGCAGGGAGCGCAGCGCGAGCAGCATCTCCTCCAGCGAACCGTCCGGCAGCCAGCCGTTCAGCCGCGGGGTCGGCTCGCTGCTCAACGCGTGGTGGTCGACGAGCAGGTACTCGCCCAGGGAGAACTCGCCGGGACCGGCGCCGGTGGCCCAGGTACCGATGCCGACCTTTTCCACGGCGAAGATCATCGCCGGGAACAGCGCGCGCAACGCCATGATCGCCGGCGCGGGGTCGAAGGACTGGATCGCGACCGGTTCCCCCCTGGCCACGTCGATGTGCACGGCTCCGTTCGAGCACAGGGCATGTCCTTCGAGCAGGCCGAGTTCGGTGAGCACCGGACGGGTGGTCAGCAGGGTGCGTCCCGTGGTCACCACGACATGCGCGCCCGCTGCCACGGCCGCGCGCACCGCCGCGACCACCCGCGTACTGATCGGTGTTCCCGTGTCCAGCAGCGTCCCGTCCACGTCCAGCGCGATCAGCTGGGGACCCCCGGATGCCATCAACCCATTGTGCCTCGGCGGCGGCGCACCCGTCGCTGATTCCGGCGTGCCGAGACCCGCTCGCGCGCTGGTCAATTGGGCGTCCCCGCCCGCACAGCTACCGACCGCGGGCTCCACCGCCGCCCGCACCTCCGGCACCTCCCCCGGACGACCCGCCCGACGACCCACCCACCGAACCGGAACGGCCCCGCGATCCGCTGGACGACGAAGCGCCCGTGGAGTTCCCGGTCGAGTGACCACCCGCCGACGACGAACCGCCCGGACGCCCGCTCGATGAGCCGCCGGTCGAGGGCGAACCGCCCGCCGACGAGTTGCCCGCCGACCCACCGTTGGACGAACCGTGCGTCGAGGAATTGCCCGCCGACCCGGCCGACGACGACCCGGCCGAAGACGACCCGGCCGAAGACGAAGCGCCCGACGACGAATCACCAGCCGACCCACCGGAGGATGCACCGTGCGTCGAGGAATTGCCCGCCGACCCGCCCGAAGACGAACCGTCCGACGACGAATTGCCCGCCGACCCACCAGAGGACGCACCATGCGTCGAAGAATTGCCCCCCGGCCCGGCCGAAGACGAACCGCCCGACGACGAATCACCAGCCGAGGATGAGCCGTGCGTCGAGGAGGCGCCTGCCGACCCACCCGGCGATCCGTTCGCGGAGGAGTCGCTCGTCGATCCACTGCTCGAGGGGGTTCCGCCGGAGGAGGAGCCCCCCGTGGACGCGCCCGCGGAGGAGGACGAATTCGAGCCCGAGCCGCCGTGCTCGCCCGCGCCCGTACCGGTGCCCGGTGCGTCGGACGTCCCGGTCGACGGATTGCCCGGTGCGCTCCCGCCGGACGCCGGACCGGGCGCCGCCGGCGTCGAGCCGTTCTGCGGGGCGGGAACACTGGAGCCCGGCGGCGTCCCGGTTCCGGGCGCGGGCGGCTGACCGGGTACCTGTCCCGGCCGCCCGGGCTGACCAGGGGTCGCGGGAAAGGGCGGCTGCCCGATGTCCCCGGGTGCGGGGCGGACGACCGGTGCGAACGGCAGCGGATTCACGAAGTAGGCGGGATCGCCGTATCCCCGGTAGCGCAATCCGCCCGGGGCGCAGCAGTTTCGCGGGTCCCGATGCGAGCCGAGCCGCGACTCCGCCACCGAAGGTCCATAACCGGCGCCGCGTACGGCCGGTGTGATGAATCGGGTATAGGCGGAGGTCCGTTGCGCGAGCAGGGCCCGGCCCGAGTTCCAGGTGGTGGCGGACATCGCGGACCAGGCGTCGGCGAGCTGCTCGTTTCCGACGTCGACCAGCAGGCTGTCGGCCGGCACACCGAGGTCCGGCAGACGCTCGAGCAGCGGCGACAGCTCGGGAACCGTAGGTCCGCCGAAGACCGTGACCGCCGACATGGCGACCGCGGAGACCACCGCGGCACTGGAGAACACCGCCACCCGCGGCGCGGTGGATCGGCCGTCCGAGGCGCCGAGCGCCATCGTGCGCGCCGCCATGAGGGCGGCGCCCGCGGCGGTCGCCTGCCCCGGGTCCGCCGAGATCAGCACGGGGGGACCGAGTTCGGCGAGCGTCCGCGCCACCTCCGCGGGACGCGACGCCCCTCCCACCAGCAGAATCCGGCCGATATCGGACAGGGTGATCCCCGCTTCCCGCACGCACTCGCGAACCAGTTGAAGCGAGTCCTGCACGTGCGCTGTGCGCAACCCGTCGATATCGACGATGGACGTCATCGACAATCCCGCGGCCCCGGGCTTCACGTCCGGTGCGTAGCGCGCGATCATCGACCCCAGCGGCCTGCCGCCGAAGTCGTAGGAGCGCACCGGCTTACCGATCATCGGATGGTTGTCCCAGTCGGGACCGACCCGCACGATGCTCACGTCGAGGCTGGTGCCCCCGAGGTCGTAGATCAAGACGAAGCCGGTTTCCAGCGGGCCGTACTCGTGCTCCAGCCATTCCGCGGCCGCGACGGGTTCGGGTACCAGGAGCACGTCGCCCGCCCCGGATAGGTCCAGCGCCTGGCGCAGCAACGCGACCCGCTTGTCGGAGTACACGGCGGGATAGGTGGTCACGACACCCGCCTCGGACGCGCCCGGCTCGACCGCGCGGAGTTCGCCGACCACCGCGGCGACGAGATTGGCGGGCGACCAGATGCGTCCGCCGACGATCACCGCCTCCGGATCACGGGCGAGATCGGCGAAATCCGTGACCGCCATGCTGAACTGCGCGATCCCGCCCAAGCGCAGCCCACCCGCGCTGTCGAAGGTCACCGCGGTGCGTCGAGACCGCACCGCCGGACGCGGTCGGTCCGCACTGACCGAAGCCGTCACGGAGTTCACTGCACCAATGCTGAAACCCAGACCTGTAGTCATTCGCTATCCCGTCAACGCACCGTGACCACGTCCATCACATGGCGTTCCCCTGTGGCCGCGGTCGTCTTCCAAACAGCCACCACAGGTTAGCTGTTTCGGGTTCATACGGATGCGCAATTGATACGGATCGTTCTACTTTCAGCAATAATCGTCCGAAATGCCAGGTAGATACGAGTCAGCATGGGCGTCCAGGCCACTCGACACCGCGAATCAACCTGCGCTCCCGCGGATTCCGCTACCGCACAGCGATCACGAAATATCGAAGCCAACCAGACCGAACGCCGGTTTAGCGGGCGAAAAGCACACCGGGGGACAGACACCAACCGATCGGTGACCAGATGCTTGCCATAACTGCGCATTTCGGTCGATCAACCACTTCCGGAAGTCGCATGACACATCAACTAGATGTCCGATACTCGCCAGCGTCGAGGTGCGGGTCCGGCTTGACTCGATAGCGGTCCACCACGGAGGTGAGATCGCGAGAGTGGAGAGGGAATCGAACGATGGCAACACGGTTCGCGGAGCAGGTCGTACTGATCACCGGCGCGACCTCGGGTGTGGGCAAGGCGGTGGCGCTGCGGGTCGCGAGTGAAGGCGCCGCGGTCGTGCTCGGCGCCCGGGGCAAGGACGCGGGTGACCAAGTGGCCGCCGACATCCGCGCGGCAGGTGGCCGCGCGCTGTTCGTGCCGACCGATGTCACGGTGGAACAGGACGTCGCCCGGCTGACCGACGCGGCGCTGTCCGAATTCGGCCGCCTGGACGCGGCATTCAACAACGCGGGCGCGGTGTGCGCCTTCGGTCCGGTCGCGGAGATCGATGAGGCGGGCTGGCGCGCCGATCTGGAACTCAATCTCACCAGCGTGTTCTACGGCCTGCGGCATCAGGTTCCCGCGCTCGCGGCCTCCGGCGGCGGCGCGATCCTGAACAACGCCTCGAATCTCGGCGTGGTCGGCATGGGTTCGGTGGCGCCGTACGTGGCGGCCAAGCACGGGGTGGTCGGCTTGACCCGGGCCGTGGCGCTCGAGGCCGCCGAGCAGGGAGTACGGGTGAACGCGCTGGTCTCAGGGGCTGTCGACACCCCGGCGTTCCGGAATTCCATGGGCGCGACGCCCGAAGGAGAGGCCGCCATCGCGGCGCTGCACCCGGTGGGCCGCATCGCGACGCCGGAGGAGATCGCCTCGTTCTGCGCCTACTTGCTCAGTGGCGAAGCCAGTTTCGTCACCGGCGCGGCGCTGGCCATCGATGGCGGATTCACCGCACGCTGACCCGCCGACCTGGAGACCGCCTCGAGATACCGGCGCGCGGCCCGGGGTATCTCGAGGCGGGGTTCGTCAGGCGCGAGCCAGCAAGCGGCGGACTCGGCCGGGGCGGGCTTCCACCGCTCCCGTGGCTCGGACCGCCGGCTGCCGCAGCCGCACCATGCGATCGAATTCCGCTGCGGTACCGGCGGGTTCGGGCAGGCGCCCCGCGTTGAAGTCCGCGGCCAGCTGCCGCACCGTCTCCTGCGCGCAGGATTTGTTGGTGCCGATGAAGCCGGTGGGCCCGCGCTTGATCCAGCCGGTCACGTAGGTGCCGGTGACGACGGCGCCGTCCGTGCGCTCCAGCACCCGGCCCTCCTGGTTCGGGATCACCGCGGCCTGCTCGTCGAACGGCAGGCCCGGCACCGCGACGCCGCGGTAGCCGACCGAGGTGAGCACCAGTCCCGCGTCGAGCCGATCGGTCTGCCCGGTCGGCACGGCGCGAACGCGGCCGTCCGGATCGGTGACGAGTTCGGTGCGGCCGATTTCGAGTCCGGTCACCCGATCGGTCCCGTGGATCTCGGTGGGCGCGGCCAGGTAGCGGAACACGATGCGCTTGCGCTCCCCCACCGGCCGGGTGCGCACGCTGTGCAGCAGCCGCAGCTTCTGTTCGACGTGGAAGGGCAGTTCCGCGCCGAGTTCGGGCAGCTCACCCTCGACCACGATGTCCACATCGCAGCCCAGCAGGCCGACGAATTCCGGCACGGTGAAGGCGGATTCGAGAGGACCGCGCCGACCGAGCACGACCACTTCCTCGATCTTGCTCTCGCGCAACGCGCGCAACGCGTACGGCGCGATGTCGGTGCCCGCCAGTGTCGCGGGGTCACAGGTCAGCACGCGCGCGACGTCGAGCGCGACATTGCCGTTGCCGACGATCACCGCGCGCCGGGCGGACAGGTCGAAGGCATGGTCGACGTGATCGGGATGGCCGTTGTACCAGGCGACGAAATCGGTGGCCGACACCGTGCCCGCCAGGCCCTCACCCGGAATGCCGAGTTTGCGATCCGACGACGCGCCGACCGCGTAGATCACGGCGTGGAAATGGTCGAGCAGCTCGGCGTGCGAAATGTGCGCGCCGACCTCGACATTCAGGTATGAACCGAATCCCGGCTGCGCGGAGATGACGTCGAACAGCTCGCCGACCTTGCGGGTCTTGTCGTGATCCGGCGCGACGCCGTGCCTGGCCAGGCCGTAGGGCACCGGCAGCCGGTCCAGCACCGTGACCGACACGTCGGGCTGGGTCAGCAGTTCGTCGGCGGCGTACATCGCCGACGGCCCCGATCCCACGATCGCCACCCGCAGCGGCGTGCGCTCGGTGTGGATCCGCGCCGCGGGCACCGGTCGCGCCAGCAGCGGGCGCGGCCGGGCCTGCCGGTAGAAATCGGCGTTGATCTCGATGAACGGCTTCTGCTCGGAGGTCAGCTTCTTCGCCGACACGATGGCGTCGACCGGGCACGCGGTGGCGCAGGCGCCGCAGTCCACGCACGCCTTCGGGTCGACGTACAGCATCTCCGCCGTCCGGAAGTCCGGTTCGTCGGGCGTGGGATGGATGCAGTTGACCGGGCAGGCGTACACGCAGGACGCGTCGCTGCAGCAGGATTGGGTGACGACGTACGGCATGCCGGCTCAGGCGACCTTGCTCGCGGCGCGCAGCGGTTCCGACCGGTACCGCGTGCTGGGACCGTCGATCCCGAGCGCCTTCCAGACCGCCTTGGCGACCGGGTTCATCAGCCCGATGTCCTTGGCCAGGGCGCGCACGTCGCAGAAGTAGTCGCTGAAGACCCGCTTGGCCTCCTTCGAACCGAAGAACAGCTCTTTGCGGACCTCGTCCGGGATGCCGAACTCGGTGAAGAACGACCGCGGCGGAGTGACGATCGCGCGGCCGAGAATCCACATGACGAGCGGCATGGCCAGCGAGAGGACGAACTTCTGCGCGGGCTTCGCCTCCGGCACGTGGTTCTTCAGGAACTCGTGCGCGAAGGAGATGTGCCGCGCCTCCTCCGCGACGTGAATCGCCATCACGCCGCGCATGATCGGGTGCACGTCTTCGCCCGAGCGCAGGATCTGCTTCTGGATGTGGTCGATCGGCTCCTCACCGGCCAGCACGGCCATGAAGAACAGGTTCGGGAACCAGGCCGCGACCGGGGCGCCCAGGTACTTGAACTTGCTGACCAGCGGGCCCATGCCGGGCACGTCCAGCCCGATGCGGTTGACCATCTCCTGGAACATCAGGGTGTGGTTGTGCTCCTCGATCATCTCGTGGGAGCAGTACCGGAACTCCGGCGAACCGTTCGGCAAGCCGAAGTTGTGGATGACCATGCCACTGATCAGGATCGACTCGAACTGCAGGCCGACCTTGGCGATATTCGCCTGCCGGTATTTGCCGACCGCGATCTTCTGTTCCTCGGACAGCGCCTGATACCAGGGGTGGCGGGCCACGGTATCGGCCGACTCGGGCAAAATCCACCGCTCCTCACCGGCGTCGGCGGCGAAGTCGGGATTATCCCAGTCGATGTCCTCGAAGGGGTCGAAGTGCTTGTTGACCGATCCCTCCGACAGCAGCAGCAGCTTCGCGGCGTACTCCTGCGCCTTCTCCAGATCGGGATCGACTGCGGGTGTCACGGCTGCAGACATCGTCGTCACTGCCCTCTCCTCGATGGAACCGTTTAACTGTATCCCATAGTTACACCAACGGAGAGTCACGTCAACCCAACAGTTGCTAGGGCCGCCCGGCGGCGCGCGCCCTCATCACGCGCACCGCCGGACGGCCCCTGTTCTTCCCGGACCTCGCCGGAGCCCTAACTCACCAGCACCCCGTCACCGGCCGCCAAGAGGGAGGTCCCGAAACCGAAGACCGCCGACATGCTCGTCACGACGACCACCCGGCCCAGCCGCCGACGGGTCCGGCGCGACAGCATCAAGGCTCGTGTAGCAGCACGCCGACGGGTGCGGCGGCGCCGGACCCGGCGCTGTTCGGCCACCACCTCGGCCGCGACCGCGGTCCTGCGGCCGATGATCGCGGCGCCGTCGGCGGTGGTTCGCTCCGGGTCCGCGCCCGCGATCACCGGCCTGGCCAATTCCGCCGCGAGGACCTCGGCCACCTCCGCCGGGCGCGCCGCGCCGCCGACCACCAGGACTCGATCGACATCGGCCATGGTGACATCCGCGACCCGCAAGCAGCGGTAGACCACTTCGAGCGACTCCCGGACGTGCCGGGCGCGCAGTTCTCCGGCGATCGTGTCGGCGACCGACTCGGAGACCGAGGACGAGGACAGGCCGGGTCCGGCGTGCTCGGCGATCAAGGCGCCGAACGCGCGTCCGCCGAATTCGGTCGAACGCAACGGAACGCCGACGATCGGATTGCGCGGACATCCCGCGCCCACCCGGACCAAGGTGACGTCGAGCCCGGCGCCGCCCAGGTCGTAGACCAGCGTGAGTCCCGGCATCAGCGGACCGCGATCGGCTTCCAGCCAGGCCGCCGCCGCGACGGGTTCGGCGACCAGGGCGACCTGCGTGAGTTCGACGCCGTCGAGCGCCGCCCGCAACGCGTCCACCTGCTCGTCGGCGTAGCGGGCCGGATAGGTCACCGCGATACCGAGGCCGGTTCCACATTCCGGATGGTCCCGCACCACCTCGTCGATCAGGCACTTGGCCACCGTGGCGACCAGGTCCGCCGGTGCGAGCGCGCGGTTGCCCACCCGCGCCCATGTGCTGGAACGCTGCGTGAGATCGGCGAATTCGGTGACCGCGCGCCCGTGCCGGGGAATCATGCCGACCCTGGCCACGCCGGTGCTGTCGAAGGTCAGCGTGGTCCGGCGCGTGATGGGCTGCGCCCGCTGCTTTTTGCGTCGCCCCGGCGGAGCCTTGGCCGAACCTTCCTCCGCGAGAACGGAAACCGTGTTCACCGTACCGATGCTCAACCCGAGACCAACCGCCATCGCAATCCACCCGATCGCCGTGCCGATTTGCTTCGAACGTCGTTTAGGCAACCACCCCGCGATCTTCGTGCCAAGTCCGGACATCCGATTGTCCGCAAGCCGCCTGTGCTCGACCGGGCCGTTTCCGCGCTCGCCGACGCGCTCACCTGGCCCACCAGCGCTACACATTCCGTCCAGTCGGATTTCCTTGCGACACGCGGGGATAGGTCGTGCCCGGCAGAAGTTTGCCGGTTTCCGGTTCCCGCCCCGAACTTTCCCCGGCGAAACCTCTGCACATGGGGAGACTCCCCTTGACGAGTCCACACAGTTCGGTGCGGGCGATTAGCCGATGGCGTGGACACCGGACCGCCGCCAGCCGTGGACACCACCATCGCGTGCTGGGCCCGACACACGATCACCTCGCGACGACCGCATCGGGCCGCCCTCGACGCTCGGGCGGGCCTCCGTACCGCAGCCCGAGCGAAGAGAGCCCTCGCCCAAATGTCAGCGACCGCAGCAACTTCTCAGCGCAGCTGACCGAAAAACCTCAGTGGGTGGGAAGTTCCGGAATCCGGGTGGCGCGAACGTAGACCGTCTCGCCGTCCGAGAGCCGCAGCGCTTCGGCGTCGCCGCGGGTGACCTGAGCGGAGAACAGGTCACCGGTCGCGGCATTGCGCAACTCCACGCGTACTTCGAACCCGAGATGGACCACACGCTCGACCGTCGCCCTGGTGACACCCGCCGAGTCCGCGGTGCCCTCGTGCTCGGCGAGCGCCATGCTGGGGTCACGGCCCACGCGAATGTCGTGTGGCCGCACCAGATGTCCGTTGAGCCGGGCCACCGCGCCGAGGAACGACATGACGAACTCGTTGGCAGGCCGGTCGTACACGTCCTCCGGAGTGCCGATCTGCTCGATGCGGCCCTTGTTCATCACCGCGATCCGGTCGGCGACGTCGAGCGCCTCCTCCTGGTCGTGGGTGACCAGCACGGTGGTCACATGGACCTCCTCGTGCAGCCGGCGCAGCCAGGTCCGCAGGTCGGCACGGACTTTGGCGTCCAGCGCGCCGAACGGTTCGTCCAGCAGCAACACCTGCGGATCGACGGCGAGCGCGCGGGCCAGCGCCATGCGCTGCCGCTGACCGCCCGACAGCTGGGCCGGGTAGCGGTGCTGGAAGCCGTCCAGTCCCACGATGCCGAGCAATTCGTCGACGCGCTTGCTGATCTCGTGCTTCGGGCGCTTGCGGATCTTCAGGCCGAACGCCACGTTGTCGCGCACGGTCATGTGTTTGAACGCCGCGTAGTGCTGGAAGACGAAGCCGATGTCGCGCTTCTGCGGCGCCACCCGGGTGACGTCACGTCCGGCGATGCTGACCACACCGGAATCCAGCGATTCCAGTCCGGCGATCGAGCGCAGCAGCGTCGATTTGCCCGAGCCCGAAGGACCGAGCAAGGCGGTGAGCTCGCCGGAGGGGATGTCGATGGTCACGTTGTCGAGGGCCGCGAACGTGCCATAGTTCTTGTTCGCGTTGGTCACGGTGATCACTTGGTGCCCCGCTTACGTTCGAGGATGGTCATCAGCAGAAGGGTGACGAGGGCGATGCCCATCAGCAAGGTCGCGGCGGAGTAGGCGCCGAAGGTGTTGTGGTCGTTGATGTACCGGCCGTGCACGAGCAACGTCAGCGTCTGCGACTTGCCCGGCAGCGCGGAGGAGACCATGATCACGGCGCCGAACTCACCGAGCGCGCGGGCCACGGTGAGCACCACGCCGTAGGTCAGACCCCACCGGATCGCGGGAAGCGTGATCCGCCAGAACGTCTGCCACTTCGACGCGCCCAGGGTGGCCGCGGCCTGCTCCTGGTCGTCGCCGATCTCGTGCAGCACCGGCTCCACCTCGCGCACCACGAACGGCAGCGTGACGAAGATGGTGGCGATCACCATGCCCGGCAGGTTGAAGATGACCTTGAAGCCCAGTTCTTCCAGGCCGCCGAACCATCCGCCCGCGCCCCACAGCAGGATCAGCGAGACGCCGACCACCACGGGCGAGACCGCGAACGGCAGGTCCACGATGCCCTGGACCAGGTTGCGGCCCGGGAACTTTCCCCGGACCAGCGCGAGCGCCGTCACGATGCCGAAGATCACGTTCACCGGGACGGTGATCGCGACGATCAGGATGGACAGCTGGAACGCCGAGATCGCCGCGGGCGTGGTGATCGAGTCGGCGAACGCGCCGATCCCGCGCTCGAATGTGCGATACAGGATGATGACCAGCGGCAGCACCAGCAGCACCAGCAGGTAGCCGAGCGCCACCGTCCGCAACGAGATGCGGGTCAACGGATGCAGATTCATCGGGCCGCCTGCTCCTTGCGCGCGCTGCGTTCGGCGAGCAGCCGCAGCACGAGCAGCGTCGCGAACGAGATGGCCAGCAGCGCGACCGACACGGCCGCCGCGTTCACCGGCCGGTCGATCTCGATCTGCTTCTGGATGTACTGGGAGGCCATCTCGGTCTTGCGCGGGATGGCGCCGCCGATCAGCACCACCGAGCCGTATTCACCGATCGCGCGGGCGAAGGCCAGGCCGCCACCGCTGATGATCGCGGGCGTCAGGGCGGGCAGCACGATACTGCGGAACGTGGTCCAGTTGTTCGCGCCCAGTGAGAGCGCGGCCTGCTCGACCTCGCGGTCGGCCTCGATCAGCACCGGCTGCACCGAACGCACCACGAACGGCAGCGTGACGAACGCCAGCGCGACCACCAGGCCCGGCTGGGTGGCGTTCAGGTGGATGTCGATCGGGCTCTGCGGACCGTACAGCGAGAGCAGCACGATGCTGGCGACGATCGTCGGCAGCGCGAACGGCAGGTCGATCAGCGCGTTGACGACGCTTTTGCCGGGGAACTCGTCACGGACCAGCACCCAGGCGATCAGCGTGCCCATCACCACATTGATCACCGCCACCACCACCGAGACCAGCACGGTGATGCGCAGCGAATCCAGCGCGGCAGGCGCGGTGACGGCGTCGTAGAAGCCGGACCACCCGTCCTCGAAGCTCGTCACGGTGAGCGCCGCCAGCGGCAGCAGCACGATGATGCTCAGCCACAGCACCGCGGTGGCGATGCCGAGCGGGCCCACCGAGCCGGTCACGCGCAGCCACGACCAGTGCCTGCCGCGGGCCGGGCGCGCGGGGTCGGAGACGCCGGGACCGGTCTGCGCGGTCCCGGCGTTACTGCTCTCTGTCACAGTCGTCCAGTATCCGGTGTAACGGGGGTCACCCGGTCACTTGGTCGCGTTGTCGTAGATCACGGCGACCGAGCCGGTGTTCGGAGTGAACAGCTCCTTGTCCACGGTCTTCCAGCCGCCGAGGTCGGCGATCGTCCACAGTTTCTGCGGGGCCGGGAAGTCCTTGGCGTAGTCGGCGGCGATCTTCGGGTCGACCGGACGGAAACCGGCGGCGGCCCAGGCCTGCTGGCCCTCGGCGGTGAACAGGAAGTCGCGGAAGGCGACGGCCTTCTGCTGGTTCTTGCTGTTCTTCAGCACCGCGACCGGGTTCTCGATCTTGAACGTGACCGGCGGGACGATGTGCTCGATCGGGTCGCCATTGCGCTCGGCGAAGATCGCCTCGTTCTCGTAGCTCAGCAGCACGTCACCGGTGCCCTGCAGGAAGGTCTCGGTCGCCTCGCGGCCGGACTTGGGCTGCACCTTCACGTGGTCCTTGGAGACCAGCTTGCTCAGGTAGTCCAAGCCCGCCTGCGGGTTCTTGCCGCCGTCACTCTTGGCCGCGTACGGCGCGAGCAGGTTCCACTTGGCCGAACCGGAGCTGAACGGGTTCGGGGTGACCACCTCGATGCCCGGCTTCAGCAGGTCGTCCCAGTCCTTGATGCCCTTCGGGTTGCCCTTGCGCACGACGATCGCGACCACCGAACCGAACGGGATGCCCTTGGTGGCGTCGGCGTTCCAGCTCGCGTCCACCAGGCCCGCGTCGACCAGACGGGTGACGTCCGGTTCGACCGAGAAGTTGACGACGTCGGCCTCGGCCCCGTCCTTCACCTTGCGGGACTGGTCGCCGGAGGCGCCGTAGGACTGCTGGATCTGGACGCCCTTGCCCTGCTCGGTCTTGTTGAACTCGGGGATCACCTTGTCGAAGCCGGGCTTCGGCACGGCGTAGGCATACAGGTTGAGCGTGCCGCCGCTGCCGTCCGCGCGGTCTCCTCCGGTCGTGTCGCTGGCTCCGCCGCCGCACGCGGTTAGCGCGACCGCCGCGAGTGCGGCGAGGGCAACGGCGCTGTAGCGTCGACGCGGCGAAAGCCAAGATTTGCGAGCCATCGAAGTGGACCTTTCCTGCGGACCGCCAGTTGTCCGGTAATACATCGGTGGCGGCGACCATCTGTTTGATTCAGCAGACCTGCCGATCGGGCGATACGGCAGCGGCGCGACTAGCGGCCACAACGGGCCGTTGGGGAAGGGCAGGCACATCTGCGCAAAGCGCGCCGGTCTACTGGGAAACGAGACGCGGACGTACCCGGTTGCCGATCAGCGACAGTAGATGTCCGCGACCGCGAGATCACCGACAGCAATCAACGCCAATTCATGGCGGACCTGCGGCACGGCGCTCGAAGACACGGGCAGACTTTATCAGAGCCGACGACGGAGTTCGAATCGAAGAGTCCCAGGAAGAGGGCGGTTTCATCCCACGACCAACGGTCCCGATCGGGTACGCGCCCAGTTCCACCGCATCAGTACCCGCAGGTGGAGCGCCATGCCGACCGCACCGCGCTGGTTACCTCGGGGTCACTGGGCGGGGCCGGACGTGGTGCTGCGCACACTGCCGGGATTGCGAGCCGACCTTCAGCGGGCGATCAACCAGGCGACGACGATGAGCACCAGCAGGGCGACGAGGGCGAGCTGAACCCGCGACCGAGGCATCAGCGCACCCCGCTCTGCACCGGGGTGCGCTGCTCGGGTTCGAGCATCACCGGCGCGCCGGCCGGGGCCGGCCGCACCGGCGAAGGGTGGGCGCCGTACCGGCGATCCAGGATGCGCAGGACGGCGCGCAGCACGCGATCGAGCCCGTAGGCGATGGCGAAGCTGATCGGGACCATGCCGACGAGGACCACGAGGAACTGCGGAATGAACGGCAGCCCCGCGACCCACAGCTCGAAGCCGTCCCACCAACCTGCGATGCGATGCACGGCTCCAGCCTAGTCGGTTCGCCTTCCGGCTCCACGAGTCCGTCGGCCACGGCGGCGCAGTGGGGAAGCCGCGCGGTGGACGCCGGGCGCCCATCGGCCCGAAGATTGGGGTATGGCGTCCTCCGATGACCTCACCCTCAACGACTCCGACGGCTTGCCGACGAGCTTGGCCGAGCCCACGGGCGAGACCTACCCGCACCGTCACGGCGCCTACCCGCCGATCGACGACTACGCCTTCCTGTCCGACTGCGAGACCACTTGCCTGGTCGCCAGCAACGGCGCGGTGGAATGGATGTGTGTGCCGCGGCCGGATTCGCCGAGCATCTTCGGGGCGATGCTGGACCGCAGCGCGGGTCACTTCCGGGTCGGTCCCTACGGCGTCAACGTGCCCGCCGCGCGCCGCTACCTGCCCGGCGGGATGATCCTGGAGACCACCTGGCAGACCGACACCGGCTGGCTGGTCGTGCGCGACGCGCTGGTGCTCGGGCCCTGGCACAACAACGATCAGCGCAGCAAGACCCATCGGCGCACCCCGATGGACTGGGATGCCGAGCATCAGCTGCTGCGCACGGTGAAGTGCGTGAACGGGACGGTGGAGCTCGAGGTGAGTTGCGAGCCCGCGTTCGACTACCACCGGGCCACCGCTCGCTGGGAATACACCGGCAAGGTGTACGAGGAGGCGACCGCGGTGCGCAGCGACGATCCGAGCGCCGGGCCGACGCTGGTGCTCACCACCGATCTCCGCCTCGGACTCGAGGGCAGGGAGGCGCGCGCCCGCACCAGGATGAAGGAGGGCGACGAGGTGTTCGTCGCACTCACCTGGTCGGAACTGCCCGCGCCGCGCACCTTCGAGGAGGCCGCCAACAAGATGTGGCAGACCACCGAGTGCTGGCGCCAGTGGATCACCCTCGGCAAGTTCCCCGATCACCCGTGGCGCAACTACCTGCAGCGCAGCGCGCTCACCCTCAAGGGCCTCACCTATGCCCCGACCGGCGCCCTGATGGCCGCACCGACCACTTCCCTGCCGGAAACTCCTGGTGGAGAACGCAATTGGGACTACCGCTACACCTGGGTGCGCGATTCCAGTTTCGCGCTGTGGGGTCTGTACACCCTCGGTCTGGACCGAGAGGCCGACGACTTCTTCGCGTTCCTCAACGACGCGACCACCGGCGAGAACGGCGAGCCGGTGCCGCTGCAGGTGCTCTACGGCATCGGCGGCGAACGACAGCTCGACGAGATCATCCTCGATCACCTCGGCGGCTACGACCAGTCGCGGCCGGTGCGCATCGGCAACAACGCCTACCGGCAGGACCAGCACGACATCTGGGGCACCATGCTCGACGCGGTGTACCTGCACGTGAAGTCGCGCCAGCAGGTGCCGGAGACCTTGTGGCCGCTGCTGGTCCGCCAGGTGCACGCCGCCATCGAGAACTGGAAGGAGCCCGACCGGGGCATCTGGGAGGTGCGCGGCGAGCCGCAGCACTTCACCTCGTCCAAGGTGATGTGCTGGGTCGCGCTGGATCGCGGCGCGAAACTCGCCGAGCTGCACGGCCAGTACGAGCACGCCGAGGAGTGGTACGCGATCGCGGAGGAGATCAAGGCCGACGTCCTGGCCAACGCCGTCAACTCCGAAGGCGTGTTCACCCAGGTCTACGGCGGCGACACCCTGGACGCCTCGCTGCTGCTGGTGGTGCTCACCCGTTTCCTGCCGCCCGAGGACGACCGCGTGCGCGCCACCGTGCTGGCCATCGCCGACCGGCTCACCGAGAACGGCTTGGTGCTGCGGTACCGGACCGAGACCACCGACGACGGTTTGAGCGGCACGGAAGGGGCGTTCACCATCTGCTCCTTCTGGCTGGTCTCCGCGCTGGTCGAGATCGGGGAGATCCAGCGGGCCCGGCACCTGTGCGAGCGACTGCTCGGCTTCGCCAGCCCGCTGCGGTTGTACGCCGAGGAGATCGATCCGCGCAGCGGCCGTCACCTCGGCAACTTCCCGCAGGCGTTCACCCACCTGGCGTTGATCAACGCCGTCACCCACGTGATCCGCGCCGAATCTTCCCGGCACGCGGGCCGATTCCAGCCCGCGCACACACCGCAAGGTCATCCGGTCTGATACTGGGAGGCCCCGATCCGACACCTCAGGGGCACCCGGTCTGATATCGGGACGCCCCGATCCGACACCGCCGGGGCACCCGGTCTGATACTGGCAGTCCCCGATCCGACACCACAGGGCCCCCGGCCTGACCCCGGCCGGGAACGGCCTAGACGGAGACGAGTGCGTCGGCCTCCGAGCGCAGCACGCGCAGTTTGCCGAGTCGCGCCTCGAGGTCGGCGATTCGTTCCGGCCTGCGGTCGCCGTACTTGCCGTAGTTCTCCTCGGCCGACCGCAGCGCGTCGTCCGCGGCGCGCGAGACCTCGGTCGCGATGTCGGTGAAGTGGTCGCGCAGCACCCGCTGCATGGCGCGCAAGCGATTGCGCGACTCCTTGCCGACCTGGAAGATCACGTCGTCCATCAGGCGGGCGACCGCGACCTTCGCCTCGGCGCGGCGGCGCAGCTTGCGGTTCTTGCGGTCGTCCCACAGCGCGTTGACGCCCAGCAGCGCGCCCGCGCCCGCCGAGTACCAGTTCACCAGTGACATGCCCAGCAGGCTGGTGGCCAGACCGACCATCAGGATGCCGCCGTAGGAGCCGCGCAAACCGGTCAGGAATTGTTGGGTTACACCGGCTTTCGCGCTCTCCAGAGGCTCCAGCGGCTGCACCGCCTCGAGCACTTCCCCCGGGTTGGCCAAGCGCAGGTCCGGTAGCGGAGGGGTCCGGTTGTCGGCCGGGAACTTGGCGGCCACCTGCTCGCACAGCTCCATCGAGCGGTAATGCGCCACGGCGAAGTTCTCCTCGACCGCCTCGCAGATGCGCGCGTCCAGATCGGCCCCGAATTCCTTCCACCGGCGCGCCGGATCGGTCTGGGTGATCTCGGTCTCGGCGTCGCGGATCAGGCTGCGCAGCCGGTGGCGCAGGTCGTGCTCGATGTCGGCCATCAGCTCTGTCGCGCCGTCGACCAGCGTGACCTGCCAGTTCGCGGTGCGCTGGCGCAGCTGGTCGGCCTCGTCGCGGGCGCGGGCCAGCTGATCGGTGATCTCGGCCCGTCGCCGCGGGTCGCGCAGCGCCTCGGCCTCGGTGCGCAGCGTCAGCGCGAGGTGGTCGCAGACAAGGCGGATGTCCTGGACCGCCGCTTCCAACGCCACCGCGTCCGCGCGGGCCACCACGTAGTCGCGCAGGTGATCGATCAGCTGCGGCACCCCGGATTCGATGTCGCGCTGGTAGTCACCGGTCAGCCCGGCCTGCCGGTGCAGCTCGGCGGAGACCGGCGCCACCGCGAAGCCGAGTCCCGCGGAGTCCAGCAGTTCGCGGTTGCGCTGCTGGGTGCGCGACCAGTGCGGGAACACGTCGATCTTGTTCAGCACGCAGATCACGGTCGGGCAGATCTGCTGGATGCGCTCCAGTTCGGCGATCTGCTCCATGGTCAGCTCGGTACCGGCGTCGCCGACGTAGAGCACGGCGTCGGCCGCGGCGATCATCGACCAGGTGGTGCGGTTGTCGCCCAGCGCACCCGGTGCGTCCATGACGACGACACCGTCGGCGAGCAACGGGCTCGGCTGGGTGAACTCGGCGCGGACGACGCCCTGGGTGGCCAGCGCCGGACCGGGATCGAGCGGGTCGACCGACTGGCGTTCGGTGCGGCCGTACTCGGTCTGCCGCACCAGCGTCGCGGTCGGTTCCGGCCCGTATTCGACGATCACCGGGACGCTCAGATCGCTGTTCGTCGCACTGACCGAGGCGCCGACCAGGCTGTTGACCAGCGTGCTCATGCCGTTCTTCGGATGGCCGACGACCACGAGCCGTACCCGGGGATCGCTCACCCTGGCGTGGACCATGCCCAATCGGCTGCCGAGGTCGTCGCGTCCCGCGGATCGGGCCGTCTCCCGCAGCTCGTCGAGTATTCGGATGAGCGGGGCCATCGCGTCCGGATGTTTCACGGTCGCAGCCTTCAGCCCGGCAGCGGCAGACAACCCTCCTCCTTACTCTCGGTGACTTTCGTTCTGGTACCCCCTGCGGTCCCTCCGCAGTCCTCGGATCCGCTCGCGGCCCGGCTACATCAATGAGATGTCCGACACATCCGACGCGTAGTGATGCGTTTCCGCCATGGCCGATTCCGGCAGCAGGGCGCTCGAGAGGCCGCCGCCCGAGGCCAGTGTCAGCGCGGAGTGATCGTAGGTGTGCTCGGCGACCGGGAAGCCGGAATCGGCCGAGTGGTCCACCATGAGCGGCGCCGAGATGCCGTGCGGCTTCGGGTCGATCACCTGGGGCTTGATCGGTGCCTGGGTGGGCGCGGGAGCGTTGAAGGTCGGCGCCGGAGTGTACGGCTCGACGGTGGGAGCGTGCGCGGGGGCGCTGTAGGTCGGCTGGTCCGGCGCGGTGTAGGTGGGCTGGTCCGGGGCCGTATACGTCGGCTGCGCCGGTCTGCTGACGGTCGGTACGTCGTCGGTCGGCAGGTGGTTGGTCGGCGGGGTGTCGTGCGAGGTGCCGCCGGTGCTGGGGCGGCCGGTGCCGCCGCCCGGTGTCGTCACGTCGTCGTCCGGAGTGGTCGGGGCATGCGGCGCCGGGGTCTGGGTGACCGTCGCGCCCGGGGTTTTGGTGGTCGGCCCGTCCGGCGCGGTGGTGATGCCGCCGTGCGGCGCCGTGGTCGCGCCGGGGAGCTTCGTGACGTCGATATCCGGCGTCTTCGGCGTGGACGGGGCGCTGGCATCGCCCGGAACGCTCGGCGTCGGCGTGGTCTGCACGATCGTCGTCGGGAGCGTTACCGTCGACACGGGCGGCTGGGTCGGATGAGTCGAATGGGACGGATGCGCGTCGGTCACCGGTGCGGGCTTCACCGCGGGCGTCGGGCGCACCGCGTCGAACAGCGCGGGGACGGCGGCCGCCGGAGCGGTCAGCACCGACGGCCCTTCCGGCGCGGCGAACACATTCGCGATCGGGGTCGAGGCGACATCGGGCTGGATCGTGGTCTGCAGCGGAGTGGCCGCGACGACCGGAGCGGCGGCGATTGCCGCGGGTGCGGGCGCCGGGGCGACGGCAGGAGCCACCGACGCCGCAGGCGCGACCGTAGCGGCGGGAGCGACCGGCGCCGAGGCCGCGAGCGGCTGCGCGACGCCCGACGACTGCGCCACGCCCGCCGGCGAGGACTGCGCGACGCCGGAGGCCGCCGACGACTGCGTCGCGGACGAGCCCGGTGACGTGAGTCCACCGAGCAGTCCGGGATGGCCGGGCCCATGCGGTTCGGTGACCGGGTGATCGATGCCGTCCGGCACGTGGATGCCGTCGGCCAGCCAGTCGGTGTACTCGTCGAGCTGATCGCCGACGTGACCGACCGCCATATCGACCTTCATCTCGGAGGTGAAGTAGATCCCGTTCGGGCCGAGCCCGAAGTCGACCTGCCACTGCGTGCCGACGAACGCCCCCAGATCGCTGCCCGCGCCGACGCCGTCGAACGGATCGTCCGCCGTCGTCGGCGCCGCGCCGACGCCGCTGTTTCCGGGCAGGTCGAAGACGGTGGAGCCGGGCGCGACGAAGCCGTTCGAGCCGGGCAGGCCGAACCCGTGCCCGGCTTGGCCGAGTCCGTGGCCGGGCAGGCCGAACCCGTGGCCGCCGGGTGCGTCGACATCGTTCGCTGCCTCGGACCGGACGCCGGGCAACGAGAAGCCGTGGGACGTGTTGCCCTCGGTCCCCGGAATGGTCGATCCGGATCCGGAACCGCCGTCCGTGCCGGGGATGCCGCCGAGCCCGGGGACACCGCCTCCGGAGTGTCCTGGCAATTGCATCCCGTGTGCGCCGGACTCGCCGCCGGGCAGCGTCGGCAGCGGCATTCCGGCGTCGGTACCGCTGTAGTCGCCGAGCGAGGGCAGCGATCCCGCGGGGCTTGCGCCGGTGCCGGGCAACGTGAACCCGGGGGCCGGGTTGACCGGGGCCGGATTTCCATGGGCGACCGGGCTGTTGGCGCCGTGCGAGGAGAACGGCGCGGGCTCGACCACCGGGTCCGGGAAGGTGATCACCGGGCTCGGCTGATCGGGATCGGGATCGGTGCTGTGCGCCCAGCCGGTGTGCCAGCTGTCGAGGCGGGATTCGCCCGATTGCGCGGGGACGCCGCCGCCGTTGGCGGCCACCAGGGCGCCGCCGGTGACATAGGCGCCCGCTCGCGCGACCCGTGCGACGCCGGTGGCCACCCGGTAGGCGGTGTCGCCTGCGCGGTCGGCGCCTTCGGTGTCGTCGTCGAAGGGCAGATCACGCGTCATAGAAGCTCCACTCTCGATTGTCCAGCATCCTCACCGCGCCGGTCCGACCGAGTGAAGATCACCCCAACAGTATTTCGGGAATACTCGCCTGTCACATTCTCCAGGACTGGAGAGAATGCCACTGTGGTGAGCAACACAACCTTGCCATCCGAATTACCGGATCGGAAGCCCCATTTCCGATGGCCTTTCCGAACTGCGCGCAGTCTCCGATACGCACCCTCACCAGGGACGATCGCATCGTCGCCCGCGCGGCGGTGGACGCGCCGGGAAAACTAATGGAACTCTAAGAGTTGCCGAAGGAGTGCTGAAGATCCGCTCCGTATCGTCGAATTCGATGAAACAGCCGTTCGGCAGCATCGACGCACGGGAGACCGGAGTGTGGGCGCATCAACGCGAACCCGCCATCTCAGACTGTGGGATTAGATTGACATCATGGCCGGACAACGAATCTTGGTCGTGGACGACGAGGTTCGCGTCCTCGCGTCGCTGCGGCGGGGACTGGAGCTCTCCGATTTCGAGGTGGTCACCGCGGCCGACGGCGCCGAGGCGCTGAGTATGGTCCGCGCCACCACGCCCGACGCGATGGTCCTGGACGTCAACATGCCCGAACTCGACGGTGTCGGCGTGGTCACCGCGCTGCGGGCGATGGGCAACGACATCCCGATCTGCGTACTCAGCGCGCGCACTGCGGTCAGCGACCGGATCGCCTGCCTGGAGCGCGGCGCCGACGACTACCTCACCAAGCCGTTCGATCTGGGCGAACTCGTCGCCCGGTTGAACGCGCTGCTGCGGCGCAGGCAGAAACCGGCGCCGCGGCCCGAGGAGGTGCGCACGGTCGGGCGGGTACGGATCGACCCGGCCGGGCACCGGGTGCTGGCCGGGGGCAGGCCGGTGGAGCTGACGAAGCGGGAATTCGAGGTGCTCGCCCTGCTCGCCGAGCACATCGGTGTCGTGCTCGGCCGCGAGCAGATCCTGTCCGCCGTTTGGGGATACGACTTCCCCACCGACACCAACGTCGTCGACGTGTTCGTCTCCTACCTGCGGCGCAAGCTGGAGACGGACGGCGTGCCCCGGGTGCTGCACACCGTGCGCGGCGTCGGCTTCGTCCTCCGGGAGGAACCATGAGCGGGTCACCGTCGCTGCGCACCCGGGTAGCCGTCGTGTCGGGGGTGGTCGCGGCGCTGGTCACGCTCACCTTGACGATCACCTTCGCCACCCTGCTCGGCGCCACCGGCGAACGTCAGCTGGACCAGACCGTCTCGTCGATGGCGGTGCGGATCGCCGCGCCCCTCGAAGCGGCTCCCGCACCACCGTCCGCGGCCACGCTGTCTCCCGAACAGGCGCCCGCGGACGCGCGGCGGCCGGGCGCGCCCGCGGACGCCGCCATCACCCGGGTCGACGGGTTACCCGGCGTGCTGGTCGCGCTCGATCCCGATCGCGATGTCGTGGAGGCGGCCATTCATCGCAGTCAGCGCATCGGGCTCGGCATCGGGGTGGCGGGCGCGTTGCTGGCCGCCCTGCTCGGCTGGTTCCTTGCCGGATACGCGGCCCGCCCGCTGCGCCGTCTGGCCGACGCCACCCACCGCATCGACACCTTGGAGGAACTGCCGCCGCTGTCCGGCCGCGGCGCACGGGAAGCCGAGGAACTCTCCGACGCGATCACCCGCATGCTCACCCGGCTGGAAGCCGCACACCGCGCCACCCAGCGAGCGCTGACCGGCGCACGCGACTTCGCCGCGGTCTGCGCGCACGAGTTGCGCACGCCGCTCACGGCTTTGCGCACCGACCTGCAGGTCCTGGCCACCAAGGAGCTTCCGGACCAGCAGCGCGGCGCGATCATGTCCGAGGTGCTCCTCGCCGAACAGCAGATCGAGAACACGCTGACCGACCTGGAACGCCTCGCGGTCGGTGAACTCACCGGCCCGGACGTCTTCGAGCCGTTCGACCTCTGCGACGTGCTGGACCGGGCGGTGCACGACGCACGACGCAGGCACCCGGGGGTGCGGGTGGAGCTCACCGAATGCGCTCCGGTCACGGTGACCGGTTCGCCCGGCGGCGTCGGGCTCCTCGTCACGAATGCCGTCGCCAACGCCGTGCAACACGGCCGGGCCGAAACCGTCACCGTCAGCGTCCGATCCGGCCCGGAGGACATCGTGGAGATCCACGTCGACGACGACGGGCGCGGCATCCCCGAGGCGCTGCGCGCCGACGCCTTCGACCGCTTCGTCAAAGGCCCCGGCTCCCCCGGCTCCGGACTCGGCCTGGCATTGGTCCGTCAGCAAGCCGAATTGCATTCCGGCACTGCCGAACTCGGCGAAAGCCCGCTGGGCGGAGCGCGCCTGCGCGTCCGGCTGCGCGCGGCCGGTTAGCCGCCTACTTCTTGTCCTTCGGCTTGTCCGAAGCGGCGTCGGAGGACAGCGCGGCCACGAAGGCTTCCTGCGGGACGTCGACGCGGCCGATCGTCTTCATCCGCTTCTTGCCCTCCTTCTGCTTCTCCAGCAGCTTGCGCTTACGACTGATGTCACCGCCGTAGCACTTGGCCAGCACGTCCTTGCGGATGGCGCGGATGTTCTCGCGGGCGATGATCTTCGACCCGATCGCGGCCTGGATCGGCACCTCGAACTGCTGGCGGGGGATCAGCTCGCGCAGCTTGGTGGTCATCTTGTGGCCGTAGGCCTGCGCCGCGTCGCGGTGCACGATCGCGCTGAACGCGTCCACCGCCTCGCCCTGCAACAGGATGTCCACCTTCACCAGCTGCGACTCCTGCTCGCCCGACTCCTCGTAGTCGAGGCTCGCGTAGCCGCGGGTGCGCGACTTCAACGAGTCGAAGAAGTCGAAGATGATCTCCGCCATCGGCATCGTGTAGCGCAGCTCGACGCGCGTCTCGGAGAGGTAGTCCATGCCGCCGAGCTCGCCGCGGCGGGACTGGCACAGCTCCATGATCGAACCGATGAACTCGCTCGGCGAGATGATGGTGCACTTCACGACCGGCTCGTACACCGTCTTGACCTTGCCCTCCGGCCAGTACGAGGGGTTGGTGACCACGTGCTCGGCGCCGTCCTCCATCTCCACCCGGTACACCACGTTCGGCGCGGTCGAGATGAGGTCCAGATCGAACTCGCGCTGTAGGCGCTCGCGCGTGATCTCCATGTGCAGCAGGCCGAGGAAGCCGCAGCGGAAACCGAACCCCAGCGCCACCGACGTCTCCGGCGTGTAGGTCAGCGCGGCGTCGTTGAGCTGCAGTTTCTCCAGCGCGTCACGGAGGTCCGGGTAGTCGGAGCCGTCCACCGGGTAGAGGCCGGAGTACACCATCGGGCGCGGCTCGCGGTACCCGGTGAGCGGTTCGCTCGCGCCGCCGCGCGCTCCGGTCACCGTGTCGCCGACCTTGGACTGACGCACATCCTTCACGCCCGTGATGAGATAGCCGACCTCGCCGACGCCGAGACCCTGGGTCGGCTTCGGCTCGGGCGAGACGATGCCGATCTCCAGCAGCTCATGGGTGGCGCCGGTGGACATCATCTTGATCTTCTCGCGCGGGGTCAGCTTGCCGTCCACCACACGGACGTAGGTGACCACGCCGCGGTAGGTGTCGTAGACCGAGTCGAAGATCATCGCACGGGCGGGCGCGTCGGCTTCGCCGACCGGCGGCGGGACCTGCGCGATCACCTGGTCGAGCAGATCGGTCACGCCCTCGCCGGTCTTGCCGGAGACGCGCAGCACGTCCGACGGGTCGCAGCCGACGATGTGCGCCAGCTCGGCGGCGTAGCGGTCCGGGTCCGCGGCGGGCAGGTCGATCTTGTTCAGCACCGGGATGACCGTCAGGTCCTTGTCCAGCGCCAGGTACAGGTTGGCCAGCGTCTGCGCCTCGATGCCCTGCGCGGCGTCGACCAGCAGGATCGCGCCCTCACACGCCTCCAGGGCGCGCGACACCTCGTAGGTGAAGTCCACGTGACCCGGTGTGTCGATGAGGTGCAGCACGAAATCGGTGCCCGCGTGCTCTCCGGTCCGGGGCTTCCATGGCAGCCGCACGTTCTGGGCCTTGATGGTGATGCCGCGTTCGCGCTCGATATCCATCCGGTCCAGGTACTGGGCGCGCATCTGCCGCTCCTCGACCACACCGGTCAGCTGCAGCATCCGGTCGGCCAGCGTCGACTTGCCGTGGTCGATGTGCGCGATGATGCAGAAGTTCCGGATCCGGGCGGGATCGGTGAACGTCGTGTCGGCGAAGCTGGCGGGCACTCCACTCCTCATGGGTATCGGCAAACTGCCGTCCATCGTCCCATGATGCTGTGTTGGTTTTTGCAGCGCCTGCGGCGCTGCGTGTTCACGGCCCCGGGAAGTCTCGCGTCCGAGCGACCGAGACTCGCGACTTCGTCGCATGCGCTTCGGTCACTCGGACGCGAGACGGGCCGCGAACGGTGCTCGTAAGACTCGCACTCGACGGGGCTGGGAGTGTGGTCGAGCGGAGGGCTTGCGACGTCGCCGCCGCCGGGCGCACCATGCTGCTCGGCCTCGGCACACCGGTCGTCTTCCGCGAAGGGCAGCGGAGCCGGGATTTCGTCCGCTCGGTACCGGATGGGCCGCATGTCCGACTCCATGGGCGGCTCGGGTCGTCGACGACCCGGACGACACAACGGATCCCACGCGGGTGAGAAGCGGCGGGTGCGCCGTTATTCTCCAGGGATGGCCCGAAGTTGGAACACCCTCGGCAAGCAGATCGGTCTGATCGCCAAACAACAGGGTCCCAAGATCGTCAAGCAGCAGAGGCCCGGGTTGGTCGACCGGCTGGTGGGGTCGCTGGCCCAGCGGCGCGCGACCGGTGTCGCGGTGCGGCCCGCCGCGTCCAGGCCGGTTCCGACCGCGGAGCGGGCCCGGCAGATCGTCTACTCGCCGCAACTGGACGGCCGTGCCGATCCCGGAGAAATCGTCTGGACCTGGGTGCCGTTCGAAGAGGATCCGAGCAACGGCAAGGACCGGCCGGTACTGGTGGTCGGCCGCGACCGTCGCACGCTGCTCGGCCTGATGCTGTCGTCGAATCCGGAACGCGCCTACGACCGCGACTGGATCGGCATCGGCAGCGGGGCGTGGGACCACGACGGCCGCCCCAGTTGGGTGCGGCTCGATCGGGTGCTCGACGTGCCGGAGGCGGGCATCCGCCGGGAGGGCGCGATCCTGCCACGCAAGACCTTCGATCTGGTCGCCCACCGGCTCTGCGCCGAATACGCCTGGCACTGAGTCCGATCATGCCTCGCGTGCTCGGGCCGACCAAGATCGCCATGCTTGTCACCGACATCGGTTTCCTGCTCTACTGGGCGATCGCGTTCGCCCGGGTGATCCCACCCGAATGGGCCTACAGGGATTACACCGACCCGATCCTCAGCGACTGGAACTACTCGTTCGTCGTCCTGGACCTGGCCGCGAGCGCCACCGGTCTGGCGAGCCTGGCCCGTACACCGGGCCGGCACACCCTGATGACCGTTTCGCTGACCCTGACCAGCGTGGCCGGGCTGCAAGCCCTCGCCTTCTGGACGCTGCGCGGCGATTTCAGCCCACTGTGGTGGGCGCCCAACCTCTTCCTGCTGCTGTTTCCCCTCCCGGCCTTGGTCACCCTGGTATGCGACGGCCCGCAGGAGCAAGCGGCGAGCTGACGATGCCGACGCGCCTACGGATCAATGACCCGGGCGGGAACGCGCCGGTCAGGAGATCATCTCCCGGGAACGTCCGTACAGCAGGCCGTACAGCAGCGCACCGAGGGCGCCGCCGATCAGCGGGAAGACGATGAACGCCCAGACCTGTCCCATCGCACCGTCCTGGTAGGGCGCCACGGCGAGACTGCGGGCCGGGTTGACCGAGGTGTTGTCCACCGGAATCGACACCAGGTGGATCACCGCCAGCGTGACGCCGATGGACAGCCCGGCCAGCGGCACGTCGGAGATCTGGTCGGTGGAGGACAGCACCACGAAGACCAGCAGCGCCGTCAGCATCACCTCGACGATGATCATGGCGGCCACCCCGTACCCGTTCTGCACCACCACCTCGCCGAGCGGTCCCCGGATCGCCGACGGACTGTGCTTGCCCCACCCGTTCGCGCCGAGCCCGTCGACCGGCCGATCGTAGGACGGCAGGTTCTTGGCCAATGCGAAGAGCACGAGTCCGGCAAGGAGTCCGCCGATCAGCTGCGAGATCACATATCCCGCCGCGGACACGCCGCTGAGCCGGCCGAGCAGCAGATGCCCCACGGTCACCGCCGGGTTGACGTGGCAGCCGGAGATGGGCCCGATCGAATAGACCAGGAACATCAGCGACAGGCCGAAGCCGAGCGCGACCCCCAGCGGCCCGACCTTCTCCCCCGCCAGCACCGCGGTGCCGACACCACCGATGACCAGGACGAAGGTGCCGAGCGCCTCGGCGCCCCATTTCTTGCTCTCGGGAATCGGTTTGTTCTCGACAGCCTCTTCGACTACTTCCTGGGCCGTTGGAGACATCTGTCCACCTTCCGCGTTCCAGACCTGCGCTCGGACTAGTCGTGGTACCGCTTCGACAACAGAGCCGCTCGAAGAGCAACGGTTGCTCTGAGGACGCTACGCGAGTCGAGTGATCTCTACAACGACTTCGGGGTCCGCCGATCCGCCCCTGGGAAGGGAGCCGTCGACAGCGAAATGTCGGCGTTGCTCAAGGGCGGTCTGGAGGAAAAATACTGGTCGCCAGGGGTGATACTGCCGGTCGCGCCAGGCCGACGCCGAAGTCTCTGCCTCGTCGGGAGCATGCCGGGCAGCCGGGGTAACCAGAAATACACCACGTCAGGGGTGCCATCTGCGCGGCCGCATGCCGGGCGTACGACTGCGATGCCCCCTGGAGCGCAGGTAGAGGCCGGCAGCACGGAAGCTGTGCCAGACGGAAGCCCGATCGCCCGACGGGCGATTACCCGAGCGGCGGCCGTCCGACCGGTCGAGTGTCGATTTCGTGCGCAGGACGGCGACTGGTAACCTCGATCTTCGGCGCTGCGTTACCCGTCCACCTCGGGTATGTCGCGCGCTCGACGAACTTTCCCAGGACAGACCAACCAGACAGGAACACGAGGAACCGGCGTGGCCAACATCAAGTCCCAGCTGAAGCGGATCCGCACCAACGAGGCGGCGCGCAAGCGCAACCAGTCGGTCAAGTCCGCGTTGCGCACCGCCATCCGCAGCTTCCGCGAGGCCGCGGCCTCCGGCGACAAGGACGCCGCCGCCGAGCGCCTCCAGTTCGCCAGCCGGAAGCTGGACAAGGCCGCCTCGAAGGGCGTCATCCACGCCAACCAGGCCGCCAACAAGAAGTCGGCCCTGTCGCTGGCCTTCAACAAGCTCTGATCCACCCGGTACCGCACGCCGGTACCGTGCTCGTGCTGTGACGCAGCCGCCGTGGCCTCGACGACCACGGCGGCTTTTGTCGTGCCCCGATGGCAACAGTGCCCCTCGTCCTTTCTACCTGGGGTTTCGGGATTCGGCCCGCGCCGTCTCAGAGGATCCAGCTACCATTCCGTGCATGGTAACCGTGTATGCCAATCAGACGGTCGTTCGCGCCGAGGATCTGCCGGATGTGATCCGCGCGGCCGAGGTGCTCGGCTTCGGACTGAAGATCGAGAATGTGCTCGTTCCCGACGACGACGGCGGTTACTCGTTGGAGTGGATCGTCACCCGCGACGAGGACGTGCCCGCCTACGAGGAGTGGGACGGCCGCTACGAGGACGCGGACGACGATGGTGAACTGATCCTGAGTTCCGCGGAATAGCCCCTGGTCACGACGCGTCCAGAGCGGCCGCCAGCCGGTCGAGCGCCGCCTGGGAATCGGTGTCGGCGGCGCGGTAGATGACGATCCGCTGGTCGGGATCCTGCACAGGCATCAGCACCTCGTAGCTGACGACCAGCGGACCCACCAGCGGATGCCGCAGCGGCTTGTTCCCCCGTCCCTGCACCCGCACGTCGTGGCGGGCCCACGCCTGCTCGAACTCCGGACTGTGCGCGGTGAACTCGGCGATCAGGTCGGCCAATGCGCGGTCGTCCGGGTGCGCGGCCCATGCCGCGCGCAGATCCGCGATGCCCTCACCGATGACGCGGTCGCGCTCGACATAGAAATCCCGCATGCTCGGGTCGAGCAGGCACAACCACATGGAGTTTCGCTGCCGCTCCGGTAGCGCGCCGAAATCGGTGATCAACGCCGCCATCTCCCGATTCCAGGCCAGGATGTCGTAGCGGTGGTTCACCAGCATCGCGGGCAGCGGCGACAGATCACGCACCAGCATGGCCAGGGCGGGTGCCGGGGCGGTGCTCGGCTTGCCGTGGTCCGGCTGCCGCTGGAGCGCCAGATCGAACAGATAGGCGCGCTCGTCGTCGTTCAGGCGCAGTGCCCGCGCCAGCGCGTTCAGCACCTCCACCGACGGACGCAGGCCGCGCCCCTGCTCCAGCCGCACGATGTAGTCGGTGCTCACGCCCGCGAGTTCGGCGACCTCTTCCCGCCGCAGCCCCGGCGTCCGGCGTGCCTGCCTGCGCTGCGGCAAGCCGAGATCCTCCGGCGTCAACCGCTCCCGGCGGGCCCGCAGGAAGGCGCCCATCTCCTGCACTCGATCCGCGCTGCCGCGACCTGCGCGGTTGCCGGGGGTGCCGCCGCCGGAGGCATCGCGGCGCCGAGTCGGATCCGCCGCGCTGTCGGGCTGTCCGTGGCTACGTGGGCCGCCGCCGGACCCGAGGTCGCGGCGCTGAGTCGAATCCGCGTTGTTCCCGGGCCCGCCTTGGGTACGCGAGCTACCGCCGGGCCCGAGCTCGCGGCGCTGGGTGGAGTTCACCGTGCCAGTCATCACCGTCGATCCTACGGCTGCCTAGGACTGGCCTTCCCAGGATGAAGCTTCCCTTACTCGGCTTCGCGCGCCGTTGAAAACTGGCTATCGACAACACGGCATCGCGAATCACAAGGAGATGGACATGTCCGGAGCCCGCACCCTCGACACCTACCGGCTGCTCGGCCGCTCGGGACTTCGAGTTTCTCCGCTGTCCCTGGGAACCATGACCTTCGGCGCCGATTGGGGCTGGGGCGCGGACCGGGACGAAGCCCGCAAGATCTTCGACACCTACGTCGAGCGCGGTGGCAACTTCATCGACACGGCCAACCAGTACACCAACGGCACCTCCGAGCAACTGCTCGGCGAATTCACCGCGGACAACCGCGAAAGCCTGGTGCTGGCCACCAAATACACCATGCTGCGCCGCCCGGGCGACCCGAACTCCGGTGGTAACCACCGCAAGAGCATGATCGGCTCGGTCGAGGCCAGCTTGCGCAGGCTGAACACCGACTACATCGACCTGCTCTACCTGCACGCCTGGGACTTCCTGACCCCCGTCGAGGAAATCCTGCGCGGCATGGACGACCTGGTGCGCTCGGGCAAAGTGCTCTACCTCGGCATCTCCGACGCGCCGGCCTGGCAGATCGCGCGGATGCAGACCATCGCGGACCTGCGCGGCTGGTCGCCGCTGATCGCACTGCAGATCGAGTACAGCCTGATCGAACGGACCGTCGAGCGTGACCTCATCCCGATGGCGCGCGAACTGGGCCTCGGCGTGATCCCGTGGTCGCCGCTGGCCAGCGGCGTGCTCACCGGTAAGTACAGCCGGGCCGATCTCGACCACGAGGCGGACGGTTCGCCCGAGGGCAGCCGCAAGAACGTGGCCGCCGCCAACGGCTCGCTCACCGAACGCGGGCTCGCCATCGCCGATGTCGTCAAGCAGGTCGCCGACGAAATCGGCAAGACGCCTTCGCAAGTCGCGCTGGCCTGGACGCTGCGCGATCCCGCGGTCACCTCGCCACTCATCGGTGCCCGCACCGCGGCGCAGCTGGAGGACAACCTCGGCGCGCTCGACGTTGAGTTCGACGCCGCCCAGCTCGCCCGGCTCGAACAGGCCAGCGCGGTGGACCTCGGCTTCCCGCACGAGTTCCTGAACCGCCCCATGACCCAGAGCGTCACCTTCGGCGACCTGAAGATCGAAGGGCGCGCCTGATCGTCGACGTGTGCGGCGGTGCGGAACTGGAACCACACCGCCGCACAGGGCTGTGACCTCGGCGTCGCGCACTTCCCGAACACGCGTCGGTTTACGGGGCATCGGTGCTCACACTCGGGGCCGTTGACCTCCTGACCTGCATCGCCCGGCCGAGGCAGCGGCGGTGTCTCGGCGTGCGATGGTCCCGGGCGTGTCCTGGACGGACGAACAACGAGGCCGCGACCAGCGCGAACCCGCCCATCTCGCACATGGATCGCCGCGACCGGGCGATCGTCTTCACGTCCCCCGCCACTGGCGCGTCGCGCCCACGGGATTCCGCGCCGAGGCGATGCCGCAGAACGAGGCAGCACGGATCGCAAGGGGCCTGTCCCCATCCGGGAGCCGCGGCACCACCGCGACCACCGCGACCACCGCGACCACCGCGACCACGGCGACCACGGCGACGTGTGCTCACCGATCCCGCTTAGACGCTCACGTGGCGGTTGATCCGACGGAGGTGACGAGACTCACATTCCGATCAGTTCGGGTACGCCGCACCGTCCACATCGTTGACCGCAACGACCGAGGAGAGTGGCCATGGACCTGGACGAGATCACGATGTGGACGCGCGCCGAACGTCTCGCCATCGCCGACCTCCTCGACGACCTGGACGACCACGAATGGACCGCCGACTCGCTGTGCCCCGGCTGGACCGTGCACGACGTCTCGGCTCACCTGACCCTGTCCAATCGGGTCACCCTCGGTGCGACAATCGCGGGAATCCTCCGGGCGCGAGGCGACTGGAACCGGATGACGGAGCGCATGGCACGCGACCGCGCGAGCCGCTACTCACCCGCCGAGTTGATCGCGCAACTGCGCGAAGGCGCCGCCTGGACTCGGCGGGCGCCGGGAGCCGGACCACTGGATCCCCTGGTCGACACCATGATTCACGGGCAGGACATCGCCCGCCCGCTCGGCAGGCGACACACCATGCCCCTCGAGCAGGCCGTCGTCGCGCTGGAACACGTGCTGCGCAGCCCGTTCTACGGAAGCAAGAAGCGTCTGCACGGTCTGCGCCTGGTGGCCACCGACGCGGAGTGGTCCTCCGGCGCCGGCGCAGCGGAGATCGAGGGACCGCTGAGCGATCTGCTGCTCGTGGCGACCGGACGCGCGGCAGGGCTCGCCGGATTGACGGGCACGGGTGTGGAAAGCCTCACCCGCGCGCTGTAGCGGTCGAGCCGGTCACATCCCCAGACATGGATCCTGGGGCCGTGCGCCGCGCCTTCTGGTCGGCGGTGACGACACGATGCCTGGCGAATGGCCGGCGGATCGTCATCGCGAAGACCTCACTTGATCACGACACGCGGCCTGGTCGACGTGGTCGTTCACACGTCCTTCGAACTCAGGGTCGTCTCGATCCGCCGTGGTCACGACGTCCTCCAAACGTCCGGAACGAACTGGCACCGATGTGACCTAGCACGCCCATTCTCAGCAAGCAGGATGCGGCAGGCCCTGCCGCGAGTGCCCGCGCCGACCACTACCCGCCTCTGTATCGAGCGGGCCACTCGATCTCCTGCGAGGCCAGCCGGATGATCGAACCGCGGCCCCGATCAGCCCGCGCCGTGCAGATCGAGTATTCGGGTGAGGGCGTGTTCCAGCGCGTAGCCCGCGTCGGCGGCGCCGCCCTTCACGTCGGCGTTGAGGGTCGCGACCACCTGGAGGGCGGAGCCGATGGTCGCGGGAGTCCAGTTGCGGGCCTGGGCTTGCGCCTTCTTCACCTTCCACGGCGGCATGCCGAGTTGCTGGGCCAGTTTGAACGGGTCACCGCGCCCGGCCGAGCCGACGCGCGCGATGGTGTGCACCGAGTCGGCGAGCGCGTCGGCGAGCAGGACGTGCGGCACGCCGCGATCGTTCGCCCAGCGCAGCGCCTCCATCGCGCCGGGGCGATCCCCCGCCACCGCCAGTTCGGCCACGTCGAAGCCGGAGACCTCGGCCTTGCCCGAGTAGTAGCGGCGCACGGCCGCCACATCGATCTTCCCGCCGGTGTCCGAGGCCAGCTGCCCGCACGCCGCCGCCAGCTCACGCAGGTCCGAACCCACCGCCTCCAGCATCACTTGGACCACCTCGCCGGACACTCGCACGCCGGCGTTGCGGAACTCACCGCGGACGAATTCGACTCGCTCCGCGGCCTTGGTCAGCTTGGCGCACTCGTGGGTGACCGCGCCCGCTTTCTGCAAAGCGGGCGCGAGCGCCTTGGCTCGCCCGCCACCGGAATGCACGACGACGAGCACCACACCCTCGGGCGGACTCTGCGCCGCCTCGGTGATCACCGCGACCGCGTCCTTACCCGCTTCGGCCGCGGCCTCGAGGATGATCACCCGGTCCTCGGCGAACAGCGACGGGCTCAGCAGTTCCGCGAGCTCCGCGGTGCTCGCGTCCCCCGCGCGCAAGCGATCGACCGGCACCGCGTCCGGGTCCGGGGCCAACGCCCGCACCTGCGCGGTCAGCGCCCCCAGCGCTCGCTCGATCAGCAGTTCCTCTTCCCCCAGCACCAGGTGCACCGACGCGGGCCGCTCGCTCACGACAGCGCCTCCCCGATGCCGGAGGGCGTCGTGCCCCGAGGAACCGCCGCATTGCTCCATCCGCCGCGCTCGTCCACAGCCCGATCCTACGGTTCCCAACCGACACCTCACCTAGCGGAACAGCGCTGGCGGCGCACTGCCACGGCAACGGAGTCGCCCGGGTTCTGCAACCCGGTGACCGGTTCCGGCGCGATCACTATTCCGCATGCTTGCCGGATCATCGTGACCTCGTCACGCGGAGATGTCCGCCGCTGCCGGACACCACGATGTCGCCTTCCCGGTCCGTTCGGGAGACCATGGCGCCGAGGGCGGACAGGTCCGCGAGGACGGCGGGGTTGGGATGGCCGAAGGTGTTGTCGGCGCCGACGCTGACGAGCACCAGGCGGGGCCGTACCGCGTCCAGGAATTCTTTGGTGGTTGTGCGTGATCCGTGGTGCGGGAGTTTGAGGATGTCCGCCTGGATGGGGATCCCGGCATGCATCAGAGCCCGCTGCGCGGATGCTTCGATGTCCCCGGTGAGCAGGATCCGGCCCGCGGGCGTGCGGGCGGTGACGACCACCGAACGGTCGTTGGCGTCCTCGGTTTCGGCGCCCCGGACGGGTCGCGGACCGCTTCTGGACGGCGCGAGCACTTCGAGTTCGATCGACCCGAAACTCAGGAGGTGCCCGGCCGACAACTCCAGCAGCGGTACTCCCGCGCTTCTGGCGATGGCCGCGACCTGCGCGAGCCCCGAGGCAGGAGTACGGGCGTCACCCGATGGGCGCACCGACCTTTTGCTCTCGAATTCGGCTGGATCACAATCGAGTTGCTCGCGCCTGCTCCCGTGGGAGGAGTGCTCGTAGATGCCCGGCAGCAGCCTTCGCGCGTCTCTCCGGCCGGTCAGAGGGGTGCGATGATTCTCCGCATCGCGCTTCGCGGCACCGATAAGCCCCGGTGCATACGCGGCCGGTGCAGCGGTCGGCACGGAGCCGCAGCCGGGATCGGCTTCGGAAGTCGGCCGGCCGGGGCCGGGCGGAGCAGGCGGCGCAAGACCGTCGAGCTCGTGGATTCCGACGGCGATCGCGTCGACCGCACGCTCGTGCAGTGCGCCGGTGAGCCCGTCGATGTGGTCCGCGTGCGGATGGGTGAGGATCAGCAGCGGGATGCGCGAGATGCCCAACCGGTCCAGGCAAGTGCGGATCGGGCGCGGATCCGGTCCGACATCGATGACGATGGCGGCGCCGGGACCGACCGACAGGGCAAGGCCGTCGCCTTGGCCGACATCGCATGCCGCGAGAATCCAACCGCTCGGCGGCCAGCCCGGATGCCAGAGCCGCACCGGGACCAGCACCACCGCGACGCCGAGCACCATCGCGGCGGCGATCCGCCGAACGGCTCGGGCACGCATGCCCGCGATCGCGCCCGCCACAACGGCACCCGCGATCAGCCCGCCCGCCACACCACCCGGCACCGCGACGGATGCGCCGGGCAGCGCGGCCGCGTGGCGGGCCACCCACAGCAACCACCACAGCGGCGGCGTAGCGCAACGTAAGACCAGGTCGGCTAGCGGCGACCACAGGCTCGCGAGCACCGCACCACCCGCCCCCACGACGGTGATCGGCGCGATGACCGGGGCGACAAGGACATTCGCGACCACCGCGACCAGGCTGAGCCGTCCGGTGAGCGCGATCACGATCGGCGTCGTGACCACGAACGCCCCGGCGGACACGGCGACTATCTCGGCGGGCACGCGCCACCATCCCCTGGCAAGCAACCAGTCGCCCCAGCTCGGCGCCAGCAGGATGAGGCCGCCCGTCGCGAACACCGACAGCGCGAACCCCGCGTTCACCGCGAGCCCGGGCCACAGGGCGAGCAGCGCGATGATCGCGGCGCACAGCGCGGGCAGCGCCTGCTTACGACGGCCCGTGAGCACAGCCAGCAGGGTGATCGCGCCCATCGCACCGGCGCGCAGCACGCTCGGGTCCGGCCGCGCGACGACGACGAACATGAGCAGCGCCGCGGCGGCGACGGCCACCGCGCCGCGCGGGCCGAGGGTCAGCACGCGCACGACGAACAACACGACGGAGAGCAGGATGGTGAAATTCGCGCCGCTGACCACGGTCAGGTGCTGTAGCCCGGCGATCTCGAAGTCGTCGCGCACCTGTCCGGACAGCGCCGAGGTGTCACCGACGACCAGCGCGGGCAACAACCCTGCGGCGTCGGGCGGCAGTGCCCGCATGGCCGATGCCGCGAAATCGGTGCGCACCGAATCGGCGATGCGCTGCCACCAGGGCAGCGGCCCCGCGGCGACAGGTGCTCCCTGTGCGTGCAGCGTGACGACGGTGAGGTCGGGCCGCCGCGGCTGGTCCACCCGGGCCCGGAACTCGACCGGGCCGCCCGGCGACACGTGGGCCCACTCCGGTCCGGAAGCCAGGACGACCACCGCGCCACCGGCCCGCACCGTCACACCCCCGCGCCGGTATTCGCGCAGATCCGCCCGGACCACCCACTGCCGGTCCGCACCGGCGACCCTGGCACGCAGTGGTTTCGGGTCGTCCGTCGGGGTGATCACCACACGCAGCGACTGCCCCGCCGCCGCCCGCAACGGATGGCTCACCACCCGATGTTCCCGCCATGCCGCGGCAGCCGCGAAGCCCGCCCCCAGTACCACAGCCGCGAGGGCCACCACCGCTACCGCTCGCCGACGTTCGCCACGGTGCGCGATCGCCCACAGCAGCAGAACCCACAACCCGATAGCCGAAATCGTCAACGCGGCCGCCAGTCCCACTCCGGCTCGCCACCCCGCCGTCACAGCCACGATCGTTGCGCCCCAACAGGACAGCGCGGCCGGCAAGAGGCGGGCGTCCAGCACCTGGACAGTGCCGGAATCCTCCGCCGCGACGCCTTGCTCCGAACCTCGAACGCCTTCGCCCGTGCCGGCCACCGGCGACTCCGCACGAGATCCAAGCCTCCGGCGAACCAGCTCGATCAAACCGCCTGCGGTCATACCCGCACCAGCTCCCGCAGCCGGGCCAGCCGGGCCGGGCCGATGCCGTCGACCTCGCCGAGTTGCTCGACGGAGGTGAAGCGTCCGTTTGCCGCACGCCAGCTGACGATGGCGCGGGCGGTGACCGGCCCGACACCGGGAAGAGCGTCGAGGTCGGATTCGGAGGCCGTGTTCAGGTCGATCCGACCCGCCGGGCCCGACGGGCGGCTCGGTGTGGCGGCGGATCCGGAGGACGGACGCCCGCCCGCACCGATCGTGCTGCTGCTCTGCTGCGGCCCGCCGGGGCTCGGAGCGACCGGTCCGACCAGCACTTGGTCGCCATCCGACAACCGCTGCGCGAGATTCAGGCCAGTGGTGTCCGCGCCCGCGCTCGGGCCGCCCGCCGCGGCGAGCGCGTCGGCGACACGCGACCCTTCGGGGAGGCGGACCAAACCGGTGCGCTGGACCAGGCCGACCACGCTGATGACCAATTCGGGCGTCGGCGGGGTCGGGTCGACGCGCTCCCGTGGTGCCGCGACGGCGCTCGCCGAAGCGGCAGTGCCCGGTGTTGCCAAGGCGACGGCCTGCCCGAGCGCCAACGGTGGCACCGGCTGGGCGATCGGGCGCTCGCGGAAAACGATCACGCCTGCGACGACCATCGCGGCGAGCCCGACGAGCGCGAGCGCACGCACCCCGCGACGCCCCGGATCGAATCGGATGCCCCGCAACCGTTCGGGCACGAGGCGGTGCCGCCAGTCGGGCCCGGTCACCGGCTCCGCCAGCCAGCCGGGGGACCGAACGCGACCGACATCGTCTTCGGACTCCCGGTCGGGGGCCGGATGGCCGGGCAACCGCATGAGATTCCATTTTCCCGCCCCGCCGGAAGTATCGTCCGGCCCTGGTTCATCCTGTTGCGTAATACCATCGGCGAAGCCCCCTTCGTGTGTCGATCCGCGCCAGTCCTCGTCCTCCCCGGATCCGGTCGCCCGGGTTTCCACCGCTGTCCCGCCGGAACGAGATGTGGACGGCGCTTCCCCAGCCACCGGCTGGGGGCGATCGACCTGCGGCGTGCGACTCGCCGATCCTGAAACCGCTGCGAGTGAGGAGGTTTCGCGGAGAAGCGGCGAACGCGCCCCCGCGCCGGACCGCCCCACGCGTTGGGCGGCCGCCCGGGCGGTACTCGACTCGCCCGCACGATCCGGCTGCCCGATCCTCTGTCCGGATTCGCCGCTGTGGGATCGTGCCGTCGCCCGAATAGACGGTGCCCGATCGGCTTCCGGCGACGTCGTCTCGGTGCCAACACCGGCCGTTCTGCTCGCGCCGACCCGGGCGGTCAGTTCACCCAATCGCCGTCGTACCCGCTCGCGTTCGTCCTGTCGTGACATGGCGGCGACAGTAGTGCCGACACGCGGCCGGAAAATCCGTCCGACCAGCGGGTTCGGCGAACCTGTTGATAACCGGAGCGCTGTGCACAACTCGCCCAACCTGTCGACGCCCACCATGCGGCACCGCAACACGGCGAGCAGATGACCGGCCACGCCGATGCCGCGGCCGACGGAGGATCAGAGGAATTCCCGGCTCAGCCCAGATCCTTGGCGAAGCAGTTCGACAAGGGCAGTACCTCATACGGCGAGAAGATCGGAATACGGTGATAGCCGCTGCGCTCGTAGAAGCGAACGGCCTCCGGTTGCAGGTGACCGGTTTGCAGTATCAGGCGAGGCTGCCCGGCCGTGCGGGCGGCATCCTCGGCGGCGGCGAGCAGCACGGCCGCGGCGCCGGAGCCACGGTGCGCGGAACGGACGAACATCCGCTTGACCTCGAGTTCCCCCGCGTTCCACCGCAGGGCGGCATGGCCGACCGGACCGCCGGAGTAAGCGACGAAGGTGCTGTGCACGGTGGCCGGGTCGATGGCATTCGGATTCGTGGACAGCTGCTTTGCCAGGTGGGCATAGCGCGGCCCGACCTCGGCAGCCATCTCCGCGCGCAATGTCACCGCGTCAGGATGCTCCCAGTCCACCGAGGTCACGGTGAGCGGCGAACGGAGCCGCGGCCTCGACACACTCATGCCCCGACGCTAACCACACGACGAACAGCCCGCCCGCATTCGGATCACCGAGATTGCTGTGTTCGGCGACGTTCAGTGGCACCCGCCCGGCACCACCAGCACGCCCAGCGCCCCCAACCCCAAGTGCACCGCCAGCGCGGGTCCGAATTCGGCGACGATGAGTTCTCTGATGCCGGGGACGAGTTCGCGCAACTGGCCCGCGACGGTCTGCGCGGCGTCCTCGGCACCGAGGTGCTGCACGGCCACCGCGGCGCCGTCCTCGCCGGCCGCGTCGACCGCCGCGGCGACGAGTTTCGTGTACGCCTTGGAGCGCGTCCGGACCTTCTCGCGCAGTTCCAGCCGCCCTTCGACGATGTGCAACAGTGGCTTGGTGACCAGCTCGCTGCCGAAGAACGTGGCCGCCGACGACAGCCTGCCGCCGCGGCGCAGCTGCTCGGTGCGATTGACCAGGATGAACGTGCGGGCACGCGCGGCGGCGGCGACCGCCGCGTCGTAGACCACGTCCAGCGGCGCCCCGCCCGAAGCTCGGCGCGCGGCGGCCAGCGCGGGCAGCCCGGTGGCGAGCCCGGCCCCCAGCGAGTCGACCAGGCGGACGCGGTCGGCGGCGTCCATGTCGCGCACGGCCTGTCGCCCGGCCTCCCAGGTCCCGGACAGCCGACGGGAAAGATGCACCGCGACAACGCCGTCGCCGCCGCTACGCTCCCAGGCCCGCTCGTAGACCTCGCGCAGCTCACCGGGTGAGGGGGCGGAGGTGGTCACGGTGTCGGAGGCATAGTCGATATCGACGGGATCCACGCCTTCCCGCATCGCCCGGTCACCGACCAGGACGTGCAGCGGGACAACGGCGATATCCAGTTCGTCGAGGTGTTCGGCAGGGAGGCCGGCGGACGAATCGGTGACGACCACGACTGCCACGGACTACCGAACCTCCTGCAGGGTCTTCACCATCGCGTTGGCCACCGCCGTGTGCCCGTCCCAGCCCCAGTGGATGCCGTCCGGGTTCGCCTCGCCGGAGAAGATGTTGTCGCGCACCGCTTCACCGAGGTCGACCAGCGGCACCGAGGTCCGGCCCGACCAGGCACGCAGTGCCTCGACGGCCCGTGGCCTACCGGAGTGCACGCGACCGTAGGCCGCGCAGTCGTGCACCGACGGCAATACCGCGACAACGGGCAGGCCGGGGCGCAACTGCGCCAGCGCCGTGCGGGACTGTTCCAGATAGTCGACGCTCACCTTCGGCGGAAGCGCCACGGGCCTGCCGAGTTTCGAGAGTTTGGGCTGCAACCAGTTGTAGGTGGCGCGCACGACGCGGCGCAGAGCAGGCGGGCGCACATAGCGGATCAGCTCGCGCAGGGCGGTGGGCAGCGGCGAGGGCAGCGTGTCCATACCGCCGACCGCGAAGACCACCGCACCCGCACGCGGCACCGCGGCCCACACCCTGGGATCGCCGATCAGCGCCCAGTAGGCGTCGCGGCAGGTCCAGCCGATCCGCGCGACCAACTCGACGTCCCAATCGAGCTCGGCGGCAACCAGGTTCGGCCAGATGCGCGGATGGTCGGCGGGCAGTCCGCCCTTCGGCCCGAAGTAGGAGAGCGAGTCGGCGATCACGAGCAGCACCGGGCGCGCGGCTTCGCGTGTTTCGGCCGGCTCGTCGGCGGCGAGGGATTCAGCGGCCGGCTCGGACGCCGCGAGTTCGACTTCCCCTGACACGGCGGGTCCGGTCGACGCGGTGGCGGGTTCGATCACGGCGTCGGTGGGCTGGGAGATCGCGTCGGCCGCGGACCCGTCCGCCACCGATTCGCCGAGCACTGCTGCCAGCCCATCCGGCGCGGCAGATTCGGCTAGCGCGTCGGCCGCGAGCTTGTCCGCCGCCATAGCAACCGGTTCACCGGGCTCTGCTGCGAACCCGATCGGCGCTGCGGCAATCGATTCCGCGATCGCCTCCACCGCGTTCATGGCAACCGGTTCGCCGGACTCCGCGGATCCATTCGGTGCTGCGGCGAAAGATTCGGCATCCGCTGCCCCGGCTCCGTCCGCAGCCGAAGCCACCGATTCGCCGAGCGCTTCCGCCAACTCGGCAACCGGTTCCGAGGCGTCGCTCGTGGTGGCGACGGGCGAGGTGTCGGCGGCGGCGTGCAGTCGCGGCTCCGCTCCGGCGACGATGCCGTCCTCCACGTCGGATTCCTCGGCGAACTCGGACCGGCCGTTGTTTTCCACGGCCGAGCCCGAGGCGTCCTCGGACGTTGCCTCGGGTTCGCGGGCAGCCGGTGCCGGGCCGCCGAACAACGCGTCCGGCAACTGCCGTTCGGGCTTGGCCGACACCTTACGGAACAGTTCGTCGGGGACCGATCTGATCGGCTCTTCAGAGGACATCCGGTGCTACCTTCGCCGCTGCGTTCCACACATCCAGACGCCAGCCGGGCTGTTCGATGCTCGGACCGTGACTGCTGAGCTGCACCCAGCTGGTGTTGGCCAGTCCTCCGAGGATCGGCCAGTTCTGCGGCGGCAGGTCGAGCAGCGCGGCCGTGAGGGCGGCGATCAGCCCGCCGTGCGCCACCAGGATGATAGTCCGGCCAGGCCAATCCTGTCGCTCGACCAGCAACTCCCGCACCACCGGCAGCGACCGCGCACCGACCTCGAGTTTGCTCTCGCCGTTGGGCGGGGTGTAGTCCGCGTTCAGCCGCCACGTCATGCGCGCGCCCGGGTAGTCGGCGTCGACTTCCAGGTGGGTCAGGCCCTCCCAGTCGCCGAGGTTGGTCTCCCGCAACCTGGTGTCGGGCACGACGGTGAGGCCGGTGTGCTCGGCAAGTGCCGTCGCGGTGTCGAAGGCCCTGCGCAGGTCCGAGGAGTGGATCGCGATGGCGTTGCGCGAAACCAGTTCGCGTGCGGCCTCTTTGGCCTGTCTGCGACCGAGTTCGGTGAGATCGGTGTCGATCTGGCCTTGCATCCGGTCGGCGGCGTTCCATTCGGTTTGCCCGTGGCGCAACAGGATCAAGGTGCGCACGCCGGCATGTCTGCTCACGATCGCGCCTCGTCCTCCGTCGCCGCCGAGCGTGTCTCCGGAGGCCCGGTGAGGCCGCTGACCGGCACGACGGGGCAGTCCTTCCACAAACGTTCCAGCGCATAGAAATTGCGCTCGTCGTTGTGCTGGATGTGCACGACGACGTCGACGTAGTCCAGCAGCGCCCAGCGGCCTTCGCGGGTGCCCTCGCGCCGGACCGGCTTGTGCCCGGCCGCGCGGAGCTTCTCCTCCACGTTGTCGACGATGGCGTTGACCTGGCGTTCGTTGGGCGCCGACGCGATCACGAAGCAGTCGGTGATCACCAGCTGCTCGGACACGTCGAGCACCACCACGTCCGACGCCAGCTTCTCGTCCGCGGCCAGCGCGGCGACCTGCGCGATCTCCACCGATTCGGTCGACGCCGTCATGCCCGCACCTCGCTGCGCTCGCTCACGCTCAGCTACCTTCCGCTGCTCCGGGCACATACAGGTGCCGCTTCGATATGTACTGCACCACGCCGTCGGGGACGAGGTACCACACCGGCCGGTTCTCGGCGGCGCGGCGACGGCATTCACTCGACGAGATCGCCAGCGCGGGGACCTCGATCATGGTCACCGCATCCGCCGGAAGATCCCGCAGATGCTCTTGAAGGTGATCGATGTTCAGCTCGTACCCCGGACGGCTCACCCCGACGAACTTCGCCAGGTCGAACAGTTCCGCCCAATCCTGCCATGTCAGGATGCTGGCCAACGCGTCCGCACCGGTGATGAAGTACAGCTCGGCACCGGGATGCGCCGATTGCATCTCCCGCAGGGTGTCGACGGTGTAGGTCATCTTGCCGCGATCGATGTCCGCGCGGCTCACCGAGAACCGCGGATTGGACGCGGTCGCGATGACGGTCATCAGATACCGGTCCTCGGCCGGGCTGACCTGTTTGTGCGATTTCTGCCACGGTTGCCCGGTCGGGACGAAGATCACTTCGTCCAGGTCGAACCGGTGCGCGACCTCGCTGGCGGCGACCAGATGCCCGTGATGGATGGGGTCGAACGTGCCGCCCATCACCCCGAGCTTGCGGCCGCGCCGACCTCTCTCGTGCATGACTGCCGAGCTTAACGGGTCGCGCACGGCCCGCACGGGCCGGTCAGCGAGGGGCGGGCACCGAACTGTGGACACCCGCCCGCAGTCCGGTCCGCCGCAAGCCTCAGGCGCTGGTTTCCGGCACGCCGCCGATTCGCAGCATGCGAGCCAGTTGTTCGCGGGTATGCGCGAGTTCCTCCGCCGCCTCGGCCGACCGTTCGGCCAGCACGGCCAGCTCGGCGGTCAGCGTCCGCATGGAGGTGAGCCAGGGTTCGGGATCGGCTCCGGGCGACACCTGGAGCCATGCCGCCGACCGTAGGCAAGCCGCCCGCGCCGCTACCGCGCCCAGCCGGGCCCACAGCTCGGCGGCGCGGTGGTAGGCCGCCACCGCCTCCTCGTCCTGCCCGCAGTGCTCGAGCGCGCCTGCGGCCGACCACGCCAGCTCGGCGTGCAGCTTCGTCTGTTCCGGATCGTGCTCGACCAGACGCGCCCCTTCGAGGAACTGCCGCGCGGCCTCGCGAGGGCGGCCGAGTGCGTCGAGGGAGCGGCCGAACTGCGCGCGTACCACCGCCAGTTCGCCGGACGGATACGGGAGGGCACCGCCGGCCAGCGCCTGTTCGAAGAGGGCGACCGCCTCGCCGTGGCGCTCGGCGCGGTGGAACGCGCGCGCGGCGACCACGGTGTGGTGCAGCACGTCCGGTTCGGACAGTCCCTCCCAGCGCGCGGCGGCGCGCACCGCGACGTCGGCCAGATCGAGCTCGCGGTCCGGCTGGCTCGCGATGGCGATGACCAGCTGCGCGCCGAGTTGGGCGGCCTCCTCCCCGGTCAGCACCGGCGTGCCGAGCGCCAGCGCTTCCCGCAGATGCGCCTCCGCCTCCTCGGGCGTATCGGCGAGCCGGGCGGCGCCGAGTTCGGCCAGCCTGCGCACCTCACCGGTTCGATCACCGGAGAAGTCGTCGGCCGCCGGACCGCCGTCCGGCGTGTGCGCGGCGCGAGGCAGCGTGCTGCGGACACCGAGCGGCAGCCACTCGAGCAGCGGCTCGGCGGCGAGCCGCGCGGCCGTGCGCAGGCTGACCGCGCTGTTGCCGTTGCGGGCGTCGTAGCGGGCGCACAGCGCGCCGATCTCGGTTTCCAGCCTCGCGCGCACCGATTCCACCGTCCCGTCCGCCAGCGGAAGATCGCCCAGTCGCAGCGCGACCAGCCTGCGCAGCAGCACGCACACACCTGTCGCGAACGCGAGCCGCGCGCCCGCGTCGGCGCTGGAATCGGCCAGCCAGCTCGCGTGTTCGGCGAGGATCTCCAGCCCGCGCGCCTCGTTGCCGGTCAGCGCGCAGAATTCCACGTGCAACGCCACCGAAGGGCGCAGGTCCTCGGTGTGCCGGACCAGTGGGTACCCGGTCAGGTGCGCGCCGCGCGCGGCCGCGACGCGCCCGGTGCGCACCAGCGGGAGCAATGCCTCGGCCAGCACGCGGTGCGGTTCCTCGGCGCACGACCGGTCGCCGTCGAGCACGGGTTTCCACTGCGCCAGCCCGGCCTCGTCGTCACCGAGGGACACGCTCGTCACACCCCATTCGCTGCGCTCACAGGCGTCGCAGTCGGACATGCTGTCGCGCGCGGCGGCCCTGGCCTGCGCCAGCCACGCGGCGGCGGCCGCGGGGTCACCGATCTCGCGAGCGAGTTCGGAGCGCAGCGCCAGCACCGGGCGAAGGCTGTAGCCGCGCTGCCGGTAGCGGTTGTCCAGCTCGTCGAACCAGCGATCGATCGTGGACAGCGGTATCGACGGGTTGTCGATCATGCCCCAGGTCATCCATTTCAGGTACCAGTGCACCGAATGCGTCATCGAGCCCAATTCGGCGGGATGATCGTCGTAGACGCGCAGCAACCTGCCGTAGACGACGGGCACCAGATCGCGTTCGCCCGCGTAGGTGTAGGACTGCGCCAGCTCCAGCAGCACCCTGCCTTCGAGCGCGCGATCCGGACCGGTTTTCGCGGCCGCGGCCAGGGTCTCCAGTCGCTCGGTCCGCGTCCGGCCGTGCGGCAGCGCGTAGATGTGCGCCAGTGCGGCGTTGATCTCGGCGGCGTCCATGCTCACTCCGTCTCTTCGCCGCGGTCGGCGGCGCGTTGGGTGGCCCAGCCGAGGAATTCGGCGAAGGCGCGGTTGAGCAACGCCGTGTCGGCCGCGCTCAGCGGACGGTGGGTCATCAGCAGCGCTTGGCCGTAGAGCGATTCGACCGCGGTTCTCAGGAAGGCCGGGTCGCCGATGCGGGACAACCTGCGCACGATCGGGCTGTGATGGTTGAGCACGAGCTGAGCACGCGGCGTCGTGACCGCCAACGCGCCGAGGATCTCGGCCCACAATTCGTCGGCGTCCTCGGCGGTCTGCGCCCTGGCGCGTTCGTTGCGGGCGGCGCGGCCGTCGAGGTAGAGCGCGGGCACCGTGACCGGGTGGAATGCGCGCACGATCACATCGCACGCGAGCGGGTCGAGCACGGTCCGCGCCAGCGCCAGCACCGGGGCCAGGGCCAATTCCTCGCCGGGGTCGACCGGGTCGAGCGCCGCGGTGATCGCGCCGACGTCCAGGTCCACCACCTCGACGCCGGGTAGCAGCCGGGGCAGCTGCGCGACCAGCTCGCGGTCGTAGGCGTAACCACCGTTGACGACGCCGATCCCCTGCGCGGCGGCGGTGGCCGCCACCTGACGGAACTCCTCCACCGTCGCGGTCACCCGCACGGTGCGGTGGTTGCGGGTGAACTCGGTGAGCGGCACGCGCCCGTCGGTGGTCTCGAAATGCAGATGCGGCAGCATGATCCGCAGCAGGTCGGCCGAATGCCTGGCCATCGCCTTCACTCCGAGCGCGTGTACGGACAGGAACGCGGCCAGCCGCTGGGGCTGTTCGGCGGCGATCTCGGTGAGCCAGTCACGGATCCGATCGCCGAGCACCTCACGCACCACGGCGAGCCGCTCGTCCTCGTAGAGCCCCTCCCGCGACGCGGTGGGGCGCAGCGTGTCGGTGTCGATCACCCCGCGCACGAAGAACGCCCAGTCCGGCAGTACGCCGCGCACCGCGTCGCCGAGCAACATTCCCTTCAGGTACACCCGGTGCGCACTGCTGTCGGACGGGTTTCCCGGCTGGGACAGCACATAGGCGACACCGCTGACCCCGGCCGCACCGGCCTCGAGTTCGATGACGTCGAGCGGGGGGAAGCCCAGCGTCCGGCGCCCATAATCGAGCAGGGCGGCCCTGCGCTGGTCCGCCGACGCGAACACGCGCCGCCAGACCGGGACACCCTCGGTGACCGTCGTCACCCCTGCGTCCGACTCCACCGTCACCTCGTAGGGCAGCAGCGACCCGAACTCACGCGCCAGATCGGTCACCCGCCGTGGCCGGAACCACTCCCGCGCTCCCCCACGCGCGGTGAGCCATACGGAGGTGCCCGGCTCGGCGTAGTCCGCCGAGTCGAGCGCGCGCACCGAATAGGTACCATCGGCCGAGGCCAGCCACTCGACGGGCGGCGCCGTCGGGTCGGTGGCCGATCGGCTGACCACTCGGATGGTCTGGGCGACGGTGAAGCAGGCCAGCAGGCCGATCCCGAACTGCCCGAGGAATTCCCGTCGTGCGCCTTCGATGTCGTCGCGCTTGGACGAGCGGCCGATGGTGGCGAGGAACCGGTGGACGTCGGTCTCGGTCAAGCCGATGCCGGGATCGCTGATCCGCAGGCCGGTTTCGCCTACGGTGAGCCGAATCGCGGTGGGCGCAGACGGATCCAGCCGGTTGCGAGCGGTGACCGCGTCCACAGCGTTCTGCAACAGCTCACGGAGGTAGACCCGCGGGCTGGAGTAGAGGTGATGCGAGAGCAGATCGACTATCCCGCGCAAGTCGACCTGGAACGAATAGTTGTTGTGCACCGCCGCCGGATCGTGCGGCGTTCTGTTCACCATGGCCGCCGATCTTGTCGGCGCACGCCAAAGGTTCGCTTAACGAACCCTTTCGATCAGAGGGTCGGGCGCTTGCTCTTCGGCAGCTTGCGCACGACGGCCTCGTAGGAGAGATCGACCAGCTCGTACAGTTCGTTATCCGAGACGGCGCCGCCGAACTGGATGACGTTCCAGCCGTATCGCCCGATATAGGCCGAGGCCGCCACGTCGTCCGGATACACCCGGACCAGCTCGTCGGCCTCCTCGCGAGTCCGTCCGCATTTGAGCCCGACCGACGTCGCGCCGAGAAAAGCGAAGATCTTGTCGCCGACCTTGGCGACCACGTCGCCTTCCCACGGCTCGTCCTGCCAGGCGCCCGGCTTGGCCAGGCAGTAGTTCAGCAGCGCGGCATCGTCCATGCCGGTCTTCTACACCGGCAGCAGCCGCGAGACAACCGCGGTGAGCTGTTTGGCCGAGCGGCATTCGTGCATCTCGATCACGTCGCGATACTTGTCGGCGGCGGAATCGCCGGAGCCCCACTGGCTGCGCGGTTCCGGATTGAGCCAGTGCGCGTGTTTGGCGACCTCGACCAGCGACCGTAGCGTGTTCAACTCGGGGTCACGATAGTTCGTGCGGGCGTCGCCGAGGATCAGCAGCGAGCTGCGGCTGGTGACGGCATCCGGGTAATCCCTGGCGAACCCGGCGAGCGCGTTGCCGTAGTCGGAGTGCCCGTCCAGCCCGACGACGCTCGCCTCACCGAAGATCCGGGCCATCGACCGATCCAGCTGGGTGTGCGGGTCGAAGAATCGGGTCACCTCGTCGATCTGGTCGACGAACGCGAAGATGCGCACCCGGGAGAACTGTTCGCGCAGCGCGCTCACCAGCAGCAGCGTGAAGTTGCTGAAGCCGGCCACCGAACCGGAGACGTCGCACAGCAGCACCAGTTCCGGGCGGCCCGGTCGCGGCTTGCGGTGCACCAGATCGATGGGGACCCCGCCGGTGGACATGGATGCGCGCAGGGTCCGGCGCAGGTCGATGGCACCGCGGCGGGCGTGCCTGCGGCGCGCGGCGAGGCGCGCGGCCAAGATGCGAGCCAAACGCTGGGTGCTGCGCTTGAGCTCGGAAAGTTCCGCTTCCGAGGCGCGCAGGAAATCGACTTCTTCGGCCTGGCGGGCCACGCCGTAGCTCGCCACACGTTCGCGGCCGATCCGCTCGGCGACCCGCCGCCTGGTCTCGGCCTCGACGGTCGCGCGGAAACCGGCGATGCGCTGGCGGGCCGCGCGGCGGGCGATCTCGGCGTCGAACTCGCTCGCGTCCGGGCCGAGGGCCATACCCGCGAGGATCTTCGCCAGCAACGTCTGCGGCTGTACTTCTTTCAGCGCCTGATACGACGAGAAAGACGGGCCGCGGGCGGATTGGTACTGGCCCAGCTGCTCGACCAGCTGCGCGGCCAGCGCCTCCAGCTGCGGGGTCGCCGACTCCTGCGCCAGCAGTTGCGCGAGCAGTTCGCGCAGGGCGGGGATGTCCACATCACCCGAGCGGGTGTGCGGGATCTCGATCTCGTCCTCCGCCGCGGCGCGTTCCCCGACGGCGACCGGGAACCACAGGTCGAACAGGCCGTCGAAGGTCGCCCGGTGGGTGGTGCGCCGCAGCAACGAGCACGCCAGCCCTTCGCGCAGGACCTCGCGGTCCATCAGGTCGAGCACGGTCACCACACGGCCCGCGTCGACCGTCTCCGAGGGGCCGACCGGTATGCCGCGCGCCCGCAGCGCCTCCACGAAGCCGACCAGATGCCCCGGAATACCGTGCGGCGCGCTCAGCGACGCGACCTCGGCGGGGACCGACCCGGCCGCCACGGCTCAGGCCAGCTTCAGTTCGGCCAGCGCGCGCTGGTGGTCGCTCTGGTGTTTGAGGACCACACCGAGAGTGGCGCGAACGGTCGTGTCGTCCAGGTCACGCAGGCCCAGCGCCAGCAGCGTGCGGCCCCAGTCGATCGATTCAGCGACCGAGGGCAGCTTCTTCAACTGCATGCCGCGCAGTACGTGCACGATCCGCACCAGCTGCGCGGCGACGGCCGCCGACAGCTCCGGGACCCGGCTGGCCAGGATGCGCCGCTCCAGCTCCTCGTCCGGGAAGTCCAGGTGCAGATACAGGCAGCGGCGCTTGAGCGCCTCGGACAGCTCCCGCGTGGCGTTCGAGGTGAGTACCACGAACGGCTTTCGGCTGGCGGTGATCGTGCCCAGCTCCGGCACCGTCACCGCGAAATCGCTGAGCACCTCGAGCAACAGGCCCTCGATCTCGACGTCGGCCTTGTCGGTCTCATCGATCAGCAGCACCGTGGGATCGGTGCGCCGGATCGCGGTCAGCAGCGGGCGCGACAGCAGGAATTCCTCGGTGAAGACGTCGGCCTTCGTCTCCTGCCAGTCGTTCTCACTGGAGGCCTGGATGCGCAGGATCTGCTTGGCGTGATTCCACTCGTACAGCGCGCGGGCCTCGTCGACGCCCTCGTAGCACTGCAGGCGCACCAGCTCCGCGCCCGAGGTCTGCGCGACAGCGCGCGCCAGCTCGGTCTTGCCGACACCCGCCGGTCCCTCGATAAGCAGCGGCTTGCCCAGACGATCGGCCAGGAACACCGAGGTGGCGGTGGCCTTGTCCGCCAGGTAGCCCGTGCTCGCCAACCGTTCGAGCACGTCTTCCACCGACGAGAAGACCGGCTCCTGTACTGCGCTCTCCGACACCACCCGGCACCTTTCTTCCGAACCATCCCCCACGCTACGGCAGCGCGGCGCGGACACCGACTCGGCATCGTCCGCGGCCGCCGCGCACACCGGTCAGACCGGCCGGATCTGCCCCTCGCCCCAGACGATCCACTTCGTCGAGGTCAGTTCCGGCAGGGCCATCGGACCGCGCGCGTGCAGTTTCTGGGTGGAGATGCCGATCTCGGCGCCGAAGCCGAACTGCTCGCCGTCGGTGAAAGCGGTGGAGGCGTTCACCATCACGGCGGCGGCGTCGACCCGGCCGGTGAACTCGCGCGCCGCGGCGAGGTCGCCGGTGACGATGGCCTCGGTGTGGCCGGTGCCCCAGGTGTTGATGTGCTCCACCGCCGCGTCCAGGCCGTCGACGACCTTGAGCGCGATGTCCAGGGTGAGGTACTCCTCGCCCCAGTCCGCGTCGGTGGCCGGAACCTGGCCGGGGAGATCACCGTGGATGGTGACCCCGGCCCGCTCCAGCGCGTCGGTGAGCCGCGGCAGCGCGGTGTCCGCGATGGCGGCGTCGATCAGCACGGTCTCGGCCGCGTTGCACACGCTGGGACGGCGGGTCTTGGCGTTGATCAGGATCCGCTCGGCCATGGCGAGATCGGCGGCGGCGTGCACGTAGACGTGGCAGTTGCCGGTGCCGGTCTCGATGGTGGGCACCTGCGCGTCGCGGACGACCGCGTTGATCAACCCGGCTCCCCCGCGCGGAATGACGACGTCGACCAGTCCGCGGGCCTGGATCAGATGGGTGACGCTGGACCGGTCCCCGCTCGGCAGCAGCTGCACGGCGTCGGCCGGGATACCTTGCGTGACAAGCGATTCGCGCAGCACCGCGACGAGCGCGGCGTTGGACCGCGCCGCCGAGGACGAGCCGCGCAGCAGAGCGGCGTTACCGGACTTGAGCGCGAGCCCGAACGCGTCGACGGTGACGTTCGGCCGGGCCTCGTACACCATGCCCACCACGCCGAGCGGCACGCGCACCTGCCTGATCTCCAGCCCGTTCGCCAGGGTCGAGCCGCGCACCACCACACCCACCGGATCGGGCAGCCCGGCCACCTGACGCAACCCCGAGGCGATCCCGTCGATGCGGGGCTTGGTCAGCCGCAGCCGGTCCAGCAGCGACTCCTCGGTGCCCGCGGCCCGCGCCGCGGCGATGTCCTCGGCGTTGGCGGCCAGCACCCGATCGGCGGCGGCGAGCAGCGCGTCGGCGGCGGCGTGCAGCGCGTCGTTCTTCTGCGCGGTCGTCAGCTGGGCCAACGCCCGCGACGCGACCCTGGCCTTGCGCGCGGCCTCGTGCACCACCGCACGGACATCCGGTTGGGTGGTCGTTCCTACCGTCATGGGTACAGCCTACGCAAGGGGCGCGGCGCCGATCCCACCCGCTGGGCCGCGCCGACGCGGGCGCGCGGTCACGTGCGCGGCCCGAGCCGGGCGACTACCGTCCGGCGATGTGACGGTCGAACCGGACGCTCCCGCGATCGTGGCGCTCGGCAGCATCAACATGGATTTGGTGACCACGACGGCGCGCAGGCCCGTCCCCGGCGAGACGGTCCTCGGCAGCGGCTTCGCCATGGTGCCGGCGGGAAAGGTGCCGATCAGGCCATTGCCGCGCAGCGAGCGGGTGGCGCGGTCCGCTTCCTCGGAGCGGTCGGCGACGACGTCTTCGCGGGCGAACCGCGCGGCGCGCTGACCGCCGCGGGGGTGTCGGCCGACCGGCTGCGCACCGTCGCCGGGCCGAGCGGCATCGCCACCATCGTGGTGTACGACGACGGCGAGAACAGCATCATCGTCGTCGGGGGCGCCGATATCTTGCTGTGCCAGTTGGAGATTCCGGTCGAAACGGTCGCCGCCGCGGCCCGCCACGCCCGTGCGCACGACACAAAGGTGCTGCTGAACCCTTCGCCGGTGCGCCCTCGCCCGCCGAACTGTGGGCGAATGTCGATGTCGCCGTGCTGAATTCGGGTGAGGCCGAAAAACTGGGGGCGGCTCTCGACGCCGTCGCGCATGTGGTCGTCGCCCGCGGGGCGGCGGGCGCGGACTGTCGCGGACCGGATGGCGCCCGCCTGTCCCGGCCCAGCCCGCGCGTGGCGGTCGTCGACACCACCGGGGCGGGCGACGCGTTCACCGATGCGTTGGCCGCGGCCTGGCATCGCGGCCCCGAATGGGCGCTGACCTGGGCGTGCGCAGCCGGAGCGCTGGCGACGACCCGGTTGGGCGCGAGCAGTTCGATCCCCGCCCGCGAGGAGATCACCGCCGCCATGGCCGCGGAGTAGGGGCGCGCGCCACGACGGCTCCCGCTGCGCCCGAGCCGATATCGTGAGGGCATGGCCACCACGCCGGATCGCATCCCCGCCGACGGCGACACCGCTCTGATTCACGGGGTCGACGCGTCCATGGTCGCCCTGAGCTTCGTGGACAACGCGGGCATCACGCGCGTGAAAGCCGTCCCGGGGAAGCGGCTGGATCGCGCGTCCCGGTACGGCGTCGGGGTTTCGCCGTGCTTCGAGACCTTCGCCTTCGACGACGTGATGGCGGTCGGGCGCTATCTCGGCGGCCCCGACGGCGATCTGCGGCTCATCCCGGATCTGGCCGGGCTGACCGAACTGGCCTGCCAGCCCGGCTGGGCGTGGGCGCCCACCGACAAATACACCCAGGACGGCACCCGTTTCGTCGCCTGCCAGCGCCACTTCGCGACACGCCAGACGGCTGCGGCGCAGGCCGCCGGTCTGCGGTTGGCCATGGCCTTCGAAACCGAATGGGCAGTGGGCCGCGCCGACGGCACCGAGGGCTTCACACCCGCGATCCACGGCCCCGCTTACGGCATGGTGCGGCTCGGGCAGGTCGCCGAATACGCCGCCGACCTGGTCGCCGCGCTCGAACGGCAAGGTGTGGCGGTGGCGCAGTTCCATCCGGAATACGCGCTCGCGCAACTGGAGTTGTCGGTCGAACCGTCCGAGCCGGTCGCCGCCGCGGACCAGGCGGTGCTGGTCCGGCATACGATCCGTCAGATGAGCGCGCGCCACGGCTGGCGGGCGCTGCTCGCCCCATGTATCGAGCCGGGCGGCGCCGGTTCCGGAGCGCACCTGCACCTGTCGGTGACCGACGAGGAGGGCCCCCTGTTCGCGGGCGGCGACGGCCCGCACGGCATGCGGCGGACCGGTGAGGCGTTCCTGGCGGGAGTGTTGCGGGAACTGCCCGCGCTGGTCGCGGTCGGTGCGGGCAATCCGGCGAGCTTCCTGCGGCTGGCGCCGTCGCGCTGGGCGGGGGTCTGGCAGTGCTGGGGCCGCGAGACCAGAGAGGCCGCGCTGCGCTTCGTCACCGGAGTCCGCGGCACCGAGAGGTGGGCCGCCAACGCCGAGATCAAATGTCTCGACGCGACGGGTAATCCGTACCTGATCGTCGGGTCGGTGATCGCGGCCGGGCTCGCCGGTGTGGCCGAACGCTTACGCCTTCCGGCCGAGATCACCGGGGATCCCGCGACTTTCGACGCCGAAGCACGCATGATGTCGGATGTGCGCCGCCTACCCACTACACCGGCCGAAGCCGCCGACCACCTCGCCGCGTCCGAGGTGCTGGCCGACGCCATGGGCGCCGAACTGCACGACGCGCTGCTCACCGTGCGCCGCGCGGAGAACGAGCGGTACGCCGCCGCGAGCGCCGAAACGCTGGTCGCCCTGACACGTTGGCGGTTCTGACATGCTCACCGACGGGGTGCGGCTCACCGATCACCACTGCCACGGCGTCCGCACCGAGAACCTGGACCGGCGCGGCTTCGAGCGCCTGCTCGGCGAGGGCGCGCACGGGAGTTTCGATTCCGCGATCGGGCTCGCGGTGCGCCGCTGGTGCGCCCCCGCGCTCGACCTGCCCGCCCATGTCAGCCCGGATGTCTACCTGCGTCATCGCACCCGGCTCGGCGCCAGGGAGGTCGCCGCGCGACTGCTGCGCGCCACCGGGGTGACCCGGTGGTGCTTGGACACCGGAATCGGCGGCGGCACGGCGGATTTCGCTGCCCTGGTGGACGGCGAGGTACGCGAGGTGGTCCGGTTGGAGGAGGTGGCCGAGCGGGTCGTCGCCCAGGTCGGCGCGGTGTCCGGGGTCTACGAGCGGATCGAGGCGGAACTGCGCGCGCGGGCCGCCCGTGCCGTCGGATTGAAGACGATCGTCGCCTACCGGTGCGGTCTGGATTTCCCGGTGCGGGATCACCCGCCGACCAGCTTCGCGCCCGAACACCGGCTCACCGATCCGCACGTGCTCGGCTGGCTGGTCGGTCTCGGGGCGCGGATCGGCGCCGAGTTCGGTCTGCCTCTGCAATTCCACACCGGGTTCGGCGACCCCGATCTGCGCCTCCGGCACAGTGACCCGCTGCTGCTCACCGATTTCCTGCGCCGGACCGCGGGCACCGGGCTGTCGGTGATGCTGCTGCACTGCTGGCCCTTCCATCGCCATGCCGCCTACCTCGCGCACGTCTTCGATCACGTCCACCTGGATCTCGGCCTGACCATTCCCTATGTGGGGCAGCGGGCCGGAGCCGTGCTCGCCGAGACGCTGGAACTCGCCCCGTTCCGGGCACTGTGCTACTCCTCGGACGGCTACGGGCTCCCGGAGTTGCACTACCTCGGCGCCCTGCTCTGGCGGCGCGGGCTGGGCAAGCTCATCGACGAGTGGATCGCCGACGACGCGATCACCACCGCCGACGCCGAAGTGCTGGTCAACGCCATTGCCCACGGGAATGCCGGGCGCGTCTACCGGGCACGATTCGCACACCCCGTGGGCTGACCCTCCACCGTCCCGGTCGGTCGGATATTCGGGTGCGCCGGGCGCCGCCGGTCCCTACCGTTGACAGTGAAGACCAACGGAAGGACCGAGACCATGTTTCCCGTCGAGCTGCGCGGCACCAAGGCGCAGACGCTCATGTGGGCCCACGAGCACGAGGTCGAGCAGTCCGCGCTGCGGCAACTGCGCAACATCGCCGCGCTGAAATGGGTCCACGGCGTCCGCGTGATGCCCGACGTGCACCTCGGCAAGGGGGCCACGGTCGGATCGGTGATCGCGATGAAGGACGCGGTGTCGCCCGCCGCGGTCGGCGTGGACATCGGCTGCGGCATGGAGAGCGTGCGCACCGACCTCACCGCCGCGGATCTGCCCGACAACCTGCGGTCGCTGCGGTCGCGGATCGAGGCGGCGGTGCCGGTCGGCTTCCAGGCCCATCACGACGCCGTGGACGTCACCCGGCTCGGCTCCCAGGTCGCCGGGCTCGGCGCGAGCACTACGACGCTGCGGGCGGGCTGGGAGCGTTTCTGGGGTTCGTTCGGCGCGCTGGACGCCCGGGTACAGCCGCGCGAGTCCAAGGCGCACAAGCAGATGGGCACGCTCGGCGGCGGCAACCACTTCATCGAGGTCTGCCTGGATCAGGAGCAGCGGGTGTGGATCCTGCTGCACTCCGGCAGCCGCAACATCGGCAAGGAACTCGCCGAGCGGCACATGGCGATCGCGCGCACGCTGCCGCACAACATCGATCTGCCCGACCGCGACCTGGCGGTCTTCGTCTCCGGCACGCCGGAGATGGAGGCCTACCGCCGCGACCTCACCTGGGCGCAGGAGTACGCGGCGCGCAACCGCGCGGTGATGCTCGCCCTGGTCTGCCGTGCGGTCGCCGCCGAATTCGCCCAGCGTGGAGTGCGTTTCGAGCAGCCCATCAGCTGCCACCACAATTATGTGGCGGAGGAGCTGATCGACGGCGTGCCGATGCTGGTCACCCGCAAGGGCGCCGTGCGCGCGGGCGCGGGTGATCTCGCGCTGATCCCCGGCTCGATGGGTACTCGCTCGTACGTGGTGCGCGGCAAGGGGAATCCGGCCTCGTTCCAGTCGGCTTCGCACGGCGCGGGACGGCGGATGAGCCGCAACGCGGCCAAGAAGCAGTTCACCGTGGCCGATCTCATCGCCCAGACCGAGGGCGTCGAGTCGCGCAAGGACGCGGGCGTGGTGGACGAGATCCCGGCCGCGTACAAGGACATCGACGAGGTCATCGAGGCACAGCGCGACCTGGTCGACGTGGTCGCGACGCTGCGTCAGGTGCTCTGCGTGAAGGGCTGACCGTCGCGGTCTGGATCCGCCGGCCGCTTCCTGGATACCATCGGGTATGCCTTGGCGGCCGTCCTTCTTCGCCCCCGCTCCGGGTTCCGACCCGGCGGCGGGGCCGCCGGAGATTCCCGGCGTGCGCCGGTCGGAGGTGACCGCCCGCGGGGTGCGTTTTCACGTCACCGAGGCGGGTCCGGCGGACGGACGCCCGGTGCTCGCGCTGCACGGCTGGCCCGAGCATCATTACGCCTACCGTCACCTGCTCGCCGATCCACCGGACGGGTTGCGGATCATCGCGCCCGATCTGCCCGGGTACGGCTGGTCGGGCCCCGCCCCGCACCGGTGGGCCAAGGACGACGTCGCCTCCGACCTGCTCGCGTTGCTGGACGCGCTCGGCCTGGACCGCGTCCTGCTGGTCGGCCACGACTGGGGCGGCTACATCGCCCACCTGCTCGTGCTGCGCGAGCCGGAGCGCTTCGACGCGCTGCTGGCGCTGAACATCGCTCACCCGTGGCAGACGCCGCGCGCGTTTCTCCCGCATGCGTGGCGGTTCCTGCTCTACCAGCCCGCCGTCGCGGCGTTCGGCACCTACCTGCACCGGCGTACCCGCTTCTTGGAGCAGTTCGTCTTCGCCGGTGCGGTACGCCATCGCGAGGCGTTCGGACCCGAGGTGATCCGGGCATACGCGGACCGCTTCCGCGACCCCGTCTGCGCCCGCACGGCGACCGACACCTACCGCACATTCCTGCTGCGCGAAGTGCCCCGATCGGCCGGGCACGGCGAACAACGGCGAGCCCGGGTGCCGATCCTGGCCCTGTTCGGCGTCGAGGACGCGGCGATCCATCCGTCGCTCGCCTCCGCCGAAACCGCCCGCGCCGACGACTACCGGCTCGAACTGGTCCGCGACTGCGGCCACTTCATCATCGAGGAACGCCCGGACCTGGTCCGTGCCCGGCTGGCCGAGCTGGCGGCGGCGACCGCGCACCCCGCTTGAGTCCGACCGGCGGCGCCAGCGCGTGGGAAGGATGCGCACCCGGCGTGCCGGCGAGTATGTGAAACTCGGGGCTGAGCTGCGAGACCGCAGGTGAAGACGGCATAGGAGAAGCCTGCATGGTGCGCATCGGGGTCACCGGGCACACGAACTTCACACCTGCCACCGAGCCGCTGGTGTGCGCCGTGATCGGTGAACGTCTCGCCGCGTACGCCGCCGCGGACCTGGTCGGCGTGAGCTGCCTCGCCCGCGGCGCCGACTCGATGTTCGCCAAGGCTGTACTGGATGCCGGTGGGCGGCTCGAAGTGATCTTGCCGTCGCGGAACTACCGGGAAGCGCAGGTGCGGCCCGACCAGGCCGACCTTTTCGACGAACTGGTCGATCGCGCGGCGGCGGTACGAGTGATGGACTTCGACGACGCGGGGCTCGAGGCCTACGAAGCGGCGAACGAGACGATGCTGGCGTCGTGTGATCGGCTGATCGCGGTATGGGACGGCGCGGCCGGGCAGCGCGGCGGCACCGGATCCGTGGTCGCGCTCGCTCGCCGGCGTGACGTGCCGGTCGAGATCGTGTGGCCGGAAGGCGCCGCCCGGCTGACCCGGTAGTCGGCGAGCCCGGTGTGGCGGCGGTCGGGCGCGCGGCCACCTGTCGGAGTCGTCGGGCACGATGGAGCGCATGACCACGGCCACCGGCGCGTCTTCGATCGACCTCACTGCCCCCGACCTGCGCGAGCACGCCGAACAGCTGCTGCGTGAGCTCGCCGGGGCGGGCGCTCGGCTGCGGGAGGACCAGTGGACCGCGATCGAGGCGCTCGTCGTTCGGCGGCGCAGGGCGCTGGTCGTGCAACGCACCGGCTGGGGAAAGTCGGCGGTGTACTTCATCGCCGCGAAGCTGCTGCGCAGGGCGGGGCGCGGGCCGACGGTGATCGTGTCGCCACTGCTCGCGCTGATGCGCAACCAGGTGTCGGCGGCGCAGCGCGCGGGGGTGGTCGCGGCGACCATCAACTCCGGCAATGTCACCGAGTGGGACGAGATCCACGCCGACGTCGCCGCGGGCGCGGTCGACGTGCTGCTGGTCAGCCCGGAGCGGTTGAACAACCCGGACTTCCGCGATCAGGTCCTGCCCCGGCTCGCCGCCGACGCCGGGCTGGTGGTGATCGACGAAGCGCACTGCGTCTCGGACTGGGGCCACGACTTCCGGCCGGACTACCGGCGCATCCGGACGCTGATCGCCGACCTCGGCTCCGACGTCCCGGTACTCGCGACCACCGCGACCGCCAACGACCGGGTGGTCACCGACGTCGCCACCCAGATCGGCACCGACACGCTGGTGCTGCGCGGCACGCTGGATCGCCAATCGCTGCACCTGTCGGTGGTCCGCTTCGACGACGCCGTGGAACGCACCGCCTGGCTCAGCGGCCATCTGCACCGGCTGCCCGGCTCCGGCATCGTCTACACGCTCACCGTCGCCGCCGCGCACGATCTCGCCGACGTACTGAACTCGCACGGCCACACCGTCGCCGCCTACACCGGGCAGACCGACCCCGCAGAACGCGAGGCTCTGGAGGCGGCGCTGCTGAACAACGAGGTGAAGGCGCTCATCGCCACCTCCGCGCTGGGCATGGGCTTCGACAAACCCGACCTCGGGTTCGTGGTGCACGTCGGCGCGCCGTCCTCCCCCATCGCCTACTACCAGCAGGTGGGACGCGCCGGGCGCGGCACCGACCGGGCCGAGGTGATCCTGCTCCCCGGCCCCGAGGACGCGCGCATCTGGAGTTACTTCGCCTCCGTCGCGTTCCCCCGTGAGCACATCGTGCGCGCCGTGCTCGACGCGCTGGACTCCAACCGCGCGTTGTCCACCGCGGCATTGGAGCCGCTGGTGGAGCTGAATCGCTCCCGGCTGGAGATGGTGCTGAAGGTGCTCGACGTGGACGGTGCGGTGCGCCGCGTGCGCGGCGGCTGGATCGCCACCGGCCGTCCGTGGACCTACGACACCGAGCGCTACGAGCGCCTGTCCATCGCCCGCGAGGCCGAACAGCAGGCCATGATCGACTACCAATCCACCACCGATTGCCGGATGGAATTCCTGCGCCGCCAGCTCGACGACCCGGGACTGTCCGCCGACGCGGCGGATTCGCCCGGCTGCGGCCGCTGCGACAACTGCACCGGCAGCCGCCCCGACCGCACCGTCGCCGCCGACGCGGTGGCCGCCACCAAGGCCCGGCTCGACCGCCCCGGCATCGATCTCGCGCCCCGCAAACAGTGGCCCACCGGCATGGCCAAGCTGGGAATCCCGTTGTCCGGCAAGATCACCGGCGGCGCCGAGACCGGCCGCGTCCTCGGCAGGCTGACCGACCTGGGCTGGGGGCAGCGACTGCGCGCGCTGCTCGACGGCCCGGACGATCCGGTCCCCGACGCGGTCTTCGACGCCTGCGTCGCCGTGCTGCGCGAATGGAATTGGGCCACCCGCCCGAGGTCGGTACTCGCCCTGGAATCCCCGCGCTATCCTGTGCTCACCGCCACCCTCGCCGCCCGGCTGGCCGAGGTCGGCCGCCTGCGGGACCTCGGCACCCTGCGCACCCGCCCCGACCGCCCAGCCGTCTCGGCGGCCAACTCAGCACACCGCGTAGCCGGACTGTTCGACTCCTGGGAGATCCCCGACCTCACCGACGTGCCGGGCCCGATCCTGCTGGTCGACACCATCACCGACACCGGCTGGACCTTCACCGTCGCCGCCTACGCACTCCGAGCGGCCGGCGCCGACGCCATCCTCCCGTTCGCCCTGGCCACGCCGACATAGTCTGCGGACTCAGGCCGGTCTCCTACCTCCCCCACAGAGAGGGTCGCCCGGCGCCGTCGAACACGTCTACCGGCGTCCGTCGAATCGTTCGCCACATATACGCTACGAAGCCCAGCGGCAATCCCACCGACGTAACGGCAGCACATCGAGGTGGCACGGCTACCGTCCTACGCCCCCCGCTGACCCCGACTCCCGGTTTCGAGCGAAGCGAGAACGAGCATGTTCCGTTCGCGGCCCGGGTCGCGCAAACGCGAGCCACAAAGGGGCCGCGAACACGCAGCGCCGCAGGCGCTGCAATCAAAGACTGAGCGTCGCCCGCAGGCGGGCGTCGAGGGATTCCGTCTCCTCCGGGGAGAGCATGCCGAGATGTTCGGTGAGCCAGGGGCGATAGGCGCGGTGCAGTTTCAGGGTGTCGGCCCAGCCGTGTTCGGTGAGAGTGGCCAGCACATGCCCGGGGTCGGCGTCGCGCAACGGGACGACTTGCAGCCAGCGATAGCGCGAGGTGATCACCGCCGAGTCGGAGATCAGCACGACCGTCATGCGCCGCGGGAAAGGGGTGCCGTCACTGAGCGTCGGGGCGTAGCGCCAGATCTCGCCGCGTTTCATGCGGCGCCGGCGGCATCGTCTTCGGCGGCCTGGGTGAGCGTCATGTCGTCGTAGGCCGCGGCCAGCTCGGCCTCATCGTCGATGGCCAGTGCGGTCAGGCTGTCGTGCACGAGCGTGGAGCGGAGCGCGGCGTTGATCACCGCCGACAGGCTGCGGTTCTGGCGATCGGCGACCTCCCTGGCCCACTCGGCCACCTGCGGATCCAGCGTGACGGTCACGCGCGTCGCCTTGCTCATACCGGTATGCATACCAGAGCGGTGCGACGCCGGGAACCCGGCCGCGGCAAAGCTCGCGCCGGTTCGAAGTCGCGCGGGGCTTTCCTCCGCTTCGCCCACTACAGTCGATCCGTGGCCAGCAAATCCACCGGGTCGGCGATCGAGCTCGAGGTCGGCGACCATACGATCCGCGTCTCCAACCCCGACCGCGTCTACTTTCCGGAGAGCGGCGCCACCAAGCTGGATCTGGTGCAGTACTACCTGAGCGTCGGGGACGGCATCGTCAACGCGCTGCGCGACCGGCCCTGCATGCTGCACCGGTTTCCCAAAGGACTCGCGGGCGACAAGGTGCATCAGAAGCGGCTTCCCGCCGGCGCGCCGGACTGGATTCCGACTGTGCGGGTGTACTTCCCGCGCTATGGGAGGCATGCCGACGAGCTGTGCGTCGAGAAGCTCGCCGACGTCCTGTGGGCGGTGCAGATGTCCACGGTCGAGTTCCATCCGTGGAATTCACGCGCCGCCGATACCGAGCGTCCGGACGAGTGGCGCATCGACCTCGACCCGATGCCGGATTGCCCGTGGTCGCGAGTGCAACGGGTCGCCGGGGTGGTGCACGAGGTGCTCGACGAGATCGGCGCCGTCGGGTGGCCGAAGACCTCTGGCGGCAAGGGCATGCATGTGTACGTGCGGATCGCGCCGGATCAGGGATTCCAGGACGTGCGCCGCGCAGCGCTCGCGTTCGCCCGGGAAGTCGAGCGGCGGGCGCCCGACGACGTGACCACCACCTGGTGGCGGCGCGACCGCGATCCGAAGATGCTGTTCGTCGACTACAACCAGAACGCCCGCGATCACACCATCGCCGCCGCCTACTCGGTGCGCGGCGTCCCCGCCGCCACGGTCTCCACACCGGTACGCTGGGACGAAATTCCCGACATCGATCCGCGCGACTTCACCATGGCCTCCGTTCCCGCTCGCTTCGCCGAACTCGGCGATCTGCACGCGGGCATGGATGACGCGGTGTTCCACCTGGATCCTCTCCTGGAGTGGGCCGAGCGGGACAAGGTGGACGTGGAGCTCGACGAGGAGCAGAGCGAGGCCTAGCGCCGCGCCGAACGCACACCCTGTGACCGGTCGGCGCACGCCGGGCGGTGTTACGGTCGCAACGTCTCGCTCGCGACCACGTTCCTACTGCTCCGAAGGAGGTCCGTCCATGAACCGACCGGCAGTGACGATCGCGATCGGCCCCGCCGACCCACCTCCCACGCTGCTGGAGAAGGCCGTCGTGGGGGCGGGCGCCACCCTCTCCGATCTCGGCGAGGCGCGCGGGCTGATCTGGGCCGGCGACGCAAGCGAGTTCCCGGACGAATTGCCCGCCGGTGTGGAGTGGGTGCAGCTTCCGGCCGCAGGCGTCGAGGACTGGTTCGCCGCGGGCGTCATCGCCAGGCATCCCGCTGTGCGATTCACCTCCGCCGCAGGCGCTTTCGCGGCGAGCGTGGCCGAGCACGCGCTCATGCTGCTGCTCGCTGGTGTCCGCTACCTGCCCGAGCATCTGCGCGCGTCGGACTGGCGGCAACAGGACTTCTTTCCGCACGTCGGCACGCTGCGCGGCAAGACGGTGACGATCGTGGGCGCGGGCGGCATCGGCCGCGCGCTGATCCCGATGCTGGTTCCGCTCGGCGCGCACATCATCGCGGTGAACCGCAGCGGGCGTCCGGTCACCGGCCCCGGCATTCCCTCTTCGGTCGAGACGATTTCCGCCGATCATCTGGGCCGGGTCTGGCCGCATACCGATCACGTGGTGATCGCCGCGCCCGCCACGCCCGCCACCAGGCATCTCGTCGGCGCGGACGAACTGGCGCGGCTCAAGCCGTCCTCGTGGATCATCAACGTCGCGCGCGGCAGCCTCGTCGACACCGACGCGCTGGTGGCCGCGCTGGCCTCCGGCGCGATCGGCGGCGCCGGCCTCGACGTCACCGACCCGGAGCCGCTCCCGGCCGGTCATCCCCTCTGGTCGCTGCCGAATGCCATTGTCACTCCCCATGATTCGAACCCGCCGCAGCTGCGGTTGGCGGCCTTCGCCGACCATGTCGAAGCAAACGTCTCGCGGTTCCTCGAAGGACGTCCGCTGCTGGCGCCGATCGACCCCGCGCGCGGGTACTGAGAGCGTTCGCGCACAACAGAATTCGAGCAGAGTGGGCCTCGGCATTCGGCGGCGGTGGACGCGCCGGGCATGATCCGCGCGACCCCGTCCGCTGCGAGGCGCAGCGGCCCGCCACTGCGGAAAGCGCTCGGCGGTACCGGTCGGGCGGTCGTTGTCCGGTGACGAGTCGGGTGGCTCGCCCGATCGGCATCAGCCGGACAGCGCTCGGCCGAGGATCTCCTCGATGACCTCGCTCTTGGCGTTCGCGTAGTGCTGCACGAACTTCCAGTCCCGCCGCGCGAGAGCTCTTTTCGTACGCTCGTAGTACTCCCGGTCTCCGTGGTGCGTGCGCAACCAGTCGCGGAAGGCGAGGATCCGCTCGATCTCCGGCGCGCCCGACTCCGGCGCGAACACATGCAGATTCACGTTTCGGCGCGCACCACTGTCCACCCGGCGGACAAGACAGCGATGCTGATACCAGTCCGGTTGCCGGACGCGCAGCGCGTACCCGGCAGCTTCGAGAGCCGGTAGATAAGCGGCTTCGTCGTCGGCGTCGGGAACCAGCAGCAGGATGTCGATCAGCGGCTTGGCCGCGAGACCGGGAACCGACGTGGAACCCGTGTGCTCGATCCGCAGCGCCACATCACCGAGTGCCGCGCGTATCACGGCTTCTTCCTCGGCATACCAGTCCGGCCACGCGGGGTCGTAGTTCTCCAGAACCACCTTGACCGCATAAGGCTCCACCTCGCCGACCGTCGCCGCCGCGATCTCGTCGTCGTCCAAGGTAGCCACACGTCACGGTAGCCGGTCCGGATTACCTTCCACAAATGTGCCATTGACAACTGGCACATTGATGCCTGATTCTTAGCGCATGACAAGGTCAACGAGGACCTCGGTCCCCGGCGTTCCCACCGCGCCCTCGACCCGCGCCACCGTGGCCGCGGCGGCCACCAGGCTCACGCTTCGGCCGGTGAACTGCGCGGTGCCGATGAACGCGCCGGGCGTCTGGTTCGCACGCAAGCTCATCGCCACGCTGATGGCCGTCGGCGGTCCCGTGCCGCCCGGTACGTCCGTCACCCAGGTCCGGTCGGGCGCGGTGCGCGGCGAATGGGTGCGGGCGGCGGGCGTGCCGTTCGGGACGCGAGCCGTCTACTACATCCACGGCAGCGGGTATGTGATCTGCTCGGCGCGCACGCATCGCGCTCTCGCGGCTCGGCTGTCGGCGAAGACCGGGCTTCCGGTCTTCCTCACCGACTATCGCCTCGCGCCCGAACACCGGTTCCCCGCCGCCGCCGACGACGTCGAGGCGGGTTACCGCTGGCTGCTCGGCCGGGGCATCGCCGCGGAAGACCTGGTGATCGCCTGCGACTCCGCGGGCGGGCATCTCGCATTGGACCTGCTCGTCGAGAACGGACGACACCGCCGCCCGCAGCCCGCGGCCGTCGCGATGTTCTCCCCGCTGCTGGATCTGACCCTCGGCTTGGCGGCCGAGCGGGAACGCGTCCGGACCGATCCGCTGATCTCGGCCGCCGCCGCGAGCAGGCTGCCCGCGGCCTACACCAACGGTCACCCGGCCGACGCCGCGCGCCTGCGGCTGACCATCCCGCAGGGTCTCGCGCTGCCGCCGATCCTGGTGCAGGTCGGCGGCACCGAGATGCTCGCCGCCGACGCACGGGCGCTGTGCGAGATGGTCCGGCGCGCGGGCGGCAGCTGCGAACTCGAGATCTGGCCTGGGCAACTACACGTCTTCCAGGCCCTTCCCCTGGTGGTGCCCGAGGCCGACCAAGCCCTCGCACGCGCCGCCGACTTCCTGCGCGCGGCGCTGGTCGCTACCTCCGGTACGGAAAAGGTGAGCTGAGATGTTCGGATTGGACAAGCTGGTGGCCCTGGGCAGGCCCCGGCGCACGCACGGTGCGCGAGCCGTGGTCACCGGCGCGGGCAGCGGCATCGGCCGCGCGTTCGCGCTGGAGATCGCCGCCCGCGGCGGCCGGGTGATCTGCGCCGACATCGATGAGGTGCGCGCCGACGAAACGGTCGCCCTGATCGAACGCGCCCACCCGGGCGCCGCGCACGCCTTCCGCTGCGACGTGGCGCAACGCGAGGACGTGGAGTTGCTCGCCCGCTTCGCCGAAACGCTGTTCGAGCGCCCGGTCGACCTGGTGATCAACAACGCGGGCGTCGGGATCGGCGGCAAACCCGTGGGGCACATCGGCTTCGACGACTGGCAGTGGGCACTGGGCATCAACCTGTGGGGAGTCGTGCACGGCTGCGAGGTCTTCGCCCCGCGCCTGCGGGCGGCCGGACGCGGCGGCATCATCAACGTCGCCTCGGCCGCCGGATTCGCCGCCGCGCCCTCCATGGCCGCCTACAACGTGTCCAAGGCCGGTGTGCTGTCGCTGTCGGAGACCATGGCCGCCGAATTGAGCGGCACCGGTGTCGCGGTGACGGTGTTGTGCCCGACGTTCGTCCGCACGAACGTCGCGCGTGACGGCCGGATCACCAAGGAATCGGCGCAACTGGCCGACTTCCTCATGCGCTGGACCGGCTTCTCCCCCGAGCGCGTCGCGCGCACCGCCCTCGACGCGCACGACCGCGGTCAGCTCTATGTGCTTCCCCAACTGGACGCGCACGCCGTATGGCTGCTCAAGCGGTGCTTCCCCGCGCAGTACACCTACGTCCTCGGGCTCCTGGAGCGGCTGCTGCCCCAGGACCACTCGACCACCACCGACCGCACTCCGGTCACCGACAAGACAGGAGTCTGACATGGCTGCCATCGCGATGGACTTCGACGACATGCTCCGCAAGATCAAGGACCGCCAGTGGGCGCTGGCCGACATCGATTGGGACGCGCCGGGCCGCGAGACCATCACGCCCGAACTGCACGCCAAGCTCAAGCCGTTCATGGCCGATCTGATGTGGATCGAGAACGTCGGCGCGCGCGGCTTCGCGGCGATGGCCAAGAAGGCGCCCACCGAGACGTTGCGCGAGATCTACCGCTACTTCCACGCCGAGGAGCAGAAGCACGCCAACGCCGAACTCGCGCTGATGCGCCGGTGGGGCATGCTCGACGGCGACGAGATCCCGCAGCCGAACGTGAACGTCAAGCTGGTGATCGACTTCCTGGACAAGTACTCCGACGACATGTCGCTGTCGTTCCTCGGCACCGTGATCCCGATGCTGGAGGTCGCGCTGGACGGCGCGCTGATCAAGTTCATCATGGACGAGATCGAGGACCCGGTCTGCCAGGAGGCGTTCAAGAAGATCAACTCCGACGAATCCCGGCACCTGGCCGTCGATTTCGCCGTGATGGATCTGCTCGGGCACGCGGAGATGCGCAAGCTGTTCATCGACCTGGTCGGCGGCTGGGCCAAGCCCTCGCTGATCATCGGCGTGCTGAGCTATGTGCCGTTGCTGAACAAGATGCGCGACAACATCGTCGCGATGGGCGTCGACGAGGAGAAGCTCTACGGCGCGCTCAAGCGGTACGCGAACGTCGGCGAGCGCAGCGAATTCGCGCGCAGGCTGCCGATGTACCAGATCGTGAAGACGCACGGCGGCTGGGTGATCGACCGCGGTCACCCCTACCACTTGGTGGCCGACGCGCTGGTGAAGATCACCGGGTTGCTGCCGAGGGCACTGCTGCGCAACAACCCGACCTGGTCGAAGGAACTGACCTACGAGCCCGCGGCATGACAGGGAACCCGATGAGCACCCACACCCTCGACGTCGCCGTGATCGGCGGCGGGTTCGCCGGAATCGGCACGGCCATCCGGCTGAAGCAGCGCGGCATCCATGATTTCGCGATCTTCGAGCGCGGCGCCGCGATCGGCGGCACGTGGCGCGACAACACCTATCCCGGTGCGGCGTGCGACATTCCGTCGCGGTTGTACTCCTACAGTTTCGCGCCGAACCCGGATTGGTCGCGCACCTACTCCGGCAGCAACGAGATCCTCGGCTACATCGAGGCGATGGCCACGGAATTCCGGCTCGGTCCACACCTGCGCTTCGGGCACAACGTCACCGGCATCGTGTTCGACGAGCAGGCCGGAGTCTGGCACATCACGATCGAGGGCCACGCCGAGCCGATCCTCGCCCGCGCCGTGGTGCTGGCGTCCGGGCCGCTGGCCAACGCGAGTCTCCCGGATATCCGCGGCATCGAGACGTATCAGGGTCACAAGATCCACAGCGCCCGCTGGGATCACGACTACGACTTCACCGGCAAGCGAGTCGCGGTCGTCGGCACCGGGGCCAGCGCGGTCCAGATCATCCCGGAGCTGGTCGACAAGGCCGCCTCGGTGAAGGTGTTCCAGCGCACGCCCGGCTGGGTGCTGCCGCGGGTCAACCGGCAGACCAACGGCCTGACCAAGGAGCTCTACCGCCGCGTGCCCGCCGCCGAACAGCTGGCCCGGCGCGCCTGGTTCTACGGCCACGAGTCGGTGGCGCTGGGCGTGGTGTGGAATACGCCGCTGACCAGGGTGGTCGAGCTGGTCGGCAAGGCACAGCTGCGCAGGCAGGTCAAAGACCCCTGGCTGCGCCGTCAGCTCACCCCGGACTTCCGGGCCGGTTGCAAACGCCTGCTGATGACCGACGACTACTACCCCGCCCTCCAGCGGGACAACTGCAAGCTGATCACCTGGCCGATCGCCCGGATCTCCGAGCACGGCATCCGCACCGCCGAAGGCATCGAGCACCAGGCGGATTGCATCGTCTTCGCGACGGGGTTCGACGTCTCCAAGACCGGGACCCCCATTCCGGTGACCGGGCGCGACGGCCGGATCCTCGCGGACGAATGGGCGCGTGGCGCCTACGCCTTCAAGAGCGTCGCCGTCTCCGGGTATCCCAATCTGTATTTCACCTTCGGACCCAATTCCGGGCCGGGGCACAACTCGGCGTTGGTGTACATGGAAGCCCAGATCGACTACCTCGTCGGCGCGATCGGCGTCATCCTGGACCGGGACCTGCGCATGCTCGACGTGCGGCAGGATCGGCAGGACCGCTACAACGCCGCCATCCAGCGCAAGCTCTCCGCCACCACCTGGAACTCGGGATGCCGCAGCTGGTATCTGACCGAGGACGGCTTCAACGCGACGATGTATCCGGGCTTCGCCACGCAGTACGTCCATCAGCTGCGCGCGGTCGATCTCGACGACTACCTCGTGGTCGAGCAGACCGCCGACCAGCGGCGACAACGAGTGGCACCGGTTTCGTAGGTGCCGGGAGACCGGCGGCGCGGACGATAGACTCGGTCCGCAGGGAGTTCAGCGGCGCGCCGCCGGTCCATCGGCGCCTGGTCAGCGAGGGAGGTGAGGTCGACGCCGGAATACCGGATCGATGACCTCGCGCGCGCCGCGGGCACCACCACCCGCAACGTGCGCGCTTACCAGGAACGCGGACTGCTGCCGCCGCCGGTCGGCAAGGACGGCAGGGCCAGCATCTACGACGACGCGCACCTGGAGCGGCTGCGCCTGATCGACGCGCTGCTGCAGCGCGGCTTCACCACCGCGCACATCGCCGACTTCATCACCAGCTGGGAGACCGGCAAGGACCTCACCGAAGTGCTCGGCCTGCAGCACGCAGTGACGGCGTCCTGGGCCAAGGACGAGACCTTCGAGGTGCCCCGCGAGCTGATCGGCACCATCCTCGGCGCCGATGCCGACGAACTGGTCGACCGGCTGCGCGAGATGAAGCTGGTCCGGCTGGAGGGCGACACGGTGGTCTTCACCGAGACCCAGCTGCTCACCTCGTTCGCCGAGTTGCACGAGTACGGCCTGGAACTGCGCACGCTCATCGAGATCTACGCGAAGGTGGCCGACCGCATCGATGACATCACGCACATCATGATCACCGCGGCCAAGCAGCACATCATCGATGAGCACGGGCCCGGCTGGATGCCCGACACCAGCGGCGAAATCGCCGAGACCACAACGATGCTCAACAAGATGCGCGAACTGGCGGTGGCCTCGGTGCACGCCACGCTCGCCCGCTCACTGGACGTCACACTGCGCCGCGAACTGGGCGATTATCTCGCCACGGCGGCCGAGCGAGAGAAACAGCGCAGCGAATCCGGCCGCGACGTACCCTCCTAGACAAGCGCAGAGTGCCGACCTTCGACGGATGGAGTCGCAGTGGCGTCCGACCGACCGAGAATCCCTCCGCTTCCGCTGGTACGGGCCGTCGAGTCGGTGCGCGGCGCCTTGGCTCTGGCGTTTCGCAAGCTGGTGCCCGGACACGTCGCACTGATGGAACTGATCGCCGCCGGGTGGATCACGCAGGCCATTCACGCCGCCGCGGTGCTCGGCGTGGCCGACGAACTCGCGGCGGGACCGCGCTCGGGTGCGGAGCTCGCGGCGGCGGTCGGCGCCGACGAGGGCGCCCTGCGTCGATTGCTGCGACTGCTGATCAGTCACGGCATCTTCACCCAGCGGCGCGACGGGCGCTACGCGCTGACGCCGATGGCACGAGCCCTGCGCCGCGATGCCGACGTGTCGTTGCGCGACGCGGTGCTGTTCTTCGGTTCGACCGCGCACCGCAATCACTGGTCGCATCTGGTCGACGCGGTGCGCACCGGGGAGCCGGTCGGCGAGAAACTCGACGGGATGTCGTTCTTCGACTACGTCCAGCACGATCGCGAACTCGGCGAATTGTTCGACCGCGCGATGACCAGCATCGGCACCTTGGCGATGGAACCGCTGTTCGCGGCCTACGATTTCGGCCGCTTCGAGACCCTGGTCGACGTAGGCGGGGGCGAAGGGACGCTGCTCACCGAAATCCTGCGCCGCGCACCCCGATCGCGCGGCATCCTGTTCGACCTGCCGGAGGTGGTGGCCGACGCGCCCGCTCGGCTCGCCGAGCTCGGTCTCGCCGATCGCTGCGCGGTGCACAGCGGATCGTTCTTCGACAGCGTCCCCGAGGGGGGCGATGCCTACCTCCTCAAGCACATTCTGCACGACTGGGCCGACGCGGACGCCGGGCGCATTCTGCGCACGCTGCGTGCGGCCATGGGCCCCGACGCCCGGTTGCTGATCGTCGAACTGGTCGTCCCCGAACACACCGCCCCGCATCCGAGCAAGTACATCGACCTGGAGATGCTGGTCAACGCGGGCGGCCGGGAACGCACCGAGGCCGAGTACCGCGAGTTCCTCGCCCGGCACGGATTCACGCTGACCAGGCGCGTGCCGACGGCCTCACCGGACAACGTGCTGGAGGCGCGGCCGAGCTGACCGCCGCGATCCCGGAAACGCCGACAGCCGAAACGTGTTCGCTGATCGTCGGTTACGGCGTCGCGGCGGGGACCAGGAACGCGAGGGTGGCGATCCCCACGGCGCCGTCGGCCACACAGGTGACGCGCATCGGCTTGCCGACCGGCGTCTGTTGCGATTCGAAGCCGCTGTAGTAGCCGAACACCGGCCCGGACCGCCCCGACGGCTGGAAGAAGCCGAGACATTCGGCCTCCAGCACCGAGGCTCCCTCGCCACTGTGGCACAGCGCGGCCGCGTCGGTGACGCCTCGGTCGACATAGCAACCGGCCGGCTCCGCTCCCGCGGGCCCGGCTCCGGCCCAGACGAGGCCGCCCGCGAGGAACAGCAGAACGGTTCCCGCGCCCACTCGCCGTATCGTGGTGTGCACCGCAATCCCTCCTCGGCAGATCTCAGCCATACCCGGTTGATGCCGTGCGGGGTAATCGCTTCGCCCACGCGTCGCGAACCCCTTTCTGATATTCCAGCAGAACCGGAGCGGACGGTCGAGCACGACACCGCCTCGAAATCGCGATTTTTCAGGACGGATGCCGGAAGGCGGTGGCGTCCCCGCGCGGTACATCTCTTGTCCCGGCGTCGGGACCGCTAGGCTACGAGCAGCATTGGCGGGTTCGGTGAGGATGTGATTCGGCCGTGGAATGGACCTTCACTCCGGACGAGTTCGCCTATATCTGGCGCGAGACCGACCTGGACCGCCACCCCTACCCGCTGCGCATCCTGGAGACGCCCCGCACCGAGGACGAGGCCGAGAAGTTGCGCATCGCCCTCGCCGAGCGGCTGCCGCTGCGCTCCGACCCCGACCTATCGGCCTGCCTGCGCATTCTGGCCGAACCGCACACCAGGATCGTGGCGATCGGCGGCGCCCATCAACCGGGCAGTGAGCTACGGTTGCTCGCCGCCGCCATCTACGATCGCGCCGTGCTCGCGGTGCAGGAACCCGGCGCGGGACCGGATTTCGGTGGCCGCGTGCGCATTTCGATCGGCCACAGCACAAAACTGGGCCGGCGGATCGCGGCGCTGCTGCCGAGGACGCCCGCTGGCCGCGAACCCGCTCGGGTCGCGTCCGGTGACGCGGTACGCGACCAGGAGACCGTGCGCGCGCGGCAACAGGCGGCGCCCCGAATCCGCAAGCTGCTGCTCGAACCGCATACCGCCGAGGGCCACATCAGAATCGAACCGCGATTGGATCGTCCCACCCCGCCCCCACCGATCCACTACACCTGGATCGATGTACGCGACGACGGAAGATACCTGATCAAAGCGGGCGACGAAGTGCGGATCGCCCCCGCTTCCGCCGAGCAGATCGCCCTCCAATTGCAAAAGCGCATACCGATATAACTCGTTTTCGCGGCCATGGCCGCCGACTAATGCTGACCAGGCACCGAGCTTCCGGTTAGTCTGAGGCGGACCGACCGATCTCAGGGGTGAGCGATGACGATCGAGACCAGCCGAGCCGATATCGCCCGATTCAAGGAGGCCGCGCAGAGCGGGACCGTCCAGTTCGATCCGGCGGCGGCTCGGCAGTGCGCTGAAATGTATGAGCGGCAGGCCGATCGGCTGCTTCACCTACAGCAGCGCCTCCAATCCGCAGCGGACCTCGGCGGTTTCGGTGGATTCGTCTCCGCGCAGCAATTGCAGGCCGGTTTCAGCCACAAGGCGCGGGACGCGGCGGCACTGCTCGACCACTACATCGAAGCGGCCTACCGCATGAAGGAAGCGTTCTTGATCAGCGGAGGACTGTTCGAAGAGGCCGACGCCGCGAGCGCCGCCGCCCTGCGCGCGGTCCAGACGAGGTTGCCCCGATGAGCGGCTCCGATCCCACCTACATCAGCTCGATGGAGCATTTCGAGTCCCTGCGGCACGAGGAGATCTACGCGAAGGCGCAGCAGATCGACGCCGCGCAGGTACTGCGCGCCTCGACGATCTGGGTCGAGGCGGCAGGGGCGCTCACCACGTCGTTCCCACTGACTCGCGGCGGTGTGGACCGCGTGATGGACACGGCCGGATGGAAAGGCGCCGCCGCCGACGCCGCGCAGGCATGCGCGCGCAGTTTCGCGGCCTCGGCCGACGAGCTGGCCGCGGTGCTCGGTCAAGTGGGCGCCCGGCTCGGCGGGGTCGCAGCGGCCGCCGAGGCGGTGAAACTCGCGGTGGTGCCGCCGGGCGCTTCCGGGCCGGTCGGCGCGATCGCGCGACTGCTGGAAGCGGCGCACGTCATCAACGCGCAGATGGCGCAGGAGGCGCTGCGCCAGGAAGCCGTGCTCGCGATGAACATGGTCTATAAGCCCGCATACTCCGCCGCGGGAACCGCCGTGCCCGCGCTGCCCGAACCACCCGCTGTCACGGCGCCGGCCGCACCACAGGCGCTCTCCCCCGGCACGCCGAGGTACTCGACACCCGAGCCGGTGCTGCCGGACGACGAATCATCGCCGGACACAACGCGACCCGCACCTGACAGCAGGCAACCCACACCCGACGCTCCGGAATCGTCCGCGCCGTCCCACCCGCCGTCATCGCCGACACAACCGGCGCCGGACGCACAGCAGACTCCCTCGGCGCCACCCACCCAGCAGACTCCACCACCGCAGCAGTCCCCCTCCACCGAGACCCCGGCGCCGCAGCAAGCCCCGTCCACCCAGACACCGACGCCACAGCCCACGCCGTCGCCGTCGCCGTCGCCCGAGCCTGCACCGCAGACACAGCAGGCGCCCTCGACCACACCTCCGCCGCCGAGTCCTACTCCCGCACCGGACATTCCGGAGCCCGTGCAACCGCCCAATTCGTCGGCACCCGCACCGCAAACGCCGGAGCCCGTGCAACCGCCGAGTTCGTCGGCGCCGCCACCGCCTACCGAACCACCCGCACAGGTTCCCGAACCGGCGCAACCGCCGAGTTCGTCAGCACCTCCGCCGCCTCCGCCCGCACCGCAAACCCCGGAACCGGCGCAACCACCGAGCTCATCGGCACCACCACCGCCCGCACCGCAAACCCCGGAACCCGTGCAACCACCGAGCTCATCGGCTCCCCCACCGCCACCGCCCGCACCGAGCCCACCACCGCCCCCGCAATCCCCGGCTCCGGGCCCCGGGGTTCCACTGCCCGATCCGGGTGGCCAACCCGGCGTCACCGGCCCGGTGGAAGGCAACCAGCAGCAGATACCGACGACCAACCAACCGGGCGTCGTCCCGTCCTGAGGCCGGTCCGCCGCCTCGGTCACCACGCCGGGGCGGCGGGGAGTTCCCGGCGGCATCGCGCCGGGCGCTCAGCGCATCTCGGATGCGGATGGTGCCACCACGCCGTCTGTACAGCTCCCGGCCGTCACCGCACACCCTGATGTCGTCCGGTTGCGAGCCCAGAACCGCTCCGTGTCGCCGCGACGGCCACCGGCGGACAGAGTTCGGCCGAGCCGCGATCGACCCGCCCGTGCTCGCGAACTACTCACCTGGGGTGCACGAGCAGATGAGTTTCTCAGGTCGAGCCCCGGGGGCGTCGGGTCGGGACGAAAGAGCGCATGACTGTGCCCGAAACGCCCGCAGCCAGTGCGAAATCAGACCTTCACCAAGTCGTCGGCATGGATCACGGGGCGTTGCATCGTGTCGGGAAGTTCGGCGGTGGAGCGGCCGAGCATGCCCGCCAGTTCGGTGCTGTCGTATTCGACGACGCCACGGGCGACGACGCGGCTGTCGGGGGCGACCAGATCCACCACGTCACCGCCGTAGAAGCGGCCCCGCACGCCCACGATTCCGGCCGCGAGCAGCGAGCGGCGCCGGTGCGCCACCGCTTGGACGGCACCGTCGTCGATGAGCAGGGCGCCGCGGCTGTCGGCGGCGTGCCGGACCCAGAACTTGCGGGCGGACAGGCGCACCGGGCGGGCGGCGAACGCGGTGCCGACGGTGCCGGTGGTCAGGGCGGTGGCGGCCGACGAGGCGGCGGCCAGCAGCACCGGCACGCCCGCGTCCGCGGCCAGGCGCGCCGCCGACAACTTCGACGCCATGCCGCCGGTGCCGAGCGCGCCGCCGCTGCCCGCGATGACGCCGTCCAGGTCGGCACTGCTGCGCACCTCGGGAATCAGCGTTGCCGCGCCCTTGCGCGGGTCGCCGTCGTAGAGGCCCGCCACGTCCGACAGCAGTACCAGCGCGTCGGCGCCGACCAGGTGGGCGACCAGCGCGGCGAGCCGGTCGTTGTCGCCGAAGCGGATCTCTTCCGTTGCCACGGTGTCGTTCTCGTTCACCACGGCCACCGCGCCGAGCGAGCGCAGGCGGTCGAGGGTGCGCTGGGCGTTGCGGTGATGCTCGCGGCGGGCGAAGTCGTCGGCGCTCAGGAGCACCTGCCCGACCGTGCGGTGGTATCGGGCGAACGAGGTGCCCCAGGCGTGCGCGAGGGCCAGCTGCCCGACGCTCGCCGCGGCCTGCTTGGTCGCCAGATCACGCGGACGGCTGGTCAAGCCGAGTGGCGCGATGCCCGCGCCGATCGCACCCGAGGACACCACCACCACATCGGATCCGGCGCGCATCCGCGCCTCCACCGCGTCGGCGAGCAGATCCAGCCGCGCGGTGTCCAAGCCGCCTTTCAGACTGGTCAGCGCCGATGAACCGATCTTGACCACGACCCGGCGCGCCGCCGCGATCGCCCGCCGCGCCTCGCTCAGGCCCGACGAATCCGCCTCGGCAGTCATGGATTTCATCTGCATCGCCACCGAACTCCCTGCGCCACAATCGAATCCACGTTAGCCGGGACCGTTGTCCCGACCATACCCGGACCGCCCGCGATCGAGCCCGCCGAACGCGGCACCCGCCGCGAGCGCACGACTCGACCGTCGTCCACGTCTACTCCTCGTCTTCCCGCACCAGACCGCGGCGCACCCGGGACGCGTGCTTGCGCTCGGCCGCACTGACCCGGTCGGTCTGCTCCAGCCGGATGTCGGTGCCGCGCCCGGTGGGCACCATGTCGATACCCGCCGAGATCTGGGGTTCCCATTCGAATGTCACGTCGCCGATGGTCACCGGCGCTCCCGGTTCCGCGCCCAGCCGCACCAGTTCGTCTTCCACGCCCAGGCGGGCCAAACGGTCGGCCAGGTAGCCGACGGCCTCGTCGTTGTCGAACTGGGTCTGCCGCACCCAGCGCTCCGGCCGGGTGCCGCGCACGATGAAGCCACCGGGCTCCTCCGGGTCGGCGAGCACGCTGAACCCCGTGTCGTCCACCGCGATCGGGCGGATGACCGGCCGCTTGGGCGCAGCCTGCGGATGCTCCTCGCGGTACCGGCGCACCAGGTCGGCGAGGGCGAAGGTCAGGGGGCGCAGGCCCGCCCGGCTCACCGCGGAGATCTCGAACACCGGCCAGCCGCGCTCGGTGAACTCCGCGGTCACCATCTCGGCCAGTTCGGCCGCGTCGGGCACATCGATCTTGTTCAAGATCACCACACGTGGCCGGCCCGCCAGGTCGCCGAGTTCGGCGTCCGCGCTCAGCGCTGGCTTGTAAGCGGCGAGTTCGGCCTCGAGCGCGTCGACGTCGGACACCGGGTCGCGGCCCGGCTCCAGCGTCGCGCAGTCCACCACGTGGGCGAGCACCGCACAGCGCTCGAGGTGCCGCAGGAAGTCCAGGCCCAGACCGCGCCCTTCGCTGGCCCCAGGGATCAATCCGGGCACATCGGCGACGGTGAAGGTGGTGTCACCGCTGGCGACGACGCCGAGATTGGGCACCAGTGTGGTGAAGGGGTAGTCGGCGATCTTCGGCTTGGCCGCCGACAGCACCGAGACCAGCGAGGACTTGCCTGCCGAAGGGAACCCCACCAGCCCGACGTCGGCGACCGACTTCAGCTCCAGAACCAGGTCGAGTTCTTCGCCGTCCTCGCCGAGCAGCGCGAAACCCGGCGCCTTGCGGGCCTTCGAAGCCAGCGCGGCATTGCCGAGCCCGCCGCGACCGCCGCGCGCGACGATGAAGCGGTTGCCCGAACCGACCAGGTCGACGAGCACCTTGCCGTCGTCGTCGAGTACGACGGTGCCGTCGGGCACCTTGAGCACCAGATCGGCGCCCTGCTTGCCGTCCCGGTTGCCGCCCTCACCCGGCTTGCCGTTGCCCGCCTTCGCGTGCGGGTGGAAGTGGAAGTCCAACAGGGTGTGCACGTTGGCGTCGACCTCGAGGATGACGTCGCCGCCGTTGCCGCCGTTGCCGCCGTCCGGCCCGCCGAGCGGCTTGAACTTCTCACGGTGCACCGAGGCGCAACCGTGGCCGCCTTTACCCGCACGCACATGCAGTACGACACGGTCGATGAACTTGGACATACGCCGAATCATCCTCCTTCGGGACTGGTCGTACTGGGACTGGTAGTTCGAGAACACGAAAAACGGGCCAGGGTTTCGAGACCCTGACCCGCTCGCTGTGTATCCGGAAGTGGTTCGGCGGTCAGGCCTGAACCGGCTCCGGGGCCACGATGTTGACGGTCTTGCGTCCACGCTTGGTGCCGAACTCGACCGCGCCCGCCGACAGGGCGAACAGGGTGTCGTCACCGCCACGGCCGACGTTCACGCCGGGGTGGAAGTGGGTGCCGCGCTGACGCACGAGGATCTCGCCCGCCTTGACGGTCTGGCCGCCGAAGCGCTTGACGCCGAGTCGCTGGGCGTTGGAATCACGCCCGTTGCGGGAGCTGGACGCACCCTTCTTGTGTGCCATAGCTGGTTCTCCTCGGGATGTCTTACTTGATGCCGGTGACCTTGAGGACCGTCAGCGGCTGACGGTGACCCTGGCGCTTGTGGTAGCCGGTCTTGTTCTTGAACTTGTGGATGCGGATCTTCGGGCCCTTGGTCTGCTCGACCACCTCGGCGGCCACGGAGATGTCGGCCAGCTTCGCGGCGTCGGTGGTCAGCTCGGCGCCGTCGACGACGAGGACCGGATTCAGCGCCACGGCGGTGCCCGGCGCGCCCTCGATCTTCTCGACCTTCACCAGGTCACCGACCGCGACCTTGTACTGCTTTCCGCCGGTCTTGACGATCGCGTACGTTGCCATCGGTCGGCTGCCCTTCTTCCTGTAGTGCTCGGCACTCGTTCACGCGGCGACACCTCCGGTTTGATGCCACCGGAAACCGCCACACGACTGGTCTGGTAATCGCCACCGCCTCGGCATCTGGTGGCTCTCGGTACTGAACTGTCGAGAACCGGGCCACGGAGACAAAACATGTTGTCACCGGGCAGCGACTGTCCAAGATTACAGGACGGCCACCGCCACGACCAAACCGGCGCCCACCCCCGCTGCCGGGCGATGCCACCGGTTCGCTGCCGAGACGCACGTGGCCCCCGCCGGAGATGCCGGCGGGGGCCACGGAACGTGCGCGACGACTCAGTGCGACGCGTCCGGCGCGCCTGCCGGGCGGCCGACCGCCCGCCTGCGCGGCCGACCGCGCTGCGGCAATTCGACCGGTTCCGGCTGGGAGTAGTCGATCGCGGGCGCGGGCGCCTGCTCCCCGGTGGGCAGTACGAACACCGCTCCCGAACTGTCCGCGGCGGGCGCCGCGGCCGAACGGGCAACCCTCCGGCGACGAGATGGACGGCCCGCTCCCGGTTCGGCGACACCGTTGGCGGCGGCGCCGTTCTCCGATGCCGGGACGGACTCGGCAGCCGGGACCGGCTCGGCGACGGGCTCGGCCTCGGGAGCCGGAACCGACTTCTCGACGGCGGCGGGCTCCTGCGCCGGTACCGGCTCGACCCGCTCGACTTCCTCGATGACCTCGACCACTTCGGCGGGCTCGGTCTCCGGCTCCTCGGCGGGAACCGCCACGGCGGCCTCGACGGTCTCGGAGACCACTCGCTCGTCGGCGGGCTGCTCGGCGCTCGCGGCCCGCGGCTCGGCGGCGGTCTCCTCGGCCGGTTCCGGCTCCTCGTCGGTCTCCTCCGAGTGGTGCGCGGCCATCGCGAGCGCGACCGGATGCGCCCGTTTGACGGCCGCATCTTCCTCGGGCTCGCCCGCGGGTCCGGACCCGTTGGCGGGCTGTGCCGGTGCCTGCGCGCTCTTGTCCCGGCCACGACGCCTGCGCGAACCGCTCTCCTTGGTGCGCCCAGCGGCCTCTTCGCCGGAACCGGGCTCCACCGGATAGGCGTGCACGAGGATGCCGCGTCCGTGGCAGTGCTCGCAGGTGGTGGAGAACGCCTCGACCAGGCCGGTGCCCAGCTTCTTGCGGGTCATCTGCACCAGGCCGAGCGAGGTGACCTCGGAGACCTGGTGGCGGGTCCGGTCCCGGCCCAGCGCCTCGGTGAGGCGGCGCAGCACCAGGTCGCGGTTGGACTCGAGCACCATGTCGATGAAGTCGACGACGATCATGCCGCCGATGTCGCGCAGCCGCATCTGGCGCACGATCTCCTCGGCCGCCTCCAGGTTGTTCCTGGTGACGGTCTCCTCCAGGTTGCTGCCGCCGGAACCGGTGAACTTGCCGGTGTTCACGTCGATCACCGTCATGGCCTCGGTGCGGTCGATCACCAGGGTGCCACCCGAGGGCAGCCACACCTTGCGATCCAGCGCCTTGGCCAGCTGTTCGTCGATCCGATAGGTCTCGAACACGTCGACGCCGTTGTTCTCGTGCCGGTTGACCCGGGCGAGCAGGTCGGGCGCGACGGTGCCGATGTACTTCTCCACCGTGCTCCAGGCCCGGTCACCCTCGATGACCAGCTTGGAGAAATCCTCGTTGAACAGGTCGCGGATGACCTTGACCAGCAGGTCCGGCTCTTCGTAGAGCGTCTTGGGCGCGTTGTTGTCCTTGCCGGTCTGCTGCTGGATCGTGCGCCAGGTGGCCTGCAGCCGCTCCACGTCGCGGGCCAGCTCGGTCTCGCTGACGCCTTCGGAGGCGGTGCGGATGATCACACCGGCGTCGGAGGGCACGATGTCGCGCAGGATCTCCTTCAGACGCTTGCGCTCGGTGTCGGGCAGCTTGCGGCTGATCCCGGTGGAGGTGCCGCCGGGCACGTACACCAGGAAACGCCCGGCCAGGCTGATCTGCGTGGTCAGACGGGCGCCCTTGTGGCCGACCGGGTCCTTGCTCACCTGGACCAGCACCTGGTCGCCCGGCTTGAGCGCCTGCTCGATCTTGCGCTCCTTGCCGCCGAGCCCGGCGGCCTCCCAGTTGACCTCACCGGCGTAGAGCACGCCGTTGCGGCCGCGGCCGATGTCGACGAACGCGGCCTCCATGCTGGGCAGGACGTTCTGCACCCTGCCGAGGTAGACGTTGCCGACCATGGACGCCGAACCGGTGCTCGTCACGAAGTGCTCGACCAGGACGTTGTCCTCGAGCACGGCCACCTGCGTCGCGGTGGGGTGGTCGGGGAAGGACTTCTCGCGCACGACCATCACGCGATCGACGGCTTCGCGCCGGGCAAGGAACTCCGACTCGGTCAGGATCGGCGGACGGCGGCGGCCCGCCTCGCGTCCGTCGCGACGGCGCTGCCGCTTGGCTTCCAACCGGGTGGAGCCGGTGATGCCCTGGACCTCGTCGGCCGCGGCGGCGCGGCTGCGGGTCTTGTTGCGCGGCTCGCGCTCGTGCACGACCGTGTTCGGCGGATCGTCGTCGGCCGATTCGCTATCGCCCGACTCGCCGGCCACCTTGCGGCGACGGCGGCGACGGCGACGACGGGTGGAGCCTTCCGGCGCACCGTCCTCGTCGTCCCCCTCGCCCTCGGCGGTCTCCGCGGACTCCGCGGACTCCGCCGCCTCGGCGGCCTCGGGAGCCGATTCGTCCTCGTTATCCGACTCGTTCTCGTCGCCATCGCCATCGCCGTCGGACTGCTGCTCACCACGGCCGCGGCCGCGTCCGCGGCGACCACGGCGCCTGCGGCGGGGCTGTCCTTCGTCGTCCTGCTGGTCGGCCGACTCGCGCTCGTCCTCGGCCGGCTCGGTCTCGTCCTCGGCGGGCTCGGGCGCCCGCTCCTCGGTACGCCGAGTGTCGCGCTCGGCGCGACGCTGCTTACGCGCCTGCTCGGCCGCCGCGGCGTCCGGCGACAGGAACAGCGGCGCCTGCACTGCGGCGGCGGCCTCGAACACCGCCGGGGCCACCGGCTCGGGCTCCGGTCGCTCCGAGTGCGTGAACAGTTGCGTGTGCTGGGTAGCCGAAGTGCCGGTCGGCACGGGCGTTGCGCCCGGCACCTCCGGCGCGGAGAAGAGGACCCCGGCACCGGTGAAGGGCGTCTCGGCGGGCGCTTCCCGCCCGGATCCAGCCGGTTGTCCGCCCGCGACCGGGGCGTTCGCCGCATCCGCTGTGGCGCCTTCGGGAGGCTCGGCGGTCTGCGCCGGCGCAGAGGCGTCTACCTGGCCCGCTGCGGGCTGCGCGGCCGCGACGTCCGCCTCGACCGTCACCAAGGCGTCGCGCACCGACTCCGCGACGGCCCGGTCGACGTTCGACTGGGCGCTGCGCGCGTCCGCCCCCATCTCGGTCAGCTTGGCCAGGATGCGCTTGCTCGTTACCCCCAGCAGCTTGGCGAGTGCATGAACTCGGATTCGCTCCGGCAATTGTTCGGCATCCTGTGATGTTGTTTCCAGCGGCTCTTGATCGGCCACGAAGTCTCCTCGGGCCCCCGGGCGCGTCCCTCCCGGCGGGAGTGACGCGGCCGACGCGGGGGCGCTGTCCGTTCGACCCGCACCCGGTGGGCGCGAGTTCAAGTGGTCTCGCCCCGCGTGCCCGGTTATCTCTCGGTTTTTCGTCGTTCGGGCTAACTGGTCACGCGGCGCCTGGCTGTATGGCTGAACTCCGCGGTACGAGCGCTCATCCAGCGTGCCTGCGCGGACAGCCGACCCTGTAACCAGGCCGTTTGTCCATGGCAGCGATGATCGGCATCGAACCGTGGTGTCATCCGGCTGCGCTCGTCACGTCTCGTTCGCGCACCTGCACGAACAGTCGGCATCGAAAGCAGCCGATGCCAGTATCCCACACCGCGCGCCGGGCGTTCGCCATCGGCGCTCGAACCGGTCGGGCCCGCGGCGCGAACACGCCGGTCGCGGCGGCGCGGGCACGGCGCTCGAGACTCGGTCAGGCGGGCCGATCGGGGAACCAGAGCGCGATCTCGCGCTTGGCCGATTCGGGTGAATCCGAGCCGTGGACCAGGTTCTCCTGGGTCTCCAGAGCGAAGTCTCCGCGAATGCTGCCGGGCACGGCCTTCTCCACCGGGTCGGTGCCGCCCGCGATCTGGCGGAAGGCGGCGATGGCGCGGGGGCCTTCCAAGATGGCCGCGACGACCGGGCCCGAGGTGATGAACTCGATCAGGGACCCGAAGAACGGCTTCTCGGCGTGCTCGGCATAGTGGCCCTCGGCCAGTTCCTCGGATACGTGCTTCAGTTCGAGGGCGGCGATCTTCAGGCCCTTGCGCTCGATACGTGCCAGCACCTCGCCGACAAGGCCACGGGCCACACCGTCCGGCTTGATGAGTACCAACGTCTGTTCAGTCACGGCGCACAGCCTATCCGGCACACTTCGGGGCACCGCACCAGCGGTCGGACCGACCGGCGTCCCAGTGGCGCGGCAGCCGCGCCCGCGTGCCCTGCGACTACGACCGCTGGATGCGCTGACTGGGCAGCAGGCCCTTCTCCATCCGGCCGCGTACGTCGGCGCGCAGCACCAGCAGGAAGCCCCAGACCACGCCGAACACCACGCCTATGACGCCGATGGACACGTGGATGAACGCGCCGAGCAGGACGAGCACCTGGAGCCCGAGGTTGAACGGCAGCGCCCAGGACCGCCGCTGCACCCCCGCCCCGAGGAACATCACCACCGCGAGAACCACGAGGTAGGTGCCGGACAGCCAGGTCACCCCGCCGCCGACGTCGGCGACCACCGGCAGCGCCAGCAGCACCACGATCGCCTCGAGCACCAACGTTCCCGCCATCACCCCGCGGAAACCCTTCCACGGGTCGGTCGCGGGCGCGGGTACCGATTGCTCGCCTCGGTCGGCCGGTTCGCTCATGCTGTGCCCTCCTCGGCATCCGCCGGGCTCTCGGGGTGTCCGGCGTTCGTGCGGCGGTTCTCGACGAGCGCGGACCCGCCGTGGTCACCTGTGCCGCCGTCGGTGAGCCCGGCACTCACGCCGGGTCCTTCCCGAACAGCGCGCGGGCCGCCCCGGCCGTGACCACCGACCCCGTCACCACCACTCCCGCGCCGGAGACCATCTCGCCCGCCTCGCCCACCTCTTCGGCGATCGCGATGGCGGTCTCCAGCGCGTCGGGCAGGGTGGCGGCGGAGACCACGCGCTCGTCGCCGAACCGCTGCACCGCGAGGTCGGCGAGGGTCTCCACGTCCAGCGCGCGAGGCGAACCGTTGCTGGTGACGACGATCTCGTCGAACACCGGCTCCAGGGCGGCGAGGATGCCCTCGGCGTCCTTGTCACCGAGCACCGCGACCACGCCGACCAGCTTGCGGAAGTCGAACTCCTCGGTCAGCGTCGCGGCCAGCGCTCGCGCGCCCGCCGGATTGTGCGCGGCGTCGATGAAGATGGTCGGCGCGCTGCGCATACGCTCCAGCCGCCCGGGGCTGGTGACGCTCGCGAAACCGGCGCGCACGGCGTCGATGTCCAGTTTGCGCTGCGCGCCCGCGCCGAAGAACGCCTCCACCGCCGCGAGCGCGAGCACCGCGTTGCGCGCTTGGTGCTCGCCGTGCAGCGGCAGGAAGATCTCGTCGTACACCCCGCCCAGGCCCTGCAATTCGAGTTGCTGCCCGCCCACCGCGATCTGCCGGGCGAGCACGCGGAACTCGGCGCCCTCACGCGCGACCGCGGCGTCCACCGCCACGGCACGGCGCAGCAGCACCTCCATCGCCTCGGGGTCCTGCTCCGCGATCACCGCGACGTTGTCGTGCGGTACCAGGCTCTCGGGTGCCCGCTTGATGATCCCGGCCTTCTCCCCCGCGATCGAGGTCAGATCCGGGCCGAGGTAGTCGGTGTGATCCAAGCCGATCGGTGTGATCACCGCGACCTGCCCGTCGACGACGTTCGTGGCGTCCCAGGTGCCGCCCATCCCCGTCTCGACGACCGCGACGTCGACCGGCGCCTCGGCGAAGGCCGCGAAGGCCATGCCGGTGAGCACCTCGAACTTGCTCATCGCAGGCCCCCCCGCGGCCGCCGACTGCTTGTCGATCATCTCGACGAAAGGCAGCAGTTCGCGGTAGAGCTCCACGTACCGGGCCGGGGTGATCGGCGCGTTGTCGATGCTGATGCGCTCGGTGGCCAGTTGCAGATGGGGGCTGGTGATCCGGCCGGTGCGCCGATGCAGCGCGGTGAGCAGCGCGTCGATCATCCTGGTCACCGAGGTCTTGCCATTGGTGCCCGCGATGTGGATCGCCGGGTAGTTCTGCTGCGGCGAACCGAGCAGGTCCATCAGCGTGGCGATCCTGGTGAGCGACGGCTCGATCTTGGTCTCCGGCCAGCGCCGGTCGAGTTCGGCCTCGACCAGCGCCATCTCGGCCAGTTCCACCGGCGACGGGCCGGAGCCGAGTCGCGCTCCGCCGCCACGGCGCTCGTCGTCGCCGTATTGCGGTTCCGGCTCGTGGTTCACTTGCCGCTCAACTCCGCCAGTCGCGCCCCGATGCGTGCCACCTCGTCGGAGGCGACCTGCTGCCTGCCGCGGATCTTGTCGACCACGTGCTCGGGCGCCTTCGCCAGGAACGCCTCGTTGCCGAGCTTGGCCGCGGTGCTCTGCAATTCCTTCTGCGCGGCGGCCAGATCCTTCTCGAGCCTGCGGCGTTCGGCGTCCAGGTCGACCGCGCCCGAGGTGTCCAGCTCCACGGTGACCGTCCCCGCGCTCAGGCGGACCTCCACCGACGCGGTCGCGGCGAAGTCGGCGCCGGGCTCGGTCAGCCGCGCCAGGTTCGCCACCGACGCCGCCTGCTCGCCGAGCCCCGCCTCGTCCACGCCGATCAGCTGGGCCGCGACCTTCTGCTTGTCGGCCAGGCCCTGGTCGCTGCGGAACCGCCGGATCTCCGTGATCAACCGCTGGGTGTCCGAGACGCGTTGCGCCGCTTCCTGATCCGCCGGCACCCCGGAGGCCTGCGGCCACGGCGCGATCACCACCGAAGCACCGCCGGTCAGCGCCTGCCACAACGATTCGGTGACGAACGGGATGACCGGGTGCAGCAGGCGCAGCACGGCGTCGAGCACCGACCCGAGCACCAGCTGGGTGGCCTCGGCGCGGGCGCCGTCGGCGGCGAACTGCACCTTGGCCAGCTCCAGGTACCAATCGCACAGCTCGTCCCAGGCGAAGTGGTAGAGCGCCTCGCACGCCTTGCCGAACTCGTAGGCGTCGAACGCGGCGTCCGCTTCGGCGCGCACCGCGTCCAGCCGGTCCAGGATCCAGCGGTCGGCGTCGGTGAGCTGCGCCCGATCGGGCAGATCGCCCACCCGCGCGCCGTTCATCAGCGCGAACTTGGTCGCGTTGAACAGCTTCGTCACGAAGCTACGCGAGGCGAGCACGTGCGGCTCGCCGACCGACAGGTCACCGCCGGGCTGCGCGCCGCGCGCGAGGGTGAACCGGGTGGCGTCGGCGCCGAAGGTGTTGATCCAGTCCAGCGGGTCGATGCCGTTGCCGCGCGATTTGGACATCTTCTTGCCGAACTGGTCGCGGATCAGGCCGTGCAGGAACACGTCCTTGAACGGCACCTGCCGCTCGCCGCTCTTGCCCGCGGTCAGCGCGGCGTCCTCGGCGACGTAGGTGCCGAACATCATCATCCGCGCCACCCAGAAGAACAGGATGTCGTAGCCGGTGACGAGCACGCTGGTGGGATAGAACTTCTCCAGTTCGGCGGTGGCGTGCGGCCAGCCCATCGTGGAGAACGGCCACAGGCCGGAGGAGAACCAGGTGTCGAGCACGTCCGGGTCCTGCACCCAGCCCTCGGGCGCCTGCTCGTCCGGCCCGACGCAGACCACTTCGCCCTCGGGTCCGTACCAGATCGGGATGCGGTGGCCCCACCACAGCTGACGCGAGATGCACCAGTCGTGCATGTCGTCGACCCAGCCGAACCAGCGCGGCTCCTGGCTCTTGGGGTGGATCACGGTGTCGCCGCTGCGCACGGCGTCACCGGCCGCCTTGGCCAGCGACTCGACCTTCACCCACCACTGCATGGACAGGCGCGGCTCGATCGGCTCGCCGGTGCGCTCGGAGTGCCCGACACTGTGCAGGTACGGCCGCTTCTCGGCGACCACCCGGCCCTCCCGCGCGAGCCGCTCACGCACCTTGACGCGCGCCTCGAACCGGTCCATGCCGTCGAATTCGGTTCCGGTGCCGGTGATCCGGCCGCGCTCGTCCATGATCGTCGGCATCGGCAGGCCGTGCCGCAGACCCATCTCGAAGTCGTTGGGGTCGTGCGCCGGTGTGATCTTCACCGCGCCCGAGCCGAATTCGGGATCGACGTAGTCGTCGGCGATGATCGGGATCTGCCGCCCGGTGATCGGATGTTCCAGGGTGGTGCCGATCAGGGCCCGGTACCGCGGGTCCTCCGGATGCACGGCCACCGCCGTGTCGCCGAGCATGGTCTCCACCCGGGTGGTGGCCACGACGACGTGCGGCCGGTCGTCGTCCAGCGACCCGTAGCGCAGCGAGACCAGCTCGCCTTCCACGTCCTCGTACTTGACCTCGATGTCGGAGATGGCGGTGCGCAGCTCCGGCGACCAGTTCACCAGCCGCTCCGCGCGGTAGATCAGGCCCGCGTCGTAGAGCCGCTTGAACATGGTCTGCACGGCGCGCGAGAGGCCCTCGTCCATGGTGAAGCGGTCCCGGCTCCAGTCCACGCCGTCGCCGAGCGCGCGCATCTGCCACTGGATGGCGCCGCCGGACTCCCGCTTCCAGTCCCAGACCTTCTGCACGAACAGTTCGCGGCCGAAGTCTTCCTTGGTCTTGCCGTCCACCGCGAGCTGCTTCTCCACCACGGTCTGGGTGGCGATGCCCGCGTGGTCCATCCCGGGCAGCCACAGCACCTCGTAGCCCTGCATGCGCTTGCGGCGCGACAGCGTGTCCATCAGGGTGTGGTCGAGCGCGTGGCCCATATGCAGGGTGCCGGTGACGTTCGGCGGCGGCAGCACGATCGAGTAGGCCGGCTTGCCGCTGCCCGGGTCGGCGGTGAAATAGCCCGCGGCTACCCAGCGCTCGTACATCTCGGCCTCCACCTCGCTGGGAGTCCAGCTCTTGGGGAGGGCATCGGCACGATTACGCGTGTTGTCAGGGGCTGCGCTGGTCACCCCGCGATTCTAGAGCGCTTCGATCCGCCGACTTCGGGTCGGTCGGCCCGGTCACCGCTCCCGCGGATCCGCCGGTCGGCGCCACGCCGGAAATCGGAGGCATATCCGCCTGGCGAGTGGCGCTCGATACGAACCGTACGGAGCCGCATTACGTGACGGAGACAAGGGAAGGCGGAGTCTTCGGTGGATGAGGGACACCGAACACTCCGCCTATGTCAGTAGCTTACCGGCGATCCGAGGCCGGGCCTGGAATCCATAAGTAATTCTCAGCTTCCGCGTTTCGTACCTCGATATTCCCCCTCAACGGGCGAGCACGGCGACGTCGGCCGACACCAAGTCGCCGTTGATCGCGATCGCCGCGGTGGAGCCCGCCCCGGCGGCGGAGATCACCTGCGCTGCCGGATTAGCGACGTTGCCCGCGGCCCAGACACCCGGCACGCTGGTGCGCCCCGTCGCGTCGGTCACCACCCAGCCGTCGGCGTCGAACACGCAGCCGAGCCCGACCAGCACGTCGTCGTTGGCACGGAAGGTCGGCGTGACGAACATCGCCGTCCTCGGCACCGCTCGCCCGTCGGCCAGTTCCACACCGCGCAGCCGGTCGTCCACCGCGAACCGGGCCACCTCGCCCTCGATCAGCCGGACCCCGCGCGCCTCCAGGCGAGCGCGATCACTCTCGGACAGGGGCATCGCGTTCGGGAAGAAGACGACGTCGTCCGACCACTGCGGCAGCAGCAGCGCCAGATGCACCGCGCGGGCCAGGGCGCCGGATTCCGCACCGCCCAGCACCCCGATCGGCTGGTCCCGGACCTCGTAACCGTGGCAGTAGGGGCAGTGCAGCACGTCACGGCCCCAGCGCTCCCGCACTCCGGGCAACTCCGGGAGTTCGTCGCGCAGTCCGGTGGCCACGAGCACGCGGCGAGTCCGCAACGCCCCGCCGCCGCGCAGCCGCAGCGTGTAGTCCGACTCCGCCGTCCGTTCCGCGCCGACGACGACGTCATCGATCAGTTCCGCGCCGTAGCTCGTGACCTCGGCGGCCCCGGTCGCCAGCAGCTCGGCCGGCGGCATCCCGTCCCGGGACAGGAACCCGTGCATGTGCTCGGCCGGGGCGTTGCGCGGCGCACCGCCGCTGACCACCGCGACTCGCCGCCGCGCGCGGGCCAGGACCAGCGCCCCGGACAGCCCCGCCGCACCGCCACCCACGATCACTACGTCGTATGTCTCGCTCATTCGCGATCACCTCCACGGACACCGTGCCGTCCCCGTCCCGATTCAGCAACTAAAATTGCCAAATCAGGGAAATCGGAGTGCACTGGGGACATGTCCACACCACCGGCCGTCACCCAGGCCCTCGCCGACATTGGCCCACGGCTGAAAGCGCTGCGCACCCGCCGCAACGTCACGCTCACCGCGCTGGCGGAGAGCACCGGAATCTCCAAGAGCACGCTCTCGCGGCTGGAGTCCGGCCAGCGAAAAGCCAGTCTGGAACTGCTGCTGCCGATCGCGATGGCCCACCAGGTTCCGCTGGACGAACTGGTGGCCGCGCCCAAGATCGCCGATCCCCGGGTCCACTCCACGGCACGAAAGCTGAACGGAATCACCATCCTTCCGCTCACCCGGCAGCCGGGACCGCTACAGGCGTTCAAGATCGTCATTCCGCCCGAGCGCTGCGACCCCGACCCGAAGGTGCACGAGGGTTTCGAGTGGCTCTACGTGCTTTCCGGACGACTGCGGCTGATACTCGGCGAGCACGATCTGGTGCTCGGCCCCGGCGAGGCCGCGGAATTCGACACGCGCCAACCGCATTGGTTCGGCAGCGCGGGCCGGGGCCCGGTGGAAATCCTGAGCCTTTTCGGGTCGCAGGGTGAACGAATGCATCTGCGCGCACGGTCGGCGGGTCGCAAACCGGGGTGATCACACTGTCTGAAATGTCCGATATTGCCGAAACAGTGAAAACGAAGGACCCTGGAGAGGGTGAATACCCCAGGCGTCCCACCTCCGGTGAATCCCCAAGAAAAACCAGGGTTTTCCCGGTTGCCGAACACGTGTCGGCTGCGGACGCTGGGAGAGGTGAACCCCCCGCTGGAATCCGTGCCCGCGTACGCTCCCGAACCTCGGCTGCCGATCCTGGTCCCGGACGCGCTGCACGATCTGCGCGGTCGCGCGATCGCGGAGATCCGGTACCCCGCCGCGGCGGCGCTGATCGTCGCGGGCGTTCCCGGCGCGGGCAAGAGCACCGCGCTGCGCAAGTTCTTCGGCGCCGATGCCGCGGCCACCGCGCCGTCGCGCAGCGCCGCCGGGGTACTGGTGCTCGACTCGATGCAGGCACGCAATCGCTGGCGGCCCAAGCTGTGGTGGCTGCCCTACCTGTTGTGGCGCCCGCTGGTGCATGCCGCGCACTTCCTGGCCATTCGTACCGCGCTGCGCGAGGTCACCGGCCCGGTCGTCATTCACGACTGCGCCACGTTCCGCTGGGCGCGCACCCTGATCGAGCACTGGGCCGCGGATCGCGAACTGCACCTGCTCATGGTCGACGTGCCCGCGGCGGTGGCGCGCGCAGGCCAGCACAGCCGTGGCAGGCGGATCAACCATGTGGCGTTCCGGCTGCACGTGCGGCGCTGGCGGCGGCTGATGCGCGCGGTGTCGACGGAGCATCGCTCGGCCGCCCGCGCGTCACGGTCGGTGGTCATCGTCGACCGCGCGACCGTGAACCACCTGCGCTGCGTGACTTTCGCCTGACCTGCGCCGATCAGGGCACCAGAACGGTCAGCGCCGCGGGGACCGCCCGGACGGTGATCGGCAGGATGCCCGCAGGTTCGCCGTCGGCGGTGGCGGGCGCGCCGGCCGCGGTGAGCGTGACCGCGGCGGCGCGGAACTGCTTGACCTCCGGATGATCCTGGCGTTTGCCCGCGGACAACGCCGGCAGCAGGCGCAGCATCTCCCCGCGCGACAACGCGCCGACCACGGTCAGATCCAGTAGGCCATCGTCCATGAGCGCGTCCGGGCAGATCAGCATGCCCCCGCCGTAGGTGCGCGTGTTGCCGACCGCGACCATGACCGCCTCGGTCTCCAGCACGGAGCCCGCGCCGGGGTTGGTCAGCCCGTCGGTCACCGCGTCCACCAGTTCGACCCGGTAGGGCACCGTGAAGCGCCCGGAGATCTCGGCCAGTGCGGCGGCGGTGTAGCGCAGTCTGCCTCTCGGCCAGCGCATCTCGTTGGCGCGCAGAGTGACCCGCGCGTCGAATCCGGTACCGGCCACCGTGGCGAACCACATCGGCGGCACGGACGACTCGATCCGGCCGAGATCGATCGTCCTGGTCCGCCCGCGCAACACCAGCGCGGCGGCGGCGACCGGATCGTCGGTCGGCACCCCGAGTTCCCTGGCCAGATCGTTGCCGGTGCCCGCGGGGATCATGCCGAGCGGAACCCCGGTCTCCGCGACGGCCGGAAGGGTCACGTTGACCAGCCCGTCGCCGCCGATGCAGACCACGGCGTCGGGTGCCGCGCCCGCGACCGAATCCCGCACCTGGCGAACCGTTTCGGCGGCCGAGGGAGCGCACACCTCGGTGACCTCGGCGCCGCCCGCGCGCAGGCGGGCGATGGCGGCGGTCGCCGCATCGCTTCCCTTGCCGTGCCGGGACCGCGGATTGGTCACCACCGTGACTTTGCGCACCGGTGAATAGTCTTTCACGGCACCAGCTTTCCGGGATTCAGGATGCCGGCCGGGTCGAGTTCGGCCTTCACCGCCCGCAGGACACGCACGCCGAGGTCACCCACTTCGTCCGGGACCCAGGGACGGTGATCGGTGCCCACCGCGTGGTGGTGGGTGATGGTGCCGCCCGCCGCGACGATGGCGTCACCCGCGGCGCGCTTGGCGGCCTGCCACTGGGCCAGCGGGTCGTCCAACTGTTTGGCCACCACCGTGAAGTACAGCGACGCGCCGGTCGGATAGGTGTGCGAGATGTGACACATGATCAGGGGCGGCGTCCCCTGCGCCGCCAGCGATTCGGTCAGCGCCGCGGTCACCTTCGCCTTCAGCGCGCTCAGATTCGACCAGGTGGTGGCGGTCTCCAGCGTTTCACAGAGCACACCGACGTCCAAGAGCGCGTCGCGCAGGTACGGCGCGGCGAAACGACCGTGCTCCCACTCCCGGGCCGGCGTCTCCCCCAGGGCCGAGCCGCCCGCCGCGGCCAGCACGGCACCCGCTTCGGCGCTGCGCGCGGTGACATGCGCCGCGCTGCCCTCATAGGTGGTGACGGCCAGGCACCCTGCCACCGGGTTGCCGCCGATATCGCCGGAGCGGGCGAGATTGATTCCGGTCTCCGCCTCGTCGGAGAGCCGGAGCACCGTCGGCGCCGCGCCCGCCTGCACCACCGCACGCAACGCGGCGGCGCCGGTGGCGAAATCCGGGAACGACCATGCCTGGTAGGCAACGGTTTCCGGCACCGGGTGCACCCGCAGGGTGACCTCGGTGATCACACCGAGCGTTCCCTCCGATCCGACGAACAGCTCGCGCAGGTCCGGCCCTGCGGCCGAAGCGGGGGCGCGCCCGAGTTCGAGCGTGCCACCTGGCGTGGCGATCCTCAGCCGCTGCACCATGTCGTCGAAGCGGCCGTAGCCCGCCGAGGCCTGGCCGGACGATCGCGTCGCCGCGAAGCCGCCGATGGTGGCGAACTCGAAACTCTGCGGGAAGTGGCCGAGGGACAGTCCGTGCGCGCCGAGCAGTTCCTCCGCGCGCGGACCGGTGAGACCGGCGCCGAGCGTGGCGGTGCCGCTGATCGGGTCGATCTCGGTGACCCGGTCGAGCCTGCGCAGATCCAGGGCGATCACGGTGTCGAATCGACCGCGCACGGGATCGACGCCGCCGACGACGCTGGTGCCGCCGCCGAACGGAACCACCGCGACGGCGTGCCGCGCGCAGTAGGCGAGCACGGCGAGAACCTCGTCGTGGTCGGCGGGGAAGACGACGGCGTCCGGCGCGTCCTGCGGCCCCTCGGCCCGGCGGCGCAGCAGATCGGGTGTGCTCTTGCCCCCGGCGTGCCACAGCCGATCGCGGTGGTCGGCCGACACGTTCTCCGCACCGACCACCTCGACCAACCCGGCTCGCCGCGCGGGCGTCAACGCCGATTCGCGCAGTGGCACGTCGCCCTCATCGCGGCGCGCCACCGGATTGCCGGACACTCCGAACACCTGCGTCAGCAGACCACGGATCCGCTCCGAAAGTGGCTGGTGCCCAGCCGGGATACCCCAGGCATCCCAGACCATACTCGCGGCCGGCCCGGCCGGGCCGGTCTTCGCCGACGGAGCCGGATCGCCGTCGGTCTGCTGCTGCGTGTCCACCATGCGTTACAGTTTGACATAGACTGTCAAGCAGTAACGCACGCTCGGACCTCGCCGACGATTCGCCGTCGGCCGACCTACCCCCGGTGGTGATTTTTGACCGCTCCCGACGAGACCGCCCTCTCGGCGACCGACCTGGCGATTCTCGACGCCGCCCGCGCCTGCGTGGAGGAGTTCGGCGTGCGTCGCACCACGCTCACCGAGGTGGCGCGCCGGGCGGGCGTCAGCAGGCCGACCGTCTACCGCCGCTGGCCGGATACCGGTGCGCTGGTGGCCGAACTGCTGGTCCGCGAACTGCGCGGCATCGTGGCGGCCACCATGCCGTCCGCGGGCAGCGCACGCGTCAGGCTGGTCGAGGGCGTGGTCGCCGGAGCGGCGATGATCCGGTCGAATCCGTTGTTCGGCAAGATCTTCCGCACCGACACCGATCTCATGCTCACCTACGTCTTCGGCAGGCTGGGGCGCAACCAGCGCGCGCTGATCGAGCTGTTCGCCGCGGGCATCCGCGACGGGCAGCGGGACGGTTCCATCCGCGCGGGCGATCCGGAGCGGATGGCCACGATGCTGCTGCTGATCGCCCAGTCCGCGGTGCAGTCCGCGGGCACCGTCGCGCCGCTGCTGGCGGGTGAGCACCTCGACACCGAACTCCGTCGCGCCATCGACGGGTATCTCGACGACCACGCCCGCGAGGCGGTCGAAGACTCCACCCGAAAGCGACCGTGATGAGTACGCGTCAGCCCGGTTCCGACGCATCCGAAAGGCATTGTGATGACTATTGATTCGGGGCAAACCGGAGATTCCGCGTTGAACGCCGCGCGCCGCGCCGCGGATCTGTCCCGGCTCGGCGACGGCGCCGAGATCGACGTCCTGGTGATCGGCGGAGGCGTCACCGGCGCGGGCGCCGCCTTGGACGCCGCCGCCCGCGGACTGCGCACCGTGCTGGTCGAGCGCCACGACCTGGCCTTCGGCACCAGCCGCTGGAGTTCCAAGCTGGTGCACGGCGGCCTGCGCTATCTGGCGAGCGGCCGGGTCGGCATCGCCCACGAGAGCGCGGTGGAACGCGGCATCCTCATGCGCACCACGGCGCCGCATCTGGTGCGCCCGCTGCCCCAACTGGTGCCGCTGCTGCCGAATGTCGGTGCGGCGCAAGCGGCGCTGGTGCGCGCCGGTTTCCTGGCCGGTGATCTGCTGCGGCGGGGCGCGGGCACCCCCGCGGCGATCCTGCCCCGTTCCCGGCGCGTCGCCGCGGCGGAGGCCGTGCGGCTGGCGCCCACCGTACGCCGTGCGGACCTGCGCGGCGGCCTCCAGGCATGGGACGGGCAGCTGGTCGACGACGCGCGCCTGGTCGTCGCGCTGGCCCGCACCGCGGCGGCCCACGGCGCGCGGATCCTGACCCGCGTCGAAGCGAGCGAGGTGACCGGGAATTCGGCGACCCTACGCGACACCCGCACCGGCGAGACCCTCACGGTGCGGCCGCGCACCGTGGTGAACGCCACCGGCGTCTGGGCGGACCAGGTGGATCCGAGCATCCGGTTGCGCCCGAGCCGCGGCACCCATCTGGTGTTCTCCGCCGCGTCCTTCGGCGGCCTCACCGCGGCGCTGACCGTCCCGGTGCCCGGCAGCGTCGGCCGCTTCGTCTTCGCCTTTCCCGCCGCGCACGGCCGGGTGTATCTGGGCTTGACCGACGAGGACGCGCCGGGCCCGGTACCCGACGAGCCGAAGCCCACCGACGACGAGATCGGTTTCCTGCTCGACACCATCAATCCCGCCCTGCGTGAGCCGTTGTCCCGCGACGATATTCGCGGCTCGTATGCCGGATTGCGTCCCCTGTTGCAGACCGCCGACGACAGCACGGCCGACATCTCCCGCAAGCACGCCGTGCTGCGTTCCCCGACCGGGATCATCACCATCGTCGGGGGCAAGCTCACCACCTACCGGAAGATGGCCGAGGACGTGATCGACGCGGCGGTCGCGCACGGCGACCTCGCCGCGGGACCGTGCCGCACCCGGCGGCTGCCGCTGGTGGGTGCGGTCTCCGGCGCGGCGCGCGACCGCATCGACGCCCCGCCGGTGCTGATCGAGCGCTACGGCAGTGAGGCGGCCACCGTGCTGGCCGCGACGCGCCGCGATCCGTCGCTCGCCGAGCCGGTGGCGCCCGGCATCGACGTGCTCGGCGCCGAATTCGCGTTCGCGGTCTCCCACGAGGGGGCGCTCGAGGCCGGCGATCTGCTGGATCGGCGCACGCGCGTCGGCCTGATCGACGAGGACAGGGCCGCCGCGTCGGCCGCGGCCGCGCGCGCTGTCGCCTGACGGCCCAGCGGGCTCAGTCCATCGACCAGTCGGACAGCTCCGCGCGCATGCACGCGCGCGGCCAGCGGTCGAGGCCGTGTGCCTGTTCGGCGGCACGCACGGCTACCAACCCCGGGGTCTCCTCGTCCGCCGACAGATACCGGAAGCCGAGCCGCCGGTAGTACGGGCCGTTCCACGGCACCTCGGTGAACGTGGTCAACGTCATCGCGGGCAGCGCCGCGGCGGCGGCCCATCGGGCTGCCCGGTCGATCAACCGCTTGCCGATCCGGCGTCCCGCGTGGTCCGGGTGCACCGAGACCTGCTCGATATGCGCGTTTCCATCGATCACGCCCGCGACCAGGTAGCCGATCGGCAGGTCGTCCTCGGTCCAGACCCAGGCCCGTCCGGCTCGCTGAAACTCGCGCAACGCGGCCATCGAAGGAGGTTCGTCGTCGGCCACGGCCGTCATCCCGATCTCCGCGAACGGTGCGCCCGCCGCGCGCTCGATCTCTTGCAGCACGATGAGGTCTTCGGTTGTCACGGCCCGGATCATCGGCCCATTGTGACCCGGCAACCGCGGCGCGGACCAGCGAATTTCACTCCGCCCGCGTGGCGAGGATGCCGTTGAGCAGCACTTGCACGGCCCAGGCCGCACGCGCGTCCCCCTCGCCCGACAACAAGGCCTCCCGCATGGCCACGACGGTCGGATAACGGTCGGCGGGCAACTCGGCGAAGCGCCGCTCGATCGCCGCGAGGTACTCCTGCTCGGTGCCGCCGCCGGTATTGTGCGCGCTCTGTTCGGCCGCCGACGCGGTGATGTGCAGAAAGAGCAGGTCCACCGCCCATGACGCGGTCCGATCGTCCAGTCCCGCCTCGATGAGCGAGCCGAGCATCAGTTCCATCAGCCGTAACGCGTTCGGACTGCTCGGAATCACCCCGAGCGCGACCAGCGCCAGCCCTTCGTGCCTGCTCATCGCCGCCACCATGGCGTCGGCCAGCGCGGTGAGCCGTTCCCGCCAGCCTGCCCCGGCGGGTTCCGGCACGGAACCGAGGACGTGGTCGAGCATGGCGGCCATCAGATCGTCGCGGTTGGCGACGTACACGTACAGCGAGGCGGCGCCGGTATCCAGGTCCTGCGCCACCCGGCGCATGGTGAGCGCCGCCGCCCCATACCGGTCCAGGACACGCAGGCCGGTCTCGACGATCACCTCGCGACTCAGCGGAGCTTTGGCCGGGCGGGCCCGGCGGCTGACGGCTGCTGCGCTCATCAGCCGAGCATAACCAGGGACGAACGCCGTTCGGGTGACCGGCGCAGGTCCGCCACGGCAAACCATGTCGGGCCCGGTTCACCACGGGCCGGCTTCTCCGCAACCGCCACGACCCTGATGGCCGTGATCGTGCGCGGCCTCTGCCCGGGGTGCCACAAGCGGCCCAGCCGTAATCCCGACTCCGACTCCTCGGCGAACCGGAGCCGCCACGGCATCGTCGTTATCGTGACGGCCATCCGACGTGACGGCGCAAGCGCCCACCGGTGAGCAGCCCGGTTTCCCATGGACGCAGCTTCTCGGCGCGACGACGCCCACAACAAGTTCGCCGACGACTCGAACCGCGGACGCGCGGCGAACCCTTGGGCGTTTCGAGCATCTTCGCGTTATGACTCACGACATAGTCATGATTCTCTGGGTATGAACCGCCGCCGACTGCGGAAAAGACCACAACGCGCAGCTCACAGCCCCCCGGCGACGGCGGCAGGGACCGCGCGCGAGAACGCACGCGACAGAATGCGATTCGGCCGCCGGGCGGCGCGGCGGACCATATCCGCCTTCCGCTTCGCGATGCTCGCAGACCCCGGTCGGCCGTCGCCGACGCTCTATGCTGGCTTCGGTATGCCGGTAGTGCGCCGGGAAGGAGGGCGCGGGTGCGCAGTAAACCGTCCACCGTGGGAGTCGCACCGGGCGACGGGCTCGTCGCCCGCTTCGGCGCGGTCGTCGCCTACCTCGGGCCCGAAACGACCTCCACGGACCGAATACTCGGCACCATCGAAGCCGTGGCCGAAGGGGAGCATCCCGGCGCCGCACTGGCGCAACGCTTGGCCGCGGTGATCTTCGGCAGCACGGTGCGGCCGCCGCCGTTCGGGGTGGTCGCGCCGACCGGCGACGGCATGCTCATCCTGTTGCGCGGATCGGTGACCGCGGAAATCCAAGGCGCCGAGGGCACCCGCCTGCTCCACGGCGGCCGTGCGTTCACCTGGGTGGACGAGATCGTGCGCGAACCGGTGCGCCGCATCACGATCGGCGCGGACACCGGCACGCCGCCGACCGCGCTGCCGCGCACGGACTTGCGCGCCGGCGTGGTTCCCGGCGGCGGCTTCGTCTTACAGGCCGCGGTGCGACGCGCCGGGAAGGCCGACGAGCCGCGCACGTCCGCGCCCTCAGCGCAGGCCGAGCCCGAGCCGACGGCGGCGGCCGGTTTCGCGGCGACACCCGAACCCACGGGTGCCGCCGACGCCGTCGCGCAGGCGGCGCCGACCGGCATGGACGCGGCGCCGACCGTCCGTCCGGCCGAGTCGGCCAGGCCCCTCGCCAAGCCACGACCGCCCCGGCCCGCCACGGATCGACCGTTCGCGTGGTCCCAGGTGCAGCCCGCGCACGAATCGGTCGCCTTGCGCAATCCGCTCGAGTACAGCGGAACGCGAACTCCGCACCCCGCCGCGTCGTCCGGCGAGGCCGCCGTCGGCGCGCTGGTCACCGAGGAGGGCGCGGCCTACCCGCTGAACCGCGCCTACGTGATCGGGCGCGGACCGCAGGTGGACGAATCGGTCCGCGCCGCCACCGCCACCCCGATCGTCATCCAGCGCGACCGCCACGTCTCGCGCGTGCACGCCTATGTATCGGTCGACGGCGGCAAGGTGTACGTCCGGGACGCCGCCGCGACCTCCGGCACCTTCATCGCCGGGCCCGGCACCGACCAGTGGACCCGGATCAGCACCGCCCCGACCGAACTCCCGCCGGGCTGGCGCGTCCGCATCAGCGAACGAGTCCTCACCTACCGCGGCGACGAGCAGCGCACGGGCGCGACGGATATCGCCGGAGCGCGCCGCCGCTCCTGACCGCCGAATCCGGCACCGGCAGGCAGACCCCGATCCGCACCGCCACGACCGAACTCCCGCCGGGCCCGCGCGTTCGCATCAGCGAACGAGTTCTCACCCACCCCGGCGACGAGCAGCGCACAGGCGCGAGGGATAACGCTGGCACAGCCCGGCCCGACGTGCGCCGACAACGGCCCCGGCACGACCGACCCCATCGGGCCCGGCGATCACCAAGGTCGACAAGTGTCAGGGCGGCAACGGCACCACCCCCATCTCGCCGCTCCGGCGCGGCGGGCGGCGTCACGGTATGCCACGGCTCGGGTGTGGCGCAGGCCGGTCAGACGGCCCCCGCCCGGTTCGGGCCGCGCGGAGAGGAGAATGGCGTCATGCACCGAAACGGACCGAAGCGGGACATCGATGAGTCCGAGCTGACGGTGACACCGCCCGAAGAGCAGGCCGCGGGTGTCACCGCCGTGACGGTGGCGCTGAAGCGCTCGGTCGAGGAGATGGGTGTCATCCGGACCGCCCGCACCCTGGCGCGGGTCAATCAGGTACACGGCTTCGACTGCCCCGGCTGCGCGTGGCCGGAGCCGACCGGTCACCGCAGGCCCGCCGAGTTCTGCGAGAACGGCGCGAAGGCAGTCGCCGAGGAAGCCACGCTGCGCACGGTGACTCCGGAGTTCTTCGCGACCCACTCCCTCGCTGAACTGAGCGAGAAGTCCGGGTACTGGCTCGGGCAGCAGGGCAGGCTGACCCACCCGATGGTGCTGCGGCCCGGCGACACCCACTACTCCCCCATCGCGTGGGACGAGGCCTACCGGTTGATCGCGGACACCCTGCGCGGCCTCGACTCGCCCGACGAGGCGGTGTTCTACACCTCCGGCCGCACCAGCAACGAGACCGCGTTCCTCTACCAGCTGCTGGTGCGCAGCTACGGCACCAACAACCTGCCGGACTGCTCCAACATGTGCCACGAGTCCTCCGGCGCCGCGCTGACCGGCTCGATCGGGATCGGGAAGGGCTCGGTCTCCATCGACGATTTCGCCAAGGCCGATCTGATCGTCGTCGCGGGACAGAATCCGGGCACCAACCATCCGCGCATGCTCAGCGCGCTCGCCGCCGCCAAGGCCGAGGGCGCTCGGATCATCGCGGTGAATCCGCTGCCGGAGACCGGGCTGCTCGGGTTCCGGGACCCGCAGACGGTCAAGGGCGTCACCACCGGCGTGCCGATCGCCGACGACTTCCTGCAGATCCGCCTCGGCGGCGATATGGCCCTGTTCCAGGCGCTCGGCCGACTACTGCTGGAAGCCGAGGATCGCGCGCCGGGCACGGTCGTCGACCGCGAGTTCGTCGATGCCCACTGCGCGGGCTACGCCGAGTACGAAAAGCACGTGCGCGCGGTCGATCTGGCCACCGTGCTGGAGGCCACCGGCCTGAGCCGGGCCGAACTCGAGCGCACCGCCGAGGCGTTCGCTCGCTCCCGCAACATCATCCTGTGCTGGGCGATGGGCCTGACCCAGCAGACCCACGCCGTGGCCACCATCGAGGAGGCCATCAACCTGCTACTGCTGCGCGGCATGATCGGCAAGCCGGGTGCGGGCGTGTGCCCGGTGCGCGGCCACTCCAACGTGCAAGGCGACCGCACCATGGGCATCTGGGAGAAGATGCCCGAGGCCTTCCTCGACGCCCTCGATCGCGAGTTCGGCATCACCAGCCCGCGCGAGCACGGCCTCGACACCGTCGCGGCCATCCGCGCCATGCGCGACGGACGCGCAAAGGTCTTCTTCGGCATGGGCGGCAACTTCGTCTCCGCCACCCCCGACACCGCCGTGACCGAGGCCGCGCTGCGCGGCTGCGCGCTCACCGTGCAGGTGTCCACCAAACTCAACCGCAGCCATATCGTGCACGGCCGCACCGCCCTCATCCTGCCCACCCTCGGCCGCACCGATCTCGACCTCGCCCCGGACGGCACCAAACGGCAGGTCTCGGTGGAGGATTCGATGTCGATGGTGCACCTGTCCACCGGACGGCTGAAGCCGGTCGGCGAGCAGCTGCGCAGCGAAGTCGCCATCGTCTGCGAACTCGCCCAAGCGCTTTTCGGCGTCGATCACACGGTGCCGTGGGCGCGCTTCGCCCGCGACTACGACAGCGTCCGCGACGCCATCGCCCGTGTCGTGCCCGGCTGCTCCGACTACAACTCGAAAGTCCGCGAGCGCAACGGATTCCAGCTCCCCCATCCGCCGCGCGATGCCCGCGAATTCCGCACCGCCACCGGTAAGGCGAACTTCGCCGTCAACGAACTGACCTGGCTGCCGGTCCCGGCGGGCAGGCTGATCCTGCAAACCCTGCGCAGCCATGACCAGTACAACACCACCATCTACGGCCTCGACGACCGATACCGCGGCATCCACCACGGCCGCAAGGTGGTGCTCGTCCACCCCGACGACATCGCCGCGTTCGGCTTCCGCGACGGCGATCCGGTCGACATCGTCTCCGAATGGACCGACGGCACCGAACGCCGCGTCGAGAACTTCCGCCTCGTCTCCTACCCGACCCCGCGCGGCAACGCCGCCGCCTACTATCCCGAAACCAACCCGCTGGTGCCGCTCGACCACGTCGCGAAACGGTCGAACACCCCCGTCTCCAAAGCGGTCACCATCCGGCTCGAAGCCCGCCCGGCATGAGCGGTCAGGCCCGGAGGCGGCAGCGCAGCGTAACCACGCAGGGCCCCGCCCATGCCGACAACGAACACAGCATGAGCGGTCAGGCCCGGAGGCGGCAGCGCAGCGTAACCACGCAGGGCCCCGCCCATGCCGACAACGAACACAGCATGAGCGGTCAGGCCCGGAG
>NZ_JBVJAP010000004.1:0-71768 GCF_055590505.1 Nocardia sp. NPDC041819 | reverse complement strand
GAGGCGGCAGCGCAGCGTGACCACGCAGGGCCCCGCTCATGCCGACAACAAACACAGCATGAGCGGTCAGGCCCGGAGACGGCAGCGCAGCGTAACCACGCAGGGCGAGAGGCACACCGTATGAGTCGCATCACCGCCCGCCGCCGGATGCGACGGATCACTCCGGACACGGACATCCAGCGTCCGGACACCCTCGCTGTCGAAGAGCCGCTGGAAATCCGCATCGGCGGCCAGTCGCTGACGGTCACCATGCGCACCCCCGGCGATGACATCGACCTCGTGCACGGCTTCCTGCTGAGCGAGGACATCATCCGCTCCGCCGAGGACATCGTGGCGGCCCGTTATTGCGCGGGCACCGATGACCAGGGCCGCAACACCTACAACGTGCTCGACGTCACCCTGCGCACTCCGGTCCGGGCGCCGACCCGCTCCTTCCTCACCACAGGAGCCTGCGGGCTGTGCGGCAAGACCGCCCTGGACGAGGTCCGCACCCGCACCCGGTTTCCCTTGCCGCACGGCGTGCCCACGGTGGACACCCGCGCACTGGCCGCCATGCCCGGCATGCTGCGTGACCGGCAGTCGGTCTTCGACGCCACCGGCGGCCTGCACGCGGCGGGCCTGTTCACCGCCGAAGGCCGGCCGCTGGCGGTGCGCGAGGACATCGGCAGGCACAACGCGGTGGACAAGGTGATCGGCTGGGCACTGCGCGAATCCCGGGTCCCCGCCCACGATCTGGTGCTCATCGTGAGCGGGCGCGCGTCGTTCGAACTGGTGCAGAAAGCCGTCATGGCCGGGATCCCGATGCTCGGCGCGGTCTCCGCACCCAGCTCGCTCGCGGTCGACCTGGCCATCGATGCCGGGCTCTGCCTGGTCGGCTTCCTCCGCGGCGACACTATGAACGTCTACAGCGTCCCCGAGCGAATTCGGGTCGAGCCGGGCGCCGACTCGCTGTTCGCCTGACTCACTATTGCCCGCGCCGGATACCCGTTTTACCGTGACTGCACGGAGCCGAAACGGGTTCGGCGAGAACGGAGCGACCGATGCGGATCTCGGTGCAGGGGAACTCCGAGGGCCTGCGGGTGCGGATGCGGTTCGAGCAGCACCGCCGCCTGCTGCTCACGCGGATCGTGCTGGCCGTCTTGGCGTTGCAAGGAGGCGTCGTCGGCCTCTGGGCCACCCTGGCGCCGCATTCCTGGTACACCAGTTTTCCGGGGTTCGGCATTCGGTGGGTGGCGGCGGACGGCCCGTACAACCATCATTTGGCGGCCGACGTGGGGTCCTTCTTCCTGGCGCTGACCGCGGTGACGATCGCCGCGCTGGTCCTCGACCGGACGACGGCGGCCCGGATGGCCGGCATCGGGTGGCTGACCTTCGGTGTCCCCCATTTTCTGTACCACGTCCTGCACAAGCCCGCCGAAATGGGCGCGGCGAGCTTCGCGGCCAGCCTGATCGCGGCATTCCTGCTCGTGGTCGGTGGAGCGGTCTGCGTCTTCGCCCCGCCGCGAGGCGACCTTCCCTTGTCGGATCCGCAGCCGGTGACGGTGCGTTTCCCGCGCCGCCGTACGCGGCCGTCCCGTTGACCGGCCCGGTCGGCCTGCGAGTGCGGGACGCCCGTGGGAGATCACCACGGGCGTGATCCGGTGCGTCCGCGGATGCGCCGCCGAATTCCCCGCCCGTCAGTCCTTCAGCGCTTCGAGCAGTGCCGCGCGCTGGCGCGCGCCGAGACCACCGATGCGGCGATCCTCGGGGATCTCCGCCTGGTCCATCAGCTTGGCGGCCTTCACCGGCCCCACACCGGGCAGGGCCTTGATCACCGCGGCCACCTTGGTCTTCTTGACCAGCTCGTCGGAATCGGCCTTCTTCAGCAGGTCCGCGACCGAGACCTTGCCCTCTTTCACCTTGCCGATCAGTTCGGAGCGTGCCTTGCGGACCGCAGCCGCCTTGGCCAACGCCTCGGTGCGCTGCTCTGCGGTCATGGTAGGCAGTGCCATGTCTCCTCCGCTTCCACTCGTCACTCGAACATCTGGTTGACCGGACCGAGTAAACAGCACGCCACCGAGAGCGCAAGCTCGACACACCGGGGCACGAACAGCGGAAATAGCGATGAATTTCCCCGGTTCGCGCCGTCGGAACCGGTGAACGGCCGACGCTCGACGGGCGAAAAGGACGAAAGGAACAGCGGCGGTAACACGGGCGGCGGCTTCCCCGACAAACTCAGCGAACACCGAGCACGGAGACGGTTCAACGTCGAACCAGGGGGATCAACGGCGATCCCCCGTACCCGCCGCGGTGAACGACAACCGAACGGTCACACCCGCACAGCCGTGCCAGCATGGCGGCATGCCGAACGCCCCGCACACATTGCCCGCGATGCTCTGGCTGTGGGCCGGGCGGGCGATCTATCGCGGCCCGTCACTGCGTCTGGACGCGCATTCGACCGCGGTCGACTGCCTGGCGGTCGGGATCGATGCTCCGTTCACCCTCGCGGCCGATGGCATCGCGCGTTCCGCGCGCAGCGCCCTCGTGCCGCCGCGCCGGGTCCACCGGGTGGTCACCGACGGTGACCACATGATGTTCTGCTACTCGGATCCCGGTTCGCCCGCCGCTCGCGCCTGCCGTGAGCGAATGACGCTGTGGGACAATGAGTTCGGGCTGTGCCATGCGGCGGAGGACGCACTGGTCACGGCATCGGGCAGCGCTCGCCCCGACCCGGGATCGCTGGCGGACCTCGCCGGTACGGCGCCGATTCCCCCGCTGGACGTTCGCATCGCGGCGGCGCTCGCCGACCTCGACGCACATCCCGCCGCCATGTTCCCCGCCGCGCGGTTCGCCGCGACGGCACATCTGTCGGAGTCGCGCTTCCTGCACCTGTTCGCCGCCCAGACGGGAACCTCGTTCCGGCGCTACCGCCTCTGGGCCAGGATGCTCGCTGTGGGGCGCGCCATCGCCGGAGGCGCGAACCTCACCACGGCCTCCGCCGAGGCAGGATTCGCCAGCCCCTCGCACTTCAGCGACGCGTTCCGCACCCTGTTCGGGCTGTCCGCTTCCGATTTGCTCGCCACCGGCGTCCAGATCGTCGTACTGGACGGGCCCGAGGGGATCGAATCGGGCACGAGAACTTGCTAGGCTGAAAAAAACTAGAACACGTTTCACTTCGGAGGAGACTCGATGGCCAAGCAGATCCGCGACGTGGTCGAGCAGTACGTCAAGCTGGTCGGCTCCGGCCCGACCGAGGACATCGTGGCGCTGTACGCGCCCGACGCGATCGTGGAGGACCCCGTCGGCACCCCGCCCAAGCGCGGCCACGATGCCATCCGCGAGTTCTACGAAGTGATCGCCGCGCTGGATCGGGAGACCGAGTTGCGGCCCGAGAACATCAGGATCGCGGGCAATCAGGCCGCGTTCCCGTTCACCATCGTCACCAAGGTCGGCGGACAGCGCTTCGTCCTGTCGCCGATCGACGTGATGGAGTTCGACGAGGAAGGCCGGATCACCGGGATGCGCGCCTACTGGAGTCAGGAGGACATGCGGGTCGAAACCGAGTAGTCGCGCGGCGGCCGGGTGCGCCACGTCACATCGCGGCCCCATCACATTCCGGCACGGTCTCTCGTCCGAGAAGTAGGAACCACATCCGCTGATCGAAGGAGATCGACATGGGCGCCACCCGTATAGCCGCCGTCACCCCGCAGCAGGCCGGCCCGATGACCAAGTTGCTGTACCGGCTGGCCAAGCGCCGCTTCCGGGAAGTGCCGGAGCCGTTCGCCGTCACCGCCAACCATCCGAAACTGCTCACCGCCAACGCCGTCCACGAAACCATGGTCGGCAAGGCCAGCACCGCCCTGCCCGCCGTCATCCGCGAGATCGCCGTCTACCGCACGGCGTGGACGATCGGTTGTTCGTGGTGCGTCGACTTCGGCGCCATGCTCATGCGCCTGGGCGAATTGGACGTCGCGCGGCTGGAACACATCGCCGACTACGCGACCTCGCCGCTGTACTCCGACGACGAGCGCGCCGCCATCGCCTACGCCGACGCGATGACCGCCACCCCGACCACGGCCACCGACGAGCAGGTCGCCGACCTGGAGCGGCGCTTCGGCCGAGCGGGCGTGGTCGAGCTCAGTTATCACATCGCGCTGGAAAACTCACGCGCTCGGTTCAATTCGGCGCTCGGGATCACCGCACAGGGTTTCAGCACGGATTCCTGCCGGGTGCCCTGGGCGTGAAAGCGGCCGCGGCGCTGCGGAAACGCGCGGGGCGACCTGGCACTTCGGCGCCGCGGGCACTCCGGACTGTCGTTAAAGCCCGGAATGCACTAAGAATAGGAGGTGATGACGTCGCCTGGCCGTGCCGCGGTCGACGAGCTGCCGTCGCGAATTTCGCGCAACGGCAGGCCGTGCCGGCGTCTTCGGTTTCTCGAGTTCCCCTCCGCTCAACCCTTTGGAGCCGCATGCTCGACGAACAGACCTCGGACGACGACGTCGCGCGGCTGGCGAGACGGGTCGAGAAGGCCCGCGGCCGTCTCGCCTACCAGTTCGACCCGGCGCTGACCGGCGCGCTGTCGGAGGAGGAACTGGTCGCGGAACGCGAACTGGCCGAACGCATCCGGACGCAGGATCGCGACCAGCGCTGGAAGCAGGCCGAGGCGTCCGCCGCGGCGTCCGACCGGGCGCGCAACACCTCGGAGGCCATCGAGAAGGCCGAGATCAGAGACCTGCTGCTGGCGCGAAAGGCCATCGCCGCGCAGCGGCGCGCGTCCAGCCCGCATGCCAGGCTGGCGTCGCTGTACCGGCACCGTTCGTGGTCGCTCGGCTCGCTGGCCGGCGTGGTCGCCGCCGGGATGCTGTGGTCGGCGGTCAACGTCCAGCACAACATCGCGCCGGGTGGCCCGACCGACCCGCTGTACTGGTTCAGCTACCTGCTCGAGGCGATGATCAGCGTGTCGCTGATCATCATCATGATCGGCACGAACAAGGTCACCGAGTGGGGCGTGCTGGACAACCGCAGCCAAGTGGCGGCGGCCGAAGTCGCCTTGCTGACGCTCACCGTGGGACTCAACACCTACCCGTACGTGAGCGAGGGGCGGTGGTTCGACGCCGCCGTGCACGGGGTGGCCCCGGTGATGATCGGCGTCGCGCTGCTCATCCACGACGCCGCGAGCGCCCGATACGGACGCGCGATCAGCTACGCCACCGAGCAGGTGCGGAACCTGCCCGACCCGACCGGGCACGACCCCTTGCCGGAACCCTCTTCGGAGGACATCCGGTCCAGCGCGGACGCGGAGTTCCCGATGAATCTGCGCGCGCCGTTGGTTCAGGGCGCACACAGCTAGATCTATCGCTCAGCGGCGCAACAGAAGTCGTCACCGAACACGGCGTCCAGCGGGTGCGAACGACAGTCAGGGCCGGTGGATGGACGTGAGCCGTCGAGTGGAGACCGGCCCTCGTCCACGACACCGGTGTTCAGTACGGGTACCGGTTTTCGACCGCGTCCTTGGCCTCTTTGAGCCCGCACCCGGTGAGTTCCCGGTACCGCTTGATCGCGTGAATCTTCTTGCCCTGCGCCAATAATCCGTCGATCTCCGCCATCCCGTCACCCCGTGGGACCGACGGAACGGCGCGCCTTGGTGCGGCCGACGCCGGCGCCTCGATGCCGAGCTGGGCCATGATCAGATCGAGTTTGACGTGCAACGCGTCGACCTTGCGCTCCAAGCGCCGATTGGCAAACATGACCCATCGTAACGATCGGCGCCGCCCCTCACACCGCGTCGAGCACGGCGTCGGCGAGACTCGTCCGGGTTTCGAAACGCCCGAGGTCCTCGGCCAGTTGCAGCAGCCGGTCCACGCACCACGCACCGGTGACCAGGCGTAGCCGGCGACCGGTCTGTGTCAGCATGTTCCGCGCGTCGACCAGGACATACAGCCCCGCCACGCCGAAGAACGTGACTTTGGAAAGGTCGATGACCACCAGCGGGGCCGCCGTGCCCAGTGAGCCGATCAGCCTGCGACGGAACACCTCGACGGTGTAGTAGTCGACCTCCCCCGCAAGAGCGCATAGCGTGACTTGGTCGCTCGGGGCCGTGACGGAGATCTTGAGCCGCTCCGCAGGGTGATCGGCATTGCGGGCGGCGGTGAGAACGTACGTGGGATTGGCCAAGCCTGCCGACATGAGGACCTCGGTCCTGTCGCCCGCGACAATCTCCCGAGGAGGTGCTCGCGGGGTGTTGATGCGCTCCGGAAGACCGGGCCGCCGGAACTAGGCTGTTTGCTCAACCCTCACGAAGGTGTACCCCCGGGATGGGGCCGCCACACCCGAAATTACGCCGACTTCTCCCGGCGCTCCGGCCGCTGCGCCTTGCGCGGCACGATGGTCGGCAGCACGTTGTCGTTGACCGTGTCCGCGTTCACGACCACCTTGGCGACGTCGTCGCGGCTGGGGATGTCGTACATCGCGGGCTGGAGGACCTCCTCCATGATCGCGCGCAGGCCACGCGCCCCGGTGCCGCGCAGTATCGCCTGATCGGCGACCGCCTCCAGCGCGTCGTCGGTGAACTCGAGGTCGACCCCGTCCATCTCGAACAACCGGACGTACTGCTTGACCAGTGCGTTCTTCGGCTCGGAGAGGATCTTGACCAGCGATTCCTTGTCCAGGTTGGTCACCGAGGCGACCACCGGCAGACGGCCGATGAACTCGGGGATCAGGCCGAACTTGATCAGATCCTCGGGCATGACGTCCGCGAAGTGATCGGTCGTGTCGATCTCGGCCTTGGACCGCACCTCGGCGCCGAAGCCGATACCGCGGTGGCCGGTGCGGTCGGAGATGATCTTCTCCAGGCCCGCGAAAGCGCCCGCGACGATGAACAGCACGTTGGTGGTGTCGATCTGGATGAACTCCTGGTGCGGGTGCTTGCGCCCACCCTGGGGCGGCACGCTCGCCTGGGTGCCCTCCAGGATCTTCAGCAGGGCCTGCTGCACGCCCTCGCCGGACACGTCGCGGGTGATCGACGGGTTCTCGCTCTTGCGGGCGATCTTGTCGACCTCGTCGATGTAGATGATGCCGGTCTCGGCGCGCTTGACGTCGTAGTCGGCGGCCTGGATCAGCTTCAGCAGGATGTTCTCGACGTCCTCGCCGACGTACCCGGCCTCGGTCAGCGCGGTGGCGTCGGCGATGGCGAACGGCACGTTCAGCATCTTCGCCAACGTCTGGGCCAGATAGGTCTTGCCGCAGCCGGTGGGGCCCAGCATCAGGATGTTGGACTTGGCCAGCTCGACGGTCTCGCCGCGGCTGTCGCGACCCTTGTCACCGGCCTGGATGCGCTTGTAATGGTTGTAGACGGCCACCGCGAGAGTGCGCTTGGCGGTGTCCTGGCCGATGACGTAGTTCTCCAGGAAGTCCCGGATCTCGGCAGGCTTGGGCAGCTCATCGAGCTTGACCTCGCTCGATTCGGCGAGTTCCTCCTCGATGATCTCGTTGCAGAGATCGATGCACTCGTCGCAGATGTACACCCCTGGTCCCGCAATGAGCTTCTTGACCTGCTTCTGGCTCTTTCCACAGAACGAGCACTTCAGCAGATCGCCGCCATCTCCGATGCGCGCCATCTCGTGGGTCCCTACTTCCTTGTCCGCGTGCAACCGTCCGTCCAGGTTGCCAGCTGTCCACCACTTTCGCAGCCGCAAACGCATCGACTGAATCGTGGCCGGTGGGCAGTGCTGTCAACCGGGAGCAAAGGTCCCTAGGTTGACCGTACCCGGTGTTCGGGACGGAGGTCGACAACTCGCGCATGTTTCTCGCGCGGGTTGTGCGAGTTGTCACGACGCCGAAAGGCGGACCGCCCGCCTGATCGGCATTCGAACACTCCGGACCGCACCTCGCGCCGCGGCGGGGTTCGAACACATTCTCGAACCGCGGCGGCGCGACAAGCGGTCCGGCCGGGCGGCATACCCATGGCATGCTTCCCGGCCGGAATTCCCTGTCAGAGAACGATTTCCGAGCGTACCGCCACCGGGATCGGCGATTCGCCCGAGTCGTCCCGGCCGGGCCGGAAACGACTATTCGCGCGTTATTTCTGCGCGCTGAGCTTGCGGTAGTCGAACACCGTGTCGATGATCCCGTATTCCTTGGCGTCCTCGGCCGTCAGGATCTTGTCACGGTCGGTGTCCTTGCGGATGGTGTCGGCGTCCTTGCCGGTGTGCCGCGCGAGGGTGGTCTCCATCAGGCGACGCATGCGCTCGATCTCGGCGGCCTGGATCTCCAGGTCCGACACCTGACCCTGGATGCCACCCTCCAGCGACGGCTGGTGGATCAGCACGCGGGCGTTGGGCAGGCAGGCCCGCTTGCCGGGGGTGCCCGCGGCGAGCAGCACCGCCGCGGCCGAGGCGGCCTGGCCCAGGCAGACCGTGGCGACGTCGGCGCGCACGTACTGCATGGTGTCGTAGATGGCCATCAGCGAGGTGAACGAGCCACCGGGCGAGTTGATGTACATGGTGATGTCGCGGTCGGGGTCCAGCGACTCCAGCACCAGCAGCTGCGCCATGATGTCGTTGGCCGAGGCGTCGTCCACCTGCACGCCGAGGAAGATGATGCGCTCCTCGAACAGCTTGTTGTACGGGTTGGACTCCTTGACGCCGAAGCTCGAGTGCTCGATGAACGACGGCAGGATGTAGCGAGCCTGCGGGCTCTGCGGCGCGATGCCGGACAGGCCGGCGCGCGGGTCGATCGAATTGGCCATCTTCGTCTCCAAAGTCGGTGCGGCGGCCGGACGTTCGAGGTGTCCGGGGGCCTGTGGGTGATCCGGTGCGTTACTTCTTGGCGCCGTTGGCCTGGTTCGCGTGGCTGATCACGTGGTCGATGAAGCCGTACTCCAGGGCTTCGGACGCGGTGAACCAGCGGTCGCGGTCGGCGTCGGTGGTGACCTGCTCGACCGACTTGCCGGTGTGCAGCGCCTGCAGCTCGTTCAGCTCACGCTTGGTGTGCGCGAACTGCTCGGCCATGATCGCGATGTCGGCCGCGGAGCCGCCGATCCCCGCGGACGGCTGGTGCATCATGATGCGCGCGTGCGGCAGCGCGTAGCGCTTGCCCTTGGTCCCCGCGGTGAGCAGGAACTGCCCCATCGACGCGGCCAGGCCCATGCCATAGGTGGCGATGTCGCACTCGGCGAACTGCATCGTGTCGTAGATGGCCATGCCCGCCGTCACCGAGCCGCCCGGCGAGTTGATGTAGAGCGAGATGTCCTTGGTGGGATCCTCCGCCGAGAGCAACAGGATCTGCGCGCACAGCTTGTTCGCGATGTCGTCGTCCACCTGCGTGCCCAGGAAGATGATGCGCTCACGCAGCAGGCGCTCGTACACCGAATCACTGAGGTTGAGACCAGCAGTCGCGGTTGTCATGACCCCTGCCTGGTTGATTGTCACGGATACCTGCCTTCTCTCGCCGGCTCGTTGCGGAGTGCCACATAGCCATCACTGGTCGGATATGCCGCACCCCATCGGGCGGGCTATCCGACTTGTCGTCACAAACATTAACGAAGCAGGGCGGCACCGAACTCCCGGTACCGCCCTTTCTTCGCTCACAGCGCAATCAGCGCACCTCTCGGGCGTCGAGCACGCCGACATTCCATGAAATTATTCGGCGTCCGCCGCGGCCGTCTCGACGGCCTGGTCCTCGTCCGCCGAATCGGCGGGAGCGCCGAACATTTCGGCGGTGTCCACCGTGTTGCCCTCGGAGTCGGTGACGGTCACCTTGCCGACCACGCCCGCCAGCGCCTTGCCGCGACGCACGTCCGCGAACACCGCCCCGAGCTGGCCCGCCTGCTGCACCTGCTGGATGAACTGCTCCGGCGACATGCCGTAGCGCTGCGCCTGGAACAGGATCCGCTCGGTGAGCTCGTCCTGGCCGACCTGGGTGCCCTCCGCCTCGGCGATCGCGTCCAGCAGCAGCTGGGTCTTGACCGACTTCTCGGCGGCCTCCTTGGTCTCGGTGTCGAACTCCTCGCGGGTGCTGCCCTGCGCCTCGAGCGCCTCGGCGAACTTGGCCTCGTCGTGATCGAAGCCGTGCACCGCGTCGTGGGTCACGGCGTCGATCTCGGCCTTCACCACGGCGTCGGGCAGCGGCACCTCGACCTGCTCGAGCAGGGTGTCCAGCACCTTGTCGCGGATCTCGCCCGCCTGCTGCACCTTCTTGACCCGCTCGACTCGGCTGCGCAGATCGGCCTTCAGCTCTTCCAGCGTGTCGAATTCACTGGCCAGCTGGGCGAACTCGTCGTCGGCCTCGGGCAGCTCGCGCTCCTTGACGGACTGCACCGTGACGGTGATGACCGCCTCCTTGCCCGCGTGCTCGCCCGCGACCAGCGTGGAGGTGAATTCCTTCGACTCGCCCGCCGACAATCCGACCAGCGCCTCGTCCAGGCCCTCGATGAGCTGACCGGATCCGACCTCGTGGGACAGACCGGTCGTGGCGGCCTCGGCCACCTCCTGGCCGTCCACGGTCGCCGAGAGATCGATGGAGACGAAGTCGCCCTCCTGCACCGGACGCTCGACACCGGTCAGGGTGCCGAAGCGCTGGCGCAGCGACTGCAACTGCTCCTCGATGTCCTCGTCGCCGACGGTGAACGCGTCGACGGTGACCGCGATGCTCTCGTAGTCCGGCAGGGTGATCTCCGGACGCACGTCGACCTCGGCGGTGAAGGCGAGTTCCTGACCGTCCTCGATCTTGGTGATCTCGATCTCCGGCTGGCCGATGACCTTCACCTCGGAGGTGGTGACGGCCTCGCTGTAGCGACCCGGCAGCGCGTCGTTGACCACCTGCTCCAGGATCGCGCCGCGACCGAGGCGAGCCTCGAGCAGCTTCGCGGGCGCCTTACCGGGACGGAAGCCGGGGATACGGACCTGCTTGGCCAGTGCCTTGTACGCGCGGTCGAAATCGGGCTTCAGCTCCTCGAAGGGCACCTCGACATTGATCCGGACCCGGGTCGGGCTCAGCTGCTCGACGGTGCTCTTCACGGACATGCTCCTTGTTCGTTGTTCGTACTGGTTGACGTTCGGTGTGCGGTGCCTCCCCGGCACTCCGAAGTCGGAACGGCGGATGAGGCGGCCCTACGCTGGCTGCCGCACTCCCCCAACCGGCGCAGATCCGGGCCGGAGTCCCGGCCTCGGCCGAGACGACGAGGAATGCGGCGTACGCCACGCATCCCGACCAGGTTAGTTGACCGGCCGAGCGGACCTGCATCCGGCGGTGGCTCCGCGGGCCGCGAGGACCGCGGTCACTTCCCCACCGACACCGCGTCGGTGACGAAGACCAGCGTCTCGTACGGCGCGATGCCCCGCCCGCCCGCGCCGTAGCCCAGCTCCGGCGGCACGATCAACAACCTGCGCGAGCCTTCCCGGACGCCGACGAGACCCTGGTCCCAGCCGTCGATGACCTGGCCCGCGCCGAGATCGAGCTGGAACGGCTTGCCGCGACCGAACGAACTGTCCAGCGTCTTCTTGTCCGACCAGGTGACCAGCGCGTAGTTCATGGTGAGCTGCTGCCCCGCCGCCGCGCCGGGCCCGCTGCCCTCGATGAGGTCCTTGACGATCAACTGCTTCGGCGGGTCGCAGTCGTCCGGGATGGTGATGGTGGGCGCGGCGCCGAAGCCACCGGTGACGCCGATGTCCTCGGCGGTGCACTCCCGGCCTTTGCTCTGCGTGGCCGGGCGCTGCGCGGGGGAAGGCCCCGCCGCCGCGGTGGTCCTCGTCGCGGAGACGGTCGTGGCGGTCGGCTCGTCGTCCGAGCCGCAAGCCGCCAGCGCGATGGTCGTCGCGGCGAGGGCGCCGATACCGATGATCCTTCCGAGAATGTGCATGCCGCGGACCCTAGACCACGAACGGGCGCCGGGCGGGGTGAGTTTCCCGCGACACGCGCGGACCGCCGCGGGGAGCCCGCTCCGGCTAGGCTGGCGATGAATCTCCATCCGGCGTTGTCGATTCCGATCGGCAACTGTTGCAGGACCGGGACGGCGGTCACTCGTGGCGGCGCTGTCCTCGATACCCGAACGTGAGGAGAGTCGGCGTATGACCCACATGGCAAGCGCGGGTGGCGACACCTCGGCGGACAACGTCGGCAGCACCGGCGGCCGGACCGTCGCCCCGCATCCCTACCGGCTCGCGGACGTGCCGGGCCCGTTGGAGCGCGACGAACTGGCGTCGATCGACGCGTGGTGGCGGGCCGCCAACTATCTCGCGGTCGGCCAGATCTATCTGATGGCCAATCCGTTGCTGCGCGAGCCGCTGCGCTCCGAGCACATCAAGCCCAGATTGCTCGGGCATTTCGGCACGGTGCCCGGCCTGAATCTGGTCTGGGCGCACGCCAATCGCGCGATCCGGCAACGCGGGCTGAACGCCGTCTTCGTCGCAGGCCCCGGGCACGGCGGTCCCGGGCCGAACGCGTGCGCCTGGCTGGAGGGCACATACTCCGAGCTCTACAGCCACATCTCGCAGGACGCGGCGGGCATGGGCGCGCTGTTCGGCCAATTCTCCTTTCCCGGCGGGGTGCCGAGTCACTGCGCGCCGGAGACTCCAGGCTCCTTCCACGAGGGCGGCGAACTCGGCTATTCGCTGCTGCACGCGTTCGGCGCCGCCTTGGACAATCCCGATCTCACCGTGTTCTGCGTGGTGGGCGACGGCGAGGCGGAGACGGGACCGCTGGCCACGAGCTGGCATGCGAACAAGTTCCTCAGCCCGGCGCGCGACGGCGCGGTGCTGCCGATCCTGGCGCTGAACGAGTACAAGATCGCCAATCCGACCATCCTGGCGCGCATCCCGGAATCGGAACTGCTCGCCTTGCTGCGCGGATACGGCTACGAACCGATCGTCGTCGCGGGCGACGATCCCGCGGCGGTGCACCAGGCGATGGCCGCGGCGGTGGACACGAGCATGGAACGCATCGACCGGATCCAGCGCGCCGCGCGCGGCGGCGGCGACGGGGCGCGGCCCACCTGGCCGATGATCGTGCTGCGCACACCCAAGGGGTGGACCTGTCCTCCGGTGGTGGACGGCGACCAGGTCGAGGGCACCTTCCGGGCGCACCAGGTGCCGTTGCCCGGCGCGCGCACCGATGCCGAGCACCGCGCGGTGCTGGAGCAGTGGCTGCGCTCCTACCGCCCGGAGGAGCTGTTCGACGACAGCGGCGCACCGGCGCCGGAACTGATCGCTCAGGTACCGGGCGGCGATCGGCGGATGAGCGCCAATCCGGTCGCCAACGGCGGCGCGCTGCTGCGCGACCTGCGCCTGCCGGACTGGCGCGACTTCGGCGTCGAGGTGCCCGCGCCGGGCGCGACCGAGCACGAAGCCACCAGGGTGCTCGGCGGCTGGCTGCGGGAGGTCACCAGGCACAATCCGGACAACTTCCTCACCTTCGCGCCGGACGAACTGGCCAGCAACCGGTTACAGGACATCCTCGAGGTCACCGGTCGCAACTGGCAAGCCGAGATCGACCCCCGGGACCAGAAACTCGACCGCACCGGCCGGGTGATAGAAGTGCTGTCCGAACACATGTGCCAGGGTTTGCTGGAGGGCTACCTGCTGACCGGCAGGCACGGCGTGTTCACCTGTTACGAGGCCTTCATCCACATCGTCGACGCGATGTTCAACCAGCACGCCAAATGGCTCGACGCCAGCTCGGCGGTGCCGTGGCGGCGCCCGATTCCCAGCCTGAACTATCTGCTGTCCTCGCACGTCTGGCGCCAGGACCACAACGGCTTCACCCACCAGGACCCCGGTTTCCTGGACGTTGTGCTGAACAAGAAGGCCTCGATCGTGCGGGTGTACCTGCCGCCGGACGCCAACACGCTGCTGTCCACCTATGACCACTGCCTGCGCTCCCGGCACTACGTGAACGTGGTGGTCGCGGGCAAGCAGCCCCAGGCCGACTGGCTGTCGGTCTCCGAAGCCGCCGAGCACTGCGCGCGCGGGATCGGCATCTGGCCGTGGGCGGGCCACCGGGACGAGCCGGGCAGCACACCGGACGTGGTGCTCGCCTGCGCGGGCGACGTACCGACGCTGGAGACCCTCGCCGCGGCCGCGATCCTGCGCGAGCGGCTGCCTGAGTTGCGCGTCCGGGTGGTCAACGTGGTCGACCTGATGCGGCTGCAACCGCGGGACGAACATCCGCACGGCCTGCCCGACCGCGAGTTCGACACGCTGTTCACCCGGGACCGGCCGGTGATCTTCGCCTTCCACGGCTATCCGTGGCTGGTGCACCGGCTGACCTATCGGCGCACCAATCACGGCGAACTGCATGTCCGCGGTTACAAGGAGCGGGGCACGACGACCACGCCGTTCGACATGGTGATGCTCAACGACCTGGACCGATACCACCTCGTCATGGACGTGATCGATCGGGTGCCCAGCCTGCGTGAGCGCGCCGCCGGGCTGCGGCAGGAGATGGTCGACGCGCGCTGGACGGCTCGCGCGTGGACCAGGGAACACGGTGCGGACATCCCCGAGATAGCCGACTGGAGCTGGCCCTACGGGAGTGACCGCGGGTAAGTACGATCGACCGTATGGAAAGTGGCCCGCGCACCGCCGAGATCACCGACAAGCGACTGCTGCGCGGTGCGCGAACTCGCGCCACAGTGCTGCGGCAGGCGGTCGACATCGCCTCGCTGGACGGATTGGACGGCCTCAGCTTCGGCAGGCTGGCCGCCGACACCGGGCTGAGCAAGGCGGGAATCCAGACCCTGTTCCGCACCAAGGAAGCACTGCAACTGGCCGCCGTCGACCACGCGCGCGACCGGTTCGTGGAAGCGGTCGTCGAACCGGCCCGTTCCGCACCGCACGGCGTCGCCCGGCTGCGAGCCTTGCTCGACCACTGGATGGTCTACGCCGAGACACCGCTGTTCCCGGGCGGCTGCTTCCGCGTCGCGACCATGGCCGAATGCGACAGCAAGCCGGGCCCGGTGCGCGATGCCCTGTTCCGCGATCAGCGAGCGTGGGTAGGGCTGCTGGCACGGGAGTTGCGCTCGGCGGCGTCCGCCGGTGAGATCGCCGAATTGGACGCGGATCTGGTCGCGTTCCAGATCGATGCGGTGCTGTGCGCCACCAATACCGCGCTGCGACTCGGCGATCCGGAGGCCGCCGACCGCGCCCATCGCATCGTCGAAGGCTTTCTGCGACCGCTCTGAGCAAGCGCCATACGTTTCGGGTATGACACGGACCGATTTGGGCGCTACTCCAGCGCATTCGGAAATCTCGGACAGATGGCGTCGGCACCTTGTATCTTGCGGACAACGCGTTCCACGCGTTTCCGTAGCAGTCCCCCCATCCGTCGCCGTTGCCGGAGGGCGCGCAGAAGGGCGGTTCTCATGAACCACACAGCCGAAGCGACCGGGTTGGAAATCCTAGGTGCGATCTTGATGGTGGCCTGGATGGTCGTCATGTGGGCGGCCGTCGGCGTACTCGTCGTCGCGCTGCGTAAACCCCTGCGACCATGGATGTTCCGTACCGCACTCGGTGTCATCGCACTGGGCGTGGTGGCCCAGATAGGACACTTCCAGGAGCACGTGGCACAGGTCGGGTACTGGATCCAGCACCCGAACTCACCGGCGTGGATGACCCCGTGGGGCACCGGCCTGGCCAACGGATTCGGTCAGGTCAACCACATGAAGCCGGCGCTCGGCATGGAACTTCTGCACTTGGTGGGCAACTTCCATTTCCTCGCCGGACTGGTCGGCATCGCCCTGGTCACCCACCACGCCCTGGAGAGCAAGGCACGCAAGTGGGGTCGCATGGGCGTGTTGATGCAGGGCATCCACGGGCTCGAGCATCTCGCGCTCACCCTGACGGTCGCCTTCGGCACCAAGGCGATCGGGCTGTCGACCATCTTCGGCCTGCTCGACCCCGGCCCCGGCGCGGCGACGTACCGCATCTGGTGGCACTTCCTGGCCAACGTGATCGGCACGACCATCTTCGCCGTCGCGCTGTATCACCTGTGGCGCGAACGCGCGGTGATCGAAGCCCCGTTCCGCGATCCCGCCGCCGCGAAGCCGAAGCGCGCCCCGGCCCAGGCCGAGGGTTCGGGTGCCCCGGCATTCGCGGCCGTGACCGAAGCCTGATAGCCAGACCGATCTCGCACGCCTCGACGCGGCGCACCAGCGGCGCAGCGGCGTAGCGGCATTCCGACACAGACGCCAAAGGGCGTCCGCCATCCCGGCGGACGCCCTTTTCGCGCATAGAGCAGCCCTCGGGACACACTGCCGACCGAAGCGGGGAGCGCGGCAACCGGGGCGGACGAGCACTGCGGCCCATCCTCTGTTCAGCCGTCCCGATCCTGCGCACGTGCTGAAGCCATCTCTTCGGTAATCGCCGACCCCCGAAGAGTCTCGGCCTGAAATTCTCCGCGGACCGAGCGGTGCGCATCGGCGCCGCCGCTGGTCAGGGCGCTTGCTCCCGCCACGGAAGACAGCGACTCTTCCCAGACATGGGAAAGCCCTCGACAAAATATCGACCCGTCGATTAATGTGACGTTATCCAACGGCACGATAGATAGGGACCCACGGATCGGACCACACCGGACCGATCCCCGATCCCGAGGTGGCGAGATGAACGGACGCGAACGATGACCGGCATCACGCCGCACCAGCGACGGACACAGACCTGGCTCGTCCGCCCGCTGATCGTGAGCGCGATAGCGGCCACGCCGGAAACCCCGGCGTCGACCGAAGCGCTGGCCGGGCCCGACACGACCGTCGCCCCGCGCCCCGCAGCAGACCCGGGCCGCCACGGATACGACAGGCCGGGCTCTCCCCATTCCGACGACCGGGACCGAGCCGATCGGCACCGCCCCGCGGACGACATGTCCGCGACGGATGCCACCCCGATCCCCTCCCCGCCCCCACCTCGCGCGGCAACCCCGACCACCGACGTTCGCCGCACCGCCGCAGCTCGCGCCGTACCTCCGTGCGCGGCGCGAAATCCGAACGGAGACTTACGATGACCGCCAACACCACTCATCTCGCCGCCAGACTGCTCGCTTGTGCCGCGATCGTCGGCACGCTCACCGCGGGCGCCGCGGGCATCGCGGGAGCGGAGTCGCATTCGGGTCCGTCCAACCCGCGCAACGGCACGGGTGACACCACCGGTTGGCACCACATCGACCCCATGGGCTACCACCATCGCGACAGCGACCGGCTGGACGCCGAGGAGGCCGACCAAGCCGTCCGCGACTACCGCCAGCGGCAGAACCAGGCAGCACCGGGCGACGTCCCCACCGGCGACGAGTCCGACGGCTCGAGCTGGTCGCGGGTGGCCCGCCCGGACGGCACCGGCTACACCGTCTGCCGGGCGCAGGCCACCTGGTGCCGGTGACCGCAGGACCAGCACACCCTCTCGCACTCGAAACCTTCCGTGACGTCCCTCTGGCCTGATCGTCCCGCTATCTAGCGGCACATTACTTGAAGTATCACCATTCCCGGGAAATCCACTCCGACCGGGATATCGCACGAAAGAGAAACACTCATGATCAAGATTAGCGGGCTTCGCCGGCCGACCGCGTGTGACGACAAGCGCGGCGGCACGGTACGGACGCTCACCCTGCTGGCGGCGGCAGCGGTGGCGGCGGGCGGCCTGAGCCTCGGCGCGGGCACCGCCGAGGCTCAGGGCGCTGCCTGCCTCTGGGCGGGGGGAGCCTACGGCCAGGGCACCACGGTCGTCGCAGGGGGCTGGACCTTCGCCTGCGGAACCGACGGACTGGGCGCGCCGTACTGGCATCGGGGAGCCCCCGCGCGGCAGGCCAGCACCGTGCCGAACCCGGGCGCCTACGCCCACCCCGCAGGCTTGTTCAGCCCCGGTGCCCGGCAGTACGGCACGGAGTACAACGACTACTGCGTCGGCAGCCAGCTCATCGAGGGTTCCGAGGACGTCTACCAGGTGGTCTCGGACGGACGCGGAGCGCTGTGGTGGAAGGCCGCCGGCTCGATCGACCAGTGGGCCTTCGATCCCGGTAGCGGCCCGCAGCGGTCCTGGCGGTCGTCGAGCCTGTGCTACGACGGCTCGCTGACCTGACCTGCCCGATCCCGGCTATCGCACGCCCGTGACCGTCACGACGGTCACGGGCGTGCTCGCGTTCGCGCGGGCCGCCGCTCGGATTCCAGCCTGATCCGCTCGGCGAGGTGATCCGGCACGTGCCAGCTGATGTCGGCCCTGGTGGCCGCCATCAGCTTCCTGCGCACGGACGCCACCTGGGCATCGACCGTCCGGATGGAACTGCCCCGGCGCGCGGCGATGGCACTGTTGGCCCAGCCCGCCGCGGCCAGCACCGCCACTTCGCGTTCCGCCGGCGTCAACTCCTCCCAGCGCGAGGCGGTGGACCTGGCCTGCGGGCGCGGGTTCGGCAGCTTGTCGACCGGCAATCTGCCGAGCAACAGCAATTGCAGCTCGTCGCGTTCGGGACGCAATCGGGCGCCGCGCTGGACCGCCGCCGCGTGGGCCTCGGCGCCGATGACCGCGGTGACCGCCGCGACGGCTCGAGCGGTGCCGCGAGCCACCAGCGTCACCCGGTCGGCGACGATGCCCATCGAGCGGTGCAGGGTGGCGATTCCGCCTTGCAGATGGGCGATCTCGGTGGCGGCGGCGATCGCTTCGGAGCTGCCGGTGTCGCCCGCCTCGATCCGGGCGGACAGCAGATAGGTCAGCGCCATCATGCTGAAGTGCGCGACCCAGCCCGCCGTCCAGGTGTCCCCGGTGATCAGCAGGCGCTCCAGGGTGGACTGCCCGAGTTTCACCGCCTCCCGCGGATCGCCGTGCCGGGATACCGCGATCATCCAGGCCAGCTCCGCCCAGGAGGTCGCCCAGCCCGCGTCGGAAGCCACGGCCCGGTCCAGATGCCTGCGCGCGGCCCCGAGCGCGACGTCCGCGTCGCCCAGGTTCGCGTAGGTGAGGGCCTCGAACAGTTCGCTGCGCTGCTCCCCCGCCCGGTCGCCCAGAACGGCGAACTTCCGGCGCGCCCTGGCCAAGACGTCCACCGCTCGCAGGTCGAGGTGGATCAGCAGGAGTTCGAGGCCCCAGGTGAATTCCACCGCGGCGGGCAGGCCGAGATCGGTCGCCGTCGTCGCACGCCAGCCCGCCCGCAGCTCCGAGGGCAGGCACTCCGCGGCGCATTCGTCCAGCAATTGCGCGGTGTAGACGTGTCTGCCCTGCCAGATGGCGATCCAGCCCACCAGCGCGGTCGCATTGATGCGCAGCCGGGTCGGCGGCGGCTCGACCTGCGCGGTGACCTCCAGGGCCTGCTCGGTCAGACTGGTGATGGCCCGGTTCGAGCCGGTGATGAACGGCACGCGCAGCGCCATCAGCGTCGCGGCGGTCTCCAGTCCGACCACCGCCTCCTCCGGGTCGGTGAGGCTGGTCTCGACGGCGATGAGAATGTTGTCCCATGCCGCTCGCGCCCACGCGATCCACTCCTGCTCTCGCGGGCCGTACCAGGTGGCGGGCCCCGCGGCGACACGGTCGCGGTAGTGCCGTCGATGCCGGGCGAGCAGTCGCGCTTCGTCCAGGTGGTCGCCGCGGGTGGACAGCCGGTCGCGCACGAAGACCCGGACGCTCTCCAGCAGGTAGTAGCGCACCGTCGCCGCGGTGATGTGGGCCGACAGCAGCGAGCGTTCGACCAGGCGCTCGAGCAGCCCCTCGATCCGCTCGGGGGGTAGCGCCGGGTCCGCGCACACCGCCACGATCGCGTCCACTTCCGCCCCGCCGGACTGCGTCTCGTCGTTCTCGGCGTCGCAACCGGTGGCGAAGACCGACAAGCGCTCCAGCAGCAACTGTTCGGGCGCGGTGCACAGCCCGTAGGACCAGGCGATCACGTCGCGCACGCTGCGGTGCCGTTCGCCGACACCACCCCTCGCGCCGTGCGTCCACTGCAGGCGGCGATCGTCGGTGTCGCCGGACAACTCGCGCAACACGATCGCGGGTGGCCGGTGCAGCAGCCGCGCGGCGGCCAAGCGGATGAACAGCGGGTTGTTGTCGACGTGCCCGCAGATCCGGGTGGCGATGGCCAGTTGTCCGGGGTCCTCGGGAATCGGCCGTCCGGTGCGCTCGGCTCGCCGCCGGAACAGTTCCAGGGCGTGCACACTGGACAGCGGCGGCACGGTCACCAACTGCTCGTCGATCCAGCCGACCGGCTCCCGGCTGGTCGCGACGATGGTCAAGCCGGGGATTTCCTGCAGCAGGCCGACGACGAGCGGACCGACGCCGCCCAGCACGTGTTCGCAGTTGTCCAGCACCAGGATGGTCCGGTGCGTCTCGTCCTCGGCGCCGGCATCGGTGAGGGTCTCCAGCAAGCCGTCCCATGCGGAGCGGCCCACTATGCCGTTCTTCGCGACGGACAAGAGCACTTCCTCGGCGACCGCTCCCGTCTCCGCGCCTGGCGCGAGACGGGCCAGGCGCGTCCAGTACACCGTGTGCCGCGCCCCGCCGCGGTATCTGCGCACGGCTTCCACCGCCAGGGTGGTCTTGCCGATGCCGCCGGGCCCGACCAGGGTGATCAGCCGGGCGCTCGACGAGTTCAGCAAGGCGTCTATCCGCCGCAGTTCGGCATGCCTGCCCACGAACTCCGCGGGCGCGGCGGGGCCGTTGCCGCCGCCGCTGCTCACCTCCGACATGTCGACGCACCTACCGATCTGGAAAACCACTGCTCGAGCAGCCTAATGGGCGCGTCCCGTCCTGCCTTTGCGGCTACGGCTCGGCCGCCGCTCGGATTCGTACCGGACCCGGTCGGCGAGCTCGTCGGGGATGTGGGCCGCGATGTCGGCGCGGGAGGCGATCATCAGCTTCTGCCGGATGGCGGCCACCTGCGCGTCGACCGTCCGGATGGAGCTGCGCCTGCGGCCTGCGATGGCGCTGTTGGGCCAGCCCGCCGCCGCGAAGACGGCGACGTCGCGTTCGGCCTGCGAGAGGTCGCTCCAGCGCGTGGCGGGCCGCTGCGACACCGGCCGGGAAGCGGCCTGCCGGTCGGGCCGCCGGGCGGGTGGCGCCGGATCCGGGGCTGGAGACCACAGCGCGTCGAGCTCGGGACGCAGCCGCGTCCTGCGTTCGGCGGAGGCGTAGGCGCGGTCGCCGAGCACGGCGCGGGAGACCTCCGCGGCGCGGCGCATCTCGGCGGCGATCAGCGGGACCCGGTCGACGGATATGCCCATCGATCGCTGACGCGTCTTGAATCCGCCTACCAGGTAGGCGATTTCCCGCGCGGTGTCGGCGGCCGCGGCGGGATCCCCGCCCTCGGCCCGCTGCGCGACGAGGACCTGGGCGAGCGCCACGATGTGCGCGCCCACCGCCCAGCTCGCCGTCCAGGTGTCCGGTTCGCCGCGGTAGCGGGTGAGCACCCCGTGGGTCAGCGTCAGCGCCTCGGTGGCGGACCCGTGTTTGGCCAGCGCCACCGCGCGCGCGATCTCGGCCCAGGCGCGCGACAATGTCGAGCCGGACGACACCGATCGATCCAGGAATCGCGCCGTGTTCTCCAGCGCCTGCCGCCGGTCGCCGACGAGGGCGGAACAGAACGCCGCGAACACGTCGCTGCGTTCGGCGCCGATGCGATCGCCCTGTTCGGCGAATTTGCGGCGGGCCCGAGCAAGGACGGTGACAGCGCGCGGGTCGCCGCGCACGAGCATCAGCTCGAGCCCCCACAGCCACTCGACCGGGGCGGGCAGCCCGAAATCGATGTCGGTGTAGCGCGGCCCGGCTCCCGGGGGGAGGGTGGCGCAGTCCGCGAGCAGTCGCGGGATGTGATCGGTCCGCCCCTGCCACAGCGAGATCCAGCCGAGCAGCGCGGTGGCCAGGTCGGCCAGCCCGGAAGGGCCCAGCCCGGAGGCCCGGGTGGCCTCCAGCGCGCGTTCGGTCAACCGGGTCAGCGCGCCAGCACCGGACTTGACGTACGGCACCTTCATCGAGAGCAGGACGGTGGCGATCTCCAACGCGACCACGGCCTCCGCCGGGTCGGCCAGACCGGATTCGATGCCCAGCACGATGTCGTTCCACGCCGAACGCGCCCACGCCAGCCAGGCCTGATCCTGCGGTCCGAGCCAGATGGCCTGCCCGGCGACCACCTTGTCCCGGAAATACCGGCGGTGGCGCGCGGCGAGCCGGTCGAACTCCCCGCGGTCCCGGCGGCGCAGCCGCTCCCGGGCGAACACGCGGACGCTTTCCACCAGATACCAGCTGACCGTGGTCGCGGTGAGATGCGCCGACAGCAGCGACTGTTCGGTGAGCCGCTCCAGTAGGTGTTCGATCGCGCTCGCGGGCAGGGCGTCGTCGGCGCACACCGCGATCGCGGCGTCGAGCTCGATGCCCCCGCGCAGCGACTCGTCGTCGGTCTCGTACCCGGCGGCGAAGACCGACAGCCGCTCGAGCAGCAACTGCTCGGAGGCGCCGCACAGCGCGAACGACCAGGCGATCACGTCGTAGACACCGCGGTGACGCTGCTCGGCGCCCGCCCGTGCGCCGTGGGTCCAGTGCAGGCGTTTGTCGTCCGCGTCGCCGGTGAGTTCGCGCAGCACCATGACCGGCGGCTGGTGCCGCAGACGCGCCGCGGCCAGGCGGATGAACAGCGGGTTGTGGTCGACCCGGCGGCAGATCCGGGCGGCGACGGCCACCGCCTCGCGGTCGTCGGGGATCGCCCGCCCGATGAGTTCGGCGCGCTGCCGGAACAATTCGAGCGACTGCCGCGGCGACAGCGGCGGCACGGGCAGGATGTACTCGTCGGCCCAACCGATCGGTTCGCGGCTGGTGGCCAGGACGGTCAGGCCCGGCGCGGATTCCAGCAACTCGGCGATCATCGCCGCGACCACGCCGAGCAGGTGTTCGCAGTTGTCCAGGACGAGGACAGCACGCTCGGTGGAACGGTCTCCGCTGGTGAACGTGCGTACCAGCGCGTCACGGGTCGGTGGCGAACTGAGGTCGGTGCGCACGGCGGACTGCATCACATCCTGCGCGGTGGCGGTGCTGTCGGCCTCCAGCCCGGCCAGCCGCGCCCAGTACACCGGCCTGCGCCGGGCGTGCGCGCCGCGGCACAACGCTTCCGCGGCCAACCGCGTCTTGCCTATCCCGCCCGGGCCGACCAGGGTGATCAGGCGGGCGCCGCTGTCCAGCAGCGTGCCCAGCCGGTCCAATTCCGTTTCCCGGCCGCAGAATTCACTGGTGGATGCAGGCAGCACGTCGCCACGTGCCTGAACCAGGGACATAAAACGAAAGTTAGCCGACGACGCGGCACCGCGCTCGACAATCAGAGGTTACGCAAAGGTCAAGCCCCTGTTTACCAGGGCAGCGGACCCCGTTTCCGCGCCGATTGCTACCTCGCGGAGGCCATCTGCTGGTAGTGCATCTGGACCACCGCGCTGTCGAAGGTCATCACGTCGACGAGTTGCAGCCCAGAGACCACGGCGGGCGTCGGGAACAGCGGAATCCCGCCACCGAGCAGGATCGGGTGCACGAACAACCGGTACTCATCGATCAGGTCGTGCTTCATGAACTCCGACGCCGTCTCCGCGCCGCCGAACAGGACCATGTCGCATCCCGGCTGTGCCCGCAACGCGGTGATCTCCTCGACGAGGTCGTCCCGGACCACGCGGGTGTTCCAGCCCGCGGAGGACAGGGTGCGGGAGAAGACCACCTTGGGCGTCTGTTTCCAGCACCGCGCGAACTCCACGTAGAACTCCGAGATCGCGGGATCCACGTCGGCGGTCGGCCAGAACGACGCCATGATCTCGTATGTTTTGCGGCCGTAGAGGAACAGGTCGGCCGAGCGTAATTCGTCCAGGAACGATTCGCACAGTTCCTCGTCCACCACCGGCCAGTGGATCTCCTGATCCGGCCCCTCCGCGAAGCCGTCGAGCGACATCTGCATCCACAGCGTCACGCTTCCCATGTGCCCACACCCATCTGCTGCCCTTGTGCGACTTCCAGATTGTCGGGGAGAGCGACACTTCGGCGCATCGGTAGGTCGCCGGAAGACATACTTAAGTAGACGAGCGTAGGTAGCCCCGCGACGCGCGAACGCGTGCCGGATGACACCAATATACCGTTGATCAACGGCACGTTACTGCTACGTATCGCCAATGATGGGAATCTGAAACGGAAATATTTCGACCCTAGGGGTGCGCGCCGCCGGTCAGCTCTCCGGCAACGTCTCCGCCAGTTCGGCGTCCTGGTCGAGATACCTTGCGATGAGCCGGTTCACGAGTTCGGCGGTGGTCTCCGCCGGGACCGCCCTGGTGGTCTCCAGCCGCTGCGCGAGTTCGGCGACCTGTGCAGGGCCGCGATCGGAATCCTGGAACGACGCCCACGCGGTCCGCCGGAACAGATCCACGTAGCGCCGGGCGATCCGCTCGGCGTCGGCGCGCAGCTTCTCCAGTTCGCCGAGCACCTCGTCGGCCGGGATGCCCACGGCCGCCATCTGCTCGAGGCTGTGCGCCAGACGGCGATCCGCGATGCGGTAGGTCGCCGCGTCGACGGGTTCGTACAGACCCGCCGCGACGACCCGGGCCAGACCGTTGGGCACGTCGTGATAGCGCTCGGCCAATTCGGTCGCCGCGATCGTTTCGCCCGCCTCGACGGCCGCCTCGGGCGAGCCGGGCTCGGCGACACCGAGGATGTCCCCCAGATCGTCGCCACGATCCCAGGCGTTGAGCAATTCCCTGATGCCGTTGAGTTTGATCCCACGATCGAGCAACCTGCTGATGGTCCGCACCCGGTTGAGGTGGTCGGCGCCGTAGAAACCGGTACGCCCCTTGACCTGCGGGGGCGGCAGCACGCCCCGTTCGTGGTAAACGCGCAGGCTGCGCACGGTCGTACCGGCCTCCCGCGCCAGTTCGTCGATCGTGTACTCCACACCCGCAGTCATACCTCAAGGAAACCACATCGCAACACGGGACGGCCGCCGGTGCGCGGCCATTGTCGGGGCGACCGACCGGTCCATAGCGACATTTCAGCAAACTTCGTCCGCGCAGGGCGCCGCCGCCTTCCGGGCGCCGCCCGCCACCGGTCTTCCCGCCTCTGGAAATCCCCTCGATGCCTGGTCCCGGCGCCGCGCCTATCCTTCCGGCATGGGTGAATCCGCGGGCCTTCCGGCCAGTCTCGCCGACCGCGAGCGCGCGATGCGCGAGCTGACCCACCACCTGGGCACCGGCCGACTGAGCCTGGCCGAATTCGACGAACTCAGCGCGGCCGTCGCTGCCGCGACCAAGCGGAGTCAACTGGCCGAGCTGTTCGCCGACCTGCCGGGCAGCACACCGCCCCCGGCCGAGGTGACGCCGACCAACCCGCTGCCGCGCCTGGTCGTTCTGGCCGGCGCGGCCGTGGTCTTCTCGGTGGTGCTGGCGGTGACCACCGGCAACTGGCTGTGGCTGCTGGTGATCCTCGCCGCGCCCGCGCTTTTCATGCTCACCGCGCGCACCACCTGAGACCGGTTCACCACCTCGACTTCGGCCGCACGTAGTTGGCCAGGTCGACCAGGCGGTAGCGGTGCAGACGATGCGGGGCGATGCGCGCCAGCGCCCGCAGGCTGGACTCCAGCCCGCGTTGCAGACCGAGCAGGGTGAACGGGAAGCCGAGCAGGGTCGCGTCCGGATCGGCCGACCGGCCGCCGCCGCGCACCCATTCCAGCGCCGCGCCCACCACGATCACCTGCAACTGCAACGCCCTCGGTTCGTCCGGCGCGGCGTCCAGCCGCGCGGCCGCCTCGAGCAGGTCGGCCTCGGTGGTCTCCGGGATCGGCTGGGAGACCAGCAGCAGGCATCCGGTCATGCGCGCCACGCTTTGATAACGCGATGCCTCCGGCACCTGATCGAGGACCTCTACGGCCTCCAGCAAGCCGCCGTCCGCGGCGAGTCTGCGGGCCAGTCCGAACGCCGCGCTCACCACGCCGTGATTGGTCCGCCACACCGTGCGGTAATACTCCTCGGCGAGCCGATGCCAGCGGTCGTCGGCGCGGTCGCCCAGATGCTGGAGGGTGAGTTCGGCGGTCGCCGCCAGCGCCAGCGCGGGGGCGATCTCACCGGGTAGCATGCCGTGCACCAGGTCGAAATACTCGTAGGCGCGCTCGTACTGGCCGTCCAGCAGAGCAGCGACCGCCGAATACCACTCCAGGCGCCAGTCCGTGCCGTAATCGGGCCGCAGATCGGCGAGCCGATCGCACGCCGGCACCACCTCACCCAGGTCCAGATGCGCGCGCACCGCCGTCAGCGTGCCCTCCAGCTCGAACGTCTCCGGCTCCGGGATGGTCCCGGAGACGATCCGGTCGGCGGTGCGGCGCAGGGCGTCCAGGGCATGCCGGGGATCGCCGTGCAGCAACGTGGACAGCAGGTCGGCGCTGGGGTCCTCGCCGTCGATCATCGGCACCGGCAGGGCCGCGACGACGCTCGGCGCGTCCAACGCGGGCAGGCGATGGCGCCCGTCGGTCATGCCGTCGGTCTGCCCGATCAACGTCTCGATGCCGAAATCGCCGCGCATGGCGCCGAATTCCAGCGACGCCTGCGGATGTTCCTTACCGGTGTCGTAGGCGAGCACCATGCGCAGGACGCCCGCGAGCTGGCCGTACATCGCGTAGGCGGTGGGGAAGCGGCGGCGCGGCTCCGGATGGGTCGCGCGGCACAGCAGCCGGTGCAATGCCGGATAGTCCCGCAGCAGCGGCTCGTCCTCGGGCGAGGGAATGCCGGGCAGCTGGTGTCCGTCGGCGTTCTTGGGCATGTCCAGCACCAGAGCGGCCAGCGTCCGCCCCACGGTGTAGATGTCCGAGGCGACGGTCGGGCCGGTCTCGGTGATCTCGGGCGCTTGATAGCCCGGAGTGCCGTAGATACTGCCGTAGGACTCCATCGCGGCGACCGCGCCGAGATCGATCAGCTTGACCTCGTCCTCGCTGACCATGATGTTGTCCGGCTTGAGATCGTTGTAGGCCAGCCCGAACGAGTGCAGGTAGTCCAGCGCGGGCAGGATCTCCATCATGAAGGCGATCGCCTCGGAGACCGGAATGCGTTCGGGCGCACGTAGATCCAGCATCCTCTTCAGCGAGCGCCCGCCGACGTACTCCATGACGATGTAACCGTCGGCCACGTCGCGCCCGGAACGGTGCTTGACGAAGTTGTGGATCTTGACGATGCCGGGATAGGCCACCTCGGAGAGGAATTGGCGTTCGGCGAGGGCGACCACGTGCGCTTCGAAGTCGAGCGGGTTCTGCAACCCCTTCAGCACCACCCAGCGATCGCTCACATTGCGATCGACCGCCAGGTAGATCCATCCGAGTCCGCCGTGGGCCAGACAGCCCTGGACTTCGTACTGGTCGGCGACCATCTCCCCTGGCTGGAGCAGGGGCCGGAAGTTGAACGGCGAGGCGCAGCGGCCGCACTCGCCCTCGACGGCGCCCGACCCGGCCGCACTGGTGCGGCCGACCGGCTGCTGGCATTTCCAGCAGAACCGTTTGTGCTCGGGCACTTCCGGGTTCTGCATCACCGCGGTGCGCGGATCGAGCGGGCTCACCTTGGGCATGGACACCAGCCCGCCGCCCAATCGTCGCGCGCTCGGCCGCGAGCGCGCGCTGCGCCCGGAACCGGGTTCGGACTCGGCCTCGAGTGCGCCGAGCAGCAGCCGCTCGGCGGTGCCGATGGTCTCCTCGCCCACGACGGCGGGGCCGGTCGGCGGTCCGCCGTCGCTCGGCGCCGGGTCGACGGCGCCGGCACGTGGTTTCTCGACGTACCGCGGTGTGGACCACGGATTGGGTAGTCGTGGGGCCGACTCGGTTTTGAGCAGATGCCGAGTGGCCCAAGGGTGGGAAGTTCGCCGAGGCACCTCGGTGCCGCGCATGCGCCGATTCGCCCACGGATGCGCAAGTGGACGGTCGGATGCGCTGGGGTGCTCCGGCATACGAACCTCTCAGACCCGCCGTTGAATCGCGGTTTCATTCTGGTCCGCCGCCTGTCGATGCGCGCGTGTATTGTTCCCGACATTGGGAATATATCCGCCCCGGGCGAACGGCCCGGGGCGGATACTGCTTCACTCTTCGTCGGGCTTGTCGAGGATCACCACCGGGTCACCCGATTCGCGGCGCGGCCGCTCGGCCAGGACCGGGAACTGTCCGGTGATGCCCTGGCGGATCTCGGCGATCTGGAGCACCCGCTTGCGGGCGAGGAACCAGCCGCCCACCAGCGCGGGAACCATGATGACGACCATCGCGAGCACCGCGCCGCGCTGCACGTGGTCATCGCTGCACGCCATCAGCACGACCACGGTCGCGAGGAACACCAGCGTCGCGAAGCTCGTGTACGGCGCGCCGATCAGCCGGAAGGACGGACGCTCCGCACGGCCGGTGCGCGACCAGCGCCACAGCTGCAGCTGGCAGACCACGATCGCGGTCCAGGCGAAGATGGTGCCCAGCGCCGACATGTTCAGCACGATCTCGAAGGCCTGCTCCGGCACCACCGCGTTCAGGCCGACGCCGATCAGCGCCACCGCTCCGGTGGCGAGGATGCCGACGTAGGGCACGCCGCCGCGGGACATCCGCGCCGCGATGGTCGGCGCGCTGCCGTTCATCGACATCGAGCGCAGGATGCGGCCGGTCGAGTAGAGACCGGCGTTCAGGCTGGAGAACGCCGCCGTCAGCACCACGAGGTTCATCACAGAACCGGCGCCGTCCACACCGAGCCGCGAGAAGAACGTCACGAACGGGCTCTCACCGTTCTTGAACGCGGTGTAGGGCAGCAGCAGGGCGAGCAGCACCAGCGAACCCACGTAGAACAGCGCGATCCGGGCGATCACCGAGTTGATCGCGCGCGGCATGATCTTCTCCGGGTTCTCCGCTTCACCGGCTGCCGTACCGACCAATTCCACTGCGGCGTAGGCGAACACGACTCCGGTGGTGACCAGGACCAGCGGAAGCAACCCGGCCGGGAACAGCCCGCCGTGATCGGCGATGACGCTCGGGCCGGTGACCTGGCCGTCGATCTTGAACCGTCCCGCGAGGAACACCGTGCCGACGATCAGGAAGGTGACCAGTGCGATCACCTTGATCAGCGCGGCCCAGAACTCGAGTTCGCCGAACCACTTCACCGAGACGAGGTTGATGCTCACCACGACCGCGAGGGAGACCAGGGCGATCAACCACTGCGGGATGGCCTCGAACGCTCCCCAGTAATGGACATACGTCGCGATGGCGGTGATGTCTACGATCCCGGTCATGCACCAGTGGAAGAAGTACATCCACCCGACCGCGAACGCCAGTTTCTCGCCGTAGAACTCGCGGGCGTAGGAGACGAACGATCCCGAGGAGGGGCGATGCAGCACCAGCTCGCCGAGCGCCCGCAGGATGAAGAACACGAACACGCCGCAGATGGCGTAAACGATGAACAGGCCAGGGCCCGCGCTGGCCAGCCGGCCACCCGCACCCAGGAACAACCCGGTGCCGATCGCCCCACCGATCGCGATCATCTGCAGCTGACGCGGGCGCAGCGACTTGTGATAGCCCGAGTCCTCGTCTTCGAGCGCGGCAGCCTGCGCGGGCGCATCCGCTGGTGGTCGAACTGTGGTCATGGCGATGGCCTTTCAGGTGACGGCGATCATAACTTCGCTCAATGTACCGTTACATAGCGGCACGTTCAATAGCGATTGGCATGTTGTAACACGCTGGACATCAAGAACTTTGAGAAAAGGGCTTCCGAGCAGCGGCGATCGCGACAAGATTCGTTGATCGTGCCACCAGATATCGGTACGCTCAGTGGGACAAACGGGACGAGGGAGCGCAGATGGCCTGGTTCGAACGGGAATTCATCGCGGTCCCTGAGGACCGCAAGAATCAGCTGGTCTACAAGTGGCCGGACGTCAACATCCGGCGCTACAGCCGCGCGATGGTCAACGCCGACCAGCTCGCCCTCTTCGTCAAGTCCGGGCGGGTCGTGGCCGCGATGGGCCCCGGACGCCACCGCATCGACGCCGACGAGCTCCCGGTACTCGGTGCGCTCGTCGACACCCTCACCGGCGGCAACTACTACCGGGCCGAACTGTATTTCGTTTCCACGAGGGAGTTTCCGGGGATTCGCTTCGGCGGCCGGCTGGACGACATCCTCGATCCGGTCAGCGAGCAGGTGGTGACGCTGCGCGTCTTCGGCGAGTTCGCCCTGACCGTTCGCGACCCGGCCGAGCTGCTGACCGCCCTGGCGGGCACCGCTGATCTCACCGACCCGGACCGGGTGCAGAGCTGGTGCGCCGACCTGCTGCTCAAATCCATGAAGATGGCGGTGACCCAAGGGGTCGCGCGCCGCGACTGGCCGGTGCTCGGGCTCTCGGCACAGCTGCAGCCGATCGAGCAGGCGGTGCTGCGCCAGACCAATACCGCGCTCTACGAATACGGGCTGCGCATCCCGCGGATGGGTAACTTCGACATCAGTCTGGCGCCGGAGGACGCCGACCGACTGAAGCGACTCGCCAAGGACGTCAAGTACATCAGCCTCACCGGCGATTTCCAGCGCTACGCCGCGGGCGAACTCGCGCTCGGCGCGAGTCAGGGTTTCGCGCGCGGACACCACGGCATGGAAGGCGGATTCCTCGGCGCGGCACTGAGTCTGAACGCCATCGGCCACCAGGTCGGCAGCCACTCCCCCGCGCCGCAGCTTCCCGCCGCGGCGGCGGAGACGGCTCAGACGTCATGCGCCGCTTGCCAGGGCGCGAATCCGGCTGGCGCGAAGTTCTGCATGAACTGCGGGGCGCGTCTGGTGACGCAACCGAGGCACTGCACGAGCTGCGGCGCGGAGTCGAGCCCCGGCGCCAAGTTTTGCGGCGAGTGCGGAACGCCGATGCCCGGAGGCTGACGCCGAGCGCCTGCCTCCGGGCATCGTGTGGTCGATCAGCCCGCGACCGTCGGTGCGACGGCCGTCGCATCACCGCCGCTCACCATCCCGCGGACCTGCCGTGCCGCCACCGAGAGCGCGGCGAGATCATGCGTTTCGGCGGCGAAGATCTGCGCCAGCGACGCACCCGCACGGGCCAGCCGCGAACGGTTGGTCGACTCCCAGTACGCGATCTTCTCGACCGTGCTGTCCTGCGGCTCGGTGGCGGTCAGCACGTCGAGGGTCAGCGACCGCAGCGAATCGTAGAGATCCTCGCGGACCGCGAGCCGGGCCAGCGCCCGCCAGCGCCCGCCACGCTCCAGCTTGCCGACCGCGGTCAGCAGCCGCTCGATCTGGAAGTGCTCGTTGAGCGCGTAGTACAGCACCGCGACCTCCGCGGCGTCGCGGTCGGCGATGTCGGCCAGGTCGAGCACGTCCAGCAGCGGGAAGCGGTGGATCAGCCCGAACGCCTCCTCGGCCAGCTCCTGGGGCGCGCCACGGCTGATCGACCGCCGCGAACGCTCGGCGAGATCCTCGGTGAGGTAGCCGGTAAGCCACGTGGGCACTCGGCCCGAGAGGGCGCGCACGCCGTCGCGGTACCTGGCGATGTCGGCGCCGATCGCGATGGGCTGCGGCCGGTTGGACAGCAGCCAGCGTGCGGCCCGGTCCAGGGTGCGCTTGGTCTCCAGTTCCAGTTCGTTGCGCGCCGCGGTGGACATCGGTGTCTGCCTGATCCGCTGCCAGAGGTCGTACAGGTCGAAGATCTCCACCGCCGCCCGGTACGCGCGCACCGCGTCGTCGGTGGTCGCCCCGGCCTCTTCCGCGAGCCGGAACGCGTAGGTGATGCCGCCGTAGTCCACCATCTCGTTGACCACGACGGTGGCCACGATCTCGCGCCGCAGCGGGTGCCTGCCGATCGCTTGCGCGAACCGCTCCCGCAGCGGCGCGGGAAAGTAGGCGGGCAGCACCGGCGCGAACGCCGGGCTGTCGAGCAGATCACCGGCCAGCAAATCGGCCTTGAGCGAAAGTTTCACGTGCGCCATGAGATTCGCCAGCTCTGGCGAGGTGAGACCGGTCCCTTCGGCGGCGCGGCGGGCCAGTTCCGCTTCCGTCGGCAGTGCCTCCAGCTCGCGGTCGAGACCGCGACGCTGTTCGAGGTCGTTGATCATCCTGCCGTGCACTCCCGACATGCCCGCCGCGTCGGCCCGCGACATCCCGAGCCGGAAGTTCTGCGAGATGTTGTCCCGCAGCACCAGGTCGGAAACCTCGTCGGTCATCGAGGCCAGCAGCGGATTGCGCTCGGCGACGGCGAGTTCACCGCTGGAGACGACGGCATCGAGCAGGATCTTGATGTTGACCTCGTGGTCGGAGCAGTCCACGCCCGCCGAGTTGTCCAGCGCGTCGGTGTTCATCCGTCCGCCGTTGCGGCAGAACTCGATGCGGCCCAGCGCCGTCGCACCGAGGTTGCCGCCTTCGCCGATCACCTTGACCCGCAATCGGTCGGCGTTCACCCGGACCGCGTCGTTGGACTTGTCGCCCACCTCCGCATTGGTCTCGCTGCTCGCTTTGACGTAGGTGCCGATCCCGCCGTTCCACAGCAGATCGACCGGGGCCTGCAGAATGGCCTTGATCATCTCCGGCGGCGACAGGGTGGTCACGCTCGCGGGCAGGTCGAGTGCCGCGCGCACCTCCGGAGTCACCGGGATCGCCTTGGCGGAGCGGTCGTAGACGCCGCCGCCGGGGCTGATCAGCGAGGTGTCGTAATCCGCCCACGACGACCTGGGCAACGCGAACATCCGCTGCCGCTCCCGGTAGGAACGCGCCGCGTCGGGAATCGGGTCGAGGAAGATGTGCCGGTGGTCGAAGGCCGCCACCAAGCGGATGTGCTCGGACAACAGCATGCCGTTGCCGAAGACGTCGCCGCTCATGTCACCGACGCCCACGACGGTGAAGTCCTGGGTCTGGGTGTCGAGTTCCATCTCGCGGAAGTGGCGTTTGACGCTCTCCCACGCACCCTTGGCCGTGATGCCCATGGCCTTGTGGTCGTAGCCGGCCGAACCGCCGGAGGCGAACGCGTCACCGAGCCAGAAGCCGTAGCTCTGCGCGACGTCGTTGGCGATGTCGGAGAACGTCGCGGTGCCCTTGTCGGCCGCCACCACCAGGTAGGTGTCGTCACCGTCGCGGCGCACCACCTGCGCCGGCGGAAGCACCTCCCCGGTCGCGCGGTCCACGTTGTCGGTGACGTCCAGCAGGCCGGAGATGAAGGTGCGGTAGCAGGAGACGCCTTCCGCGCCGAGCGCCTGCCGGTCGGCGGCCGGATCGCCCGTGGCCGCGGGCGGTTGCTTCACCACGAAGCCGCCCTTCGCGCCGACCGGCACGATCACCGCGTTCTTCACCGCCTGCGCCTTGACCAGACCGAGGATCTCGGTGCGGAAGTCCTCCAGGCGGTCCGACCACCGCAGACCACCACGGGCGACGGAACCGAATCGCAGGTGCACGCCCTCGACTCGCGGCGAGTACACGAAGATCTCGAACTGCGGCTTCGGTTTCGGCAGTTCGGCGATCGCGTGCGGATTCAGCTTGACCGACAGGTAGTCCAGCGCGTCGCCCGCCTCGTCGCGCCGGTAGTAGTTGGTCCGCAGGGTCGCCTCGATCAGGCCGAACAGGGCGCGCAGGATGCGGTCGGTGTCCAGGCTGACCACCGCGTCGATCTCGGCCTGCAGCCGTTCGGCGATCTGCGCCGCCCGGTCGGCGGCCTGCGCGCCGACGCCGTCCGGGTCGAAGTACGCGGCGAACAGGTCGATGCACGACCGCGCCGTCGCCGGATGGGTGAGCAGGACGCGGGTGATGTTCCCGAAGGTGTAGGCGAAACCGGCCTGCTGCAAGTACTTCGCGTAAGCGCGCAGCAAGGCCACCTCACGCCAGTGCAGGCCGGCGCGCAGCACCAGTTCGTTCAGGCCGTCGACTTCGGCGCGGCCGAACCACATCGCCGTCACCGCATCCGGAAAACGCCGTCGCACACTGGTTTCCGGCAGCGACACGGCGTCCATCGAGTGCCCCAGCTGCGCGGCAGGCTCGCTGTCGAGCGCTTCCCGCAGCGGCGCGGCGGTCACCCGAAGCCCGAAGTCGTAGATCCAGCGGTCCGGCCGGTCGGCGAGCGTGATGCGATAGGGCCGCTCGTCGACCACCTCGACGCCGAGGCTGTGCAGCACCGGCAGCACCCGGCTCAGCGAGACGCCCTCACCCGCGACGTAGAGCGTGAATCGCCATTCGGCGGCGCCCGGGTCGCCCTGCCGGTAGAGGTCGGTGTCGATCGCGCCGTCGGACAGCCGCTCGAGGCGGCGCAGATCGCTGAGCGCGTGCGCGGGCTCGTGCTCCTGCTGGTAGCTCGCCGGAAAGGCCGTCGCGTACTCGGTGACCAGCGCCTGCGGCATGTCGGAGGCGCCCGCCGCCTCGGCGACCAGACGGTCGCTCCAGGTCCAGGTCGTCGCCAGCAGCAACTCCTGGATCCGCTCGCGATTCTCCTCGGAGATGTCGGCCGCCTCGGCGCCCGGCTTGCGGTGCACCGTGAAGTAGACGACGGCCAGTTCCGATTCGGTGGCCCGCGCCGAGTACGCGATCTGCTCGGCATCGAACTGCTCGCGCAGGATGTCGCCCATGCGCACGCGGACCTCGGTGGAATAGCGGTCGCGCGGCATGTAGACCAGGCAGTAGATGGTGTCGCTGCGCGAATCGCGCCGGATGAACAGCCGCACCTGGCGCCGCAGGCCCAGATTCATGACAGCGGAGACGGTTTCGAACAGCCTGCGCGCGTCGGTGGAGAACAGCTCCACCCGCGGGAACGACTGCATCATCTCCAGCATGGCCTGGCCGGAGAACGAGTCGAGGCCGAAGCCCGCCCATTCGATGACCTGCAGCACGCGCCGCGAGATGACCGGGATGTCGAGGATGTTCTCGTGCAGGCCCGCGACGGTGAAGGTGCCGACGAAGACATGTTCGCCCTTGACCATCTTGACGGTGTCGCCCCAGGCCGCGCGGCCGCTCGGGTCGCTCGCGCCGTAGTCGGCCACGCTGATGAAGTACAGGTCCCGAGACCCGGGCAGCAGTGAGTCCACCGACCCGTTGGCCATCCGCAGGACCGTGCGCTTCGCGCCGACCACGGGCACGCTGATATCGGCTTCGGCGCCGTTGCCGAGGACGCCGAGCCCGGTGCCGGGCAGCTGCCACGGTTCGAAGTCGGCGTTCGCGCTCGGCGCGGAGCGGCGGAAGTGGTAGTAGCCGTAGCCGAGCGGCGTGAAGTGCCCGTCGGACAGCCAGCGCAGCAGCCCGGCGGTCTGCGGGATCTCCGCGTCACCGGCCCACTGCGCGGCCTGATCCAGCTGGTCGGCAACGGTATTGAGCACCTCGACCATGGTCGGCGTGTCGTCGGCGACCCGGCGCAGGTCGGCAAGCAGCGGCGGCAGCGCCTGTTCGATCCGGTCCACCAGTTCGTCGGACAGGCCCGCGCCCAGCTGCACGTGGATCCACGACTCGCGCAGTGTTTGTCCGTCCGCCTCCCCGGCCGGCTCGGCCACGCCGTCACGCGGCGCGATGGACAACACCCGGCCGTCGGCGTCGCGCGAGACGTCGAACACGGGATGCACGACTTCGGTGACCGTCGCGCCCAATCGCCGCAGCGCGGCCGTCACCGAGTCGACCAGCAACGGCATGTCGTCGTTGACGATCTGGATCGCGGCACCGACCCCCGCGCTGTCGTCCGGACGGTAGACCCTGGTGGTCGCCGAACCGGGCGCGCGGGTGGCCGCCAGCTCCAGATGCTGACGGAAGATCCGCTCGGCCCGGTCCGTGATCGCCGACGCCGAGGGACCCGGCTGGATCCACCGGAAATAGGCCGCCTCCAGGTCGGTCGGATCATCGCGGAACCGCTTCGGTGAAATCGTCTGCTGGGTGGTTGCCACCATCGATCCGTTGCCTTCCCGAGAACTGCGCTCGTACGTGTTTCGTACTTCACATAACGTACCGCTGGATAACGGCACAATCAACAGTGTAACAATAATTTGCCAGGACGGACATGGGTAACGCCGTCCGGATCAGGGATTTTCTGGAGTCCGGCGGAAGAGGCGCGATCAGGTCAGCGGACCAGTCCCGCCCGCGACATGAAGGTCTGGGCGCCGGCTCGACCGGCGAAGGTACCCGTTTCCAATCGCAGACCCGTCCGGGTATCCGCGTACCAGACGGTTGCCGAAGGACCGATCGCGGCGTAGACGGGTCCGTCGACGAGGGCGGAACCGCCCGCACCGCGCCATCGAGAAATGCTGTCGGCCAAACGATCCTGCGCAACCAGTTCGGCGTAGAAGGTCACGTCCCGGCCGCCCGCGATACCACCGAAGAGCATCGGGTCGGTGGCGGCGATAACGCACTTCTCCCGCTGGCCACCGGAATCCAGCGGCTGACAGGTCGCCGCCGTGCGCAGCAGATCCGGCATGGCCCGGACCGGCGCGGTGCCTTGGAGATTCGAGGGCAGCGACAGCGAACAGGACCGAACCGCCAGAACCGCGGCGACCACCATCACCAGCGCGATCGCCCCGACCGTGTACCACTGCCAGCGCGGATAGGCCTTGTGCACAAGGCTTTTCGCCTCACCACCGACCTTCTCCGCGATTTCGGCGACCTGCGTGGGCAGCTTCTCCGCGACGGTTCGCGCCGTATCCACAGCACTGCGCAGTGGCGCTCCACAGTGCGCGCAGCGGGAATCCGCGCCGGTGTTGCGATGCGAGCAGTACTGGCAGACCAGTTCGGGCAGCGTGGACACTTCAGCGCCCCGTGATGACGATGGAGGAGATCGCGGTGGTGTTGATCGACGGATCGCCCTTGGACTCCAGGACGGTCAGCACGATCTTCGAGGCGCTCACCGCGGGCTCGGTCTTGGTCACCACCAAGGTCCGTTGATCGAGCGTCGGCTGCGTGTAGACGGTCTTGTTGCCGTCGTCGAACTGGTACGAAACCCGGCTCACCGTGCGGTATTTCGCCCACTGGTCGCTGCCGTCCGCGCCGATGTGATCCCAGCCGGGCACGATGCCGATCGAGTCGATCTGATAAGACTTGCCCAGGTCGATGGTGATGACCTGGCCGTCGACCTTGTAGGCGCGCACGCACGACCACGCCTTGCCCGTCTGGCCGCCGAAAGCGTCCATCGCCGACGTGCTGCCGGGCGGACATTTCGACGTCGCGGACTTCGGCTGGATGATCGAGCTCGCCGGCGGTGCGGCCGAGGTCGAGGGCGCCGCCGAGGTCGGCGGCGGCGTGACGACCAGAAGCTGATCGTTCGCCGTGTTCTTCTCCTTGCCGCCGGTGGTGACCAGCAGCAGCACCAGCAGTACGGCGACCACGGCGGCGACGATCAGCGCGACCCTGGGTTTGCGCAGCTGGACGAGCGCGTCCTTGGCCATCTGCTGCACGGGCGCGAGCCGCTCGGACGGTGCGGGGGTTGCGCGCGAGGGTTCCGGTTCCGGTTCGGCCTGCACGTTCGATCGGGCGGCGACCGAGGAGTAGTCGTTCCCCAGTTCCATCGCCGGAGCCGATTCCTGTGCCTGCCCGTTCAGCAGCGCGAGGATTCGCTCGCTCGCCTTCGGGCCGTCACCGGTCCGACGCCGCGGCGCGACCTGCTGCGGCTCCGAGTCGAGGTCGGGCAACCCGAGCGACGCGGTGGCGAAGTCGACGCTGTCGCTGTGCTCGGTACTGCCGCTGAGCTCCATGCCACCGGTCGACGGCGCGGCGGAAGACCCGAACGAAGAATCGGAGAGCAGTGCGTCGAGGACCGCACCTCGATGACGGAGAAAAACATCTCCCGGGTCCTCGGCGGGCATGGTCCGGATCGTATCCGGACCGAGCCGACCGCCGAGCCGGTGCTATTCCCGCTGGAGAGAACAGCCGACCGGTCGGGTCAGCGCTTCTTCTCCTCGGTCACGAAGTACTCCGGCGGCACGTCGAACACCCGGGCCAGCGCGATCACCAGATCCAGCCGCGGGATCGCGTCACCGTGGATCAGCCGGTACAGCCCGGACTGCGACACCGGCACGTCCGGGTAGGCCAACTCCAAGTGCTGCGCCAGCGAGTAGAGCGTCAGCGACCGCGTCGACCCGTCCTCGGTCGAGACCACGGATTCGGCGATCAGCTCCGACAACCGGCTGGAGAAGATCGCCGCCGCGGCCTGTCTGGGGGTTAGCGCGTCCCCGGCGTCCTGATGAGTCAGATCGCCGCCATCGGAATGGGTGTCCGCTACCACGGTGATAGACATTAACCGACCGCTCCCATCAGCTCACGCGACGGCCACCGGGTTGCGGAGGTGCAACCACGGGTCCCGATGCTCCCGCGTTGTGCGCGGGCGGTCCGTCGACGGTTTCGAAATATCGTGTTTCGCCTCTCGGCTCGATCAGCTCGACACGCACCGTGCGCATCGGAATGCTCACGTCGACCGCGGTCGCGCTGACCTGGTTGATCGCGAGATCGACCGCACGCCTGCGCGGACCGCCGGGCTCGCTGATGGTGACCGTCGTGTGCGCGCTCGACGCACGCGGCGGCAGGTGATCGAAGACCGCGATGGTGGCCGGTGTCTCCGCCTCGGTGGTTTGCGTGCCGGTATGCCCGTCACCCGGATCGGCCAGGCGCATGGACCGCGGATCACCGACCGCGCTCACCAGTTGGCGCCAGCTGTCCGGACGCGCCGAATGGATCTCCACGTCCGCGCCGACCACCATCGCCCGCAGGATGATCTGCTGGGCGACGGGCAACCTGGCGTGCACATCGATGGTGCGCCTGCGCGGGTTGAACCGGGCCGGATCGAACAGCGGCAGCGCGAGAGTGTGGCGCGGCTGGCCGCTGATCGCGCCGAGGATCTGGCCGTTCGGGCCGATCGCGATGGCCAGATCGGCGACGAGTTCCTCCGGTGCGATGTCGGCGCCGGACTCGAAGCCGCGTAGCGCTCGGATGGAGGAGCCGGTGGGCAACGACGCCAGCAGGGCGTTGGACTGGTCGCCGCGCAGTAGCCGCAGGTAGTCCGGCGGCTCGGTGGTGACCGCAGGGCCGATGAACCGGACGATGGCGCGCGGCCCCCCGGTGTCGTCGGTCAAGCTCACCACGAGAGTGGTGCGGCCGCGGTTCCAGGTCCAGCAGTCGTCGAGGCTCTCCCCGCCCAGCCGGGTCCAGTCGATCAGGAAGCTCGTCACACACCGGCCCGGCACCGACGACTCCAGATTGCTCCAGGTTTCCCGGAGGTCGGACAGTTCGACGCCGGCGTGCAGCAGGCGCGTCGCGTCCCGTAAGGCGGCGGCGGGCAGCGTGTGCGCGGCGATACCCCGCTCGCGCAGGCGGCTCGCGATCCGATGCGTGGCGCTGGCCAGCGCTTTGGGGGCGACCACCGCGCACGGACCGCGCTTGCTCAGCGCCGCCAGGTTGCGTTCCTGGTCGAGCCGGACAACCAGCCAGGTGAGCCGGTCCCCGACCACCGGGTGGGTCCCGATCAGCTGGTCGTAGAGCATGCTGTAGCTGCCGGTGGAGCGGACCCGCTGACCGGTGGTGACGATGTCGATGTCCACCGCGATGCCGAACTGATCCAGCATCGGGAACAGCATGTCGACCGAGATGGTGTCCTCGGTGTACAGGGTTCGCTCGGCGATGACGGTGGGCAGGTCGAGATTCGGCGCGAGCTGGATCATCGCGATCAGCGTGCTGCCCGCCTCGTTGATGCCGCACACGCCGGCGGCCACCTGCACGTCCCGGATCCCGGCGGCCTGCGTGCGTTCACGCGCCCGGGCGGTCCGGCCTTTCCGGTAGGCCGCCCAGTCGAGCAGCCAGCGAACGGGGGTCCGTTCGTTGACCCGGACGGTCACCGTCACGACCAGGACCGTGACCACCACCGCGCTCACCCACCACGGCGTCTTGGCCGACAGCCCGACCAGGAGCGGGCTGCCGACGACGACGAAGGCGGCGAACGGACCACGCTCGACGCCGGCGACCCGTACGCTCGGAAAACTCACCGGCGCCTCCGCATCACGGAGTTCATGTGACTGCCGACGAGGCCGAGCAGCACCGCCGCGAGGATGACCACGCTCGCGGTGATCGCGGGCCGCAGATCCTTCGGGCGCGGTGGAGGGGGCACGGGCAGTTCCGCGGAGCGGAACAGGCCCGTGGGTTGCTGCGGCGGAGTGCGGTAACTCAGGGCGGCGAGCGGGTCGATCACGCCCGCGCCCACCACGTTGTCGATGCCGCGCGCCGGTGCGTGCGCGCTGGCCTGCAGGCGGGCGGCGATCTCGCGCGGAGTCTCGTTGGGGAAGCGCGACCGCAGCAGCGCGGCCACACCGCTGACGTAGGCCGCGGCGAACGACGCGCCGCCGACCGGCACGAGCTTGTCCGGTTCACCGACGCCGTTGATCAGGCCACCGCCGCCGGGGCCGAGCGATTCGATGCCGGTGCCGGGGGCGGCGACCGAAACCCACGGCCCGGTGAGCGAATCCGGCATGGGGGCGCCGGTCGCGGTGGTGAATCCCACGGTGAGCACGTCGGCGCCGAACCAGCCGGGCGTGGAAATGGTCTTCACGTCGCGCCAGTTCCGCGGGTCCGCGGGCCGCGTCGGGTCGATGTCCGGATTCTGCGCGCAACTGGCGCCGCCTCCGGCATTGCCCGCGCCGGCCACGATGAGCGCGCCGCGCACATGGACGGCATAGCCGATGGCCGCCGACAGCATGGACTGGTCCACCTGAGCGTCCACCGGGAGGCAGACGGGCAGCGACACGGTGATCACACCGGCGCCTTGGTTCGCGGCGCGCGTGATCGCCCGGGCCAGCGTCCGGATCTCGATGGCGGTCCGCTGGCCCGGATCAGAGCTCGGCCGTTCGGGACTGAACGCGCCGGAGCGGGTGCGGATGGAGATGATCCGGGCTTCCGGGGCCACCCCGGTGAATCCATCCCCCGGATCCGGAGTGGCCCCGATGATCCCGGCGACCAGCGTGCCGTGCGCGTCGCAGTCGGACAGTCCGTCGCCACCCGCGGCGAGATAATCGCCCCCGCCGACCAGGTTGGGCAGGCGCGGGTGCGGCTGCACTCCCGTGTCGATGACGGCGACGGTCACTCCCGCGCCCCGGCTCAGCGCCTTGGCGCGGCGCAGGTCCAGCGCGAGTTCCGCGGGTGGAGTGCGGGTGAGGTCGCTGTCGGGCAGCGCACCCGCGGCCAGGCAGCCCTTGTCCTGCTTCATCGGCTGCTCGGGCCCCGGCGGGTCGTCCGCGGGCGGTGCGCCGACCACGACCTGGGGCGGCTCCAGCGCGACCGCGGGAGCGGCGGGGACGGCCAGCATCGCCCCGGCGAGAACCGCCACAGCGGCACTGCCGACCTTCATCAGATCCCTCGCATCGCGGTGTAGACGCCCATGATCCAGAAGGCGATCACCGGAACCACCAGGATCAGCGCGTATTCCACCAGGTCGATGACACGGCGGGTGACCGGCGACAGCCGTTTGCCCGGCAACCGCAGCGCCGCGACGCAGGCGAGACAAGCCGCCGACGCCACCGCGAGGCCGACCACGAGACGCGCGGCCGGGCTCTCGTACGCGCCTACCAGGACGAAGCCGACGCCGCAGACGGTGACCACGGATCCGGCGACCAGCGCGATCGCCTGCACCCGATCCGGGTGCCAGCGTGCGCGCATCGCGAGCAGGCCGCCGATCGCGGCGGCCATGACGATCTCCCGGATGCCGCCTGGACTGACCGCGGCCGCGATCACCGCGGCGACCGCGAGCACGGTGGAGATCGCGGCCATCAGACCGCGCAGGCTGGTTACCGCCAGTCGGGCGCGGCCCTCGATACCGGCCTCGGCGGCGTTGCGCTGCTGCTCACCGACCGCGGTGTGCTCGTCGCCTTCGCGCACCGTCTCCGCGTCGAAGATATCGGTCAGCGTGGTCGGCGAGACCTCGTTGCCCGGGTCCGGCAGATCCGGCGGCCGGATGCGGGCGATGACCACGGCCAAGCGCGGCGCCGCGGTCAGCAACACGATCGCGACGAATACCGTGCCGCCCGCGACCTGCCCGACGGACAGATCCGCGTAGGTCACCGGCAACGCCGCGATGGTGAGCATGATGCCGAGCACCGTCACCGCCATCAAGGTGGCGATGCCCATCTTGCTCAACCGCATCATGGTGGCGGCGGCTACCGCGGCGACCACGGCTCCGGCCGCCAGGTTGGCCGCGGTGAGCGGGCCGGGCTGGTCGTAAGGGGGCGGCACCAGCATCGCGCCTCCGGCGAACAGCAGCGGCGTCGCGGTCAACGTCAAGCCGAGGGCGAGCTTCGCCGCGGCATTGCGCCGATGGGCCTGCGCTGCGGCCGCCCAGCAAAGCCCGCCGAGCAGCAGGGCGGGCAGTCCGCACCACAAGGTCGAACCGGTCATCGTCCACGACCAGGTCAGCATGGCGGCCACCGCCGAGGCGCCGATGCCGAGGACGGTCAGCCCGACGATGGCGGCGGTGTTCGCGTCGAACTCGGCGAACTCGCGCTCGTTGATCAGGGCGAGCGCGTCGGTGATGTCCTCGACCACCGGCGTGAAGACCTCCGCCGATTCGACGACCGACAGCATCAGCACGGTGCCGTCGGTGACGTCGTGGTCGGCGAGGCTGCGCCAGCGCGGAATCGGCGGCTCGCCCGGGCGGGCCAGGCTCCACTGGCCCTGCGGCGGGGTGAAATCGACGCTCTCGTCATCGATGGCCGAGGCCAGGACGACCAGCAGGTCGTCGATGAACGTCTCGATGGTGAACTTGGTCGGCACCACCACATCGACCTGATACGTGGAGACCATCACGGCGATCCGCGCCCGTGCGACCTCCGCCGACGGCTGCGTCCCGGCAGGCGCGGGCGCGACGGCAGTACTCATGCCTCCGCCTCGCTGACTGCCTGCGCCTCGCTGACGCTCGGCTCGCTCATCGCCACCCTCCGCGGTCACCGTGGTTGTCGGCGCCACTGGCGAGGTATCCGGGGAATCCATCGGCCAGCCAGGCGGCCAGCTCCTCGAACGCGAGCACGGTCTCCTTCTCCAACAGCCGCAGGTCGATCTCGCCGCCTTCGGCCAGATGCGCGTCGTAGGGCAGCACGCAGGTGGGGCGCTGCGCGGTTTCGAACAGCTTCTCGATCGCGTCCACGTCGACGGTCGGCTTCAACGGCTGGTGATGCACGATGCCGACGATCGACTTCGCGATCAGATGTTGCAAGCCGTGCGAACTGAGCCAGTTCAAGGTGGCCACCGCGCCGGTCACACCGCCCACGGTGGCCGGGGTGACGACCACGACGGCGTCGCTGGTCTGCAGCACCGTCGCCGTCGCCGAATCGAGCACACCGGTCCCGCAGTCGACCACCAGCAGATTGAAGTGCTTGCGCAGGGTTTCCACGGCGATGCTGTACTCGCGGCCGGACAACGCCTCGGTGGCCTCGGTGGACCACGGCGAAGCGATCACGGCGAGGTCCGACGAATTGATCGAGGTGAACGACTGCACCGCGGAGAACGCGTCCAGGTTCTGTGCCTGCGCCAGGTCGCGCAGGGTCAGGCCGTACGGATGCCTGCAGGTGCGGGTGGAGAGATCCCCGAAGTCCGGGTTGGCGTCGATCGCGACCACCCGGTCCGGGCGCAGGCCCGCGAAGGTCGAGCCGAGCGTCGCCGCGGTGGTGGTGCGCCCGACCCCGCCCTTCACGCTGATCACCGCGATCTGATAGGTCGTGGTGAGCTGGCGCCGAATGCGCGTCTTACGGTCCTCGGCGCGCTGCTCGGCGGGCGAAAGACCCAGATTGAAGCCGACTTTGTTGAGCGCGCCGCGCATGCCGGAGCTGGAACGCAGCTGCGCCCGCTTCGCTGCGGAGATATCGGCGAGCAGGTCGATCGAGCTGAGCGCGGCGGGCAGCACCTCGATCCGCGGGGTCGGCTCGTACGCCGAGTGGTCGACGCGTTCGGGGACCCAGGGCGTCGCGGATCCGGACTGCCATTCCTCATTCGCGGACGCGGCATTGGTCCGCGCGATTGCCTGAGACACTCGCGCGGCCGCCTGCTCCGCGCGGTACTGCTCGGCGGACTGCTCATGTGCCAGATGATTCTGCGCCGCTTGCGGTGCCGCAGGAGGTGCTGCGGAGTAGTCCGGCGGAGGCGTGCTCGCGGGTGGTGGAGGCATGCTGGGCTGCGGCGGGGGCACGTTCGCCTGCGGCGGGGGCACGTTCGCCTGCGGCGGCGTGCTCGGCTGCGCCATCTGCGCATTCGCCTGCCGCGGCGGCGTGCTCGCACTCGGTGGCGGCGTCACCGCCGCATGCTGCGTGGGACGGGGTTCGGATTCCCCGGCGGACGCCTGCGGCTCGCGCGGCGCACCGATCACGGGGTCGGGGTGGGAGAACTTTTCGGCGTCCTGCCGGGCCTCGGGGGCGGGGCCCGGCGCGACGGCCGCGTCGGTCAGCTCGTTCGTCGGTGCGAAGTACGCGTCATAACCGCCGCGAGCGCGCGCGGATTCGGCCGAATGACCGTTGATGCTCGGTGCTCGGTTCATCTCCGTCGTCCTCTCCACAACCACGGTCCGACGTTCAGTTCAGTCTGCTTGTGTCGAACCAACTTCGACCGGGCAACAGGTCGATGAGCGCCCCGATGCCCGACCGCAAGGCCGCATCGTCGCCGGGGGCGAACGTGGACCATATCTCTCCATCCATCGCCCTGCTCGGGGTGACGATCAGCCGCCCCGACAGCGTGTCGAGCACGGTCACCGACACATCGGTCTCGGGCGGGCTGCCGTCCCGGTGCTCGATCACCAGGATCTCGGCCCGGCGCTCCACCTCGTCCAGCGCCCTGGTGAGCACCGTCGCGGTGTGCGGCTGGGCGCCCAACTCCAGCAACGCCTGTCGTCGCTCGTCCGGTTCCGACGGTACCTCGCGAAGCTGCTCGACCGTGGTGGTCATCGGCGTGAACCGCAATGCCTCCGCGGGACCGAGCGCGGTGGTCAGCGCTGCCGTCACCGTGTCCAGATTCTGACCGTCCTGATACATCGTCTGGATGACCACGTTGTCGTCGCAGCGTAGGGCGAGTACGTGTGTGTCGCCACTGCGCACCAGCGAAAACCGCAGCATTGCTTGCGGTTCCCCGTCCACTCCGGTGGCCAGGATCCTGGCCACCAGTTCCATGTCCGGCCGGTACAGGCACCGCAGCCAGTGCTCGACCACGGGGTGCACCCTGTCGCCGTCGATGATGCCGACCTCGGTGAGTTCCTGCGCGACGACGGCGTGTACCCGTTCTCGATCCTCGAGCCGATAGATATTCGGCAGCAGCGCCAGCACCGGAGGATACGAGTCGATGCCGACCAATTCTTTCAACAGAAGAGCGGCATCGACATTGAGATCGATCGCTACCGGATCCGCTTCCAGGGGACGAGCCTCCTCTCCTTGGACTGGAACTCGACCACGGTGGACCTCACCGCGCGGGTTCCGGGTCTACGGTCGCCGACTCGTCGACGTCGCTTCCGATGACACCGACCAGGAGCAACTGCTCGTTGTCCGACTCTTCGAGCTCTTCGAGTTCGTCTCGGCGGTCGGCGTCGCCGTACTCGATGACGCCGATGACCGGGGGTTGCTCGAGGACAGGGACATCTTGCGCTTCGCCGGGTACGAACACCTTCGACTTCTCGCGGTCCTCGTCGCGCCTGCGCCGGCGCATCTGCGCCTTCGGCGCGGTCGCTCCACGCGGTGCCGCCGGACGCGAACCCGGACCGCCCCCGGTCGGATTCGCCGAGGCACCGAACGCGGTGCCGCGGCCCAGGGACCAATTGGACGGCATCCGGAAACCGCTCGCGGCGCCGGGCAGGGCACTCAGCCCGCCGCGAGCCATGCTCAGCGCGACCATGCTGCCCGACCCGCCGTACAGCCCGGCCAGCGTCGTCGAATCCTGCGATGCTCCGATCAAGCCCTGCTGGTCCATCGAACCGGTGCCGGAACCGTCCAGCGAGGAATTGCCGAGCGAATCCGACAGCGACGATGGGTTGTCCATGTCGGGCAACTGCTCGGTCGGTTGGGTGGTGTCCACCGGCTGCGTGGTGTCCGCCGGTTGTGTGGGATCCGTGGTTTGTGTGGGATCAGTCGGTTTGGGATCGGTCGGATCCGGGTTCGTCTTGGCCGGATCACCGCCCGGATCACCGGTCTGATGGTTCCCCACGTCGTTTTGAATCGTGTGGGTGTCGTTGTCCAGCGGGTTCTTGATCTCCGGCGCAACGAAGTTGTACGTCGTTCCATCGGGGATCGGACCACCACCGTTGACGATCGGCATGGGCACTTCCGGCGTCGGCAAGCCGGCCAGCACGGCGGTGGCCGCCCCGTCGTAGCCGACCATCACCGCTGCTGCCGCCGCCGTGATGGCCAGATACTCGAGTTCACTCAGCGCCATCGCCGCCAGCGTGAGCGGAGCCAGTTGCGTCGTGCTGGCGGCGGCGAGAGCGGCTTGCTTCGCATACCATTCCGCGAGCCACGCCTCCACCCCGGTCATTGCTTCCGCCGCGCTGCCGAAAATCGCTCCCAGTTCCGCTACGGACTTCGCGGCATCCGCCGCCACCGCGGCCTGTCTGTGCAACCAGCCGGCGTGCTGACGGAACGCCGCTTGAGCGCGATCGGACGACGGCCCTTGCCATGCCCCACCCATCATGGTGGTCGAGCCGTCCGTCCCGCTCGCAGCGGCGGCCAGCGCCGTAGCCAACTCCGCGTAGGCGGACGCGGCAGTTTCCAGCGCGAACACGCCGGGCCCCGACAGCAGCCGGGCGATATTCACTTCCGGTGGCAACGCAAGGTAATCGACCATGGCATCGGCCTTCGCTCGACCGGCTCCGACTACTCGCCGAACGCTACACGTTTGGCGGAAATCTGACTGTCACCGGAGGCATCCGCCGCGCAATAGCAGGCGTCCACCTCGGGCAGGTGCGGCTCGGCGTTGATGCGATGCCCGACTCCCTGCGTCGTCTTGTCGAAGAGGTTGGTGGCGAACCCGAAGAAGGCCTGGGTGATGCGCCTGCTCACGTCGTCGCAGCCCGGCGGAAGCGGCACACTGCCCGCCGCGGACGCGACCATCGTCCCGGCTAGATCCGTGGTCCCGGTGCTCATTTGCGCGGCGATAGCGGGAAGTTGCCCTGGAGTGAGACTGAAGTACATGGAGAGCTCCTAACGAAAGGGCGCCGTGCTCGCATCGAGCGGTGCAATCAGAACGTTAAGCTATTCCCAAAGATGGGGACATGGAGCTGGATCCGCATTCACCGCGCCGGCTGCCCAGTCGTCGCTCACAGCGAGCACGCATGTGGAACGTCACGTGACACGAATTCATCCACATCCCAACGCGAACCCTTGCCGGAGGACATCCCAGACATGCGATCGCCCTCGACGAAGTCGGTGTGAGCGACCTCGCCGAGGGCGACAGCGGACTTTGATCGGTATCATCTGCACCGCTCGGCAGCAACCGAGCGCCGAGACCGCGTTCGATCGACCGTCAGCGGACCCGCTCATGCGGCTCTCGACCGGCAGGGCGACGAACCACGGAGTCGCTAGATGATCTGGGAGAACCGCATGGCCTGACCCTGATCCACCACGCGGAACTGGCCGTCGATGCCCGACACTTCCTTGGTGGCCGCCTTGAGCTTCACCAGCGCATCGTTGTACTCGGTGATCAGCTTATCGATGCGATCCTGCAACTGTCCATTCTCGGAACCGGCGTCACCTTGGAAATTCTGCTTGAGCAGATTCGCCAACGTATTCCGCTCCTCCTTGCTGACAGTCATGTCGCTGAGCACCTTGTCGGTGCGGACGACCAGACCCTCGACGGCATCGTAATCGTTCTTCATTCTCCGAAACCTTTCCCGTTTGTTCTCTGGTGCAGATCAGGCATCAGAAATTGAGGTTGTATTTGTTGACCTGCGCCGCGTTATCTTGGTCGTGACTGTCGAAGGTCGCGCCGGCGATGTTCAGAGCGTCGACGATGTCCATGAACTTCTTGTGCAGCTGCCCCCCTTTGTCGAGGGCTCCCTGCATCGCCTGCTGAATCGCGGTTCCCGTCGCGCCTTCGACGGCGGGCGCATATTCCATCTTGATGCCCTCGAGAATACCCATGTGGTTCTTGAAGGTGTCCGCGTGCATGAAGAACTTATTGGCGACGTTGTCGATGTCCGCTTTGTCGCCGGTGAAGCCGATGGCCATATCTGTTCCTATCCTAGAAGGCGTTTACCATGCCTCGGACGGATTCGCCGAGGACGTTGACAGCGTGTGCGGCGGAAGCGTCGATACGCGGCTCGGGCCATCGACGTCCTTGACCACACCGATTGCAGCGGGGTTTCTCCAGTACCGGCACCTCCTGGGTTCCTCCGGGAACGAACAGCGCCGCCGGACAGAGGATTTCCAGTCGTTCCGGTGGCGTCTCGCCTGCGGGGTGATCGCACCATCCGCCTGGGCTCGGTCACGGCCCCGCACATCCGGCGGCGCGATGCCTTGATCCGGGAGTGCCATGGTGAGACTCCAATCGAGCGTGACTACCAGCTCAGATCGAGCGGCTGCTAAGGAAAACGGTAATTTATTCCCAACCTTGGGACGGACGCCCAGGTCAGATCTGCTGGGGCACCCAGGCCACCTGGACGAGATCTCGGCGAGAACTCATGGGCTCCACGTAGATTCCCCGGCCAGGCGGCTGCTTGGTGGGTCGCACGTCGCCGACCAGGATGCCGTCGAGCTTCGAGCCGTCCATGATGAGACCCGACGAATTGAGGTTCTTCATCTGACCGATCACGTTGTCGTACAAGGCCGTGTCCGCTTGTGCGATGTTGCGCGCCGCGATGACGTGCAAGCCTGTATCCCGACCGTCGACAATGATCTCCTTCAACGGTTCCAGCGGATTCAGCGCGCCACGCTGCGCGACCATGTGGTAATCGTCGATCACGACGAATACCTCGGGCCCGGCCCACCAAGAGCGCTCCGCGAGTTGCCGGGGGGTCACGTTCTCCGGGGGGCGGCGCGAGCGCATTTTCTCCACCAGTGGCGGCAGCGCCTCGCGCACATCCCGCTCGTTGGTCACATGCCCGATCAGCATCTCCTGCGGCACCGTCTCCAAATGCCTGCGCCGATAGTCGATCAGCAGCACGCGCGCCTGCGACGGGTCGTACTGGCGCCGAATGGATTCCAGCAGCGCGGCCAGAGTGGTGGACTTGCCCGATCCGGTCGAGCCGAGCACGATGAAATGGGTCGACACATTCAAATCGATTGTCGCCGGGCTGAGATCGGATTCCCGTACGCCGAAGGGGACGACCAGACGCTGAGCGAGCGTCTGCGGCACCGGCCATCCCGCACGCACTTCGTCGATGCCCACCTGCGGCGGCAGCAGCTTCACCTGCGGCGCGCGCCTGCCGGGATAGCGTTGGGTGACCTCGGCGGCCGCGGCGACAAGGCCCTCGGCCGCCGAGTTCGCTTCGCCCACACCATCTATGCGCGGCAACGCGGTCAGCATGTGCAGGCCATCGGTCGAGATGCAGCGACCCGGTCGATTGGCCGGAATCGCTGCGACAACCGCGCGGTGGTTGTTGAAGGTCGTATCGGCCAAGTCGCCCAGTCGCATTTCGACGCGTGTCTGCATCAAGTCCTTGATCGCAGGGCGAATGGCGATCCAGCGCGAACTGCTGACCACCAGGTGGATGCCGTAGTTCAAGCCCTGAAGGGCGAGAGACTCCATCACTGGGGTGTATTCGTCGTAGTACGGGCCGTTCATGCTGAATCCGACATCCCACCCATCGATGACCAGAAAGACGTCACCGTAGGGATCGCGGTCCAGCCACGGCGGTACGCCACCACCGTCGCGCAGCGTACGGAACTTCCGAATCGAGTCGATGCCGAACTCGGTGAACATCGATTGCCTGCTCTCGAGCAGGTTCGTGACCAACGCGATCGTGCGCCGGATACGGTCGACGTCCCGGGCCGCCGCGACCGATCCCACATGCGGCAGGTTCGCCAATGCCGCCAACCCGCCGCCGGAGAAGTCCAGGCAGTAGAACTGCACCTGTTCGGGAGTATGGGTCAGCGCCGCGGACATGATGAACGACTGCAGCGCCGTCGATTTGCCGGACTGTGTGCCGCCGACGATGGCCATGTGCCCGCCACCGCCGGACATGTCGACCGACCAGACGTCCTGACGCTGTTGACGCGGCTTGTCCACCAGCGCCAAGGGCATCTGCAACGCTCCCTGTGGCACGGCGCGGATCATCCGCTCCAAGGTGGGCGGTGTGACCAGCGGCGGCAGCCACATCTTGTGAGCGGGATTTCCGTGCCGGGCCAGCTGCTGCAACACCGCTTCCATCACGGTGATCGACTCGCCGTCGGCTGCCTCGGGCGCTTCCTGGACGACCACCGGCTCGACGACCGCGGGGCGAGTGTCGGCGATATGCCCGGCGGTGAAGCGTTGCGGTGGCCGGTATCCGCCGCCGGGCCGTCGCGCGCGTTGCGCGGAGGCCGCCAACACCTGCGCGGGGGGCGAGTACTTCTCGCCAACGTACGCGGCCTGGAACCGCTGGAGGTCGCCGGAGCCGACTCGCAGATAGCCCGCACCCGGCTTCTTCGGCAGGTGGTAGGCGTCCGCGGTGCCGATCGCGTCGCGTGAGTCGGCGGTCTGGTTGGTGCGCAGGGCGATGCGGTAGGAAAGGTGCGCTTCCAGCTCACCCATCCGGTTGGCCGGGACTTTCTGCGACGCGAGCAGCAGGTGGATGCGCAGTGATCGGCCCAGTCGGCCGATAGCCACGAAGAGCTTCGAGAAGTTCGGGTACTGCTCGAGCAACTCGGCGAACTCGTCGAGGATGATCAAGAGCGTGGGCAGCGGCCGCAGATCCGCACCCTGCTCCCTGGCGCGCTCGTAGTCGGCGACGCTGGCGAAATTGCCGGCATCACGCAGAATGCGTTGCCGCCGCGCCATTTCGCCGTTGATCACGTCTTCCATACGGGTGACGAGGTCGGCTTCTTCTTCCATGTTCGTCACCACGGCCGTCACGTGCGACAACCGGTCGAATCCGAGGAAGGTCGCGCCACCTTTGAAGTCGACGAGAAGCAGGTTCAAGACATCCGGGGAATGTGTCGACACCGCCGAAAGCACCAGCGTACGGAGGAATTCGGACTTACCCGATCCGGTCGCGCCGATGCACATGCCGTGCGGGCCCATGCCTTCTTCGGCCGATTCCTTGATATCGAGATAGACGATTCCGCCGGCCGGGTCGTGACCGAACGGAATGTTGAGACGTGCCCGGTCCTCGTCGCGACGCCGGATCCACACTTGCTCGACGCGAATAGCGCCGGGGTCGGAGACGCCGACCATCTCCTCCCAAGACGTGCCGCCGCTGGCCTGCTCGGCGGCAACCGCCTCCACCACGGTGGACAACCGGTACGGCGAGAGACTGCGCGCCATCGACGTCATGGCCGCCACGGACAGCGAATCGGCCACTCCGACGCGCCGCACCCCGCGCGGGGACACTTCGTTCAGCGAGTGGTCCTCGGTGACGGTGAAGCGCAGCGCGCGTGGGAGATTCTGCTCCGAGGGACCCAGCCGCAGCCACGTGCACCCATCGATGCCGGAGATGTCGCGATCGCTCGCGGGTCCGGCGACGTCGACGATCAGCAGGTAGTGCGTGCGATCCAGAGTGGGTTGCGAATTCGCCGAGAACGGACCGCGATTGAGCCCCGCAAGCACCTTTGTGCGCAGCTCCGCGACGGTGCGGTACACCATCCGGCTGGAGCCGATGGCGTCGGTCTCGTTCGGATGCTGGGTGTGCGGCAGCCATTTCAGCCACGCCCATTCCGGCGCGTCCGGATCCGACAGCACCGCCGCGACGGCCACCTGGTCCGGACCGTGTAGCACCGCGACCTCGGCGATCATCGCGCGGATCAAGCCGGTCACCAGCTGCGGGTCACCGTCGATGCCGACCTGCGGCGCGGACAGCAGATTGATCGCGACGGGCATGCCACCGACCGTGGAGTACGCCTTGGCGAAACGGGTCAGTTCGACGACGCCGACCGGGTCCAGATCGGAGGTGGGCGCGGCTTCGGGAACGATGACGCGCACCTGGTTGGCGATTCGCCCACGGCCGACTCGCACCCGCAGGAACTGCGGACTCGCGACCTGCACCTCCCACATCCGCTTGCCGCCGATCAGCCGGGCGATCTCGTCGGGGCCGGGATGGGTGTAGCGCAGGAAGGCATACAGTTCGGCTTCCGCCGCGTGCACCGTCTTACGGTTGTCGGTGAGGCTGCGCAGGTAGTCCTTGCGTTCCTCGTTGAGGCTCGCCGCGCCGCCGCTGGAGTTGCCCCCGAGCGCGCCGCCCATCATGCCGAACATCGACACCAGCATCATGGCCGGGAACATGAGCATCATAGGGTTCATGGTTCCGCCGCCGCGGAACATCATGACCATCATCCCGCACATGGCCGCCACCATGACCACGGGCATGATCATCCGAAGCCGCGATGCCGGAACCGGCCTGGGCAGCTCGGTCGGCGGCTGCAGCCGCAACTCGGTCACGGCGGGGGCCTTCGGACCGCGCACCGTCCGGGCGGGCCGGACGAATCGGCGAGTGGTGGTCACTACGAACCACCCAGCCCGGCAACGATCTTGTTGTTCGGAATTCCGTCGTGTTGAATGCGAGCTTCCTTCTGGGACAGAGCGGGTCCGACCGCGAACAGGGAAATGATGCTCCACGGCGCCGGGACCGGAGCCCGCAGTCCGAGGGCGGTCAAGGAGGGATCGGTACCGCCGCTGCTACTCGGATCGGCGATGATGCCGTAGCGGACGCCGCTGTCGGACACCCAGTAGAGCGATTCCCGCAGCGGAGAGCCCGCTTCGGCGCCGGTCACCTGCACGAAACGGCCGGTGTCTCTCGGCAGGTACGCCGCGTCGGCGGTGGTGCCGCGCGACGCGGCGGAGGTCACCAGGTCCACCGCGCGCCCCTGCTCGTCTTTCGTGAGCGGCAATTGCCTGCCCACCAACAGTTGCGTGGTCGCGTTCGGATCGCTTCCAGTGCGCGCCCAATGCAAGCAGGTGACGCCGGACCGTTCCGGATCGACCAGACGAATCGGACGGACCGGGTAGGACGCGGTGCCCGGCCACTGGCCGGGGCGCAGATTCGCCGCGATCACGTCGGGCCCTACCGCGCGAGTGGACACCGAACCTTGCGAGTCCGCGTTCCGCACCATCGCTGCCAACACGTTGCTGATCCGCACCAGCCCGGTCTGCGAGACGAGATAGTACGAAGCCCCCTGATCCGGCGCCGACACGGTGAGTACCGAGCCGACCGGCGTGGTGAATCCGTTGTTCAGCGTGATCGACTCGCCCTTACCCGGCACGTCGGGCACTCGCAGCGGAGGGGCCTCCGGAATCGCGTTGACCAGCCCCTTGGAAGCCGCCATCACCGGAGCGGTCGAGTCGATGCCGAGCGCCATGGCCACCGCGGTGTTCGCGAGGTCGATCGCGGCGCGCACCACGCCCTTCTCGGCATCGCCGTACACCAGCCAGGTCGTGGTGTCGTCGCGCAGCAGACGGGCCTCACCGTCACCCAGCGGGCGGTTGGCGTCGCCGTCCACGGTCAGCGGACCGCCGATCGCCGTGGTCCGCACCGCGGAGCGGCTCAAGGTCGGCAGGCCGGTCGAGGGGTTGACCGGCGCGGCCGCACCGATTCGCGCCGTGTCACAGACCGTCCACGACGAATCCCTCTCATCGGTGTCGACGATGCTGCCGGGCGCACCGGGAATGCCGACCCAGGGCCCGCGCGGGTACTTCGACAGCTCGTCCCGCGAGACCTGCACGGGCTTGTCGGGAGAACCGACGATCAGCCGTGCCGAGGTGAGATTCAGTGCCGGGAACAGCCGGTTGTTCACCCGCACGAACAGCGCGCCGGTGTCCTTCTCCGCCACGATCTTCGAGTCCCCGACCTTCTTGGCGGGTTTGAAGAAGGCCAGCACGGCGGCGCCCGCGATGAGCACGCACGCGAGCGCGATGCCGATGGACAAGGCGGTCGAGCGACCACGTTGCGGATCATCGATCATCGATGCGTCTCGACGGACCAGCGCGTGCTCTATCCGGCGCAGCAGAAAACGCCAGCCGGAAATCTGGTGTTTCGTCACAACCCGGAAGCGCGCCACCGGTTCTCGTTCCTTCCGCCGCCCTGCCAACCACACCGTAACCAGCGGTCACAGCATGAATACGACCCCTATTCCCAACTCTGGGAATCAGATCAGCGGACGCCTCACACTCGCGTGCTCGGCGCCAAGCCCTCCAGCGCCGCGCTGACGTCGAACGCGTCGATCGTCATGAGCTCCTCGTCGGTCATCGCGGCGATGTCCGCGTTCTCCCTGGTGAAGCGGTAGTCACGCTCGGCTTCGGCGGCCTCGACCACGTTGCGCACGAACCGGCCGTTACCGGCCAGATCGATCAGCCGCCGTCCGTTCTTGGTCTGCCCCGCCAACTCCTCGCAGCGCAGGCGCAACACCTCGCGTGCCTGCTCGGACAGGATGGAGTCCTTGTTCCGTGCGATGTGCTCGGCGATCTGCACCAACTCGTCGGCGCCGTAGCTGGCGAAACGGATGCGCTTGGTGAATCGCGAGGCGAGGCCGTCGTTGGACGCGAGGAACCGATCGATCTGGTCCTCGTATCCGGCGATGATCACCACGAGCTTGTCCCGATCGTTCTCCATCCGCGCCAGCAGCGTGTCCACCGCCTCCTTACCGAACGCGTCGCCGCCGGAAAGACCCTCCTGGATCAGCGTGTACGCCTCGTCGATGAAGAGCACACCGCCGAGCGCCGAGTCGATCAGCGCATTGGTCTTGGGCGCCGTATGACCCAGGTGGGTGCCGACCATGTCGTTGCGGGACACCTCGATCACGTCGGCGTTCTCCACGACACCCAGGCCTGCGAAGATCTTGGCGATCACGCGGGCGATGGTCGTCTTGCCGGTGCCGGGCGGACCCGAGAAGATCAGGTGCTGCGACTTCGAATCCACGGCGAGCCCGCGCTTGGCGCGCACCTGGTCCATCAGCACGCCGGACTTGAGCCGGTCGACCTGTTCCTTGACCGAATCCATGCCGATCTGCGCCTGCAACAGGTCCGAGGCCTCCGTGAGGAGACTCTCGCGCTCCGCCCGCGCCGCGGTGGCGGCCGCCTCGCGCGGATCGTCACCCGTCTTCGGGTCCCACCTGTTGGTTCGGGACGCGATGAGTTCCGCGGTGGCGACCTCGAATCGGTACGACTTGTCCCGCACCGCGCGCTGCCATTCCTCGCGCTCGGGCCACAGCGCCGAACCCTGGAGCCCCTTGAGGACCTTCTCGGCGGCGTCGTGATCGCCGTTGTGCCGCATCAGCATGCCGAGCAGGAAGTGCGCGTCGGCCCAGATGTAGGACAGACTGCCCGAGGAACTGTCCTCCACGATCCGCTGCGCGCGCGGCATGGCCTCGCCGAAGCGGCCCAGGTGCGCCAGCGATTGGGCGGTCATCAATTCGGCGGCGATGTCGAGCAGGCCGTCCTCCAGCGACGGTCGCGCGGTGCGCAGGGCGAGCACCTCCGGCCATTGCTTGGTCCGGAAGTACAGCGACATGCGCACGAAATCGGAGACGTCGTCGCGGGGGACCTCGTCGAGAATCGCCGCGGCTTCCTGCCATTCACCGCCTTCGGCATACGAACACGCCTGCGCGATGGCGATCTGATCGCGGTCGGCCATGGCGACGCGCAGTCCGTACATGCCGATCTCGACCTGGCACCACAGCGCGCGATCGACCAGCCCGGCCCGCTGCTGGTCGCGGTAGAGATTGTGCACCGAGCGGTAGGCCCCGTAGATCACCTCCGAGGTGACCTCCCCCGCCATGGCGCGCCCCAGCCAGGCGTCGCACATGTCCGGGTCGAGATCGGTGGCGGCCCGAAACGCGGCCGCCGCATGCTGCTCGTTGCGCACGCCACCGGCGACCAACCCAAGATTCTGAACACCCGTGTAGAACGCGTCCTCGGCCGCTGACACTCGGACTTCCCTTCCGCCGATCTAGCCTGCTCGAACGATAGATTCCGGCGGTCACGCTCCGGACTCGACAACTTCCCAATGATGGGAAGCATGGCGGCGGTGCTCGCCGCGGCACTCACATGCCAATTTTGAACGTGCCGTCAGTTAACGGTATGTTTACCTCGGGGTCGGCAATCATCCGCCTGCAGACGACCCCTTCGGCGGCGGCTGGCCAGCCGCGATCCGGTCCCCCAGCCGCCGCGCAGCAGGTCACAGGGTTTCCGCAAATTTCTTGCCGCTATTTAGGTGCACGCTATTGAACGTTCCGACAGAAGAGGGTACTGTCTGAACACAGATCGCCGGTCCCTCATCCCGGCGATCTGAACCCAAAAGCAACGGCCGGTGGCACCGGCAGGCCACCGGCCGTTGTGGGGGTTGGACACCAGAGCCGCAGCCTCGATGGTCTACGTCTACCACTGCCAACCTTCCGACTCAGCAACCCATTCCCGCATCTGGGAATGGGTTTTCTTGCGTCACGGGCGTTTCGGTCAGGGAGGCGGCGGGTCGATGCGATCGGACGCCGGTGCCGTTACCCGCGAGGGCGCCGGGGGCGCGTCGGCGACACCGGCGCTCACCGCGCCGTTTCCTTCGGAACCCTTTTCCGGCACCGAACGCAGCGGCGGCCTCGTGGACGGCGCGTGCACCACGGCGGGAGCCTCCCGCGTCCGGCGTTTCTTGGCCCACGGAGTGGCCGCGGGCCGACGTACTTTCGGCGGAGCCTTCGCGGGATGTGCCGGCTTCGGAGCGGGATCCGACGCGACCAGCGGTTGCCCCGCCCGTCCCCATGGAGTGGCCGCCGCGCCGGTCAGCGGACCTCCCATCTCGGGACTGTCAGGGGCGTGCGTGTCGACCGGGGGCACGTCGCCGACGGCTGCGGCGACGCCCGACTCGGAGCCGGCTGGGCGAACCTCGGAATCGAACACTCCCGGTACCGGAACCTCGGGCGCCACGTCGTGGGCGGCCGCCCGCGTGGCGTCCGCGCCGTCCCGCGCGGATATGGCACGGGGGCTCGCGACTTCTGCCGACCGTTCCGCGTTCGGGTTCACGTCGTTCGGCGCGACGCCGGCGACCGGCGACATCTTCGCCGGATCCGATGCCGGATCACGAGGTTCGATCCCGGCGGGTGCGGCCGACCGGTCGCCGGTCCGGTCCGGCGCACCCGCGCCGCCTCCGTCTCCGTTTCGATCGGCCGCTCGTTCCCCGGCCGCTGCGGGGTTCGCGGCGTCGCGCATGGCGGCAGGGACGCGCGCATCACCGATTCCGTGTCCGGCGAGGACCGTCGGCCCTGCCGCAGCGGCGGGGCCGAAGCGTACCTCGGGCTGTTCGCCGTGCCTGCGAATCAATTGCTCCGGAGTCGGTACGGGTCCGGGGGGAGAGCCGCCTGCCGTCGCGGCCGGAGGCACCGCGTCATCGAATGGCGTCGATGTCGTGAAGTCGAGTGTCGCGACATTCTCCGCGAACGTCGCCGCGTGCCGCATGATGTCGTCGGCGTGATCGTCGAGCACTTTCGCGAAATGCTGCACCGCGTCCGGGTCGATGCGCAGCGGCGCGGGTTTGCCCGACGACGGGATGTCGAGCGCGTCGCGGGTGGCGTCGTAGACGATCCCCTTGACCATGTCATCGATGGCCTGCTCGAGCGGTTCGATCGCTTTGCCGATGACTTCGGCGACGATGTAGCCGATCAGGTACTGCGCCATCTGCTCGCACAGCTTGCGCGCCGCGGCGGCGACCAGCGGCGCGGAGGGAGCGAGCGGCGGTGTGATCATGATCGAGGCATAGGCCGCGGCCAGGGCGGCGAGTTCGGCCAGGACGGCCACCTTCACCGCGGTGATCACCGTCGCCGCCACCTCGAGTGCCTGCCCCACGAGCTTGCACGCACTCTCGAGTTGCCGCATGTGGGTCGAACTCATGGTCGCCCACGTGGCGACGAGCTGCTGGTAGGACTCCCCCGAGTAGAACGCCCCCATCTGGTCTATCACGCCGGTCGCCGAGTCGTGCGTGCCCTGCACCTGCTCGGCGAAGGTGCGCACATGCCCGGCGAGGGCGCGTACGTCGTCCTCGTTGATGTCCGGGTACGGGACGCCGCAGATGTTGAGGAAGAGCGCGACCTCGCTGGGAATGTCTATAGCCACGCTGCGCTCTCCTCCCCGATCATCGGCTCACAGCACGCGCACGACGACGGCTTCGCTCGGCATACGCGACCACTTCACCGTCGAGCCGGTGTAGGGCGCCTCGATGACCATGCCGTTACCGGCGGCCAGCTGCACATGCTCGGGCCCGCGCGTGCTGAATGATCCGGCGGGGAACACCAGGTCGCCTGGGCGCACATCCTCGGGGTGCACGCGGACGCCGCTGTAGATCTGCTCGTACGTCGTTCGGGGCAGCACCACTTCGCCGTGACTGGCCTGGGCGATGGCGTACTGCGTCAGACCCGAGCAGTCGAACCCGCCGCCGCTGGGTCCGCCCGCGCCGCCCCCGCCCCAGACGTAGGGCGTACCGAGCCAGTCGCTGGCGGCCAGCACCGCGTTGCTGCCCTTCGTCCCGTCGGAGCGGACCGTGTTGTTGCGGCGCAGCCGGGAAGCGGACCTGGACCTCGAGCGCGTCCGTCGCCGCCTGCGCGGCGCACCGCCGTGCCTGGCCTGCCGGGTCGGCGGCGTCGCGGGCGGCATGATCTGCGCGGCCTGTTGCCGTGCCGCGGCGACATCGGCGTTGACCTGCTTGGTGGCGTTGGAGATGGTGGACTGCGCGGCATCCAGCAGGGCGGGACCGCTGAAGCGGGTATCGCCCACCGCGGCGATCGCCTGCATCCTGCTCTGGAAATCCGCGATGTGATTGGTCAGGCGACCGCGGCCGTTGACCGTTCCGTCACCGGACTCGCCGACGGTCTTGCCGACGATGCCGTCCTTCCCCGCATGTGATTCCGCGATCGACAGCTGCATGCCCTGCGCCTCGCCGTAGCGTACGGCCACCGCCCCGGACGCGACCCGCAGATCGGCGGCGAGCGCTTGGGTCGCACTCGCCGCTTGGCCGGCGGGTTGGCCGTCGCCGTACAGCTCGAGCAGCGATCGGAGCACTCCGTCCAGGTCGTTCGTCAGTGCCTGCGCCATTCGACCGACTCGCCATCGCTCATCACCGACCGCCTCTCACACTCTTCTCGTTATTGTGTCGCCCGGACCGACCCGGCCGTATTCCCATTCCTGGGTGGGTAATCGAACTATGAACCACTTCCCAGAATCGGGAAGCGGAGACAATGGGAGGACTTCTGAGAGGCGGTGGCGGCGGCATGGTGACGACGGCGACGAATACCGAAGCCAAAAAGGCGGCGGTGTCGGCATCCTCCCCCCTGGCGAGCTACGCCTCCGAGGCCAAGCACTTCTGGCTGGTCGATTTGCACTGCCCGGCCGGTGCGTCGGAAGGGCTGCGCGCCTTCATCGCATTGGCCGACACCGCCATTCAGACCGCCGTGGACCTGCTCGGCCGTGGCATGACCACTCCCCCGCCGAAAGTCGACGACCTGCTCAAGCCCGCGGTCTACGAAACCCTCGGCAAGGGCGAGGCGGACGACGAGTACCGCAAGACCGTCGACAAGGTCGAGGCCAGGCAGCTGAAATTGCTGCAGATGGACGATCAGGTGGTCAAGACCTCCGTCACGGTCGCCGCCGAACAGGTGCAGGCGCTGCGGTCCATCAAAACCATCGTGACCGAACTGAATACGAAGCTGAAGGCCGCGGGCAGCGCCAAACTCAAGCCCGCTCAGGAGCTTCCCTTGCTCAAGGCGGTCGCCGCCGCCGTAGAGGCGGTCTACGACAAGGTCACCGCGATCGCCGACCTCAACGAGGACATGGCCAACGGCAAGGGCAAGGGCAACTCGAACGGCGGCGGTCAGAACAGCGGCGGGGGCACATCCGCGGGCAGCAGCGGTAGCGGCGGGGGTGGTGACGGAGGACTGTCGTCGCTGCTGCCGATGCTCGCGATGCTGCCGATGGCGGCGATGCCGCTGATCTCGCAGATACCCGAGATGATGCATAAAGCCGACGAGGACAAGGCGAAGAAGGCCGAGGAGAACGAGCACAAGGGCGCTCCGGGACAGCCGGGCCAGGCACCGCCGCCCGGCAATCAGGCCGCGCCCGCTGCCGCGACCCCGCCGGGCGATCCGAACGCGCAACCGCCCGCCGCACAACCGGCCACCGCGGAGCCCGGCGGCGTCACCGCCGCCCCGGCGGCGAATACGGCACCGGCCGACGATCCGAACGTCACGCCGACGACGACCACGGCACCCGGCGTGATACCGGTTAGCCGGACCAGGGACCGCGCCGCGTCCGACCGGCCCAGCGGAGCGCCCACGCAGGATGCGGCGGTCGTCGACGATCAGGAAGCGGAAGCCGCCCCCGTTATCGAGGCGTAGCCCGATCCAGCGCATATCCGGTCGGCGAACGACCGCGCGTTTCACCGACTCGGCCTGTCGATCACACCGATCCTCCGGCCGTCTGAGCGCCGCGCCGGGCCTGTCGGATCGGAAGAGCCTGCACAGCCGTCATCGGAGTCGATGACCCATGGCGGTCCAGCCGCCCTCCGTGCGGCGAACTTCGCGGCTGCATCGAGGGCTGAGCCGGAGAGAGCGTGCGACGGACTGCTGCTCGGACACCGCCCGCCGCCCCGCCGCCCGACCGCCAGCGCCGGGACCTGCCGAGACCGGTGTCGTCGCCGGTCACATCGCCTCGTAGAAAGTGTCTTCGAGGTTCGTCGTCGAAATGGGAAAAGCGCTATCCGGGTCGCGGCAGGAGGGGCCTGCCGCGACCCGAATAGCGCCGGATCCCTTATCGCGGAGCGTTCACGACCGTTCCGGGGGCGCCACCGCAGGCGGTGGCGTCGAGGGCGCGGCCACGACGGTAGGCGGCGGCCCTCCGGCGACTTCCGGTGCGGTGACCGACGGGACCGAGGCGGGCCGGGCGACGCGCTCGGGCTGCACGGCGGTGGAGACGGGCGCCGGGGTCGAGACGAACTGCGGGTGCAGCGTGATCTGTTCATGGGCATAGACGGCGTCGCGCAGTGTCTGCCTGCTCGGCTCGTTCGCCAGCAGCAGCACCAGTTCGTTGCAGCGCCGCTCGAAGACCATGCCGCGCAATGGCGAAACCCCGGCGTCCAGTCGCAGCTGCCCGATCTCCACCCGTCCCACGTCGACGCGCTGCCCGAGCATCGACGCCGCCAGCAGGTCGTCGGCGTCGCGCAGTTCGTCCCACAGCTCGCGCGACACCGGCCTTCCGGCTTGCAGGTCGGCCAGGATCCGCTCCCGGACCCGGCGCGACGCGGCGGCTTCGGCGGGTACCGATCCGGACCGGCCGACCTGTCCGTGGGCATCCACGGCCAGTTCCACACAGCGCGACTGCACTTGGCTGTCCGGTACGGACGAGACGTGTTCCAGGCCCGCGATCGAACCGGTCAAGCCGAGACGGTCGGCCGTATCCGGGGTGAACTCGCGCAGGTCGACGTCGTAGGACGGGCTGACGAGCCCCTCCATCGCCGCTTCTGCGAATCGTGAACGCAAGCCAGGATCGATCGGCCCGGACGAGACGAGGGCCGACAGATTCGCGTTCGCCTTCGCGCCCCAGGCGAGGCCGAATTCGGCCAACACCCGGGCCGGGTCGGTGACGCCCTCCCAGGGCGATCCCGCGCCGTCGTCGGCGGCGAGCAACTCCTCCCAGTTCCACGGAGTGGAGACCTCACGTGGCAGGAACAACCCGGCGGGCAACCAGCCGCGGCCTTCGTTCGACGTGATGAAGACGCCCGTTCCCCCTGGACCCCGCATCACCGCGACAGCCCAGGCCATGCCCACCGGCGAGTCGACGGCGGCGAGAACGCTGCCGAGCAGCGTCTTGGCCAGCACCAGGTCGTCGTTCACCTGGCCGCCGACCACGTACGCGGGTTCGGCCTCCTTGTCCTTCGCCGAGGCGACGGCGGCGGCGAACGGGCTCGCGACCGGCACCGGCATGGGCGGCATGTCCGTTCGGCCCGTCGCGCCGCTGGGCGGCTGCGTGGCGGCTCGATCGTCCGGGGTCGCGTTGAGCGGGCCGACTCCCGCGGGCGGCACGCCCGCCGTCGCCGGCGCGGTCACGCCGGTGCTGGTCGGCCCACCGGGTGTCGACGTTCCGGTTCCGGTCGCGTTCGGCGTGCCCGCGCCATTGGTGCTCGCCGGGTCTGCCGACGCGGCGGTCGCGCCAGGCACACCCGTACCCGTCGGCGATGCCCCGTTGGGTCCGCCCGGCGAAGTCGCGAGCGGGTTGTCTCCGGTGGTGCCGGGGCCCGCCGCAGTGGGACTGGTGGACACCGGACCCGCCGAAGTGGGATCGGCCGTCACCGGGCCATCGCCGGGCGCGGAACCAGGCGGCGTGATCGGGCGGTTCGAAGCGAAGGGATCGGTCGAGGTTCCAGGGGGCGCCGTCGTCGGGGCCGGTGTATCGGTCAGGCCGGCTGTCTGCCGGATGTGGCTGGCGAAATCCTCGTCGGATTGTTCGTAGGCGTTCGCGGACGCGCGCAGTGAGTCAGCGGTGCGATCGTGTTCGCTGGCCAGCGCCTCACCCGCCCGCTGCCGGGCGTCGTAGTACCGTTCCAGCGCTTCGTAGACCGGATAGGCGATCTTGCCGTAGGTGGGCAGGAAGTTCGCGAGCCATTCCGTGGGCGGTTTGGCCCATTCCCTGGTGTCGTGCGCGACCCGGTCGTGCTGGTCGGCCAGCTGACGCAAAACGGCAGGGTCGATTTCCATGCTATTCGGCATGCTCGATCAAATCCTTTCCCACCACACGTCCCCCTATTGTCGATTCTTCCCAGAGGTGGGGAGTGCGAGACGGTTGCCCGGTGCGCGGTCGCTCCAGGGTCGGTATACGGCGATGCGTTACTCGACGCGACATTCGGCTTCCGCTCAGCGGCCCGGCCCCGCGGTGATGGTCGGTCGCCGAGCGGGCGCGGCGGGGGCGGGATCCGGTGCGACGAAACCCGGGTGGCTCACGATCTGCGCGTGCGCGTACACCGCGTCGCGCAGAGTCTGCCGAGTCGCCGCCTCGGCGAGCAGCAGCACGAGTTCGTCGCACCGCCGCTCGAAGACCATGGCGCGCAGCGCGCTCATCTCCGAAGCGTGCCTGCCGCCGGCCTGGTCGGCGCGCAGCTCACCCAGCGCGACTCTGGACACATCGGCGCGGTGCGAAAGCATTGTCGCCGTGAGCAGGTCGTCGGCATCCCGAAGCTCCTCCCACAATTCCTGCGACACCTCGCGGCGCTGCCGCAGTGCGCCGAGGATCCGCTCGCGTGCCGCGGGCGCGCCCAGCGCGGCAGGCGAGCCGAGACCGGCCTTGTGGACGCGAGCGTGCGCGTCCGAGGCCAACTCCCAGCATCGCACTCCGATCTCCGACTCCGGTGTGGCCGCCGCCCGCCGCACCAGCGCCGCGGCCCCGACCAATTCGAGGCGGTCGGCCAGACTCGGCTTCGGTGCGCTGAAATCCATCGCCGACGAGGCGGCCACTTCGCCCTCGATCGGCACGTCACCCAGCTGCCGTCGCAGATCGGCATCGACGTCCGCCGAGGAGGCGATAGCGGTCAGCCGGGCGCCGGACCTGCGTCCCCAGGCGATCCCGAATTCCGCCAGCACGCGTGCGGGGTCGGCGACGCCCTCCCACGCGTTCTCGGCCACCTCCCACACCCACGGGGTGGATAGCTCACGCGGCAGGTACAGCCCGGCCGGTATCCAGCCGCGGCCCTCGTTCGAGGTGACGAACGCGCTGATGCCGCTGGGATGGCGCATCACCGAAACCGCCCAGCCGAGCCCGAGGACGGCATCACCGCCCGCCGCCAGCACGCCGCTCAACAGCGTGCGGGCCAGCACCAGATCGCCGTCCACTCGCTCGCCGAGGACGAATGCCGGGGCGGCCGCCGACGTCATGGCCGCACCGACCACAGTGCGCATCGACTCGTCGCTGTCGTCCGCGCCGTCCTTACCCGCGTCGGTGCGCTGCTCGGTCCGTTCCGGTGGCTGCGCTTTGGCGGCGCCGCCCGCACCCGGCGGCGGTCCCGCGCTCGCCGCCGTGATCTTGGGGGTGGCGACCGGCCCACGCGATTCGCCGGGTGGAGGAGCGGTCTGCTTCGCCTGAACTTGCGGCGGGGGGACGGAGCCGCCCTGTGCCGCCGGAGCGGACACCGCCGGTCCCGCGGGAGCGGCCGAGGCAGCCGGTGCGAACGGTGCGAACGGTGCGGTGGAAGCAGGCGCCGCGACCGGTGGCGGAAGGATCAGCGGCGGCGGCACCGACGTACCGGGATCGGCCGCGGACGCGGAGGAACCGGTGAACTGCTCGGGTGCTGCCGTGTCGTGCGATTCCGCCGCCGAAACGGTGCCGGAGCGGTCGGGGGTCGCGGACTCGGCCGCCTCGGCCGGGACGTCGGGATCGCTCCGATGGGAATCCCGCGCGTCCGGACCGGCCGAATCCTGCGCATCGCTGTCCACCGGGGCATCCCGGCCCGGTGCCATGTGCTCGGTGCCGGTGACCTGACCGCGCGGCGGAACGCCCGCCGCGGGCAGACCGTGCCCGTCCTCCAAGCCGCCACCGCCGGGCGCGGTGTTCACCGGGACAGTCGTCGGTCCGCCGGGGATGTACTGATCCGGCGCCGGTCCGGTCGACGGCGGAGCGGAGGTGTCCTCGGTATCAACGGGACCGGGTCGCTCCCCGAGTTCGTCACCGGGCAACAGCGGGCCGAACGGATCGGTGGTCACCGGTCGGTCGTCGGCATCTCGCGGGGGCACCCCGACCGGGAAATCGTTCTCCGGCCGATTCGTCCGCGGCGAGCCGTCGTGCCGTGGATTGCCGGAGTGGTCCTTCGCGGGCCGGTGCTGGTGATGGACGTCCCCGCTGTGGTCGTCCGCACTGCGGTGGCCCGGCTCCCAAGGCCCCGGCTGCCCCAGCGCGTCGGCGATCAAGCCCAAACTGGGCAGGCCCTGCGGGCTGATCGAACCGAGCGCCGCGCGAACGACATCCTCCACGTCGTCCCTGGCGGCGGCGATCATGCCGGGGATCCGGCTACGGAGGGCCTGAGCATCGGATTCGTCCTCTTCCGCCGCGGCCGCGCGTCTCGTCGCGTTGATCCGCGAGGTGGTCTCCTCGACGATGTCCAAGATCTTGTTGCGGGTCCGATAAACCAGATCGGAAAAATCCCGGAAGGTGTCCGCCGCGGCCTCGAGCGCGTCGGCGAACGCCTGCGGGTTCATCCGCTGGCGCAGCATGTCGTCCTTGATCGGTTGCAGACCGGCACTGGAGCGAGCATGTTCGTCGAAGCCGCGGCGTTTACTCTCGGCGTCGAGCAAGTCCAACGCCCCCGCGCCGTCTCGCGCGAGACGTTCCAGCGCACTCCAGTCCCCCGGCGGAATCGCCGGCCAGTTGTCGCCGACGATGGCGTCCCAGTACGGACTGCGGCGCTCCGGTTCCATCAGCGAGTCAGATGGATTCGGTGCGGCGACGCACCGCAGCGGCGCCGGCGCGATCGGCGTCGGCGTGGGTGTAGGAGACCTGGGCGGTGACCTGTGTCGTCGCGTCCACGCGGCGGCCGTTGGCCCGAACCGCGCGCTCGAATGTCGTCTTGATCCACTGCGTGTGCGCCACCAGTCGCCGGTCGATCTCCGATTCCGGTCGCCGTGGCGCGACGAAACCATCACTGATCTGCCCGACTTGGCCGCCGATCGTGGCGATCGCGGTCCGGAACTTGTGCGCGGCGGCGACCACCTCGTGCGGGTCGTCGGTATCGAACTTGTCGGTCATGTCGCTGTCCTGTCTCGCCGTTGCGGCGGTCGGCAACTCAGGTGTCGCGCCGGAACTCGGCTTCCTCCATGGCGCGATACGACGCCTCGGTCGGAAGATCGAACGAGTCGATCGTGTAGGAACGGGTCCCCTTGAACTCCATCTCGGCCCGCAACCCCACGCGCGATTTCGCGTGCGCCAGCCGCGCGAGCTTCACGATTTGGGACGCCAACCACTCGTCGCCGTTGTCGCGGGCGTCATCGGTGATGTACAGGCCGATGATCTCTCCGTCCCGGTCGCATCCGACGCCGACGGTGTGGTCGGGGTTGAACACCTCGTAGGTCATGTTCCGCCAGTCCGGTGCCGCGGCCTCCGACTGGTCGTCGTCATCGAAGTCGTAGTCGTCCACCTGGATGGGGTGCATGTCGGTCATCGGCTGGTCTCCGAGAATCGTTCGCCGGGGCGGGAATCGGTCAGGTAATCGGAATCGTCGGTGACCGATTCCAGGCGCGCCGCCAGCACGGACCAGGCGGCGTCCTCGATACGCATGATCTGGCGCAACTGCCAGAACCGGGCACCGAGATACAGCTCCCCCGTGCCGTCCGGGGCCACGTCCAGATGGTCGGGGCCTTCGGTAGCCGGGTTCAACGTCACCGCCGTCACCGGCGGGCGGGTGTCGTCGACGTTGACCAGGGTCGCGCCGCCACCCGGAATGAAACTCTGCCGCAACCGGGCGCTGCTGCCGATGGCGACGTCGGCGCTGTTGGTGGTGATCGTGACCTCCGGGTTCAACAGCAGTTGCAGCACCCAGGACCGGGCCGTCTGCTCGGGGTGGTCGGCATTGATCGCGATCGTCAGGGTCGCCGCCAAGTCGACCACCAGTACCGCGTCCGTGGTCGTGACGCCGGCGATCACCAGACGCCGGGCAGTGCCGACGGGGTACGGCAGGTCGTCGGCGGCCAGCGACACCACGTCCGCGCCGACACCGCCGCCGGTGGCGGGATGCGCGGAGACGGTTCCGGTGGCGACGTCGATCGTGTAGGCGACGATCGTCTCCGAGATGCCCTCCGCCACCCCGGCCAGCCGGACCAGCCCCTCGTCGTGCAGCCATCGGACGGTGTCCGCGACGGTGACGTCCGGGGCGGGCTCGGTCATCCGGACTGCCCCGACGCGGTGGCGACCGGCTCGGTTCCCTCGACGGGCGTCTCCATGACGCTTTGGTACTGCCGCGCCGCATCGGCGGTACTCTCCCGGATGGCGGCCATGATCTCGGCTACCAGTTCCGGGCCGGTGAGGCGGGCGGCCGTCCCCGGAGCGAGGTAGAGATCGGTCAACTTGCCCATCGCGTCGACCTCCGGGATGACCGCGCCGCTCGGCGACGGCCTACGGGCCCGGATGTTGTCGATCTTCTCCCGCATCTCGGCGATCCGGTGCCGGAGATCGCGGGCGGCGTCCAAAGCCGCCTGCACGTCCGGGTGGATGGAACTCACGACTCCACCTCGCTGTGCTCACTCATGCGTTACCTCCGGGTTGGGAAGGGTTCTGGTTGCTCGGTGTGGGCGTCGGGGGGGTGACGGTCGGCGCGATGGTCGGCCGTTCGCCGATCACCGCTTCGGTGTGCGGCGTGTCGTCGACATACATCAAGCGGTCGGGATGCCACGCCACGACCCGGTTGCGGTCGTTGTTGCTGCCCGAGTTGCCCATGCCCGGCGACATCGGCATGTACGGCATCATCGGCGAACCGCCGCGCGCCGCAGTGGCGTTGGCGGCCGACGAGGTACCGAGGGGTTCGATGACCGACGCGCGCGGCATGCCCGACCCCAGGGTGGCCGCCGCAGCCACCGGCAGGGCGCTCGCCGCGACGGTTTCCGCCTCGATATCCGGGATGCCGAGGCCAGGGCTGCCTGCGGGCATCCCGCTCGGGCTGCCCGTACCGAGCCCACTCGGGATGCCGAGATCGTCGTAGCCGTACTCGTCGAGACCGTAGTCGTCGGTGACTTCCGACGCGTCCGACTGCCCGAGCTGACTCAGCGGCATTCCGGCCGAGGCCATCGCGCTCATCAGTGCGGGCAGCATCTGGGTCAACGCGCTGGAATCGCCGCTGCCGTCGCCCTTTCCAGTGCCCTCACTCGCGGCTTCACTCGCTCCGACCTTGGAGCCGACTTCGGTGGAGTAACCGGTGATCGTCTCCGCCGAACGAGCGTTCTGCTCGTTGAATTTCGCCAAGGCCGCCTGGATGCCGAGTTCGTTCTTGGAGCGCATCGCCGTGATCAGCTCCTTACGCGCGGCGATGATCTCCTCCGGTGTGGGATGTTTGGCCTTCGCGGTGCGGAACGCGTCACTGTAGGTGTCGATTCCGTCGGCCAGCATCCCCAGACCGGTGCCGAGCTGGTCGAGCCACCCGCGGCGCTGGCCGAGTTCCGTCGCCGCCGCGGTGCCGACAGGCTCCCAGTGCTGCATCGACTTCGCCGCCGAATTCAGTCCCTCGATGGCCGCCAGATGGGGGCCCCCGGCGAATTTGCGCAGCGCGTCGGCGAATCCCTTTGCCGCACCGGGCCCGGGGCCCGCGTGCAGCTGCTGAGCGAACGTCAGCGGGTCGACCGCGCCGCCCGCGACAGGGAACCGCAGCGCGGGCGGTCGCCGCTGGCCGATCTCCTGTACATCGCCGACCGGATTGGCGAGGAGATCACCGCCGCTGCCGTTGATGGTCCGGGCGCCGCGGTCGTCGGCCGCGGTGTAATCCGCGGCAGCCGCGCCGATGTTGTACGCGGTGCGCTGGATATCGGTGAGAACACCGGCCATTCCGTTGAGCAGCGATGCCGCCTGCGCGTTGAGCTGCGGCACCGCGGCAGCCGAGATCGGGTCAGCGCCCGCGGGCACGACCCATCCTCCGGGGATCGCGGCCCCGGTGTCGCGCGCCATCGCGGCGAGTTTCGATGCCGCAGCGACGAGTTCCTGCGGATCCACATTCAGCGCCATCGCGACCTCCTCTCCTCATCCGCCGCTGTCACATTGCTCGCACGATCAGCCCGCCGCGACAACCGGCATTGCCGCGGCCGCGGGCTGATCGGCCGAGCCCGGCGTCGCCGGGGGCGCGCCCCCGTCTGCCGGCGCGGTCATCTCGATGCCCTTCGGATGCACGAACCCGGTGAAACTACCGAATTCTCCGGCTTTATCGGTCATCTCCGGCGGGTTGCACGGCTTTAGCTCGCCGTCGATGATGGCCTCCAGTGTGCCTGCGCCATCCTCGGAGGGGAATACCACGAGGATCGCAGTCCGCTTCTCCCATACGGCGACGTCTCCGGTCATCAGCTGGAACGGGTCGACGGGAGTGCCGATCTGCTTCTTGTCCGACCACTTCGCCGACGTCTTCTCGTACGCCTTCTGCGCGTCGGTGGCGCTGCGGTTGCCGAACGCCGCGTCCAGGGCTTGGGCGACCATCGCGGAAACCTTCTGTGTGCGTCCGTCGGGGAAGGTGTATTCCACACTGCCGTCGGCACCCGGGGTACGGCCCGGCGCCACTGTGGGTTGCGTGGAAGACGTTGTACCGGTGGGCGCCCCGCTCTGCTGCGCCGGCGGAGCCGTCGTGGACGGCTGCGCGACCGCGGGCTGGGCCGTAACCGGCGGCGCGACCGGCGGCGGAGCGACCGCATCGAGCTCGTCGTCGTAGCGGCTCGGATCCAGGTCCCTGCGACGACTGTTCAAATCCTGGTCGGCCATGTTCCGCATCATGGCCTGCTGCATCATCATCGGCAGCATGGAACTCATCAGATCCATGCCGGAGCCCATCGGCGACGCGACGGGGGTCTGCGGCACGTTCGGCATGGTGGGGGTCGTCACGCCCGGCGTGGTCCCGCTGGGGTCGAGGCTGCTCGGCGTCTGACCGGTCGAGCCCGGGCTACCGGGGGTGTCCAAATCGGGCAGCGTCGTGCTGGGACTGGTCGGGTCGTCGAGGTCGTCCAGGCCAGGGGGGAAGTCACTGTTGTCCACGGCCGGCGGGATCGTCGGGTCGGGGGCGCCGGGGGTGCCGGGGGGCGTCGGCCAGTTCGACCCGTCGACGGGAGGTGGAGTGCCCGCCGGGTTGGCCGCCGCCGCCTCCAGCTTCTTGATCTGATCTTGCAGGTCTTTGATCATCTTTGTCTGATCATCGATATCCTTGGCCACGCCGTTCTGCCCCTGCTTGATGGCATCGATCTCGCTCGCAAGCGAATCGTTGGCGGCGGTGACCCAAGTCAAGATATGACTGTCGATCTGTATGCCCTGCGGTGGAGCGATAGGGGCCATTGCGACGACTTTTTCGTCGATTACCTTGTTGGTCGCTTCCTGCCCCGCCTCGGACCATTTCCCGGATTCGCGTATCGAGTTCACGAGCTCGGTGATGTTGCCGTTCAGGTCGGTGTACGACCGCTGAAGTTGCACCGCAACTTCTGCGTAGTTGGTGAAACTGCCGATATTCGCAGGGGGGACCTGCGGCACGTCCGGAGCTTTGGGTGGATCGCCCTTGGCATCTTTGCCGAGAATCTTCCAGATCGCATCGAAGTTTTGATACAAGGTCTTGAAGCAGGAATCGGTGAAGACCGAGAAGACCCATTCAGGGGGGTAGTTGCCCTCCTGAATCTTCTTTCGATCGGGCATCAGCATCGGGTGCATGTCGGCCATAGCGCCACCCCTCAGCTGGTGCTAAACGTCGTCGATGCATTGAGTGGCTTGGTCGGCAGCGTCGCGAGGTACGACTGCCCTTGTCCCGGACCCGACCCTGGTCCTCCTTGATGGTTGACGCCCGAAAGACCGGCACCCACGCCGGCGCCGGTCAACCAACCGCGGGCAGCGTTCAGTGACATACCCCTATTGCCGGCCGCCGTTCGGGCATCCCTCAACCATGTTGCTCGGGCAATCGCGGTGGGATTTCTGATACCCGGGTGGATTGCACCGTCGAGCATCCGCCTCGCCAGATTTCGCCCGCCCAACGTCGCAAACGCACCCCGGGCGGCGCCGCCTGCCCCGCCTCCCAGCAATGAGAAAGCGCCGGTTTCGACGCCATTATTCAAGGACTCGCCCCAGCTTTTGTCTTCGACAGTTACGTCCCAGGCTGTTTCCGCTATGAGGCCGCCCAGGGCACTGCCCGCCGCAACGCCGATCGCCGTGCCGACACCCGGGATAACCGACCCGAGCGCACCACCGGCAACGGTGAGACCGGTGGTGGCCGCAAACTTACCGATACTCGACCATGAAACGCCGAAGGGCATGGGATCACCTCGAGGATGCTAGGCGGAGCGCCGGTTAACGGCGGCATGCTGGTCTTCACTTGGGTTCATTGCGGCCGACCCGACCTGGGTCGGAGGCTCGCAAGGCTGGTGCCTCACCACGGCAAAGTCCGCCTTTCGATCGAACTCCCCACCGTCGATCGAAGCGGCGTACGCGAGGATCGACCATGAGTGAGACCTACTTTCGACGTCTCCATTGTCGAGGCTTCCCAACTGCGGGAAGCGCAGCGCTGGCAGAACCGGGGAGGCCGGTCCGAATCCATCTACACTGACGTGCGCGAATTGTCCAGGCCGCCAGATAGTTCACAGCGACTTGTGAGGAAGGTTGGATGAACTCCTGCGACCCACTGCTCGAACCTACCGCTCGAGCGTCCTCCACCTGCTGATGGCACCGACAACCGGGGGAAGATCATGACCTCTGCTGAAATCTGGCCCGCCGGGGTCGAGGTGGAAGCAAAAGAACCGGAAACGGCGGAAGATCAGCAGGCCGGGCCGGTGACGCCGTGGTCGAGCCGACCGGATCAGCAGCGATCACGGCCGAGCACAGCTGTGCCTGGACAACCGAGCATTCCCCCTGCGCCGGGTCAATCGAGCGCTCCTGCGTCCGGTCCGCCCGGTGACGCCGGGCAGCTAAGTCGGTCTGGGTCGCCGGGTGTTTCGGGTCCGTCTGCGTCGGGTGTGCCGGGTGGGTCGGGTGGGTCGGGTGTTCCGGGTCAGCAGCCGGGTCAGTCGGGTGGTGTTCCGGGTCAGCCGGTTGCGGGTGAGCCGGTGCCGGGTGGTGTGGTGGCTCCGCGGGTGGAGCAGGCGCCGGGTGT
>NZ_JBVJAP010000003.1:433520-622386 GCF_055590505.1 Nocardia sp. NPDC041819 | reverse complement strand
TCGTGCCAGTGCAACCGCCCGGCCTGCTCGGCCCAGAATGCTTCCCGATCGGCCGCCGCCCGCTGGTAGAACCCCGCGTCGGCGTTCGCCTCAGCAGCGAACTCCGCGCTCGGCGGGTACGAGTCCCTGTGGTCGGCGCTGGTTCCAGTCATCTCGTCTCTTCTTTCCACGTAGCCTGAGCGCACGATTCGACGCAGCCGAGTTCGACAGTAATCAACTGTGACCCACGCCGCGTGCGGTGTATCGGCCGGGCTCCGCGCGCGCCACACCGCCGCGCGTCCTCCCGGGACGTGTGTCCCTCCCCGCCCCCGACGAAGGCGATATTCCGGTCGAATGGCCCGTTTCCGCACGAAACATGGGGTGTTTCGGCGATGTTGCCGGCTCGGTAACAAGTGCGCCGAACTCGGCGCAATCAGGTGACAGTGCCCGCGCCGGTCGTTACTCTGCCAACACACAGGGGGATCGTGTCGGCATGCGCTGATGGACCTCGCGCGGGTGCCGATCGGCTCCCCCCTTCTCGCACCGGGAGGACGCGTTGAAATTCCACAGAGCGATGGCGCTGACCGCGGCAGTCGTACTGGCCACGACGCTCGGGCTGTCCGCATGTTCCTCGGGCGACGGCGCCGATGCCGACATCGTCACCGTCAACGGCGGCGAGCCACAGAACCCCCTGGTGCCCACCAACACCAACGAGAACATGGGTGGCCGCGTGGTCGACCGGCTGTTCGCGGGCTTGAAGTACTACGACGCCGACGGCAAAGCGCACGACGAGATGGCGGAGTCGATCCAGACCACGGATCGGAAGAACTACCGGGTGACCATCAAGCCCGGCTGGAAGTTCACCGACGGCACCCCGGTGACGGCGAAGTCGTTCGTCGACGCGTGGAACTACGGGGCCCTCGGCAGCAACGCGCAGTTGCAGAGCTACGTGTTCGGCCCCATCGTCGGTTTCGACCAGGTGTCCGCGGAAAAGCCGACGGCACAGACGATGTCGGGTCTGAAGGTGATCGATGACCGCACCTTCACCATCGAGCTGAAAGCTCCGTCGATCGACTTCGAGACCGAACTCGGGTACGCGCCGTTCTATCCGCTGCCCGAAGCCGCCTTCAAGGACATGAAGGCGTTCGGGGAGAACCCGATCGGCAACGGCCCGTACAAGTTCGCCCGGACCGGGGCGTGGGAGCACAACGTCAAGATCGATCTGGTGCCCAACCCGGAATACCCCGGCGGCCGCCCGGCCAAGAACAAAGGGCTGCGGTTCGTGATGTACCAGTCCTTCGATACCGCGTACGCGGACCTGCAGGCGGGCAACCTCGACGCGCTCGACACCGTGCCCGACAGCGCGCTCACCTCCTATCAGCAGGATCTCGGCGACCGCGCGATCACCAAGCCGACCGCCCAGAATCAGCACATCGGCATCCAGGCGAATGTCGCGCACTTCGCCGGCCAGGAGGGGCTGCTGCGGCGCCGCGCGATCTCGATGGCGATCAACCGGGAACAGATCGCGCAGAACATCTTCCACGGCACCCGGATCCCGGCACGCGACTTCACCGCCAGCACGCTGCCCGGCTTCGACGCGAACCTGCCCGGCACGGAGGTGCTGAAGTACAACCCCGACGAGGCCAGGAAGGTGTGGGCACAGGCCGACGCGATATCGCCGTGGTCGGGCCGCTACGAGATCGCCTACAACTCCGACGGCGGCCATCAGGCCTGGGTGGAGGCGGTGGCCAACAGCGTCAAGAACACCCTCGGCATCGACGCCATCGGCGTGCCGTACCCGACGTTCAAGAACATCCGCGACGAGGTGAACGCGCACACGATCAACAAGGCGTTCCGCTACGGCTGGCAGGGCGACTACCCGACCATGCTGCAGTTCCTCACCTCGCAGTACTACAGCTACTCCGACACCAACAACGTCGACTACAACAGTCCCGAGTTCGACCGCTTGCTCGATGCCGCCTTGGCCGCGTCGACCCAGGAGGAGTCCTACAAGCTCGTCGCGCAGGCGCAGGCGCTGCTGATCAAGGACCTGGCCGACATTCCCGTGTTCGACTACGTGGCCGCGGCGGGCCGCTCCGACCGGGTGCGCAATGCCGAACTCGCCTGGAACGGTCTGTTCGCCTTCGAGAACATCGAGAAGTAGCCGCCAGCCGCCCGGCGTCCGCACGGCGCTCGGCGGCGCTACCCAGGAGGCGAAATGGCCTGGTATGTCGTGCGGCGTCTGCTTCAGATGATCCCCGTGTTCCTCGGGGCGACGCTGCTCATCTACGCCCTGGTGTTCCTCGTCCCGGGCGATCCGATCCACGCGCTGGCCGGTGACAAACCGATGACGCCCGCGGTCGAGGCACAGCTGCGGGCGCGTTACCACCTCGACGAGCCCTTCCTCGTGCAGTATCTGCTGTACCTGAAAGGCATCGTCACGCTGGACTTCGGCACCGCCTTCTCCGGCAGGCCGGTGCGGGACGAACTCGCGCGCGCGTTCCCGATCACGATCAAGCTGGCGCTCATGGCCGTGCTGATCGAGTCGGTCTTCGGCGTGCTGTTCGGCCTGATCGCCGGGCTGCGCAAAGGCAGACTGTTCGATTCGACGATGCTCGTGGTCAGCCTGATCGTCATCGCGGTGCCGGTCTTCGTGGTGGGCTTCCTCGCGCAGTATCTGCTCGGGGTGAAGTGGGGGATCGTTCTGGTGACCGTGTCCGGCAAGGCGACGGTCGGTGAACTGCTGGTGCCCGCGTTCGTGCTCGGCTCGCTGTCGTTCGCCTACGTTCTGCGACTGACCCGGAACTCGGTGGCGGAGAACATGTCCGCCGACTACGTGCGCACCGCGACCGCCAAGGGACTCGGCAGGCCGCGTGTGGTGACCGTGCACATCTTGCGCAACTCGATGATCCCGGTGGTCACGTTCCTCGGCGCCGATCTGGGCGCCCTGATGGGCGGCGCGATCGTCACCGAGGGCATCTTCAACATCCCGGGCGTCGGCGGCACGCTCTACCAGGCCATCACCAGGGGCGAACCGCCGACCGTGGTCTCCTTCGTCACGGTGCTGATCGTCATCTTCCTGGTCACCAACCTGGTCGTAGACCTGCTCTACGCCGCACTCGACCCGAGGATCCGCTATGCCTGACCTGACCGAGGGGCAGCCGCGCCGCGGCCAGGAGCACTTCGTCGCCCCGCCCGACGAGGTCGAGGTGCTCGCCACCGATGCCGTGCCCGCCGCGGGCGCGCCGACCAGCATCTGGCGCGACGCGTGGCGGCAGCTGCGGCGCAACCCGATCTTCGTCGTGGCGGCGGTGCTGATCGTGTTCGTGCTGATCGTGGTGATCTGGCCGGGGTTGTTCACCGACCAGGACCCGCGGTATTGCAACGGCGATTTCAGCATGGATCCGCGCGGCGCGGGCCACCCGTTCGGTTTCGACAAGCAGGGCTGCGACGTCTACGCCCGGACGGTCTACGGCGCACGGGCCTCCGTGCTCGCCGGTGTCGGCGCGACGCTGCTGTTCGTACTGATCGGCGGGACGCTCGGGGCGCTGTCGGGCTTCTACGGCGGGCCGCTGGACTCGATCGTCTCCCGGGTCGCCGAGATCTTCTACGCGATCCCGCTGATGCTGGCCGCCATCGTGATCATGCAGCTGCTGGAGGCGCGCACGATCTGGACGGTGATCGTCATCCTCGCCTCGTTCACCTGGCCGCAGGCGGCGCGGATCGCGCGCAGCGCCGTCATCCAAGCGAGGAACAGCGACTACGTCACGGCGGCGAAAGCATTGGGCGTCTCCCGCATCCGGACGCTGCTGCGTCACGTGCTGCCGAACGCGGCGGGACCGCTGATCGTGGTGACCACGCTGTGGCTGGGCGTCTTCATAGTCACCGAGGCGACGCTGTCCTATCTCGGCGTCGGCCTGCCCCGCACGGTGGTGTCCTGGGGTGCGGATATCGCCACCGGGCAGAAGGAGATCCGCACCTCGGCCATCCTGTTCTATCCGGCGACGGCGCTCGCGCTGACCGTGCTGAGCTTCATCATGCTGGGCGACGCCGTGCGGGACGCCCTGGATCCGAAGGCGAGGAAGCGATGAGCGAGACCGAGCACCCGCTGCTGGAGATCACCGATCTGAACGTGAGTTTCACCGCCGACGGCAATCCGGTGCCCGCGGTCCGCGATGTGAGCCTGTCGGTCTATCCCGGGCAGACCGTGGCCATCGTCGGCGAATCCGGTTCGGGGAAGTCGACCACCGCGCACGCGATCATCGACCTGCTGCCCGGCACGGGCCGGATCACCTCCGGGTCGATCAGATTCGACGGCACGGACCTCACGGCGGCCTCCGCACGACAAATCGTCGCGATCCGCGGCAGCGGCATCGGACTGGTGCCGCAGGACCCGATGTCGAATCTGAATCCGGTGTGGAAGGTCGGATTCCAGATCCGCGAGACGTTGGAGGCCAACGGCATCGCGAAGGGCAAGGCCGCCAGGAAACGGGCCGTGGAGCTGCTCGAGGAAGCGGGCATGCCCGACGCCGAACGCCGGGTGAACCAGTATCCGCACGAGTTCTCCGGCGGCATGCGCCAGCGCGCGCTGATCGCGATCGGCCTGTCCTGCCGGCCCAAGCTGCTCATCGCCGACGAACCGACCTCGGCGCTCGACGTGACCGTGCAGCGGCAGATCCTCGACCATCTCGACCGGCTCACCGCCGAACTCGGCACCGCCGTGCTGCTGATCACCCACGACCTGGGCCTGGCGGCGGAGCGGGCCGAACACCTGGTGGTGATGTATCGCGGCCGCGTCGTGGAATCCGGCCCGGCCCTGCGGATTCTGCGCGATCCGCAGCACCTGTACACCAAGCGGCTGGTGAGTTCGGCGCCGTCGCTGGCCGCGCGGCGCTCGGCGGTGCGGCGCCGGGCGGAGATCCGCGCGCAGGCCGTCCAGGTGGCCGAGCAGGTGGCGGCGGCCGACACGGAACTCACGGTGGTTCCGGACGAGGTGCTGGTCGCCGAGCACCTGACGAAGACGTTCCGCATCCGCGAGCGCACGCCGTGGAAATCGACCGAATTCGTCGCCGTGGACGACGTGTCGTTCCGGCTGCGGCGCGGGTCGACCACGGCGATCGTCGGCGAATCCGGCTCGGGCAAGACGACGGTGGCGCAGATGGTGCTCGGGCTGCTCGCACCCACCTCCGGCACGGTCACGTTCGACGGCAAGGACGTGACCGCCCTGGACCGCAAGGGCGCGTTCGCCTTCCGCCGCAGGGTGCAACCGATCTTCCAGGACCCCTACGGCTCGCTCGACCCGATGTACACCATCTACCGCACCATCGAGGAGCCGTTGCGCACCCATCGGATCGGCACTTCCGAAGAACGGGAGGCGACCGTGCGGGAACTGCTCGACAAGGTGGCGCTGCCGGCCGATGTGCTGCGGCGCTACCCCAACGAGCTGTCCGGCGGACAGCGTCAGCGCGTGGCCGTCGCGCGTGCGCTCGCGCTCCGGCCGGAGGTGGTGGTGTGCGACGAGGCAGTGTCCGCACTCGACGTGCTGGTGCAGGCTCAGATCCTCCGGCTGCTCAACGAGCTGCAGGCCGAGCTGGGTCTGGCGTATCTGTTCATCACCCACGATCTGGCCGTCGTCCGGCAGATCGCCGACGACGTGCTCGTCATGCAGCGCGGCAAGGTGGTCGAAGCGGCGACGACCGACGAGGTGTTCGACCACCCCCGGCAGGAGTACACGCGCAAGCTGCTCGACGCGATCCCGGGACGCGATCTGCTGGCCGGGTAGGCGAGCCGGGCGCGCGGATCGGTCCGCGCGGCCGCAAGTAGCCTCGTATGCCGTGACCGATCCGCTGCAGCCCCTCGTCGATCTCCCCGGTGTCCGGGACGCGGCCGACCGCGCCCGCGACGCGCTCGCCGCGGTGCACCGGCACAAAGCGAACCGGCGTGGGTGGCCGACCACGGCGGCCGAGGCCGCGGTGCGCGCGGCGCGGTCCTCGGCGGCCATCGACGGGGGCAGCACGGACATCCCCGCCGATGGGCGGGTGGCGGACCCGATACTGGCCGGGTCGCTGCGCGTCGGTCAGGCGCTGGACGGGGACGCGCTGCGGAATCTGGTGGGCACCTGGCAGCGCGCTCCGCTGCAGGCGTTGGCGCGGCTGCATCTGCTCGCCGCGGCCGACCTGGTACCGCAGGATGAGTCGCTCGGCAGGCCGCGCTTCGACTCCGGGGTCGCGCAGCGGCTGGACCTGCTGGCGCAAACGGTGGTCGGCTCCCGCGCGCCCGCCCCGGTGCTCGCCGCCGTAGTACACGGTGAGCTACTGGCGCTGAAGCCGTTCGGCACGGCCGACGGCGTGGTCGCGCGGGCGGCGTCCAGGCTGGTCGCGGTGTCCAGTGGGCTGGACCCGCACAGCCTCGGCGTGCCGGAGGTGTTCTTGTTGCGCAGGCGTCAGGCGTACCTGGACGCGGCCGCCGGGTTCGAATCCGGGGATGTGGAGGCCGTCGGCGGATGGGTGATCTTCTGCTGCGCGGCCTTCGAAGACGGTGCGCGCGAAGCCACATCGATCGCCGACTCGGCGGCGGGATAACCCCGGACACATCAAAGCGGGCGGCGTTGTCTGTCGACCTCACCGCCCGCTAGCACGGACTACCCGGTTACCAAGCGTGCTGGGTGGGTTGTGTTCTGCGGCCTCGGCGACAATCCGGACATCGGCCGGTTCATCCCCGCAACCTGTGCGAGGCCTTCGCCGTCGACAATCCGTATTTCGCAGGCCCACAACGCTTCTGCCCTTGTCGCGGCGCGCTCCGCGTGGGTGCCTGGTGTCCGTGCTGGGAAGGATGGTCGGGAGACAGTGCCTTCTCTTCCGGTACTGCCTTGGCCTTCCGCCCTTCCGTAGTTACCTTTCTACACTGTGACTGCACTCACATCAAGGGATTGTAAGACATTGAATAATCGGCGTTTTTCCCGGCGTTTCGTGGTTAAATGCCTGGTCCGCTGCGGCGCGTGCTAAGTCGGCAAATGCTTGGGCAAGCATCCGGCGACCAGGTATCCCGAGGTGCTCCAGCGCTCGGATATCAGCGCCGGCGGCGCAGCATCCGGTAACTGATCGCGCCCGCCAGCACCGCGCTCAAGCCGACCGCGGCCGTGGCCGCGACCGTCGTCGAGGACGGCGCCTGGAAGCGCGCCCACAGCGACACCGGGTTGGAGAAGGTCAGGATCGGCCAGCCTCGTGCGTTGGCCTCGCGGCGCAGATTGCGATCCGGGTTGACCGCGGTGGGGTGCCCCACCGCGCCGAGCAGGGGCAGATCGGTGATCGAATCGGAGTAGGCGTAGCAGCGCGACAGGTCGTAACCCTCGCCGGCGGCGAGTTTTTCGACAGCGGCCACCTTGCCCTCGCCGTAGCAGTAGAACTCGACCTCGCCGGTGTACTTCCCGTCCGCCACGACCATCTGGGTAGCCGCGGTGTGTGAAGCGCCGAGCGCTTCGGCGATCGGACCGACGATCTCCTCGCCGGAGGCCGAGACGATCACCACGTCGTGGCCCCGGATCTTGTGGTCGGCGATCAAGTCGGCGGCCTCCGCGTAGATCAGCGGATCGACCAGCTCGTGCAGCGTCTCGCCCACAATGGATTTCACCTGTTCGACGTCCCAGCCCGCGCACATGCTGGTCAGGTGGGCGCGCATGCGTTCCATCTGATCGTGGTCGGCGCCGGACAGCAGGAACAGGAAGTGCGCGTAGCTGCTCTCCAGCACGGCGCGGCGGTTCAACAGCCCCTGCGCGAAGAAGGGCTTGCTGAACACGAACGTGCTCGACTTCGCGATGACGGTCTTGTCCAGATCGAAGAAGGCCGCGACGCGTCCACCCGTAGGGGCTGAGTTGTCCACGTGACCAGGATAGGCGGCGGAGTCGCCTCCTTCCGGAGGGGCGCTGAGCTGCGGGGCGGCTCACTGCGGTGCTTCGGCCGCAGGCCGAGGGGACTTCGTAGGTTTCCGTGGTGGTGTCCTCGCGCGCTCGACCCGGTGGCGGGTGGTGTTTCCTCGCAGTGTGCGACTTCTTCGGCCCTGGCGCGCCGGCGTAGGGCCGCCTTCCTCCGGACGGCCGGTTGTGCTCGGTTCCGAGTGGTCCCACGCGGCCCTGGATGGCGCTCCTCATGCGTGGCCGCATCATCTCGGCAGCCCGGTGCGGAAACCTGGCAGACCGGCGGATCGGGTCTGCCGGGCCTGTCGTGTGGCTTCCCTGCCTTCGATCCGCCGCAGGTGGGCGGCGGACGTACTACGGTCGTGCCCGATCGGCACGCGTGTTCCGAACGGCGGCGGGCGTGCGGACGGCGCGTCGGGGGAGTTTGCCCCGTAGACGCCGAAGCCACGAGGGCCGCAAAGATGTCCGTCGGCAGACTTGCGTTGTGGGCGGGGCTTGGGTGTAGTATTGCTGGCACCTGGACATGGTCCAGGCGCGTTCAGCCCGACCCCCCGGGGCTGAACCCCGACGGCCCCAGCCTCCTCCCCCCCCGGCTGGGGCCGTCCTCTATTTCAGGGGCAGTGCGGTAGGACGCCCGGCTCGGAAGTTGTCCACACCCCGGAAGCTATCCACATTCGGCACCTCGGTCCTTCTCTGTCCGTGCGTTTTCAGCGACGCTGACCTGCATGAACCTCGAAGCATCGGAGCCGACCGGGCCGCCGCCCGCTCTCGTGCTCATCGATGACGACCGCCTGCGTGAGGAGGTCCGGCGCATCGCGGCGGCCGCCGAACGGTCTCTCGACGAGCGGACCCAGCCGGTCGGCAGGCATGCCTGGACAGGCGCTCCGCTGGTGATACTCGACACCGATGCGGCGCGGGAGGCGGCCGCGGCGGGATACCTGCGCCGGACCGGCGTGGTGTTGGTAACCGATGGTGAGCCAGGCTTGCTCGACTGGCAGGCCGCCGCCTCGGTCGGGGCGGAGCGGGCTATCGCCCTGCCCGGCGCGGCGGTGGGGCTTATCGAGATGTTTGCCGAGTACGGCGAGCAACGTGCGGGTGATGGTGTGGTGGTCGCCGTCGCGGGGGCGGGCGGCGGGGCCGGGGCATCCACCTTGGCCGTCGCGGTCGCGCTGCGCGCCGCCGCGGAAGGGTTCCGGCGCGAGACCTTGCTGGTGGACGGCGCGCCCTTCGCGGGTGGCCTCGACCTGCTGCTCGGTATCGAGAACACGGCTGGGTTGCGCTGGCCGGATCTGGTGATCGAGGACGGGCGGGTCTCCGCGACCGCGTTGCACGGCGCCCTGCCCGTCGCGGCGCCCGGTCTGGCGGTACTGTCCTGCGGGCGCTGCGGTGCGGGACGATTGCCACGCGAGCTCGGTGCGGCCGGAGTCCGCGCTGTGATCGAAGCGGGCCGTGTCGCAGGCGATTTCGTAGTTTGCGACATTTCCGGTGAGCGCGGACCGCATGCCGACCAGATGCTCGACTCGGCGGATCTCGTGGTGCTGGTCGTCCCGGCGCGCCTGCGGGCGGTCGCCGCCGCCGAAGCGGTGTCCGCGCACATCGCGCGCCGAAACCCGAACCAGGGCCTGATCGTTCGCGGCCCGGCGCCCGGTGGCCTGCGCGCGTCCGAGGTCTGCGAGGTGCTCGATCTTCCGCTGCTCGCCGCCGTCCGTGCCCAGAGCGGTCTGGCGCACCGGCTGGAGCGCGGCGGGATCTCGGTCCGCAGGCGCGGACCGTTACGCGATGCCGCCGACGCCGTGCTCGGCGTGCTCAGCGCGCCACCTGGGCAGCGGAGGTGAGGCGGGGAAGATGAGCGCGATACTGACCACCGAGCTGTTGGATCGGGTGCGGGAGCGACTGGCCACCGAGACCGGTGATCCGGATCCGGCGCAGGTCGCCGCCGCGATCCGCGCCGAAGCGGGCGGGGTGCTGGGGGACACCGATCTGCTGCGCGCCCTGCGGTTGTTGCAGACGGAGCTGACCGGCGCGGGCGTACTCGAAACGCTGCTGCACGATCCGCACGTCGCGGACGTCTTGGTGACAGGTCCCGACGCGGTGTGGATCGATCGCGGGCACGGCCTGGAGCGGACTTCGATCACGTTCTCCGACGAGGCCGCGGTACGGCGGCTGGCGCAGCGCCTGGCACTGTCGGCCGGGCGACGGCTCGACGACGCACAACCATGGGTGGACGGTCGGCTGACGGGAACCGGCGCGGCACTGGGGGATTCCTTCGGTGTCCGCTTGCACGCGGTGCTCGCGCCGGTCGCGCACGGGGGCACCTGTCTGTCGCTGCGCGTTCTTCGTCCCGCTACTCAGGGACTCGACGCGCTCGCGTCGGCGGGCGCGGTGCCCGCCGACGCGAAGATCCTGCTGAAACGAATCGTCCGGGCGAGGCTGGCATTCCTCGTGGTCGGTGGCACCGGCACAGGAAAGACGACGCTGCTGTCCGGCCTGCTCGCCACGGTGGACCCATCCGAGCGGATCGTCTGCGTCGAGGATGCGGCGGAACTCGCGCCACCGCATCCGCACGTGGTCCGGCTGGTCGCCAGGACCGCGAACGTGGAGGGCGTCGGTGAGATCACCGTGCGCGACCTGGTCCGCCAAGCGCTGCGCATGCGGCCGGACCGGATCGTGGTCGGCGAGGTCAGGGGAGCCGAGGTGGTCGACCTGCTGACCGCGTTGAACACCGGTCACGACGGAGGAGCGGGCACCGTGCACGCCAACTCGCCGCGCGAAGTCCCGGCCCGCTTGGAAGCTCTCGCCGCCTTGGGCGGAATGGATCGAGCGGCCTTGCACAGTCAACTCGCCGCCGCGGTGCAGGTCGTCCTGCACGTGCACCGTCGAACCGACGGCTCGCGCGGCTTACGCGAGATCGGCCTCGTGCACCGTAGCGGCGAGGGACACGTGCGGATCACGCCCGCCTGGCACGACACGGATGCGGCTCCCGCCGCCACGGACCTGTCCAGCCTGCTCGCCGAACGGCTCGACCGATGAGCGGCGCGCTCTTGTGCCTCGCGCTGGCGTTGACCGTGGTCCCGGCGCCGCGGTCGCGCCGCCGGTTCGAGCGGTTGTCGACCGCGCGGGCCGAGTATCGGATGCCGGAGCGCGAAAGGCTGTTTCGCGCAGTTGCGAGCGCAGGCGTGGTGGTTGTGCTCCTCGTCTTCGGCCCTGGTCCTTTCCTCGCGGCCGGCCTGGTCAGCGGAACGGTCGGGTTGCGTGCCCGCCGGGCGGCGCGGGACCGGCGCAGGAGTGCCGAGCAAGGACATCTGCTCGACGCTTTGGAGGCCGTGATCGCCGAATTGCGGGTGGGGGCGCACCCGAGCGCCGCCGCCGAGACCGCCGCGCGTGAGGTGCGAGGCGAATCGGCACGCGCGTTTGCCATCGGCGCCGCACGCAGTCGGCTCGGTGGCTCGGCGGCGGAGGGTCTGCGCAAACCGGATTCCTTGATCACCGAGGAACTTTCCCGGGTCGCGGGCGCTTGGCAGGTGGCCGAGCGGCACGGCTTGGCGCTGGCCGAGTTGCTGTCGGCAGCCCGAACGGATCTCGCGGGCCGCCTTCGATTCCACGGGCGCACCACAGCAGCGCTGGCCGGTGCGCGCGCCACTGCCGCGGTCCTCGCCTGCCTGCCGCTTCTCGGCATCGCCCTCGGCCAAATGATGGGCGCAGCGCCGCTGCACGTCCTCTTCGCCTCGTCCGCAGGGACGGTGCTGCTTCCGCTCGGCGCGGGACTGGCCTGCGCGGGCCTGCTGTGGACCGATGTGATCACGCGAAAGGTGCTGTTATGAAGACGCTTACGACGGTCGGCCGTGAGCGGCCGAATACCCAGGCCGACCTCGCGCTTTCGATGTCGGCATCGATACGCGATGCGTGGAAATCCGTCGGCGAGATGTGGAGGTTCGTAGGGCCGTCGGTGCCAGCGGCTGTTTCTGCCATAACCGCGAGCGGTACGGCCGCACGAAGCCACCGCCCGGTCCGTAGTGCCCGCCCATTACCGCGACCGCGGGCCGATCTCATCGGCGAGTGTGTCGGCGGCGTCGACAGGTCGGCTGAGCGCCGCATGTCACCGGGTGTCCTGCCAGCAGTTCGTACCCGTGATCCTCGCGCCGACCGTCCCGGGGGTTCCGGCACGCCGGTGACGCGTGCTACGCCGCCGTGCAGCCACGCGACGAGTCGTGTCCGTGGTTCTTGCTCGAGGGTTGTGGGGTGCGCTGGAAGGTCTGTGGCGTTCGGTGTGCCGCCGTATGGCCTGATGAGGGGTCGTGTCCGTGGTTGTCGCTCGAAGTGTGGCGGGCCCGCTGGCACGTCTGTGATGTTCGGTGTGTCGCCGTGCGGCTCGGCGGCAGGTCATATCTGCGGTTCTCGCACCACAGGGCAGGTAAAGGAGGCTGATGATGGCGTTCACCCCGAATGCAGCGCTGCCGTTATTGCTGGTGGCGGTAGCACTCGCCCTGGTCCCGGGGCGGGTCGCCGTAAGCCGGCGGCTACCCGTCCTCGGCCGAGTCCACCACGGGCCGACCGAGTCGTCGCGCCGAGCGAACAAGGGGATGGATCCGCTGGCCGTCGCCTCGGTTCTCGATCTGCTGGCCGCCTGCCTGCGGGCCGGGCTGCCCATGGCAGGCGCGGCGCGGGCGGTGGCGCCGGAGGCGCCCGAAGCGCTCGGCGAAGCATTGCGACGCGCTGCGGACCTGCTCGCATTGGGGGCCGACGCGGCCACGGTCTGGGAACAGGTGGCGCGCGACGCGAATGGGCGTCCCGGGGCCGAGGAGATCGAGTCACTGGCCCGGATGGCGCGCCGCTCGGCACGCTCCGGGTCATCTCTGGCGGCCGCGGTGCTGGAACTGGCCGAGCAGCAGAGGTCCGCGGTCGAAGACACGGCAGCTGCGAAGGCGGAGCGCGCGGGTGTCCTGATCGGCGGGCCGTTGGGTCTGTGCTTCCTCCCGGCCTTCGTTTGCCTCGGCATAGTGCCGGTGGTCATCGGCTTGGCAGGACGAGTGCTCGACGGCGGACTGTTGTAATCCTGCGGCATCCCGTGGCTTTGCCTTCCACGAGACCGGCTCGAAGCACGCGGTGCTTTCGGACGGGTTCGGCGGTTCAGGTCGCGGCGGTGCGTGGGTGTGACAGCAGACGGGGTGTGAGCGGATTGCTGGCATTCCGCGACGTGCCGTGGCCTCGCGACCCGACAGTGTCGGCTCGGACGTGTGACGGGTTCGGCGGAGCACGGTGCGGCGGTGCGTCGGCGTGGTCGGCGGTTCGGCGGGGCGAGGTGGCGCCGCCGGGCATTTCGCGAGGCGAGCGTTCGCCTGATCCGGGTGTGCGGATCGGCGGCGGCGAGGTGGTTCCGAGACGGGGGCACATGCCGCGGACTGCTTCGGAACAAGCGTGCCCGTGCGGAGCGGCCGCACGGGCCGGAAAGGAGGAATCGGGTGCGTATCCAGGGGGTCGTGAGGTCCGTTGGCCAGAGGATGAGGGCTGTATATATGGGCTTGCGGGTGCGAGTGCTACGGGCGGTGGTCGCGGAGGACGGCATGAGCACGGCGGAGTACGCGATCGGCACGATCGCGGCGGCGGCATTCGGCGCCGTGCTCTACGGCGTGGTGACCGGCGACAGCATCGTGAATGCGCTGACGAAGATCATCGACCGGGCGCTCAACACGTCGGTGTAGGCGTCGCCGCTGCCGAACGATGCCGTGACGCGCCGGGACCGCGCGACGATCGGGGAGCGGTGACGGTCGAGGCAGCGCTCGCATTGACCGCGCTCATGGCGGCCGTCGTGCTCTGCCTCGGGGCTCTACTGGCGGCGTCGACGCAGGTCCGCTGTGTCGACGCCGCCCGCGAGGCGGCCCGCCTCGTCGCGCGAGGCGATCATGCCAACGCTCGCCCGGCGGCCGAGCGCATCGCCCCGCCCTCGGCCGACATCGCACTGCGCATCGAGGGCACTCGTGCCATAGCCGTGGTCTCCGCAGGAACTCCGCTGTTACCGCTGCTCACCCTCCGCGCGGAAGCGGTCGCGACGCTCGAACCCGGGGTCGCGAAATGAAAGGGGTACCCACGGCGTGCTTCCACATGGGCAGCGGCTGCGCATCACGAGGGTTGTCAGTGCGGCACGACTGGTCGGCGGACGTCCGAGCGGGCGCGCCGACCGTGGAAGGCCTCTCACCCTGCGGCTCGGCGGGCCCGGATCGATGAGGCCACACCGGTCCATGCCGTCCTGCTCCGAAGGGCCGACCGTAGGTCGGGTGCTGCGCGTTCGATGCCGCCGAACGCGCGCCGAGGCAGGTTGCCGTACTCGAGAACAGGTGCGACGCATCCGGCGCGCCTGCCGGCGACCGACTGCCTGCGCGACCCGTCACGCTGCGGCAATCGGAGGACGGGTGCGGCGAACCCCCGACATCGACAGAGGGTATGACATGGGCGACCTGAGCGACCCCGAAAAGCACGTCCAGACCAGCGACCGACTCGCACACCGTATGGGCTCTGCGGCATGGCTCCACGCCCATCCGCTCGACGGCGGCGTGGCCGGGCCGGCCTGGCGGGAGGCAATCGTGGCGCGGAGTTCACGCCGCGCATCCAGGGAGGACGGGTTGGCCACAGTCTTCACCTGCCTGGCGCTCGCAGGGCTGATCGGTGTGACGCTCTTGATTGCCCAGGTGGGCACCGTGGTGGTGGAGCGGCATCGGGCGCAGGCAGCCGCCGATTCGGCGGCGCTCGCCGGGGCGGGCGCGTTGGTGGCCGGCATCGAAGCCGCATGCGCGGAGGCGGACGAGGCGGCGCGGCGGATGGGGACACGAATCCGCGTCTGTGCGGTTGCGGAGTGGGACCTCACGGTCGCTGTGGAAAGGAATGTACCAATAGGTCTGTATGGCGATCGCGTCGTTCGAGCGAGTGCGCGGGCCGGCCCGGTTGAAGGCTGACGAGTTCGATACACGGTCGCCCTTGCGTCGCGTCCAGTAGCGGAAATCGGTAATTCTACTGGCGGGTTAAAAGTGGGTCCCGTGGAATTCCCCGCGCGGGTCCGGATATCAAATACCGATGAATGCGCATGTCGGCAATGGAGCCAGTGGCAATACTCTAGTTAACATGAAACTAATCCTTTTTATTCGCCGAGGGTGAAGCGGTGCCATTCCACTGGGAGGTCTCCCAGTCTTCCCAGCGTGCGCGCTGGCAAGGTCGACAATTGGTCACGCGTCCGACTCTGCGTCGTCACGAATCGTCCGACGCCCCGCGCCGGCGGACAGTTCGGTCAGCACGGCGGTGAGCAGGCGTGCCGCTGCCGCCTTGTCCAGCGGGTGGTTCCCGTTGCCGCACTTGGGTGATTGGACGCAGGACGGACAGCCGGCCGCGCAGCCGCACGACTCGATGGCCGACAGGGTGGCCGAAAGCCACTGCCGCAGCTGGGCGAAGCCGCGCTCGGCGAACCCGGCTCCGCCGGCCTGGCCGTCGTAGACGAAGACGGTCGGCAGCCCGGTGTCCGGATGCTCGGCGGTGGAGACGCCGCCGATGTCCCACCGGTCGCAGGTCGCGACCAGGGGCAACAGCCCGATTGCCGCATGCTCGGCCGCGTGCAGCGCTCCCGGCACGTCCTGGGGTTCGATTCCGGCCAGCGCCAGCAGCTCCGGTGTCACCGTGTACATAACCGCCCTGGTGGGCAGTGTCTGCGGCGGTAGATCGAGTTCGACCAAGTCGAGCACTTCACCGGTGACCAGCGTGCGCAGGTAGCCGATCACCTGACTGGTAACCCGCACCCCCGCCAGCCCGGCCGTCACGTGACCGTGGGAGCGGCGGTCGGTCACCGCATCGATGGCGATCGAGGTCACCTGACGCGCGCTGGTGGTCCAGCCGGGCTCGGCGGCGTGCACGAAGGCCACGCCGTCGTCGAGATCCAGCTCGTCGACCACGTAGGTCTCGCCCTGGTGCAGGTGAACGGCGCCGGGATGCAGCGTGGCCCGCGCCCGTCCCGCATCCGCGGTGCCGAGCAGCCTGCCGGTTTCGCCGTCCACGATGGCTACCGGTGCGCCGATGCCGCCCCGGACATCCACCGCGTCGTGCGGTTGCGTCTCCGCGGTCACGTACCAGCGCGCGCGATCCTCGGTCCCGCGCCGCCTGATCAACCCTTTCGCCGCCAACTCGGCAAGGACCTCACCTGCGCCGAGTTCGTCCACCTCGGCGTCGGTGAGCGGCAGCTCGAGCGCGGCACACAGCAGCTGCGGTCCCAGCACGTAGGGATTGCGCGGATCGGTGATGGTGGCCTCGACCGGCTTGTCCAACAGTGCTTCCGGGTGGTGGACCAGGTAGGTGTCCAACGGGTCGTCCCGCGCCACGAGCAGCACGAGCGATCCCTGAGCGCGTCGCCCGGCCCGTCCGGCCTGCTGCCAGAACGACGCGACCGTTCCGGGAAAACCGGAGATGACCACCGCGTCCAACCCCGCGATATCGACGCCGAGTTCCAAGGCGTTGGTCGTCGCGGCGGCCAGTAGCGATCCGTCCGACAAGGCCGCTTCCAGATCACGCCGGTCCTCCGCGAGATATCCCGCGCGGTAGGACGCCACGCGCGCGGCCAAGTCCGGATCGATCTCGGCCAGCAGTCTTCTGGCCTCCATCGCGGTGAGCTCGGCGGCTCGGCGCGAGCGGACGAAGGTCAACGTCCGAGCGCCTTCGGCCACCAGATCAGCCATGATCCGCGCCGCTTCCGCGGTGGCGGGTCTGCGCACCGGAGCACCGTTCTCGCCGGTGAACGCGGTGAGCAAGGGCGGTTCCCAGAGCGCGACGGTCCGTGGCCCCTGCGGTGATCCGTCCGCGGTGACCGCGGTGCACGGCGCGCCGATCAGGCGCGACGCGGCCGCCGCCGGTTCGGCCGAGGTCGCCGAGCAGAGCACGAACACGGGGTCCGCGCCGTATCGTGCGGCGATCCGCCGCAGCCTGCGCAGCACCAGCGCGACATGCGAGCCGAAAACACCTCGATAGGCGTGGCATTCGTCGACCACTACATAACGCAGCCTGCGCAGTACGCGCGCCCAGCGCTGGTGGGATCGCAGTATGCCCAGGTGGAGCATGTCCGGATTGGTGAAGATCCACCGCGCGTTGGCGCGTACCCACTGGCGGATCTCGGCAGGTGTATCGCCGTCGTAGGTGGCCGGATGGATATCACGCAACGGACCTTCGTGCGTGAGCGCGCCGATCGCGCGCAGTTGATCGGCGCCGAGCGCCTTCGTCGGCGACAGATACAGCGCGGTGGCCTTGGGATCGGCTTGCAGCGCCGTGAGCACCGGAAGCTGGTAACCGAGCGATTTGCCCGAGGCGGTCCCGGTACTCACCACCACGTGCTGTCCATGGAACGCCGTATCCGCCGTCTCCACCTGATGGCGCCACGGCGCGTCGAGGCCCGTGTCGCGTAATGCCGCAACCACATCCGGTGATGCCCAGGCGGGCCACGCGGAGTGTGCCGCGGCCCGCGCGGGCAACTCGACCACATGCGTCAGCCGAGGATCGCTGTCCGGCACCCCCGTTAGGACACGATTCAGCAACGATGCCCCGTAGCTGAGCCCTGAGGGAGGCCGTCCGCGGAGCGCTGAGTACGGCTGATTCACGACGCGAACCCCGCCACACGCGCCGGAAGTGTGAAACGTGTGCGTCCGGCAACCCCTACCTGCCATTTCGATACCCAATAGCGACCTGGGTCACAGCTTCTTTGCTGAACGTCGACTCGGTTATCACCAAGCAAACGAACCCCAAGTCCGGATTCCACCATTGTGTCCCTCACCTGCGCATTCGCAAGATCAACTTTTTTGCAAATTGTCGGTAACTCGACTGTTGAATTGCCCGAAGACATGGTTCACTGGTTCCTGGTCGCAAGCTTCTGTGTTCGAGGGACGGATCCAAAGTCCAAACCGTCAGCAGGATCGATGTTGCGAACGGTGTGCTTGGTGCTTTCCTGCAGGGGGAACCAACAGTACAGCGGTCGGAACGGACCCGGTGGACGAACCCAGTTGTCCGCCGTTCCGGTAAGAAAAGAGAAGGAACAGAATGGCACAGGGAACTGTGAAGTGGTTCAACGCGGAGAAGGGGTTCGGCTTCATCGCGCCGGAGGACGGCTCCGCTGACGTCTTCGTCCACTACTCCGAGATCCAGGGTTCGGGTTTCCGCACCCTCGAGGAGAACCAGAAGGTCGAGTTCGAGGTCGGCCAGGGCACCAAGGGCCCGCAGGCCACCGGAGTGCGTGCGCTCAGCTGAGCGGCGCGAGGATCCACAGCTCGTCCCTCACCACCGGCAACGGGGTGAGGGACGAGCTATATCTGGGGTAGTCACGGCCCGTGTGCGCCGGCGGATCGGTCCGCCGAGCATGCCGCGGCGCAGGTGTGGCGAAACGGCAGGCATACTGATTCGAACTGGCGGGCGTACGCTCAGTGGTTCGAGTCGGAAGCACTCGACCACACGCGGCGTCACGGTATAAACGTGTCTGGTGCGACGTTCAGCCGTCGCAGCCGCTCACCCCAAGCCGCGCACAGCGGAAACTACGCAGCGCGGGTCGATCAGGAAAGGTGTATTCGCCGGTGGCAACACGAGACCGCGGTGCAGCCGACCAGGGCCGTGCCCTGCGTCGTCTCGTGATCGTCGAGTCCCCGACCAAGGCCCGCAAGATCGCGCCGTACCTGGGTCGTAACTACACGGTCGAGGCGTCGGTCGGTCATATCCGGGATCTGCCGCGCGGTGCGGCGGATGTCCCGGCCAAGTACAAGGGCCAGTCATGGGCGCGCCTCGGCGTGGATGTGGACAACGACTTCGAACCCATCTACGTCGTCAGCCCGGATAAGAAGGCCAAGGTCACCGAGCTCAAGAGCCTGCTGAAGGACGCGGACGAGCTCTACCTGGCCACCGACCCCGACCGCGAGGGCGAGGCGATCGCCTGGCACCTGCTGGAAACGCTCAAACCCAAGGTGCCGGTCCGGCGGATGGTGTTCCACGAGATCACCGAACCCGCCATCCAGGCCGCCGCCGCTGACACCCGTGACCTCGACAACGATCTGGTGGACGCGCAGGAGACCCGCCGCATCCTGGACCGGCTCTACGGCTACGAGGTCAGCCCCGTGCTGTGGAAGAAGGTCATGCCGCGGCTGTCGGCGGGCCGCGTGCAGTCGGTGGCCACCCGGGTGATCGTGCAGCGCGAACGCGAGCGGATGTCGTTCCGTTCCGCCGAATACTGGGACATCGCCGCCAAGCTGGACGCGGGCAACGGCGAGGAGAGCGACGCCACCAATCCGAGGACCTTCGGCGCCCGTCTGGTCACCGTCGACGGCGCGCGGGTCGCCACGGGGCGCGATTTCGGATCGGACGGGCAGCTCAAGGCCGCGAGCGGCGTCGTCGTCCTGGACGAGGGCTACGCGCGGCGGCTGGCCGAGGCGCTGGACGGCGCCGACCTGGTGGTCTCCTCGGCGGAGGCCAAGCCGTACACGCGCAAGCCCTATCCGCCGTTCATGACCTCGACGCTGCAACAGGAGGCGGGACGCAAACTTCGTTTCACCTCCGAGCGGACCATGCGGGTGGCGCAGCGGTTGTACGAGAACGGCTACATCACCTACATGCGTACCGACTCCACGACGCTGTCGGAGTCGGCCATAGCCGCGGCCCGTGCGCAGGCCACCCAGCTCTACGGCTCGGAGTTCGTGCACCCGACCGCACGGCAGTACACCCGTAAGGTGAAGAACGCGCAGGAGGCGCACGAGGCGATCCGTCCGGCGGGCGACACGTTCGCCACGCCCGGTCAATTGCACGCGCGGTTGGACAACGACGAGTTCCGGCTCTACGAACTCATCTGGCAGCGCACGGTCGCCTCCCAGATGGCCGACGCCAGGGGCACCACGCTGACGCTGCGCATCACCGGCGTCGCGGGCACCGGCGAGGAGTGCGTGTTCTCCGCTTCGGGCCGCACCATCACCTTCCCCGGCTTCCTGAAGGCCTATGTGGAGAGCGTCGACGAGGAGGCGGGCGGCCAGTCCGACGACGCCGAGTCCAGGCTGCCCGCGCTGGACGAAGGCCAGGCGGTGACGGCGGTCGAGCTGAATCCCGATGGGCACAGCACCAACCCGCCCGCGCGCTACACCGAGGCGTCGCTGATCAAGACGCTCGAAGAGCTCGGCATCGGCCGCCCGTCGACGTATTCGTCGATCATCAAGACGATTCTCGACCGCGGCTACGTCTACAAGCGCGGTAGCGCGCTGGTGCCGTCGTGGGTGGCTTTCGCCGTGATCGGCTTGCTGGAGGAACATTTCGGCCGACTGGTCGATTTCGACTTCACCGCCGCCATGGAGGACGATCTCGACGCCATCGCCGGTGGACGCGAGCAGCGCGGAAACTGGTTGTCCAGCTTCTACTTCGGCGGCGATCACGGTGTGGAAGGGTCGGTCGCGCGGTCCGGCGGTCTGAAGAAGATGGTCGGGGAGCGGCTCGACGACATCGACGCGCGCGAGATCAACTCCATCAAGCTGTTCAGCGATGCCGACGGACGCGATGTCGTGGTCCGGGTCGGCAAGTACGGGCCGTATTTGGAGCGGATGGTCGCCGATCCCGATGACCCCGAGGGTAATCCGGTGTCGCAGCGGGCCAATCTGCCGGATGATCTTCCGCCGGACGAGTTGACCCCCGAAGTCGCCGAGAAGCTGTTCTCGACGCCGCAGGAGGGTCGTTCGCTCGGCGTCGATCCCGAGTCGGGGCACGAAATCGTCGCCAAGGAAGGGCGTTTCGGCCCGTATGTCACCGAGGTCCTGCCCGAACCGCAGGTCGATCAGGGGCAGGAACCCGCCAAGAAGACCGCGAAGAAGGCCGCCGCGCCGAAGCCGCGCACGGGCTCGCTCTTCAAGTCCATGGACCTGGCCACCATCACGCTCGATGATGCGCTGAAGCTGCTGTCGCTGCCGCGTGTGGTCGGTACCGACCCGGCGAGCGGTGAGGAGATCACCGCGCAGAACGGGCGCTACGGGCCGTACCTGAAGAAGGGCACCGACTCGCGTTCGCTGAACACCGAGGATCAGATCTTCACCGTCACGCTGGAGGAGGCGCTGAAGATCTACGCGGAGCCGAAACGCCGTGGGCGGCAGGCGTCCAGCGCCGCCCCGCTGCGTGAACTCGGCAACGACTCGGCCAGCGGCAAGCCGATGGTGATCAAGGACGGCCGCTTCGGTCCGTACGTCACCGACGGCGAGACCAACGCGACGCTGCGCAAGGGCGACGAGATCGAGTCGATCACCCCGGAGCGGGCCATGGAACTGCTCGCCGACCGGCGGGCTCGCGGGCCGGTGAAGAAGACCGCCAAGAAGGCCGCTGCGAAGAAGGCTCCCGCCAAGAAGACCGCGGCCAAGAAGACCGCCGCCAAGAAGGCGACCACTACGAAGACGGTGGCCAAGAAGACCGCGGCGCAGAAGACGGTGGCGAAGAAGACCGGCGTCGGGAAGTCGTGAGTTCTCGCTGCGCGGCGATAGCCGTAGCCTGAGCGCCATGAGTACCGAACAGGAGCGCGAGGATCTGATCGCGATGCTCGCCGACCAGCGCGAACTCTTCCGCATCACCCTGCGTGGCATCGACGACGAGCAGGCGCGGAAGCGAACCACGGTGAGCGAGCTGACCCTGGGCGGGCTGTTGCACCACCTGGTCAGCTGCGAACGGCACTGGACGTCGGTGCTCGTGCGGCGGGACGAGAACGCGGAACTGGATGTCTCGCAGTTCGGCGCCGAGTACGTGATGGCACCCGAGGAGACCGTGGCAGGCCTGCTGGCCACCTGGGACGAGGTTGCCGCGGCGACGGCCGAGCTGATCCGCTCGGTGGACAGCCTCGACACCTCGATCCCCACTCCGACGACGCCGTGGACTCCGGAGCGCATCTGGTGGTCGGTGCGCTACACGGTGCTGCACATCCTGCGGGAGATCGCGCATCACTCGGGCCACGCCGACATCATCCGCGAGGCGCTGGACGGGGCGAACAGCACGCACCAGCGCGCCTCCTAGCCTCGGGCAGGGCTGTCGAGTACGGCCGATTTGCCGTGGCCGCCGTGAGATCTCGGTGATGCTGGGTCCCGAAGGTGTCCTCCCGTGCATCACCTGGTGCGCGAAATCTTCGGGCGACATGAGTGCCTCAGCGGCCGGTCCGGGCGGCGCGACGTTTCGATCCACCGCGACGGTGGGCGCGTCGGCCTGAAACTGTCGGGAGGGGCCGGGTGTGCGGTGAAGTGCGCGTCGCGGTTGGCGGTGAGAGCGCTGCGGTATCGGCCCGAAACTGTCGGGAGGGGCCGATAGGGTGTACGGCGTGGCGGGAGTCTTCGATCGATTGGTCGGCCAGGAGGCGGTCGAGTCCGAGTTGACGGCTGCCGCCGTAGCCGCGCGCGGGGGAGCGGTCGAAGGCGCGATGACGCATTCGTGGTTGTTCACCGGCCCGCCCGGCTCGGGCAGATCCGTCGCGGCGCTGTGCTTCGCGGCGGCGTTGCAGTGCACCGACTCGGGGACACCCGGGTGCGGCAGGTGTCACGCCTGCACCACGACCATGGCGGGCACGCACGGCGATGTGCGCCGGGTGGTGCCCGAGGGCCTGAGCATCAGCACCAAAGAGATGCGCGAGATCGTGCAGGTGGCCTCGCGCAGGCCGAGTACCGGGCGCTGGCAGGTGGTGGTCATCGAGGATGCCGACCGATTGACCGAGGCGGCGGGAAACGTGTTGCTCAAGGTCGTCGAGGAGCCGCCGGAACGGACGGTGTTCCTGCTCTGCGCCCCTTCGGTCGACCCCGAGGACATCTCGATCACGCTGCGCTCCCGCTGTCGGCACGTGCACCTGGTGACGCCATCGGTGCCCGCCATCGCGCGGGTGCTGCGGGAACGCGACAACCTCGACGAGAAGACCGCGAACTGGGCCGCCTCCATCAGCGGCGGCCATGTCGGCCGTGCCCGTAGGCTCGCCACCGACGAAGAGGCGCGAGCCCGCCGCCGACGCGCTCTGGCCTTGGTCACCGCATCCGGGAAGCCCGGCGCGGCCTACGCCGCCGCCGACGAGCTGGTGCGCGCGGCCGACGACGAGGCCAAACAGATGAGCGCGACCCGGGACGACCGCGAGCGCGAGGAACTCGCGACCGCGATGGGCGCGGGCGGCACCGGCAAGGGCGCGGCGAGCGCGACTCGCGGCTCCGCCGGCGTGCTGAAGGACTTGGAGCGGCGGCAGAAGTCCCGCGCGACCCGCACCGGCCGCGACGCACTCGATCGCGCTCTGATCGACGTGGCGGGCGTCTACCGGGACGCGCTGGCCGTCCGATTCGGCGCCACCCGGCTCGGCTCCGGCATCGCGCTCACCCACCCGGATCTGTCCGACGAGATCCACGACTTGGCCGAGCGCGTGCGTCCAGAAGGCCTGCTGAAGTCCATCGAGGCCGTGCTCGCCTGCCGTACCGCGCTCGACCTGAACGTCAAACCCCGTTTCGCCCTCGCCGCCATGGCCGCTGCCCTCATCGCGGCCCGCGCGCAGTGACCGTGACCACCTGTTTTCGCGATCGGGCCGCGAAAGGATAGACTCGCTTGGCCGAAAGGCACGCCGCCTTAGCTCAGTCGGTAGAGCGCTTCACTCGTAATGAAAAGGTCGGGGGTTCGATTCCCCCAGGCGGCTCAAAGAAAGCCAGGTCAACGGCTGTTTCCGCGCTGGGGAGACTAGGTGTTCTCGGTCGCGTCTCCATGCCTCCACACCTCGCGCGGGTGGCCCTGTAGCGACGCATTCAGGTCTGCGACTGCCGCCACTGCAAGCCCGAGGTTGTCGCACGACACCGTGTAACTGGAAGCGATACCGGCCGACCCCGACTCATGGAGCGAGTCCGCGCGTCAGGGTGCGTCCAACACGCTTGCCGGAACCCCGTAGGGGAGAAACCGCACTCGACGGCGGTCATCGGTGTTGTCGCGATGTGCGCGTAAGGCCTCGAGCTCGCTGGGGAAGACCTGGTCGATCCTGGCCTCGCCGGTGTCGTCGATGCTGTAGATCGCCCATACCCCGCTGCCCGTCTCACCGGTGATCTCGCCCTCGGGTTCCGGTGGACGTGGCCGTTCCGGCTGGACGAACTGCCCGAACAGCGACGCCAGCGAACCGAGGCTCGCGTGGTCTACACGGTCGAGGTATACGCCGGCTTTCCCGAGCAGGTCGCGGAGTTCGGTTCCCGCCCCACGCAGTGCGCGTTCGAAATCTTCCGGATCGATGCCGAAAGGTCCGTTGGTTGGCATCATGTGCTCCTGGGGACGAGGTGGGCGCTACGACCTCAGTGTCCTCGCGAAACGCCGACTTCGCCACGCCGACCACCTCTGTCCTCGACAGCTGAGCGGCGGTGACGAGAGCGTTGCCACGCTTGGTTCCGCAGCGGCATGCCAAATCCCGAGGTTCTCGGCCGATTGTCAAGTGACCTGCATCACAACGTGTCAGGATGTGCGCTCCGGCGGTGTCTTGTTCCCGAGCCTCTCGGAGCGAAGGAGACACCATGAGCAAGAACATCCATGCGGTCGTGATCGGCGGCGGATATGCAGGTGTGATGGCGGCGAACCGTCTCACGCAGCGTGACGACATCGCGGTGACCGTGATCAATCCCCGCCCACTCTTCGTCCCGCGGCTGCGTCTGCACCAACTGGTGGGCGGAACCCACGATGCGGTCGTCGACTATGCCGAAGTCCTCGCCGAGGGCGTGCGGCTGGTCGTCGACAGCGTGACCGGAATCGACGCGGCCGCGCGCCGGGTGACGATGGCGGAGGGCGACGAGATCCGCTACGACTACCTGATCTACGCGGTGGGCAGCGGCAGTGCGGGCCCACGGGTGCCGGGGGCGGCAGAGTTCGCCTACCCGGTCGCGACTCTGGAGGCGGCGCAGCGGTTGCGATCGGCGCTCTTCGACACGCCCATGGCGGCTGCGGTGACGGTCGTGGGGGGCGGCCCGACCGGCATCGAGACCGCCGCCGAGCTGGCGGAGCGGGGGCGCGCCGTCACGTTGGTCAGCGGCGGGATCCTCGGCCCGTATCTGCATCCGAAGGCTCGGCGCACAGCCCGTAAGTATCTCGCCAAGCTGGGGGTCAGCGTGCTGGAAGGCCCGGACTCGGCAGTCGCCGCGGTGACGCGGGAGGCCGTGGAACTCGCCGACGGCCGCACGTTGGCGAGCCGGGTCACCATCTGGACCGCGGGCTTCGGTGTTCCGGATCTGGCCGCCCGCAGCGGGCTGAGCACCGATAGCGCCGGGCGTCTGCTCACCGACGAGACCCTCACCAGCGTCGACGACGAGCGCATCGTCGCGGCGGGCGATTCGGCGGCACCGTCGGATCTGCCGTTCCGGATGAGCGCCTACGCCGCGGGTTGCCTCGGCGCCCATGCCGCGGACACCGTGCTGCACCGCATCGCGGGTGACCGGCCGGCGCCGATCGACCTGTCGTTCCCCGCGATGTGCATCAGCTTCGGCCGCGGCGCCGGGATCTTCCAGCTGGCGCACAAGGACGACACCGCGCTGCGGCTCTACTTCAGCGGCCCGGTGGGCAAGAAGCTCAAGGAGTTCTCCTGCGCCTCCAGCGTCGAACACCTGGTGAACGAGGCGCGTAAGCCCGGGTCGCACTCCTGGTTCAAGGACGGCAAGCACAGGCCGGCTCTGCTGGAGGCCCGGCGTAGCGTCACCGCGGCACCGGTCGCCTAGCCGAACCCGCCGGTGACTTCGACCGCACGATGTGCGGCAGCCCCCCTGATCGCGGGCGCTGCCGCACGCGGCAGCGACAACCGGCGTCGCACGGCCCCCGACGGACGGAAGGAGAGGACTGGATGGACACAGCAAATGAACCTGGCGAGTCGCGGCGGGTCGACGGTCCGGGAGCGGGTCGCGACCACTCCACGGTCGAGGCGACGGAAACGTTCGTCGCCCACCGCAAGCTGCTCTTCACCGTCGCCTACGAGATGCTCGGATCGGCGGCCGATGCCGACGACGTCCTCCAGGAGACGTGGTTGCGTTGGGTGGCGGTCGACGCGGCGCAGGTCGACGACGCCCGTGCCTATCTGGTTCGGATCACCACCCGTCAGGCGCTCAACCGGCTGCGGTCGATGAAACGCCGCAGGGAGGCTTACGTGGGTTCCTGGTTGCCCGAGCCACTGCTCACCACGCCGGATGTGGCCGCCGATGTAGAACTCGCCGAAAGCGTCTCGATGGCGCTGATGCTCGTGCTGGAGACGTTGACCCCGACCGAACGCGCGGTGTTCGTGCTGCGCGAAGCATTCGGGATGGGCTACGACGAAATCGCGGCCGCGGTCGACAAGACTCCCGCCGCCGTCCACCAGCTCGCCCACCGCGCCCGCCGACACGTCGAAGCCCGCCGTCCGCGCCGCTCGGTCACCGCGCGAGAGGCCGAAGCGGCTGCCGCCGCGTTCCGGCGCGCGCTCGAGACCAGAGACCTGCGCGGCCTGCTGGACGTACTGGCCCCCGACGTCGTGGCGATCAGCGACGGAGGCGGCATCAAGCAGGCCACACCGCGTCCGGTCATCGGTGCGGGGAAGGTGGCCCGGTTCATCGTCGGTGGGCTCACCAGGAACGACGTCGCGCTCACCGTCGAGGCGACCACGGTCAACGGCAGTCCCGCATTGGCTCTGTACATGGACGGAGAACTCGACGGCGTCATCGCGATGCGTGTCGAGGACACCCGTATCGCCGGCCTCTATTACGTCCGCAACCCGCAGAAACTGACCCGCGTCGATTCCGAGATCCCACTCACTCTGCGCTGAACACCGGTTACGGCCCGTCCGCGCACCGACTGGGGCGGTGGCCGTCTCGCCTACCGCGTCTCGGTTGCGGGTGGGTCCGGCAGGCTCATCCTGCCTGCGGCACGGCGGGTAGGTCGTCGAGGGTGCCGAGGAGTGGGGTCAGTCGCTGGAGTTCTTCCAGATGTGTGGCGCTGAGCAGGGCCAGGATTTCCTTGCCCGCCTCGGTCAGGGTGAGGTGGACGACGCGGCGGTCGTTGCCCTGCCCTCGCTTGCGGGCGACGAGGCCGAGTTGCTCGGTGCGATCGATCAGTTGCACCACGCTGTGGTGGCGGGTGGACAAGTAGCCGGCGATCTCTCCGATGGTCGGCCCGCCCGGGGCGGAATGCCCCCGGATCGCCAGCAGCAGTTGGTGCTGCGTATCGGTGAGCCCTACTTCGGCCGCCCGGCGCTCACTCCACCGCAAGAGCCGGCGAAGCCCGGCCCGGAACGCCAGCAGCCGCGAGTATTCCTGATCGCTGAGGTGCTGAGACTCGGGCGGGACCGGCGATGGCATCGACTCATCCATCATGGGGTGATATTATCACAGAATGATATATGAGTGAGCGGCGATCAGGACGGGCCGCGTTCCTGGATCGGTCGCGGTCGCCCGGCTCGGGAGAGCTTCGATTCGCCACTACGTCTGAAGGGTGGTGGAGAGTATGAGTAGTGAAACCATGATGAGTCGGCATCCCGACATCGTGGAGTTGCGGGAGAAGTACGAGCGCGCCTCTGAGGCGCCCGACGCCCAAGCGGTCACCGGCCTGATGTTCCTGACCGGGCTCTATATCGCGATCTCCCCCTGGGTCGTGGGGTTCAACGGGTTCTCGACGTTGACCGTCAACAACCTCGTCGTCGGCATCGCCCTGGCGATGCTGGCCTTCGGATTCGCCTCGGTTTACGGCCGGACCCATGGCATCGTCTGGGCCGCGCCCCTGCTCGGCCTCTGGACGATCCTGGCTCCCTGGGTGGTCAGCGGCGACGTCGACACCACGTCGACGATCTGGAACAACGTGGTCGCCGGCGCAATCGCTGTGCTGCTCGGCCTGGGCTCGATGTTCCTCGGGATGAGCCGGACCGGCCGCCTCACCGGAGAGGCGCCTGCCGCGAACGCGACTCGAACGCAGCGACCGTCCGGGCTTCCGCCGGAAACTCCCGCGCGGTGAGAACGCAGTTCATCCCGGCTGAATCGGCACGGCTTTTTCAACGCGCAAACCCCTGCAAATCGAAGCCGTCCGAGGATGCGTTCTTCGCACACTGAGAGGTGTTGGGTCTGGGGTGGCCGGGGGCGCCGGCTATCCCAGACCTGACCTCTATCGAAAGCCGTCTTCCCTCCAGCCAGGCAGAACGACCGGCGGTGGGCGTTCGCACGAGTTTTCTGCGAAGGTGTTTATGTGAAGGTGCTGAGCAGGAACCATGTGACCGTCAGCGGCAAGACCGGCGCGCCGGTGGTCGTGCTCGCCCACGGCTTCGGTTGCGACCAGCACATGTGGCGGCTGGTCGTGCCGGTTCTGGAGCGGGATTTCACCGTCGTACTGTTCGATCACGTGGGTGCGGGCCGCTCGGACCTGTCGGCCTGGAGCCCTCAGCGTTATTCCAGCATGGACGGGTACGTCGAGGATGTGCTCGCGCTGCTTCGCGAACTCGATCTGGGGCCGGTGATCTTCGTCGGGCACTCGGTGAGTGCGACGATGGGAGTGCTCGCCGCCGCCCGCGAGCCCGCGGCGTTCGCCGGCCTGGTGCTGGTGGCTCCTTCGCCGTGCTTCATCGATGATCCGGCCACCGGGTATCGGGGCGGCTTCGATGCCGCCGACATCGACGAACTCCTGGAGGCGCTCGATGCGAACTATCTGGGTTGGTCGGGTGCGATGGCGCCGGTCATCATGGGCAACCCCGATCGGCCGGAGCTCGCCGAGGAACTCACCAACAGTTTCTGCCGCACCGACCCGGAAATCGCCCGTGTCTTCGCTCGCGTCACGTTCCTCGCCGACAACCGGGCCGATCTCGATGCGGTGGAGGTACCCACTCTGATCCTGCAATGCTCCGATGACGCTATCGCCCCACTCGAGGTCGGGGCCTTCGTCCACGAGCGGATTCGGGGCAGCAGACTGGTCACGCTGACGGCAACCGGCCACTGCCCCCAGCTCAGTGCTCCGGCGGAGACCGCCGATGCCATAGCCGCCTTCGCCGCCGAGACCGGATGACGAGCGCCGCGGGCGACCGAGACTGTCGCAGTGCTCTCGGAGCAGGGACGGATGACGACGCGGCGTTCGCCGCGTTGCTCGAGGACAGCGCCGAGGACCTGTACGAGAACGCGCCCTGCGGATACCTCTCCACCTCGCTGGACGGTCGCATCGCCAAGGTGAATGCGACGCTGCTCGACTGGCTGGGCTGGCGGCGAGACGAACTGGTCGGCCGGAAGCACTTCTCCGACCTGCTCACCGTGGGTGGCCGCCTCTATCACGAGACCCATTTCGCTCCCCTGCTGCGCATGCAGGGGAAGATTCGCGGGATCGCCCTGGAGATGAAGACCACCGACGGCCGCCGACTACCCGTGCTGGTCAGCTCGCAGGTCAAGACCGGCAGCCAGGGGCAACCGCTTCTGATTCGCACCACCGTCTTCGATGCCCGCGAGCGCCGCGCCTACGAGACCGAGCTGCTACGGGCACGACGAGAAGCCGAGCAGGAGCGCGAACGCCTCCAGCGTCTGAACACCACTTTGCAGACCACACTGCTACCACCCGAACTACCCGATGTTCCCGGCCTCGAGGTCGCCGCGTACTACCACATCGCCTCCGCCGACGAGGTCGGCGGCGACTTCTACGATCTGTTCCCGATCACCGGCGGCAGCTGGGGAATGTTCCTGGGCGATGTCTGCGGCAAAGGCGCTCCTGCCGCGGCCCTCACTTCCCAGGCCCGCTACACGCTGCGCACCGCCACCGCCTACACCCGCGATCCGGCCGCCGTGCTCGACATGCTCAACACCACCCTCACCGAGCGGTCCCACGGCCACAGCCCACGGTTCTGCACGATCATCTTCGGCCTGATCGAACCCACACCCCAGCGCGGGGGTTGCGACATCACCCTGGCCGGGGGCGGGCACCCGCCGGCCCTGCTCTTGCGCTCCGACGGGGGCGTGGAGGAAATGCATACCTGGGGCGGTCAGCTCATCGGGGCGATCCGAAACGCCCAGATCGTCACCAGGAAAGTCCGGCTCGAGGTCGGCGACACCCTGATTCTCTACACCGACGGGCTCACCGAGGCCCGCACGACGGCGAACGGCGGTCGCTACAGCGACCGAGCACTCATCGAATTCGCTCGCGCGCTGGCCCCGGTCACGGCCTCCGGCGGCGTCGAGGCCATCCGAGAACTGCTCGCCTCCTTCGGATCCGGAGTGGAGGACGATACCGCCGTCCTCGCCATCCACGCGTTACCCCCAGCGCAGGGCGCCACGCCCTGATTCCCGCGGGGGACACCGGGTTCGAGAGCTGGGCCCTACCGTGAGTGGATCCGTTCGACCGCGCCCCGAACCGCTACCTGCTGAAACGCCGCTTCGCTGAGCGGGGAATATCTCACAACTTTAATGAGCCGTCGAATAGTGGCACAATTCACAACGAACCAATATTCATGTAACCCTGGCGTAACCAGGTTCCGCTCGGGGCGATGAGGAGCGACGCCGGTGCAGATGCCGAGGACCAGATCGAGGCTTACGTCCCTCGGGGAACCATCGTTGCCCGGCATCGATGCGGTCCTATCCTGCCGACCCTCACGCGGCCCCGTGGGCGAACCGGCTTCTTCTGCAATCGAGGTGATCATCAAGTGTTGGAAAACCGAACCAAGGTAATCCGAAGTCTGGTTCCCGCTCGGATGGACCGGCTTCCGTGGACCGGGTTCCATTGGCTCATCGTCGTGGGGCTCGGCGTCTCCTGGATCTTGGACGGAATCGAGATCCAGATCGTCAGCAGCATGGGCGGCCCGCTACAGGACGCCGACGCACTGCATCTCACGTCCGGTCAGGTCGGCGCGATGGCTTCGTGGTATCTGGCAGGCCAAGTCGTCGGCGCACTCGTCTTCGGCCGTCTCACCGACCGGCTCGGTCGCAAGAAACTATTCATCCTGACTCTGGCGATCTATCTGATCGGCAGCGGATTGGCCGGTTTCTCCTGGAATGCGTGGTCGCTGTATTTCTTCCGCTTCATCGCGGGCACCGGAATCGGCGGAGAATACACGGCGATCAATTCGGCGATCGACGAGATCATGCCGTCGAAGTATCGGGGCCGGGTCGACATCGCGATCAACGGCACCTATTGGGGCGGTGCGGCTTTGGGAGCGGCAGCCAGCCTGGTCCTGTTCAACGAACGTTTCATTCCGACCGATTGGGGATGGCGGCTCGGATTCTTCATCGGACCCGTCCTCGGGCTGGTCATCATCTTCCTGCGCAGGCACATCCCCGAGAGCCCCCGCTGGCTGCTCACCCACGGGCGGGCCGAGGAAGCCGAGCGGACCGTCGACGAGATCGAAGCGCAGGTTCGGAGCAGGGGAGTCGAACTCCCTCCGGTCGACGAGAGCAAAGCCCTGGATATCGTGGACACGGAGCGACTGTCCTATCTGCAGATGGGTCGGATCTTCTTCGGACGGTATCCTTCCCGTTCCTTCCTCGGATTCACGATGATGGCCACGCAAGCATTTCTGTACAATGCGATTTTCTTCACCGTCGGCCTGGTTCTGATCAATTTCTACAACGTGCCCGCGCATCACACGGGATATTATTTCTTCCCCTTTGCGATCGGCAACCTGATCGGCCCGTTGGTGCTCGGCCCGCTCTTCGACAGTATCGGTCGCCGGAAGATGATCTGCGCGACGTACTCGATATCCGGTTTCCTGCTTTTCATCTCTGCCTGGGCATTCAACGCGGGCATGCTCGACGCCACCACGCAGACGATTTTCTGGTGCGTCATCTTCTTCTTCGCCTCGGCGGGCGCTTCCTCCGCCTATCTCACGGTCAGCGAGATCTTTCCGCTGGAACTGCGTGGTCAAGCCATCTCGTTCTTCTTCGCCATCGCGCAGGGCGCCGGTGGGGTTGTCGCACCGTTCCTGTTCGGGCACCTGGTAGGCGGCGCCGACAACCCGAGCCCCGACCGGTTCCCGCTCACGGTGGGGTACCTCATCGGCGCCGGGTTCATGATCGTCGGCGGTTTGGTCGCCTGGTTCTTCGGAGTGAACGCCGAAGGGCAGTCCCTGGAGGACATCGCGGATCCGCTGTCTGTGGCGAAACCCTCGACTCCAGTTGCCATGAGTAGCGAGCCGGTGTCTGACGGCGCGTCGGGTATCGATGCAACGAACGGGGATTAGCGAGATGGTGCAGCCGACTCCGTGGCGTGCGAGCAAGGATCGACAGGCAGCCGCACCGCGCCGGTCAGCGGGCAGTGTTCGAAAACGCCTGGTCGACGGCGAGAAATTACGAGCGCGGCTCCGACCACTCGTGATCTCGCTCCGGGACAACGCGGGCTTCCTGTGTGCCGCGGTGGGGAGCTTGTACACCTTCACGCTGTTGTTCAAGCCGTGGCTCGCCACCGGCGGGCCCGATGGCACGATCTGGAGCAACGCCTTCGGTCAAACGCACATCACCACCACGCTCGTCGGCCTGTGGTCGAAGAGTCCGCCTGCCCACACGAACCTCAGCGGTAAGTGGGCCATTCTCGCCACCATCGCGATCTTCCTCACCGTCATCGCCGCGGTGATCAATCTCTGGGCCCGCACCGAAGCGCTCGCTCGCTTGACGACCGTTTCCGCCGTGGCGGTGGCGCTCTTCGTCGCCTTCACGCTGGTCTATCTGAATGGGAAGGGGCCGGAGCTGCGCAACATGATCGGTTCCGGGCCTCCCACCGACCTCGGAACTCAGGTCGGCTACGTGATCCGTTGGGCCTCGGGCAACGGGCAGTACCCGCTGCCAGGACTACGAAAGGTGGAGTTCTCCACCGCGAAACTCACCGGTACCGCGTTGCTGGCCGGCGCGACGGCGATGTTCTCGGCGGTGGTGGCTATCGCGCAATGGGTGCGGAGAATGAAGTCACGCCGTCGCTCCGGCTGAGTTGCGGGCTCGGCCGGAGCGCGGGACTCTCGTCGGTGTCAGGAGGCCCAAGGGCCGATTCCGCCGACCTTCTCGATGCGGATCCGGGTGAGGTAACCGGGCGGGGCGTCGGCGGGAGGAAACTCGGCATTCGGACTGGCCAGAGTCTCGGCGAGTTCTCGGAGCAGCTCGGGTGCGCCGCCCTCCACCACGCGTGCGGTGCCGGTGATCGAGAGATACGGGCGCATCACCTCACCCCGTTCCGGGGACAGGATGGTCACCGCGACGCGCGGGTCGCGGCGGACGTTCCGGATCTTCTGGTAGACGCCGAGGTGCGCGGTGACGAGTTCGTCGCCGTCCGGTGTCGACCGCAGGGCCACCCAGACGACTGAGACCTGTGGGCTGCCGTCCGGGTTGATCGTGACCAGCGTCGCGTCGGCACCGGGTCCGATGAGTGCACGGGCGTCGTCGTCGAGTGTCATGTGTTGTTCTACCGCTCGGCCGACGTTTTCATTCCCGCCACGGCGCCCGACGAGATCGCCCTTGGAGCAAGCGGATCGGATGGATCCGCCCCTGATCGAGAGCCCGCGCCGGTCGTGCCGGGGCGGGCTGCGCGGACTACGTGACTACGAAGACTCCCTTGCCCGGGACGTGAGGGGAGTCGGTCGCGATCAGGACTTCCACTCGGCCGAGGCCCGCGGGAATGCCGACCGGTATCCACGAGCCGGCGACGTTCTCCTCGGCCGGGGTCCGGTCGTCGAGCCGTATGGGGGGAAGGGTTCCGAAGACGCCGGTATCGGAGTTGCGCCACGAAACGGTGACCGTTACGCCGCAGGAGCCTCCGGGTCGATCGGGCGCGAAGACGAACTCCGGGTGGATCCATAGCGTCGGAACACCGGAGTAATTGCGGTCGGGGTCGTAGAAGGCGGCGATCATGCCGATGCCGGCACCATCGCCGCCACAGAGCGTTCGCGCAGGGGGGACGCCCAGGGGAAGCGCGGTGGCCGCGGGGGCGGTCACACCGAGTGCGCTGATTGCCAGAGCCAGGACCGCCACGCCACGCCAGACACTCACCGCTGCTCCCTTCGTCGGAACCCGAACCTGTCTGTCCTCTGAGTCGACTTGAGTTCGCTGAATGTTAACGAGAGCGTCTGGAGGTCGAGTTGAACAAAGGGAATCCGGCGTAGAAACGCCGGATTTTCCTGGTGATCGACAGACGGCGTCCGAAGAGCCATCTATGCAGTATCTGGTTGGCAAACTGACGGGAGTGCGATAGCGGACCGGCGCTAATGGCCGGTCGGCTCACTCCGGGACAACTTTCGCCCCCGGACCGGACGTCATCGACCGGCCCAGGGAAACGGTCTCGGGTCAGCCCGCGGCCGCGGAGCGCAAATGGGCGGTCTCGGCGATAGCGGCCAACTCCGCGTTGAAGCGGTCGGCGGCTTCGATATTGCCCAGGTGGCCGGTGGGCCACACGTGGTACGCGGCCAGATGGCCTGTCTCGGCGAGCGCGTCGGCGATGCGGCGCGACATGCGTTCGGGCAGCAAGCGGTCGTGCGCGCCCGCGATCACCGTGGTCGGCACCGTGAGGGAGGCGGCGGCTTCGGCGAGATCCATGTCGGCCAGCGCGGCGGCGTGCCTGCCGCGCGTCAGCGGCCGGCACGACCGCACGATGCCCAGCGCGAACTCCACCTGGTCGGCGGTCGCGTGCGGAGTCATCACGCGCGCCTTGAGCAGCGCGCTGGCCGGCCAGCCGCCCGGCAGCGGGACCGGCGCGGTGAGCAGGGTCTCCGCGACGATCATCGGCATCCGCACGGTGGCGCCGAGCACGGTGATCGGCCGGTCCGCCAGCGTCAGCGGCTTGTTCAGCAGCGGAAGCAGGTCGGTGTCGTAGCGGATGTTGCCCGAGGAACTGTTCAGCAGCACGGCGGCGGCGGCCTGCTTGCGCACCTGCTCCGGATAGCGAGCGGCCCACGCCTGCACCGTGATCCCGCCCATGCTGTGACCGACCAGAACGGCTCGTTGCCCGGGGCGGAGCGTCGCATTCAGGACTACCGAAAGGTCGTCGGCCAGCGACTCTTTGGTGGGGGCCGACTTGCCGAGTTCGCTGGCGCCGTGGCCGCGCTGGTCGTAGCAGACCACGCGATACCGGTCGGCGAAGGCGTTGATCTGCGGGTTCCAGTACTCGATGCTGCAGCTCCAGCCGTGGATCAGGACGATGACATCGCCCTCGGCGGGACCGTACGCGTGTACTCGCAGGCGAGCGCCGTCCTTGGTGGTGACGGGGATGACCGCGTGACGGGCGGTGGGCGCGTTCAACGACGCGGTTCCGAAGGTGCGGGACCGCAGTCCGGCACGGTAATCGGCGGTGAGCGCACCGTTGTGCGCGTCCGCCAGCGTCCTCATCGACTTCGCCAGCATGAGCACTCCTTTGTGTCCACCGTCACCGTACAGTGCAAGCAAGGTGCTTGCTAGTGCTAGCGCTGCACGACGGCATTCCTGGTGTATATCGGGGAGTACCCCCGGAATCGATACCGCAAAAGATCATTTCGGAATGAACCGGGTTGTGAGGTATCGGGCGTATCGCGGTGCGATGGCAAGATCACGACGTGACGGCCATCCAGTTCGCCCCGCCGGTACCCGTGCTGCGCATGTTCGATGTGGCGCGGACCTACGAGTTCTACCGGGACTATCTGGGCTTCACGGTCGACTGGGAGCACCGGTTCGGACCGGAGTTCCCGCTCTATGCCCAGCTCTCCCGAGCCGAAGCGACGCTTCACCTCAGCGAGCACCACGGGGACGGCACACCGGGCAGCGTCGTGTGGATCGCGGTCGGCGACATCTTCGCCTGGTATGCCGAGCTGAGCGCCAAGTGTTACCGCAATGCCGACCCTCATCGCCCGGAAGACGGTCCGGGTGGGCCGGGGTTCGAGCTGGTCGATCCGTCCGGCAACGTGCTGCGGTTCGCGCAGCCGAAATAGGCGGCGCTACTGTGGCGTCCTCGATCGCTGCCCGGTTACGGTTGACTTCGTGGACATCGCGCAACCTTCCTCCGGCCCCGCTACGGAGCTGCGAGCCGAGCCGAGGACCGGATGGCGCGGCGTCGGACTTCCCCTGCTCGTCGCGGGTGTCGGAGTGGGCGTCGGGGTGCTGCTGCATTTGCGCGATCCGCACGTCGAAGGCTCCTACGGCACCTGCCCGGTCTACGCGCTGACCGGTTGGTACTGCCCCGGCTGCGGCGGGATGCGCGCCGTGCACAATCTCACCGACGGGCACGTGCTCGACGCCCTGCACAGCAACTTGCTCGCGATCCCGCTGGTCGTCGCGTTCGTGGTGTGGGTGACGGACTGGACCGTCCAGGCCTGGCGCGGGCAGAAGATGCGGCTGCCGTCGATCAGCCGGACCACCATGTGGACATTCTTCGCCTTGCTGGCGATCTACACCGTGGTGCGCAATACGCCGTGGGGAACCCTGTTCACACCCGTGTAACACGCCGATGTGGGGGCACCCTCAGGTATGAACGATTCGCTGAAGACCCGGGTGCGGGAGAAGTTGCTGCGCCAGCTCATCGAGGATCCGCGGGATACCGAGCACGACGACCCCCGGCAGATCGCCGTGGAAACCGATCTGGACGCGTTGGCGAACGTCCCGGAGGACGATCCGCTCGTCGAGGAACTCGCCGCCCGCTATCTGGTGTTCTGATCAGGCCGTCGACGTGCCGCCGTAGGGCGGCAGCTGCGGTAGCCGCTCGCCGAGCAGCCAGCTGTCCCACAGCGGGCGCAGCGAGACCAGGCTGTAGTGCCCCGCCAGGTCGGTGAACTCCTCGGTGGTCACCGACGAGTGGCGGTAGCGGATGGTCCACTCCCGCAGCAGGTCGAAGAATCCCGAATCGCCGAGTTCCAGGCGCAGCGCGTGCAGGGTGAGCGCACCCCGTTTGTAGACGCGATCGTCGAACATGCGCTGCGGTCCCGGATCGCCGATGACGATGTCCTGGGGCTCGCGGGAGAGGTTGTGCCGCGCGGCGCGGGCCAGCTGGTCGGCAGTGGGTCCGCCCGCGGCCTCCGACCAGATCCATTCCGCGTAGCAGGCGAAGCCTTCGTGTAGCCAGATATCGCGCCACTGCCGGATGGTCAAGCTGTTGCCGAACCATTGATGGGCCAGCTCGTGCGCGACCAGGCGTTCGGCGCCGCGCCGGCCGTCGCAATGGTTGGCGCCGAAGATGGAGATGCCCTGCGCCTCGATCGGGATCTCCAGCTCGTCGTCGGTGACGACCACGGTGTAATCCTCGAACGGGTAGGGGCCGAACTTCTCGCTGAAGACCTCGAGCATCCGTGGCTGGCGAGCGAAGTCGTGGTCGAAGTTGGCGCGCAACCGCGGCGGTAGGACGGCCTGCATCGGCACCGCGGAGTGCGAGGGGCCGATGCGGTGCTTGCGATAGTGACCGATCTGGATGGTCGCCAGGTAGCTCGACATCGGTTCGGCCTGCTCGTACACCCACGTGGTCTGACTGGCCTTGGTCTGCTTGCGCAGCAGGGTTCCGTTCGCCACCGCGTAGTACGGCGAATCGGTGGTGATCGAGATCCGATAGCTCGCTTTGGAACTCGGGTGGTCGTCACAGGGGAACCAGGACGCCGCGCCGTTGGGCTGGCTGGCCACGAGCGCGCCCTCGGTGAGTTCTTCCCAGCCGACCTCGCCCCACGGCCCGCGCACCGGTTTCGGGGTACCGCCGTACTGCACCACCAGCGCCAGCACGCCGCCCGCCGGAATCCGCTGCTGCGGCGTGACGATCAACTTGCCGTGCTGATGGGCGAATTTCGCGGCCTTGATCCCGTTGACGGACACCTTCGACACGCTCAGCGCCTGGGCGAGATCGAGTGCGAACCGGGTGCGCACCTCGGTGGTCACCGCGGTGATCGCCGCGCGCCCGGTGAGGCGGTTGGCGGCAACCCGGTAGGCCAGCTCCAGTTCGTACCGGGTGACCCGATACCCCCGATTGCCGTTCTGCGGGAGGTACTCGTCGATGGGGGCTTCATAGAACTTGCCCGTCATCAGCGCGCCCCGGGGTCGCCCGTGAACCAGGGCGCGATCGGGTTGCCCCACCAGCGCGTCGAGGCGGGCACCGTGTCACCGCGCATGACCAGCGAAGCCGGGCCGATGGTAGCGCCGTCGCCGAGCGTCGAGGCGGGCAGCGCCACGCAGTGCGGACCGAGGGTGGCGCCCGCACCGAGAGTGACGGTGTCCATGGCCATGATCCGGTCGTGGAACAGATGGGTCTGCACCACACAGCCGCGTTCCACGGTCGCGCCGTCGCCGAGAGTCACCAGGTCCGCCTCCGGTAGCCAGTAGGACTCGCACCATACCCCGCGCCCGATGTGCGCGCCGAGACCGCGAAGCCAGAGATTCAGTACGGGCGTCCCGGTCGCCGCGCGCGCGAACCACGGCGCGGCAACCGTTTCCACGAAGGTGTCGGAGACCTCGTTGCGCCAGACGAACGAGCTCCACAGCGGATGTTCCCCGGTGCGTATCCGCCCCACCAGCAACCATTTGGCGGCCATCGCGCTCGCCCCCGCGACAGCGCCTGCCGCCAGCAGCACCAACCCGCTGAGCAGTCCGGCGGCCAGATGGCCGAACGTTTGCGCGAGCCAGGCGAGGGTGAAAAGCACGCCGAGCCCGATCGCGAAGGTCACCAGCACCGGGACCAAGCGGCAGGTTTCGACGATGCCGCGGGCTACCCGCAAGCGCGCGGGTGGGTCGAAGGTGCGCGCGGTATCGGCGTTCTCCGCGGCGCGGCGCAGCCGTACCGGCGGGCTGCCCAGCCATGACGAGCCCGGTTTCGCCTTGGACGGCGCCGCCGACAGCACCGCGACCAGCCCGTTCTTCGGGACACGGCGGCCGGGCGCGGTCATCCCGGAGTTGCCGAGGAAAGCGCGCTTGCCGACCTTCGCCTCCCCGATGTGCAGCCAGCCGCCGCCGAGTTCGTAGCTGGCGATCATGGTGTCGTCGGCCAGGAACGCCCCGTCGGCGACGGTGGTGAACTTCGGCAGCAGCAGCACGGTCGAGGCCTCGACGCTCTTACCTATCTTCGCGCCGAGCAAGCGCAGCCACAGGGGAGTGAGCAGGCCGGCGTACAGCGGGAACAGGAAGGTACGCGCGGAATCCAGCAGCCGCTCGGTGGCCCACGCCTGCCAGCCGACCCGGCTGCGCACCGGGTGGTAGCCCTCGGTGAGGCCGATGCTCAGCAGCCGGACCGCGACGATGGTCGCCGCGGCATAGACGCCCAGGCTGAGCAAGGTCGCGAGGGGAAGCACGGCGAACGCGCGCGCGGCGCCGGCGGCGAGCGTGCGGGTGTCGCGAACGAACCAGGCCAGGAACGCCCCACCGGCGCCGATACCGAGAATCGGCATGGCGGCCAGCGCCATCGACGTGATCCCGAAGATGCCGACCCAGTGCCGGGCACGATCGGGCGTGTGCGCGGGCCAGCGGTGCTGTGCCTTACCGACCTTCACCGCGGGCGAACCGGCCCAGTCCTGGTCCGCCTTCACCTTGCCCGATACCGCGGAGCCGGGGGCCACCTCGGCGTTCTTGCCGATCTTGGTGCCCGGCAACAAGATCGAGCGTGAGCCGACCACCGCGCCGGGGCCGATCGTGATCGGGCCCAGATGCACCACGTCGCCGTCGATCCAGTAGCCGGACAGGTCGACCTCGGGTTCCACACTGCACCCGTCACCGAGTTCGAGCATGCCCGTCACCGGCGGGAGGCTGTGCAGGTCGACGCCCTTGCCGATCTTCGCGCCGAGCGCGCGGGCGAACGGCACCATCCACGGCGCTCCGGACAGGTTCTCGGCGCCGCTGGCCTCGGAGAGACGGACGGCCGCCCACAGCCGCAGATGTACCGAGCCACCGCGCGGATAGCTGCCGCGCCGGATGCCGCGCAGCAGCAGCCGCGCCCCCGCCACGCAGATCGCCATGCGGCCGGGCGGCGAGATGAACAGCAGGAACGCGGCCAGCGTCCACCACCAGGACAGCTGGGGGAGCCAGGGCAGTGAGCCGGACCAGGCCGCGATATTGCCGACGATCGCCAGCCAGGTGAGCCACTGCAATCCGGTGAGGGTGGTGAGCGGGATGGTGGCCAGCACCTGCGCCGCCTGCGCGAGCAGCGGCGTCGGCCGCACCGTTCGCTCTGCGACGGCCACCGCGGGCGTGGTCTGTTCCAGCAGGTCGGCCAGCGCGCCGAGGCGGGGATGGTCGTAGACGTCAGCGACGGCGATCTGCGGATACCGTTCGCGCAGGGCGGTGACCAGCTGCGCCGCCGCGAGCGAGCCGCCGCCCAGGTCGAAGAAGTCCGCGTCGAGATCGCCGACCTCCGCGCCGAGAATGGCATCCCACAGTCCGGCGACCCACTGGGCGGTGCCGGTCAGGTCGTTGTCGTCGTCGTCCTCGGCGGCATTGGGCAGCGGCCAGGGCAGCGCGTCGCGGTCCACCTTGCCGGAGGTCCGGGTGGGCAGCTCGTCGACCACCGCGAGCCTGGGCACCAGCGGCGCAGGAAGTTGTCCACCGAGGACGGCGCGCGCGGCCTTGACATCGAAGTCCGGGCCGGGTCCGGTCAGATAGCCGACCAGAAGCTTGTTGCCCGCCTTGGTGGTCCGGATGGCCGCAGCGGCGCTCGTGACGCCGGGCAGGTGTTGCAGAGCGTTGTCGATCTCGCCGAGTTCGATGCGCCGCCCGCCCAGTTTGATCTGATCGTCGGCGCGGCCGAGGAAGACCAGTCCGGCGCTGTCGTTGCGGACCAGGTCGCCGCTGCGGTATGCGCGCTCCCAGCCGACAGAAGGCAGCGGCGCGTACTTCTCGGCGTCCTTGACCGGGTCGAGATAGCGAGCCAGTCCGACGCCGCCGATCACCAGTTCGCCGGATTCCCCCTCGGCCACCGGGTTACCCGCCCGGTCCACGACGACCAGGTCCCAGCCGTTGAGCGGCAGGCCGATTCGGATCGGCCACCGGCCGTCCAAGCGGGCGGCGCAGGCGACGACCGTGGCTTCGGTGGGGCCGTAGGTGTTCCACACCTCGCGAGCCGAATCACCGTTCCCCGCGAGGCGCTCGGCGAGTTCCGGCGGGACGGCCTCGCCGCCGAAGATGAGCAGGCGCACCGCCTCCAATGCCTCCACCGGCCAGGTCGCCGCCAGGGTCGGGACGGTGGAGACCACACTGATCTCCCGCCGCACCAGCCACGGGCCGAGATCGGCGCCGGTGCGCACCAGCTCACGCGGGGCGGGCACCAGGCAGGCGCCGTTGCGCCAGGCCAGCCACATCTCCTCGCAGGACGCGTCGAAGGCGACCGACAGACCCGCCAGAACCCGGTCGCCCGGACCGATCGGGGCGTCGCGCAGGAACAGATCGGCCTCGGCGTCGACGAAGGCGGCCGCGTTGCGATGGGTGACGGCAACGCCTTTCGGAGTGCCGGTGGAACCGGAGGTGAAGATGATCCAGGCGTCGTCGCCGGGAGTGGGCAGCGTCGACCAGGTCTGTTCGCGCTGCTGCTCGGCTGCGCGGATGCCCGCGGCCGTGGTCTCGATGCCTTCGGCGGTCACGATCGCGGTGACCTGTGCTTCCCCGAAGACCAGCTGGGCGCGCTCGTCCGGGTCGTCGGCGTCGACCGGCACGTAAGCGGCGCCGGAGTAGAGAACGGCGAGGATGGTCACATAGAGCCCGCGGGTGCCCGACGGCATGCGAACGCCGACCCGATCGCCGGGCCGCACGCCCGCGGTGGCGAGCCGGGCCATGGCGTTCTCGATCTCGACGACCAATTCCAGATAGGACAGCACCACATGGCCGTCGTCGATGGCGGGGGCGTCGGGATGGGCGAGTGCCGTCGCGGTCAGGATGTCGACGAGCGTCCTGGCCTCCGGCGCGCGATCGCCGCGTGACAACGGGCCCGCCGACGCGTCGACGTCTGTCTCGAGCATGGTGCTGTGCGCACCTCCCATCGACTCGCCTCACACTTTCCCGTTGTTGTGTCATAGCTGGGTTACCAAAGGGCAAACAGCGCTGTGGCCAGCTGTCCACGGTACCCGGGGTTGTCGTCGCTTGTTGTTCACCGGACCGGATGCCGGATCGGTGGGCGCGATGCGCGTTGTTGCAGGTGGGATAGATATTCGCCGTTCCGGCAGGGCAAAACGCTGGTGGGCGGCTCGCCTGTCGCGTTCGCCGGGAGATCGCTGATCCGAAGGTGTGATTCGGCTCATCGAGCGGTCCCGAGCTGGTCCTCGCGAGGGCGGGGATGTCCGTTTGTTCCGGCCGGTCATCGAGGGAGTCGCAGCGGGCGACGCGATCGGGTTCAGCGCGTTCGAGATACGGAGGCGCTCGAGAAGTTGCCCCGTTGCGGGAAACGAGGGGGGACCGACTCTCATCGGCATCGGTTCGCTCGGTGGTAACCGACGAGCGAACCGAGGCGCGTTTCGCCCGTGGACGGGGTTGGTACCGATGCGCGAAATCCCGCGTCGGGCGCGGCTCGCGCGTCGTCGTGGGGGTGCTTGTAATGGCCGACGCGTGGTGGTTATGTCCACGCGGTGCTCGTGGGGACTCGGGTGGAATGTGGTTGACAGTGCCGGGGCGCTTCTGCCACTCTCGAGTCTGGTCATGAGTGCCAGTGCAAAGCCCCGGCTTGCTGGCCGGCAACCCTCCTCCGCGGTGGGGTGCTCCGGGTGACGACCCGGCCGCCGCCCAACCGGGCGCGGCAAGCGCGGACTCGCCGAATCGTTCGGTCGCGAGTCCCTGAGCCGACGGGATTCACGTGATGACTACTGCTGTCGACAACCCCTGTGCCGCACTCGCCCGGGTGTCCGGCGACGAACTGCGCGTGCCGCTGGTACACGGCGGATCGGCGACCTACGCCAACTTCGACTACGCCGCGAGTGCGCCCGCGTTGGCCCAGGTCACCGACCGGGTACAGCAGTTGCTGCCGTACTACGCGAGCGTGCACCGCGGCGCGGGCTACGCCTCGCGGATCTCCACCGAGTGCTACGAAGCCGCTCGCGGATCGGTGTCCCGGTTCCTCGACGCCGCCGACGATCAGGTGGTGGTCTTCACCCGCAACACCACCGACTCGCTGAACCTGCTCGCCTCCTGCGTCCCCGGGGACACCGTGGTGCTCGACATCGAGCACCACGCCAATTTCCTGCCGTGGACCAAGCGGGGCAGGCGCGTCGTGCAGGCCGCCGACACGGTGGAGGAGACCATCGGCAGGCTGGTCGCCGAACTGTGCAGCAAGCCGGCCGCATTGCTCGCGGTGACCGGCGCCTCGAACGTGACCGGCGAGGTGCTTCCACTGGAACGGCTGGCCACCATCGCGCATCAGTGCGGCGCCCGGATCCTGGTGGACGCCGCCCAGTTGGCGCCGCATCGGCGGATCAGCCTGCGGGACACCGCGATCGACTACCTGGCGTTCTCCGGGCACAAGCTCTACGCGCCGTTCGGCGCCGGTGTGCTGGTGGGCAAGCGGGATTGGCTCGACGCGGCGCAGCCCTACCTCGCGGGCGGCGGCGCGGTGCGCGAGGTCCGCAGCGACGCGGCCGAATGGGCGTCCGCTCCGCAGCGGCACGAAGCCGGCTCGCCGAACGTGCTCGGCGCCGCCGCGCTGGCCGCGGCTTGTGACACGCTCAGCGGGATCGACGCCGAAACCCTTGCCGCGCACGAACACCGGCTCGCCGACCGCCTGCGCGCCGGCTTGGCCACGATTCCCGGCGTCCAGCTGCTGCGGATCTGGATCGACAGCCCCGACTCCGTCGGCATCGTCGCCTTCACCCTGGACGATTTCGCCCCCGGCCACGTCGCCGCCTATCTCTCCGCAGAACACGGCATCGGTGTGCGCGACGGACGTTTCTGCGCCCACCCGCTGCTCGCCCGCCTCGGCTTGACCGGCGCACTGCGCGCCAGCATCGGCCTCGGCACCACCTCCGCCGACGTGGACCGCCTGATCGAGGCGATCGCCATCCTCGCGCGAACGGGCCCCACCTGGAATTACGCCGCCGAGAACGGCGTCTGGAACCCCACCCCCGAAACGCGTCCCTTCACCTCCACCGCCCCCACCGGCGCGGCCCCCTGTCTCGTCGGCTGAAGCCGCGCTGGTCCCGATGGCATGGTGGCACCGGATACTATCGCCGTATCCGGTAACCCGAGTTCGAGGCGGTCTCATGAGCACCCTGCCCGTGTGGGCCACCGATCCGGCCGCCCTTCTCATCACGGAGGAGGGTTACGCGGCGCTCCCGGAAGACGTCCAACGTCAGATCGAGGTGGTCGACGGCCACGTGATCGTCTGCCGGAGCGGCACCTTCGAGCGCAACAACGTGGCCAGGCGACTGGCAAACGCGTTGGAACAAGGGAGCCCGGACGAGCCGTGCACCGGGGTGGTGACCGACTTCGAGATGTATTACGTGCGAAGTCGTCCGGCGAGTCCAGGATTTTCGTTTCGTCGTCCGGACGTGGCATTGCATCGGTGCGTCGACGGCGATCGGAAATTGAGGACGGCGGACGTGCTGCTGGTGGTCGAGGTGGTCTCACCGGGATCCGAATACACCGACACCGTGGACAAATGCGCGGAGTACGCGAACGAAGGAATCCCGATCTACCTGATCGTGCATCTGGCCGCGGATCGCAAGGTGAAGATCATCCAGGAATACCGTCTGGACTGGGCGAGCCGCAGTTACCGGCTGGCGGAAACTCATCAAGATGTGCTCCGGCTGAGCGATCCGTTCCCGGTCGACGTGGACTTTGCCGTGCTGGACGGTGCCTGATTGCTTTCTCGAGTTGGAATGGCCGGCTCGCGCTCGACGCGGAGTCGGTCATGTGGCCGCGGGTGGCGTAATCGAGCGCGGGGTCAGTCGCTGAGGGCGATCGGTCGGTAGTAGCGCCCGTTGTAGTACAGCAGTGGCGCGGCGGCGGGTTTCTCGTCGGTGCTGTCGTGGACCCGGGTGACCAAGCCGACGACGAAGGTGTGGTCGCCGATGGGGATCCGTTGGTGCACCGTGGCGCGCAACCAGATGGGGGTGCCGTGCAGGACCGGTTCGCCGGTGTCCAAGGTGGTCCACAGGGCGCGGTCGGTGAAGCGCTCCTCCGCGGTCCGGGAGAACCGGTGGGCCAGGTGCTGCTGGTGTTCGCCGAGGAAGTGGATGACGACGGACTCGGCGTCCAGCATGGCGGACAAGCTGGAGGAGGTGTGCGCGATATTGAACGACACCAGCGGCGGGTCCAGTGACAGCGAGGCGAAGGAGGTCGCGGTGAAACCGACCGGCCCCTGCGGCGAAGTCAGCGTGACGACGGTGACGCCGGCCGGATAGTGGCGCATGGAGGCGCGATACTGCTCCGCGGTGATGCCGCTCAGATCATCGGGGATCTGTAGTTCCGTCTCGGGCCGTTGTGCGTCGGTCACCTCACGAAACTACGCCCGGACGCCCCGCGGGTGCGGGTGGCATTGATCGCACTCGTGCGGGCACCGCGCTCGCCGCGAGGGCGTCGAGTCAGTCGACATCGATCGGGAGACCCGCGGTGATCCGCAGCAATTCCGGGAACGACGTGCGGAAGATGGTGTTCGGATGCCCGCCCGCCGCCCACAGCTCCCGATGGCGCCCCAGCGCGCTGTCCACCCAGGTGGGCAGGTTGGTCGGGTGACCGACCGGTGCGACGCCGCCGATGGGCTGACCGGTTACCTCCCGCACCATCTCGGCGGGGGCGCGGCTCAGCGTCCCGTCCAGGCGCGCGCCGGTCTTCGCCAGATCGACTTGGTGCGCTCCCGAGACCAGCAGCAGCACCGGGTCGTCGTCGAGCAGGAACACCAGTGATTTCGTGATCGCCCCCACGTCTACGCCGAGGGCCCGTGCGGCGTCGGCGGCGGTGTGGGTCGGCTCCGGCTGGGCGACGATGAGACCGTGATGGCCCCGGGAGATGAGGGTGTCCGCGACCCGGCAGGCGACCGGTGGCAATGACGACCTGCGCATCTCACCAGGGTAGAGCGATTGCCGTCGGTACGCCGGGCAAGTCGCGCCGCCGGTTCAGTATTCCGGGTAGCCCTCGGCGGGCCCGAGCATCCCGGCGATTCGCTCGCGGGTGACCCGTGCCAGTTCGGCCATACAGTGTGACGAGACCGGTTCGTGCGCAATCCCTTCGAAGGCGCGATCGACGTCCCGCTGGGACAGCGCGAGCAGTTCGACATCGGCCTTGCTCAGCAGCGCGTCCCGATCCGGATAGGGGCGAGCGTCGGCCAGCGTCGCGGCCCACGTCACGTTGCAGCAGCACTCGTAGAGGGCATGAATCGCGCGACCGCGCGGCAGACCGTTGAACCGGTCGAGGCCGATTCCCCGATGCATCAGCATGGTGTCCTCCGAAAACCGGCGAATGAGGTTTGCTGACTCGACCATGATCCGCTGAATCCCGACCCGGGAACCAGTGCGCCGCCGCGCAATTTGCACAGGATTTACACGCTGCGAGGTTTCGCGGCGAATCCTCGCACACCGGGCTCGCACGGGCCGGGATACCCGCCCGGCGTGGTCTCGATACGCTGTACAAATGACTGATTGGCAGGCTTTCACCGTCGAAACCAAGGATCACGTCGCGCAGGTGACGCTGATCGGCCCCGGCAAGGGCAACGCTATGGGTCCCGACTTCTGGCGCGAGCTGCCGGAGGTGTTCCAGGCGCTCGACGCCGATCCCGACGTCCGCGCGATCGTGCTGACCGGCTCCGGGAAGCACTTCTCCTACGGCCTGGACCTGCCCGCGATGAGCGGCACGTTCGGCCCGTTGATGGCCGACCGCGCCCTGGCCGCGCCGCGCACCGATTTTCTCACCGAGCTGCGCAAGATGCAGGCCTCGGTCACGGCGGTGGCGGACTGCCGCAAGCCGGTGATCGCGGCGGTGTCCGGCTGGTGCATCGGCGGCGGGCTCGATCTGATCGCGGCGGTCGACATCCGCTATGCCAGCGCGGACGCCAAGTTCAGCTTGCGGGAGGCCAAGGTCGCGATCGTCGCCGACATCGGTTCGCTGCACCGGCTGCCCGGCATCATCGGCGAAGGTCACCTGCGGGAGCTGGCCTACACCGCCAAGGACATCGATGCCGCACGCGCGGAGAAGATCGGCCTGGTCAACGACATCTTCCCGGACCAGGAAGCGGTTCTGGACGCGGCACACGCCACCGCGCGCGAGATCGCCGCGAACCCGCCGCTGGTGGTGCAGGGCGTCAAGGATGTGCTGGATCAGCGCCGCAAGGACGAGGTCGCCGCGGGCCTGCGCTACGTCTCGGCGTGGAATGCCGCCTTCCTGCCCTCGGAGGACCTCACCGAGGCGATCAAGGCCGTCTTCGAAAAACGCGCGCCCGAATTCCGCGGCCAGTGACACCCTCGGCGGGCCCGTGCCCCGCGAGTGCGCCGTGCCGAGCACCCTAAGGGTGGGTATCGAGGGTGGGCAAGGTGATTCGCCTCAGGGTTGCCTTGCCCTCACCCTAGGGTTGGCTGTGCCAGGCGCCGATCGTCCATATCGTTTGGGACGTCGGAAATTTCGCCTCGCATTCAGGAGCAAGAACAATGCGTATCAAGTCCTTCCTCGCCGCTGGTCTGCTGGCCACCGCCGCCGTCGCCGGGGTGTCGACGGCTGCTTCGGCCTCGGCCGCGCCGGTTTACCAGGAGGTCGCCTACGGCGGCACCTACGTCGGTACCTACGCCACGCTGAACGCCTGCCGGGCCGACGGCGAGTCGCCCAGCACCGGCGGCTACTACTGGGAGTGCATCGAGTCCTGGGACGGCTGGGACCTGTACATCTACTACTGAGCCACCTGACGCCGAGAAGGGGCATCCGGTTTCCGGGTGCCCCTTTTCATCTTTCGCGCCCGGAAAAAACGAAAGCGGGGAGTCCGTGCCTATCGGACTCCCCGCTTTCGTTGTGCCCGAGGGCGTTCAGTGCCCGCCCTGGTCCTTCAGACGCTGGATGGACGCCTCCACCTCGGCCTCGGCCTCGGCCCGTCCGACCCACTCCGAGCCCTTGACGAACTTGCCGGGCTCCAGGTCCTTGTAGCGCTCGAAGAAGTGCTTGATCGCGGCCAGCTCGAACTCCGGCACATCCTTCAGATCCTGGATGTGGTCCCAGCGCGGGTCGCCCGCGGGCACGCACAGGATCTTGTCGTCGCCGCCCGCCTCGTCGGTCATCTTGTACATGGCGACCGGACGGGCTTCCACGATCACGCCGGGGAACACCGAATCGGGCAGCAGGACCAGCGCGTCCAGCGGGTCACCGTCCTCGCCGAGGGTGTTCTCGATGTAGCCGTAGTCGGCGGGATAGACCATGGACGTGTACAGGAACCGGTCGAGCCGGACCCGGCCGGTCTCGTGATCGACTTCGTACTTGTTCCGGGAACCCTTGGGGATCTCGATGGTGACGTCGAACTCCACGCCATCTCCTTCGTGCATCGGTGCCGAGCCCGGCGACTCGGCTGCTTTTCGGCGACTGCCGACTCGGCCGCTGCGGAGTGCGCCGACTCGCCAGGTTGTTCAGGGGAACGGTTGCGCAACGAGGATAGTGTGGGCGTCGCGGATATGGGTGCGGCAGGCGGCTGCTGCGGGAATCGGTCAGGAGAGCGGCGGCGACGTGTTTGGTGGCAACGAGAACATCGGTGGGCTGGCCGCCCGGCGGCGCCGCAACAGGTGGATCTGGATCTCGAGCACGGTGGTCGTCCTCATCGTCGCGGCCGCCGTGGCACTGCTCGCGGTGCGTCCGTGGACCGACGAGTTCCGGCACGGTGGCCTCACCATCGCCGACCCGCCCGCTCCGGTCGAGCCGTCTCCGCAGGTCGGTCCCGCCCGGTCCACCGATTCCGCGCCGAGCCCCGCGGGGATCGCCGCCGCGCTCGCCCCGGTGATCGCCAATCCGGACCTCGGCGCGTTCGCAGGTCAGGTGACCGACGCCGACAGCGGGATGGTGCTGTGGAGCGGCGACGCGAACCGGCCGATGATCCCGTCGTCCACCGCGAAGATCCTCACCAGCGCGGCGGCCCTGCTCACGCTGCCCGGCGAGCACCGGGTGATCACGAAGGTCGTCGCGGGCGCCGCGCCGAACGAACTGGTACTGGTCGGCGGCGGCGACCCGACGCTCACCGCGCAACCGGACGGCAAGGGGTACTACCCGAACGGGCCGCGGCTGTCCGACCTGGTCACCCAGATCAAGTCGGCCGGGCGCGCGGTGGACACGATCGTGGTCGACACCTCCGCCTACACCGGCCCCACCATGGCGCAGGGCTGGGACCCGGTGGACATCCCCGAGGGCTCCATCGCCCCGATCGAGCCGGTGATGATCGACGGTGGCCGCCTGCAACCGCTCGTCGAGTACTCGCCGCGCACCGCGACGCCCGCTCTCGACGCTGGGCGGCGCTTGGCCGCCGATCTGGGGTTGGACCCGGCCAAGGTCCGCGCGGGCGCCGCGCCCGCCGGTGCGGCCGAGATCGCCTCCGTGCGCTCGGCGCCGCTGCGCGACCGGTTGCGCGACATGATGGTCTACTCCGACAACGTGCTCGCCGAGGCGATCGGCCGGGAGATCTCCACAGCCACCGGCGGCGAGGCGTCGTTCACCGGCGGGGCCGCCGCGGTGCGCGCGGCGCTGAGCAAGGCCGGTTTCGATCTGGCCGGCCTGGATATGCACGACAGCAGCGGGCTTTCGGTGGACGACCGGATTCCCGCGCGGTTGCTCGACCGGGTCGTGGCGAGCGCGGCCGAGCCCACCGGCGCCACGGCGGTGAAACCGGCCGGTACCAAGGCCCAGCCGGAGAACGACCGGGTCGCGGCCACCTTGGCGCCGATGCTCGACGATCTGCCGGTCGCGGGTGCCACGGGCTCACTGACCAGCCGTTACGTCGCCCGGGACCGTCAGGGCGCGGGCTGGGTGCGGGCCAAGACCGGAACTCTGTCGGTGTCCAGCGCGTTGGTCGGGTATGTGCTGGACGCCGATGGGCGGGTGCTGACCTTCGCTTTGATGTCGAACGATCGACCGCCGGAGGTGAGCAGGCCCGCGTTGGACGCGATCGCAGGCACGCTGCGAAATTGTGGATGCTCCTGACGGGTGGTTGATCATGACCCAGCAAGGTTCCGAGGCAGCTGAATTCGGCTCCGCCGATCGGGTCGAGCGGCGAAAGGCCCGCTCGGGTCTGTCCGGCGTGGTCGATTGGCGCTTGGCCGCGAAAACCGGCTCCGCTCTGGTTCCGGCTGGTCCGCGCACCTCGCGCTACTCCGCCGAACAGGTGGTCGCCGAACTCGCCGATTCCTCGGTGCGGGCAGAGGCGCCGGTACGTGAGGTCAGCGGACTGCTGGACGACCGGCCGGTCCCGGCGGCCAGGATCGTCGACCGGCCGGGGTGGATCACGGCGGCCGCCGACTCGATGGCCCAGCTCACCGGGTCCGGTGCGGCAGGGCCGGACCGCAAACTCCTCGCGGGCAAAACCGCCGGTGTGCAGGCGGGCGCGATGCTCGCCTTCCTGTCCACGGCGATTCTCGGTCAATACGACCCGTTCACAGGGTCGGACGGCACCTTGCTGCTGGTCGCGCCGAACATCGTGGCCGTCGAACGAGCCCTCGGGGTGTCGCCGAGCGACTTCCGGCTCTGGGTCTGCCTGCACGAGGTCACCCACCGGGTGCAGTTCTCCTCCGCGCCCTGGCTCGGGGACTACATGCGCGCCAACGTCGAGGTTCTCGGCGAGGTCGCCGACGAGCCGGTGAGCGAGATGCTGTCCCGGCTGGTCGACGAGGTGCGCGACCGTCGGCGCGGGGCCGCCTCCGACGACCCGGCCGCGCGCGGTGTGGTCGGCCTGCTGCGCGCCACCCAGGCGCCGCCGCAGCGTGAGGCGCTGGACCGGCTGCTCATGCTCGGCACCCTGCTGGAAGGGCACGCCGACCACGTCATGGACGCGGTCGGCCCGGCGGTGGTCCCGTCGGTCGAGCAGATCCGCACCGCGTTCGACCAGCGGCGCAGGCGTCCGACCAACCCGGTGCAACGCCTCCTGCGCGCCCTGCTCGGCGTGGACGCGAAGGTCGCCCAATACGTGCGCGGCAAGAAGTTCGTCGACGAGGTGGTCGGCACCGTCGGGATGGCGCGGTTCAACACGGTGTGGACCGATGCCGACACGCTGCCGCGCACCGACGAGATCGAGCATCCGCAGCGCTGGATCGAGCGCGTGCTGGCCTGAGCGAGCAGGGCCACTGCGATGAATCGCCGGTCGCGGTCGGCCGGTAGGCTGCGCCCATGGGGCGTGCGCCAGCAACCACACCCGGGCCCTTCGGGTCGGAGACGGGGTCATCCGGTCCCGGGCGAGCGCCCGCTGCGGGCACCCCCCGCCGGCTGCCCGAGACCGCGGCCGTGCTCGCCGTCCGCAGGGCGGTCCGCGACTGGCTGAGCGTTTACGGGCCGCGCGAGACCGAAGAACAGGCAGTCGCGGTGGCTTTGTCCGGTGGCGCGGATTCGCTGGCACTCACCGCGGCGGCGGTGGTCGAGACGAACGCGGTCGACGCTCTGGTGGTCGATCATCGCTTACAACCCGGTTCCGGGACCGTCGCCGCCACGGCGGCGGCACAAGCCATGGCCATGGGCTGCCGGTCCGCCCGCGTGCTCACGGTCGAGGTCGGCACCGAGGGCGGTGTGGAAGCCGCCGCCCGCAGGGCCCGCTATGCCGCGCTGGACTCGGCGCGCGCGGACCTGCCGGTGCTGCTCGGGCACACCCTCGACGACCAGGCCGAAACGGTGCTGCTCGGGCTCGCGCGAGGCTCGGGCGGCCGCTCGATCCAAGGGATGGCCGCCTGCGCCGAGCCGTGGGGGCGGCCGTTGCTCGGCGTGCGCCGGGAGACCAGCCGGCAGATGTGCGCCGACCTGGGCGTGACGCCGCACGACGATCCGCACAACGCGGCGCCGGAGTTCACCAGGGTCCGGCTGCGTACCGAGGCGTTGCCGCTGCTGGAGCGGATTCTCGGCGGCGGGGTGGCCCCCGCGCTGGCACGCACGGCCGAGCAGTTGCGGGAGGACGGCGCCGTCCTCGACGCGCTCGCCGCCGAACTGCGGCACACCGCGAGTGATGGGCGGGCGCTGGTGATCGAGACCCTCGCCACTGCGCCCGCAGCCCTTCGTAAACGGGCAATTCGGGCATGGCTGCTCGACGGCGGAGCGAAAGCCCTGACCACCAAGCATTTACAGGCAGTCGACGAACTGGTTACGGCTTGGCGCGGGCAGGGCGGCGTGGCGGTCGGCGGAGGACGGCCGGATCGCAGGTTGGTCGCCGGGCGTGAACATGGCAGGCTGACACTGCGGCTGGGCGAGGATGGCATCGGACCGATGAAGCAGACCCAACCGGCCCAACGGGCTCACCACCACGGAAGGGAATCCGGCTGACGTGTACGGGGACGACATCGCGTCGGTGCTGATCACCGAGGAACAGATCGCCGCCAAGACCCAGGAGCTGGCCGAACTCATCGCCAAGCGGTATCCGCCCGATGCTCCCGAGGGCGATCTGCTGCTGGTGGGTGTGCTCAAGGGCGCCATCTTCTTCATGACCGACCTGGCCAAGGCCCTGCCGATCCCGACCCAGATGGAGTTCATGGCCGTCTCGTCCTACGGGTCGTCGACCTCGTCCTCCGGCGTGGTGCGCATCATGAAGGACCTGGACAAGGACATCGCGGGCCGCAACGTCCTGATCGTCGAGGACATCATCGACTCCGGGCTCACGCTGTCCTGGCTCAAGCGCAACCTGTCCACCCGCAATCCGGCGTCGCTCGAGGTGGTCACCCTGCTACGCAAGCCCGACGCGCTACGCACGCCCGTGGAGGTCGCGCACGTCGGCTTCGACATCCCGAACGAGTTCGTCGTGGGCTACGGCCTCGACTACGCGGAGCGCTACCGCGACCTGCCCTACATCGGCACCTTGGACCCGAAGGTCTACGGCGGCTGAGACTCAGCCGGGCAGGATGCCGAAGATCGTTGCCGGAGAACCGGAACCGCCGCGGTAAAGCGGTCCGCCGACCAGCACCCACGCCCCGGTCGCGGGCAGCGCGGCCAAGTTCGCCAAGCATTCCAAGCTGATCCGGTGCTCGCCGTAGAGCAGCTTGGACACCGCGTACGTCTCGTCGGCGCCCACGTCGGGGCCGAACGTGTCGATGCCGAGCGCGCCACGGCGGCCGAGCCTGCCGCCGCGCAGCAACCATTCCACCGCCTCTACCGCGAAACCTGGTTGCCGACCGGCGGATTCACCCGTGCCGACGAATTCCGGCGTACCCCACTTGGCGTCCCAGCCGGTCCAGGCGATTATTGCCGCGCTGTCCGGAATCCGGCCGTGTTCGGCTTCCCACCGCGTCAGATCGTCGACCGTTATCGCGTAGTCGCGATCGTTCGCGCAGCGTTGCCGGACATCGATCCGCACCGCGGGCAACAGCAGATCGTCCAGTTCCAGTTCGTGCGCGGCCAGGCCGTCGGCACGGAAATGAACCGGTGCGCCCCAATGGGTTCCGGTGTGTTCGCCCTGCTGGATATAGCGCAGGTGGTAGCCGTCGTCCGCGATCGTGGCTACCACGTCGGCGCGGAATTCCGGATCGCCCGGGTACAGCGGGGTGGTGACCGGATCGTGGACGTGCGAGAGGCTCACCAGCTGCCCGAGCGGACGCGGTGTGGTCATCGCGGACGCTGCGGGATCGCCCTGGCCAGCGCGAGCAGATCCGCTTCGAGGAGCCGGAAGAGTCGATAGGTCAGCACGAATGCCAGGATGCCACCCACACTCAGCACGCGCACCGGAACGATCACCAGTTCCAGGTCGGTGGCCTCGACGAAGGTCGCGCTCGCCACCCCCAGCAGCGGAACCGACGCCGCCGCACCGAGATAGAGACTGCCGCGCCTGGCCAGCGCGCGCAGCTGACGTTCGTCGTCGCGACCGATACCGCCGCGCACCAGAAGTTGTGGATAGATCGAGCGCACCGCGTAGACCATGATCGGAAAGAACGGATAGGCCAGCGCTATCGCCGCGCACACCACTTGCGCCGCGAAGAAGTGCAGGAAGGTGCCGCGCGGCAGCGCGACGCCGGAGGAAGCCAGTCCCAGCGGCCAGATGATGCCCGCGACCAGCCAGAAGCCGAAGGGTATCCACACCGCCCAGTCGCCCATCAGCAAGGTGTCGCGGCGCGCTTTCGCGAGCGTGCGCGCGGAATACCCGGAGCCGCGGCCGAGGCGGTACGCGATGGTGAGCGGCCGCCGGGTCATGAACAGCAGCAGCAGCGCGGCGACCGGGAACGCGACAAGATTGTTGATCAATCCGACCGCCGCGAACTTCTCCTGGTCCGCGGCCGACATCCGGTCGATGATCAGGCTCTGGTTCAGCCGGATGTTGTAGAAGCTGGCCAGCACGTTCGGCACGCCTACGCACAGCGCCGCGACCGGGAGCAGCCATGCGCGGGCTCGGTGGGCGAGGCTGTCGGGCGGGGGATCGACCAGGTCGCGAGCGCGGGCGTCCAGGCACAGGTCGAGCTGGCCCGCGAGTTCCGCACCGCCGCGCCAGCGGCGTTCCGGCTCGGCGTGCAGGCAATCCAGCAGCACGCGGCGCAGCGCGGCGGGGGTGTCTTCCGGCAGGCGCGCGAGCGCCTCCGCCGAGACGCCGCGGCGGCGCACCGCGAGCATCGCCGCGTACGTCTCGGTGGCGGTGCCGTCCTCGGTGGGCGGCGGATCGTCGAACGGAACAGTGCCCGTGAGCATCTCCCACAGCAGCACGCCGAGGGAGTACACGTCGCTGCCGTTGTCGGGTGCGGGCGCGGCGGGATCGAGGTAAGCGGCCAGCTGCTCCGGGGAGCGGTAGGCCAGGGCGCCGGTCGCGCCGGGACCGGGCGGCGCCGAAGCGCGGGCCGCCTCGCCGAGAGCGAAGTCGGCCAGCTTCGGGATGCCCTCCGCGGTGAACAGCACGTTCGCCGGTTTGATGTCGTGGTGCAGCACGCCGTGGTGCTCGGCGTAGTCCAGGGCATCGGCCAACCGCCTGCCCACCCACGCCACGGTCTCCGGCCAGGTCAAGCGGGCGATCTCGGCACGAACGCTGGAATCCGACGGCCGGATCTCGCCCTTGGCCTCCATGGCGGTGTCCAGCGCGCGCAGCAGCAGTGCGCCGCCCTCGGTCACCGAGCCGCGACGACGTTGCTCGAGGAGACCGACCGCCGTGCCGCCCGGGAGGTACTGCATGTAGACCAGGCGCGGGGGGACGGTCGCGAGGGCGTCCGGTACGAACCGCGGTCGGCCGGGCGCGGAGCTTGCGTGGGCCGGCGGGCCCGCGATGGTCGCGTCCGGATCGATCGATCGGTCGACCCCCGTCGCGTCCGGAGCGGCGAGAACCGCGTTGCCCTTACCGGAACCGGGGGGTCGCCCGGCAGCGTGCTCGGAGATCCGCGCACCGTCGCGGCGTGGGCGGCGAGTACCGGCGACTGTGGTGTCGTCACTGTCTTCTCGCGCGGTGAACGCATCGGCCGCCGCGGCGATCGTCGCGTCGTTCGTGCCGGATCGTTGGCTGTGTGTCGGGTCAGCCGGCTGGGGGTGGGGCTGGGCGATTGTGGCGTCGTCTGCGGTGGGCAGTTGGGTGAGCGCCGCATCGGAACGGCGGGCATGAGGAGCGCTTGGCTGGGCGATTGTCGCGTCGTCCGTGGGGGACTGTCGGATGGGAGCTGCATCGGCTCGCCGGGCGCCGGGCTGCGCGACCGTCGCGTCGTCGCCGGGGTGGCCCGGTGGCGCTGCGACCGTGGCGTCCGAATCCGCGAGCGGGAGTCGGCGGGCGGGCCGTGGCGCGGCGAGAGTCGCATCCGCGTCGGCTGTGCCTGCGGTGGTGTGGCCGCCGTTCGCCGGCGCACCGGCGACCGTCAGCGTGCGCGCGGCGTCGGCGCTGAGCACCCGCTGGTCGAAGACGCGCACGATGTGGGCATGGTCGAGCTGGGCCATCGTGCGCGGGGCGCCCGCCCGGCCCGCCGAGAACCGGACGGCGACCAGCCGCTGCATGGAACGCTGCCTGGCGAGGAAGACTCGGCCCAGCAGCCCGGCGCCCAGATCGGTGATCAGGTCGAAGTCGTCGATCCGCAGACCGGGCGCGAGGTCGGCCAGCGCGGCGACGGCTTCGCTCGACTCGGCGTCCGTCCCCGCGTCGTCGGCGAAATCGGCGAGACGTTCGCGGATCGCGCCGGCGAGTTCCGGATATTCGGCGAGGAAGTCCTCCAGCGGCAGCGATCCGAGTTCACGGCGCGCCAGGAATTCTTCGCACAGCAGATCGACCAGCTCCGGGCTGTCCGCCATTTCAGGGAATTCCTCGCGGTACTCCGCGATCCGTTTGCCGAGCCCCTCCTGTTCCCAGCGCCGCCGCAGATCCACCCGGATCAGGTCGACGAGCACCGCCAAGCGAACCTGTGTGCCGTCGGGTACGTAGTCGCGGATCTGCGGTGGCAACCGATCGCCGTGGATGCTGCGCTGCCAGTCGGCGGAGAACCGGGCGACGGCATGGGTGTGGGGCAAGCTCACGTGGTGGTCTCCGCGGCGATCATTTTCGCTCGGGCGGCCCTGCCCTCGGCGGGCCCCGTTTCGGTTTCGGCGGATTCGGGATCGACCACCCGCTCCAGCGCCCGCAGATCCGCTTCCAGCGCACGGAAGATCAGATAGGTCCCCACGAACGCGATTATGCCGCCCACGCACAGCAGCCGGACCGCGAAGATGACCGACGGGATGTCGGACGGGGGCAGGAAGGTCACCCCGGCGACCGCGAGCAGCGGCACCGAGGCGGCCACCGCGAGGTAGCCGTTGCAGCGCCGGTCCAGGCCGCGCAGCCACACCGCGTCCTCGGGGCTGATGTCCCCGTGCCGGAGGAACAGCGGATAGACGCACCGCACCATGTAGAAGGTCAGCAGGAAGAAGGGATACGCGACCGCCATCGCACCGCACACCACCAGTGACGAGAAGAAGTGCACCACAGAGCGCGTCGGTATCCCTCCGGTCGACACTTGCAGCGCGATCAGGAAGACCGGTCCGGCCAGCACCCACAGCGAGAAGGCCACGGCCACGGCCCGGTCGCCCATCAGCAGCGCGTCGCGTCTGGCACGCCGCAGGGTTTCCGGGTCGTATCGTCGCCCCTTGCGCAGGCCGCGCGGCACCGTCAGCACGTATCTCGCCATGTACAGCACGAGCGCGATGCCGGTCGGGAAGAAGATCGCGTTCACGGCGCCGGTGATGACGAGGAAGGTCTGCTGGGCTTCCTCGGTCATCCGGCTGATGATCAGGTGTTGGTTGTGCTGGATGTTGTAGAGCGAGGCGAGCACGTTCGGCAGCGCCATGGCCGCCAGCGACACCGGGACGATGTGCGGGCGCAGCCGCCGCCGCCAGCTGTTCGGCGCTGGGTCGACCAGCTCGCGGGCGCGGGCGTCCTGGCACATCTCCAGCTGCCTGGCCAGGATGGTGCCACTGGACCAGCGGTCGTCCCGGTCCGGGGCGAGACAGGTCCGCAGTACGCGGCACAAGGCGGCGGGGCAGTCGGCCGGGACCCGCGCCAACGCGGCCTCGTTCACGCCGGCGCTGCGCCGCTCCAGCATGGCCTCCAGTGCGGTGTCGTCGCCTTGGTTGCCCACGCCCGCCGTCCGGTCGTCGAACGGCTTCGCGCCGGTGAGCAACTCCCACAGCACCACGCCCAGCGAATAGATGTCGGCACGGGTGTCCAGGTCGGCGGCGCTGCGGCCGAAGCTGGGATGGCAGGCCTCCAGCTGTTCCGGCGACATGTAGGCCAGTGAGCCGCCGAAGTAGGCCACCGGGCTGGTGCCCTCCACGTTGCGGCTGAAGCTGATGTTGAAGTCGGCCAGCTTCGGCACGCCCTCGGCGGTGAGCAGGACGTTGGCCGGTTTCACGTCGCGGTGCAGCACGCCGTGCGAGGAGGCGTAGTCCAGCGCCTCGGCCAGCCTGCGACCCAGCCAGGCCACCGTCTCCGGCCAGCTCAGCTTCGCGATCTCGGCGCGCACGCTGGAATCGGTCGGCCGGATCTCGCCCTTCTCCTCCATGGCAGCGTCCACGGCGTCCAGCAGCAACCGGCCGCTGCGCTCGGCGGGCGGGGTGGCGCGCACCCAGCGCAACACCCCGAGCAGCGTGCCACCGGGGAGGAACTGCATGTAGAGCAGACGCAGTCGGCGTGCGGCGCCCTCGGCGTCGTCGAGCAGCCGCTGGTCGAAGACCCGCACGATGTAGTCGTGGTCGAGCTGGGCCAGCGTCTGCGGCTCGGTGCCGTGGTCCAAGGAGATCTTGACCGCGACCAGCCGTTGCAGCGAGCGCTGCCGGGCCAGGAAGACCCGGGCGAACGCGCCGCTGCCCAGGCCGGTCAGCAGATCGAAGTCGTCGATGCGCTGGCCGATCTCGATGCGGTCGAGCGGGTCGGCGCGGCCCGGCCCGGTCCCGATCGTCGTCGGCGCGGCGGTGGCCGTGCCCGTCAGATCGGCGGCGGTCGTTCTGGTCATCTCGGAATCACGAGCGGACTCGGCGGTTCGGTTCAATGCGGTGTCGGCGAGGACCGACCCGGTATGCGCCAGCACGGTCCGGGAAGAATCCTCCGAAGTCGCGCGGCGGGTGCTCTGATCGATGTCGTCGGTGTTCAACAACTCGCGCAGTTGCTCCGCCTGCTGCGGATATTCGCGCAGGCATTCGCGCGGATCCACTCGCTCGCCGCTCTGGCGGCGGATGACGAACTCCTCGTACACCAGACCGGCCGGAATATCGTCGGACGCGAGTTCGGGAAATTCGGCGCAGTAATCGGCCAAACGCAGCCGCGTGGCCGGTTCCGGCACGGTGCTCGTGGCCGTCACCGGGCGACGCAACCAGCGATGGCGCAAGTCGACGCGGATCAGCTCGAGCAATGCCTCGCGCCGCAACGTAGTGGCGTCGGGCAGGTAATCGGCGATCGTCGGCGGGCGCCGGGTCGATTTCCATGCCGCCGAGAACGCCGCTACCGCGTCGGATTCGGCATGCGATAACTCGCCACCCCTCGGACGGGTGGAAACACCTGTGTCGGGATCGGAACTTCTTCCAGAGTTCACACTCATGCTCGGACCTTGTGGCTCGGCGGACGCCGCGGAATCCGCATCGGTCGTTGTCGGATGGCCGGAAATTTCCGCCACACCCCACACCATCATCCCCCGTGCCGTATTCGAAATGATAACTTGCGGCACGACAGTGGATCACCCGATTTCGACAACGACGCGACGGGGGATGACCAGCACATGTCTGACGAGGCCGCAATCGTGGCGGACGGCTCGATATCGGCGGGACGCGCCGCGCCGCGAACAACCATTTCGAATGCGAAGACCAGCGAACCGGTCCTTATCCGGCCGCTCGGCGCCGGCGCGGGCGTACGGCCGCAGAGCGCTCGGGAAGCCGAGGCCGGTCTCGAACGCGGTCCGGCCGCGACGATCGCGGCGTGCGTGCGAGACGGCCTGCTGCACCCCGGCCAGGTGGCCGCGGACGCCGGGACCCGGATCTCGGCGGCGGACCGCGAACACACCGCGTTCAGCGTTGTCCGGGCCGAACAGGCGATGGCCGAGTCGGTCGGTCTGATGGACCGCGACGACCTCGACGTCCTACCGCTGGCCGGTGTCCCGGTCGCGGTCGAACACGGCCTCCCGATCGCGGGCGAGCCGGTGCCGTGGGGCCCGGCAGCCGCCGCGGATCATCCGGTGGTGGCCAGGCTGCGCGCCGCGGGCGCGGTGGTCGTGGGCCTCGTGACGGCGCCCGAGCTGAGCCGATGGGTGACCAGCGCGGGCACGGAACCGGTTGTCCGCAATCCGTGGAACCCCGCACGCAACGCGGGAAGCGCGGCAGGCGCCGCCGTCGCGGCCGGGCTGGTCCCGGTGGCACACGGCTGCGACGGCTTGGGCGCGGTGCGGGTCGCCGCCGCGTGCTGTGGCGTCTTCGGGATCAAGCCCGGGCAGTACACCGTCCCCGGTGCGGGCGCCTGGTCCGGATTGGTCGAAAGCGGTGTCCTCGCCACGAGCGTGGACGACGCCGCGTTGGCGCTGTCGGTGCTGGCGGCGCGGCCGGACCTAGCCGAGGTGGATCCACCCGCCCGACTACGGATCGGACTGGCCGTGGATCCACCTTCTCGCCTGACGCGCGTCGACCGGCACTGGACGGCCGCGGCCCGCAGAGCGGCCTCGCTGGCCGCGGCGGCGGGCCATCTCGTCGAACCGACCGCGCTACCGTACGGAAACGCGCTGTTCGCGGCATCCCTACGCTGGCTGGCCCTCGGTGCACGCGATGCTCCCGCGTTACCCGAGCCCGACCAGCTATCCCGGACAGCCCGGCATCGACTGGCGCTGGGCCGGACGGTGCATCGGTTACGGCTCGCGCGGCCCGCCCAGATCGACCGGGTCGAGGCGCGACTACTGGAGTTCTTCGAGCATTACGACGTGGTGATCACTCCCACGCTCGCCGCCCCGCCGCCCCCGGTGCGGGCCTGGCACTTCCGCAATCGGCCGGCCACGCTGCTCGCGGGCGCGCGGTTCGCCCCCTTCACTCCGCTGTGGAATCTGGTCGGCTGGCCGGCCGCATCCATCCCCATGGGCGAGCATCCCCGGTCGGGTACGCCGGTGGCGGCCCAGCTCGCTGGGCCGCCAGGCAGCGAATCAACCCTGCTACGGCTGGCCGCGCAATTGGAGGCCCACTATCCGTGGCAGCGCACGGCGCCCGCAACCACGGCGGGCCGATTCAGACGCTGACCGGCGATTGCTGCGCGGCGAATCCGCCCTCGACGGCCCGGCCTGCGAACTCGAGGATGGTCGGCCGGATGTCGTCGGCCCGCCACGCCACGGCCAGCTCGCACGGTGCGAGCCCCGACACGGGACGCGCGGTCAGCCCCGGCCAGCGGTACATCGGCACGTTGTTCTCGGCGAGCAGGCACACGCCGAGGCCGAGGCTCACGGCCTCCAGCTTGTCCTCGGCGGTCGCGGCCTCGGCGCCGATCTTCGGCGGACGTCCGGCGCGTCCGTCGTTGCCGAGCCAGAAATCGCGTACCGCGCCGGCTTCGGTGGGCAGCGCGACGAACGGTTCGTCGAGCAGATCGGCGAACTCGATGGTCTCCGAGACGGCCAGCGGGTGGTTCTCCGGAAGCAGTACCCACCGCGGTTCGGTGCGCAGCACCTGCCAGCGATAGCGGCTCTGGTCCGGCAGCGGCAGCCAGACCAGAGCGAGGTCGGCCTGGCGCCCGGCGAGCCCGCTGGAGGGGTCGGTCCATGAAGCGGCGTGCAGTGCGAGGCGATGCCCGCTCGCGCTCTCCAGATCGCTGAGCAGGCCGCGACCCAGCGCGGATTGGATGCCGACGCGCAACACCTCGCCCGCCTCCTGTAGCGAGACGTTGGTGACCTCCCACAGCTCCAGGATCTTGCGGGCGCCTTCGAGCAGTTCCTTGCCCGCGACGGTCAGTGCGACACTGCGCTGGTTGCGGTCGAACAGGACCACGTCGAGCTGACGTTCCAGCTGACGGATCTGACGCGACAGGGTGGGTTGAGCGATGTGCAGCCGCTGAGCGGCGTTGGTGAAGTGCAGTTCCTCAGCGACGGCGACGAAATACCGCAGGTCGCGCAAATGCGGGTCCATAGCCCCTTGCTATCAGAATCAGTCCGGAATTTCCAGGCTTATCAGGCCGAAAAGTTCGGATACGGGTGCCGAAACAGTCGGCAGGTTTGTTAGGGACAGCATATTGCCTGTGATGGTGTTGCGCATCAACCGGTTGGCGAATTCTCGGCATGCGTGCAGCTGTTGCCCTCCTGCCGGCATAGTTGGGCAGTTGACCAGCACGAATGAGGTCCTTCCCGGAGGGGCGATGGCGGATTGTGGACATCCCTGCGGGCGCCGATCACCGGCTGAGAATTTGCCCCTGACCGGCTGGTCGATGTAATCGAGACCTCGCGTGATTTTCCTCACATGACGGTGGGTGAACGGCGCTCGCTGTGCGTCCGCTGTACAAAGCGAGGCGCCGCGACCGAGACGAATCCCGGCCGCGGCGCCACGGCTCAGCGCTGTGTTTCACACCCCGCGGGCGCGCTCCTCATAGGCCTTGCGCTTGTCCGCGTCGACATCGGCGAGGAAGGCGCGGCCGGACCCGAGCGCCCGGCCGATGCCGTCCCCGAGGGCTTCCGGCAGCAGCCCGACGAACTGGGAGATGAACCCTGCCACCGCGGTCACCCTGACCTTCGACTTCGGTGCGACGATCAGCTTCGCGACGGCGTCGGCGATCTCCTCCGGTTCGGCGGCGCGCATCAGCTTGGGCGCGGTGACGCCGGAGCCCAATTCGGTGTTGGTCAGCGTGGGCAGCACCGAGGAGAAGCGCACGCCGGTGCCGCGGTACTCCTCCCGCAGCGTGTCGGTGAACCCCAGCACCGCGTGCTTGCTGGCGTTGTAGGTGGCCAGACCCGGGATGTGGGCCTCACCGGCCAGCGAGGCGATGTTGATGATGTGCCCGCTGCCGCGCGCCAGCATCCGGCGCAGCGCCAGTTTCGAGCCCAGGATCACGCCGTAGACGTTGATGTCCAGGATGCGCCTGGTCAGCGGATCCGGCTCGTCCACCAGCTTGCCGGTCGGCATGATGCCCGCGTTGTTGATCAGCACGTCGATCGGGCCGAGGGTGCGCTCCACCTCGTCCAGGAACCCATCGAACGAATCCTGATCGGTCACATCGAGCCTGCCGTAGAGCTCGAAGCCGCGTGCCGTGCCCGACTCCTTGACCGTGGTCTCGTCGATGTCGCCGATCGCGATCTGCGCGCCGAGGGCTTGCAGCGCGGTCGCGGTGGCGAGTCCGATGCCGCGGGCGCCACCGGTGATGACGACGACCTTGCCGCGGATCTGCTGCGCGTCGGTCACTTGTCGTCTCCCTTCAGCTTCAGCAGGGCCGGAAGGTCGAGGCGTCGCAGGCCGCGCGCACCCGCCGCACGCATCGCGCCGAGTGCGAACAGCAGCTTCGGCATCGAGTACGGGTACCAGAACAGTTCCTTCTGCTGGGTCGGCAGGATCGGCGTGGTGATCGCCTGCTGACGGCAGTACTTGCGCACACCGTTCGCACCGCCCCAGCGGGCGCCGACACCGGACAGGCCCCAGCCGCCCATCGGCAGGGCATAGCTGAACAGGTTGGCGAAGACGTCGTTGATGTTGACCGCGCCGGCGTTGAGTTGCCGGGCGATCCGCTCGCCCCGCTCCTTGTCGCCGGTCCACACCGACGCCGAGAGGCCGTAGATGGAGTCGTTGGCCAGCCGCACCGCCTCGGACTCGTCGGCCACCTTCATCACCGGCAGCGTCGGGCCGAAGGTCTCCTCGGTGACGCAGGACATCGAGTGATCGACGTCCACCAGCACCGTCGGCTCGAAGGCGGTGCCGAATCCGGCCCGCTTGCCGCCGGTGAGGACCTTGGCGCCCGCCGCGACGGCCTCCTCGACGTGGCGTTGCACGATCGCCGCCTGGTTCTCGTTGGCCAGCGCTCCCACGTCGTATTTGGAATCGCGCCCGTCAAGGCCCTGGCGCAGTGCCTTGACGTTGGCGGTGAGCTTGGCGACGAACTCGTCGTACACCGGTTCCTCGACGTACACCCGCTCCACCGAGATGCAGACCTGGCCGGAGTTGAACATGCCGCCGAAGGCGATGCCGTGCGCGGCGCGCTCGAGGTCGGCGTCGGCCAAGACGATGGCCGGGTCCTTGCCGCCCAGTTCCAGGCTGTAGGGCACCATCCGTTCCACGCAGGCGGCGGCGATCTTGCGGCCGGTCGCGGTGGAGCCGGTGAACTGGATGTAGTCGGCGTTGCCGACCACGGCCGCTCCGGTCGCGCCCGCGCCGGTGACCACCGCGAAGACCGGCGGCGCGCCGATCTCGGCCCAGCCCTTGGCCAGTTCGAGCGCCGAGAGCGGGGTCACCTCGGAGGGCTTGAGGATGACGGCCGCCCCGGCGGCGAGCGCGGGGAAGACGTCCATTACCGGCATGGCCAACGGGAAATTCCACGGTGTGATGACGCCGACCACCGGATAGGGCCGGTAGACCGTGGTCAGCCGCTTGACGCGGGCCAGCGGGCTGTGCGGCGAGGGGTGATCGTCGGCCAGGAACTTCGCCGCGCGGCGGGCGTAGTAGCCGATCAGATCGGTCGCGAAACCGGGGTCGATCAGGGCGTCCACCCGGGGCTTCGCGGTTTCCGACTGCAGTACGGTGGCCAGCCGGTCGGTGTTGTCGATCAACCAGTCCTGGAACTTCAGCAGCCAGACCTTGCGTCCTTCGGGGCCGATCGCCTCCCATTCCGGCTGATACAGCCGCAGTTCGCGGACCTTGGCCGCGACCGCGTCCGCGGTCTGGTCCGGCACCGTGCCGACGACCTCGCCCGTGCCGGGATTGCGCACCTCGATGACGGCGGGACCGTCCTTCTTCGCGGTCGTTTCGCGTGCCTGCGCCTCGGTCGCGGGCGCTGGTTCGGTGTTGGTCACTGCTGTTCTCCCACTGACGTCGTGTTGAACCGCGGTCTGCTAACTGCTGTGAGGCAGGCCACTGAACTATGATCGTGACACAATCCGAACCAAGTTTCTTGGCCCGAATTGTCAAGGAAAATAGGCAAATTTGTTTTCTTGGTACAAAGACTGCGAAGTATCCGCCAAGTCGAAGGAGGGCGCGATGACCGGTGGTCCGCCGCGGGGCGGCGCGGTCCGGCCGAGCCCGGCTCCCGACGAAGTGCGCGACTGGCTGGCCGAATACGTCTACGAGACGACACGCGCGGAAGTGCTGGAGCGGATCGTCACCCGGCTCGACGACGTGATCATCGCGCGCATCCCCGAACTCGCCGATCGCGATATGCGCCGCGACCTCGCGGCCAGCACCCGGGCGCACGCCAGGATCGTGCTCAGCCGCCTGGCCAGCGACGCCTTCGAGTTCTCGCTGCCGGAGGAGGCGCACGCGTTCGCGCGCAGCGTGGCCCGGCGCGGCTTCGAGCTGCGGCTGCTGCTGCGGGTCTATCACGTGGGCATGGAGGCGGTGCTGGACTACATGACCGAGGTCGTCGAGCAGCGGCAGGCCACGCCGGAACTCGAGCGCGTGGTGCTGCTGCGGCTGTTCGAGCGGGCCACGAAGTGGATCAGCACCTCGGTCGAGTTGCTCACCGACACCTACATGGAGGAGCGCGAGCAGGTCTTGCGCGCCGCGCTCAACCGGCGCGCCGAGACGGTGCGCGCCCTGCTCGACGGCGACGACGTGGACGTCGAGCAAGCGTCGGTGCGGCTGGGATACCGCCTGTCGCAGCGGCACCTGGCCTTCGTGCTGTGGACCGACGAGCCGACCGGCGAGGCCACCGGTGCGGACGCGGAGGCGACCGGGCTGCTGGATCGGGTCGCGGCGCGGCTTGCCGCGGCACTGGGCAGCGCGCGGGTGCTCACCGTTGCGTCCGGCGCCAGCGCGATGTGGGCGTGGGCGGGTACGGACGACGGAGAACACGGTGCCGAACTAGCGACGCCGGGCGAAGTGGAGCGGCTGGCCGCGGTGCAGGTCGAGGCGCCGGTGCGGGTGGCGTTCGGCGTGCTCGCCGGGGGGATCGCGGGCTTCCGCCGCAGTCATCGTGAGGCGGTCGCCGCGCGGCAGGTCGCCGAGCGCGCGCCCGCGGGCGGCCCTCGGGTCACGGGCTATCGAACGGTGGAGATCGCCTATCTCGCCGGCGCGGACGAAGCGGCCATGCGCGGGCTGGTCGAGCGGGAACTCGGCGCACTGGCCGGGCGGGACGCGCACGCCGCGCGGCTGCGCGAGACGCTGCACGCCTATCTGCGCAGCCAACGCAGCCCGGAGGCCACCGCGAAAGTACTCGGTGTGCACAAGAACACGGTCCGCTACCGCGTGCAGCGGATCGAACAACTACTGGGATATCCGATCGAAGAGCGTGGCCTGCCGCTGGAGATCGCGCTGGTGTGCGTCGCCGTCTACGGTACGGACGCCCTGCCCTGAACCGCCGGCTAGTCGCCCACGGCTTCGCGAGCGGCGATGCGGCGCAGCGGTGGCTCGGTGGGCGGCGCCACCCTCCGGTCGGGTAACTCGGCGAGCAAGGTGGTGGTCGCCTCTGCGATGGCCGCGACGGCCTTGTCGACGGCCGCTTTGGTGGTCGAGCTCAGGCCGGACACGCCACCGACCTTGCGCACGTACTGCAGTGCGGCGGCATAGATTTCCTGCTCGGTTGCGGCAGGTTCCAGACCACGCAGGACGGTGATGTTTCTACACATGCGAGCACAGTAGCCCCAGATCACGACACGCGTCAGGGCAAGAAGTCACCGAGGCCGAAATCGGTTCGCCCGCTGGACGCCCCCGGGTCCGCGGCGGCGAGATCGGCGCCGTCCGCGAATACCGCGCGTCGGCCGCGCGGGATGGGGAACAATCGGGGCATGTCTTCGCGCGGTGTACCCACCTTGACGACCTTTCCGTACGCGGAGCTGGACGAGCGGGAGGAAGACCATTGGTCCGGCGCCGCGGTATCCGACGACGAATTGCGGGCGTTGGCCCTCGGCGCCTTCTACTCGGCGCGCTGGGACGCGTTCCACGACGCGCTGCTGCTCGGCCCGGAACGGGCGCATCCGCTCGGCGATCGGCGCGAGCTGGCCATCGACACGCTCACCGGCGCGTGGGGCATCACCGACGGCACCGAGGCGCAGGCGTCGATGGAGCAGTTGCTCGACGGCATGCACGCCCCGCTCTACGCGCTGGTGCACCCGCTGGTGACGGCCTCGATCAACGCCAGCGAGCGCGATCGGTTCGGTGAGCGCGCCGACCGGCATCGGGCGTTCCTGCGGCAGGTCGGCGCGTTTCGGGGGATGGACAATCCGGAGGCGCTGGTCCGCGACTACGACATCTGGTCGCAGGCGATCAAGATCGGATTCACCGACCATCTGGCGCGACCGCTGCCCAGCGACATCCACGCCTGGGATCTGGCCCGGGTGGTCGCGGTGGCCAGGATGGCCTACACGGCCGGGTACCTCGATGCCGACGTGGCCTGGAGTTATCTGGCGCGCGCCCTGCCGCTGGCGCAGAGCAAGTACCGCAACTGGCGTCAGTTCGGCGACGCCTATCTCACCGGCTGGACCTATTGGCAGGCCTGTGAGGACTTGGCGGAGCTGAAGAACGGCGGCGTCGACCGCCGCAAGGAGTTGCTGCGACTGTGGCTGCGCCCGACCAGCCCGTGGCGGCGGATCGCGCTGAACTCAGTTCCCGTCGGGGAGTGAGCGCAGGATGCCGCGGCCGTAGCGCTGGAACTGGGCGTCGTCGACCATGCCGAGGGAGTGCCGCTCGACCAGTAGTTCCCACTCCGAGTACAACTGGGCCACCCCGGGATCGGCGGAGCCCGCGGCGCCGTCGGCGGACTCCCGGCGCACCGCGAAGTTCACCGCGCAGGTGACCCGATCGGTGTCGGCGCGGTCGGTGCCCGAGAACTGCAGCGTCCGGCTGCCGTCGTGCACCTCGATGCCGGTCGCGCCGCGTCCGGGACCGATCTCGCCGCGGCCCGCGGCCGGGGTGTCGGTGACCCGGGCCCACACGACCACCGGAATCGGGAGTTCGTGCGCGTAACGGCCGTCGCCGATGGCGATGAACAGCAGCCGCGCCGTGGTCGCGGCGAGCAGGCCGGAACCGCTGCCCGCGGGCGGGTGCGCGACCGCGATCGCGGTCTCCAGGACGTACTCGTCCGGCGTCACGTAACGATGCAGAGCCGCTATCGCCTGCTTCGCGTCGCGGCGGGGGGACATCCTGCGCGTCGCCCGCTCCACGTCAGCGCGGATGGGACCGCCGCGGCCCCAGGTGGGCGCGGGCGGGCACAGATCCGGCGCCGCGACGTCGATGCGCTGGGTGGCCATGATCTGCGTATTGAGCCGGTCGACGATCTCGGTGGCCGCCGGAACATCGTGTTCGGCGATCAGGACCGGCAGCGGGGTGCGGTCCGCGGGCACGCCGGTGAGCACAGGCGTCGGGTAGCGCAGATAGATCTCGATGACGACCGCGTCGTCCGCGCGCCGGTTCAGCCGGACCTTCAGCAGGTCGGAGACCGGGACATCGAGCACGCGCTCGCCGTCGGACCCGGGTCGCAGGACGATCAGCCTGCCGTCGCCGTGACGCAGTATCGCTGTGGGTGTCCGTAACTCGACTATGTCCATACCCCCTGCGCTCGTGTCTGGTCTGCGGCGCTCCCGGGGCCTTCGTGGTTTGCGAGCTACCGCCTACGTGCCCGTCGCTCGCGCCGCGATGTTGTGTCGTCGCTCACGATAGGCCGAACATGCCATGATTGTTGCCACTTGGAGGAAGCCGGACCGGAGACATCGGGAACCACCGTCGTTCCCCGGCCGTTTACCTCGTTAACTGCACCTGCAGCCGAACTGTGCGATGTATCGAGTAGACCGTACGCGGTAACGTGGCTTGTCCGCATCCGAACCCCGCGGAACCGGACGCGCCAGATGCATCGCTAGGCAAGAACCGGAGACACCGGAAAGGACTGGCCGCCCCGGCCGACGCTCTATGAACCGCAAGACAGTGTTTCGCACCCTGGCCATAGTCTCGGGCATTCTGCTCGTGATCTATGCGTTCAGCTATTTCGGCAACGACACGCGGGGCTGGAAGAGCGTCGATACCTCGGTTGCCCTCAGCCAGCTCGAGAACAAGAGCAACGTCCAGAACATTCAGATCGATGATCGCGAGCAGCAGCTGCGCATCGAGCTGAAGGACGGCAACGACGCCACCGGCGGGCAGAACAAGATCATCGCGAAGTATCCGGGCGGCAGCGAGACCTCCGCCCAGGTCTTCTCAGCCGTGAAGAACTCCGGCGCCCCGTACAACACGGTGGTCAAGCAGGAGAGCTGGTTCACCCAGATCCTGCTGTTCGTGCTGCCGATGGTCATCCTGCTCGGCCTGTTCATCTTCGTGATGGCCCGCATGCAGGGCGGCGGGCGCGGCGGCATGATGGGCTTCGGCAAGTCGAAGGCCAAACAGCTGTCCAAGGACATGCCCAAGACCACGTTCGCCGACGTGGCCGGAGCCGACGAGGCGGTCGAGGAACTCTACGAGATCAAAGACTTCCTGCAGAATCCGGTCCGTTACCAGGCCCTCGGCGCCAAGATCCCCAAGGGCGTCCTGCTCTACGGCCCGCCCGGCACCGGCAAGACCTTGCTGGCTCGCGCCGTCGCGGGCGAGGCCGGTGTGCCGTTCTTCACCATTTCCGGTTCGGACTTCGTGGAGATGTTCGTCGGCGTCGGCGCCTCCCGGGTGCGCGACCTGTTCGAGCAGGCCAAGCAGAACAGCCCCTGCATCATCTTCGTCGACGAGATCGACGCGGTCGGCCGCCAGCGCGGCGCTGGCCTCGGCGGCGGTCACGACGAACGCGAGCAGACCCTCAACCAGCTGCTGGTCGAGATGGACGGCTTCGGCGACCGCACCGGCATCATCCTGATCGCCGCGACCAACCGGCCCGACATCCTCGACCCGGCACTGCTGCGTCCCGGCCGGTTCGACCGGCAGATCCCGGTGGGCAACCCCGACCTCGCCGGTCGCCGCGCGATCCTGCGGGTGCACTCGCAGGGCAAGCCGATCTCCCCGGACGCCGACCTGGACGGCCTGGCCAAGCGCACCGTCGGCATGTCCGGCGCCGACCTGGCCAATGTGATCAACGAGGCCGCCCTGCTCACCGCCCGCGAGAACGGCGCGATGATCACCGGCGAATCGCTGGAGGAGTCGGTCGATCGCGTGATCGGCGGTCCGCGGCGCAAGAGCCGGATCATCAGCGAGCACGAGAAGAAGATCACCGCCTACCACGAGGGCGGCCACACCCTGGCCGCTTGGGCGATGCCGGACATCGAGCCGGTCTACAAGGTCACCATTCTGGCCCGCGGCCGCACCGGCGGCCATGCCATGACGGTGCCCGAGGACGACAAGGGCCTGATGACCCGCTCGGAGATGATCGCCCGCCTGGTGATGGCGATGGGCGGCCGCGCGGCCGAGGAACTGGTGTTCCACGAGCCGACCACCGGCGCGTCCTCCGATATCGACCAGGCCACCAAGATCGCCCGCGCGATGGTCACCGAGTACGGCATGAGTGCTCGGCTCGGCGCCGTCCGTTACGGCCAAGAGCAGGGCGATCCGTTCCTCGGCCGCTCGATGGGCATGGGTTCGGACTACTCGCACGAGGTGGCGGGCGCGATCGACGAGGAGGTGCGCAACCTGATCGAGGCCGCGCACACCGAGGCGTGGGCGATCCTGAACGAGTACCGCGACGTGCTCGACGATCTGGCCACCGCGCTGCTGGAACGGGAGACCCTGCACCGCAAGGATCTCGAGCAGATCCTCACGTCGGTGCAGAAGCGCCCGCGCATCACCGCGTTCAACGATTTCGGCGACCGCGTCCCTTCGGACAAGCCGCCGGTGAAGACCCCGGGCGAGCTGGCCGCCGAGCGCGGCGAGTCCTGGCCGCCGGAGCCGGTCGCGGAGCCGGTGGCCGCGTCCGCTCAGCGCGAGCCGCAGCCCGCCAACGGATACCCGCCGCACGAGAGCGGTTACGGCGCTCCGCCGCAATACGGCCGCCCGCCCGCATCGGGTGGTTACCCGCTGCCCCAGGCGCCCGCTCCGGCGTATCCGCGCCAGGGTACGCACGGTTCGCGGCCGGACTACGGCGCTCCGGCGGGATGGTCGGCTCCGGGTTGGCCGCCGCGGGACGAGCCGCAGCCGGGTCAGCCGGGCTGGGGCGAGCCACAGCAGCCGCGGCACGGCTACCAGCAATGGGGTCCGCAGGGCGGGCCCGAAGGTGGCTACGACCGGGACGGGTACGGCGATCGCGGCGGCTACGACGAGCCGCGCCGGACCAATCCGAACGGTGAGGGCGACAACGGCGATTGGGATGGACCGAACGGTCGTCACTGAGCGGTGACGATTAGGCTCGTCCATCGTGGGGGTGCCGAGAAATTGCCGGCGCCCCGGGAGTTTGGAGGTGTCCTCGATTGTCGGCGAACGAGCATGGCGGTGGTTACATCCTCGCCGAACCGGACAGTGCTGAACACAACGGTGTCGACATCGGCGTGACGGAGCCCGGCCCCGTCGCATTGGAAACGGGCAGATCATTCGATCAGGCGCGGGCCGAAGCCGCGGTACGGGAATTGCTGCTCGCCGTCGGCGAGGACCCGGATCGGCCCGGCCTGCTCGAGACGCCCGCCCGGGTCGCGCGCGCCTACCGGGAGACCTTCGCCGGGCTCTACGTGGAACCGGATTCGGTGCTCAACACCACGTTCGACGAGGGTCATCAGGAACTCGTGCTGGTCAGGGACATCCCGATGTACTCCACCTGCGAGCACCATCTCGTGTCCTTCCACGGCGTCGCCCACGTCGGCTACATCCCCGGCCCGCACGGCCGGGTCACCGGCTTGTCCAAACTCGCCCGGCTGGTCGACCTGTACGCCAAGCGCCCGCAAGTGCAGGAGCGGCTGACCAGCCAGATCGCCGACGCGGTGATGCGCAAGCTGGACCCGCGCGGTGCGATCGTGGTGATCGAGGCCGAGCACCTGTGCATGGCGATGCGCGGCATCCGCAAGCCGGGTGCGAGTACGACCACCTCCGCCGTGCGCGGACTGCTGCAGTCCAACGCCGCCTCGCGCGCCGAGGCGCTCGATCTGATCCTCCGGAAGTGAGCGGTCCCGCGGTGTCCGAACCGAGCGGCGCGCAGCGCGCGGCGACTGGTGCGACCAGGCAGGACACCGCCACGGCGCGGTCGGAAACGGGATCGACCGTTCCGGTGCGCGGGTTCGCCCGCGCCGGACGCTCCTGCGTCGTGATGGGCGTGGTGAATGTCACCAGCGATTCGTTCTCCGACGGAGGCCGGTACCTCGATCCCGAATTGGCCATCGCCCACGGTGTACGGCTGCACGCCGCGGGCGCGGACATCATCGACGTCGGCGGTGAGTCGACCAGGCCGGGCGCGGTCCGCATCGACGCGGCGACCGAGGCCGCGCGGGTGGCCCCGGTCATCCGCGGCCTGGTCGCGGCGGGCATACCGACCAGCGTGGACACCATGCGCGCGGCCGTGGCCGCTGCGGCGCTCGAAGCCGGGGTGTCGGTGGTGAACGACGTCTCCGGCGGCCGCGCCGACGCCGACATGGTGCGGGTGGTCGCGTCCGCGCGGGTCCCGTGGATTCTCATGCACTGGCGGGCGGGCGCCGACTACCGGCACACCGGACCGGCGGACCACTACGGCGACGTGGTCGCGGAGGTGCTCGCCGAACTCACCGCGCAGGTGGACTTGGCCGTGGCCGCGGGCGTCGACCCCTCCCGGCTGATCCTCGACCCCGGTCTGGGCTTCGCGAAGAACGCCGAGCACAACTGGGCGCTGCTCGGGGCGCTGCCCGAATTGGTCGCGCACGGGCTGCCGGTCCTGATCGGCGCGTCGCGCAAGCGTTTTCTCGGTTCGCTGCTCGCCGACGAGGCGGGTCTGCGCCCGCCGGACGGCCGGGAGACGGCCACCGCGACCATCTCGGCGCTGGCCGCGCTGCACGGCGCGTGGGGCGTGCGGGTGCACGACGTGCGCGCCTCGCTGGACGCCATCACGGTCACCGACGCGTGGCAGAATGCCGCACAGCAGCGCGCCGCACAGCACGACACCGCCCGACCCAGTGCGCAAGGAGCTCGACGATGAGCCGGTCCCCCGTCCACGCCGAACACGAGGCACCGCCGCGTGATCCGGTGATCCGGCGCGGCGCCGACCGCATCGAATTGCGCGGCCTGCGCGCCTACGGGCATCACGGCGTGTTCGAGCACGAGCGCCGCGACGGTCAGGAATTCCTGGTCGATCTGACGGTGTGGGTGGATTTCGCGGTGGCCGCCGCGTCCGACGATCTGGCCGCCACCGTGGACTACGGCGCGCTGGCCGAGCGTGCGGTGCGCATCGTCCAGGGTGAGCCGCGCGATCTCATCGAAACGGTGGTGTCGGAGATCGCCGACGACGTGATGACCGATCCGCGGATCAGGTCGGTCGAGGTGGTGCTGCACAAACCGTCCGCGCCGATCCCGCACACCTTCGCCGATGTGCGGGTGGTCACCTCCCGGCACCGGGGGGAGCCCGCCGAATGAGCGAGCTACCTTGCGGCACGGCCACTTTCACCGTGCCGGGTGCCTGGGAGGCACGCCGATGACCCGTGCCGTGCTGTCCATCGGTTCGAATCTGGGCGACCGGCTCGCGCATCTGCGCAGCGTCCTCGACGGGTTCGGACACCGCGTGCTGGCCGCTTCGGCGGTGTACTCCACGGCGCCCTGGGGTGGTGTCCCGCAGGTGGACTATCTCAATGCCGCTGTGCTGGTGGAGGATCCGGCCTTCAGCTGCGCGGACTGGCTGCGTCGCGGCCAGGAGCTGGAGCAGGCAGCGGGGCGAATTCGCGAGGTGCGCTGGGGCGCACGCACACTCGACGTGGACGTGGTGTGGTGCGCCGAGCTGCGCGACGGGCAGCCGGTCGCGTGCCGCAGCGCCGACCCGGATCTGCTGCTGCCGCACCCGCAGGCGCACCGGCGCGCTTTCGTGCTGGTGCCGTGGCTGGACGTGGCGCCGGACGCGGTGCTGGAGGTCGACGGCGCGCCGCATCCGGTGGCGGATCTGCTGGCGCGGCTCGATCCGGCCGAGCGCGCCGGGGTGCGCCGCACCGAGTTCTCGCTGACGGGCGAGGCGTCGTGAAACTGAAGCCGACCCGCATCCTCGATGTCGTGGCGAACGTGCTGATCGCCGCGCTCGTCGCGTGGATCGCCACCCGCGTGGCCTACGACAGCTTCCCGCCGATCTCGATCTTCGCGGGCGCCTCGCTGTACCCGGTGGCCGCGATCGAAGCGGTGCTCGCTTTCGTCATCCGGGCGCGGGTCAACGACCACGAGATCGGCGACGGCCGCCACCAGTTGCATCCGATCACCGCGGCCCGCGCCGTCGCGTTGGCCAAGGCGTCGGCGCAGGTGGGTTCGATCGCCGCGGGCATCTGGCTCGGTTTCCTGTGCTGGGTCCTCCCGCAGCGCGGCACGCTGCGCGCGGCCGCCGCCGACAGCCCCGGTGCGATCGTCGGGATGCTGGCGGGCGTCGCTTTGGTTGCTGCGGCCCTGTGGCTGGAGTACTGCTGCCGGGCGCCGGAGGATCCAACCGACGATGCGGCAACTACATAGCTAGTGTCCCGAATCGAATCACAAAACGGAATCTGGGCTCTGCACGACCTATTGGCTACCCTGGCTGGCATGGTTTCACCCTCCCGTAGCAGCACTTCCCGTCGACAGCGGGAGGACGCGGGAAAATTATTCGTCGGTGTCTTGATCTTGCTCGGTCTGGTTGCCAGCGTTTTCCTGATCTTCAGTAACAGTGTCGAGTTCGTACGGGTAGGTCTGGTCGCGGCGCTGTGGGCCGCGGCAATCGGCGCTCTGGCTGCGACGAAGTACCGCAAAGAGGCGACGATCGACAAGGCGAAGGTCCGCGATCTGCAGACCGTCTACGAGTTGCAGCTGGAGCGGGAGGTCACCGCGCGGCGCGAGTACGAACTCGGCGTCGAGGCGCGGGTCCGCGAGGAAGTGGGCGCCGACGCGGCCGAACTCGCGGCCTTACGGGCCGAGCTCACGGTGCTGCGGCAGAGCCTGCAGCGGCTGTTCGACGGCGATCTGCCGACGGATCGCCCGGCATTGCGCGCCGACGCGACCCGGATCCAGGAGCTGACCAGCTCCGGGACCGAGTCCGGGAACAATAGCTCCGCGAATGCCGGGATGTGGTCGGTCTTCGCCGACCAGCAACCGCGTAGCAGCATGACGCCGATCTTCGAGCCCGACCATCCCGAGCCGCCGGTCTTCGCCAGCCCCTTCGACGATCCGGTCACCGCCGAGACCGCGGTCGTCTCCGTCGACGACGATGCCGAGCAGGCCGACGCGGAGCGGGCACACCACGCCGGGCCGCACGGCTGGGCGGATGCCTTCACCGAGACCGCGGACGAGCCGCGCGACGAGCCGCCCACCCGCCCCGCTACCCGCCCGCAGCCGACCGAGGAACCGCCCGCACGGCCCTCGTCCGCGCCCGCCATGGGTACGCCCAGCGCGCGCAGGCGGCGCAGGGCCGAGAGCGACGACGCGACGCCGTCGCGCCGTCTCTCGGTCGCGGAGATCATGGCCAACCTGCAATCCGAGGAGCGTGAACGCCGGTGACGCGTGCCGGGCCGCATCCCGGCACTGCGGCCTAGATCACGCGGGCACCCCGTGGCGGCGGCGAACCGCCTGCCGATATTCTCTTGGCGTACCGTCCGGTACCCGCATGGCGGGACTGGAACGACATCGAGAGGACAACGTTGACCTCGAGAAGCGTGAATTCCGACAACGCTGCTTCGGGCTACGACCCCGCGCCCGCACGCCTGACGGTGGGAATCGTCTCGGCGGGACGCGTGGGCTCGGCATTGGGCGCCGCGCTCGAGCGGGCCGGACACGTCGTGTTCGGCGTCTGCGCGATCTCCGACGCCTCGGTGCGCCGTGCCAGGACCCGGCTGCCCGATTCGGAGATCCTGCCGGTCGAGCAGGTGGCCGCCCGCAGTGAGCTGCTGCTGCTCGCCGTGCCCGACACCGAGCTCCCCGGCCTGGTCCGCGGCCTGGCAGGCGCCGGAGTGGTTCGGCCGGGCACCATCGTGGCGCACACCTCCGGCGCGAACGGCGTCGGCGTGCTCGCCCCCCTGGCCGAGGTCGGCGCCCTTCCGCTGGCCATCCACCCGGCGATGACCTTCACCGGTCACGACGAGGACGTGGCCCGGCTGGGCAACGCGTGCTTCGGTATCACCGCGGCCGACGAGGTCGGCTTTGCCATCGCGCAGTCGCTGGTGATCGAAATGGGCGGCGAGCCGGTTCGCGTACCGGAGCAGCACCGGCCGCTGTACCACGCCGCGCTCGCGCACGGCAGCAATCACCTGGTCACGGTGATCGTGGACGCGGTGGCCGCGTTGCGCGCCGCCCTGGCCGGCCCCGGCCTGATCGGACAGCAACTGGTCGACGAGCAGCCCAACGGCCTGGCCGAGCGTCTGCTCGCCCCGCTGGCATCGGCGGCGCTGGACAACGCGTTGCGCCGCGGCCAGTCCGCGCTGACCGGCCCGGTCGCCCGCGGCGACGCCGACGCGGTGGCCGCGCACCTGGAGGCGCTGGCGTCGGTCGATTCCCGGCTGGCCGAGGCCTATCGCGCGCTGTCGCTGCGCACCGCTGAGCGGGCAGGCACCGCCCCCGCCGTAATCCAGCTGCTGGAAGGACGCTGATGTTCGACTCGAAATTGCGCGGTGCCTATCGGCCCGGGGTGCTGACCGTGCACCACGATCCCGCGGTACTCGGGGCGGTGTCCGCCGCCCTGCGCGGCGTCGGCCGCACCGTCGCGCTGGTGCCGACCATGGGCGCGCTGCACGAGGGGCACTTGGAGATCGTGCGGCTGGCCAAGCGGACCAACCAGGTCGTCATCGTGTCGATCTTCGTAAATCCCTTGCAGTTCGGGGCGAATGAAGACCTGGACAAATACCCGCGCACGCTGGACGCCGACGTCGAGCTGTTGCGCGCCGAGGGCGTCGAGCTGGTGTTCGCGCCGAGCGTGTCCGACATGTACCCGGACGGTCCGCGCACCACAGTGCACCCGGGTCCGCTCGGCGCGGAGCTGGAGGGGGCCAGCCGCCCGACCCATTTCGCGGGCATGCTCACCGTGGTCGCCAAACTGCTACAGATCGCGCGGCCGACCGAGGCGTTCTTCGGTGAGAAGGATTATCAGCAGCTCACCCTGATCCGGCAGCTGGTCCGCGACCTGAATTTCGACGTGAAGATCACCCCGGTGGTCACCGTCCGTGAGCCCGACGGCCTGGCCCTGTCCTCGCGCAACCGCTACCTCGACCCCGTGCAGCGCGAAGCGGCGCTGGCCCTGTCGGCCGCGCTGTCGGCGGGCAAACACGCGGGCGGCCTCGGCGGCGACGCGGTTCTCGCGGCCGCCCGCCGAGTGCTCGACGCCGCGACCGGCGTGGACGTCGACTACCTGGAGCTGCGTTCGGCCACCCTGGGGCCCGCTCCGGCCACCGGCAACGCCAGGCTGCTGGTCGCGGCCCGCGTCGGCGCGACCCGGCTGATCGACAACATCGCCGTCACGCTCGGCGCTCCGATCGACGGCCACCCCACCGTCGCCGGTTCGCGGCCCGCCGCGACCTCCTCCCAGCCTGTCGCGGCGGTGTCAGACCCCGCCGTCCTCCCTCCCGCGAACTAGAAAGGTTCGACGCAATGCTGCGCACCATGATGAAGTCGAAGATCCACCGTGCCACCGTGACGCACGCCGACTTGCACTACGTCGGCTCGGTCACCGTGGACCAGGACCTGCTCGACGCCGCCGACCTGCTGGAAGGCGAACAGGTCTGCATCGTCGACATCGATAACGGCGCCCGCCTGGAGACCTACGTCATCGCCGGTGAGCGCGGTTCCGGGGTGATCGGGATCAACGGCGCCGCGGCTCACCTGGTGCACCCGGGCGACCTCGTCATCCTGATCGCCTACGGCCAGCTGAACGAGCAAGAGATCGCCGAGTACGACCCCAAGGTCGTGTTCGTCGACGAGCGCAACCGCCCGGTCGAACTCGGCTCGGACCCGGCGCACGCGCCGGAGGGCTCGGGCCTGACCTCGCCCCGCTCGCTGTCGTTCGTCTGAGGAGCGGCGACCAGGACATGCTGCTGACCATCGATGTCCGCAACACGAGTATCGAACTCGGCCTGTTCTCCGGATCCGGGGAGCATTCGAAACTGGTGCGGCACTGGCGAATGCACACCAATCCGTTGCTGACCGCCGACGAATTCGCCATGCAGGTGCGCGGGCTGGTCGGCGCGCAACTGGACGAGGTGATCGGCGTCTCAGCGCTTTCCACGGTGCCGCCCGTGCTGCGCGAGTTGCGCGGCATGCTCGGCCAATACTGGGGCCACGTTCCGCACGTGTTGGTGGAACCCGGTGTGCGCACGGGGATTCCGCTGCTGGTGGACAATCCGAAGGAAGTCGGCGCGGACCGCATCGTCAATTGCCTGGCCGCGTATCAGCGCTATTCCGCGCCCGCGATCGTCGTCGATTTCGGCACGGCGATCTGCGTGGACCTGGTGTCGAAGAAGGGCGAGTTCCTGGGCGGGATCATCGCGCCAGGTGTGGAGATCTCCACCGAGGCCCTGGTGGAACGCAGTGCGCTGCGGCGGGCGGAGTTGACCAGGCCACGTTCGGTGCTGGGGAAGAACAGCATGGAATGCATGCAGTCCGGCGCGGTATTCGGTTTCGCCGGGCTGGTGGACGGCCTGATAGATCGCATTCGCGACGAGTTCGACGCGTTCGCCGGTGACGACGTCGCCGTGGTGGCGACCGGGGCGAGCGCACCGCTGATCGTCCCGGAATCCGAAACGATCGACGACCACGATCCGCACCTCACGCTGACCGGTCTGCGACTCGTATACGAACGCAATCAGCGGCGCAAGGGAAGTGTCTGATATGCGCGGTGTCGGATTTGTCGCAGGCCGGGCACTTGTCGACACCGCGCTGTCTGCTGTTAGACTCCCTCTCGTGACCTTCTACGCGAGCACCCAGGAGTGTTGTCGAGGCTGACGTGCCTCGACCGATCGAGGCTGAGTTCCCGCCCTCGACCGTTACCTTCCTCCTGGGGATTCGCTCATGCGTTCTTCTGTCCTTTCCCTTTCTTCCGCGCGTACCGCGCTGTCGGCTACCCCGCCGGTAGAACGCTCGGTGGCGCCCGCCCTGCCCACCCGGCTGCGCCCGGCCGATCTGCTGCGTCTGACCGACGAGGGCGCCGAAGACGTGCTGGCCGGGCGATACGACCATTTGCTTCCCGCCGGGGGGAAATGGCCGGAAAACGAGCGCTGGGCGACCAGGCTGCTCACCGACGACGAGGTCGACGTCTGGCTGATCAGCTGGACGCCGGGTAAGTCGACCGAGCTGCACGACCACGCCGGATCGCTCGGCGCGCTCACCGTGCTCAGCGGCGCGCTCACCGAATATCGTTGGAACGGAACGGAACTGCGTCGTCGCATACTCGCGGCGGGTGATCAGGCCTCGTTCCCGATCGGCTGGGTGCACGACGTGATGCGGGCGCAGGCCGCCGCGCCGGGCGCCGTCGATTCCGCCGGTCCGCTCGATCCCACGCTGAGCGTGCACGCCTATTCCCCGCCGCTCACCGCCATGTCGTATTACGAGGTGACCGGGCACGGCACCCTGCGGCGCACCCGAACCGTCCTCACCGACCAGCCCGAAGGTGATATGTGATGACCCGTTTGACCATCGATCAGATGTTGGAGAACGCACGGGCCCGCCTCGACCGGATCTACGCCTTCGAATTGCCGGAAGCCGTCGAGCGTGGCGCCATTCTGGTGGATATCCGGCCGCAGGCGCAACGCGGACGTGAGGGCACCTTGCCCGGCGCGCTGGTGATCGAGCGCAATGTCCTGGAATGGCGGCTGGACCCCACCAGTTCCGCCCGCCTGGCGCTGGCCGCCGATCACGACGTGGAATGGATCGTCGTCTGCTCCGAGGGATATACCTCCAGCCTGGCCGCAGCCGCGCTGCAGCAACTCGGGCTGCACCGGGCGACCGATCTGGTGGGCGGCTATCAGGCGTTGAAGGCGGCCGGTCTGTTGCACGTCGCCGTCGGAGCGCCGCACTTCGCGCGCGAGGCCGAAGCGCTCGCCTCGCTGTAATTCCCGCCGACACTTCCATCTCGAAATAGCCGGGCGCTCAGGTAGTTTCGCACACCACATGATGCGCACCGGCTATTTCGCGTCTGTACGACGCCGGTGCGGACGTCCCGGACGGGGCCTCGCATCGATACCGTTTCGTTACTCCGGGCCGGAGTCCGGGCGGCCCGCATAACGATTTCCGATGCACGCTAGGGTTGTTCGATGTGAGCACCCCGAACTCTGCATCTTCCAGCGCATCGACATCGGAATCGCGGCCTGCCGTGTCGCCGGCCGCCGACGATGCACCGGAGCAGATACGGATTCGCCGGGAGAAGCGGGAGCGGCTGCTCGCGGACGGTGGCGAGGCCTATCCCGTCGTCGTGCCGCGTACGCATACCCTGGCCGAAATTCGGGCCGCATATCCGGACCTCGCCGCGGACACGGCCACCGGGCTACAGGTGGGCGTCGCCGGGCGCGTCATATTCCTGCGTAATACCGGCAAGTTGTGTTTCGCGACACTGCAGGAGGGCGACGGTACCAAGCTGCAGGCGATGATCAGCCTGAACGGGGTCGGTACGGATGCCCTCGCCGCCTGGAAGGCCGACGTGGATCTCGGTGACTTCGTTTTCGTGCACGGTGAGGTCATCTCGTCGCGGACCGGGGAACTGAGCGTCATGGCCGATTCCTGGTTCATGGCGGCGAAGGCCCTGCGGCCGCTGCCGGTGGCGCACAAGGAGATGAACGAGGAATCACGGGTACGGCAGCGTTATGTCGACCTGATCGTGCGTCCAGAGGCCAGGGAAATGGCCCGTACCCGCATCGCCGTGGTGCGCGCGCTGCGCAACGCGCTGGAGCGCAGGGGCTTCCTGGAGGTGGAGACGCCGATGCTGCAGACGCTGCACGGCGGCGCCGCGGCCAGGCCGTTCGTCACCCATTCCAACGCCCTCGACATGGACCTGTTCCTGCGCATCGCGCCCGAGTTGTTCCTGAAGCGCTGCGTGGTCGGCGGCTTGGAGCGGGTCTTCGAGATCAACCGCAACTTCCGGAACGAGGGCGCGGACTCCACGCATTCCCCCGAGTTCGCGATGCTGGAGACATACCAGGCATACGGCACGTATGACGACTCGGCGGTGATGATCCGGGAATTGGTGCAGGAAGTGGCGCAGGAGGCGTTCGGCACGCAGGTGGTGACCCTGGCCGACGGCACCGAATACGATCTCCGCGGCGAGTGGGCCGTCGTCGAGATGTACCCTTCGCTGTCGGATGCGCTGGGTGTGCCGGTGACTCCAGAAACATCGGTCGCCGAATTGCGCGCACTCGCGGATCGGGTCGGTCTGGAAATTCCGGAGGGCAAGGGCTACGGCCACGGGAAACTCGTCGAGGAACTCTGGGAACACCAGTATGGCGACAAGCTGTACGCGCCGACTTTCGTGCGCGACTTCCCGGTGGAGACATCCCCGTTGACCAGGCAGCATCGTAGTGCGGCAGGGGTCACGGAGAAGTGGGATCTCTATGTGCGCGGCTTCGAGTTGGCCACGGGCTATTCGGAGTTGGTCGACCCGGTGATCCAGCGCGAGCGGTTCGTCGATCAGGCGCGGCTCGCCGCGCAGGGTGACGACGAGGCGATGGTGCTGGACGAGGACTTCCTCGCGGCGATGGAGCACGGCATGCCGCCGACGACCGGAACGGGTATGGGAATCGATCGGTTGTTGATGGCGCTCACGGGATTGGGAATCCGAGAAACGATACTGTTCCCAATTGTGCGTCCGGTCACCCGGTGACCACTGGATTGCAAAGCAGCGACTCCGTCTTGGAATTTCCGGAATTCGGGGTATTCTTGCCTCGGGTAATCGGCCTAGTATGCGGGTCGCACGATTTCGAGAGGACGTTCATCTCATGGCAAAGAAGGTCACCGTTAGCCTGATCGACGATGTCGACGGTGAGTCCATCGCGGACGAGACCATCGAGTTTGCGATCGACGGTGTGTCGTACGAGATCGACCTGTCGTCGGCAAATGCGGCGAAGCTGCGCGACGGTTTGGAGGAGTGGGTTTCGAATGCGCGCCGGGTGAGCGGCCGGCGCCGGGTCAAGGCAGCCGCGGCCGCCGCGGGCGCTCCGAAGAGCCGGGTCTCGATCGATCGGGAACAAAGCGCCGCAATTCGGGAGTGGGCGCGTCGGAATGGACACAAGGTGTCCGCACGGGGCCGCATCTCCGCCGACATCACCGACGCGTACAACAAGGCCGCGAAGGGATAGTTATTTTTCGGCCGCCGTCCCGGCGAATCGTGCGACGTCGGGGCGGCGGTCTTGTTTGTGATAGGGCTTCGATATGGCAACGAGACCGGATCACACGGTGGCCCGTCCCGGCGGATGAATCGATCTTGCTCGTGGTACCGGGACGCGGCACCATGGAAGCGTGCGACGGTCACTGGCGGTATGGAGAGGTGAGGTATCGGCGCAGTGACAGGATTCGTCGGATCATTCTTGCGGTTCACCGATGATGCCGGTCGGCAGCAGGAGTTCACGCTCACGCCAGATCGCGGACGCGTCACCATCGGCCGCTCCCCGCATGCCGATCTCGCCCTGAGCTGGGACGCCGAGGTCTCCCGGCTGCACGCCGCAGTCGAATACCTGGGTGCGCACTGGACCATCGTGGACGACGGCCTCTCCCGCAACGGCACCTTCGTCAACGGGGACCGGCTCGTCGGCCGCCGCAGGCTGATGGCGGGCGACGTCATCCGGGTCGGCACCTCGCGGGTGTCGTTTCACGACTTCGGCGGCGTCTCCGACGACATCACCCGTACCTCCACCGGCTCGATACCCACGGCGCGGTCGCTCACCGAGACGCAACGCTCGGTGCTGATCGCCCTGTGCAGGCCGTACAAGCACGGCGCGGGTTTCGCCACGCCCGCCTCCAATCAGCAGATCGCCGAGGAGTTGTTCCTCAGCGTCGACGCGATCAAGACGCACCTGCGCGCTCTGTTCGCCAAGTTCGGGGTGGAGGATCTGCCGCAGAACCAGAAGCGGGTGCGATTGGCGGGACTGGCCATGCAGAGTGGGCTCATTTCCGATCGGGACCTGTGAGACCTCCACCGTAGACGCTCGCTTAACGCATCGAGCTTCTCGGCCATGGAGAGTCCGGGCGGTAGCGGCTTGACTCGGAGGTACCCGGGCCGGAGCGACGACTCCGGCGGGTTTTCCGAGCAGGAGGAACTCATGACCGCCACACGTCTCGCCGCACTGGTGCTCGCCACGCTGGCGACGGGCCTGATCGCGGGCCTTTTCTACGCGTACGCCAATTCGGTGATGCCCGCGCTGGCCCGCGCCGACGATCGCGCCATGATCGACGTGATGCAGAAGATCAACGTGGTGATCATCAATCCGTGGTTCATGGTGGCGTTCCTCGGCACGGTGGGGTTCACCGTCCTGGCGGCGGCGCTGCACCTGGGCCGGGAGCACCGGAGCACGCTGATCTGGATCGTGCTCGCGCTGGTGCTCAACGTCGTCGCCTTCGGGGTCACCTCCGGGTTGAACGTCCCGCTCAACGACCAGCTGGCCGCCGCGGGCGACCCGGGCTCGATCGCCGACCTCGCCGCGGTGCGCGCCGATTTCGAAGCGGCCTGGGTTCGGTGGAACATCGCGCGCGGCGTCTTCCACACGCTGGCCTTCCTGGCGCTGTGCGGTGCGCTGTTCGTCGCGGGCGTCCAGCAGGGCAAAGCCTCCGCGGCGGCGCCGGGCCGGGCGGCGGCAGGCCAGTACGTCGCGCCCGCCTTCGGTCAGAGCTAGATTCCGCAACGACCCGCCGGAATCTCCTCCGTCTGGGCCACTTCGTGCGGTAGCTTCCCCGGAAGACGAGACCGGACCGGGAGGCTATCGTGCGGCGTGTCCCAGGCTTTTCGTTGCTGATCGTTCTGCTCACAGCGGTGTGCGCCACCGCGGGCGCGGCACACGCGCAGGAGCGATATCCGGTCGACTACAACTTCTTCGCGGGCATCCCCGCCGAGCTGTCCCACCCGGGCGGTTCGCTGCCCGGCACCAACGACTGGTCCTGCCGGCCCGGCTCCGAGCATCCGAATCCCGTGGTTCTCGTGCACGGCACGGGCGGTGGCGCACAGACGAACTGGGGCGTGTATGCGCCGTTGCTGGCCAACGAGGGTTACTGCGTGTACTCGTCCACCTTCGGCGCCTACGACCTGCCGTGGCCCGCGTCGGCCATCGGCGGCATGCTTCCGATCGAGCAGAGCTCGGCCCAGCTCGCCGCGTTCGTGGACCGGGTACGGACCGCGACCGGCGCGGCCGAGGTCGACCTGATCGGTCATTCCCAGGGCAACTTCATCGGCAATTACTACGTCAAGCGGCTCGGCGGCGCGGGCAAAGTGGACAAGATGGTCGGGCTCGCCCCGCCCTGGCTCGGCTCGAACGCGGGCGGCATGGCGGACCTGAACGAGTTCGGCACCCGGCTCGGCCTCGGCCCGCTCTTCGACGCCGTGGCGGGCTCGCCGTGCATGGCCTGCCGCCAGGTGCTGCAAGGGTCGGAGTTCGTGCGCACGCTCAACGCGGACGGCGTCTACCACCCCGACGTGGCCTACACGAACATCGCGACCGTACTGGACGAGCTGGTGGTGCCGTACACCTCCGGATTGGTGACCGGGCCCAAGGTGACCAACATCGTGGTTCAGGACGGGTGCTCGACGGACTACTCTGGTCATACGGGCATAGCGGGCAGCAGGAGGGCCGCGACCTACGTACTCAACGCGCTCGATCCCGCGCATCAACGCCCGGTGCCCTGCGGTGTCGCCGACCCGTACACGGGGTAGGCAGCCGAGGTCCGACGTGTGCGGCGGAGATCCGGTCGGCGGACGATTTGTTCGCTGAGGGCAAAACCTGGCCGGAACGAATCCCGCGGCGCCCACGTTGTGAGTGAATGACCGTGCTGTCGCCGGTCGGCAATAGGGTGGACCGGCGGCGGTGGCATCCCCCGCCAACTAGAGTGGAGGCGGGGGCCGCAACCCCCGGGCTTCATGGCAGGCTGACGCCCACGGTTGTTGTACACAGCACACTGCGGCGTCTGTTGCCAGAATGTCGGAGCAGGAGAGTGAGGGAGCGATGTTCGAGAGGTTCACCGACCGCGCGAGGCGTGTCGTTGTCCTGGCCCAGGAAGAGGCCCGGATGCTCAACCACAACTACATCGGCACCGAGCACATCCTGCTGGGGCTGATTCACGAGGGTGAGGGCGTCGCGGCCAAGTCGCTGGAGTCGCTCGGCATTTCGCTGGAAGGCGTGCGCAGCCAGGTGGAGGAGATCATCGGCCAGGGCCAGCAGGCCCCGTCCGGTCACATCCCGTTCACCCCGCGCGCCAAGAAGGTGCTGGAGCTGAGCCTTCGGGAAGCGCTGCAGCTCGGTCACAACTACATCGGCACCGAGCACATCCTGCTCGGCCTCATCCGTGAGGGCGAGGGCGTGGCGGCCCAGGTGCTGGTGAAGCTGGGCGCCGATCTCAATCGTGTGCGCCAGCAGGTCATCCAGTTGCTGTCCGGGTATCAGGGCAAGGAGCCGGTGGAGTCCGGTTCGCGCGGTGAGGCGGGCACCCCGTCCACCTCGCTCGTGCTCGACCAGTTCGGTCGCAACCTGACCCAGGCCGCGCTCGAAGGCAAGCTCGACCCGGTCATCGGCCGCTCGAAGGAGATCGAGCGCGTCATGCAGGTGCTCAGCCGCCGCACCAAGAACAACCCGGTGCTGATCGGCGAGCCGGGCGTCGGCAAGACCGCCGTCGTCGAGGGGCTCGCGCAGGCCATCGTCAACGGCGAGGTCCCCGAGACGCTCAAGGACAAGCAGCTCTACACCCTCGACCTGGGCTCCTTGGTCGCGGGCAGCCGCTACCGCGGTGACTTCGAAGAGCGCCTGAAGAAGGTGCTCAAGGAGATCAACACCCGCGGCGACATCATCCTGTTCATCGACGAGCTGCACACGCTGGTCGGTGCGGGAGCCGCCGAGGGCGCCATCGACGCGGCCTCGATCCTGAAGCCGAAGCTGGCCCGCGGCGAGCTCCAGACCATCGGCGCGACCACCCTCGACGAGTACCGCAAGTACATCGAGAAGGACGCCGCGCTCGAGCGCCGGTTCCAGCCGGTGCAGGTGGGCGAGCCGACGGTCGAGCACACCATCAACATCCTCAAGGGTCTGCGCGACCGCTACGAGGCGCACCACCGCGTCTCCATCACCGACGGCGCGCTGGTGGCCGCGGCCACCCTGGCCGACCGCTACATCAACGACCGGTTCCTGCCGGACAAGGCGATCGACCTGATCGATGAGGCGGGCGCGCGGATGCGCATCCGTCGCATGACCGCTCCGCCGGACCTGCGCGAATTCGACGACAAGATCGCCGAGGCGCGCCGGGAGAAGGAGTCCGCGATCGACGCGCAGGACTTCGAGAAGGCCGCGCGGCTGCGCGACAAGGAGAAGCAGCTCGTCGCCAAGCGGGCCGAGCGGGAGAAGCAGTGGCGCTCGGGTGATCTGGACGTCGTGGCCGAGGTCGACGATGAGCAGATCGCCGAGGTGCTGGCGAACTGGACCGGTATCCCGGTGTTCAAGCTCACCGAGGAGGAGACCACCCGTCTGCTCCGCATGGAGGACGAGCTGCACAAGCGGATCATCGGCCAGGAGGACGCGGTCAAGGCGGTCTCCAAGGCCATCCGCCGCACCCGTGCCGGCCTGAAGGACCCGAAGCGTCCGTCCGGTTCGTTCATCTTCGCCGGTCCGTCCGGTGTCGGTAAGACCGAGCTGTCCAAGGCGCTGGCGAACTTCCTGTTCGGCGACGACGACGCGCTCATTCAGATCGATATGGGCGAGTTCCACGACCGCTTCACCGCCTCGCGGCTGTTCGGTGCCCCTCCGGGCTACGTCGGCTACGAGGAGGGCGGCCAGCTCACCGAGAAGGTGCGCCGCAAGCCGTTCTCGGTCGTGCTGTTCGACGAGATCGAGAAGGCCCACCAGGAGATTTACAACACCCTGTTGCAGGTTCTGGAAGACGGTCGCCTCACCGACGGCCAGGGCCGGACCGTGGACTTCAAGAACACGGTGCTGATCTTCACCTCGAACCTCGGCACGTCCGACATCTCGAAGGCGGTCGGCCTGGGCTTCACGCAGTCCAATGCCGAGGGCTCGAACTACGAGCGGATGAAGCTCAAGGTCAACGACGAGCTGAAGAAGCACTTCCGGCCCGAGTTCCTCAACCGCATCGACGACGTGATCGTCTTCCACCAGCTCACGACCGACCAGATCGTCGAGATGGTGGACCTGATGATCAACCGGGTCGCCACGCAGCTGAAGAACAAGGACATGGCGATCGAGCTCACCGAGAACGCCAAGAACCTGCTGGCCAAGCGTGGCTTCGACCCCGTGCTCGGTGCCCGGCCGCTGCGCCGCACCATTCAGCGCGAGATCGAGGACCAGCTGTCGGAGAAGATCCTCTTCGGCGAGATCGGCCCCGGCCAGACCATCTCGGTCGACGTCGAGGGCTGGAACGGCGAGGGTTCCGGCGAGGACGCCAAGTTCACCTTCTCCGGTAAGGCGAAGCTGACCAAGGCGCAGACCGAAGAGAAGCCGGAAGTCGTGCTGACCGGCGCGACCGAGAGCTCCACCGAGGCTGCCTCGGGCGAGTAAGTCGTAACCGAAAAGCCCGTGCCCACCGTATGGCGGTGGGCACGGGCTTTTTCGTATACCGGCGGTGGCGCCGGGTCAGGAACGCTGGTCGCCGAAATGGGCGAGGACGGGTGCAAAGTCGTCGGCGAGTTCGCCGGGCACGATCACCTCATCGATGCCGTACTTCTCCCTACGGCGCTCGAGCATCTCGGCGGCGGCCGACGGGTCCGCCGGGATCACGCCCGTCGCACCCGCGTCCGCGAGCGCCTTTGCGGTCAGGCCGAGCTTCTTCGAGGTCCAGATCGGCAGCCGCTGACCGATGCCGACCAGCTGATGAGTGAAGCGCAAGGAGCGGTCGGTGCCGTCCCGCGCCGTGCGGACCAACTCGGCCAGTTCCGCCTCCGTGGCGGCGGGCCCCGCGGCGAGCAGAATGCGGTCGGCGAATTCCGCCGCGGTCGCCAGCATCCGGGGGCCATTTGCGGCGATCACGACCCGCGGGGCCGGGGCCACCTGAGCGCGTACGGCGGCGATGGTGGCGACCAGGTGGGCGCGGCGTTGCGCGGCCGAGCCCCAGGATGCCCCCAGCCACTGTGCCTCGGCGGCGGCGTCCGGGCGTCCCGAGCCGATCCCGAGTTCGAAACGTCCGTCCGACAGCAGTTGCAGGGCGGCGGTCTCCCTGGCTGTGGCGGCAGGGGAGCGCAGCGGTGCGGCCAGGACGTTCGGGCGCAGCCGAATGGTGGTGGTGACGGCAGCCGCCGCGGCGAGGGCCGGGAACGGCGAGGGGGTGAACCGGGTGTCGGGCAGCAGGAGGGTCCGGTAACCCTGCCGTTCGGCGGCGGCTGCCTCGCGCGCCCAGTCGGCTCCCGAACGCGGGGTGAGAACGATTCCGAAGGTCATGCTCATGGGTGGGATCTCCCGATCGTGGAAGTTGCGCGCTCGCGCGGTGTCAGCGGTGGACAGCTGGTCGCTAGCGCTTGGCGCGCCGCGGTTCGCTCAGGACGGCGAGCCTGCTGCGGTACTGCTCCTCGGTGATCTCGCCGCGAGCGAACGCGGTGCGCAGCGCGCCGATAGCGCTCGCACGGCCGATGAACCGCCGCCGGGCGAACACAAGCACCGCCACGACGGTCAGCCAGAACAGCAGCGGGAAGATCCAGAAGAACGGCCAGGGGTGCCATCCGCCGTCGTAGTGGTCGGCCAGGAAGCTCACGGCCTCGGGGTGAGTGAAAATATTCATGTCGAAAGCCTGCGCCGAAGGGCATGGCGGGGGCATCGGTCGCGCGTCGTCACTCGAAATACGCCTGGATACGTACCCTCGGAGCCGCGGGTGATGGCCACGCAATAATTTACTAGTTATTTGCTGTCTGTCATCCAGTCCGCGAAATGTAGTTCGCTGAAAAATTGCCGTAGGTCAATTTCGGGCAGGGGTCGATGACTTGACAGGGCGTCGTGGTGCGACGCGACGATCGATGAATTATTCGCTATGGCTACAAAAGGCCCGGCTCTTACGCTGGCAGCGGTACGAAGAATGCACGGGGCCGGACGATACGGTGTCGCGATGCCCGGCGATAGCCAGGCGCGGCGAGCAACCCGGAGACCGCAGTCAGTGCTATCGACCGAGAGCGGCTCACTGCCAGCCGGGCCGGACGAGCCCGGATTCATACGCCATGACCACCAGCTGGGTGCGGTCCCTGGCGTGCAGTTTGGCGAGGATGCGGCTGACATGCGTGCGGGCGGTGGCGGGGCTCATGTAGAGGCGTTCACCGATTTCGGCATTGGTGAGGCCCTCGGCGACCAGGCTCATCACTTCGCGTTCCCGGTCGGTGAGTTCGGCGAGGGTCGCCGGTGGCGGCGTCTTGGCACGCACGGAGAATTCCGCGATCAGTGTGCGGGTGACGCCGGGGGACAGCAGTGCGTCACCCGTGGCGACCACGCGGACGGCACGAACCAGATCGGCCGGTTCGGTGTGCTTGACGAGGAAGCCGGTCGCGCCGGAGCGCAGAGCCTCGAAGACGTACTCGTCGAGCTCGAAGGTGGTCAGCACGACGACGCGCACTTCGGCCAGTCGCGGATCCTCCGCGATCATGCGGGTGGCGGCCAAGCCGTCCAGAATGGGCATGCGGATGTCCATCAGGACCACGTCGGGGCGCAGGCCCCGGGTCATGCGCACGGCCTGCTCGCCATTGTCCGCCTCGCCCACCACTTCGATGCCGTCCTGGGCCTTCAGCAGCGCGACGAAACCCCCGCGCACCAGTGCCTGGTCGTCGGCCACCAGCACCCGGATGCTGCCGGATGGGGCGTCCGCGCGGGCTGGATCGTGGTGCTCGTGCATCGCGTCTCCTCTGCCGTGGGGCCGCGTGGTCCCGTCAGCGCTGCCCGCGACCGGCCGAGGTGCTCGGTCGGGCGGCCGCATCGGCGGGGCGGCCGGGCTTCGCGGGTGACTCGGTCTCGCTCGAGCGGGCGGTACTCGCGGTGCCCGTGGCCGTTGATTCCACTGCCCCGGTACTCGTCGGCGAGGTGCCCGACCCCGCGGCACTCTGCTCCGGCGCACCCATTGCCGTGGCGTCCGGCGCCGGTCCTCGGCCGGTCGAGGCGTTGCCCGTCGGCCTGCTCGCTGTCGCGGCGTCCTGTTCCGACGCGCCCGATGCCGTGCTGTCCCGCGGCGGCCTTCTCCTTGTCGAGGCGCTATGCGTCGACTTGCTGGTCGCATCGGCGTCGTGTTCCGGCGTGCTGCTGCTCCGCGCCGATCTGCTCGCCGCCGTGGCGCTGGGTGCGGACGTGCTCGATGCGCGAGGGCCCTGCTCCGGCGCGTCCGAGGCCATGCCGCTCCGCGACGGTTTTCTCGCTGTCGAAGTGGGGTGGGGCGATCTGCTCTCAGTAGCCGGGCCCGGTTCCGGCGCCGCTGCCTGCGTCGTGCGAGGGGCCGGGGTTGCCGGTGCCGTCGAGCCGGCCTGCGCACCGGGTTCGGGGGCGCGCGTGGGTAACCGGGCCGCGACCCGGAAACCGCCGCTGGGGCGTGGACCGGCGGTGAGAGCGCCGCCGAGTGCGTGGGTGCGCTCGCGCATGCCGATGATGCCGTTGCCGCCGCCGGTGCCGGAACGCGCGGGGGCACTGGTGGGGCGGGTGTTGTCGACGGTGATGTCGACCGAGTCCGGGGTGTAGCGCACGGTCACCGTGGCGTCGGCGCCCGGGGCGTGCCGGAGGACGTTGGTCAGGGACTCCTGGACGATCCGCGCCGCCGCCACGTCGATCACGCTGGGCAGCTGCTGCGGGGTGCCGAGCACTCGGGTGCCGACCGTCAGGCCGGTGGTGCGCGGACGCAGCAGCAGATCGTCCAGGTCGCTGATGCTCGGAGCGGGCGCACGAGGTGCGGGAGGCGGCTCGGCCGCTGTCGCCGAAGCCTGCTCGAGGTCGTCGTCACGATTCGAATCCTGCTCGGCCGCAGCGAAATTGCGGTCTTTGCGGGCGGAGCGGCGAGGCCGTCGGCGACCGGTCTCCTCCGCGTCGGCCGTGGACGGTTGCTCGTCGGGCGCGGCGGTGGCGGTTCCGGAGCGGATCGTGTGCAGGAGCGCGTGTACCTCGGCTAGTGCGTCGCGGCTGGCGTTCTTGATCGCCGTGAGCGCTGTCTCCGCCTGCTCCGGACGTTTGTCGAGCAATTCCAGCGCCACCGAGGATTGCACGTTGATCATCGACAGACTGTGCGCCAGCACGTCGTGCAACTCGCGCGCGATGGCGAGGCGCTCCTCGCTGGCGCGCCGCTCGCGCTGCGCTTCCTCGTCCCGGCGCGCTGACTCGGCGCGCTGCCTGCGGGCGACGAGGACGGCCTTGCGCTGCCGGATTCCCTCGGCCACCAGCAGTAGTATCGCCAGCCACGCCATCAGCGCGAAGACCTGCCACAGGTTTGCCGGGTGACCCAGCTGCGCGGGCAGCGGCCAAACCAGCGCCAGATACCCGAGCGGGACGAGTGGGTAAGTCCACCACCGTGATCCGCTGCTCGCGGCGGTCAAGAAGGCGACGACCAGCGAGACGAAGATCGGCCCGTACCCGTAGCCGCGCAGGAAATAGGCGAGACACACGGCGAGGACGACGATCAGCACGGGCAGCGGCTGCGCCCGGCGCCGGACCAGCGCCACGGGCCCGGCCAGCAGCAGCAGGTAACCGAGCACGTCGAGAGAGTGCACCCCGGTCTGCCGCATGTTCGCGAAGGTGCCCCCGACCACCTGAACCGCGGCCACGACGAGCGCGACTCCCCAGTCCAAGCCGACCGAGCTTCGATCCGTAATCCCTGCCACCCGCACCCACGTAGCCTATGCGGCTCGGTCACGATTCGACGTCCGCCTGGCAACGTATTTCGGGAGAATTGCACCGATTCGGCGATTCGCCGCAGGTTCGGTCCTCGGCGAAAGTCCCCGCGCGCCCGCTGCCCGCGCCGGTCCGGCACGCGATCCGGCACGGCTGTAACGCTGGCTCGTGGCTCGTGGCTCGTGGCTCGTGGCTCGTGGCTCGTGGCTCGTGGCTCGTGGCTCGTGGCTCGTGGCTGGGGGCTGGGGGCTGGGGGCTGGGGGCTGGGGGCTGGTGGGCTGGTGGGCTGGTGGCTCGAGGGCCGTGAGCTCGGGGTGATGGGCAGTGAGCCGTGGCCGGGGAACGTAAGCCGTGCGTGGTGGGCCACCGAGTGGGAGCGGTGCGGCGTGGGCCATGAGTGAGCGGTGGGGCGCAGAACCGTGAGCGGTCAGCCGTCGTCCTGGTTACGTATGCCGAACATCGCCCGGCGACGGATGTCCGCACCGGGGGCGGCGGCGGATTCTCGGTGCATGACAGATTCGATCGTGGTCACCCGAGGGCTGACCAAACGCTACGGGGAGCACACCGCTGTCGACGACGTGAGCATGTCCGTCGTGTCCGGCGAGATCTACGGCTTTCTCGGCCCGAACGGCGCGGGTAAGACCACCACCCTGCGCATGCTCGCCGGGCTGATCCGTCCCAGCGAGGGCACGGCCACCGTCGCGGGGCATCGTCCCGGCGATCCCGCGGTGGTCCGCCGGGTCGGCGTGCTCATCGAAGGTCCCGGCTTCTATCCCTACCTCTCCGGCCGGGACAACCTGCGCGTGCTCGCCGAGTATCGCGGGCTCGGCCGGCCGGAGGTCGACGGCGCGCTCGAACGAGTCGGGCTGGCGGGCCGCGCCGAGGACAAGTACCGCACCTACTCGCTCGGCATGAAACAGCGCCTCGGTGTGGGCGCCGCCTTGCTCGGCAGCCCCGACCTGCTCGTTCTGGACGAGCCGACCAATGGCCTCGACCCCGCCGGGATGGCCGAGATGCGGGAGCTGATCACCGCTTTGGCCGCCGAGGGGCACACGGTACTGCTGTCGAGCCACATGCTCAGTGAAGTCCAGGCGATTTGCGACCGGGTCGGCGTGATCTCGCAGGGCAGGCTGCTCACCGAAGCGACGGTCGCGCAGTTGCGCGGAGGTTCGGCACTGGTGGTGCGGGCCGACCCGCTCGAGGTGGCCCTGCCCGCGGTGCGACGGCTGGTGGGCGAACGTTCGGCGCTGTTGACCGCGAGCGGTATCCGGATCGAGTCGGACACCGTCAGCGCGCCCGCCGTGGCGCGTGCGGTCGTAGCGTCGGGAGCGGACCTGCTCGAGCTGCGGGTCGAAGAGAAGTCCCTGGAGGAAGCGTTCTTCGAGATGACGCGATGGGAGGCCGCGCGATGAACGGCACGGCGATCCGCGATTCGGTCGCGAGTACGAAGGCCGAAATGCTGCGACTGCGGAAGTGGCCCGCGTTCTGGATCCTTCTCGGCACGTGGCTTCTGCTGAATCTCACGTTCGCCTATCTGTTCAACTACCTGGCCTACACCTCGGGGGAATCGAGCCGGATGTCCAACGGACTGCCCCGCGAGGCGTTGCTGCGACAGATGTTGCCGGCCGCGGTACCCGAAGTATTCACCCAAGGGATGGCCATGTTCGGCGGTGCGCTGATGCTCATCCTCGGCGCCCTGGCCGTGGGCAGCGGATACGGCTGGGGGACCTGGAAGACCGTATTCACCCAGGGGCCTTCGCGGGTGCAGGCGGTCGCCGCCGTGGTGGTGAGCCTCGCCGGCGTGGTGGTGGCGTTGGTGTGCACGGCGTTCGTGGTCGACCTCTCCGTCGCCGCGCTGATCGCGGCTTTCCAGTCGCAGTCGCTCGCGCTGCCGGGGCTGGGCCGGTCGATGCTCGGAATTCTCACCGGCGTCGTGATTCTCGGTATGTGGACGCTGGCGGGCGCGCTCATCGGTGCGGTCGCCCGTGGGCCCGCGCTCGCGGTGGGGCTGGGCTTGGTCTGGGTGCTGGTGGTGGAGAACCTGTTGCGCGGCGTCGCCGCGATCTTCGCGCCGATCGAGGTGATCACCGATCATCTGCCCGGCACCGCCGCGGGATCGCTGGCGGGGGCGATGCGTACCGTGGACGGGCCCGCCACGCCCGGTGTGTCGCAGGTGCTTTCGCGGTCCGAATCGGTGGTCGTGCTGGTCGTCTACGTGGTGCTGTTCGCGGCCTGCACGATCTGGCTGATGCGCGAACGCGACCTGGTGTGAGTTACCTGAGGGGTGAAACCGCTGGTGGGCGCGGTCCACCGGCGGTTTCCGCCGTCGGCATGCTCACCCGGCCCCCAGAACGGTTTCCGCGATCACCCGAAGCGCGCCGGTGATCTGTTCGGAAGTCAAGCCGCGCTCGCGCTGCTGCCGATAGACCTCGGCGGCCAAGGGCGCGAGGAGCGGGTCGACCATCGCGTCCGGCTCGCGAATCCCCGCCGCCGACAACAGGGCTCGCACGTGTGCGTACCAGAATCCGTAAGCCCCGGTGGCGAAGCGAGCTCCGCCGATCTCGGCGCCGAGCACGAGATGCGCGTGCGCGTCCAGCAATTCGACCATCGCGGCGTAGAACGCGGCCAGTCGCTGCGCCGCGGGAGCTCCGGGGCCGAGCGGCGGCGGACCGGAGAGCAGTTTCGCTTGCAGTGCCCGCTCGTGTTCGTCCAGCAGGGCCACCGCGATCGAGTTGGTGTCCGGATAACGCCGATACAGGGTGCCTCGGCCGACACCGGCGGCCTTCGCGATGTCGTCCATCGTGACCGTGCGGGGGTCGCGGGTGGCGAACAATTCCGCGGCGGCGCCGAGCACTTTGGCCCGGTTGCGGGCAGCGTCCGCTCGTTCCGGCGCCGCCGACCGGCCCGGCACGGCACCGGCGAGCAGGTCGGCTCGGGGTTCCATGCCGCGACTCTAGCCGATTCGACAACAACTGGACAATCTGTCCGGATCGCTCGTATGGTGGAGATCTACGGAATCGGACATTGTGTCCACTTATTCGGAGGTCGGATTATGAGCACGCTGTTGCACCTCGACGCCAGCGCCCGGCGGCAGTCGATCAGCCGGGAGCTGAGCGCGGCCTTCGCCGACGCGTGGCGCGCACGTCATCCGGACGGTGGCTACCACTACCGCGACCTCGCGGCCGAGCCGGTGCCGTTCATCGGGGCGGCTTGGACCGAGCTGTGCGACGCCGCGCTTGCCCTGCCGAGCACGGACCCGCAACGGCTCGGTGAATTGGTGCGGACCCCGGAGCAGGCCGCCGCGTGGAAGATCATCGAGCCGCTGGTGGCCGAATTGCTCGCGGCGGACGTGATCCTGATCGGCACCCCGATGTACAACTACTCGATCCCGGCTTCGCTCAAAGCATGGCTGGACCAGGTGACCTTTCCGCGAATGTCGCTGGGGCACCGAAGGTTCGTCGTGGCCAGCGCCCGCGGCGGCGCTTACTCGCCGGGCGCTCCGAAAGCGGCCTACGACTATCAGGAGCGCTTCCTGCGCGACTTCTTCGCGGGTCATTTCGGCGTGTCCGACACCGTGTTCGTGCATGCGGAATTAGCCAATTCCCGCCAAGACCCGGCTTTGGCACACAGGCGCGCCGAGCACGACACGTCCTACGCCCGCGCTGCGGCCGCCGTCCGCGCTCTGGCCGGGGAGTACTGAGGTGAACTGGGTAGTTCTCGCCGTCGCCGGGGTGGTGGAGATCGTGTGGTCGCAAAGCATCAAACCGACCGAGAATTTCACCAGACTCGTTCCGACGCTGGTCTGCGTCGTTCTCGGTGTCACGGCCGTGTACCTGCTGTCGCGCGCCATGCAGACGTTGCCGGTCGGCACCGCCTACGCGGTGTTCACCGGCATCGGCGCGCTCGGCGCGATCACCCTCGGCATCGTCGTCCACAAGGACCCGCTCAGCGTGGGCCGGCTCCTGGCGCTCGCGTTGATCCTCGGCGGCATCGTGCTGGCCAGAGTCACGAATCCGGAATGAGGACACGTCGCCGAGGGCGCGGAATCGCCTGAGCGTCCGTGGTTTACCGGCGGTGAGTGAGCGGTGCGCCGCGGCGAACACGATCGGCGAACCGGTGGGCCGGAGCGTGTCCGCCGGGGTAGGTTTCGTGCTGAATCGTCAAACGATCATCGGCGAAAGGACCGTGATGCCCACACGTACCGCGCGTACCGCCTGGACCGGCACCCTTCAGGAGGGTTCGGGACAGGTCGAACTGGCCAGTTCAGGGGTCGGTAAGTACGACGTGTCGTTCCCCAAGCGTTCCGCCGAGGAGGCCGACGGCACCACCAGTCCGGAGGAACTGATCGCGGCCGCGCACTCCTCCTGCTACGCGATGGCGCTGTCGGCGCAGATCGGCAACGCGGGCGGTACCCCGGAGAACCTGGACGTCACCGCCGACGTGACTCTCGGCCCCGACCCGGCGGGCGGCTTCCGGATCACCGGGATCGAGCTGACCGTCCGCGGTCGCGTCTCGGGCATCGATGCCGACGCCTTCCAGGCCGCCGCCGAGGCCGCCAAGGCAGGCTGCCCCGTCAGCAAGGCCCTGGCCGGCGTCGACCACATCACCCTGGACGCGGCTCTCGCCTAGTGCCACCGCTTCGTGCCCCGCACCCTCGACGGAGGCGGGGCGCGAAGCGCGCGTGTCAGCGCTTGCGAAAGTAGTGGCGGGCGGGGCGGGTGTAGAGCGCGGGGACGGCGACCAGGACGGCGAAGATGTGGACGGTGCGGAGGGCGGCCAGTAGCAGGGATGCGGGACCGGCGTCCCGGAAGAGGTCGCGCAGTTCGTTCGCCGACATGGCCGCGGCGAGCGGCTCGACGATCAGTGACAACAGGCCGAACCCGCCGATGCCGACGGTGATCAGCAGGCGGGCCCAGCGATCGCCGTAGGTCATGCGCACCGCGACAGCCAGCACCAGAACGTAGATCGCCGTGCGCACCCCCAACCCGGTGGCCGAGCTCGCCGTGTCGGTTCCGGGGAAAGCCCGGGTGGCCCGCGCGATGGCCTCGGTGGCGCCCGCGAGCACAGCGACGGTCAGAGCGACGAACGCGACGCGGACGGCGCGGGGCGGTCCAGCGGAATGGACGCGCGGCGATACGGGCCAGACGGAAAAGGCAGTGCCGGTCATGGGACCGACACTGCCTCAGTGCTTCCGGACGCGAATCACCCCGCGGTAGCGGCGGCCACCGGTACCGGAGTATCGGTGCGGGTCGCGAACTCGGTGAGCGCCGCGAAGCCGAGGCCGAGACAGGCCCACAGGGTCGCGGTCTCGGCCAGCGACGCCACCCGGAACTGCCACAGCAGGGTGGCCGGGAAGTCCGCGCTCACCTCGTTCACGCCGGGCAGCAGGACGTAACCGAGCGCCGTCACCAGGACGAACGCCGCGACACCGCCGATCAGGCGGAATGTGGGAAGCTGCGCGCGCAGCGCGGTGAACGCCGCGACCGCCGCGCCGACGGCCACGAGGCCCAGCACGACCGCCGCCAGCCACAGCAGGGTGCGTTCGTTGATGGTGTCCGGATCACCCACCGCCGGTGGATTCGCCGGATATTTGAAGAACGGCACCGCGACGATCGCGGCCCAGCCCGCGACGCCGAGCGCCAGGGCGAGCCGTGGGCCGGACAGTGCGGTGTAGCGCCGCGCGAAATGCGCGACCGAGGCGTAGATGGCGCCGAGCGCGAGCCCGGCCAACCCGAGGGCGAGGAACTGTCCGAACTTCTGGCCGCCGCGGCTCACCAGCGGTTCTTCCTCGTCGCCGTGGGAATGCCCGGCTGTCGATTCCGAGTGCTCGCCATGGGTGTGCCCGGCGGCGGACCCCGCTTCCTCGATCGCGATGGCGGCGTCCACCTTCGGTTCGCCGACGAAGTAACCGACTGTCGCGGCCAGCAGACCGGCGATGAGGCCGGCCAGCAGGCCGCGAAGCAGCAGTGTTCGGAGCGAACCGATCAATGGCACGGGAGCCCCAGCAGGTGGCGTCCGTCGTGCATCAGCTCATGCAGATACATCCCGCTGCGCGAGATGACACCCTGGTCGAAGCCGACCAGGTAGAGCGTGAGCAATGCGAGAAGAACGACACCGACCGTGACGAGCACGGTGGCCAGGGAATCGGTTGCCCGGCTGGGTGTATGCGCGATGGCCATTCGAGTCCTCCTTGGGATACGCGTCCCGTCCGGTGGTGGCGCGACGGTGCCGGTGTCTGGCTTTCCGGCACCGGACTCGGTGCGTGGAACACAGTGGCGCGACCGCTCCGGAATCTCACCGGAATTACCGCGTCACCCTCGCGTTTGTCCTTCGAACTGTGACACCCGCACACCCCCCGCGTCAACCGGGTCCGGCACGGGCGTACCACGGCGTCGGGCGAGTCGCCGGGCAGGCGGACCTGCCCGGCGTCGGATGCCGGACTCAGTTCGCGGGCTTGGCCTCGACGTCGAGCACGACCTCGAACTCGAGCAGGGACGCACCAGTCGAAACCGGCTTCTGACGCTCGCCCGCGTGCGCCTCGCGTGCGGGCCCGTCCCGCCAGGCCGCGAAGGACTCTTCCGAATCCCACTGGGTGACAACGAAATACCGCTTCTCGCCGGCGACGGGGCGGAGCAGCTGGAAGCCGAGGAAGCCGGGGGAGCCCTCGACCGCGTGCGCACGGTGGGCGAACCGCTTCTCCAATTCGGGGCCCGCGCCCTCGGGAACCTCGATCGCGTTGATCTTCACAACAGCCATGCGTCCAAGCTAGCGGCTGCGGCCGAGCAGGCGCTCGGTACCTCGTATTGTCGAGTCGATGTTGCACGACGAAGGCGGAGCGGGCGCGCCGATCCTGCTATTGCACGGACTGATGGGCAGCGCGCGCACCTGGCGCGATCAGCTGGCCTGGCTGCGCGGATACGGCCATGTCTACAGCTTCGACGCCGCGGGCCACGGCAGGCCCGCGCCCGGGGAGCTGACCACCGAGGCCTTCGTCGCGGACCTCGCCGCGGGCACCGCCGCGATCGGCGCGCCGATGGTGGTGATCGGCCATTCGATGGGCGCGCTGCACGGCTGGGTGTTCGCCGCGACTTACCCCGATCGGGTCCGGGCGCTGGTGATCGAGGACATCGCGCCGGACTTCACGGGCCGCACCGCCGCGCACTGGGCGGCGATGATCGAGGCGTGGCCGCAGCCGTTCCGCGACGACGAGGCCGTGCTCTCGTTTTTCGGGCCGGTCGCCGGACGGTACTTCCTGAACTCCTTCGAGCGCGGGCCGGAGGGATACCGGCTGCACGGCTCGGTCACCACCTTCCGCGATATCTCCGAGGAGTGGGGAACGCGCGACTTCTGGCGGCAGTGGCATGCGGTGCGGGTGCCGGCCCTGCTGCTGGAGGGCGAGCACAGCATCACTCCGCCGGGGCAGATGCGGCGGATGGCCGCCGCTCATCCGGGCGCCGACTACGCCCTGATCGCCGGTGCCGGCCATCTCGTGCACGACGACCAACCGGAGCGCTACCGAGCGGAGGTCGAGCGCTTCCTGCGACGGGTGCTGAGGACCTGAGCCGCGGCGGACGGTTCCGGGTCAGCCGGTCGCGCCCGGGTGCCCGCCCTCGCCCGCCAAGGCGAACAAGCCATCGGGTGTCTGTTCGATCAGGCCGTCCAGCAGCAGTGAGTCCAGGGCTCGGTCGCGCTGGCCCGGATCGCGGGTCCAGGCGATGTCCAGGCGCGTTCGTTCCACCGGCCCGCTGGCATGCCGCAGGACCTCCAGCAGGCGACCGCGCGCTTGGCGGTCGGTGCCCTCGTACTTCTGGGTGCGGCGGACCACCTCGCTCACCGGCCGGCCCGCGGCGACCCATGCGCAACTCGGCAGTGGACAGCGCGCGCAATCGGGGGTGCGGGCGGTGCACACGGTCGCGCCGAGTTCCATCAGGGCGGCGGAGAACACCGCGGCGCGGTCGACCTGAAGCGGGAGCAGCGCCTCGGTGTCGGGGAGGTCCCGTGAGGAAGGATTGCCCGCTTCGGCGCGCCCGTGCACCGCCCTGGCGACCACCCGCCGGACATTGGTGTCCACCACCGGAACTCGTTGGCCATAGGCGAAACAGGCGACGGCGCGCGCGGTGTAGGTCCCGATGCCCGGCAGCCCGAGCAGCACCTCCACGTCGGTGGGCACCTCGTCACCGTGCTCGGCCGCCAGCACTCTGGCGCACTCGTGCAACCGCAGCGCGCGGCGCGGATAGCCGAGTTTTCCCCAGGCCCGCAGCACCTCGGCAGGCGAGGAGGCGGCCATCGCCGAAGGGACCGGCCAGCGCGCCACCCACTCCCGCCAGATCGGCTCGACCCGCACGACCGGGGTTTGCTGGAGCATGATCTCGCTCATCAGAATCTGCCACGCGGTGACGCCGGGCCTGCGCCACGGTAGATCGCGCGCGGTCTCCCCGTACCAGTCCAGCAACGTGTCCGCGTCGATGCCCTTCGGTGCGCCGTTCCGCACTGCCCTCACTATCCCCGTCCTACTGCTGCCAGGCGGTATTTGCCCACCTGTAACCGGCCGAACTCGCTGGTAACCCGAACCGTCCTGCACAATGGTCGGTATGCCGGATTCCAACCCGATCAGTGCCTGGAAGTCCTTGCGCGAAGGCAACGAGCGCTTCGTCAGTGGTGAACTGCTGCATCCTAGCCAGGGTGCAGCTGACCGGGCCAAGCTCGTCAGCGGCCAGCACCCGCACGCGATCTTGTTCGGTTGCGGCGACTCCAGAGTCGCCGCCGAACTCATCTTCGACCAGGGCCTCGGCGACATGTTCGTGGTACGCACCGCGGGCCATGTGGTCGACAGCTCGGTGCTCGGCTCGATCGAGTACGGGGTGCAGGTGCTCAACGTGCCGCTCATCGTAGTGCTCGGGCACGACAGCTGCGGCGCCGTGAAGGCCACCATCGACGCGCTGGACGGCGGCGAGGTCCCCGGCGGGTTCATTCGCAGCGTGGTCGAGCGGGTCACCCCCTCCATTCTGATCGGGCGGCGCGAAGGCCTGTCCACCGTCGACGAGATGGAGGCCAGGCACGTGGTGGAGACCAGCCGCCTGCTCATGCAGCGGTCGATGATCATCTCGCAGCGGGTGGCCACCGGTGAGCTCGCCATCGCCTGCGTGACCTACAAACTGGCCGAGGGCAAAGTGCAGCTGCACCGGGTAGTCGGCAATATCGGCGAGGTGGTCTGACGCCGCGGCGCGCCCGCCATCGGCCCAGCGTGGCGGCGGAATGTACTCGCCGCCGACAGGGGCGGACGGCCGACACGCCGTGCCCCTGAGACGGTGCGCCCGATGGTGCCCTTACCGTTGAGACGTGCTGGAACCGAATGGACCGCTGCCACCGGAGATCTACTGGCGTCGACGCGTGTTCGCCATCGGAATCCTGGTGGTCGCCCTGGCGCTGGTGATCTGGGTCGTGCTCGCGGTCGCGCGCGGGGGCGACTCGCCCGGTGACACCCGGGCCGCCGAGTCCAGCTCGGTCGCGGCCAAGCCCGTCGACGCGGCGGCCAAGCCGTCGGGTGAGTCCGGCGCGCCGAAAACCTCGGCGGCGGCCACCAGTGTCGCGGCGGGCCCGTGCCCGGACCAATCGCTGGCCATCAAGGTCACCGTCGAGCAGCCCACGTACAAGACCGGTGAGCAGCCGGTGTTCGGGATCGTCATCACCAACATCTCGGCGGTGCCGTGCACCCGCGACATGGGCTCCGGTCTGCAACAAGTTTCCGTGCACACGCTCGACGGTCAGCGGCGCCTGTGGTCGAGCACCGACTGCTATCCGGACGGCCAGCCCGACGTTCGCACGATGGGTCGCGGTGAGCAGGCGGCATTCACGGTGACCTGGTCGGGCACCACGTCCCAGCCCAGCTGCGCGGGCGAACGGGTTCCGGTTCCGCCGGGGGCCTACAGCGTTGTCGCGCAACTCGGCTCGGTACGCAGCATGGCCGAGCCGTTCAACATCGCCTGAGCTGTGTTTGTTTTTCCAGCGCCTGCGGCGCTGGGTGTTCGCGGCCCTCTTGTGGCTCGCGTCCGAGCGACCGCCGCTTGCTCCTTCGTCGCCTACGCGGCGGCCACTCGGACGCGAGCCGGGCCGCGAACGGCGGATGCTCGGTCTCGCTTCGCTCGAAACCGGGAGTTGAGGTGCGCCGGGTGCGTCGGTATAGGCGATCGCCGCTTGTCCCACCGCCATTCGGTCGCGCGTTGTGCGGGATCAGCGGCCGTCCGAATCAGCCGGCAGCTTCCTCGGGGACTGCGGCGCGTAGTTTGCGCAGGCCCGCTATGCGGATGGCGGAGCGGAGGTCGGTGACCTCGTAGATCTTCATGGTGCTGTGCACCGGCGCGAGGCCGGGCGGCACCAGGGCGGTGGTGAAGCCGAGGCGTTCGGCCTCGGCCAGCCTGCGGTTGAGGCCGGTCACTTTGCGCACCTCACCCGCGAGGCCGACCTCGCCGAGGATCACCCAGCCCGGTGGGATCGGGACGTCGGAGTCGGCGCTGGCGATGGCGAGCGCGATGGCCAGGTCGGCGGAGGGCTCGACCAGGCGCATGCCGCCGACCGTCGCGGCGTATACATCGCTCTTGCCGAGGAACACCCGGCCACGGCTCTGCAGGACGGCCAGCACCATGGCGACCCGGTTGTAGTCCAGGCCGCTCACCGCGCGGCGCGGCTGCGGAATCTCGGTCTTCACGGTCAGGCCCTGCACCTCGCCGACCAGCGGGCGTTTGCCGTCCATCGCGACGGTCACCGCCGTGCCCGGCACGGAATCGGTGCGGTGGTGCAGGAAAAGGCCGGATGGGTCGTCGACGCAGGCGATGCCGTCCTCGTGCAGTTCGAAGCAGCCCACCTCGTCGGCGCTGCCGAAGCGGTTCTTGATACCGCGCACCATGCGCAGCGTGGAGTTCTTGTCGCCCTCGAATTGCAGGACCACGTCGACCAGGTGCTCGAGCGTGCGCGGGCCCGCGACGTTGCCGTCCTTGGTGACATGCCCGACCAGCAGCACCGCGATCCCGCTCGTCTTGGCCAGCGAGGTCAGCGCGGCGGTCACCTCGCGCACCTGGGTGACTCCGCCGGTCACGCCGTCCACCTCCGGAGCGAGCATCGTCTGCACCGAGTCGACCACCAGCAGTGTCGGCCGCACCTGCTCGACGTGCCCGAGCACGATCGACAGATCCGATTCCGACGCCAGATAGACCCGGTCGTGCACCGCGCCGGTGCGATCGGCCCGCAGCCGCACCTGCCCCGCCGACTCCTCCGCGGTGACGTACAGCGACTTCTCGCCGTGCTGGGCCGCCCAGCGATGCGCCACCTCGAGCAGCAGCGTCGACTTGCCCACTCCCGGCTCGCCGGACAGCAACACCACCGAGCCTGGCACCACGCCGCCGCCGAGCACCCGATCCAGCTCGCTCACGCCCGTCGGCCGCGCTCGGGTGACCTTCGAGTCGATCTGCGAAATCGGCGCGGCCGCGGTGCTGGGCAACATCGCCTTCCGCCCGGGAGAACCGACCGCCCCCGCCCCGACGACTACCTCGTCGACCGTGCCCCAAGCCCCGCACTCCGGGCACTTGCCCACCCATTTGGCGACTTCGTGCGAACAGGCGGAGCACCGGAATGTCGGCTTGGTTTTTGCCACAGGGGCACCATACGCACCACCTCTGACAGTGTTTGTTTTTCCAGCGCCTGCGGCACTGGGTGTTAGCGGCCCCTGTTATGGCTCGCGTCCGAGCGTCCGCCGCTTGCTCCTGCGTCGCGTACGCGGCGGCCACTCGGACGCGAGCCGGGCCGCGAACGGCGGATGCTCGGTCTCGCTTCGCTCGAAACCGGGAGTTGAGGTGCGCCGGGTGCGTTTGGTGACGGGCCTCGGGGCATAGTGCGCGCGGGGCGGGGCGGCGGCTGCCATGGCCGAACGCGGCGTGGTTTTCACCGCGGGCGTGGCCCGGATGTGAGGGGAGCGGTGGGTTGCTAGATGGCTTGCACGGCGAAGTTTGTCGCCGGAAGGCGGACCGTGTCGTTGGGCGGATATATGGGAGGGTTGCGCTGACCGGACTCGCGCGGCACTGCTCGAGCGAGCGGTGGCGTGCCCAATTCAGCCGTCGCCACCGGGTAGATGCCTGTTCATCGAGTTGGGATCTGACGCGCACGGCATCACTGAAACCGCTCGATCCGCACTATCCCAGCCCGGCCGGGTGCGAGTCTTACGAGCGCCGTTCGCGGCCCGGCTCGTGTCCGGGCGGGCGAAGCGCATGCGACGCAGTCGCGAGTCTCGCCCGTCCGGACACGAGCCATCAAGGGGCCGCGAACACGCAGCGACGAAGTCGCTGCAAATCGAACACAGCGACGAAGTCGCTGCGAATTCAACTCAGTGACCGCCGGTGTGCTCGGCTTCGGCCGGGCCGGACTTGTCGGACTCGTGGCGCTCGGTGTGCAGGCCCGCGTCGACCGGGACCTGGACCTGGACGGTGCCGTTCTGCTTGAAGTTGAACGAGACGTTGTAGGTGAGGCCGGGGGTGACGTCCCTGGTCAGGCCGGTGATCTCGATCAGGATCGGGTTGGTCTCGGGGTCGGTGGCGGCGGGCTGGGAGCCGTGCTCGCCCGCGCCGTGCGAATCGGCCGTGGTGGTCGGCGAGCCGGAACGCGGCGCGGAGGTGGGGGCCGCGGCGCTCGTGGTGGGCGCGGCGCTGCTGCTGGGCGTGGACTCGTGCTTGACCGGCTGGTTCGCCGCGACGACGGTCTGCTGCGGCGCGAGCTCGACGACGGACTTGCCGGAGGCCGGGGTGATCTTGACGGTGCCCAGGTCGGTGGTGATGCTGGTCAGCTCGTCGGGGACGGACTCGCCGTTGTTGATGATGGACAGGGCGATGAGCGCCTTGCCGCCCTTGGCGTTGTTGTAGGCGGTGCCTTCGCCCGGGTACACGATGTGCACGTTGCGCAGCGCGATGCGGCCGACGTCGGCGTGGTTGCCGTTCACGGCGGCGACCTGCTCCGCGGTCTGCGAGATCTGGCCCGCGCCGCAGCCGGACAGCGCGATCGCCGCTCCGGCGGCGAGTGCGGCAACCGTCACCATGCGACGTCGCGCCCCCTTCGGGGCGGTCACAGCTTTCAGGGCAGTCACGGGTTGTCCCTCCATGTCGACCGGGCTCTGCTCCGCGCGGGAGCGTAGTAACTAGGCAGCGTAGTAGTTCCCTCGGCGGACCGGGCGCGGGGGCTGGGACAAACGCGGAGTCCGCGCGTCACGCGCACGCGCGGTGTGAAACGGGCCACGACACGTCCGTGCCGACACCCGGTACTTCGGTAACGGTTCGGTCGAGCTTCGGATGGTTGCCGCGAAGGTGCCGGCGCGCGGGAGGCGAGCGGCGCCGAAAGAGCCGGGAGATAACCCCTTCTGGCACAACGTAATGCACACCACCTGGCATCTGTCAAGCCCCACGGTCGCCTCGTTGTGGCCCTGACCTGCACAGTTGATCGCGCCGTTATCGAGTCGCATGTTAAACTGTGAACATCGAAAGGGGCACGGGACACATGATTTTTAAGGTCGGAGACACCGTCGTTTACCCCCACCACGGAGCGGCGTTGATCGAAGCAATCGAGACTCGCACCATCAAGGGTGAACAAAAAGAGTATCTGGTCCTGAAGGTCGCCCAAGGCGATCTCACTGTTCGGGTTCCCGCGGAGAACGCCGAATACGTCGGCGTGCGTGACGTCGTGGGTCAGGAGGGTCTCGATCGGGTCTTCCAGGTGCTTCGTGCGCCGCATACGGAGGAGCCGACCAACTGGTCCCGCCGCTACAAGGCCAACCTCGAGAAGCTCGCCTCCGGCGATGTGAACAAGGTGGCCGAGGTCGTCCGCGATCTGTGGCGCCGGGAGCAGGACCGCGGGCTGTCCGCGGGTGAGAAGCGCATGCTCGCCAAGGCTCGGCAGATTCTTGTCGGTGAGCTCGCGCTGGCCGAAGGAACCGATGACGGCAAGGCCGAGACCCTGCTCGATGAGGTCCTCGCAGCGGCTTCCTGACCGTGAACACACCTGACAACGGTGTCCGTCCCACCGACGGACTCGTCGTTGCTCTGGTGCCTGCCGCCGGCCGTGGCGTGCGTCTGGGTGAATCGACACCCAAGGCGTTCGTCCCGGTCGGCGGCACACCTATGGTCCGGCTCGCCGTCGAAGGCTTGATCGCCTCCGGCGCGGTCGACCGGATCATCGTGATGGTTCCCACCGAACTCGTCGACAGCGCCGTTGCCCTGCTGCCGCCCACGGGTTCGGTTCAGGTGGTCGTCGGCGGCGCCGAACGCATCGACTCGGTGCGGGCGGGCATCGCCGCGGCGCCCGACGCCGCCTACTTCCTGGTCCATGACGCCGCCCGAGCGCTCACGCCCCCCGAGCTCATCGCCCGGGTCACGGCGGAACTGCGCGCGGGCCGTCCCGCCGTGGTTCCCGGACTTCCGGTGACCGACACCATCAAGTCCGTCGACGCGGCGGGCGCGGTGACCGGCACTCCCGAGCGCGCCGGATTGCGGGCCATCCAGACACCGCAGGGTTTCGCGGCCGACGTGCTGCGCTCCGCCTACGCCACCGAGGGCATCCAGGCGACCGATGACGCGGGGCTGGTCGAGCGGCTCGGCGTCGGCGTGCACACCATTCCCGGCGATCCCCTGGCGTTCAAGATCACCACTCCGCTCGACCTCCGGCTCGCCGACGCGGTATCGGACGGCGCGGGCATCGGACGGGCGGTGGCGCCGTGACCATGCGCGTCGGCATCGGCAGCGATGTCCATCCGATCGAAGCGGGCAGGCCGTGCTGGATGGCCGGTCTGCTGTTCGACGGTGACGACGGCTGCGCGGGTCACTCCGACGGCGACGTCGCCGCGCACGCGCTGTGTGACGCGCTGCTGTCCGCGGCGGGTCTCGGCGATGTCGGCGCGGTCTTCGGCACCGGACGCCCGGAATGGGCGGGTGTCTCCGGTGCGGCCATGCTGAAGGAAGTGCGCAGGCTGCTGGACGAAGCGGGCTTCGAAGTGGTCAACGCCGCGGTGCAGGTGATCGGCAATCGCCCGAAGATCGGGCCGCGGCGCGCCGAGGCGCAGCAGGTGCTCGGCGAGTTGCTCGGCGCCCCCGTGTCGGTGTCCGGCACCACCACCGACGGACTCGGCCTGACCGGTCGCGGCGAGGGTGTCGCCGCCGTGGCGACGGCTCTGCTGCAAGCTTGTCGTTGATCCTGCTCCGGCGGACCCGAGCCGGTCCGTGAACGACCTTATACACCAGCTAGGATCGACTGCCGTGACCCTGCGCCTCTTTGACACCGACACGCGGACCATGCGCGATTTCGCGCCCCTGGTCCCCGGCCGTGCTTCGGTGTACCTCTGTGGCGCCACCGTGCAAGGTGAGCCGCACATCGGCCATGTGCGCAGCGGAGTCGCGTTCGACGTACTGCGACGCTGGTTGCTGGCGCACGACTTCGACGTCTGGTTCATCCGCAACGTCACCGATATCGAGGACAAGATCCTGACCAAGGCCGCCGAAGCGGGCAGGCCGTGGTGGGAGTGGGCCGCCACGCACGAGCGTGCCTTCGACCGCGCCTACGAACGGCTCGGTGTGCTGCCGCCGTCCGCGGAGCCCCGCGCCACCGGCCACATCACCCAGATGGTCGACATGATGCAGCGGTTGATCGACCGCGGTCACGCCTACGCCTCGGCGGGCAACGTCTACTTCGACGTGGTCAGCTATCCCGACTACGGCAAGCTGTCCGGCCACAAGCTCGACGACGTGCACCAGGGTGAGAGCGCGGGCGAGGGCAAACGCGACCCGCGCGACTTCACCCTGTGGAAGGCGGCCAAGCCGGGCGAGCCGACCTGGCCGTCGCCGTGGGGCCCCGGCCGTCCCGGTTGGCACCTGGAGTGCTCGGCGATGGCCGAGTTCTACCTCGGCCCGGAATTCGACATCCATTGCGGCGGTATGGATCTGGTGTTCCCGCACCACGAGAACGAGATCGCCCAGTCGAAGGCGGCCGGGGACGGCTTCGCCAGGTACTGGCTGCACAACGGCTGGGTGACCATGGGCGGGGAGAAGATGTCCAAGTCGCTGGGCAACGTGCTGTCCGTGCCGAACGTCCTCAAACAGGTGCGTGCCGTCGAACTGCGGTTCTATCTGGGCAGCGCGCACTACCGCTCGATGCTGGAGTACTCGGAGAAGGCGCTGCACGACGCGGCGCAGTCCTATCAGCGCATCGAGGCCTTCCTGACCCGGGTGGTGGACCGGGCCGGTGAGATTCCGGTGGGCAAGTGGACCGACGCGTTCGCCGCCGCCCTCGACGACGATCTCGCGGTGCCGAAGGCGCTGGCGGAGATCCACCGGGCGGTGCACGAGGGCAACAAGGCGCTGGAGGTCGGCGCGATCGACTCCGCGCGCGACCTGGCGAGCCAGGTGCGTGCCATGCTCGGCGTGCTCGGCGTCGACCCGCTCGACCCGCACTGGTATGCCCCGAGCGATTCCTCCGCCGCGCTCGGCGCTCTCGACGTGCTGGTGCGTGCCGAACTCGACCGTCGCCAAGAGGCGCGGGCCACGAAGGACTGGGCGACCGCCGACGGCGTGCGCGACCGTCTGCAGGCCGCGGGCATCGAGGTCACCGATACCGCCGATGGTCCCGAATGGGCGCTCGGCGAACCGCAATCCGGAAAGGCCGAGTAATGGCAGGCAATTCACAGCGTCGGGGTGCGGTTCGCAAGAGCGGCAGCAAGAAGGGCGCCGTCGTCGGCTCGGGCGGCAAGCGCAGGCGCGGGCTAGAGGGTCGTGGCGCGACCCCGCCCGCCGAGATGCGGACCAAGCATCCCGCCGCCAAGCGGGCGGCCGCGAAAGCCAAGGCGGCGCAGGGGCGTTCGTCCGCGGCGGGCCGGCCCGCCGGACGCAAGAGCGACGACGGACCGGAATTGGTGCTCGGGCGCAATCCGGTGGTCGAGTGCCTGCGTGCGGGTGTGCCCGCGACGGCGCTGTACGTCGCGGTCGGTACCGAGAACGACGACCGGTTGACCGAGAGTGTGCGGATGGCCGCCGACACGGGCATCTCCATCCTCGAGGTACCGCGCACCGACCTGGATCGGTTGAGCGCCAATGGATTGCACCAGGGTGTCGCCCTCCAGGTGCCGCCGTACCGCTACGCCCATCCCGACGACCTGCTCGACCGGGCACGCGGCGCCGCTGAGCCCGCGCTGCTGGTCGCGCTGGACAACATCTCCGATCCGCGCAATCTGGGCGCGGTCATCCGTTCCGTGGCGGCCTTCGGTGGCCACGGCGTGCTGATCCCGCAGCGGCGCAGCGCGAGCGTCACCGCGGTGGCCTGGCGTACCAGCGCGGGAGCCGCCGCTCGGCTCCCGGTCGCGCGCGCGACGAATCTCACCCGCACGCTGAAGGATTGGGCATCGCAGGGTGTTCAGATCGTCGGCTTGGATGCCGGGGGCGACACCACGCTCGACGACTTCGACGGCGGTGAGCCGACCGTGATCGTGGTCGGCTCGGAGGGCAAGGGCCTGTCCCGCCTGGTCCGGGAATCCTGTGACGCGATCTTGTCGATCCCGATGGCCGGCCCGGTGGAATCGCTGAACGCGTCGGTCGCCGCCGGCGTGGTGCTCTCCGAAGTCGCCCGGCAGCGCCGCGCCTGAGGGGGCGCCCGCGTGCCGGGGCTGTGCGTATTCGACGGATAAGTTGCCGTCGATACCCGGCCTGCCGCCGAGTCGATGATCGCGTTGAAAAGACAAAGCGCACAACTGGTCTCGCAAGGACATGGGCAACCCGCCGGCTCCGCCCCGGCGTGAGCGTCACCGAAAGCAATAGTCGCCCCGAAATCTCGCGAGCCCCGACGCGTACGGCTTAAGAACACGGAGAGGCGGCACGGCACAGTAGAATTCGGCTGGTGGTGATACCCAATCAGCCCATCGGTCAGCCGGTCGAGCATCCGAACGCGACGGCGGTGTTGTTTCTCGGCGCGGCGAGCGTCCTCTGCTGCGGAGTGCTGGGGCCGGTGGCGTGGGCGCTGGGGCGGCGCGCGCTCGACCAGATCGAGGAATCCGGTGGCGCGTACGGTGGCCGCACCCAGGTGCTGGTCGGCTATGCCCTCGGCGTCGTCGGCACCGTCTTCATGATCATCTTCGCGGTGCTGTTCCTGTTCATCCTGCTCGGCGGTAACGCTTGAGCGGTGCCGCCGGACGGAGCCTGTCCACCTCACCGGGCATGGGTTGGTACGCAGGCCGGCGGAGCGTCTGGAGCGCTGTCCTCGGCGGACCTAATCCAAACTGGGGCGTTCGCGCCCTGCGGCGTCCCACGCGGGCCATTCCGTGCTGACGCTGCCCGACCAGCTGGGCTGCCTGCGGTCTCGGAACGCGGCCATGGCCTCGCCGCCGTCGATGCTCTTGGTCGCGTGCTGGTTGAGGTCGGTTTCCAGTTGACCGACCACGGCCGGGCTCATCCCGAGCCCTTCCCAGAGCAGCCGCTTGGACAGGGCCACCGGTAGCGGCGCCGAGCCGTTCGCGAGGTCGTGCGCGACGGCCAGCGCGGTGGGTAGCACCTCGCCCGCGGGCAGTGAGCTGTTGGCCAGGCCCATCGCCTTCGCCTCGTCACCGTCGAACGTGCGCCCGGTCAGCATGATGTCGGCGGCGTTGGCCATGCCGACCAGCCTGGGTAGTGTCCAGTGCGCGTAGCCGTCGGCCAGGACGCCGCGGCGCACCTGGTTCAGCCCGTACACCGCGTCGCGCGCCATGTACCGCAGATCGCATTGCAGGGCCAAGGCGAGGCCGATGCCGACCGCGTGACCGTTCACGGCCGCGATCACCGGTTTGCGCACTCGCCACGGCGGCGGATCGATGGTGGCGCTGACCTCGCCCACCCGGTTGGATAGGTCCGCGCCCGCGCAGAACGCGGGCGGGGTGCCGGTGACGATCACGGCACGGATGGCGTCTTCCGAATCGCAGCGCCGCAACGCGGCGCCCAATTCGGCGGCCATCGTGGGGGTGAAGGCATTCTGCTGGGCGGGCCGGTTGAGCGTGAGCACGGCGACGCCCTGAGAGACGTCGACGTGCAGTTCCGAACTCATGCCACAGGATGTTAGCCGACGGACGCGGAGCTGACCCGGGGCCGAAAGTCCTCGGCTATCCGCGCAGCACCTTGCGCCCGATGGCGTACTTGTGCACCTCGGTCGGGCCGTCGTAGAGCCGGAAGGCACGCATGTCCCGGAAGATCATCTCGACCACGGTCTCGTCGCTGATGCCGATGCCGCCGAGTACCTGCACGCACCGGTCGGCGACCTTGAACAGTTCCTCGGACACGAACGACTTCGCGATCGAACTCTCGTGCCTCGCCTTCTCGCCGTTGTCCATCAGCCAGCACGCGTGCCAGATGGTCAGCCTGCACTGGTGCAGCGCGATCTCGTTGTCCGCCAGCATGAACGACACGCCCTCGTGTTCGCCGATCGGCTTGCCGAACGCGGTGCGGGTGCGCGCGTGCTCCACCGCGATGCTCTGGGCGCGTTCGGCGGCGCCGAGCCACCGCATGCAGTGGGTCAGCCGGGCCGGGGCGAGCCGGAGCTGGGCGTAGCGCAGCGCCTGGCCGGCCTCGCCGAGCAATGCCTCCCTGGGCAGGACCAGGTTGTCGAAGCGGACCACACCGTGCCCGGCGACGTAATTGCGGTCCATCGTGTTCATCGTGCGTTCGATGACGATGCCGGGCTCGTCGCCGTCGGCCAGGAACAGCGTGGGGCCCTCGGGCAGGTGCGGGTTCGAGGCGAGCCGCGCCATGATGATCCAGGTCTTCGCGCCGTTCGCCCCGGTGATCAGCCACTTGCGGCCGTTGATGGTGAAGTTCTCGCCGTCGAAGGTGGCCGCGGTGGACAGCTGGGCCGGGTCGGAGCCTGCCCCGTCGGGCTCGGTCATGGCGAAGACCGAACGCTGGTGGCCCGCGACCACGGGGGCCAGGAAGCGCTGGACTTGGTCGGGGTCGGCCACCTTGGACAGCAGGAACATGTTGCCCTCGTCGGGCGCCGCGCAGTTCATCGCGACCGGGCCGAGGGTGGACCAGCCCGCCGCCTCGTAGATCACCGCCTGCTCGATGTGGGTAAGGCCGCGCCCGCCGAGCGACTCGGGCGCCTGCACGGTGAGCAACTTCTCGGCACGGGCGAGTTCGACGAGTTCCTGCCGCAGCTCATCGGTCGGGCCGTGCGCGGTCAGGCGCGGGTCCCGCTCGTACGGGACGATCTTGTCGATGACGAATCGGCGTACTCGGTCGCGTTCGGCGGCGAGGTCGGCGGGAATCGCGAAGTCGATCATCGTTGGTCACCATTCGTTCGGGGTCGCGGTGCCTCGAGCATACGAAAACGCCCCGGAAAGACTGAAGGCGGCCGCCATCAAAGAAGTTTTGTGGAAGCGCCCTGAGTAGGGTTCGCGGTCGCTCAGCGGGCGCGCGCGAGCCTGCGGTTGCGTGCGCCGAGCAGGCGGCAGGCGAGGTAGATCAGAAACGAGATGGTGGTGACGAAGGTGGAGACGGGTACGCCCGGCGCGAGCGACAGCAGGATGCCGCCCACGGCGGCGATCTCCGCGAACAGCACGGCGAGCACCGTCGCCCGGATCGGGTCCGCGGTGAGCTGGGCGGCCGCGGCGGCCGGAGTGATCAGCAGGGCGAGGACCAGCAGCGCACCGACGATCTGCACGCCGAACGCCGCCGTGATGCCGAGCAGCACGGCGAACACGATGGACAGCGCCCGCACCGGAACTCCGCGCGCTACCGCCACCTCCGGATCGGAACTGGCGAACAGCAGCGGCCGGTAGACGAACGCGAGCACCGCGATCACCCCGGCGGTGCAGACGGCGAGCAGGCCGAGGCCGTTGTTGCCGACGCTGACCACCTGACCGGTCAGCAGCGAGAACTTCGATCCCGCGCGATCGGGGCCCAGCCACAGGAAGAGCACCGAGAGCCCCAGGCCGAACGAAAGCACCACCGCGATCACCGAATCGCGCTCGCGCGCACGGGTGCCGAGCAGGCCGAACAACACCGCCGCGACCACCGACCCCGCGATGGCCCCCAGGCCGACCCCCACACCGGCCAGCAGCGCGGCGGCGGCCCCGGTCAGGGACAGCTCACTGGTGCCGTGCACGGCGAACGACATCTGCCTGCTGATGATCAGCGGGCCGATCACTCCGGACAGCAGGCCGAGCAGGGCCGCGGCGAGCAGCGCCTGCTGGACGAACCCGTAGGACAGCAGGTTCGCCGTGGTGCCGAAGTCCAGCATCTTGCCGAGTACGCTGGACAGCTTGTCGGTCACGAGCGCACTCCACTCTCGTCGGGATCCGCGGCCGACCGATCGCCGTTGCCGTTCACGAGGTCCGTTGGCAGGGGAGGCGCCGAGGACGTAGCGACCGAACTCTTGCCGTTGCCGGACGTGCGGCTGGACGCCGAGTGGTCTGTGGCGGGGTGGCTGCCATCCGCGAGGTGCGCCGGAGTGCGGCGTGCCATCGCGGGGGTTGGCGCCGCGTCCTCCGATGCCGCGTCGCGGGTGGTCGCGTTGCCGTAGCCGCTCGGCGACCCGGCGGTCGATGGTTCGCCCGCGGCTGTGGAGAACGAGTGCGGAGCCGGTTGGGGCGAGGTCGGGTGAGCAGTCGCCGGGATTCGCTCGGCCGGTGCGGCCCCGTTCGTCGCTGGGTGGGCTGTCGACGATCGGTCGGCCTTTTCGCAGGCTTGCGAGTCGGCCGAGTCCGCGTGACCTCTCTTCGCCGAGTCGTTCGCGTCGCTCGTCGCCGTTGACGCATCCTGCGCGGAGCCGCCGGGTGCGAACTCGTCGCCCGCGGGTCCGTGACAGTGACCACCCGCGGTGCCCAGCGCGTCCATGGTGTCGCCGGTACCGACGACCACCAGGCGGCCGCGGACCCGCAGCACGTCCACCTGGGTGCGGTACAGCTCCGACAGCACCGGCGAGGTCATCACTTCCTCCGGCGTCCCGATCCGGAACCGTCCGTCGACCAGGTACAGCACCCGGTCCACCAAGGGCAGGATCGGATTGATCTCGTGCGTCACGAAAAGCACGGCGGTGTCGTGGGTGCGCCGACGGCGATCGATCAGCTCGGCGACCAGTCGCTGGTTCGCCAGGTCGAGGCTGAGCAACGGCTCGTCGCACAGCAGTACCTTCGGATCACCCACCAGCGCCTGTGCCACCCGCAGGCGCTGCTGCTCGCCGCCGGACATGGATTCCAGCGGCGCGTGGGCGAAGTGCTCCGCTCCGACGTCGGCGACGGCCGCGGCCACCTTGCGTTTGCGTTCGGCGCGGGAGCGCAGACCGAGGCCCCAGCGATGCCCGTCGACGCCGAGTCCGACGAGGTCGACGCCGCGCAACTGCACCCCGGCATCGATCGTCTTCTGTTGCGGCACATAGCCGATGTCGGGGTTGCCGGTGCGCGCGGGAGAGCCCGCGATCCTGGCTGTGCCGGAGCTCAGGCCGACCTGGCCCAGCAACACTTTCAGCAGTGAGGTCTTGCCGGAGCCGTTCGGTCCGAGCACCGCGACGAATTCACCCCGTGCGACGGTGAGATCAAGCCCCTCCCAGAGGGTTCGGTCCCCGAACGACAAGCGGGCGGCTTCCAGTCGCACCGCGGCCGAGTCCTCACCGATGTTCGATCGCCGCCGTTCCACCGCGGCGGTGTGCTCGGTCAGCGCGGCTCCCTCGTTCATCTGCTCAGCCCAGCGCGGCGGCCAGCGCCTGCGCGTTCTTCGTCTGCCACTGAATGTAATCCACGCCCTCGGGCAGGGTCTCGGTCACCTCGACGACGGCGACGCCCGCGTTCCGCGCGGTGCCGCGCAGGTCCTTGGTGATCTTGTCCTCGGTCTGCACGTTGTAGATCAGGGCGCGGACCCGCTTGCCGGTGAGCAGGTCCTGGGTCGCCGCGACGGCGGCGGGCGCCGGGTCGGTCTCCTGCTCGATGGCTTCCTGGAACTCGTGCGGAGTCAGGTCATCCGCCCCGGCGGCGGCCACGAGGTAGTGCGCGAGGGGCTCGGTCTGCAACACCGGAGTTCTCGGATGTTCGGCGGCGAGTTTGCCGGTGATGGCGGTGACCGCCGCCAGCCCGTTCTCGAACGTCGTCGCGCGCTCGGCGTAGGCCGCCGCCTTGTCCGGATCCAGTTCGCCGAGCTGGGCGGCGATCCGGTGGGCGACCACGCCGACGGTGCGCACGTCGTACCAGACGTGCTCGTTCTGGTCGCTGCGGTCCACCCGCGAGGCGAACGCGTCCACCGTGCGCTTGTTCGTGCCCGCCACCGCCTTCTCGGCGAACTCGTCGTAGCCGCCACCGTTGTAGACCACGAGGTCGGCATCGCTGAGTTCGGCCGACTCGACGGCGGAGGTCTCGTGCGAGTGCGGGTCGGCGGACGGGTCGGTGATCAGCGACCGGACGGCGGCGTCGGGGCCCGCGATGGCGGCGGCGATATCGCCCCACACGTCGGTGGAGGCTACGACGGACGGCCGTCCGTCGTCGGTCGATCCGCCGCAGGCGGTCAGCGTCAGGGCGGAGGCGACCCCCACGGCGATGCCCGCGCAGGTGATGGCAAATCCGGTTCTCACGTGGGGGTACTCCTGGCAGTGCTCTAGATCATAATGGAAATCGTTCCCGTTTAACTCTAGCAGGATTCGCCGCAGGCTAGGATGCGAAGCCCTCGAAAAGAGCGAAATACGAAGGGCCCGTGAACGATTCCTCGTTCGCGGGCCCTCGGCGCGATGCGCGGGTCAGACCAGCGCGGCCTCTACCGGCTGGCCGAGCAGCTGCGCGCAGCGCAACAGACCGAGATGGCTGTACGCCTGCGGGTGGTTACCCAGCGAGCGTTCGGCCACCGGGTCGTACTCCTCGCTGAGCAACCCCGTCGGGCCCGCGACGTCGACCAGCTGGGCGAACAGCGCCTCGGCGTCGGAGCGCTTCCCGATCAGCAGGTACGCCTCGACCAGCCAGGCCGCGCACAGGTGGAAGCCGCCCTCGCCGCCGGGCAGGCCGTCGTCGTGGTGGTACCGGTACACGGTCGACCCGCTGCGCAGCTCGGCCTCGGTCGCCACGACGGTCGCCGCGAAGCGCGGGTCGGACGGGTCGATCAGGCCGCTCAACCCGATGTGCAGGGTCGCCGCGTCCAGGTCGGTGCCGTCGTAGGCCGCGGTGTAGGACTGCACCTCGTCGTTCCAGCCCTTCGCCTTCACCTCGTCGGCGATGGTGTCGCGCAGCACCGGCCAGGCCGGGTCGATCTCGCGGTCGAATTTCTGCGCCAGGGTCAGCGCCCGATCGACGGTCAGCCAGCCCATCACCTTCGAGTACACGTGGTGGCGGGGGTTGCCGCGGATCTCCCAGATGCCGTGGTCGGGCTCCTGCCAGCGCCGCTGCACCGCCGCGACCATGGCGCACACCAGGTCCCAGTCGGCGTCGGGCAGCACGTCCGCCGGAGCGGTGACGCCCCGCAGCTCCCTGGCGTGCGCCAGGGTGGCGATGAGGTCGACGATCGGGCCGAAGACGTCCAGCTGCACCTGCATGTTGGCCGCGTTGCCGACGCGCACCGGGCGCGAGCCCGCGTAGCCGGGCAGCTGGTCGATCGAGGCCTCCGGCGGCAGCGTCTCGCCGTAGAGCGTGTACAGCGGGTGCAGGCGCTCGGGGCCGGGCAACGTCTCCAGCACCCGGTGTACCCAGCCGAGGTAGTCCTCGGCCTCGGTGAGCGAGCCGAGCGAGACCAGCGCCTGCGCGGTGAGCGCCGCGTCGCGCAGCCAGCAGTAGCGGTAGTCCCAGTTGCGCACGCCGCCGATGTCCTCCGGCAGCGAGGTGGTCGCGGCCGCGAGGATCGAACCGGACGGGGCGTGCACCAGGCCGCGCAGGGTCAGCGCGGAACGCTTCATCAGGTCGGGCTTCAGCGGCGGCAGCGTGAGTTTCGACGCCCACTCCGACCAGTACCGCTCAGCTTCCCGTCGCCGCTCCGTCTCACCCGCGGCGGCGGGATCGAGATCGGTGGTGCCGCAACGTAGTTCGAGCACGATGGGTCCCTTGGACGGGTCGACCACGGCCCGTGCCGATTCGTGGGTGCCGTCCGAGACGATCTCCCACCGCACGCCGGGGGAGCGCAGCACGATCGGATCGTTCGTGCCGTGCACGCGCAGCCCGCCTTCCTGCGCTTCGAGGTTCACCGGCACCTGGCCGAACTCGGGCCGCGGGGCGAAGGTGACCACGGCCCTCGCGTCACCGGTGATCACCCGGGTGAGGTCGGTGCGGTTGGACGCCACGTCGTGCGGCAGGTAGTCGGTGACCTGCAATTTCGCCCAGCGGGTTTCGACGGTCATCGTGCCGTCGACGTAGCGCTGCGAGAGCGGCAGACCGGGGCGCTCCGGCTCGATGGTGAAGTGACCGCCCTGCGGGCCACCGAGCAGGTGGGCGAACACCGCGGCGGAATCCGGCTCCGGGTGGCAGAACCAGGTGACCGTGGCGTCCGGGGTGAGCAGCGCGACCGAACGCGGGCTGGCCAGCATGGTCAGGCGCTCGATGCGCGGCGCGCTCGCGCCGGCCAGCCAGGTCCGGCGCTCCTCCAGTAGGTAGGCCAGCGCCCAGGCGACGGCCTCGGTGCTGTCCACCCGGAACTTGGCCAGGCTCTCGCCCTCGCCGACCTTGATGCCGACGTCGGGACCCGACAGCACCCGGAACGCCTTCTCGTCGGTGACGTCGTCACCGAAGAACACCGCGGCCGAGGCCCCCGCCTGATGCCGGACGGTGTCCAGTGCCGTGCCCTTGTCGGTCTGCACCACGGCCAGCTCGATGACCGACTTGCCCTCGGTGACCTGCACGCCGAACCAGCACGCCGGACCGAGCCGGACCTGCGACAGCGCGCGATGACCGATCTCCGGGCTGGCGTTGCGCACGTGCAACGCGACGCTGGCCGGCTTGATCTCGACGGTGACCCCCGGATTGTCCGAGGCGACCTGGTTCAGCGCCGTCTGCACCTCTTGGAGCAGATGCTTGGCGTCGTTGTCGATCGCGTGCACGAAGCCGACGTCGAATTCCGAGCCGTGGCTGCCGATCAGTTGCACCTCGACGGGCAGTCTGGACAGCGCCGCGAGATCTCGCAGCGCGCGACCGGAGATCACGGCGGCCGTGGTCCCGGTCAGGCCGGCGAGGGCTCGTAACGCGCTCACCGATTCCCGATGGGGAAAGGCTTTGGCCGGGTCGGACACGATGGGCGCGAGTGTCCCGTCGTAGTCCGATGCGACCAGCAGCCGTGGCACGCGCGCGACCGTCGACAGTGCACGGCGAAGTTCCAGTGGCAGATCCTGTGCGCTCACGCATCCAACCTAGTGATCGGAGGATTTTTTCAGGGGGCGGGCAAAACAATACTGTGTTGAATTTGCCGCACAGAAGCGCGCCGGTCCGCGTGCGCACGATAACGCAGGTGCTGAACCGGTGTCCGGTGGATCTGCCCAGCTAACGGCGACGGGATCGGAGCGGGTGAGCTTCGTCCCAGCACAGGGGAGGTCTTCGGGCCCGGCGGGTGGCCGGGGCCGAATTCGCTCGATGTGCGCTGAGAGATCCCGACTGAGCTTACTGGTTGCGTTCGCCGAGCAGGAGGTCGACGGTCAGTTCGAGTCGTTCGGTGACGTCGGTGGCCGAGGCGCGCCGAGTCAGCCAAGCGACCAGATTCGACAACCACACATCGCTGATCACCCGCGCGATGGCCAGCTGCCGTTCGGTGGGCTCGCCGTCGTTCATGGCCCGCGCGAAGACGCGGTCCATCACCTTGCCCACGCGGTCCACCTCGGCGGCGGCGGAGGCGTCGGCGAACATGAACGCCCGGGTCATGGCCTCGGTGAGCAGGGGGTCGCGCTGCATCATCCGGGTGATCTGGGTGAGCAGCAGGTGCATGCGCTCCTGCGGGGACTGCCCGGCAAGCGGCTTGCGTTTGCCTTCGATCTGCTCGAATTCGCGCGACAGCGCCGAGACCAGCAGGTGCACCTTGGACGGGAAGTAGCGGTACAGCGTGCCGACGGCGACGTCGGCGCGCTCGGCCACCGCGCGCATCTGGACCGCGTCGTAACCACCTTTGGACGCGAGTGCCAAGGTCGCGTCCAGGATCCGCTTGCGCCGTTCACGCTGCGCCGCCGAACTCAGCTCGTCCTCGCTGAGCGTGGTGACCGTGGCCGCGGGCCGGGCCGCGCTCGAGTCGGCTGGTTGCGATCGGGACGGACTGGCCATTGATGAAAGTCCTTTCCGGAAACGTCGTTTCGTCGGCTGCGCGCGGTGTCGCCGCGGCGTGATGGTCTCTTGACTTCCGCCCGGCTAGGATATTAGAACATGTTCTAGGTGTGGGAGTCACGCCGGAAAGGCGGTATGGAGTGTGACCATCGCCACCACTGACGAGCATAAAGCCGTTCAGGAGTCGATGCGCGGATGGGCGGCATCGGTCCGTCCAATTGCAACAATGCGGACCGGCGCGGCCGACTTCTGGCGCGCCTACTGGCCCGCCTTGGCCGAGATCGGGATCTTCCGGGTCGCGGTGGCCGAGGACGCGGGCGGTGCGGGCGGGTCGGTCTCCGATCTGGCCGTGCTGGTGGAGCAGGCGGCCCACGACCTGGTCGGCGGTCCCGTGCTCGCAACGGCTTTGGCCAATCTGATCACCGCGGGCCGGCTCGACGAGGACCTGCCCTGCGGGGTCGCGCTCGACTTCGTCGTCGGTTCGACGGTGAGCGTACCCGCCGCAAGCGACGGCGTGTTGCTCACGGGTACCTGGGATTCCGTGCTCGGCGCCGCCCCCGGCACCGCCGTACTGCTGCCGATCGATCAGCCGCAGGGGCAGCGGTGGTGCCTGGTCCAGCCCGATGCCGTCGGCCTGCGCGTGGAGGCGCTCGCGCCGCTGGATCCGAGCACGCCGCTGGCCCGGGTGCACTGCGCCGATCTGCGCGTGCCCGCCGAACACGTGTTCGTCGCGCCGTACGCCGCCGGGGATCTGCTGGTCGCGCTGGTCGCCGCCGAACTGTCCGGCCTCGCGGGCTGGTGCCTGGAGACCGCGGTCGAGTACGCCAAGGTGCGCGAGCAGTTCGGTCGCAAGATCGGTTCGTTCCAGGCGGTCAAGCACATCTGCGCCTGGATGCTGTGCCGCACCGAGCTCATCCGCGCCGTAGCGGCCGACACCGCGGCCGCCGTGGACGACGGCGGCGCCGAGCTGCCGATCGCCGCCGCCATCGCGGCCGCGATCGCCCTGGACGACGCGGTCGAGACCGCCAAGGACTGCATCCAGGTGCTCGGCGGCATCGGCTTCACCTGGGAGCACGACGCGCACCTGTACCTGCGCCGGGCGACGGCACTGCGGCAACTGCTCGGCGGCTCGGCGCGCTGGCGGGCCCGGGTCACCGAGTTGACCCGTCAGGGCCTGCGGCGCACCACCGGCGCCGACCGGGTCTTCGCCGAGGAGGGCGTGGCCGTGGACGGCGACAGCGCGCAGGAGCTGGCCGCCGAAGTCGCGCGGATCGCCGCCCTGCCCGCCGATCGGCAGCGCGACGCATTGGTCGAGGCGGGTCTGGTCATGCCCCATTGGCCGCGGCCGTATGGACGCGCCGCGGACCCGATGACCGGTCTGGTGATCTCCGAGGAGCTGCGCCGCGCCGGGCTCACCGCGCCGGATCTGACCATCGGCGGCTGGGCGATTCCGACGCTGTTGCAACACGGGACCCCGGAGCAGATCGAGCGCTTCGCCTGGGCGACCTTGCGCGGCGAGGTGGTCTGGTGCCAGCTGTTCAGCGAACCCGAAGCGGGCTCCGACCTGGCGGCGTTGCGCACCACCGCGAAGAAGGCGGACGGCGGCTGGGTGCTGCGCGGTCAAAAGGTGTGGACTTCGCTGGGGGACAAGGCGAATTGGGCCATCTGCCTGGCGCGCACCGAACCGGATGCGCCCAAACACCGTGGCATCACGTACTTCTTGGTCGACATGCACAGCGCCGGACTCGAGGTTCGGCCGCTGGTGCAGATCACCGGGGAGGCGCGTTTCAGCGAGGTGTTCCTAGACGACGTGTTCGTGCCGGACGACTGCGTGGTCGGGGCGCTGAACAACGGATGGAAGATCGCACGCTCCACCCTGTCGACGGAGCGCGTGGCCATGGGCGGCAACGGGATCGGGCCGGTGCTCGAGGAATTGATCGCGAAATCGCCCGCCACCGGCCCCGGCGCTGAGCTGGTGAACGACCGGCTGGGTGGATTCGTCGCCGAGGCGATCGCGGGCCTGCTGCTCGAGCAGCGAGCCGCCGTGAAGATGCTGGCGGGCGGCGACCCCGGCGCACAGAGCAGCGTGCGCAAGCTCGTCGGTGTGCGACACCGCCAAGCGGTCGCGGAGTTCGCCGCGGAGGCGGCGGGCCCGCTCGGCGCGCAGGACTCCGACGTGACCAAGGAGTTCCTGCTCACGCGTTGTTTGTCGATCGCGGGCGGAACCGAGCAGATCCTGCTCACCGTGGCCGGTGAGCGGATTCTGGGGCTGCCGCGTGACGCGGACAGCTAGCCGTACAGCCAATCGGGAGACAAGCGTGGACTTCACCAGGGACGAGGGCCAGGATGCCGTGGCCGAGGTCGTCGTGAGCTTGCTGGAACGCGAACCGGCGCGCGACATGCGGCTGTGGCCGAAGCTGACCGACTCCGGCTTGCTCGTCGTCGCGCTGCCGGAGCGGTTCGGCGGCGACGGAATGGGGCTGCTGGAGGTGTCGGCGCTGCTCACCGAGCTGGCGACCGACGCGGTGGCGGTGCCGGCGCTGCCGACGCTCGGCTTCGGCGTACTGCCGTTGGTGGCCTGCGCGCCGGAGCACATCCAGGCGCTCGTGCTGCCCGCGGTCGCCGAGGGCGCCGTGCTCACCGCGGCTCTGAGCGAACCGGCGGCTCCCTTCGCGGTCAAGCCGGAGACGGCCGCGGTCGTCAGCGGCGACACGGTGCGCATCACCGGGCACAAGGTCGCCGTTCCGTACGCCGAGGAGGCCAGCTGGCTGCTCGTGCCGACCAACGCCGGGATCGCCGTGGTGGACGCGCAGGCAGACGGCCTGACCCGCACAGCAACCCCGGTCTCCGGCGGCATTCCCGAGTACACGGTCGGGCTGGACCAGGTGGAGATTCCCGCCGACCGACTGTTGCCCGTCGGTCTGGCCGACCTGCACCGGCTGGCGCTCGCTTCGATCGGCTCGGTAGCCGATGGATTGCTCAAAGGCGCGATCACCCTCACCGCCGAGCATCTGCGGACCCGTCACCAGTTCGGCAGGCCGCTGGCCGAGTTCCAAGCGGTGGCCCAGCAGATCGCGGATCTGTACGTCGTCTCGCGGACCCTGCACGTCGCCGCGGTCGCGGCGAACTGGGCGCTGGCGCAGGACGACTCGAGCCAGGACCATCGCGAGCGCACCGACGACGACCTGGAGATCCTGGCCTACACCGTTGCCGCCGAACTGCCCGCGGCCATGCAGAAGTGCCATCACCTGCACGGCGGACTCGGCGTGGACATGACCCATCCGATGCACCGCTATTACTCACAAGCCAAGGACATCGCCCGCTGGCTCGGCGGCGCGTCGTTCCGGCTCGATCGATTGGGGGCCAGATGTTCATCGACCTGACCATCGAGCAACGTCGGCTGCGCGACGAACTGCGCGCCTACTTCGCCGATCTCGTGACTCCCGAGGAGGAGGCCGAGATGGCGGTGAACCGGCACGGCGACGCCTACCGCGCCGTGGTACGCCGGATGGGGCGCGACGGCTGGCTCGGCGTCGGCTGGCCCAAGGAATACGGTGGCCAGGGTTTCGGGCCGGTCGAGCAGCAGATCTTCTTCAACGAGGCGGTCCGGGCCGACGTCCCGCTGCCGCTGGTGACGCTGCTGACCGTCGGCCCCACCTTGCAGCAGTTCGGCACCGACGAGCAGAAGCAGCGGTTCCTGCCGGGCATCCTGTCCGGTGACATCCATTTCGCGATCGGCTACTCCGAGCCGGAGGCGGGCACCGACCTGGCCTCGCTGCGCACCTCGGCGGTGCGCGACGAGTCCGGGGACTGGATCGTCAACGGGCAGAAGATCTTCACCACGGGCGCGCACGAGGCCGACTTCGTCTGGCTGGCCTGCCGCACCGGTTCGGCCGAGTCCCGCCACCGCGGCATCACGATCCTGATCGTGGATACCACCGATCCCGGCTACTCGTGGACGCCGATCATCACCTGCGACGGCGCGCACCACACCAACGCGACCTATTTCGACAATGTGCGCGTTCCGGCGAACCTGCTGGTCGGGGAGGAGAACCGGGGCTGGAAGCTGATCACGACGCAGCTCAACCACGAGCGGGTGAGCCTGGGGCCGTCCGGCAAGATCGAGCAGCTCTACGACCGGGTGCGCGACTGGGCGCAACCGCGCGGCGTGCTCGCCGAACCGGACGTGCGGCGCGCGCTGGGCCGCATCCACGCCATGGTGCGGCTGAACGAACTGCTGAACTGGCAGGTGGCCGCGACGGTCGATGGTGACCAGGCCCAGGTGATCGCCGACGCGTCGGCCACCAAGATCTACTCGACCGAATCGCTCCAAGAGGCGGGCAGGCTCGCCGAGGAGATCATCGGCCGCTACGGCGACCCGGCCGACCCGGCCACCGGCGAACTGCTGACCTGGCTGGACCGCAGGACCAAGCAGAACCTGGTGGTCACCTTCGGCGGTGGCGTCAACGAGGTGATGCGCGAACTGGTCGCCTCGTCCGGACTGCGGTTGCCGCGAGTACCCCGATAACGAGTGAAGGAGCCGCGCGTGCCGGAAACCACTACTCCGGAAGCGATCATCGCCGCAGCCGAGGCCATTCGGGCGGCGGGTGAGTGCGCGCCCCGTTTCGGGCGTGATCCGGTGAACCAGCCGATGATCAACAACTGGGTCGAGGCGCTCGGCGACGCCAACCCGATCTATGTCGACGAGGAGGCGGCGCGCGCGGCGGGTCATCCCGGCGTCGTCGCGCCGCCCGCCATGGCCCAGGTGTGGACCATGTTCGGGCTCAACGGCTCCCGCCCCGCCGACGACCCGATGGGCGCGGCCACCGAGCTGCTCGACGCGGCGGGTTACACCTCCGTCGTCGCCACGGATTGTCAGCAGACCTACCACCGCTACCTCGAAGTCGGCGAGCAGGTCTCGGTCACCAGCACGCTGTCGGATATCCGCGGCCCGAAGCGCACCGCGCTGGGCGAGGGATGGTTCGTCACCTTCCGGACCAGTTGGCGGGTCGGTGACGAGGTGGTCGCCGAGATGCTGTTCCGCCTGCTGAAATTCGCCCCCGGCACGGCGGCGCCGAAACCCGCCGCGGGTGAGCGGGTCAAGCCGCTGGTCTCCTGGGACACCGAATTCTTCTGGGAGGGAACGAAAGCGGGCGAGCTGCGCATCCAGCGGCTGCCGGACGGATCATTGCGGCATCCGCCCATTCCGGCCATCTGGCAGGACAAGTCGAAGCCGACCGACTACGTCGTCGCCTCCGGGCGCGGCACCGTGTTCAGTTACGTCGTGCACCACGCGCCGAAGGTGCCGGGGCGGCAGCTGCCGTTCGTGGTGGCGCTGGTCGAATTGGAGGAAGGCGTGCGCATGCTCGGTGAACTGCGCGGCATCGACCCCGCCGAGGTGCGGGTCGGCCTGCCGGTCGAGGTGGGCTTCGAGAAGCTCGACGACGAGGCGAGCCTGCCGGTCTGGCAGGTGGTCTCATGACCGCCGCCGTGGCACCGGACGCCGTGCGCGTCGGCACGCTGCTGCCCGAGTTGGTGATCCACGCCGAACCGACGTTCGTGATCAGCACCGCCTTGGCCACCAGGGACTTCCAGGACGTGCACCACGACCGGGACAAGGCTGTCGCTCGCGGCTCGAAGGACATCTTCGTCAACATCCTGACCGACACCGGTTTGGTGCAGCGTTTCGTCACCGACTGGGCGGGCCCGCGCGCCGTCGTCAAGTCGATCGCGCTGCGCCTTGGCGTGCCGTTGTACGCCGGGGACACGCTGACGCTCACCGGCACGGTGACCGCGCTGGAGGGCGACGACATCCACATCGACGTGGTCGGCAAGGACAGTCTCGGCGACCACATCACGGCCACGGCCGTCATCGCGTTGCGGAGGGCCGATGTCTGAGCAGAGCATTTCCGGCCGCGCCGCCATCGTCGGCATCGGGGCCACCGACTTCTCCAAGGACTCCGGCCGCAGTGAACTGCGCCTGGCCGCCGAGGCGGTCACCGCCGCGCTGGCCGACGCGGGCCTGTCGCCCGCCGACGTGGACGGCCTGACCACGTTCACCATGGACACCAACACCCAGGCCGCCGTCGCCAGGGCGGTCGGCATTCCGCAGCTGAAGTTCTTCAGCCACATCGGCTACGGCGGCGGCGCGGCCTGCGCCACCATCCAGCAGGCCGCCATGGCGGTGGCCACCGGGATCGCCGATGTAGTGGTGGCCTATCGTGCGTTCAACGAGCGGTCGGTGTCGCGGTTCGGGCAGTTCTCCACGGCGCTGGCCACCGCGCCCACCTCGTCGGGCATCGACGCGGGGTGGTCCTACCCGCAGGGGCTCGGCACGCCGGCCGCGCAGGTCGCGATGGTCGCCCGGCGCTATATGCATGTCTACGGGGCCACCAGCGAGGACTTCGGCCGAGTGGCCGTGGCCGACCGCAAGCATGCGGCGGTGAACCCGGCCGCCTTCTTCTACGGCAAGCCGATCACGCTGGAGGAGCACCAGAATTCCCGCTGGATCGCCGAGCCGCTGCATCTGCTGGACTGCTGCCAGGAGTCCGACGGCGGCGTCGCGATCGTGGTCACCAGCGCCGAGCGGGCCCGCGATCTGCCGCAGCGTCCGGCTGTGATCGCCGCTGCCGCCCAAGGCTCGGGAGCCGACCAATACGTGATGACCAGCTACTACCGCGACGCCATGACCGGTCTTCCGGAGATGGGCCTGGTCGGTGACCAGCTGTGGGCGCAAAGCGGATTGCGCCCGGAGGACATGCAGGCGGCGATCCTCTACGACCACTTCACCCCGTTCGTCCTCATGCAACTGGAGGAGCTCGGGTTCTGCGGACGGGGCGAGGCGAAGGACTTCATCGCAGGCGGCGCCATCGAGGCCGGCGGCCGCCTGCCGCTCAACACCCACGGTGGCCAGCTCGGCGAGGCCTACATCCACGGTATGAACGGCATCGCCGAGGCCGTGCGCCAGATTCGCGGCACCTCGGTCAACCCGGTCTCCGACCTGACCAACATCGTGGTCACCGCGGGCACCGGCGTCCCCACTTCCGGCCTGGTTCTCACCACCGGCTGATCCTCGCTTCGCGTACTCGGGTCTTGCTTCGCACCCGCTACGGCGGGTGCGAAGTGCTGACCGAGTGTCGTACGCCTCGGGTGAATCGCGGCGGCGCGTAGGTTGGGGCCGGTGGTGGTCCGGCATGTAGTGGATGTGCATGTGCTGTTGCTGCGCGGCGCGGAGTTGTTGCTGAGCAGGCGACGCAGCGCGGACGAGTTCGACGGGTTGTGGCACCTGCCCGCCGGGAAGTTGGAGGCGGGGGAGTCGGCGCTCGCCGCGGCGGTCCGCGAGGCGGGCGAGGAGGTCGGCGTGCTGATCGACCCGGCGGATCTGCGGCACGTCCATTCCGCGCATGTCGTCGATACCGGGCGAGAAGCCCGGATCGGGTTGTTCTTCGAGACTCGCCGCTGGGCGGGAGAGCCGGCCAACCGCGAGCCCGACAAGTCCTACGAACTGCGGTGGTTTCCGCTCGCGAAGCTGCCGGAGAATCTCATCCCGTATCCGGCCGCCGGTATCCGCGGCTACCTCACCGGCGAGACCTACAGTCAGCGGGGCTGGCCGCGCTGAGCGGCGGCGGTCACGCGCGCAGGTGCGCGGCGAGGATGCGGGCGAGCTGCCGCACGCTTTCCGGTGTGTCCGGGCGCAGGGCGGTGCGGTGGCCCGCGAAGCGGTCGAAGACGGCTCCCTCGACGACGGCGACGAAGTCGTCCGCCCGGGTCTCCGGGTCCGCCGCACCTATCGCGCGGAACAGGTCTCGGGCCCGGTCGGTGGAGAACAGGCTGCGTACGAGCCGGGGATGCAGGTCGCGATCGTCCAGCAAATCGATGAGCAGAGCGTGCCGGGCGATCAGGTGCGCGCGCCGTTCGGCCAGTAGCCGGTCCAGCCAAGAGGCGATGGCCACGGCGATCGCTTCCGGCGCCATGGCACCGGTCGGCGCGAGTGCGGCCGCGGCGAAATCGTCGCGGGATCGGGTGGTGATCCGGTCCACGATGGCTTCGATGAGCGCGCGTTTGCTGCGGAAGTAGTAGGAAGCCGACCCGGCGGGCAGGCCCAGCTCCGCGTCCAGCGCGCGGTGCGTGAGCGCGCGCAGGCCCCTCGCCGCGATCAGTTCGATAGCCGTGTCGACGAGGAGCGCGCGCCGGTCGCCTGTGGACATGATCACCCTTCCTGCCGCGGAGCGGCCTCGTCCTCTACAAATGTAGAGGACGAGGAGGTGTCATGGAACCCGAGAACATCCAGTGGGATTCCGATCAGGCGCGGGCGGCGGCGCGGTTACGCGAACTGGTGGATCGGCGCGGCCGGCCGGCCCGGCGCCGCCGCGGCGTCTATCTCCATGGCAGACCCGGTCGCGGCAAGACCATGCTGATGAATCGGTTCTTCGCCGAGGTCGCTTCGGAACGTAAGCGGCGCTATCACTTTCACCAGTTCTTCGCTGGTCTGCATGCCGCGGCGCACACGTCCGGCTCGATCGACGCCGCGGTGGACGCGCTGCTCGGCGATGCCTTGCTGGTCTGCTTCGACGAATTCCACGTGCACGACATCGGCGACGCGATGCTGATCGCGCGACTGCTCGACGCGCTGTTCGCCCGCCGTATCGCACTGGTGGTGACCTCGAACTATCCGCCGGGCGAGCTGTTGCCGAATCCGCTCTTCCACAACCGGTTCGTGCCGACGATCGAGCGGATTTGCGCGAGCATGGACGTGGTGGCCGTCGACGGCGCGATCGACTATCGCTCCTCGGGCTTCCGTGGCTCCCGCACCGGATTCGCCGCCGGTCGATATCTCGTGGATCCGGCGGCTCGGAATACGCTCTCGGCGGCGACCACTGGCGTCTGGAAACGCGATGCGGCACAACGCGGTGATGAATCACCGGTCGAGATTTCCATCGGCACGCGGAGATTGCGCGCCATTGCCGTAGACGGCGGTGCTCTCGTCATCGACTTCGCCGAATTGTGTGGTGTCCCAACATCCGCGGCGGATTATGTGGTGCTGGCCCAACGATTTCCGCACTGGGAAATACGAGATGTACCCCCGCTGCGCGAAGTTCCGCCCGCCTGGTCGATGCGTTTCGTGAACCTCGTCGACGTTCTCTACGACACCGATCGCGAACTCGTCGTCGTCGCGGCTTCGGTGCTCGATGAGCTGGTGCGGGACGTCCGGGAAGTGCCGGATATCTCACGTTTGGCGAGCCGGCTTTGTGAATTGTCCCAGTCTTCGACCGAAATCGCCCGGTAGTCGCCGCCGCTCCGGAGGGCCTGCCGGGTCCCCACACAGGTGCGGTTTAAGAGGAGGGACTCCGAAGTATTCCATTCCATCCCGAGCGGACCGCCCGGCATGTAACTATGTGGCTGTTTTGTGCAGTACTCAGATTTGGTGGTAGCCAGTGGCCCGGGCGCGAGCGCCGATATCGCGCGTGATCGTCCTGATCACGCTGCTGGCTTTTGCCGCCATCGCTCTGCACGGATACATCCCAGGAATTACCGAAGTCGGGCCGCGCAGGCACGTGCCGTCCGCCTTGTCGGTCGCGCTCATGCCGGTGCTCCTGAGCGTGTCGATCGTGATCCTGTTGGCGGGGGTGATCGCCAGTCAGCACCGGTTGCCGCTGGCCATGCCCGAGCCGGAACGGGAGGACGAGCGCAGGCAGTGGCGTCTGGGGCGGACCGGCCTGGTGGTGCTAGGCGCGCTCGCGCTGCTGGGGGTGCTGCTCGCGGCGGCGTCGGCGATCTACTTCATCGGCGCGAGCGGGCCGAGCGAGCCCGCGCGCCCGGCGGCGCCGGCCACCACCACGGGCGCCGCCCCGGAGCCGGGGACCTCGGCGCCGCCCACCGAATACGACCCGAGGTCGGCGGAGCTGACCGGGACGGCGCTGGTGCTGGCCGGAATCGCGGCAGCGGGGTTGGTGACGGTGGCGATGAGCGGTTTGGTCGTGGTCGCGGTGTCGTCGCGGCGCAAGCCCGCGCCCACGGCCGCGCCCGCGGCTCCGGCGGCGCCCACCGTGGCGGACTCGCTGGCACGCGCGGCGGAGATGGGCCTGGCCGCGATGAACGCCCCGGGCCAGGACCCGCGCACCGCGATCATCGCCTGCTACGTCGCGATGGAGCGCGGTTTGGCCTTCGATCGCTCCGCCGCTCCGCTCGCCTCGGATACCCCGATGGAAGTGCTGGCCCGCGCGTTCGAACGCGGCGCGCTGCACGACGCGTCCGCCCGCGAGCTGGTCGCCCTGTTCGAGGAGGCCAGGTTCAGCCCGCACGCCATGCTCGAATGGCAGCGCATGCGGGCCGAGCAGTTGCTGCGCATCGTGCTCGCCGACCTGCAAGGGGAGGTGCCCGCGTGACCGGCCGGGCGAGAAAGGACGTTCCGTGAACCGGATGGGGGTGGTGATCACCGGCGTGATCGTGGTCGTGGGGATCGAGCTGGTCGCCGTCGAGCGCGCCCGTGGGCTGTTGCTGATCGTCGCCGGGATCCCGGTAGCGGTGGCGCTGGGCTGGCTGATCTGGTCGCTGTTCGAGCGCTCGGAGGCAGGGGACGACGAGGTCGAGGATATGGAGAACGGTCCGGCGGAGATGCTGCAACGCTGGCACGCCAGGGTGCAGATGCTCGCCGACCGCGCGGACGGTACGCGTGCCGATTGGGACCGGCACCTGCGTCCGCTGCTGGCCAAGGAGTTCGAACTCTCCAGCGGCCAGCGAGTGGCGAAGAACCGCCGAGCGGTCGAGGCCGCGGGAATCCACCAGTTCGGGCCCGAATTGTGGCGCTGGGTGGATCCGGCCAATTCGGCCCTTCGTGATCAGACCAGCAGGGCACCGGGACGTGCGGCGCTGGACGAGATCCTGAGCCGCCTGCAGAGAATGTGAAATGGGTTGAGGCAAGTGCGGGTACACAAATGACCATGCCGATGGACGCGACCATCCAGCGCAGCGAGGCCGTGCTCCGGGAACTGTCCCGGGTCGTGGTCGGCAAGCAGGACGAGTTGCAGTTGATCATGATCGCCGTGCTGTCCGGTGGGCACGTGCTGATCGAGGACTTACCCGGCCTCGGAAAGACGCTCATCGCGAGATCGTTCGCGGCCGCGCTCGGGCTGCAATTCAACCGCGTACAGTTCACCCCCGACCTGCTGCCCGCCGACCTGCTGGGGTCGACGATCTACGACATGTCCACCGGCCGGTTCACCTTCCGCCGCGGGCCGGTGTTCACCAATCTGCTGCTGGCCGACGAGGTGAACCGCACCCCGCCCAAGACGCAGGCCGCGCTGCTGGAGGCGATGGCCGAGGGACAGGTCAGCATCGACGGCGAGACGTTCCTGCTGCCGCAACCGTTCGTCGTGCTGGCCACCGACAACCCGATCGAGTACGAGGGCACCTATCCGCTGCCGGAAGCCCAGCTCGACCGGTTCGCCATCCAGCTGCGGCTGGGGTATCTGTCCGAGCAGGACGAGACCCGGATGATCCGCCGCAGGCTGGAGCGCGGCTCACAGCAGCCGCAGGTCAACCAGGTCGTGGACGCGAACGGACTGCTGGAGATGCGGCAATCGGTCGAATACGTGACCGTGCACCCCGACGTGGTGAGCTATGTCGTCGCGCTGGCCTCGGCCACCAGGGGGCACCCGCAGGTCGAAGTCGGCGCGAGTCCGCGCGCGGAACTCGATCTGGTGCAGATGTCCCGGGCGCGCGCGTTGCTGCTCGGCCGCGACTACGTGATCCCCGAGGACGTGAAGGCGCTGGCGATCCCGGCCATGGCGCATCGGATCACGCTGCGGCCGGAGATGTGGGTGCGCCGCATCCGCGGCGAGGACGTGATCACCGAACTGCTGCGCCGTCTGCCGGTCCCGCGCGCCACCGTGACATGAGGCACCGCGACGCCAGCTCCGCGGTCGACGCCGAATTGCGGTGGCGGCCCGCACCGCTGGTCTTCATGCTCGCCGGGTGCGCGGCGGTGGCTTTGGTGCTCGCGGTGGTCCTCGGCAGATGGCAGCTGCTCGTGTTCGCCGCGCCGCTGCTCGGCGTGCTGGCCACCGCGCGGTTTCAGCAGTCCTCGACGAGGATCCAGGTCGACGGCGGCGGCACGCTGCGCTGTTTCGAGACCGAGGAAGTGCTGCTCACCGTCGCCGCCTTCGTCGAGAAGGGGCACGCGCTGCTGCGCCTGAAACCGCAGGGTTCCACCGGGCTGGCGATGCAGGTCGAGGAGGCCAGCGATTCCGGAATCGCCCCGGCCGGGTTGCGGCTCGCGCTCTCGGCGAGCAGATGGGGGCGCTACCCGGTGTCGGTGCGGGTCTCGGCGCTGAGCCCGGCCGGGCTCGCGGTCGCCACCGTCGTACTGCCCGCGGGCCAGCTGTTCGTCTATCCGATCACCGATCCGCAGCGGATGCGTCTGCCGCGCACCGAACTTCCCGAGCGGCTCGGCACCCACCTGACCCGCAGGCACGGGCCCGGCGTCGAGTACGCCGACATCCGCGCCTACGCACCCGGCGATCAGTTGCGCATCGTGAACTGGCCGGTGAGTGCGCGGCGCGGGCGGCTGTATGTCACCGAGCGGCTGACCAACCGTTCCGCGGACGTCGTGGTGCTGGTGGACACCTCACAGCAGGCGCCGGGACCGGCCACCGACTCGCTGGAGCTGTCGGTGCGCGGCGCGGCGCAGGTGGTGCAGTCGACCTTGCAGGCGGGCGACCGGACCGCGGTGGTCTGCCTGGGCCAGGCGCCGCGCTGGCTGCGGCCGGACATCGGACGCCGCCAGTTCTACCGCATCGTCGACACCGTGCTCGACGTCGGCGACGAGCACATTCCGACCACGGGCACCCTCGCGCCGCACGCGGCCGTGCCGCTCGGTGCGATCGTGGTGGCCTTCTCCACGCTGCTGGACACCCAGTTCGCGCTCGCGCTGATCGACCTGCGCAAGCGCGGACACGTGGTGGTCGTGGTGGACGTGCTGCGCGGCACACCGTTCCGGGACGACCTCGACCCGATCCTGGCCAAGATGTGGCAGCTCGAGCGCGCGGCCATGTACCGGGACATGGGCACCGTCGGCGTCGACATCGTGGCGTGGCCGGAAGACGCGCGCCTGGACCAGATCATGCGGGCGCTTCCCGAGCACCGCAGGACCGTGCGGGTGCGCCGATGACCAAATTCCTCGCCGTTCTCTCCGGCGTGCTGCTGGCGACGTCGGTGGCACTGCTGGAGCCGTGGATCGGCATTCCCGCCCTCGTCATCGTCGGGCTCGGCTGGTGGCTGCGGCCGCTGGCGGTCTGCGCGGTGCTGCTCGCGCTCGGCGTGCTGGTCATCGCCGACGCGGGTGTGCTCGCCTCCGCCGCAACGGGATTGGTGGCCACGACCTACCTGCTCAACGCCGCCACGGTGACCGCGCCGCACGGCGTGGTGCCCACCACGATCCCGTCGGTGGCCGGGGCGGTCGGCTTCACCGCGGCCGCCGTCCTCGCCGCCCTCGTCCCCCTGCGCCTGGCCTGGGCGCCGCTGGCCGCACCGGTGCTCGTGCTGGTGCTGTACGCCCTGGTGATCCAGGGCGTCGCGGCCCGACGGGGGCGCGGCGACCGGGAACTAAGGCCGTCCGGCGAAGTCTAGGACGCTCGGCACTTCGCTGAGCGCATCGGCGCGCTCCCCGGCGTGCACCGCGCCGAGACCGAGATCGTCGCAGTGGATCAAGCGGGCCGGACCGCTCGTCGCCTCCCGAGCCTGAGCGCGCGGCTTGCCTTCGAGCGCGCTCGAAGCTTTAGCGTCGGGGCCATGACCACGACGAGCGAGACGAAGACATGGATCATCACGGGTGCGAGTTCGGGCCTCGGCCTGGCGCTCGCCGAGGCGGCACTCGCGGCCGGCGAGCATGTGATCGGGACCGCGCGGCGGGCCGGCCGTTTCGACGGGCTCGAGGCGCGGTACGGGGATCGGTTCCTCGCCATCGAGCGCGATGTGCGCGACACGGCGGGAGCGGCTGCGGTCGTGCAGCGGGCGCTGGAGGTGTTCGGGCGCGTCGACGTGCTCGTCAACAATGCCGGCGCCGGACAGGTCGGTGCTGCCGAAGAGATCACGGATGCCGAGCTGCGGGCCATGCTCGAGCAGCACCTGTTCGGCCCGGCCGCCTATGTGCGTGCCGTGCTGCCCCACCTGCGGGAGCGTCGCTCGGGTGCGATCGTGCAGATGAGCAGCCAGGGCGGGCGGATGTCGTTCCCCGCCGTCGGCAGCTACTCAGCAGGCAAGTTCGCGCTCGAGGGCTGGTCGGAGGCGCTCGCGGGCGAGGTCGCGCCGTTCGGCATCCGCGTCCTCATCGTCGAGCCCAGTCGCTTCCGCACCGCGTTCAACGCCGCCGACGTGCTCAACACAGCGCAGCAGAGCTCGATCTACGATCGAGTGATCGGTGCCGTACGCGCGAATATGGCCGAGGCCGACGGCATCCAGGAGGGCGACCCGGCACGCGCCGCCCGGGTGATCCGCGACATGCTCGACACCCCCGGCGCGCCGCTCCGGCTCCCGCTCGGTGCCGAGGCGGTTCGCAATCTCACCCGCGTCTACCGTGGTGCGCTCGAGGACGTCGAGAAATGGGCGTCTGTGAGCGAGTCGGCGGACTTCCCGGGCACGCCGCCCGCGGTGCGCGCGTTCTGATCGCCGTACGCTGCGGGCCATGGCCACTGAAGCGCTGATCGAAAGCATCCTCGCTGCCAGCGACGGGCCATCCTCGTCGGCGATCGATGCGCTGCACGAGCTGCTCGACGACGCCACGATCGAGGCCTCGGCGATGCCCAAGGGTATCGCCGCGGCCGCCAGGCTTGTCGGGCTGTCGACGCACACCCTCCGGTACTACGAGCAGGAGGGACTCGTGCGGCCCGCTCGCAACGCCTCCGGGTACCGCGAGTACTCCGCGTTCGACCTGCGCCGCCTCGTCTTCCTCACCCGGATGCGCCTGTCCGGCATGACCATGACCGACCTCAAACGCTACATCCTGCTCGTCGAGCAGGGCCCGAACACCGTCCCGGAACGCCGCCGCATCATGCTCGACCAGCGAGACCGAATCACGCGGCAGATCCGTGAACTCGGCCTGGCGCTGGAGACCACCGAATACAAAATCCGCGTCTACGACGGACACCCGGAAGGCTGACGCCCGCCAACCGCGCCACCACCACCGGCGGCGCAGCGGCCACCTTGTCCGGCATGAACCCCAGCAAACACGACGCCCCGCAGCCCGAATCCGCCATCACCGCTGGTCGAGGCAACTTCGTTGTTTTTCGCGGGATTACTATCGGAACCCCGTAGCGGCCGCTTCGCGACGACATCGAACGCGCGGCTGTAGAAAGTGATCTCTCTCGGCTGGATGTTTCGCGGTCACCCCAGATACGGACTCGTGCGCTGTTCGGCGTGGTGCCGCAACCGGAGCCGAACAGTCTCGTGTACGGGCAGCGTCTCGAGTTCTTCGAGTCGCAGGAACTCGACAGAGGTCGATTCATCGGACACGGAGATTTCCCCACCGGTCACTCTGCCGTAGTAGACCACTGCGAACTCTTGCCGGACCTCTCCGTTCGCGTGTTCGATCACGTGCTCGGGGTCGGTGTAGATACCGAGCAAGCCGGTGATCTCTATGTCCAGTCCGGTCTCTTCGCGAGTCTCCCGAACCGCACAATCCTGCAGGGTCTCGCCTATTTCCATGATTCCACCGGGGAGAGACCAATTACCCGAGTCGCCACGGCGTTGCATCAGCACACGCCCGTCCTCGTCGGTCACCAGCGCGGAAGCTCCCGGCTTCAGCGAGTTCGGCCGTGGCGCGTTCGGATCTCGGTAGTAGTCACGCCGTGAGCCCATTGGCGAATCCTTGCGTCGTCGAGTAGGGGGTGACAGTGCCCCATATCTGTTCGAACTGGTCGGCGAACGATCCGAATATCCCGTGCTGCGACAACCGGCGCAGATAGCCGGATCTATCGGAGGCGCGGGAGCGCTACCCGCGACTTGCTGGACTCTGGGACCGGGTTCGACACGACTACTGGGCCGAGATGCTGAACGCTGGAATGCTTCCAGGAGACGAGCGCCCGGCCACGCAAGACGCCCCGCGGACGCGCGCACCCACATGTGGCGCGCCGTCGTGCGAGGGAGACTGCTCAGGCGGGGCGGATCCGTAGGGAGACGTCGCCGAGGACAGGTGCGTCGTCGCGTTCTACAACGGTCGCCGCGATGGTGAGTACGTCGTCCTGGCGCCAGATCCGGGTGCGGATCGTCTCGCCCGGGTAGAGCACGCCTGCGAACCGGGCGCGGAATCCGATGACGCGGCTGGCGTCGGAGTCGAGCACGGTGTCGGTCGCGGTCTTGCAGACGATGCCGTAGCTGCACAATCCGTGCAGGATGGGCGCGGGAAACCCGGCCGCGCGAGCGAATTCCGGGTCGGAGTGCAGCGGGTTGCGGTCGCCGGACATCCGGTAGAGCAGCGCCTGCTGCGGCAGCGTCGGCGTGGTGACGTCGAAATCCGGTGCCCGGTCGGGCAATTCCGACTTGGTGCTGGGGCCGCGCTCGCCGCCGAAACCGCCCTCGCCCTTGGCGAAGATCGAGGAGCGCTCGGTCCACAGCGGCGCTCCGTCGGAGCCGGTGACCGTGTGCTCCTGGACGATGACCGCCGCCGAGCCCTTGTCCCAGACCTCGGCGATCCGGCTGACCTTGGTCGCCTTGCCCGCGGCCGGGATCGGCCGGTGCACCTCGACCTCCTGGTGACCGTGCACCACCTTCGCCAGGTCGATCTCGATGCCGGGAAAGCTCACCCGTGGCGGCTCGGTCTCGTGCACCGTCGCCGCCACGGTGGCGAAGGTCGGCAGCACCTGCGGTTCCCGATCATCGAGATAGCGCAGCTCGGCGGGGTCGGTCCAGCGCGTGCCCGCACCGAGGCCCAGCTGGTAGAGCTGCACGTCCGAGGGGGTCCAGGCGAACTCCCGGCTCGGCAGTTGCGCGCCGAGCGCGATCTTCGGGTCGATGGGCATCAGTTCTCCTTGTGCATGATTGTGGATGGATCCGGCCCGCCCGCGCCGCGAGCGAGGCCGCGCCGGAACTCGACGGCGCCCGGGTCCGATCCTGCGCTTCCGGGACACCGGCCCGCCAGTGCGTCGTCCGTTCCGCGGGACCGTTCAGCGGCTACGCATCGGCCTGTGGATGGATCGCAAGGTGGGGCCGAGCGCATTCCGGCGGGCAACGCCTGCGAGCCGTGGCTCGTACCGCGTTCTCGTCTCACGCCCCCGCGGTGGCGGCGGGCTGGTCCTTCTTGCGCTCGACGATATCCAGCACGGCGAGGTAGCCGAAGGCGATCGCGGGGCCGATGGTGGCGCCGGGCCCTGCGTAGGTGTGGCCCATCACCGGTGTGGAGCAATTGCCGGAGGCGTACAACCCCTCGATGGCGCTGCCGTCCTCGCGCAGCACCCGCCCGGCGGTGTCGGCCACCAGCCCGCCCTTGGTGCCCAGATCGCCCGGCACGATCTGGGCGGCGTAGTACGGACCCTCCACCAGCGCGGCCAGGCACGGGTTGGGCCGCACGGTCGGATCGCCGTAGTACCGGTCGTAGTGGCTGTCGCCACGGCCGAAATCCTCGTCCTTCCCGGTCTCGGCGAAACCGTTGAACCGGGTGACGGTCGCGGCCAGCTGGTCGGCGGGCACGCCGATCTTGCCTGCCAATTCCTCGATGCTGTCGGCCTTGACGATGAAGTCGTTTTCCATCCACCGGGATGGAAAACGCTGACCGGGCTGTAGCCCGGCGAAGATGTAGCGGTTCCGGTAGCGCTGGTCGAACACCAGCCACGCGGGGATGTTCTCGCCCGGTCCCTCACCCTGCCCGTACTCGCCGCCGTACATGGTGTGCACCGCCTCGACGTAAGGAGCGGACTCATTTCCGAATCGCTTGCCGTCGGCGTTCACCATGATGCTGCCGGGCAGATTCCGTTCGGCCAGCGCGAACCACGGTTTGCCGCCCTTGAAGATGGTCGGCCCCCACCAAGCGTCCTCCATGAAACCGATGGCCGCGCCCGCCGCCATGCCCGCTTGGATGCCGTCGCCGGTATTGGCGGCCGCGCCGGTGGTCCACTCGGTGGTGATGGGCTGGCGCTGGTATTTGGTGCGCATTTCCGCGTTGTGCTCGAAACCGCCGCTGCCGAGGACGACGCCGTAGCGTGCGGTGAAGGTGACCGGCTCGCCCTCGTGCAGCGCGTGGACGCCGGTGACGACGCCATCGGTCACGACGAGGTCGGTCATCGGGGTGTTCAGCAGCAGCGGCACGTTCGCGTCCATGAGCCCCTTGCGCATGCCCGCGATGATGGCCTGCCCCATGCCGACGATGTGTTTGCGGGTGAACTTGGCCCAGTAGGTGCGCGCGCCGACGCGCATCGCCCGGAGCATGCCCTTCGGATGACGCCGGATCAGATTGAGCCGGACGAAGTCGGCCTGCATGACCACTACGTTCAGCGGAGCCTTCGCGTACGGCGGCTCCAGATTGAACCGCTCGTCACCCAGGATCTTCGTGTCGAAGGGCCTGGGCTCGCACGAGCGACCCTCGGGCCGCCCGCCCGGCGCCTCCGGATGGTAGTCGGAGTAGCCGGGCACCCAGGTCATCTTCAGCGGCGAGTGATCGAGCACGAAGTCCAGCGCTTCGGCGCCGCGATCGATGTAGGTATCGATCCGTTCGGAGGGCACGACGTCGCCGATGATGCTGTGCAGGTAGGTGCGTGCGTCCTCGCGGTCGTCGGGCCGACCGGACGCGCGCAGCGCCTTGTTGCCCGGGATCCACACGCCGCCGCCGGAGCGCGCGGTCGACCCGCCGTAGTGTGCGGCCTTTTCGATGACCACCACGCTCAGGCCTTTGTGGGCCGCGGTGAGGGCAGCGGTCATGCCGGCGGCGCCGCTGCCGACCACCACCACGTCGTATTCCCGATCAGTCATGTAGAACACGTTATAGAATGGACGCGCCATTGGTCTATGTTGTGTGGCAGAAGACTTGCTCGACGTTCCGTTTGTCGAGGAAACTTGTTTCAGTTTCAGACCGGAGTTAAGAACATGGGCCTCGAATGGGACCTGGCCACCGACGTTGTGGTGGTCGGATACGGCGCCGCGGGTGCGGCGGCCGCGCTGGAAGCGACCGCGGCGGGCGCGCAGGTGCTCGTGCTCGAGCGGTTCGCCGGAGGTGGGACGTCGGCGCTGTCCGGTGGCATCATCTACGCGGGCGGCGGCACCTCGGTGCAGCGGGAGGCGGGAGTGGAAGACACCCCGGAGGCGATGTACGCCTACCTCGAGCGCGAGGTCGGCGACGCGGTCACCCCGGAGACGCTGCGCAAGTTCGTCGACGAGAGCCCGCAGCTGATCGAGTGGCTGAAGGCGCACGGCGTCCCGTTCGAAGCCTCGCTGTGCCCATACAAGACCTCCTACCCCAACGACCGCTACTACCTCTACTACTCCGGCAGCGAGATCTCCGGCGCGTTCCGGGACATCCCGGCCGCCCAGCGCGGCCATCGGGTGAAGGGCAGGGGCACCTCGGGCAAGAAGCTCACCGGACCGCTCGCCGCCGCGGCGTCCCGCGCAGGTGTCCGGGTGGAAACCCTCACCCGGGTGACCCGATTGATCACCGACGCGGCGGGCGCGGTCATCGGCGTCGAGTGCAACACGCTGCGTGACGCGCCCGGCCGGGTCCGCGACCGCTACACCCGCATGGCGAAGGTCGCGGCCAAGCCTGGCATCTACTACCCGCCGCTGCGGCGGGCGCTGGAACAGCGGCTGGACCGGCTGGAACGCCGCTACGGCAGCACGATTCGCGTTCTCGCGCGGCGCGGGGTGGTGCTCAGCGCGGGCGGATTCATCGCCAATCGCGACATGGTGCGGCAGTACGCGCCCGCCTTCCACGGTGGTCTCGCCCTGGGCACCACCGCCGACGACGGCAGCGGCATCCTGATGGCCCAGCAGGCCGGCGCGGCGGTGGACCACATGGACAACGTCTCCGCCTGGCGTTTCCTGCTCCCGCCCAGCTCCTTCACCGGCGCGTTGCTGGTGGACGCCGCCGGTCGCCGGGTGATCGACGAGACGCGCTACGGCGCCGCGGTGGGCCACGCGCTGATCACCGAGCACGACGGCAAGGGCTGGCTGCTGGCCGACGACCCGCTGATGCGCACCGCGATCGGGCAGATCGGCAAACAGGGCGCCTGGTTCCAGCGCGGGCAGTTCGAAACGATGCGGCGCACCGCGATTCGCGGCGCCACCTTGGAAGAGGCCGCCGCGAAGGCGGGCATCGACCCCGCCGGGCTGCGCGCGACGGTAGAGGCGCACAACACCGCGATCGAGACCGGAGCCCCCGATCCGGTCGGCAAGCCCGGGGAGTTCACCAATCCGGTCCGCACCGGCCCGTTCTGGCTGTTGGATGTGGGCATCAAACCGAGCCTGACCAACCCGTGCCCCATGCTCACCCTCGGCGGCGTCGTCGTGGACGAGCGCACCGGCGCGGTCAAGACGGCCGAGGGCGACGACATCCCGGGGCTCTTCGCGGCCGGACGCACCGCGATCGGTGTCTGCTCCAGGTCCTACGTCAGCGGGCTGTCGCTGTCGGACTGCATCTTCTCCGGCCGCAGGGCAGGCCGGTCCGCCGCGGGCGAGCAGGTCTCGGCGCTCGAAAAAGCAACGGAAGGAAACTAGCGTGCTGTCCGACGCGGTACGAACCGAACTGGCCGACGAACTCGAGCGCGCCGAGCGCGAACGGGTCGCGATCGATCCGCTGATCGCCCGCCACCCCGACATCGATGTGGTCGACGCCTACGAGATCCAGCTGATCAACATCCGGCGCAGGCTCGCCGCGGGCGCGCGCGTGGTCGGGCACAAAGTGGGCCTGTCCTCGAAGGCCATGCAGCAGATGATGGGCGTGGACGAACCCGACTACGGGCATCTTCTCGCGGAAATGGAAGTCTACGAAGACGTTCCGGTCGAGGCGGGCCGCTACCTGTTTCCCCGGGTGGAGGTGGAGGTCGGGTTCGTGCTCGGCGCCGACCTGCCGGGCGCGGACTGCACCGAAGCGGACGTGCTCGCCGCCACGGTCGCCTTCGCGCCCGCGATCGAACTGATCGACTCGCGGATCAAGGACTGGAACATCGGCCTGGCCGACACCATCTCCGACAACGCGTCCTCCGCCGGTTTCGTGCTCGGCGCCGAGCGCGTCGCGCCGGAGGACATCGACATCAAGGCCATCGACGCGGTGCTCACCCGCAACGGCGAGGTGGTCGCCGAGGGCCGCAGCGACGCCGTGCTCGGCGACCCGGTGATCGCGGTGGCCTGGCTGGCGCGCAAGGTCGCGAGCTTCGGCGTCCGGTTGAAGGCCGGTGACATCGTGCTGCCCGGCTCGTGCACCCGTGCGATCGACGCCCGTCCGGGCGAGGAGTTCCACGCCGAGTTCGCCGGACTCGGCTCTGTCCGTCTGCAATTCACCTAGGGAGGCTGTCGTGTCCAACGGGACCGTCACCGCCGCGATCGTCGGGTCCGGCAACATCAGCACCGATCTGCTCTACAAACTGCTGCGCTCGGAGAAGATCCAGCCGCGCTGGATGATCGGGATCGACCCCGACAGCGAGGGCTTGAAGCGGGCGCGTGGACTGGGGCTGGAAACCTCGCACGAGGGCGTGGACTGGCTGCTCGGGCAATCCGAGCTGCCGGATCTGATCTTCGAGGCGACCTCGGCGTATGTGCATCGCGCCGCCGCCCCGCGCTACGCCGAAGCCGGGATCCGCGCCGTCGACCTCACTCCCGCCGCCGTCGGCCCCGCCGTCGTGCCGCCGGTGAACCTGGGCGCGAATCTCGACGCGCCGAACGTCAACATGATCACCTGCGGCGGCCAGGCGACGATCCCGATCGTGGCCGCGGTGTCACGCGTCGTCCCGGTGCCGTACGCGGAGATCGTCGCGTCGGTGTCGTCGGTCTCGGCTGGCCCCGGCACGCGGGCGAACATCGATGAGTTCACCAAGACCACCAGCCGCGGCGTCGAGACCATCGGCGGAGCGCAGCGCGGCAAGGCCATCATCATCCTGAATCCGGCCGAGCCGCCGATGATCATGCGCGACACCATCTTCTGCGCCATCCCCGACGACGCCGACACCGATGCGGTCGCCGACTCGATCCACCGGATGGTCGCCGACATCCAGCAGTACGTCCCCGGCTACCGGCTGCTCAACGAGCCGCAGTTCGACGAGCCCTCGGTGGTCTCCGGCGGGATGGCCAAGGTGTCGGTGTTCGTCGAGGTGGAGGGCGCGGGCGACTTCCTGCCCCCGTACGCGGGCAACCTCGACATCATGACCGCCGCCGCGACGCAGGTCGGCGAGGTCATCGCCGAACAGATCGTCACGGCCCGGGTGTAAGGAGCTTTCGACATGGCCTACTCAGCAGAACTCGACATCCGCGTCACCGACACCTCGCTGCGCGACGGATCCCACCACAAGCGCCACCAGTTCACCGCCACCGAGGTCCGTGACATCGTGGCCGCGCTCGACGGCGCGGGCGTCCCGGTCATCGAAGTGACCCACGGCGACGGCCTCGGCGGCTCGTCGTTCAACTACGGCTTCTCCAAGACGCCGGAGCAGGAACTGGTCACCATCGCGGCCGAGACGGCGAAGCGGGCGAAGATCGCCGTGCTGATGCTGCCGGGCGTCGGGGTGAAGGAAGACATCAAGATCTCCCAAGACAACGGCGCGTCCATCTGCCGCATCGCCACCCACTGCACCGAAGCCGACGTGTCGATCCAGCACTTCGGCCTGGCGCGCGAACTCGGGCTGGAGACCGTCGGGTTCCTGATGATGTCGCACACTCAGCCGCCGGAGGTGCTGGCCAAGCAGGCGCGCATCATGGCCGACGCCGGATGCCAGTGCGTCTACATCGTCGATTCCGCCGGAGCGCTTGTGCTGGAACAGGTGTCCGACCGGGTCGCGGCGGTGGTCGCCGAACTCGGTGACGACGCCCAAGTCGGCTTCCACGGCCACGAGAACCTCGATCTGGCCGTCGCCAACTCGGTCTACGCCATCCGCGCGGGCGCCACCCAGATCGACGGCAGCGCGCGTCGTTTCGGCGCGGGTGCGGGCAATACGCCGGTGGAGGCGCTGGTCGGGGTGTGCGACAAGCTGGGCGTCAAGACCGGCATCGATTTCTTCGCCATCGCCGACGCCGCCGAAGACGTCGTCCGCCCCGCCATGCCGCAGGAATGCCTGCTCGACCGTCAGGCCTTGATGATGGGTTACGCGGGCGTCTACTCCAGCTTCCTCAAGCACGCCGAACGGCAAGCGGAGCGCTACGGCGTGTCGGCCGCCGAAATGCTCGTCCGCGCGGGCAAGCGCAAGCTCGTCGGCGGTCAGGAGGACCAGCTCATCGACATCGCGCTGGAATTGCAGCGGGAGAAGGCGACCGTCTCCGCCTGACCATCCGGACAACGCGGGCCGCGAACGGAAGCACCGTTCGCGGCCCGGTCCGCCCAGAAAGCCGAGTTGTGTGTCGGTGGCAACGTACGCGTGTGGCTCGGGCTAGTCGGCGGAGTTTTTTCGAACGGCGTCATCTATGTCCACGTGTCGCGACTGTCATCCGCTCAACTCCGCGACGATCCGGCGCAGCTGGGTGGCGCGCTCGGCGGACGTCCGCGCCTTCATCAGCCGCAGGAACACCGCGTACCGCGCAGTGCGGTCGAGTTGGTCGAAACGGGCTCGTGCGCGGGTGTTCTCGGTGAGAGCGGCGGTCAGATCGCCGGGGCAGGTGGCGGTGCGCTGGGGCGCGTAGGCGGCCTGCCAGCGGCCATCGGACCGGGCGGCGGCGATGGCGGCGAACCCGGATGAACGCATGCGTCCGGCGGCGATCAGCGCTTCGGCTTTGGCGACGTTGACTTGCGACCAAGGACTCTTCGAACGCCGCGGCGAGTATCGCTGAAGGTAGTGGTCGGCGTCGAGGCCGCGGCGGTGACTGTCGATCCAGCCGAAGCACAGCGCGCCGTCGAGCGCCGCGCCGTTGCTGATCGTCGTGCCCGCCGCGCCCTTCTTGGCGATCTTCAACCAGACGTCGGCCGCCCGGTGGTGATTGGCTGCGAGCCACTCCTCCCATTGCGCGATGTCGGCGCAAACCAGGATTCCTGCTTCATCCAACTGACCCACGGGGCCCTCCCAAGATGCGGTGCTGTCGTTACACCTCATCCTCCAACCCGAAGTGCTCATCATCTGAGCACTTTGGTGCGCTACACCGCGACGACCTCGAGCATGCTTTCCAGTCCGCGGAAATCTGCGCTGTTGCGGGTGTACAGAGGTAGACCCCGTGCTGACGCGATCGCCGCGATGAGCAAGCCCATCCGGCGGGGCCGCGGGTCACGTTTCGCGGCCAGAGTGAGTGCTACCAGGGTGCCGTAGCGTGTCGCGGCGTCTTCATCGAAGGGCAATGGATCGAAATCCACGATGGCGGCGCCGAGTTGCTCGGATCGTGCTGCCCGAGTGGCGGTGTCTTTCGCCATGGCGACGCCCTGGTGCAATTCGGCCAGCGTGATCGCCGTGATCTCGGGTAACTCCGGCAAAGAAGCAGGATCGAGTGCGTACAGGTCGATGTAGGTGCAGGTGTCCAATACCCCCGATGCGTGCCGCTCGGTCATGAAGGTGAGCCCCAAGCATCGTCGTCGCCGACTCGATCTTCCGTTCCGAAGAAGTCGTCGGCTTCCTGTCGCATTCGGGTGTAGTCGACCCGCGGCAGTTTGCGATGCCGTTCGACGAGTTCTTCTGCGGTACGGCGGCGCTGTCGGCCGACCGGCCGGACCTCGGCAACCTCGACGCCATTGCGGGTGACGCGGAAGGTCTCCCCGGCCTCGACCGCATTCATCACCGCCGCTGAATTATTGCGGAACTCGCGCTGCGTGATCACCTTCATGACGACATTGTAGCCAAATGTAGCACATGGGGCTACACGCTGTTCGCCGAAGACCCCACGCGGGTGGCGCCGGTACGTTGAACCCGTGGCGGCGGTGATCGTGAGGTCGCCCAGATCGTCGCGGCCTTCTTCGCGACAGTCGAGAGGAGAAACGAATGACCATCGATATCGGTAAGGTGACCGTACTCGGCACCGGGGTACTGGGCTCCCAGATCGCCTTTCAGACCGCCTTCCGCGGTTTCGAGGTGACGGCATACGACATCGACGACAAGGCGCTGGCAGCGGCTAGGGAGCGACTCGCCAAGCTCGCGGCGGTCTACCGCGAGCAGGTGCCCGGTGGCGGAGACGGCAAGGCGGAGCAGACCGCCGCCGGCATCACGCTGAGTTCCGATCTGGCTCGGGCGGTGCAGGACGCGGACCTGGTCATCGAGGCCATTCCCGAGGTGCTGAGCATCAAGCAGCAGACGTATGAGGAGCTCGGCCGGGTCGCGCCGGAGCGCACTATCTTCGCCACCAACTCCTCCACATTGCTGCCCAGCGCCATGAAAGACTTCACCGGCCGCCCGGACCGGTTCCTCGCGCTGCATTTCGCGAATCAGGTGTGGCATTTCAACACGGCCGAGATCATGGGCACGGCCGACACCGACCCGACCGTGTACCGAGCCGTGGTCGACTTCGCCTCGAAGATCGGCATGGTGCCGATCGAAATCCACAAGGAGAAGGCCGGTTACGTCCTGAACTCACTGCTGGTGCCGTTGCTCAACGCGGGTATGAGCCTGGCGGCGGGCGGCTATGCCGATCCCGAGGCGGTGGACAAGACCTGGCAGATCGGCACCGGCGCACCGGCGGGGCCGTTCCGCATCCTCGACATCATCGGTCTGACCACGCCGTACAACATCCTGGTCAACAACGAGGACGCGGACTCCCAACGGCTGGCCAAGTGGTTGAAGGAGAACTACATCGACAAGGGCAAGCTCGGCATCGCCACGGGCGAGGGCTTCTACAAGTACTGACCGGCGGGGCGCCGAGCACCGCGGACTATGGAGGCGTCGAAGTGACAGCGCTTACCGGGGGTGCGTCATGACTCGGACCGTAATCGACCTCGATCCTGGCCCCCCCTACCACGGATCGAGTCAGCTCGGTCAGCGCTGACTGTCTGTTTCGCTGTCGGTATGTCCGACCAGCCGGTCACGACCCATTTCCACTACGGCGCACGTCTTCAACAGCGGCACGATCTCGTAAAGATGCGTTGTGCACAGCTCGAGCAGCGCCGCGTTGGTGATGTTCCCGGTGGCGATGATGAGCAGCGACCGAGGGGACCCGCGCAGGACATGGCTGACCCAGAAATCGCGGTCTTTCGTCACGACCACACGGTCTTCTCGATCCGCTCGCATAGCGATCTGATGATCCGTAGTGCGATTTCCGAGCAGGAAGTCGGAAGTATGCACCGCATCGTGACCCGCCTCGGACAACAGCGTGGCGAGCCGACGCGGCAGCTGCGCATCGACCAGGAATTTCACGCCGCGTCGAAGGGGATCGTGGTCCGTTGCGCAGTCACCACGGCAGCGTATTCGAGCGCTGCCAGAATGTCCTCATGCTCTAGCTCCGGATAGTCGCCCAAGATCTCATCGGGCCGCATCCCCGAGGCGAGCAGTTCCAGCAGCATCTCGACCGGATACCGCAAACCCCGCACCACGGGCTTACCGTGGCAAATTTCCGAGTCCGTGGTGATACGGCCTAGTAGCGACATGACTCTACTGTATCCATTGCCCTCGATCAGTGCGTCCATTGCCGATCCCGGCGCGGGCGAAAGGCGTGAACTGCACTGGATCGCAGCTACAACCAGGTATCCAACGTCGTCGTCGTGAGGAAGTGCTCCAAGTCGGCGCGCCAGGGGGCCGGGGTGGTCTTCTCCGGTTCGATGGCGGTGTACTGGCCGCGGTAGAACAGCAGGGGGCGGCCGGTGGTGGTCGTTTCGGAGAGGGCATGGACCCGGCCGATCACGATGTAGTGGTCGCCGCCGTCCACCACGCTGTCGACGGTGCACTCGATGGTGGCGAGGGCCTCGTCCAGGACCGGGAGGTCGCGGTCGGAGGTGTGCCACGCCGCGCCGGCGAACTTGTCGGGTTCGCGGGAGCCGAAGCGGGCGCACAGTTCGCGCTGCTGTTCGGCCAGGACGTTCACGCAGAAACGCCCGGTTTTCTCGATCGCCGCCCAGGACCGGGACGCCTTGGTGGGGCAGAACAGCACCAGGGGCGGTTCGAGGGAGAGGGCGGCGAACGACTGGCAGGCGAAGCCGACCGGGGCCTGATCGCCGTCGAAGGTGGTGATCACGGTGATCCCGGTGCAGAACTGCCCCAGCACATTCCGGAACTGCCGTGGATCGATCCCGGATCCGTCCGCGGTCATCGTTTCGCTCGCCCTCTCGGTCACTGCTGCCGCTGTCCGACGGTGAAGTCGTGGCCCCACAGGCTCACCGCGGTGGATTCCCGCGCGATCCAGTCGTGGTCGTCCACTTCCAGGCCCTCACAACCGAATTCGACGTCGAATCCGCCCGGAGTCTTCATGTAGAAGGAGAGCATCTTGTCGTTGACGTGCCGTCCGAGCGTCGCCGACATCTTGACCTTCTTGCGCAACGCGCGGTCCAAGGCCAGCCCCACGTCGTCGGCGTTCTCCACCTCGATCATCAGGTGCACGATGCCGCTCGGCGTCGGCATGGGCAGGAAGGCCAGCGAGTGGTGGCGCGGATTGCAGCCGAAGAAACGCAGCCAGGCCGGCTCGCCGTCGGCCGGGCGCCCGACCATCTGCGGTGGCAGCCGCATCGAGTCGCGCAGCCGGAAGCCGAGCACGTCGCGGTAGAACTCCAGCGCCGCCTTGTCGTCCTTGGTGCTGAGCACCACGTGCCCGAGCCCTTGCTCCTCGGTGACGAACTTGTGCCCGTAGGGGCTGACCACCCGGCGATGCTCCAGCGCCGCGCCGTGGAACGCCTCCAGGGTGTTGCCGGAGGGGTCGTCGAACCGGATCAGCTCGTACACCCGGCGATCGGCCAGTTCGGCGGCGGTGCCCTCCTTGAAGGGCACGCCCGCCGCGTCCAGCCGGTTGCGGATGTCCTGCAGCTCTTCGGCATTGGCGGTTTCCCAGCCCGAGATCTGCAGCCGGTCCTTCTCGCCGGGGACGATCACCAGCCGGGCCGGGAACTCGTCCATGCGCAAGTACAGCGCGCCGGGGTGGGCGCCTTTGCCCTCGACCATGCCGAGGACCTTCAGGCCGTACTCCCGCCAGGCGGCCATGTCGGTCGCCTCGATGCGCAGATATCCCAGTGAACGGATGCCCATCACTTCTCCTTGACGCCCGCGAGGAAATCGATCGCGAGCCGGTTGAATTCGTGGAACTTCTCCAGCTGTGCCCAGTGTCCGCATCCGCCGAAAACATGCAACTGCGCCCTGGGGATCACCTTGGTCGCCACCAGCGCGCCGTCGAGCGGGTTGACCCGGTCCTCGCGACCCCAGATCAGCAACACCGGCTGGCGCAGCTTGTAGGCGTCGCGCCAGAGCATGCCCTTCTCGAAGTCCGCGCTCGCGAACGACTTGCCCATCGCCCGGGTCGCGGCCAGCGCCTCGGGCGTGCTCGCCGAGGCGAACCGCTCGTCGATCAACTCATCGGTGATCAGCGACTGGTCGAAGACCATGATGCGCAGGAATGCCTCCAGGTTCTGCCTGGTCGGCTCGTAATTGAACTTGGAAAGCAGCTTCACGCCCTCGGTCGGGTCGGGCGCGAACAGATTGGTGCTCAACCCGCCCGGACCCATCAGGATCAGCTTGCCTGCCCGATCCGGGTAGTCCAGCGCGAACCGGACCGCCGCGCCGCCGCCGAGCGAGTTGCCCAGCAGGTGCACCCGCGTGGTGATCTCCAGGTGGTCGAGCAGATCCTTGAGGGCCGAGGCGCTGTGCACGAAGTACTGCGGATGCTCGGTCGGCTTGTCCGAGCGGCCGTAGCCGGGCTGGTCCACCGCGATCACGTGGAAGTGCTCGGCCAGCACCGGGATGTTGCGCGCGAAGTTCGACCACGAGGACGCGCCGGGTCCGCCGCCGTGCAGCAGGACGATCGTCGGCCCGTTGCCCACGCCCGCTTCGTGATAGTGCAGCCGCAGGTCGGGCCGCACCTGCGCGTAGCGCGAGGTCGATTCGGCGGTGAGTTCCGCGGTAGAGGTCACGCCGTCCTCCTAGACCATGCCGTCGGTGACGGGCAGGCCGAACTCGTGGGTGCCGTACATCAGGTACGCGCGCTCGGGATCGTTGGCAGCGTGCACCCGGCCCGCGTGCGCGTCGCGCCAGAAGCGTTGCAACGGCGTGCCGTTCGCCAGCGCGGTGGCCCCGGAGCTCTCGAACAACTTGTCGATCGCCGCGATCGAACGACCGGTCGCGCGCACCTGGTCGCGCCTGGCCCGCACGCGCAGGTCGAACGGGATCTCCTCGCCCGCCACCAGCAGCGCGTACTCGTCGGCGACGTTGCCCGACAGCTGCCGCCACGCGGCGTCGATATCGCTGGCCGCCTCCGCGATGCGCACCTTGGCGAACGGATCCTCCTTGGCCTTCTCGCCCGCGTAGGCCGCGCGCACCCGCTTGCCCTGGTGCTCGACGTGCGCCGCGTAGGCCCCGTAGGCCATGCCGACGATCGGGGTGGAGATGGTGGTGGGATGGATGGTGCCCCAGGGCATCTTGTAGACCGGGTCCGGATTCTGTTCCAGGCCGGGCGACTTCAGCTCGCTCATGGCACGGAAGCTGAGGAACCGGTGCGACGGCACGAAGACGTCCTTCACCACGACGGTGTTGGAACCGGTGCCGCGCAGGCCGACGACGTTCCACACGTCATCGATGCGGTAGTCGTCGCGCGGGATGAGGAAGCTGCCGAAATCCACCGGCTTGCCGTCCTTGATCACCGGGCCGCCGAGCACCGCCCAGGTGGCGTGATCGCAGCCCGACGACCAGGCCCACGCGCCGTTGACCAGGTAGCCGCCGTCGACGACCGTGCCGGCGCCCATCGGTGCGTAGGAGGAGGAGATCCGCACTTCGGTGTCCTCGCCCCAGACGTCCTCCTGCGCCTGCTGCGCGAACAGCGCCAGGTGCCAGTTGTGCACGCCCACAATGCCCGCCACCCAGCCGGTGGACCCGCACGCACTGGCGATCTTGCGCACGGTGTCGTAGAAGACCACCGGATCGGCGGCGTGACCGCCCCACTGCTTGGGCTGGAGCAACCGGAAGAAGCCGGTCTCCTGCAACGCCTTCATGCTTTCGTCGGGGATGCGCCGCAGGTCCTCGGCCTCCTGTGCGCGTTCGCGCAACGTCGGCAACAGCGCTTCGACCCGTTCGGTCACTTCTTGCGTCATCTCGGGACCTGCTCCTGCCTGGTCGGTTGATGTCCGAAATCTCATTTGCCTCTGAGACTAGAACAGGTTCCTATTTATGTCGAGAACCGGTGTTCACCCCCACCCGGACATGCGCTCATGCAGGAAGTGAGGTGAATCGCTGGCGTCTAGGGCGTCAATTTTGTAACGTGTTCTAGTACAGAAGGAGGAGGAATCGCGATGGCAGTTACCCCACCGCCGCCGAGCGACGGGCCCGGAGGCGGCAGCGTGCGTCACCACGAAGGGCCCCGGGAGGCGGCTCAATCGACGCGGAGCGGTGCGAAGGTCCGGGAGCTGGATGTCGGCACCGCACCGACCCGGTATGCGCGGGGATGGCATTGCCTGGGTCTGGCCAAGACGTACCGGGACGGCAAGCCGCACGCGGTGGACGTCTTCGGCACCAAGCTCGTCGTCTGGGCGGACAGCAACGGTGAACTGCGGGTGCTCGACGCCTACTGCAGGCACATGGGCGGCGACCTGAGCATGGGCGAGGTCAAGGGCGACGACATCGCCTGTCCGTTCCACGACTGGCGCTGGTCGGGCACCAACGGCAAGTGCACCGCGATTCCGTACGCGCGCCGGGTGCCACCGCTGGCGCGCACCAGGAAGTGGACCACGCTGGAGCGCAACGGCCAGCTGTTCGTCTGGCACGACCACGAGGGCAGCCAGCCGCCGCCGGAAGTCACGATTCCGCATATCGAGGGTCCTTACACCGACGCGGACGGCAACCCCACCGAGCAGCTCGACAGCGGCTGGACCGACTGGACCTGGAACTCCATGCTGATCGAGGGCGCCAACTGCCGCGAGATCATCGACAACGTGGTCGACATGGCCCACTTCTTCTACATTCATTTCGCCTTTCCGACGTACTTCAAGAACGTCTTCGAGGGGCACATCGCCACCCAGTTCCTGGAGACCAAGGGCAGGCCGGACATCGGTATGGCCTCCAAGTACGGCGGTGACACGCTGCTCAAGTCCGAGGCTTCCTACTTCGGGCCCTCGTACATGATCAACCCGCTGATCAACATCTACAGCGGTTACGAGGTGAAAAGCGTCCTGATCAACTGCCACTACCCGGTCACCCAGGACTCCTTCGTCCTGCAATGGGGCATCACGCTGGAGAAGCCCAAGGGCGTCGAGGGCGAGATGGCGACCAAGCTGGCGGAGAAGATGACCGAGGGCATCAGCGTCGGCTTCCTGCAGGACGTCGAGATCTGGAAGCACAAGTCCAAGGTCGAGAATCCACTGCTGTGCGAGGAGGACGGGCCGGTCTACCAGCTGCGTCGCTGGTACGACCAGTTCTACGTCGACCTGGCCGACGTCACCGAGAAGATGACCCAGCGTTTCGAGTTCGAGGTGGACACCACCAAGGCGAACGAGGCGTGGGAGGCCGAGGTCGCCGAGAACCTGCGGCGCAAGCGCGAGTCCGAGGAAGCCGAGGCAAGCGTCTGATGTCGGCCACCTGGGCGAAGGCACCCGATTTCGCCGACCAGCCCGCTCGGCGAGCCGAAGTGCGCGCCCAGACGGTGGTCGACCAGCAGCGCTACCTGGAGGACGGCCTGACCCCGCTGCGGTGTCAGGCCTGCCAGAGTCAGGTGCTGGTGCGCAAGAGCAGCCCGCACCAGACCTCGGTGCAGTGGACCGGCGATCCGGCCGAGCGCTGCCCGGTTTTCGCCGAACTCAGTGCGAGCGGTCACGGGCCGGGCCGCCCCGACTCGTGTCCGAACCTCGAGCGCACCATCGCCTGGGCCGTGGACGAGGGCGTGCTCGAAATCCCCGAGTAGGCGGGGTTTTCGGGGGCGGTCGGCGCGGGTCGGTTTGCCCGCCGATCGCCGTGGCGGTGACCGTGCTGTCGCGGGCGAGTCGTGCTCGGGCTACGTTGACGGGAACAAAAAGGACCTTCGTGCCGGAACGGACCGCGTTCGATCCGGCGCCGTAGGAGGGAGTTTCCGCGATGCTGGTGCGGCATCTGGACTGCGCGACCATGTGCCCGGTCGGCGGGCGCGCGCTGCTGGGCAGCGGTGGGCTGCTGACCGGCGGGCTGGTCGGCCATTGCCTGCTCGTCGAATCCGATGACGGGCTGGTGCTGGTGGACACCGGGTTCGGCATGGCCGACGTGCTCGACCGCGGCCGGCTCGGTGCCGGCACCGCGCAACTGCTGCGACCCCGGCTGCGTCCGGAACTCACGGCGCTGCACCAGATCCGCGGGCTCGGCTATCGGCGCGAGGATGTCCGGCACATCGTGCTGACCCATCTCGATATCGATCACGCCGGGGGGCTGTCCGACTTCCCCGACGCGACAGTGCACGTCTTCGCCGACGAACTCGACGCGGCGATCCAGCGTCCCACCCTCGGGGAGAAACTGCGTTACCAGCCGCGCCAGTGGGAGCACGGCCCACGCTGGCTTGCCCACGAAACCGGCGCGGACACCTGGTTCGGCTTCACCGCCGTCCCGGTGCTCGAGGACATCATGTTGATTCCGCTGGTCGGGCACACCCGCGGGCACAGCGGCGTCGCGGTCCGGCAGAGCGACGGGTGGTTGCTGCACTGCGGTGACGCCTATTTCCACCACCGGCAGCTGGCGGCGGGAAGGTCGCGCCCGCCGGTCGGGCTCGGCGTCTTCGAGGTCCTCGCGAGCACGCTGGGCCGCGAGCGGGTGGAGAATCTGGAGCGGCTGCGCACGCTGCGCGCCGACCACGGTGACCGGGTGCGGATGTTCAGTGCCCACGACCCGCACGAACTCGCCCAATTCGCCACCGTGCCGGTGCGCTGAACCCGCTCAGTCCAGCCGGAAGTCCGCGAAGTCGAATCCCGGCGCGACGATGCAGCTGACCAGCGCGTATTCCGCGCCGGCCGGTCGCGCCGACTGGCTGACGCCACCCGGCACCACGGCCTGGAGCGCCTGACCGCGCTCCAGGTCGGGGCCGAGGATCACCACCTCGCCGCCGATGTCCAGCGCCAGCGGCCCGCCGCGATGCCAGAGCCACAGCTCGTCGGAGCGCACGGTGTGCGGGGCCGACCGCTCGCCCGGCAACAGCAGGAAATGGATCGCCGTGGCGGCGGCGCGCGGGCCCGGGTAGCCCTCCGGGGTGAATTCCACCGGGCTGCGCCAGGTTTCGCGATACCAGCCGCCCTCCGGGTGCGGCGCGAGATCGAGTGCGACGGCGAGCGGCGGCCGGTTGTCGGTCATCGTTCGACTATGCCCGATCACCGGCGCGATCGGTTTCCTCGATACGCCAGGTGATGCCGAAAGGAGCGAGCGCGTCGAGGAAATCGGTCGCGTCGAACGCCTCAGCGGCCGCGAGTGCCCCCGGTGCGGCGGCGCCCTCGGTCAGCCGGACGGCTGTCTCCACCGCCATCAGCGCCGAATCGCGGTAGGAGTCGACGCCGCTGAGCACGCCCCGGACGCGATGTCCGTCCGCGCCGAACGCGTCGACGACGAGGTCGTAGCGCAGGTCCGCGCTGGGCGCGTCGGGTAGCGCGTCGATCAGTTCGGCGGTGAACCCGCTGAGCGTGTCGAGGATCGAGGTGGCGAGGACGCCTTCGACGTAGGAGACCTCCGAGTGCCGGGGAATGGTGAGGACGGGGGGCTGCGGAAATTTCGCGACCGCCGTCGGCTCGGTGTGGCCGGGGAAGGTGATCTTGTCGTGGCGCGCGGTAGCGCCGGTGCGCAGTTCGCCATCGGCGTAGTGCCAGCCACCGCCGCGGAACCAGTCCAAGCTGGCGAAGACCGTCTTGGCGCTGCCTTTCGAACCGTTGCCGCCGCTGTTGCTCAGGTGGCTCAGCACCACCTCGGCCGGGCCGGTCACCCGGCGCGTGGTGAGGTGAGCGAGTAGATCGCCGGGGAGATTGCTGTCGGTGATGCCGGAGACCACGGTGACGCCCGCCGCCGCCGCGCGCGGGCCGAACTCGTCGAAGACCCGCTTCAGGAACAGTTGCTCGCCGGACATGTCGGTGTAGTGGGCACCGGCCTCGATGGCCGCGGCGAGCACCGCCGAGCCGTGCTCCACGTAGGCGGGCAGGCTGCTGATCACCGCGTCGGCTCCGGTGAACGCGGTGACGAGGGCCGCGTGGTCGGTCAGATCGGCCACCCGGACATCGGCGCCGGGCAGATCCACCGCATCGGCGGCGGCGCGGATGCGATCGGCATCCCGGCCGACCAGGATCGGAGCGAGGTTGCGGCGGCGCAGTTCCTCGAGCAGGTAGCCGCCGGTGTGTCCGGTGGCGCCGTAGACGGCGATGACGGGGGAGGCTTTGGTTGATGTCATGAGAACGAATCTATTGCCATCCGTCGAGTAGACCAATGCTAGTAAAGCGCAATAGTTTGTCTTAAACGCTCACGGTAAGAGTTACGGTTTACAAGTGGACATCCTCAGCGAAGCCATCGCGGCCATCCGCACCGGCAGCCCCGCCTCCGGCCTGTTCATCCGGCACGCCCCGTGGGGCCGCCGGTATCCCGTAGTGCCCGGCGCGGGTTTCCACGTCGTCTTGCAGGGCTCCTGCTGGGTGGTGCCGACCGGCGGCGAGCCTATGGCGCTCGGTGTGGGGGACGTGTTGTTCATGCCGCGCGGGGCCGACCACGACCTGGTGGACAGCTTGGACAGCCCGGTCACCGAGACCGCGCTGCCCGGCGAACCCAGGGAGATCGTCGGGCCCGGCGTCCGGACCGCGCTGCTGTGCGGCGCCTATGAACTCGGACGCGGGCGCAGCCACCCCATCCTCGACGAGCTGCCCGAGTTCATTCATCTGCCCGCGCGTCCGGGGCGTCATCCGGCGCTGCGCGGCGCCGTCGACCTGCTCGCCGCGGAGATCGCCGAGCCGCGTCCGGGCAGCGACGCGGCCGTGCCCGCGATCCTCGAGACGTTGCTGCTGTTCATCCTGCGCGCCTGGTTCGACGAGCAGGCCGACGTGCGATCCTCCGGCTGGGCAGGCGCTTTCGCCGACCCCGCGGTGGCCGCGGTGCTGCGCGCCGTGCACGAGCAGCCCGCGCGAGCATGGACCGTGACGGATCTCGGTGACATCGCGGGCGTCTCCCGCGCGACCCTCGCCCGGCGCTTCACCGCGACGGTCGGCGAACCGCCACTGTCCTACGTCACCCGCTGGCGCATGCTCACCGCCGCCCGCCTGCTCCGCGATACCGACAGCAGTCTCGGCGCCGTGGCTCGCCGGGTCGGCTACACCTCCGAATTCGCTTTCGCGAAAGCCTTCAAGCGCGAATACGGCTTGGCGCCGGGGCAATACCGCCGCGTGGGTGAGAACACGCCTCTGGTCGCGGTGTGACCGACCTGTCCGCACTCAGGTGTGTGAGGGGCGCCGTCCTGCCCGACCGGACCATGGGGTCGGCCCGGCGCGGACCGAAGCCGCCGCGCACGCATGCCCGTTCGTGCGCGAACGGGCATGCGGGCTGTCACTGAACTCAGCTGAACGGCGAGCGGGGGCGTTCCTGAAGTTCACCGTCCACGTAGATGTCGACCTTCTCGTTGTAGAAGCAGACCAGCCCGGCGACCTTCTGGCTCTCCGGAAGCGGCGTGCGGTAGCCCCACACGTAGTCGGGGTACTCCTCGCCCTCGACGCGGACGGTCCAGTAGTCGGCGGTGCCCTTGTACGGGCAGCTGGTGTGGGTGGCGGACGGGTGCAGCAAGTCCATGCGGACGTCGGTCATCGGCAGGTAATACCGCGCGGGCAACCCGGTTTCGAAGAGGATGCGCGGCGTCCGCGAGTCGGCGACGGTGACGCCGTCGATCTCCACCCGCACATGCCGTGAGCTGGCCAGGATGTCGACGCGCGAGTACGGGTTGCGCGGATGGACGTAGGTCGGCTCGTCCTCCTCGAACCACTCGTCCATCGCGTTCCACTCCAACCGCACCAGATCGCGCAATTCGGTGAGCGGCGAGTCGTGATATCGCAGCGCAGCGCCGCCCGCCGTGGTGCCGTCGACCATGACGTCATAGACGGTCGCGTCGCCGCGGCTGGCGGAGTGCTGGGTATGTCCGTTCGGTTCCAGTTTCGCGCGCAGATCCGCGACCGGCAGGTAGTAGGCGGGATAGTGCGGGTTCTCCCACACGAGCACCGGTCGCGCGCTGTCGGCCACGAGATGACCGCCCAGATAGACGCGCACCCGCTTCTGACTGGTCTCGACGCTGACGCGGCCCCGCTTCGCTTCGGTCATATTTCTCGACCGTACTCCTCGCACCGGCGGGCGCCAGGGGTGGAAACGCCGGAAGCAGCCACGCTGGTGGCTGCCTCCGGCGGGGTATCGGGTCAGTCGTCGCCGACCGTGATGGCCTGGGCTTCCTCGACGCTGTGCGGTGCGGGATCGTGGTCGTCGAGGTGGGCCAAGGCGGTGCGCCCTGCCATCAGCACGACCACCGCGGCGGCGGTACATGCCGCGCCCACCCAGAACGGCAGTGCGATGCTGTGCTCGCCGAGCTTGCCCGCGAGGTAGGGCGCGGCGGCGCCGCCCGCGAAGCGGACGAAGCTGTAGGCCGCCGAAGCGGTGGACCGCTCGACCGGCGCCGAGATCATCACGGCCTCGGTGATCAGCGTGTTGTTCACGCCGAGGAACAGGCCCGCCAGCACGGTGCCGATGATCAGCACCGGCTTGTGCTCGGCGAAGACGGCCATCATCGCCAGATCCGCCGCGAACAGCCCCAGCGAGAATCCCATCATCGGCAGCGAACCGAACCGGCGCTGCAACCGGGGAGCCAGGAACACCGACGCGATCGCCAGCAGCACACCCCAGCCGCAGAAGATGAAGCCGATCGCGTAGGTGCCCATGTCCAGCGGGAACGGGGTGTAGGCGAGCAGCGTGAAGAAGCCGAAGTTGTACAGCAGGGCGGTGATGCTCACGATCAGCAGACCGCGGTGACGCAACGCGCGGAACGGCGCGGCGATCGAGGTGCGGTGGGCCGGCTCGGGGCCTTCCGGCAGCAGGACGACGATGCTGACCAGCGCGACGGCCATCAGCGCCGAGACACCGAAGAACGGTCCGCGCCAGCTGATTCCGCCGAGCACGCCGCCGACCAGGGGGCCGGTCGCGATGCCGATGCCCAGCGCCGCCTCGTACAGGATGATCGCGCGGGCCACGCCGCCGCTGGCCGCGCCGACGATGGTGGCCAGCGCGGTGGCGATGAACAGCGCGTTGCCCAGACCCCAGCCCGCGCGGAAGCCGACGATCTGCGCCACCGTGTCGGACATGCCGGCCAGCGCGGCGAACACGATGATGATCGCCAGGCCCGCCAGCAGCGTCTTCTTGGCGCCGAAGCGACTCGACACCACGCCGGTGATCAGCATGGCCACACCCGTGACCAGCATGTAGCTGGTGAACAGCAGCGACACCTGGGAAGGTGAGGCGTGCAGTTGTTCGCCGATCGGCTTGAGAATGGGATCGACCAGGCCGATGCCCATGAACGCGATCACGCTCGCGAACGCGACCGCCCAGACGGCTTTCGGTTGCTTGGTGTCGTCCGCGGCAGGCGTCGCGGCGCGGGTGGGAGCCAAAGTGCTCATCAATGTCCCCTCGAGATCGGATCGTGCTGTCGCGTAGCCGTTTTCAAGGCCTCCAGCAAGTCGTGTAATTCGGTGTCCAGCCGCGCCAGGCGTTCGGCGTCGAAGCCGGGAAGATGTCCGCCGATCGCGGCGGCGAATGCTCGGCGGAACTCGGCCAGACGGGCCCGCCCGGCCGGGGTGAGTTCGACGATCACGGCCCGGAAGTCCTCCGGGTCCTTGCGCCGGCTCGCGAAACCTTCCGCGACCAGCTTGCCGATCAGCGCCGTTGCCGCCGGCTGTGAACATCGGTCGATCCTGGCGAATTCGCTGACCCGCAGCGCTCCGTGTTCGTCGAGCACCGCCAGTGCCCGCAACATCGCGCGCGGCAGGTCGTCGCCGCTGATCACCCCGGCCAGCCGAGTGAGCCTGCCCGCGGTGACGAGAAGGTCGACGACGATGTCATCCGCTGCGTTCACCTGAGCTTGCTGCACAGGAAATATTATTACATAGGCTAACTATCTATTGGCGGTGAAGTCGGCCACATGATCCGAAGCGGGTGCCCCCGGTGCAGCGGCCTGCTCTATCGGGGGCTATCGCAAGTGAACCGCACTGTCGTCAAAGCTGTTGCCCGACAGGCGCGATCGACCGGATCAAGCCGTTTCCTCGTAGCGGATGTCGTATTTCGCCGCGATCGGATTGATCTTCACCGGGTCCAGCGCTCCGTCGGTCAGCACCGACGCACCGGCTTCGAAGAGGTCCTCTAGGTAGCACTCCCAGCCGCCGGGTGAGGAGATCTGAAGTACCCGTGGCGGTGGCTGTGACCCGCAGCGCAGGGCGTGGGGCACCCCGTGTGGCAGCAGGACGAACATGCCTCGGGTCGCGGAGAGCGTCCGATCGTCGAATTCGACGTCGAGTGTGCCTTCGAGTACGTAGATGCACTCGTCGGCGACGTGATGGGTATGCCGGGGGATGTCGCGCGCGAGGGTCACCTCCAGCAGGGAGAACCTGCCTTCGGTGTCGGCGGTGGTGGCTTTCACCGCGAAGGCGGGCGGCAACGGCACCCGGCCGGCTCGTGCCTCGCCTGGGTTCAGGACGCGGAAACGATTGTGGGACATGAACTGCTACCCTTCGATGACATGAAACGGAACAGGATTCCGCTTCCGATTGAAGGGTAAACATGGAGGGATCGCCGGTGTCAAGGCCACCATCGCCCCGTCCGCGGCGCGCGGACGCCGCGCTCAACCGCGCCCGCATCCTGACTACGGCTCGCGCGCTGTTCGCCGAGCGCGGCAGTGCGGTGCAACTGCCCGAGATCGCTCGCGCCGCCGGAGTCGGTATCGGGACCGTCTACCGTCATTTCCCCACCCAGACCGACCTCATCGAGGCAGCGGCCGCGCAGCGCTTCGCCGAGATCGAGGATTTCGCCCGCACCGAATGCCTGCGTGCCGAGCCGGGGGAAGGGCTCGCCCGCTACCTGCGCCACGTGGGCGAGGTGCTGACCGCCGATCGGGGCTTGTCGGCGGCCATCGAGGCGGCGCGGCAATCGGCGGGCAGCGCGCCGCGCGGCGAATCGCGCAGCAGGCTCGAGGAGGTGATCGGCGAGCTCGTCGAGCGGGATCGGGCGGCCGGGATGGTGCGCGAGGACTGCACGGTGACCGACGTCTACATGATCGTCGGCGCGATGTCCGCGACCATCGGCAGCGGTAGCGGTGATTGGCGGCGGCTCGTGGAGATCGTTCTGGACGGCCTGCGCCCCGGCGCGTCCGGTAGACGCTCGAACGAGTGAGTCAGCCGGGGGCGATGTTCGCGTTGCGGTGGAAGACGTTGCACGGGTCGTAGACGGCCTTGATGCGGGCCAGCTTCGCGTATTTGACGCTTCCGTAGGATTCGCGGACCCGGTCGCGGTCCGTGTCCGCCATGAAGTTCACATACCCGCCGCGGTTGGAAGCCATCGGGCGCAACGCTTCCCACGTGCGGCGCACCCAGTCCCGGTCGAGGGCCAGCGTCTCGGCGTCGGGAGCCATCGCGGTGATATTGCACCCGTAATGCGGGGTGCGCGCGCCGCCGAATGCCGTGTCGTCCTCACCGACGGTGCTGAACGCGCCGCTGAGCGGAAAGATCGGCATGAACGACAGCGGCGCGGTCTTCTCGGCGGCGTTCGCGGTCAGGACCGCGATCACGTCGTTCGAGAAATCGCCGAGGTCGAGTGCCTTCTCGTACCCGCGCAAGCCCCATGGCGCCGCGCCGTCGAGCATCCGTTGCAGCCCGGCGTACGGGACGGGGCCGAGGAATTCGAACAGCGGCGGCAGTGCTTCGCGGATCGGCGCCACCGCGGCGGTGTGCTCCTCGGCTGTGCCGAAACCCGCGACGATCAGGGCATGCCCCGCTCGGCCGTGGTATCGCTCCGGAACAAAAGGCGCCGGCGGCGCCGACATGGCCAGCGCTATCAACGCGCCCGACCGACGCGGCAGAGTGGGAATGAACTCCCGGATCAGGCGCAGCGCATCCGTCCCGTCCGGCATGTCCCAGAAGAACAGGCCGAGGTGCACTTCTGGCCCGACGTGATGCAGGCGGTATTCGAATTCGGTGACGACGCCGAAATTGCCGCCGCCCCCGCGCAATGCCCAGAACAAATCCGCGTTCTCGTTCTCGGACGCCCGCAGCACCTGGCCGTCGGCGAGAACCACCTGCGCCGAGACGAGGTTGTCGATGGCCAGTCCGGCCATGCGGGTCAGCCAGCCCATGCCGCCGCCGAGGGTGAGGCCGCCGACGCCGGTGTCGCTGACCACCCCGCCGGTCACCGCCAGCCCGTATGCCTGGGTCGCGGCGTCCAGATCCGCCATCGTCGCTCCACCGCCGACCCGGGCTCGCTCGGCCTGCGGATTCACCACGACGCCCTTCAGCGCGCTGAGGTTGATCATCAGGCCGCCCTCACCGACCGCGGTCCCGCTGTAGGAGTGGGCGCCGCCGCGAACGGATATCTCCAGCGCGCGCTCCCGGCCGAAGGCCAGCGCCGCGGCCACGTCACCGGGCGACACGCACTGGGCTATCACCGCGGGGTGCCGGTCGATGTCGGCGTTCCAGATGGCGCGAGCCCGGTCGTACCCGGTGTCGCCGGGGCCGAACACCGGCCCGTCCATCGTGGAACGTAGTACCTCGTGATCGGAATTCACTGTTCGCGTCATGGCATCCTCCCAGCTGGTGGGCCCCGACGACTTGTTGGGTGACGAGCCGGCAGTTCGACTCGTGACGGCACCGATCCCGACCTGCGGTGCCACTGGAAAACGCATCCCCGCCTATGCGCATGTGTCGCGTGTCACATCCTAGTTCATCGGCTCAGCCGCTGACAGCCACTCGGGACAGGGCGCGCCGTCGCCCCGGCGCGCCCCTGCCCCGGCTCAGGCCGGCTGCGCCACCGGACGGCGTGCGGCGCCGAACAGTTGCGCGTCCCCGTGGGCGCGCTTGAAGAACAGATGCGCGTCGTGTTCCCAGGTGATCGCGATGCCGCCGTGCAGCTGAACGGTCTCGGCCGCGATCGCGGTGAGCGCCTCCGAGCAGTGCACGCGGGCGGCCCAGACGTCTTCGGCGGCCGACAGGCTGTCCGCCGCCACCGCCGCGGTCGCCGCGATGGACGCGGAACGGGCCGATTCCAGCAGCACGTACATGTCCGCCATCCGGTGCTTGAGCGCCTGGAAGCTGCCGATCACCCGGCCGAACTGCACCCGGGACTTGGCGTAGTCCACCGTCATCTCGAGGCAGCGATCGGCGGCCCCGACCTGCTCGGCGGCCAGCGCCGCCCACGCGATGCGGCGCAGCCGGGCCACGGCCGCCGCCTGGTCGCCCGAGCCGAGCCGTCGGGCGCGCACGTCGGCGAAATCGACTTCGGCCAGCTTGCGGGTGGGGTCCATGGTGGGCGCGGATCGCCGGGTGACACCCGGTGCGGCGGGCTCGACCTCGAACAGGCCGGTCCGGGTGACAACGACGAGGGTGCCCGCCGACATCCCGTCGAGCACGTAGTGCGCGGTCCCGGTGAGGGCGTCGTCCGTCGCGCGCACGCCCGGTTCGTCCCAGCCGCGCTCGTCCGCCCAGCAGACCGCGATCGTGCGCGTGCCCTCAGCCGCCTCGGGCAGTAGCCGCGCGCAGGCTTCGGCGTCGCCCGACAGCAGCACGGCCTGCGCGCCGAGCACGGCCGATCCGAGCATCGGCACCCCGGCGAGCGTGCGGCCCAATTCGCCCACCACCAGCGAGGATTCGACCAAGCCCGCGCCGAAGCCGCCGAACTCCTCTGGGATCGCCAACGCGGCGACGCCGATCTGCTCGCACAGCAGCCGCCACAGGGCCGGGTCGTAGCCGAGTTCGGTGTCCATCGCGGCGCGCACCGCCGCCGACCCGGCGTGCTTGGTCAGCAGCGCCCGCACCGAGGCGAGGAATTCCTGGTGTTCGGCGGTGCTCATCGGTGTCCTTTCGCGCATGAGCGGGAGCGCTGTCTGGTGACGCTGCGCTGCCTCCTCCGGGCCTGACCGCTCATGCTGTGGTTGTTGGTCGCATGAGCGGGGCCCTGCGTGGTGACGCTGCGCTGCCTCCTCCGGGCCTGACCGCTCACGCTGTGGTTGTTGGTCGCATGAGCGGGGCCCTGCGTGGTGACGCTGCGCTGCCTCCTCCGGGCCTGACCGCTCATGCGATGCCTCGCGCGATGCGATCGGAGTCGGTGTCCTCCCGCAGCGCCCGCGCGATCCGGGCACGGTGCAGATCCGGTGTGCCCCAGGCCGAACGCAGTGCGGTCACCTTGGTCAGCCACAGGGAGAGGTCGTACTCGGCGGTGTAACCGATCGCGCCGTGCACTTGGAGGGCGGCGCGAGCCGCACGGTAGGCGGCATCGCCGCAGGCGATGACGGCGGCCGACACGTCCCGGCTCCGGGTGGTTCCGGCCATGGTCAGCGCGGCCCGGTGCAGCAGTGGCTCGGCCAAGTCCAGCGCGATCAGCACGTCCGCGAGCTTCTGCTTCACGGCCTGGAACTCGCCGATCGGCTTGCCGAACTGCTTGCGTTGCTTTGCGTATTCGGTCGACGCGTGCAGCAGCGCCTTTCCGGCGCCGAGCAGCTGAGCCGCGCAGGCCAGCGCGCCGGTGTCGAAGCCGGCGGCGGCGGCCGCGCGGACCTGATCGCCCCCGGCGACGGTCTCTGCCGCGGCGACCGTGAACAAGCGGCGGGCGGGATCGACCGATCGCACCAGGCCGGTGCGGTTCCCGGTGGACAGCTGATTCTCGCCGGCCAGCAGGACCACTTCGGCGGTGTCGGCGTCCAGGGCGACGCCGGGGCCGGGCGGCGCGAAGGCGACCGTGCCGAGCGCCGCGCCCTCGGCGAAGCCGGGCAACCACCGTGCCGCCAGATCCTGGCCCGGAAGCGCTTGCAGCAGGGCCGGAATCGCCGCGGCGGTCTCCACCAGCGGTCCGGGCACGGCCGCGCGCCCGAGTTCCTGGAAAGCCACGACCAGATCGATCGGCTCGGCGCCGATGCCGCCGTGCTGCTCGGCGACGGCCAGTCCGAGCACACCGGCATCGGCCAGCTGCCGGATCAGCGCGCGACCCGGGCCGCTGTCGCCCGATGCCCATGCGCGCACGGCGGCGGGCGCGCGGCCCGCTTCCAGCAGTTTGCGCAGGCTGGCGCCGAAATCGAGTTGTTCGGGGCTGAGCGCGAATCTCATCGGCTGCTTCCTCTCGGTAGTCCGAGCAGCCGCTCGGCGATGATGTTGCGCTGGATCTCGTTGGTGCCCGCGTAGATCGGGCCGGACAGCGCGAACAGGTATCCGTCGGTCCACGGCCCGGAACGTTCCGCGGACGCGCCGAGCACGTCGAGCGCGGTCTCGTGCATGGCGATGTCCAGCTCGGACCAGAAGACCTTCGTGATCGAGGATTCCGCGCCCAGCTTGCCGCCCTCGTCGAGGCGGGTGACCGTGCCGAAGGTGTGCAGCCGGTAGGCCTCGCTGCCGATCCAGGCGTCCACCACGGCGTCGCGTTGTGCGGTGTTGTCCTCGTCGCCCGCCTCGCGCCACAGATCGATCAGCCGCTGGGCGGTGGCGCTGAACCGGCCGGGGCTGCGCAGCGAGAGGCCGCGTTCGTTGCTGGAGGTGCTCATCGCCACCCGCCAGCCCTCGCCGGGTGCGCCGATCACGTCGCGGTCGGGCACGAACACGTCGTCGAGGAAGATCTCCGCGAAGCCGGGTTCGCCGTCCAGCTGCGGGATCGGGCGCACCGACACGCCGTCGGCGGTCAGCGGGAACATCACGTAGGTGAGTCCCTTGTGCCGCTCGGCCTCGGGATCGCTGCGGAACAGCCCGAACGCCCAGTCCGCGAAGGAGGCGCGCGAACTCCAGGTCTTCTGGCCGCTCAGCAGCCAGCCGCCGCTGGTGCGCCGGGCCGTCGAGCGGATACCGGCCAGATCGCTGCCTGCTTCCGGCTCCGACCAGGCCTGCGCCCAGATGTCGTCGCCGCGCGCCATCCGTGGCATGATCCGCTCCAGCTGTTCGGGCGTGCCGTGTTCGAACAGCGTCGGGGCCAGCAGGAATATGCCGTTCTGGCTGACCCGCCCCGGCGCGCCCGCCGCGTAGTACTCCTGCTCGAACAGCACCCATTCCAGCAGCGAGGCGTCGCGCCCGCCGAACTCCTCCGGCCAGGCGACCACCGAGAGCCGGGCGTCGGCGAGGGTGCGCTCCCAGGCGCGGTGCGCCTCGAATCCGGCCTTCGTGTCCATCGAGGCCAGCGGTTTCGCGGGTTTGTTCGCGGCGAGGAATTCACGGACCTCCCGCTGGAATTCCTGGGTCGCCTGGTCGAGATCCAGATCCACTACGTCGTTCCGTTCTGTTCTGCGGTACCCGCCGACGCCTTCATCGACTTGGCGTTCATGCCGCCGAGGGAGTCGGCGCCGACTTCGGCGTTGTGCGCGTGCGCGAAGTGGTGCAGCCCGAAGACCGAGTCCATGCCCGACCGCATGCCCATCAGGTCCTCGGCCTGGTTGACCGCCTTCTTCGTCAGCGCGAGACCGAACTGCGGCATGGTGGCGATCTTCTCGGCCAACGCCAGCGTCTCGGTCTCCAGTTCGGCGCGGGGCACCACCCGGTTGACCATGCCCCATTCCTTGGCCTGCGCGGCGCCGAACCGATCGCCGGTGAACAGGAATTCCTTGGCCGCGCGCGGACCCATCACCCACGGGTGCGCGAAGTACTCGACGCCCGGAATGCCCATGCGGACCACGGGATCGGAGAAGAACGCGTCGTCGGAGGCGATGATCAGATCGCACACCCAGGCCAGCATGAGCCCGCCCGCGATGCAGGCGCCCTGCACCATGGCGATGGTCGGCTTCGGAATCTCCCGCCAGCGCCTGCACATGCCGAGGTAGACCTCGAGTTCCCGGGCGAAGCGCTGATCGCCACCGGCCCGGTCCACGTGGTCCCACCACAGCGCCGCTTTGTTCTGGTACCGCACATGGTGATCGCGGCCCGGCGTGCCGATGTCGTGCCCGGCGCTGAAGTGTTTCCCGTTGCCCGCCAGCACGATCACGCCGACCTCGGGGTCCTCCACGGCGCGCTCGAAGGCGGCGTCGATGGCGTAGGTCATCACCGAGTTCTGCGCGTTGCGGTAGTCCGGCCGGTTCAGCGTGACGATCGCGACGCGACCGCGCCGCTCATAGGTGACGACTTCACCTTCGTCCGGGATCGCCGGACCCTCGTTCGGGGTTGCCGGTTCCGACATTACGACTTCTCCTCACGTAGTTGACGCTTGAGCACTTTCCCGGCGGCGCTGTAGGGCAGCTGGTCGCGGAATTCGACGACTCGCGGCACCTTGAAGTTGGCCAGCACGGTCGCCGCGTGGGCGCGCACCTGCTCCTCGGTGAGCGCTGAGCCGGGTTTGCGCACCACGTACGCCTTGCCCACCTCGCCCATCCTCGTGTCGGGCACGCCCACCACCGCCGACTCGGCCACGCCGTCCAGCCGTGCCAGCGCCTGTTCGACCTCGGCGGGATAGACGTTGAAGCCGCCGGAGATGTACATGTCCTTGAGCCGGTCGGTGATCTTCAGATACCCGCGCTCGTCGATCGTGCCGATGTCGCCGGTGTGCAGCCAGCCGTCGGCGTCGATCGTCTGCGCGGTGCTGTCCGGGTCGTCCAGGTAACCGAGCATCACGTTCGGCCCACGCAGCAGGACCTCGCCCGCCTCGCCGAGGCGCAGCTCGAATTCCGCGATCGGCCTGCCGCAGGTGTTCGCGATGGTCTCGGCGTCGTCATCGACCCGGCACATGGTGCCGAAGCCGGCGCTCTCGGACAGGCCGTAGGCGGTGATGACGACGTCGAAGGCCAGCTCCGAGCGCATCCGCTCGATCAGCACCACCGGCACCGTCGCCGCACCGGTGACGGCCACCCGCAGCGAGTTCAGATCGAATTCGGCGCGGCGCGGGAAATCCAGGATCGTCTGGTAGATCGTCGGCGGGCCGGGCAGCACGGTGACCCGCTCCGCGCCGATCAGCCGCATCGTCTCCGGCACGTCGAAGGTGGCCTGCGGAATGATCGTGGCCCCGGTGACCAAGCAGGCGAGAATGCCCGCCTTGTATCCGAAGTTGTGGAAGAACGGGTTCACCACTAGATACCGGTCGTCGCCGCGCAACGTGGCGCACTCGGCCCAGGCCCGCACCACCGACAGCGCCTGCCGGTGGGCGACCAGGGTGCCCTTGCTGCGGCCTGTGGTGCCGGAGGTGAACAGGATGTCGGAGATGTCGTCGGGACGCACCGACTCGGCGCGCTGCTCGGCTTCGGCTACCGGCACCGGCGCGGCGACGGTCGCGAGTTCCGACCAGTCCAGCGCGGCGATGTCGGTGTTCTCGGTGCCGGGCTCGACCGGGATCACCACCACGGTATCGATGGCCAGGTCGGGCGCGGTCGTGCGCAGTTCGGCGAGCCGGTCGCGGCCGAGGAACGGCCCCGCGATGAACAGCGCCTTCGCGTCCACTCGTCCGAGCACGTCGGCGGCCTCGTCGGCCACGTAGCGGGTGTTCAGCGGTACCAGTGCCGCTCCGGCGTAGTGCGCGGCCAGCGCGGCGACCACCCAGTGGTGCGTATTGGGCGCCCACATGGCCACGCGGTCGCCCACCCGCACGCCACGCGCGATCAGCGCCCGCGCCACTTCCTGGACCGCCTCGAACAATTGGGTCCAGTCCAGCCGGACCTCGCCGTCGGCGATCGCAGGGGCGTCGCCGAAGGTCCGAGCGGCGTGGTGCAGTGCCATCGGTGTCGTCTGTGCAGGGGTTGTCACGGTTGTCCTCACCGTCCGCGAGTCACTTATGCGAGTGCTCTACAAAGCAAGTGCTTGGTAGGTTATCCTACCGGCGTGGGTGCGATCCAGACCTCAGAATCCGACACCGCCGCTCCGGACAGGCGGTTTTCCGCTGCGCAGGACGAGCGATTCGCCGCCGAAGTGCGCGAGTGGCTGGAGGAGAACCTCAACGGGGCCTTCCGCGAGCTGCGCGGCCTCGGCGGCCCAGGCCGCGAACACGAGGCGTTCGACGAACGCCTCGCCTGGGACCGGCACCTGGCCGCGGCCGGGTGGACCTGCCTGGGCTGGCCGAAGCAGTACGGCGGCCGCGAGGCCACGGTGCGCCAGCAGGTGATCTTCCATGAGGAGTACGCCAAGGCGAACGCGCCCGCGCGGGTGTCGCACGTGGGCGAGGAACTGCTCGGCCCGACCCTGCTCGCGTTCGGCACCCAGGCGCAGAAGGACCGGTTCCTGCCGGGCATCCGCGATGTCAGCGAACTGTGGTGCCAGGGCTATTCGGAACCGGGCGCGGGCTCCGACCTGGCCGCGATCACCACCGCCGCGCACCTGGACGGCGACGAGTGGTCGATCAACGGGCAGAAGATCTGGACCTCGCTCGCGCACGTCGCGGACTGGTGCTTCGTCGTCGCCCGCACCGAGCGCGGGTCCGCCAGGCACAAGGGCCTGTCCTACCTGCTGGTCCCGATGAAGCAGCCGGGCATCGACGTGCGCCCGATCATCCAGCTGACCGGCACGTCGGAATTCAACGAAGTCTTCTTCGACAACGCCCGCACCCCGGCTGACCTGGTGGTCGGCGAGCCGGGCGACGGGTGGCGCATCGCCATGGGCACGCTCACCTTCGAGCGCGGCATCTCCACCTTGGGCCAGCAGATCCGGTTCGCCCGGGAGCTGGCCGACATCGAGGCATTGGCCCGCCGCACCGGCGCGGCCGACGACCCGCTGATCGCCGACCGGATCGATCGGGCCTGGGTCGGGCTGCGAGTCCTGCGCGCGCATGCCATGCGCACGATGGAAGGCGCTGGCGTGGACGACGGCGCGGGCCAGGCCTCGGTGGCGAAACTGCTCTGGGCCAATTGGCATCGCGGCCTCGGCGAGCTGGCGATGGCCGTGCTCGGCGCCCGCGGCTTGGTGGCGGGCGAGAACGATCTCAACGAATGGCAGCGGCTGTATCTGTTCACCCGCGCCGACACCATCTACGGAGGTTCGAACGAAGTGCAGCGCAACATCATCGCCGAGCGCGTGCTCGGCCTACCCCGCGAGGCGCGCCCGTGACCGGCCCGCTGTCGGTCGCCCCCGCGCCCGTCCCCGGGCACGGCCTGCTGACCGGGCGCGCCGCCGTGATCACCGCGGCCGCGGGCACCGGTATCGGCTCGGCCACCGCGCGCAGACTGCTGGCCGAGGGCGCGGACGTGGTGGTCTCCGACTGGCACGAGCGGCGTCTGACCGAGACCGCGACCGAGCTGGCCGGCGAGTTCCCGGACCGGCGGGTCGCCTCGATCCCGTGCGACGTGCAGAGCACCGAAGAGGTGAACGCGCTGGTCCGCGGTGCCGCCGAAGCGCTCGGCCGGATCGACGTCATGGTCAACAACGCCGGGCTCGGCGGGGAGACGCCCGTGGTCGACATGACCGACGAGCAGTGGGACCGAGTCCTCGACATCACCCTCAACGGCACCTTCCGCTGCACCCGTGCCGCGCTCGGCTACTTCCGCGACGCGGGCCACGGCGGCGTCATCGTGAACAACGCCAGCGTGCTGGGCTGGCGCGCGCAGCACGGTCAGGCGCACTACGCCGCGGCGAAGGCGGGCGTCATGGCGTTGACCCGATGCAGCGCGGTCGAGGCCGCCGAACTGGGCGTGCGGATCAACGCGGTGGCCCCGAGCATCGCCAGGCACGCTTTCCTGGACAAGGTCAGCTCCACCGAGCTGCTCGACCACCTGTCGGAGCGGGAGGCGTTCGGCCGCGCGGCCGAGCCGTGGGAGGTCGCCGCGACGATCGCCATGCTGGCCAGCGACTACACCACCTACCTGACCGGCGAGGTGGTCTCGATCAGCAGTCAACGCGCCTGAGCCGCAGCGATTCCCGGGCTCGTCCGCGCCGCGCCGGGCGGACGAGCCCGCCCGGCGACCATCGAGCAGCCGGTTGCCCGCCGTCGCGGGCGAGTCCTCGCGCGCCGTATTGCGATCGCCTTCTCGCATCGTGCACGCCACCCGAAATGAGCGGCTGATCAGGTAGAAAAGGGCAAGCCGCGAGGGGGCGGGGTGTGCCATGCTGGATGAGATCGGATCCGCGCTCGACAAGGGGGCGATGGCTATGGGCCTGGATCGCCCACCTGCCCGCGAACAACTGGAACTCGATGTGGTGCGCGAAGTCGTGCTGGCCAGGCGACGGCTCGACAGCCTCGTCCTCTCGGCGCTCACCCTCGGCGCCGAACTCATCGAGCACACTTCCGCGAGGGCCGTCGCCACGGCCGCGATGCGCATTCTCGCGCAGCACGCCGTCGACGAGGGGGAGGTCGCCCGCGACCCGCGCCGCGCGCTGCGCGCCGATCTGGCGCGCGATCGCGAGCGTGCCCGGCGCATCGGCCTCAGCGCCGACGGTACCGAGACCGAGCAGGAGCGGCGCAGGCAGCGCCAGACCGCCCTGCTGTGCGAGGTGCGCTCGGATCTGCTCGCGGTGGTCGCGAAATGCCGGAAATTCCGCTTCGACCAGGTGACTTTCGCCGACGAGATCGCCCAGGGCCTGTGCGCGGCCACCGACAAGCTGGTGGTCGAGGCCGATATGGACGCCTACCACGCCTGGCAGCGCGGCATGGTGCTCAAGCTGAGCGAGGAACCCGTGCGCGGCGGCCCGCCACGGGTGATGGCCACGGTGGACGCCGGTCCGGATCGCGGTCAGCTCACCGTGGAATGGGACAGTTGCGAACGCCGTCTCGCGCTCGTGGCGCGCATGGCGCGGGCGGGCGTCTCGCCCGTGATCATCTGCGATCGCCTGCTGGCCGATCTGTCGGTCTCCTCGCCGCTGCGCTACTCGGAGCGCTGAACAGGACCTCTCGACCAAGCAAATGCTTGGTTGTATGATGGCCGTGTGCCCGCAACAGACGCCTCTAAATCAGCTCGGCGCAGTGAGTTGCTCGCCTTGGCGGCCGAATTGTTCGCCGAGCGGGGATTGCGCGCCACCACGGTGCGCGACATCGCCGACGCGGCCGGAATCCTCTCGGGGAGTCTCTATCACCACTTCGATTCCAAGGAGTCGATGGTGGACGAGATCCTGCGCGGGTTCCTCGACGAGCTGTTCGGCCGCTATCGCGAGATCGTCGCGTCCGGCCTGAGCGCGCGAGACACCTTGGAAGCCTTGGTGCTCGCCTCCTACGAGTCGTTCGACCGCTGGCACGCCGCGGTGGCGATCTACCAGACCGAGGCGAAGCGACTGCGCGACTCGGAGCGGTTCACCTACATCGCCGACTACAACCGCGAATTCCGCGAGCTGTGGCACCGAGTGCTCACCAACGGCGTGCGGGACGGCGCCTTCCGGCCGGAACTCGACGTCGAACTGGCCTACCGCTTCCTGCGTGACACGGTCTGGGTCGCGGTGCGGTGGTACCGGCCGGGTGGGCCGATCACCGTCGAGAACCTAGCAAAGCAGTACCTGACCATCGTGCTCGACGGACTCACCGTCCCCGAGCGCACCACGTAGGAGTCCTTACATGTCAGCACCTTCCGCGTCCCGTCGTCCGTATGCCCCGCTGCGGGACGCCTACGTGATCGATGCGGTACGCACCCCCGTCGGCAAGCGCGGCGGCGCGTTGGCGAGCGTGCATCCGGCCGATCTGGGTGCGGCCGCTCTGCGCGGCCTGCTGGACCGCACCCCGATCGACCCGGGCGTCGTGGACGACGTGATCGTCGGTTGCGTCGACAATGTCGGCCCGCAGGCGGGCAACATCGGCCGCACCATGTGGTTGGCCGCCGGATATCCCGAAGAGGTTCCCGGCGTCACCGTGGACCGGCAGTGCGGATCCAGCCAGCAGGCCATCAATTTCGGCGCGCAGGCCATCATGAGCGGTACCGCCGAGGTGATCGTCGCGGGCGGCGTGCAGAACATGAGCGCGATCCCGATCTCCGCGGCCATGCTGGCTGGCAAGGAGTACGGTTTCGACACCCCGTTCGTCGGCGCCCAAGGCTGGGACCACCGCTACGGCACCGGTGAGGTGACGCAGTTCCGCGCCGCCCAGCTGATCGCCGAGAAGTGGGGCATCACCAGGGAAGAGATGGAGCGCTGGGCGCTGCGCAGCCACGAGCGGGCCCGCGACGCGATCAAGAACGGCCGCTTCGACAACGAGATCGTGCCGGTCGGCGACTTCTGGATCGACCAGGGTCCGCGCGAGACCAGCCTGGAGAAGATGGCTTCGCTGCCGCCCCTGGCCGAGGGCAGCCCGCTCACCGCCGCGGTGGCCAGCCAGATCTCCGACGGCGCCAGCGCCACCCTGCTCGCTTCGGAGTGGGCGGTGCAGGAGTACGGCTTGACCCCGCGAGCGCGCATCCACCATGTGAGCGCGCGCGGCGCTGACCCGATCTTCATGCTCACCGCACCGATTCCGGCGACCAAGTGGGCGCTGGAGAAGACCGGCCTCACCATCGACGACATCGACGTGATCGAGATCAACGAGGCGTTCGCGCCGGTGGTGCTGTCCTGGCTGAAGGAGACCGGCGCGGACCCCGAGAAGGTGAACGTCAACGGTGGCGCCATCGCGCTGGGCCACCCGCTCGGTGCGACCGGTGCGAAACTGTTCGCCACGCTGCTCAACGAACTCGAACGGATCGAGGGCCGCTACGGCCTGCTCACCATCTGCGAGGGCGGCGGCACCGCCAACGCGACGATCATCGAGCGCCTGCCCCGCTGACCGGCACCGAGCGGCACGTCGGCGAATTCGCGTCGCCCCGACGTGCCGCTCGGCCTGCGCATCGTGGGGGCCTCAGTCGGATGGCACCTCGTGATCCGACTGTCCTTCTGACGAAACGTCGTTCATGACGCGCTGCTCGTAGAACCGTTGGCGGATTCGCTGTCTCCGTCCGTGCGAGCGTCCGGTTTCGCGGACGAGTCGGTCTGTTCGTCGTTGCGGGTGTCGGGTCTTGTGGACGGGTCGGTCTCGGCGTCGCGGGCGGTGGGTGCTGTTGATGAGTCGGTCTGTTCGTCGCTGCGCGCGTCGGGTTCTGCGGACGACTCCGGCTCGTTCTCGCCGAGGGCGGTCGGCTTGCCCTCGCTGCCCTTACCCTTGCCTTTTCCCTTGCCCTTACCCTCGGACTTGCCTTTTCCTTTGCCCTTTCCCTTGCCTTCGGCTTGGTCGGCGTCACTCGTGTCGGAGGGTTGACCCTGGTGTTCGTCCTGCGCCAGGAACGTGACCGGATCGCCGCCGATCGTCTCGCTCGTCGCGGGCTGCGCGACGAGACCTATCGTCAACGTGCCCGCGGCGACCGCCGCTGCCGTCACGACGGCCCGAACGGTTGTCTTTCCCACTACCAAACCTCCCTGGTGATCGGTTTCGTCGGTGGAACGGCGCGAAGTTAGCACCGGGAACGAGCCGCGCTTTCCGGGCTCGCCGCGCCCGAATGCCCTCGTGACGAGGCCGACATCCCGCTGTGACGTAGTCCCGGGATGCCCGGATGGCCCGCTATCGCTGCGACCGCAGGTATTCGTCGTGTTCGCGATCTTCGCGGTAGTAACGCTGGGTCAGAGCGGTGAGCCGGTTGATCTCGGCCGCCATCGCGGAAGGCTCCAGCGGTTTGGCGACGATGGGGTCGCCGGTCTTGACGTAGTAGCGGCCGTCCGCGTAATCCATCCACCAGAAGCCGCGTCCGAAGCTCGGGCGCGCATCGATGGCCGGACCCGCGAGCACCGTGATCTCACCGAGGCCGAGGCGTTCGCGTTTGAAGATTCGGTCCAGTTGTGCGACGACGCCGACCTCATACGGCTTGCGCACCGGCCGATCCCGGTCGGCGCTCACTTCTTCCCGCCGCGCTTCGATCGGCGGATGGGTGCCCGCAGGCATCTTGGGCAGCGCGGCGACAGCTTTCGCGGCCACTCGTTGCGCGGCGCACAAACTCACGATCACGTCACCGCCGGCGTCCGGCGCGGTACCGGGAAGCTGGACCAGGGTGGCGCCGATCTGCCCGCGTACCGCCCCGTGGAAACGGAAGACGATCGACATGTCCGGGCCGCCCATCCCTTTGCACTCGACACGCGCCTCCGGTTCCAGCAACACGTCGAGCGCCTGTTCCAGTTCGACGGCGTATCGCCCGAGTAGCGCGTCCACCGCTGCCTCGCGCTGACGCTTCAGGTCGGCGAAATCCATCTCTTCCGGCCGGTATTGCAGCGGGTAGGGCAGGCGGTCACGACCATAGGCCGCCCAGAGGATTTCGAATTCCTGCCCCGTGAAGCGCCAGTCAGCCATTCGGGTTGTCTCCGATGACCGGAGGGACGGACTTCGGCAAGGCGTCCAGACCGATGAGTTCCTCGCCGTTGTGCTGGTTGATCAGGTAGTCCTTGACGCCGGAGGTCTCCCGCTCGTCGTCCTTGCCGCGAGCCCCCATTCCGGGGGCCATGCCGGTCGTGCCGGCCGCGCCGGATCGAGCCGCCTGGCTGCCGGTTGCCGTGGCGGCCGGAAGGGCGTTCGGCTGCTGCGGACCGGCGGGAACGTTGCGGCCCGGCACCGGCGTGGCGGTGGAATTCGGCGTACCGGTACTGCTCGGGCTGCCGGATCGCCGGGGAGCGCTCGGGCTCGTGGCATCGGGTCGACCCGGTGTGGCGGTAGTGATATTCGGGCTCGGTGTGGTGGTGCTGCTCGGCGTCGTCGACGGGGTCGTCGAGGTGATGGGTTGCACGCTGGCCGGCTGGTCCACCCCCGCCGGGGTGACCGACTGGGGCGTGGTGGCTGCGGGGTCGGTCCCGGGTGATTCCTGCGGGTCACCGCCGGACGGTTCGGTGGATTCCGGCTCCGCGCCTGCGGGATCGGCCGAGTCGGAAGTCTCTTGTGGCGCGGCGGAATTCGAGGTACCAGGTGACGACGGACCTGGCTGCCCGCTATCCGCCACGATCCGCGGGGCGGTCGGCAGGACGGGTACGCCGTGGTCGGTTTGAGTGGCGACCTGCCCGTACACCGTGCGAAGGATCCGCCGCGCTTCCTGCGTGGCCTCCTCCTCGGTGTAATCACCCGCCTTCATGACGCCGTCCTGCGGCAACGTCTTACCCATCAGGTCCGGGCGTTCGGTGGCCTGCGGCATCAGCGCCTGCGTCTGCTCGAGACCGGTATGCATCTCCGACAGCTTGAAACTCACCAGACAAGCGGCATCGGCCAGGTTCCCCGACTGATTGCGGTAGTTCGTGACCGCCTCGGCCGCCGCCTTGCCGGATTGCCCCGTCCAGCCCGGATTCGTGCCGTCACCGGTCACAGTGCGGCCGAACTGCTCGTTGAACGCCTGAATCGCACCGGTCAGGTTCATCCCGATGTTCAGCCACGCCTCGGACGCCTCCCGCACCGTCCCCGGCCGCATCGCGTTCACGGCATCGACCATCTGCGCCAACGTCATACTGTCGTAGTTGTCCGGCCCGGGAATCCGCGGCGGCTCGTATTCCCCCTGAAACGACGTGCCCAACCGACCGGTGAAGTCGTAGATCGTGTCGCGCTCGCGATTCCACTGCTCCTGCGCGGCGATGATCCGGCTCCGGTACTCGTCGTAGGTCATGGTTGGACATCCAGACCGGTGAGCTGGTCGGCCCTGGACTGATCCAGCTCCACGAAGTTCGCAATAGCCTTGGCCACAACCTCTTTCGCGATCTTCACGGCGTCGATGTGCTGCATGAGGACGGCGTCCAGGGATTGCTCGGAACCAGCAGCCTTACCGGTGAACTTCTCCTGTAGAGCCTGTCCTGAGGGAAAGGGACCGAACCCGTCGATGATCTTGACCCTGTCCGCCATTTGCAAGATAGCGTCCAGCCGGTCCAAGTAGTCGTCGCAGATCTTGTCCAGTCCCTTGCCGATCTCGGGATGCAGCGATACCTCACCGGAGTTCGCCAGTTCGAGAACCCTCCGCCAGTCCATTGGGTCGACGCCGACAGACACGTCCCCTCCTTAGTTCCTCGGCAGATACTGCGCCAGCTCGGAGGCATGGCGACGGACCTCTACGCACGGATCGCCTTGCTTGCCAATGGAGTAGCGGGTGACAACCCGGAACAACACGGTGCCTTGTGCCACCTCGACCGCGATGCTGCACTTGAGCTGCTTGCTGTCGCCTACGTCGAGGAACTCGACGGCATTACGGGTTCTTACCGACTGCGGTGTGAAGGATTCGAAATCACGACGTTTTTGGACGTCCTGCAGAGTGGGCGTACCTGAGAAGACCGTCAAGTCGTACCAACGAGAGTTGGCTCGCCACCCGCATACCTTCCATCCGGTGAAGTCAACGCCGGCCGCGTCCTTGTTCTTGCTGGCAGGATCCAGTCCGGCAGCCGATATCGCTGAATCCGATAGGTTGCACGGGTTCCAAAGTGCGGCATCGGGATCGGTTGACCTCGTAGAGGCGGAGGTCGACGTGGCCGCCACCGATGTGGAAGGCGGAGTGTCCCCGCTGCTGTCCTCACATCCGGCCAGCGCCACCACCGCACCCATCGCGAGCGCGGCACCACGCAGAAACTTCCCCCAGCTCGTCATCGGTTCCTCACCGCCGGTGCCGTAACGCAGCGACGGGGGCCGGACCGGCTTATCCGCCCCCTGCAAGCTGGGATCGACGCTACTGGCCGGTCCTCACGGGTGCAACCAGGTCGGTGCTGATTCACGCCATCGCGATTGTGAAGTTGTGCAATACACCTCACCAGCCACGATCGGGTGCAAGGGTGAGCGCCTCACGCCCTCAGTGCTGTCTACGGCTCAGCCGGGCGACTGGCCTTCTTCGGCCCGGGCATCGCAGCAGGCGGCATCAGCTCCAACTTGCGCGACAGGCGAGCTACCGATACGACTCCGCGTGAGTTCGGTGGTTTGTGTCCAGCCTCCCGCTGACCCGCTGGCAGCCGTACCGCGCTACGGCCCGCCCGGCAGGCGGCGTTGACCCGTCCCCACTTCGTCCTTCAAGTCCTCGTAGCCGACCGCCAATTCCGCCAAACGTTCCCACGCTTCGCCGAGGACCCAATTCGAGCTGCTTGCCAACGCCGCGTAGGCGAGTGCGGTGTACTCGGCGAGGCGGTCTACCACCGAGCCGACCGTCTCGGTGTGGACGCGGGCCGCGCCGAGAGATGGTCGTAGCTGGGCAGTGACCCAGCGGTCGATGTCGCGGACCAGGCGGGCGCGGCATTGATCGATCGACTCGGCCTGCGCCAGTCCGGCGGAGAGGCGGCTTTCGTGCAGGGCGGTGAGGTCTCGAGCCGCGGTCAAGAGGGGATGGTCGTCTCGAGCGTCGCCGCGACAGGCGGCCAACAGGCGGTGTTTGGGGGGTAAAGGTTCCGGTGTCATCGCGCGCCGCCGGGGGAGGGCTGGTCCATCTGCGGATGGGCGATATGGCGAAGCGGGAAGGTCACGCGCTCAGACCCTTTCCGGATTCGCCGTTCGCCACCGTGTGCCGGTTTCGCGGGTGTCGAGTGGACGCTCCGAGTGCCAGGTGCCGGATCGCCGCCAAGACCAACTGGCCGGACGGGCGGTACGCGGAGCGCGGAGGTTCGATCCAATGGCGGAACAAGGCGCATCGGTCGGTGGGGGAGGGGAGCGCGATCTCACCGCCCGCGCGCACTATGGAGACGTCGAGGCGGAACATCTCCGCGAACAGGCTGTCGTCGTTCGGCAGGTCGGGACGCACCAAGTAACTCCACCGTTGTGAACGCGGGTGGGACATGATGGGGCCGATATCGTGCCCACGGCGCTGAAGGTCGATCTTCACGAGTTTCCCCAGGTGGGCGGGCATCATCAGCGCCCAGACGATTCCGGCCCGAATCACGATGCGGCCCAACTCGGGTGGGTCGACGATCGCGGGCAGGCCGCACACCTGCCGGTAATACCGGCAGCGGGACACAGGCGTGTCCCCGAACTCCGATTGGTTCATTTCCAGACCTCTGCGCGAGTCGGTGAGCTAGGGTGCGCCCAGCCCTGGAAGTCGGCAGAACCCAGGGGTGGGGGCGTGGTGGGAAATCGGGGTGGCCCCCTCCTGGGCGCGAAGTCAGCAAAACACCTTTGACCTGCGCGGAGTTCGAAGTCTGGGTTTCCCAGCCGAACTCGGCCGAAGGTCCAGAGCAAATCCCGTGCCGGGTCGTAGTCGTCACCCGGTACGGGTCGAATTCGCACTAGAGAGGGGACCCATGGACGAGCGCAGCACCGGCTCGACTCTGCCGAGGCGTCAGCTCGGGTATTACCTGCGTGATGCCCGGACAGCGCTGAACTTGTCGTTGGAAAGGCTTGCAGAGCTGACGGATTTGAGTTCGTCGGTATTGCAACGACTGGAGAAGGGGGCGGCAACTCGGTTGAAGGTGCGTGATATCGAGGCGCTTTGTGATGTGCTGGGGATGTCCCGTGAGGTGACGGCTGCCATGGTCGGGCTACACCAGCAAGGCGCTGCGAAGAGTTGGTGGCACGAGTACGGGACGGTGATACCTGCGGATTTCGACGTGTACGTCGGGTTGGAGACGGCGGCACGGAAGCTGACCGTGTACCAGCCGTCGCTGGTGCACGGCCTACTTCAGACTGTCGACTACGCGCGCGCCCTCATCCGGGCGGCCAACCCTACCGAAACCAGGCACGACCACGACCGGCGTGTCGAACTCCGGATGAAACGCCAGGCCATCGTCACCAGAAAGCATCGGCCCATCACACTGGACATGGTGTTTCATGAGTCGGTTCTGCGCAGCACCGTCGGCGGAGCCGATGTCATGACGCCGCAACTTCGGCACTTGGCCGAGGTGGGGAAGCTGCCGAACGTGACGATCCGTGTTCTGCCCTGCTCGGCTGGCGCGCCGGTGGGTGATCCGGTGGGGCAGTTCGCCATCATGGATTTCGATGAGGACGCCAAGGGCGTCAACGTGTCCCCGCCGGTCATCTACCTCGAAACCTTCACTGGCTGCATGTATTTGGAAAAACCAGATGATGTTCAACGGTACAATCGAGTGCATGACAGTCTCCGGCGGGCAGCGCTGGACGAGACAGACAGCAGGAGCCTGCTCCGGCTGATAGCGAAGGAGTTTTCAGCATGACTGTCGACCTATCGGGGGCGAACTGGTTCAAGAGCAGCCACAGCGGCACCCATTCCGACTGCGTTGAAATCGCGTTCTTGGATGGTGGCCGGGTCGGCGTGCGAGACTCCAAAAATCCGGACGGTCCTGCGCTCGTGTTCGAAGCTCGCACGTGGGACGGGTTCACCGAGACTCGATAGCTGATGAGATTCGGCGGCGGTAGTCGCCGCCTTCTTGCCAGTGACCTGAACAAAGGGGGGTAAGTCGGTGTGATGGCCAAATCGGTGAGGCTGCGGTGGTTCAAGAGCAGCCGCAGTGCGACTCAGGCTGATTGCGTCGAAGTCGCTTTCCTCGCATGCGGCGATGTTTGCGTCCGGGACTCCAAGAAACCGGACGGCTCCGTGCTTGTCTTCGCCCCTCGCCAGTGGGACGTCTTCATTGCGGGAGTACGAGCTACAGAGTTCACTCGAACGCAAGCTTGAACAGACCCGCTCGGGGGGTCTTCGATCAACGATGCCCTGGAACTCGACGGTTCCGGGGCATTGGCTTCTGTCATTAGGTGGGTCGAAGAATCCGGCTCACGGCACGGCGGTTTCATAACTTTGTCCGTTGGTGACGGACGTAGATCTCGTCCTCCGCGGAGGTGGTTGATCCGCCATCCCCGGCTGTTCTCTTGGCCGATCGCAGCGAAGGTACATGTTTGGACTGGAGTCCTGGTGGCGGTGCCATAGATCTTCGCGCATGTGCAGTGCGTTCCGACGCCCGCCTGTGCCCCTTCTATGCGCTGCGACCAGGACGTCATCGTGTCAGTGGTCGTGTCAGGTCAGTATCAGTCCGATGTCAGCCGGTCCGGCGACAGTATTCACATGAACAGCGCAGCCAAAATCAGCAGCACAGCGAACGACTCGACCTGGACCGGCATGGTGCCGGTGGACGACACAGCCCTTGCCGTGACCGACACCGGCGGCCCCGGCCGTCCCATCGTCTACCTGAACGGCGCCTACGCCAGTCAGCGGCCATGGCGGCCCGTGATCGCCGAACTCGGCAGCGGCTACCGGCACATCACCTTCGACGAGCGGGCTCGCGGCAAGTCGAAGCGGTCGGCGGATTACTCCTTCGAGGCGTCCCTGCGGGATGTCGATGCCGTGCTCGCGGCGCGGGGCGTGGACCGGCCGCTGCTCGTGGGCTGGTCCTACGGCGGGATACTCGCGTGGCACTGGGCCGACCGGAACCCGGATCGCGTCCTGGGTGTGGTGACCGTGGACTCCGCGCCATACGGCTTGACCGGCGAGGAGGGCCGGGAGCGGATCCGGAAGCTTTTCCACAAGATGCGGTTCGTGCTGCCGCTGGCGCGCCCGTTCGGCTTGGCCGCGCGGATGACGGCGGCCCAGCACGCCGAGGTCGGCATCGATGCCAACGAAGTCGCCACCGCCAGCGTGCCGGTTCTCGAGCGCCTGACCTGCCCGGTGCGTTTCGTCCTGGCGACGGGCAACAGCCTCGGGAGCGAGGACGGGGAGATGGAGCGGGTGCGGGCCTCGCTCGATCCGGTGCTCGCGCACAACCCGAACGTGAAGGTGAGCGCGAAGGTCGCGAGCAACCACTCGCACATCCTGCGCAAGGATTTCCGAGCCGTCGCCCAAGCCGTGCGCGAGACCGCGGCCGCCGATGCTCAGCAGGTCCATTGAGCGTGGCCCGACCTGTTCACCGGAGGCCGCTCCATCGACACGGTGACCTGTTCGAGGCACGGGGTGATTTCGACGAAACCGAAACCTGGTACCACCCCGCCCTCGACACCGACCGTGCACACATCCCACGCAGATTCGACCCCTTGCTCGAGAAACGCGAGGACCTCGATGACGCCGAATTCGAAGTTCTACGTATCCGAAAATGTTTCGTCACACGCCGACTCATCGAGGAATGGAAAAACCGCGCACGCGAAACCTTCGGCCTGTGAACGTCACCCGGATCTGGTGCTCCGGTTCACAGCGCACACATAGACACGGCCCAGCGCGCACACAAGTTTCTCTTCGAGGATTCTCTCGCCGGTCCGGAAGCCGCGTGTCCGGACCGGCATCCACCGAAGAGAGGATACGAATTGAGCATCAAGTCGACGCTGGCCAAGACCGTTGTCGCCGCCGGCGTTGTGGTCGGCCTGGTCGGTATCGGCGGCGGTATGGCGAGCGCCGATCCGGCGCCGGATCAGCGGCCGCCCGCTCCCGCGCAACCGCAGGATCCGCATTGTCCCCCGCCGGGGCAGCCGCAGGGCCCCGACCAGCCGCCCTGCCCGCCGCGGTAGCGGACGGATTCATCACGACGTTCGACCGACGGGAGAGTTGCGCATGTTCCATTGGTTGCCGCCCACGGGCAGTTATTTGCCTCCGACGGGCAGCTGGCTGCCCCTGCTGATGTCCATCTGGCCACCGTGTCCGATCTGACCTACGGCGATAATGGCCCGAAGGCCGCCGAATCCGAGCTACATAGCAGCGCCCGGCGCGGTCTGCTTCGAAAGCGCTCCGGGTCAGGTGTTATCGACGGCCAGTGGGTGTCGGAACCGGGGTCGTGGGCTGCTACCTGTCGACGGTGTAGGTACCGATGAGCTGTCCGTCTCCCAGGCTGGCATCGACGATGGCGGATCTGGCGTCGGCCGGTGAGGTCCGGGAATCCACCCGTACGGGGTGGGAGAGGGCGTACACGATGAAGCGGTAGTGGTGGGTGCCGGTTCCCGCGGGTGGGCACGGGCCGAAGTATTCGGCTCGGTCGGCGCTGTTCAGGCTGACCACCCCGCCCGCGGGCGTCTGCCCCTCCTCCGTGGACGTGGTGGCCGGTGGGATATTGCTGACCACCCAGTGGGTGAACAGGCCGCTGGGTGCGTCGGGATCATCCACGATGAGGGCGAGACCGGCGGCCTGCGGGGGAGCTGTCCAGGCCAGCGGGGGCGACTCGTTTCTGCCCTCGCAGGTGTAGACCGCCGGGATCGGATCGCCGTGGTTGAAAGCGGTACTACGCACCGAGATCTCGGTCGTCGCGGGCATCGCGGCCTCCGCTCGGGTCGAGGATGGGAGTCGAGTCCTGCGATTCGCCTGTCCCGGTCCGTGCGGACGAGTCCGGCGCGCGACGGCGGCGGATACCAGGCGAACCCGGTATGTCGTTATCAGACCAGCGTAGGCCGACGACATGAAGTCGACCAGGCGCGGCCGCTGACACGCCGCTATCGGGGGACGGGATGCGCGGTATCCATGGTCGCCGGTTCGGTGTACCTGCACGCGAGGGCACTATCGTTCCGATGCCGCTGCCCGGGCACGGACGAGCACGCCACTCCACCTGCCTGGACTCGGTGGCCCGCGCGCCCGGCCGAGCGCCGCCGGGCGATCTGCGGCGGCGGCCGCCAGGCCCCCGATCAAGCGCACGACGACGTCACCGCGATCCGTTCGCGGTCGCGACGCGCGAACCAACGGGGTCGGTGGCTGCCTCGCCGATCCCGCCGGGCTCCCGCGCGACTGAGGGTGACGGTGGGCGTCGCCGATCAGTCGGACTTGGCGGCCGACTTCTGCCCGGCGAGCGCCGAGATCGTCTCGATCCGCCCCACCGCGTCGGTGACGATCCTGTCGACCAACTCCTTGCACGTAGGCAGGTCGTCGATGATCCCGGTGACCTGACCTGCGGCGAGCACGCCCGCCTGGGTGTTGCCCTCGACCAATCCGGCGCGCAACAGCATCGGCGTGTTCGCGGCCATCACGACCTGGGACCAGCTGAGGTCCTTGGTCTTTCGCATGGCCAGGCCGTCGCGAATCATGGTCGACCACTTCATGCCGGTCATGCTCTTGAACCGGGCCGCGTTGCCCACGGCGGCGGTGAGCCCGCGCCAGCGGCCCGAATGCTCCAGGCGCTGCACCAATTCGGTGTTCAACACGCGGTGCGGCATGCCGTCGACCTTGAGTGACACCACCGTGTCCTGGAGCTGTCGCCGCAGGTACTCCTGCTTGACCGCGTCGGGAACGGTGCTCTCCTGGGTGAGCAGGAACCGGGTGCCCATCGCGATACCCGCCGCGCCGTAGGCCAGGGCGGCGGCCAGGCCGCGCCCGTCGAAGAACCCGCCCGCCGCGACAACGGGGATGTCCACCGCGTCCAGCACGGAGGGCAGCAGCAGGGTGGTGGCGACCGGGCCGGTGTGCCCGCCGCCCTCGCCGCCCTGCACGATCACCGCGTCCGCGCCCCAGGACGCCACTTTGACCGCGTGCTTGGCCGCGCCGATGGACGGGATGACCACTACGCCCGCGTCTTTCAACTTCGCGATCAGATCCTGCTTGGGCGCGAGCGCGAACGACGCGACCGCGACCTTCTCCCGGATCAGCAGATCGATCCGCTCGGGCGCGTCCGCCGCGTCGGCGCGGATGTTCACGCCGAACGGCTTCGCGGTGTGCGATTTGGTCTTCGCGATGGCCGCCTCGAGCTCGGCGAAGGTCATCGTGGCGGAGGCGAGGATGCCGAGCCCGCCCGCTTCGGCGGTGGCCGACACCAGGCTCGGGCCCGCGACCCAGCCCATGCCGGTCTGCACGATCGGGTATTCGATGCCGACCAGATCGGTCAGCGCGGTGCGCAGGCGCGGGCTCATGACGGGACCTCGGTTTCGCGAATCTTCCTGGGGTCGAGCACCTCCCGGATCAGCCGCAGCTCCTCGGGGCTGGGCTGCCGGGTCTCGCCCGCCTCGGCGAGACCGGCGATCTCGAACGAGGTGTTCTCGGCGACCTCGTCGGCGGTGACGCCGGGATGCAGGCTGCGGGCGCGCATGGTGTGGCCGGGGCCCTCGAAATCGAAGACGCCCAGATTGGTCACCACGCGGTGCAGGTGGTGGAAGCGGTAGGCCGGGTTCGCGGCGTCGACCTTGTCGTAGCCCACACCGGAGACGATGTCGACACTGTCTGTGAAGACGCGATTCGTGTGCCGCGCGACCCAGTAGCTGGTGGCGTGGTTGATCGTGTTGCCCGGCGCGCCGCGCACGCCGAACATCTGCCGGGTCGGCCGCTGGAGCGAGCCGAACGCGGAGAGGTTCTGGTTGCCGAACCGGTCGATCTGGTTGGCGCCCATCACCACGTGCCGCCGGCCGGAGGCGACCACGTCGAAGACCCTCCGGAACGGAATCCAGCCTTCGATCGGTGCCTTTCCGCCCAGCGGGGGTGTGTCGGCGAACAGCAGCGCCTCGCCGTCGGACAGCAGCAGATCCGGTTCGGTGGTGAGTTTGGCCAGGCGCGCGCCGATGATCGACATCGGTGACATCGGGCTGGCCATGATCTCCCCGGCGCCGCTGAAGATCTCGGCGCAGGCGACGGCGCAGATCTCGGCGCGGGTGACGGTTTCGGTGCTGGTCATCACGCCTCCTCGGCGAATCGGCGGACGGCGGCCTGGTACTGCTCCTCGGAGCCGGCCAGGTAGGTGTCGACGAACCGCTGCCACGCCTCCGGCGTCTTCGCGGATTCGACGTAGTGTTTCTGGAACTTCTCGTCCCGGCCGTAGTCGTCCCCGGCCAGGGTGAAGTGCGCGCCACCCGGCGCCTCGACCACGCCGTCCACCATCATGCGGTTGAGCAGCAGCGCTTGCAGCGGAACGGTTTTCACCAGCTCCTCGGTCTCCACCACGCGCTCGACCGAGACGTAGCGGCGCTGCGCGGCCAGGCAGAACAGGTCGTCGAAGTACGGGTCGACGCCGGTGTAAGCGACGTTGCCGTGCGCGTCGCCGAGGTTCAGGTGCACCAGCGCGGCATCGAGATTCAGCGCGGGCATGGCGATCAGAGTCTCGGGCGCGCCGTCGACGGGGTAGGGCGATTCGACCGTCTTCAGCTCGCCCTCCCAGAAGTTCGGCACATCGGAGCCCAGCCCGGCGCGGATCGGCAGGAACGGCAGTCGCGCCGCGGCCGCCTCCAGCCCGCACTTGAGCATGCCCTCGTCCATCTCGCGGGCGGTCAACGCGCCGGAGGTGCGCGCCTTGGCGAACCACGGGTCGTAGAACGGCGGCGAATCCAGCGACACGAAGCCGTAGTACGCCTTGCGAACCTTCCCCGCCGAGCACAACAGCCCCAGGTCGGGCCCGCCATAGCCGACCACGGTCAGATCCGTGATGTCCGAACGCAGGATGGCTCGCACCAGCGCCATCGGCTTGCGCCGTGACCCCCAGCCGCCGATGCCGATGGTCATCCCGCTGCGCAGTTCGCCGACGACCTCGTCGAGCGACATCCGCTTGTCTCGCATGGAAATTCCTCTCTACTGCCCGCTCTTGCGCGCCGCGAGATCGTCGTCGAACCGGGCGCGGATCTCGTCGGCGACGCCGGCGAGGTTGAGTTCGAAGGTGAATCCCTGCTCGTACCGGTAACTGCGGTGCACGTCCTGCACGTCGATACCGTTCAGAGCCCGCTTGGCCGCCCGGATCACCCGGCCGTCCTTGGCCGCGATGTTCTTGGCCAGCTCCAAGGCGGCGGCGTCGAGTTCGGCGCGCGGCACCACCTGGTAGACCGAGCCGTAGTGGTGCAACTGCTGCGCGGTGATGGTGCTCGCGGTGTAGAAAAGCGCCCGCATCAGGTGCTGGGGTACCAGCCGTGCGAGGTGGGTCGCAGCGCCGAGGGCGCCGCGGTCGACCTCGGGCAACCCGAAGGTGGCGTCGTCGGAGGCGATCACCACATCCGCGTTGCCCACCAGTCCGATGCCGCCGCCGAGGCAGAAGCCCTGGACCACCGCGATCACCGGCACCTGGCACTCGTACACCGCGGCGAACGCCTCGAAGCAGCCGTGATTGGCGTCGATCAGCGCCTGGTGGCCCGGCTTGCTCTGGATCTCTTTGATGTCCACGCCCGCGTTGAACCCACGGTTCTCCGCGCGCAGCACCACCACCTTGGTGTCCGGATCCCGGCCCGCCGCGCGCACTTCGTCGGCGATGGCGAACCAGCCGTCGGTAGGGATGGCGTTGACCGGCGGATAGTCCACCGTGACCACGCTGATGCCGGTCGATTCGGAGTGGCGGTTGATCCCCATGGCACTTCCCGTCGTGTGTGAACGCATTGGCAAAGCAAGCAGTTGCTTGGTAGGTTAGCACGGTGGCACTCGAAATCGATCTGGCCGAGCGCGTCGTTCTGGTGACCGGCGGCGTGCGCGGCGTCGGCGCGGGCGTGAGCAAGGCGTTCCTGACCGCGGGCGCGACCGTCGTGGCGTGCGCGCGGCGACCGGCGGACGCGCCCGTCGAAGTCGATGGGCGCGCGATCGAGTACCTGCCTTGCGATGTGCGGGACGCGGACGCGGTGCGCGCGCTGGTCGAGGGGATCGTCGAGCGCCACGGCCGCCTCGACCATCTGGTCAACAACGCCGGTGGCGCTCCCTTCGCGCTCGCGGCCGACGCGAGCAAGAACTTCCACACCAAGATCGTCGAGCTGAACCTGCTCGCTCCGCTGCTGATGGCGCAGGCCGCCAACGCGGTGATGCAGCGGCAGGACGAGGGCGGCTCGATCGTGAACGTGTCGAGCGTCAGCGGGCACCGTCCGTCGCCGGGCACCGCGGCCTACGGCGCGGCCAAGGCGGGCATGGACAGCCTCACCGGTTCGCTCGCCGTCGAGTGGGCTCCGAAAGTGCGGGTGAACTCGCTGGTGGTGGGCCCGGTGCACACCGAACTGAGTCAGCTGCATTACGGCGATCAGGACGGCGTCGACGCGGTGGGCCGAACCATCCCGCTGGGCCGCATGGCCCGCCCCGACGACGTCGGCCGCTGCGCGGTGTTCCTGGCCTCGCCGCTGGCCGCCTACGTCAGCGGCGCGACTCTGCTGGTGCACGGCGGGGGTGAGCGGCCCGCCTTCCTCGCCGCCTCCACCGCCGACCAGCAGTCCTGAACACACCGGAGGGGGAGCAGTGCGGGCGCGGCAGCGGAGCGTGACCGTGGCAGGCCTCGCTCATATCGGAAAGGGAGACCGGGCATGAACGTCACGCCCGGTGGCGGCAGCGGAGCGTGACCACCAAAGGCCCCGCTCACATCGGAAAGGGACAAAGTATGGACACCGAGCAGATCTGCGCGGGGCGCGTCGTCATCGTCACCGGCGCGGGCCGGGGCATCGGCCGGGCGCACGCTCTCGCCTTCGCCGCGGCGGGCGCCCGCGTGGTGGTCAACGACATCGGTTCGACGCTGGACGGCGCGGCCACCGCGGAAACGCCCGCCGCTCAGGTGGTCGCGGAGATCGAGGCGCTCGGCGGCCAGGCCGTGGCCAACGGAGACGACGTCGCCGACTGGGAAGGCGCCCGCAATCTCGTCCGCGAGGCCGTCGACACCTTCGGCAGGCTGGACGTGCTGGTCAACAACGCCGGTTTCGTGCGCGACCGGATGTTGGTCAACCTGAGCGAGGACGAGTGGGACGCGGTGGTCCGCGTGCACTTGAAGGGGCATTTCGCCACCATGCGGCACGCGATCGAGTACTGGCGCGCGGAGGCCAAGGCGGGCCGTCCGGTCGAGGGCCGGATCATCAACACCAGCTCCGGAGCGGGTCTGCAAGGCAGCGTGGGGCAGAGCAATTACGGCGCCGCCAAGGCGGGCATCGCGGGCCTGACGCTGACCGCTGCGGCCGAATTCGCGCGCTATGGCGTGACGGTGAACGCGATCGCCCCGTCCGCGCGCACCAGGATGACCGAGACGGTGTTCGCGGACATGATGGCCAGACCGGAGGACGGCTTCGACGCGATGGCGCCGGAGAACGTGTCTCCGCTGGTGGTGTGGCTGGGCAGCACCCGGTCGTCGGCGGTGACGGGACGGGTGTTCGAGGTCGAGGGCGGCAAGGTGGCGCTGGCCGACGGCTGGCGGCACGGGGTGGCCGTGGACCGCGGCGCGCGCTGGGATCCGGCCGAACTCGGCCCCGTCGTGGCCGATCTGATCGCCAAGGCGACTCCGCCGGAGCCGGTGTACGGGGCCTGATCGGCTTCGCCCTTCCGAGGCACGTTCGCGGAACGGGGTCTAATATGGGCACCCATTCGTTCGGAAAGTCCCGTGTGAGAGTGGCGACCGGGCACAGAACTGCGCTTCGACTGATGAGGGGAAGGCTCGGCGCATGGCAGGAGGTCGCGCATTCCGTGCGCTGGCAGCAGCCTGCGCCGTGACGGGTTGCGCGCTGCTCGGCAGCCCGGCCGTCGCCGCCGCGCAACCTTTTTGCCCCTCGTGCGTCGCGGACCCCGCCCCGCCGCCTTATGACAGCGGTGAGCCCTGGTACGCGCTGGCCGTGCCCGGACAGGAGGCGCAGATCAGCGCGGCTCCCGCCCAGCCGACCGCCGGAACCGGTTCGGCCACAGCGGGTTCGGCGGCGGCCGGATCCGCCGCCGGTTCCGCCGGGTTGGGTGTGGTGCTGGGTTCCGGCTCGGCCGGTCTCGGGGTAGTGCTCGGCACCGGGTCGGCGGCTCTCGGTTCCGCTGCGGTTGGTTCCGGCTCCGCGATCCTCGGTACCGGTTCGGCCGCACTGGCGACGGGCTCCGCCGCACTGGGTGCCGGTTCCGTCGTGCTGGGCGGTACGGGTTCCGCCGCGCTGGGTGCGGGTTCCGCCGTCCTCGGCGGCACCGGTTCCGCCGCGGTCGGCTCGGCAGGCCTCGGATCCGCAGGTGTCGGTTCCGCCGCGACCGGTTCGGCCGCAACGGGTTCCGCCGCGCTGGGTTCGGCTGCCGTCGGATCCGCGAGTCCCCTACTGCTGCTGTTGATTCCGCTCCCGCAGGGGACCGCTCCGCCCGCCCCCGCGCTGCCGCCGGTGACCGTTCCTCCGGCGCCCGCCCCGGTGACACCGGGGACCTCGCCGATTCCGATCGGCGCGTCGACGCTTCCGCCGCTCGCCGCGCGGGCACCCGATCTCGCCGCCCCGGCACCCGATGTCGCCGCGCCGCCGCAGGCGCAGCAGCCCGCGACCCCGGCGGTCCTCCCGATCGGCTCCACCGACGCCCTTCCCGCGACGAAACTGCTGCCGGTGATCGGCGGCCTGATCGCGCTCGGCCTCGCGGGAGCGGGATCCGGCGTGATCAGCTTCCAGAGCGCGGCGGCCGCGCAAGCCAGGATCGACGCCGCCCGCGCCCAGTTCTTCCCGAGGCCGTGAGGGGGCAGCCGATGAGCGTGAGCCGCATACGCGGTGACCTGCGGTCCTACCGCCGAGTCGCCGCCGCCGTCGACGCGGTGTGCGCGGTGGCGGCCGACTTCGACGCGACCACCCTCGACGAAGTCGTGCACGCGATCGCGGGCGAGCGGCGCCGTGAGATCGAGATCGCCAGTGCGCGATTGGGTCCCGGCGTCTGCGGGCAGCGCCGTCGCTATCCCGACCGCGACGTGATCGTGCTCTCCGAGACGCTGCCGAGCCGCGAGCACACCCTCGCGCACGAACTGGGTCACATCGTCTTCGACCACGAAGGCGCGCCCGCCCCGGAAGTGACGCTCGAGGCGAGCGACGACCTGATCGCCTACATGCTCAGCCGGCGCGCGCATCAGCGGATCGTCGACGACGGCGCCGACGAGCTCGCCGAATGGGAGGCCGAGACGTTCGCCGCCATGCTGATGACCCGATTGCGCGTGTTCAACAGCCGGGGCGCGGGCGTCTCGGTGCTCCGATTCGACGAGGCGCTCGGATGATCCTGTGGTCGACGGCTCTGCTGGTCTGGATGGCCGCCGGCGCTCGGGTTGGTCGCGTCCTGGTCAAGCCCGCGACCACGGCCCGGGTGGCCATCGTCGTCGCGGTCGCCGCCGTCGCGCTCGCCGCGACCGTCGCGGTGCCCGAGATCGCCGTCGCGCTGGACAATCTCGCCCCGGGCGGTGTGCCCGCGGGCCGGCTGTCGGACGGCGTCGTCACCGCGAGCTGGATCGCCTTCACCACGGCCACCTCGGTGGTCGCCTCGGCCGCCTGGCCGGTGGTGTCACGGCGCAACCTGCGGCTGGTCGCCCTGGTCGTCTACGGCGTCGGCCTTTGCGCGGCGATGGTCACGCTGACCTGGTCGTACACCTTCGGGTGGTCGGCGGTGGCCGCGGGGAGCGTGTTCGTCGTCGTCACCGGCCTGCGCACTCTGGACTGGACCGCGCTGGGGCGCGGTATCGCGTTCTACACGGCGGGCACGGCGGTGGTCGGGCTGCTCGCGGCAGGTCGGGTCCGGCGCGCGTTCCAGCACGCGCTCCCGGCCGCGCCCGGTACTCCCTCGTGGGCATGGCCGCTCTGGGGGCTCGCGAGCCTGCTCATCGCACTCGGCGCGGTGTGGATCGTGGTGGAACTCTGGGTGCGCGCGCGGGTGCTGCTGCGCCGGATCCGCTCGCTGCACCGGACCATGGTCGGACGCTTCCCCGAGGTGGTCGCCCACGAACAGAGCGGATTCTCCACGCAGCTCAAAGCTTCCGACCAGGTGGCGCAGATCATCGACGCGCTGTATCTACAGTCCGGCGGCGGTCTCGTGCTGGCGGAACTGGCGTCGCCGCCTGCCTCGGTGGCAGACCGGGCCGCCCAGGTGGCGCGGTGGGCGCACGACCCGGTGGGGGAGACCCTTGTAGACGCACGGTGGATTGCTCCGCCCGAAGGCATTAGTCCCCGTGGCTGGGTCCAGGCCGTAGCACGGGCCTATAGGGCGAGCGCATCCGCACCCGCGCGAAATTGATCAACTTCGCGCGAATCCGATCAATCTGACGCAAATGTGTGCGACCGATCGGACTATTCGGACAGACCGGTTGGATCGGGAATCTCCTTCAGGGCGAAGCGCGGCCGACGAACCACCCCCGAATGTACTTATCCGACGCCCGATCCGGACCGCAGCACTAACCGGCGCGGGGGGGGGGGGGGGGGGGTGGGGGGGGGGGGGGGGGGGGGGGGGGGGGGGGGGGGGGGGGGGGGGGGGGGGGGGACGT
>NZ_JBVJAP010000003.1:395795-433514 GCF_055590505.1 Nocardia sp. NPDC041819 | reverse complement strand
GGGGGGAAAGAAAAACCACCCGGGGGTGCATTCCTCGAACACAGGATCGGACCCAAAAAATGACTTGGCGGTTTTTTGTCCCCAATTTTTGGGGGGCACGCCCCCGCGCCGGTTGTGTGCTGTGCCCGCTTACGCGCGCATAACACAGCACAGTGCGACCCTGGGGGCCGCACTGTGCTGCCGTGCAGGAGAACCTATTCGGTGCCATCCGGAGGAATTTCGGGCAAGCCCTCGCTTGCCCGCAACTTCTCCGCCATAGACGTGAGCAGATTCTGTGATTCTTCGGACAAGTCGAACGCTCTACTCGACAGCCGTCGCAGTCCATAGCCCTGCAGCTGGGACAGCAGCTCCAGATCGTGATCGATCTTGGCGGCATAGATGTCGTTGAAGAAGTAGTCCGGCTTGACTTTGAAGAACTTCGCCAGGGCGGCCACCGTCTCATCCGACGGGTTCGTCCGTTGTCCCGACCGCAACTGCGACAGGTACGGTTTCGAGATCGGATGTCCGGAGGCCGTCAGCGCCGCCGCAACCTCCGCGTTGGTGTGCGGCTTACGCCCCGGGGGATGCACGGTTTCGAACAGCTTGTTCAGCCGCGCCGCGAAATCAGCCATTGTGAGCCGCCCAATTCCCTTCGCTGTACTAACAGTCGTTATCTCGGATACGTATCATTGATATTAGCGGCTCAGTAACTGAAAACCTACGCCTGATTCCGGATTTCCTTGAAGCTTCTAGGTCGGATGGCGGCGAAGGGGCTGGGACGGTCGGGTTTGCGGGTCACCCCAAGGCCTCTCGAGAACCCGCGGTACGAACCGGTTCTGGCCCGTCGCTGGGGTCTCGGGAGAGGGGGTCTTGATAGCCGCAAGATAGCTGACATCTCATGAACTGGGCGGTACATGGGTTTGTGTGGCGTACGACACGTTTGCGCCCGTGGGGGATGAACGTTCAACCAACGCACGCGAAATGGTTGAAGTCACAAACGTTCGATGATCGTTCCTGTCGCGAGTGCGCCACCGGCACACATGAGAACCATTGCGGTACTGCGATCGGAGCGCTCCAGTTCGTGCAAAGCCGTTGTGATGAGACGCGATCCGGTGGAGCCGACCGGATGTCCGAGGGCGATGGCACCGCCGTTGACATTAACCCGGTCCATGTCCGGCTGGTGTACAGAGGCCCACGAAAGTGCGACCGACGCGAACGCTTCATTGATCTCGAAAAGGTCGATGTCGCCGATATTCATGCCGGACCGCTCCAGCAGCCTGCTGCACGCCTGCACCGGGCCGTCGAGGTGGAACTCCGGCTCCGCGCCGACCACCGCTTGGGTGACGATCCGCGCACGCGGCCGCAATCCGGCTCGCTGCGCTGCCTTTTCGTCCATCAGCAGCACGGCGGCGGCGCCGTCGGAGATCTGCGAGGACGATCCGGCGGTGTGCACGCCGCCCTCCAGCACCGGCTTCAGCTTGGCCAGGCCCTCGACGGTGGTCTCGCGCAGGCCCTGATCTCGCGACACATCGAGCTTTTCGCCGGTGGGGTTGCCTTCCTTGTCGACGGCGGGCGCGGTGACGGTGAGCACCTCGCGATCGAACCGGCCTTCCGTCCATGCCTGCCCGGCCAGGCGCTGCGAGCGCGCGCCGAACGCGTCCACATCCGCGCGAGTGATACCGCGCCGCTTGGCGATTCGTTCGGCTGCCTCGAACTGGTTGGGCAGGTCGATGTTCCACGAGGCGGGCCTGCGCGGCCCGGCGTTCTCGCCGACGTTGGCGCCCAGCGGAACCCGGCTCATCGCCTCCACGCCGCAGGCCATGCCGATCTCGATGGCGTCGGCCGCGATCAGGCCCGCGATCAGGTGGTTGGCCTGCTGGGCCGATCCGCACTGGGTGTCGATCGTGGTGGCGCCGACCTGCCAGGGCAGGCCCGCGTGCAGCCAGGCGACCCGGGTGACGTTGTTGGACTGCTCGCCGGCCTGGGTGACGCAGCCGCCGATGACCTGTTCGACCAGTGCCGGGTCCAGATGTGCGCGCTCGAGCAGCCCGCGCTGGGCCGCGCCCAGCAGTTCGGCCGCGTGCAGCCCTGACAGCCAGCCGCCGCGCTTGCCGATCGGGGTGCGTGCGGCCTCGACGATCACGGGTGTGCCCATGTCCAACCTCTCTTTACGGGACAGAAAACTGAAACGCGTTCATAGCACTTGCCAGGGGCGGATCTGTCCGGTTTCTTTCCTCATTCTCGCGCCTGTGCTTCAATGATTATAGAACGTGTTTCAGTTTGTCGAAGGAGACATCTGGTGGTAGACACTCGGAATGCCCGGCCGAATCTCCCGGACGGGTTCGACGTTACGGACCCGGACATCTACGCCGAGCGTGTTCCGGTCCAAGAGTTCGCCGAACTGCGCCGGACGGCGCCGATCTGGTGGAACCCGCAGCCGCCGGAGGTCAGCGGCTTCCACGACGACGGCTTCTGGGTGGTGAGCAAGCACGCCGACGTCAAGGAGGTCTCGCGGCGCAGCGATGTGTTCTCCAGCTACGAGAACACCGCGATCCCGCGCTTCAACGACGACATCGCCCGGGAGCAGATCGAACTGCAGCGGATCGTCCTGTTGAACATGGACGCGCCCGAGCACACCAAGCTGCGCAAGATCATCTCGCGCGGCTTCACCCCGCGCGCCATCAACGGCCTGCGCGCGGAGCTGTCGGCCCGCGCCGAGTCCATCGTGAAGGCGGCCGCCGAGGCGGGCTCCGGTGACTTCGTCACCCAGATCGCGTGCGAACTGCCGCTGCAGGCCATCGCCGAGCTGATCGGCGTCCCGCAGGAAGACCGGATGAAGGTCTTCACCTGGTCGAACGACATGACCGGCTACGACGACCCGGAGAGCACCGCCGACCCGGTCGCGGCGTCCGCCGAGATCCTGGGTTACGCCTACCAGATGGCGGCCTCCCGTAAGCAGTGCCCGGCCGACGACCTCGTCACCACGCTGATCGAGGCCGATGTCGACGGTGACAAGCTCAGCGAGGAGGAGTTCGGCTTCTTCGTGATCATGCTCGCGGTCGCGGGCAACGAGACCACCCGCAACGCCATCTCGCACGGCATGATGGCGTTCCTGGAGAACCCGGACCAGTGGGAGCTGTTCAAGAAGGAGCGCCCGGCCACGGCGGCCGACGAGATCATCCGGTGGGCCACGCCGGTCACCTCGTTCCAGCGGACCGCGCTGGAGGACACCGAGCTCGGCGGCGTGCAGATCAAGAAGGGCCAGCGGGTGGTCATGCTGTACCGCTCGGCCAACTTCGACGAGGACGTCTTCGACCACCCGGAGAAGTTCGACATCATGCGCACGGACAACCCGCACCTGGCCTTCGGCGGCACCGGCGCGCACTTCTGCATCGGGGCGAACCTCGCCCGGCTGGAGATCGACCTGATCTTCAACGCCATCGCCGATCATCTGCCCGACATCAGCAAGATCGCCGACGCGAAGCGGCTGCGTTCGGGCTGGCTGAACGGCATCAAGGAGTTCCCGGTCGACTACAAGACCTGCCCGGTCGCGCACTGAGACGCGAGAAAGGGCCCTCGCACCAGCACGGTGCGAGGGCCCTTTCGTATGACCTCAGCCGACCGGACGCGCGGTCTTCATGGCGCGATCGACCTCCCAGAACGCACGCAGCGCGGTGATCTTGCCGTCGTCGTCCACCCGGTAGGTGAACACGCCGTCGGCGTCGATCAGGTGCCCGCCGATGGTGCTGCGGATGGTGCCGGTGAAGGCGACTTCGTTGCCGCAGGCGAACGAGTCGCCGAACAGGAACTCGATCAGCTCGGTCTTCGCGATGGCCATGTCCCAGAACGCGGCGATGGCGTCGGTGCCGCGGTGGCCCTTGCCCTCCGGATCGAAGCCGGACGGGCCGATCGGGTCCTCCACGATGCCGTCGGCGGCGAACAGCGCGACCCAGGCCTGCTTGTCCCGGGCTCGCACGGCGGCCTGCGAGGCCAGGCCGGCAGCCCTGGCCGGATGCTCGGTTGTGGTGGTCATAAGGCCTCCCTCGGCCAGCGGGTCGTCATCGTTCGGCGAGGACGGGTTGGGCGATGTACTGTTCGGCGAATTTGCGCAGCGAGTCCTGCTTGGCGGACAGTTCGCCGTCGAATCCGATGCCGTCGGCCAGCCAGGGCACCACGATCGCGTCGGTGACGCCCGCGTCGGCCAGGTCCTGATAGCCGGCGCGGCCGAACCGGTCGACGCACACCGCCTGGATCTCGAACGGCCCGCCGGATCGGCCGAACTCGGCGCGCAGCGCGTCGAGCTTGCCGATGGTGCCGCGCAGCTCCTCGTAGGTCATCATCGCCGAGGTCCAGCCGTCGCCCACCCGCGCCGCGCGCCGCAGTGCCGCGTCGGTGTGCCCGCCGATGTAGAACGGCACCGGCTCGCTCGGCGCCGGGCTGATCTGCAACGGATCGAAGTCGAAGAACTCGCCGTGGTACTCGGCCATGCCACCGGCCAGTACCAGTTTGATGACCTCGATCATCTCGTCCACCCGGGCGCCGCGCCGCGCGAAGGGCACCCCGCACCACTCGAATTCCTCGGGCGCCCAGCCGATTCCGACTCCGAAGCCGAAGCGGTTACCCGACAGGTTGGCCACCGAGCCGACCTGCCGGGCCAGCAGCAGCGGATTGCGGGAACCCAGCTTGAGCACGTTCGTGTAGAAGCGGATGCGGCTGGTGACGGCCGCCATGGCGGTCGCGCCGATGAGCGGGTCGACCCACGGCGTGTCCGGGCCCCAGAATCTGCTGCCGTCGGCGGTGTAGGGATACTTCGCCGCCGCCGACTTCATGTAGAACAGCGAGTCCGGCAGCGCGATCGACGAGAACCCGCACTTCTCGGCGGTTTTCGCGAGTTCGGTCAGCTGGTCCAGTGGACTCAGCGCGATACCGACGGTGAACTTCAGCGGTGTCACCGCCGCTCCGATCCGACCACCCACATCGAGAAATACTGCGACCCGCCGCCGTAGGCATGGCCGAGCGCTTTACGCGCGCCCTCGACCTGATAGTCCCCGGCCCGCTGCATGACCTGCTTGGCGGCCTCGGCGAACCGGATCAGCCCGGAGGCGCCGATCGGGTTGGACGAGAGCACGCCGCCGGACGGATTGACCGGAAGAGCGCCGCCGATCTCGGTCTCGCCCTTGTCGGTGAGCTTCCATCCGTCGCCCTGCGGCGCGAAGCCGAGGTTCTCCAGCCACATCGGCTCGAACCAGGAGAACGGGACGTAGATCTCGGCCACGTCGATCTCTTCGAGCGGGTTGGTGATACCCGCCGTCTCCCACAGCGCGGCGGCCGCGTCCCGGCCCGCCTGGGGATTGACCTGGTCGCGCCCGGCGAAGGTGGTCGGCTCGGTGCGCATCGCGGTGGCGTGCACCCAGGCGACCTTGCGGCCGGTGGCCTCGACCGCCTCGGCGGCCTCCGCGTCGCCGAGCACGATCGCGCACGCGCCGTCGGAGGAGGGGCAGGTCTCGTCGAAGCGGATCGGATCCCACAGCATCTGCGAGGCGAGCACCGATTCCATCGTGATGTCGGGCTGCTTCAGATGCGCGAGCGGGTTCTTGGCGCCGTTGCGGCGATCCTTCGCCGCGACCATGGCGCCGATATGGCCCGGTGCGTTGGAGCGCCGGATGTAGGAGCGCACGTGCGGAGCGAAGTACCCGCCCGCGCCCGCACCGACCGGCATGGTGAACGGGACCGGAATCGACAACGCCCACATGGCGTTCGACTCCGACTGCTTCTCCCACGCCACCGCGAGCACGCGCTTGTGCACGCCCGCCTGCACCAGATTGGTCGCCACGATGCCGGTGGAGCCGCCCACCGAACCGGCGGTGTGCACCCGCAGCAGCGGCTTTCCGGTGGCGCCGAGCGCGTCCGCCATGAACAGTTCGGGCATCATGACGCCCTCGAATCCGTCCGGCGCCTTGCCGACCACGACCGCGTCGATATCGGCGATGGTGAGACCGGCGTCGGTGAGCGCACGATCGATGGCCTCGCGGCACATCCCCGCCATGGACACGTCGGTCCGTTTCGTCACGTGATGGGTTTGTCCGGTGCCGAGCACCGCCGTTGGCAAGCTCATCGGTTCTCCGATCCCAAGACGGTCACAAGGTTCTGCTGAAGCGCGGGGCCGCTGGTGGCATGGGCCAACGCGCGATTCGCCGAGCCCGCGATGATCGCCTCGGCCGCGAAGCCGATGCGCTCCAGGCCCGCGGCGAACATCGGGTGGGCCGCGAGCGCGCCGCCGGACGGATTCACCTTCGTGCCGTTCTTCAGCCCGATCGCCTCGGCGAGGATCAGTTGCTGATGACTGAACGGCGCGTGCAACTCGGCGATGTCGAAATCGCTGACGTCACCGCCGGTGACCGCCTTGGCCGCGGCCGCCGTCGACGGCGAGACGGTGAGGTCGCGCGCACCGAGCACGGGAGTATCGATTCGATGCGCCATGCCGGTGATCCACGCGGGGCGCTCGCACAGTTCGCGAGCGCGGTCGCCGACGGCGAGCACGATCGCGGCCGCGCCGTCGGTGATCGGCGCGATGTCGTGCGCGCGCAGCGGATCGGCGACATAGGGCTGGTCGAGCAGGCTGTCGGCGTCGCCGGACTCGCCGGCCGCCACGGCCGCCATGTCCCGTTCGGTCCAGCGTCCGGCGTCGAGACCGGCGCGAGCCTGCAGGCCCGCGATCGACCAGGCGTCCGGCCACAGCGGCGCGACGACGTACGGGTCCAGCTGCATGGTGAGCACCTGGCGCAGCGTGCCCGCGGAGGACTTGCCGAAGCCGTACACCAGCGCCGTCTTCGCCTGTCCCGAACGCAGTTTCACCCACGCCTCGTACAGCGCCCAGGCCGCGTCCATCTCCACGTGCGATTCGTTGATCGGCGGCACCGCGCCGATGGCGTCGATCGCGGAGATGAACGAGAAGGCCCGTCCGGCAAGGTAATCGGACGAGCCCGAGCACCAGAAGTCGATATCGGACTTGGTGATGCCGAGCCGGTCGTAGAGCTGCTGGAAGCAGGGCACCAGCATCTCGACACCGTTGGTGGTGCCGAAGGTCTCCGGCACGTGCGGCGCGTGGGCGAAACCCACGACCGCGATGTCGGTGGCGTTGTCAGTCAACGTGCGCCTCTCTCAGAGGTGATGGGAGTAGGTCTCGTAATCGGCGTCCGGCTCGCCGGTGGGACGGAAGTGGTCCACGTTCTCCAGGCCGTAGCCCCACTCCTCGCGCGGCTTCCACACCGCCTCCACCCGCATGCCCATGCGCACCTCGCTCGCGTCGCAGCCGAGCACCAGGTGCAGCACCGGGATGTCCGCCCCGTCCAGCAGCACATAGGCCGCGACGTACGGCGGCTTGATCCGCTGCCCGAGGAACGGCACGTTGACGATGCAGAAGGTGGTCACCGTCCCGCGGTCGGACAACTCGATGTACTCGTCGGTCGGCCTGCCGTCGGTCGGGTTCGCGCCGCGCGGCGGGAAGTAGACCTTGCCCTCGGCGTCGGTGCGCGCGCCGATCAGCTTGCCTTCGGCGAGTCCACGCAGGTAGACGGTCTCCTGCGGCGAGGCGGTGTGCTTGTAGGACAGATCGACCGGCGTGACGAGCATGGTCACCGGCTCGGCTCCGGCGGACGCCACCGGCGCGGCGGACTTCTCACCCGGCTCGAAGCAGACGATGTCGCGGATGCTGCCCTCGGTCTGCTCGGCCCACCGGGCGGTGACCCGCAAGCCTTTCCGGATGTCCTCGGGCCCGGCCACGTCGACCGCGTGCAGCAGCGTCGTGTCCGCGCCGTCCAATCGGATCAGCGCCCAGGCGAAGGGGCGGTCGAACGGCTGGCCGGGCAGCGGCTCGCGCACCCAGGTCCAGGATTCGACGGTGCCGGTGTCGGCGACGTCGACGAATTCGGTCAGCGGTTCGGCGGTGATCGGATCGTATTCCGGCGGCGGCACGATCACCCGGCCGTCCGAGCCGCGAGCGCCGACGATCTTGTGATCGCGCAACCGGGTCAAGAACGTCCCGATGGTGGAGCCGACGGAGCGGGTGTAGTCGAAACGCACCCGTAGGGGCGCGCTGAGTACATCGGGCACGGCCGCTGTGTTCAATGCCGTGCCGCTACCACTAGCGATTGCCGTGGATGCAGTATTCCCCTGAGTCACGATATCGAGTAGAACAGGTTCTAACTCTGGTGGCAAGCAGTTGACTGGAAAGGGGTCCGGCGTGAAGTTCGGATTGCAACTCGGGTACTGGATGGCCCAGCCGCCCGCGAACGCGGGGGAGTTGGTGGCGGCGGCCGAGGAAGCCGGGTTCGACGCCGTGTTCGCCGCCGAATCGTGGGGGTCGGACGCCTTCGGCCCGCTCACCTGGTGGGGCTCGTCGACGCGGCGGGTGCGCCTCGGGACATCGGTGGTGCAGATGTCGGCGCGCACGCCCGCGGCGACGGCTATGCACGCGCTCACCCTCGATCATCTCAGCGGTGGCCGCGCGATCCTGGGCCTGGGCGTCTCGGGTCCGCAGGTGGTGGAAGGCTGGTACGGCCAGCCGTTCGCCAAGCCGTTGCAGCGCACCCGCGAGTATGTCGGGATCGTGCGTCAGGTGCTGGCCCGGCAGGGGCCGGTCACCAGCGACGGCCCGCACTACCCGCTGCCCTATACCGGGCCGGGTTCGATCGGGCTCGGCAAGCCGCTGAAGCCGATCGTGCATCCGCTACGTGCGGATCTGCCGATCTGGCTGGGCGCCGAGGGGCCGAAGAACGTCGCGCTCACCGCCGAGATCGCCGACGGCTGGCTGGCCATCTATTACGCGCCACGGCTGGCCGGGATGTACAACGACTGGCTCGACGAGGGCTTCGCGCGGGCGGGGGCGCGGCGTAGCCGGGACGATTTCGAGATCGCCGCCAGTTGTCAGGTGGTGATCACCGACGACCCGGCCAGTGAGCTGGAGCGGATGCGCTGGATCATGGCGCTCTACATCGGCGGCATGGGCGCGCCCGAGCTGAACTTCCACGCCCAGGTCTACCGGCGGATGGGATACGAGCGCGAGGTCGACGAGATCGGCCGGCTGTTCCAGTCCGGCAAGAAGGCCGAGGCGGCGGCGGTGGTGCCGGACGAGCTGATTCTGGACACCGCGATCATCGGCGACGAGGAGCATGTCCGCAAGCAGCTGCGGGTCTGGGAGTCCGCGGGCGTCACCATGATGCTGGTGTCGGTTCCCGATGTCGCGCATTTGCATCGGCTTGCCCCCCTTGTCGAACAGTAGAACACGTTCTAGATTCAATGGGGTGACTGCCTCACCCGCCCCGTCGGCTCCGCCTCCTCACCATCCCCCCGCGCAGGAGTCAGTGAAAATTCTCGGTCTGTGGAACATCGCCGAAGCCGAGCCCGATCGGATCGCGATGGTCGATCCCTGGGGCCGGGAGGTGACGTATCGCGAATTGGCCACGCTCGCCAATCGCTACGCCACCGGCCTGCGCGGGCTCGGCCTGCAAACCGGTGACGTGCTGGTGAGCATGGTGCACAACAGCGTGGAGGCGATCGCGGCGTATTTCGCGGCCTACCAGTCCGGGTTGTACATCGTCGCGGTGAACTGGCATCTCACCGGTCCGGAGGTCGCCTACATCCTGGCCGACAGCGAGGCGAAGGCGTTCATCGCCAGCGATCGCTTCGCCGCCGCCGCCCAGGCCGCCGCCGACGAGGCGGGGCTGCCCGCGACGGCGCGCTTCGCGGTGGGCGAGATCGAGGGTTTCAAGTCGGTGGCCTGGCTCGGCGCCGCGGACACCGGGCGTCCGTCCGACCGCAGCACGGGCGCCCCCATGCTCTACACCTCCGGAACCACCGGGCGGCCCAAGGGAGTACGGCGGCCGCTCACCGGCGCGGACCCCGATGTCGTCCCGCCGCACACCACCGCGTTCTTCGGCCTGTTCGAGCTCGCGCCCTACGACGACCACGTGCACATCTGCGGCTCGCCGCTGTATCACACGGCGGTGCTGAACTTCGCCACCATCTCGATCCAGCTGGGCCACAAGCTCGTTCTGATGGATCGCTGGGACGCCGAGGACATGCTGCGGCTGATCGACAAGCACCGGGTGACGCACAGCCACATGGTGCCCACCCAGTTCCACCGCCTGCTGGCCCTGCCGGAGGAGGTGCGCGCCAAGTACGACGTGTCCTCGCTGCGCAGCATGGTGCACGGCGCGGCGCCCTGCCCGCAGGAGACCAAGCGGCAGATGCTCGAGTGGTGGGGTCCGACGGTCACCGAGTACTACGCGGCCACCGAGGGCGGCGGCACGGTGATCAACGGCACCGAGTGGCTGCGCAAGCCGGGCTCGGTCGGCAAGGCGTGGCCGTGGTCGGTGATCAAGGTGCTCAGCGAGGAAGACGGCTCCGAGGTGCCCGCCGGCGAGACCGGCCTGGTGTACATGCGAATGGGCGCTTCGAGTTTCGAGTACCACCACGACAAGGCCAAGACCGACGACTCGCGCGTTGGTGACCTGTTCACCGTCGGGGACATCGGACACCTCGACGAGGACGGCTACCTGTACCTGCACGACCGGCGCTCGGACCTCATCCTGTCCGGCGGCGTGAACATCTACCCGGCGGAGGTCGAGAACGTCTTGATCACCCACCCGAAGGTCGTCGACGTGGCGGTTTTCGGTGTGCCGCATCCGGATTGGGGCCAGGAGGTGAAGGCGGTCGTGCAGCCGGCCGCCGGAGCGGAGGGCGGCGACGCGCTCACCGAGGAACTGCTGGCCTTCGCCGCAACGCAATTGGCGAAGTACAAGATGCCCAAGTCGATCGACTATCTGCCGGAACTGCCGCGCGACCCGAACGGGAAGCTCTACAAGCGCAAGCTGCGTGAACGGTACATCCCCGCGTCCTGAGGAGACGAGGCGGCCGTGTAGCCGGTCCGCTGGGGCCGCGGCCCGGCCGCGCGACGACGCCGAAAGCGAATGCGCCCTTCACGAAGGGCGCATTCGCGCGTTCCGGGTCAGATACTCTCGCGCAGTTCGGGCGCGAGGCCGAAGAGCGGGAACAGCTTCTCGGTGTCGAGGAAGAAGTTCAGCCCGGCGATGGTGTCGCCGTCGAGTTCCAGCACGGTGATCGACCACGGCACCCACACGCCCGGCTCGTCGCCCGGCTTGTAGTGGCCGAAGGCGGGCAAGCCGTTGGCGCCCTCCAGGCGGACCAGTCGCGAATCGCGGCAAGCGCTTCCGTGGCCGAGCATGAACGCGGCGACGTTCTCCGGGCCCGAGATCCACAGCTCGATCGGCGGCATGGACAGTGCCACATCCGCTTTCAACAGGGTGGTGAGGGTGTCCATGTCGTAGGACTCGAACGCCTTGACGAAGTTGTCCACCAGTCTGCGCTGATCCTCGTCGGACTCGTCGAAGGTGTCGGTGGCGGCGGGCTGGACCTTGGACATGGTCGCGCGCGCCCGTTGCAGCGCGCTGTTGACCGACGCGGGCGACATGGTGAGCGCCTCGGCGGTCTCGTTGGCGGAGAAACGCAACACCTCGCGCATGATCAGGATCGCGCGCTGGGTGGCGGGCAGATGCTGGCAGGCCGCGACGAAGGCCAGGCGCAGGGTGTCTTTCGCGCTGGCGTGATCGGCCGGATCGGCGCCGAAGGCAAGCGCGTTCGGGATGGGCTCGATCCACACGTAGTCCGGCTGCGGTGCCGGCAGCGGCGAATCCGGCCGCGACGGACCGGACAGGTCCATCGGCCTGGCCCGGCGCTGCGGGCCGTCGAGCATGTCCAGGCAGACGTTCGTGGTGATCTTGTACAGCCAGGATCGGAGGCTGGCGCGGCCCTCGAACGAGTCGTAGGACTTCCAGGCCCTGGTCAGGGTCTCCTGCACCGCGTCCTCCGCTTCGAAGGAGGAACCGAGCATGCGGTAGGCGTACGCGCACAGCTCTCTGCGATGGGTCTCGAACGCGGCGAGCACCTCGGGAGCGAGGCCGGCGGAGGAGCCGGGCGAGTCGTTCATGGGTGTCACCATGCCACAGGCCACCGACACAGAACAGGACCGCGAACACGGAGGCGGTGCTGATCAAGATCGTTAAACCTGCCCGGCGTGTGGGATGCGACACCGACGCTTCCGCGATGAGTTCGCCGTCCGGGGCACGTCCTATCCAGTGACACGAACGGACTTGCTCGAGAGGAAGAGGCCATGAGCAGCAAGATGATCTTCATCAATCTCCCGGTCGCGGATCTACACCGGTCGATGGCGTTCTACGAGGCGCTGGGGTGGAAGGTCAACCAGGAATTCACCGACGACAACGCCGCCTGCATCGTGGTGGACGACAACATCTGCCTGATGCTGCTCATCAAGGATTTCTTCACCACCTTCAGCAAGCGGCCGGTGGCCGATACCAAGGCGGCGATCAACGCCGCGTACGCGCTCGCGCTCGGCAGCGCCGAAGAGGTCGACAGCCTGACCGAAGCCGCCGTCGCGGCGGGCGCGACCGAAGAGGTGAACGAGGACAAGCGGGCGCAGGAGGCGCAGGTCGGCATGCACGGCCGCACCTTCATCGACCCGGACGGCCACCAGTGGGAGCCGTTCTGGATGGACTACCCGGGCGCCAACTGAGCCCGGCGAGGGGTCGCCCCCGATGCGGGTGCGCATCGGGGGCGTCGGGCTCCGCCGGGATTCTCAGCTTCCGGTGAAAGAGGGCTTGCGCTTCTCCGCGAACGCCCGCGGCCCTTCCTTGGCATCCGCCGAGCGGAACACCGACATGCCGAGCTTGGCGTCGATCTCGAAGGCGTCCTCTTCCGGCATGGCCTCCGTCTCCCGGATGGTGCGCAGGATGGCCTGCACGGCGAGGGGTCCGTTGGCGGCGATCTGCCCCGCGATCTCCAGCGCCTTGTCCAGTGCGGTGCCGTCCGGGACGACGTGTCCGATCAGGCCGATCTCCTTGGCCTCGGCGGCGGTGAGGTGCCGGCCGGTGAGCAGGATTTCCGCGGCCACGGTGTAGGGGATCTGGCGGACCAGCCGCACAGCCGAGCCGCCCAGCGGGAACAGGCCCCACCGTGCCTCGGACACGCCGAATTTCGCGCTCTCCCCGGCCACCCGGATGTCGGTGCCCTGCAGGATCTCGGTACCGCCCGCGATAGCCGGGCCCTCGACCGCCGCGATCAGCGGCTTGGTCAGCCTGCGGCCCTTGAGCAGCGCTTCCAGCTTGGCCGGGTTCCAGCCGCCGCCCTCGATGGTGTCGCCGGGGTGCTCGGAGGTCATGCCCTTGAGATCGGCGCCCGCGCAGAACGCCCCGCCCGCGCCGGTCAGGATCGCGACCCGGATCTCCGGATCCTCGTCCACCTGATTCCAGGCGTCTTTCATGATCGCCATCATCTCCCCCGACAGCGCGTTGCGCGCCTCGGGCCGGTTCATGGTGACGATGAGGACATGGTCGCGCTTCTCGACGAGACAGTGCGGCATCGCTGATTCTCCTGACTTCGAGCCTTGTCAGAAACAGTAACACGTTCTATTTTTAAGGCTGTGAGCTACAACATAGCGGACCTTGTCGAACATGCCGTCGACCTCATGCCCGACCGCGTCGCGCTGGCCGACGACGGCCGCGAGGTCACCTACGCCCAGTTGGAGGAGCGGGCCAATAAACTCGCTCACTACCTGCAAGAACAGGGAGTCCGACCGGGCGACAAGGTGGGTATCTACTCACGCAACACGATCGAGGCCGTCGAGGCCATGGTCGCGATCTTCAAGGCGCGGGCCGTGATGATCAACGTGAACTTCCGATATGTCGAGAACGAGTTGCAGTACATCTTCGACAACTCGGACATGGTCGCGCTGATCCATGAGCGGCGCTACAGCGACAAGGTCGCTGCCGTCCGGCCGAAGACGCCGCAACTGCGCACGGTCGTCGTCGTCGACGACGATACGACCGGCACGATCGCCACCGCAGCCGATTCGGTGGATTACGAGACGGTGCTCGCGCAGTCCTCGGGCGAGCGCGACTTCGGCGAACGTTCCCCGGACGACCTGTACATGGTCTACACCGGCGGAACCACCGGCATGCCCAAAGGCGTGATGTGGCGTCAGGAGGACGTCTGGCGCGTGCTCGGCGCGGGCATCAACTTCATCACCGGCGAATACGTCCAGGACGAATGGGAATTGGCGAAGGTCGGCGCGGGCAGCCCGCCGATGGTGCGGTTCCCGATACCGCCGATGATCCACGGCGGCGCGCAGTGGGCCACGTTCCACAGCCTGTTCGGCGGCGGTAAAGCCGTGATGATCCCGGAGTTCTCCGGGCACGGCGTGTGGCGGGCGATCGACAAGCACAAGATCAACCTGATCTTCATCACCGGTGACGCGATGGCGCGCCCGATGCTAGACGCGCTCATCGAAGGCAACCCGGAGACCGGTCAGCCCTACGACCTTTCCAGCCTGTACGTAATGGCCAGCAGCGCGGCGCTGTTCTCGCCCTCGCTCAAGGACCAGTTCCTCGAGCTGCTGCCCAACCGGATGATCTCCGATTCGATCGGCTCATCGGAGACCGGCTTCGGCGGCATCGCCATCGTGGCCAAGGGCGCGACGCACACCGGCGGGCCGCGGGTGAAGATCGACGCTTCCACCGATGTGCTCGACGAGAACGGCAATCCGGTGCGGCCCGGCTCCGGTGAGGTCGGCATCCTGGCCCGCCGCGGGCACATCCCGCTCGGCTACTACAAGGACGAGGCGAAGACCGCCGCGACCTTCAAAGAGTTCAACGGGATCCGCTACGCCATCCCCGGCGACTACGCGCGCGTCGAGGAGGACGGCACGGTCACCATGCTCGGCCGCGGTTCGGTCAGCATCAACAGCGGCGGCGAGAAGATCTACCCCGAGGAGGTCGAGGGCGCGCTCAAGACGCACCCCGAGATCTTCGACGCGCTGGTGGTGGGCATCGAGGACGAGCGCTGGGGCCAGCGGGTGGTCGCGGTCGTGCAATGCCGTGGCGCGTCCCGCCCCACCCTGGAGGAGCTGCGCCCCATGCTCACCCAGGAGATCGCGCCCTACAAGCTGCCCCGCAGCCTGTGGTTCGTCGACGAGATCAAGCGCTCCCCGGCCGGCAAGCCCGACTACCGCTGGGCCAAGGAGCAAACCCAGGCCCGCCCCGCCGACGACCACGCGGTGGCGAGCGCGAAGTAGCAACCCGGCCTCATGTGTCGGCCACCGTTCCTCGGACAGTGGCCGACCATGCAGGCCTCCGCCCGGATATCAGCGCCGTCGATCGGTCTGCCGGGGATGCCCGGTACCGGCGCCAGTTGTCCCGGAGCCGATGGCAGGTACGCATCACTGAGCGGCTGTCGGAGCGGCGTTCGATTCGGCTCGCTGGGGCTCGCGGAACCTCAGCGGTTGGCGAGTTCGGCCAGCTGGTAGGCGAGGCGGTGGCGGAAGGCGGGGATGCGGGACGCGGTGGTGAGGATCAGGTTGCGCGCGGTGCGGGCGGTGCGGTGGCGCAGGGTCGCCATCTTGGTCATGCGGTCGGTGAACGAGACGACGCCGAGGGCCACGGGGCGGCGGGTGGTCTCGTACTCGTCCAGCAGGGTGTCGGGCTCGCCCGTGAGGACTCGCGCCAGCAGCGGGCCGAGGGTGGCGGCGTCCTGGATGCCGGTGTTCATGCCCTGCCCGCCTGCCGGGCTGTGCACGTGTGCGGCGTCGCCCGCGAGCAGCATGCGCCCGTTGCGGTAGTGGTCGGCGACCCGGTGGTGCACGCGGAAGCGTGAGCTCCACAGCACCTCGCGAACCCGCACCGCGCCGCCGGGGCCCCGGGCGTCCAGGAGGGCCTGGATCTGCGCAGCGGTCGAGTGCTCGGGCGCGGTTTCCAGAGTGGCGACCACGCGGTAGCGGTTCGGCTCGGCCTCGTCGGGCAGCGGCGCGACCACGGTGACACCCTCCGGTGAAAGGTGCAGGGCCACCTCGTCGCGCGCGATCGGCCAGTCCATCCGCACATCGGCGAGAACGAAGGACTCCGGGTACGACGCGCCGGTGAATCCAATGCCCGCTTGCTCGCGGACGACGCTGTGCATGCCGTCGGTGCCGACGACGTAGTCGGCGCGGATGCTGCCGGCGGCGCCCGCGGCGTCGGTGTATTCGACCGTGACGCCGTCGCCGTCCTGGGCGACCCGGCTGACCTGGTATGGCCGCTGCACGTCACCGCCGGCCTTCCGCAGCCGCTTCAGCAGCACCGCCTCGGTGGTGTCCTGCGGCGTCATCAGGGTGTAGGGGTAGCGCGTCGGGAGACTGTCGAAGTCGATGGTGGCCAAGGTCTTGCCGCCGTCGTGGACGGTGAAGCGCGCGACGATGTCGCCGGTCGCGACCAACTCGTCGGCGATGCCGAGTTCCTCGAGCACCTCGAGCGTCCTGGCGTGCACGACCGCCGCGCGGGAGGTGTTCGCGCCTTCGCTCTGCCGGTCGAGCAGGACGAAATCCACACCCGCGTCGGCCAGCGTGATGGCGGCGGTCAGCCCGGCGGGTCCTGCGCCGACGATCACGACGGAAGCGGTGGCGGGCAGCGGGTTCGGTGTGGCGTTCATCGGAACTCCTCATGTCAACGTTTGTAGGCCAACGTTTGTTGACACAACCGTAGCCCCGCCCGGGCTAGAAAGTCAACATTTGTTGGCCTACACTTGTTGGCATGACCGTAGAGCCTGATCAAGCCCCCGTTCGCCGCTCGGACGCGACGCGTGCGGCGATCCTCGACGCGGCCCGCGCACGGTTCGCCGCCGAGGGATTCCGCAAGGCGACCATTCGCGCCATCGCCGCCGACGCGGATATCGACCCCTCGATGGTCATGCGCTACTTCGGCAGCAAAGACGGACTCTTCGCGGCCGCGGTCGATGTCCGGTTGGACCTGCCCGACCTCGGCTCCGCGGAGCCGGACAGCCTGGGCGAGCTGCTGGTGCGCCGCTTCTTCGAAATCTGGGAAGAGCAGCCGAACAAGGAGGTGCTGCTGACGCTGCTGCGCTCATCGCTCACCGACGAGGCGGTGGCCGACCGCGTCCGCGCCATCTTCACCGAGCAGATCTTGCCCGCCGTCCTGCGTTTCGGCGATCCCGCCGACGCCCCCCGCCGTGGCGGCCTGATCGTCACCCAGATGCTCGGCCTCGCCCTGTGCCGCTACGTCCTGCGCCTGCCCCCGGTCGTCGCCCTGACCCGCGACCAGATCATCGCCGAGGTAGGCCCCACCCTCCAGCGCTACCTGACGTCGATCCCAGCAGACTGAAAGCGCGGTACGTTCGACTCATGGCCGACCTCGATCCCCGCTACTCTGCGCCGCGGCGAGACGGCTGCGCCCGCGTTCAGGACACCGGCACGGATGCGATCGACTCGCGCCGCGCAGCTTTCGAAGACGCAGCCGAGCGTGTGTTGCGGGTCAGCGGCGTGCTGAACCGGCGGCTGGTCTGAGCGCAACGCGATTCGGCCCGCAGGGCATGGTGCCGTGCGGGCCGAATGTGCTCGGGTGCGGTTACGTGGCCAGCAGCGCGCCGAGGGCGCGCAGGTGGTCGGTGCTCGCGCCGAGGGCGAACTCGTTGTGTTTGGCGGCGGTGAAGTAGTTGTGCGCGATGTGGTCGCGGTCGATGCCGACGCCGCCGTGCACGTGGACCACGGTGTGGGCGACGCGGTGGCCCGCGTCTGCGGCCCAGAACTTGGCGGTGTGCACCGCCTCGGCGGCGGGCAGGTCCTCCGACAGCAACCACGCCGCCTGGGTGACCGCCAAGCGCAGGCCCTGCACGTCGATGTAGGCGTCGGCGAGCCGTTGGGCGACGGCCTGGAAGCTGCCGACCGCCTTGCCGAACTGCTCGCGCTCCCTTGCGTACTCGGCGACCAGCTCGAGCGCCCGTTCCAGGGTGCCGAGCTGTAGGGCGCTCAGGCCGAGCCAGGCGCGGGTGAGGATCCAGTCCAGGATCTCCGCCCCGTCGGCCACGGCGCCGATCAGTTCGGCGGGCGCATCGGTGAACTCGACCGCGAACTCCGGGCTGCGGTCGACCACCTGTTGCGCGGTCACCGTCGCCGCCGCGGGATCGACCAGGAACACCGCGGTGGTTCCGGAGACCGTGGCGGGCACCAGGATCCGCTCGGCCCGGTTCGCGAAGGGCACGGTGGTCTTGGCGCCGGTCAGCCGCCAGCCGTCCCCGGTCTCGACCGCGCTCGTGGTCGGCGCGGCGGGTTCCCAGTTGCGCTCCTCGGCCAGCGCCACCGTGAGGATGACGCTGCCCGCGCCCGCCCGCGTGGCCAGATCCTGTTGCGCCGCATCGCCGAACCGTGCCAGCGCACCCGCGCCGAGCACGATCGACCACAGGTACGGCACGGCCGCGAGGTGCTTGCCCAGCTCGCGCAGGACGGCGGTCTGCTCGAGCGAGCCGAGGTCGCTGCCGCCGACCGATTCGGGCAGGGCGGCCGCGAGCACGCCGGTCTCGGCCAGCGAACTCCACAGCGGCCGGTCGAATCGCTCTTCGGCAGTATCGAGTTCGCGCAACCGGTCTGCGGTGACCAGTTTCCCGCACACCTCGCCGGTCAGCCGGCCGAGATCGAGTTGGGCTTCGGTGGGGGTGAAATCCATGGTGGTCTCTCAGCTTTCGTCAGCGCGCGGCGGCAGGCTGCTTCAGGGCGGTCATGGCGATGATGTCGCGCTGCACCTCGTTGGTGCCGCCGCCGAAGGTGAGGATGAGCGCGGCGCGGTGCATCCGCTCCAGGCGGCCGCGCAATTGCGCGCCGGGGGAGTCCTGGCGCAGGTAAGCCTGCGGGCCGAGCACCTCCATGAGCGACCGGTAGGCCTCGGTGGCCAGTTCGGTGCCGTACACCTTGCAGGCGGAGGCGTCCCACGGGCGCGGAGCCGCGTCGCCGCCCGCGTCGGCCCGGCTGGCGATCTCCCAGTTCAGCAGCTTGAGGTATTCCACCTTTGCGTGCACCTTGGCCAGGATGAGCTGCACCCATTCGCGGTCGATCACGCGGGAGCCGTCGCTCGCCTTGGTCTCGCGCGCCCATTCGACGGTCTGGCGCAGCGCCAGCGCCAGCGGCGCGGCCGAGGTGAGCGCGACGCGCTCGTGATTGAGCTGGTTGGTGATCAGCGCCCAGCCGCCGTTCTCCTGGCCGACCAGCGCGCTCGCGGGCACGCGAACGTCCTGGTAGTAGGTGGCGCTGGTGTCCGGCCCCGCCATGGTGTGCACCGGCGTCCACGAGAAGCCCTCGGCGGTGGTCGGCACGATGAGCATGCTGATGCCCTTGTGCTTCTTGGCGGTCGGATCGGTGCGCACGGCCAGCCAGATGTAGTCGGCGTAGGCGATCAGGCTGGTCCACATCTTCTGGCCGTTGATCACGTAGTCGTCGCCGTCGCGCACCGCGGTGGTGCGCAGGCTGGCCAGGTCGGTGCCCGCGCCCGGCTCGGAGTAGCCGATGGAGAAGTGCAGTTCACCGGCCGCGATCTTGGGCAGGAAGAACTTCTTCTGTTCCGCACTGCCGTAGTGCATGATCGTGGGCGCGACGGAGTTGATGGTCAGGAACGGCACCGGCGCGCCCGCGATCGCCGCCTCGTCGGTGAAGATCAGCTGGTCCATGGTGGGGCGGTCCTGGCCGCCGTATTCCTCTGGCCAGCCCAGCGCCAGCCAGCCGTCGTGGCCCATCTGCTGCACCACCTCGCGGTACACATTGCCCTGCCCGTACTCGCCGGTCTGCGCGCTCAGGGCCTCCCTGCGCTCAGGGGTGATGAGTCGCGCGAAGTAGTCGCGCAACTCCGCGCGCAGCTGCTCCTGTTGCGGCGTGTACGCAATGCGCATGGCAAAACCTCTCGGCGGGGTGGGTGGGACGAGCCTTCGTCGGATCGGGTTTCCCCGATCATTGCATATGGACTGAAACATGTTCCAGTATTGATAGCGAATCCCCCCGATGACGCTCCGGTGGAGCGGATCGGCTTGTTAGGCTTCGGCCAGAGTGGTGGTAAAGGAGTTGCCATGAAGATCAGTGTCGATCCAGACCAGTGCGAAGCGAATGGAATCTGTGTCGGAATCGCCCCCGACGTGTTCGAACTCGATGACGAGGACGTCCTGCACATCGCGAACGCGGACGTGCCCCCCGATCGGCTCGCCGATGTCGAGGACGCCGTCGCGCAATGTCCGAAGGCGGCGTTGCGGTTGCAGTGAGCGATGCTTGCCGTAAGTTGGAACACGTTCTAGAGTCGGCCGCGTGAGCAATGATCTGAGCCTTGCGGGCCGTGTAGCGATCGTGACCGGCGGCGGCGCCGGACTTGGGCGGGCCGAAGCGCTCGCGCTGGCCGGAGCCGGTGCGTCGGTGGTGGTCAACGACCTCGCGGAGTCGGAGGCGGTCGCGAGCACGCTCGGTGAGATCCGGGCGCTGGGCGCCAAGGCGGAGTTCGTCGCGGGCAGCATCGCCGAGCGCGCGACCGCCGACGCGCTGATCCGCACCGCCGAGGAGTCGTTCGGATCGGTCGACATCGTGGTCAACAACGCGGGCATCACCCGCGACCGGATGCTGTTCAACATGTCCGACGAGGACTTCGACGCGGTGCTCGCGGTGCATCTGCGCGGCCATTTCCTGCTCTCGCGCAACGCCGCCGCCTATTGGCGCGGCAAGTCGAAGCAGGCGGGCGCGCCGGTCTACGGCAGGCTGATCAACACCTCCTCGGAGGCCGGATTGCTCGGCCCGGAGGGGCAGGCCAACTACGGGGCCGCGAAGGCGGGCATCACCGCGCTGACCCTCTCGGCCGCGCGGGCACTGTCTCGCTTCGGCGTGCGCGCCAACGCGATCGCGCCGCGGGCGCGCACCGCGATGACCGAGGCGGTGTTCAGCCCCGCCCCGGACGGTGAGGCCGACCCGCTCTCGCCCGACCATGTGGCCCGGCTGGTCGCCTATCTGGCCTCGCCTGCCGCCGACGCGGTCAACGGACAGCTGTTTGTCGTCTACGGGGGGATGGTGGCGCTCATGGCGGCGCCGGTCGTGGAACGCCGGTTCGACGCGGCCGCGGGGGAGTGGTCGGCCCAGGATCTGGCCGACACGCTGGGCGGCTACTTCGCCGATCGCCCGGATGGGCGCACCTTCTCGGCGTCTTCGCTGGCAGAGCTGGGGTGAGCCGCGGCGGCTCGCCGCGGACTCGCTACTGATCAGCTGTCCAACTGTTGATCATGGGATCGGCGCTTGGTAGACATAGGGACGGGTTATGTCCTACCTCACAAAGGTGGGATCATCACCCGATGACACCGGTTCCAAATTTATATGCCGACTTTTCGGGAAATTGCACTTCAAAAGTGTGAAAAGTGCTACCGGCAACACGGTGAACGTGTTCTAATCGTTCCGGCGGTGCGGCCACGGTGGAGATTCGCGCCGTGGGCTGTGTACGCCGGTTGAGCAAGGAGGATCGTGGATGAACGAGGTCCTTGCCGTGCCGTTGCGGGCCGTCGGTGGATTCTTCGAACTCACCGCCGATGTCGCACGCGCCAGCGTGCGCAGGCCCTTTCAATGGCGGGAGTTCATCGACCAGTCCTGGTTCATCGCGCGAGTTTCGATCGTCCCGACATTGCTGGTGGCCATTCCGTTCACCGTTCTGGTCAGCTTCACGTTGAACATTCTGTTGCGGGAGATCGGCGCGGCCGATCTCAGCGGGGCGGGCGCGGCATTCGGCGCGGTCACCCAGGTGGGGCCGATCGTCACCGTGCTCATCGTCGCGGGGGCGGGCGCGACCGCGATCTGCGCCGACCTGGGCGCGCGCACCATTCGCGAGGAAATCGACGCCATGCGGGTACTGGGCATCAATCCGGTACAGCGCTTGGTGGTGCCCCGGGTGCTCGCGTCGATGTTCGTCGCGCTGATGCTCAACAGCCTGGTGTGCACCATCGGCATCGTCGGCGGATTTCTGTTCTCGGTGTATCTGCAAGATGTGAACCCCGGCGCGTTCGTCAATGGCATCACGCTGCTCACCCATCTGCCCGAGCTGATCATTTCGGAGGTGAAAGCCGGATTGTTCGGGCTGATCGCCGGACTGGTCGCCTGCTATCTGGGCCTGAATGTCAAAGGCGGACCCAAGAGTGTCGGTGATGCGGTGAATCAGACCGTAGTCTTCGCTTTTATGGCCCTATTCGTCGTGAACGTGGTGGTCACCGCCGTCGGCATCAAGTTCACGGCGCGGTGACGCGATGGCCTTCGTAATCGAATCCCGCTTTCCCCGCACGGTCCGGCGAATGCGCAGGGTGTCGGACTCGCTCGATTCGGTCGGCAAGCACGCGGTGTTCTATGCCCAGGCGCTCGGGTCCCTGCCGCGCGCGCTGGTGCACTATCGCACCGAGACCATCCGGCTGATCGCCGAGATCAGCATGGGTACCGGCGCACTGGCGGTGATCGGCGGCACGGTGGTGATCGTCGGGTTCCTCACCCTGTTCGCGGGCGGCACTATCGCCGTGCAGGGCTACAGCTCACTGGGCAATATCGGCGTCGAGGCGCTGACCGGCTTCTTCGCGGCGTTCATCAACGTCCGCATCGCGGCGCCGGTGATCTCTGGCATCGGCCTGGCGGCCACCATCGGGGCGGGCTCGACCGCGCAACTGGGCGCGATGCGGGTCGCCGAGGAGATCGACGCGCTGGAGTCGATGGCGATCCGGCCGGTGCCCTACCTGGTCGGCACCCGCGTGCTGGCCGGGATGATCGCGATCGTCCCGCTCTACGCGCTCGCGGTGATCGCGTCGTTCCTGGCCAGCCGGTTCGCCACGGTCGTCATCTACGGTCAGTCGGCGGGCGTCTACGACCACTACTTCTCCACGTTCCTCATCCCGACCGACATCCTGTGGTCGTTCGCCCAGGCGATTCTCATGTCCTTGGCGATCATGATGATCCACACCTACTACGGCTACAACGCCGCGGGCGGCCCCGTCGGCGTGGGTGTCGCGGTGGGCAACGCGGTGCGGACCTCGCTGGTCGCGGTCGTCACGGTGACCCTGCTGGTCTCGCTGGCCATCTACGGCACCTCCGGCAACTTCCACCTCTCCGGATAGCGACATGGCGGAATCGAAGCAAACGGAAAGCCGCCTGGGGCGGGCGCTGCGCGGCGGGCTCGGCCTGAAACTGGCCGGCATCACGATGGTGCTCGCGCTGGTCGCGATCGTCGCGGTCGCGATGATCATGTTCGTCGGCGGGTTCACGCCCACGGCCACCGTGACGGTGGACGCGCCGCGCAGCGGCCTGGTCCTGGACCCGGACGCCAAGGTGAAGGTGCGCGGGGTGGAGATCGGCCGCGTCGCGTCCGTCGACCACACCGCCGAGGGCGCGAGGCTGAAACTGGCCCTCGACCCGGACCTGTTGAAACTGGTCCCCGCCAACGCGGACGTCGACATCCGGTCGACCACGGTGTTCGGCGCGAAGTACATCAACTTCATCGTTCCGCAGCAGCCGTCGTCCACCCCGCTGCGGCCGGGCGCGACCGTGACCGCGCAGCGGGTGACCGTCGAGTTCAACACCCTGTTCCAGCACCTGTCGGACGTGCTGGCCAAGATCGAGCCGGAGAAGCTGAACGCGACGCTGTCCGCGCTCGGCACGGCGCTGCAGGGCCGGGGGCAGAAACTCGGTGACCTGCTCACGCAGAGCGACGCCTACCTGCGCGACATCAACCCGTATCTGCCGACGCTGCAACAGGATCTGGCGAAGACCGGCGAGGTCACCGACCTGTACGCGGACACGGTGAACGACCTGCTGCGCACGGTGGACAACTTCACGGTCACCAGCACGACCCTGGCCCAGGAGCAGGACAGCCTGGACAACGTTCTGGTGAACCTCACCGGCCTGGCCGACACCACCGGATCGGTATTGCGCGACAACGAGAATCAGCTCGGCACCGCGCTGGATCTGCTGCGCCCGACCACCGGGCTGCTCGACGAGTACGCACCCGCGCTGTACTGCCTGATCGGCGGCCTCGGTAAGGCGCTGCCGATGGGTGAGGCGGTCTTCGGGGGGTTGCAGGAAGGCGTCGCGCTGAACACCGGCTTCATGTACGGCGCGAAGCCGTACACCTACCCGGAGGATCTGCCCAAGGTCAACGCGACCGGCGGCCCGCGATGCGAGGGCCTGCTGGACCGAGTGCCGGGCAGCCACTCGGACTATGTCGTCACCGATACCTCGGAAGGCCACGTGTACACACCGTCGACGACGCTGAGTGTGAACCCGCCGAAGATCTTCCAGCTCCTGTTCGCCGGACTACCGGGGGTGCCGCGCCCGTGAAGAACACCGCGACCACCGTCAAACTGGCGATCTTCACGCTGGTGATGGCGCTGATCTTCGCCGGTCTGGCGGTTGTGTTCAGCCAGATGCGGTTCGCCAGGGAGAACGGCTACCACGCCGTGTTCACCAGTTCCTCGGGCGTGCTGCCCGGGGCGAAGGTGCGCATCGCCGGCGTGCCGGTCGGCTCGGTCACCTCGGTGAAGGTGGGCAAGGACTATCTGGCGCACGTCGAGTTCGACGTCGACCGCAAGTACCGGCTGCTCACCAGCACCCGGGCGGCGATCAAGTACGAGAACCTGGTCGGCGACCGCTATCTCGAGCTGACCGAGGGGCCCGGCTCGAACCGCGTCCTGCAGCCCGGCGGCACCATCGTCAAGGAACAGACCGCGCCCGCACTCGACCTGGACATGCTGCTCGGCGGTTTCCGGCCGCTGTTGCGCGGCCTCGACCCCGGCCAGGTGAACGACCTGACCAACGCGCTGTTGCAGATCTTCCAGGGCCAGGGCGGCACGCTGGTGTCCCTGCTCAACAGCGGCGGTTCGTTCGCCAAGACGCTCGCCGACCGGGACGCGCTGATCGGCAGCGTGATCAACAACCTGAACGCGGTGCTGCAGACCATCGATCAGCGCGGCGACCAGTTCGCCACCACGATCGCCGAACTACAGCGCCTGATCAGCGGACTGGCGGCCGACAAGGACCAGATCGGCGACGCGATCCCGCGAATCGCCGGGGCCACCGGCGACCTGACCGACCTGCTCGCCCAGGCCCGCCCCGATCTGCGGGGCACCATCGAGCAGACCGGACGACTGGCCACGAATCTCGACGCCGGGTCGGACACGGTGCAGTGGGTCCTGGAACGGCTGCCGTCGACCTATCGCCAGCTGATCCGCATCGGCTCCTACGGCTCCTTCCTCCAGCTCTACGTCTGCTCGACGAACTTCCTGGTGGACGGCCCGAACGGACAGACGATGAAGATCAACATGCCCGGGGCGCAGACGACCGGAAGGTGTGCGGACAACCGATGAAAGAGCAGCGATCATCCGCCATCACCATCGGCATCGTCGGCCTCGTGCTCGCGGTGGCGGTGGCGTTGTCGGCACTGCAATTCGACCGCCTGCCGTTCATTCGTTCCGGCGCGACGTTCACCGCCTACTTCGCCGACGCGGGCGGACTGCTCCCCGGTGACGCGGTGCAGGTCGCTGGCGTGCGGTCCGGACGGGTGGAGGAGGTCGGCCTGGACGGCGCGAAAGTGCTCGTCCGGTTCACCCTCTCCGAGTCGATCGTGCTGGGCGAGAAGACCTCGGCGGCGATCAAGACCAACACGGTGCTCGGACGCAAATCGCTGGAGGTGACGCCGTCCGGCCCCGGCGCGCTGCACACCGACGACACCATCCCGCTGGAGCGCACCACATCGCCGTACTCGCTCAACGAGGCGCTGAGCGACCTGGCGGGAACGGTGCACGACTTGGACCTGGACCGGGTCGACCAGACCCTCGACGCGCTCTCGGCGACTTTCGCCGACACCCCCGCGCCGTTGCGCTCGGCGCTCGACGGCGTCACCGCGCTCTCGCGCAGCATCAACGCCCGCGACCAGGCGCTGACCGATCTGCTGAAGCGGGCGCAGAACGTGACGAAGATCCTCGCCGACCGCGGCAACCAGATCAACGCGCTGATCCTGGACGGCAACGAGCTGCTCGGCGAGCTGGACCGGCGGCGCACCGCGCTCGGGCAGCTGATCGTCTACGTCAACGGACTCGCCCAGCAGCTGTCCGGCCTGGTCGCCGACAACGAGGCACAGCTCAAACCCGCGTTGGACAAGCTGAATTCGGTACTGGCGCTGTTGCAGCGCAACAAACAGAACCTCGCCGACGCGCTGGACGGTCTCGGCCCGTTCGCCGCCGCGCTCGGTGAGCAGGTGGGCAGCGGCCCCTACTTCCAGGCGTACGTGATCAATGCCGCGAGCAAGACGCTGCAACCGCTGGTGGACGCGCTCGTGTGGCCGCAGCACCTGCCGAATGATCTGCAGAGCTACCTCACGCCGTCCCCGTCGATCGAACCCGCGATACAGGAGCCGCCGCGATGAGTGGGCATTACCCGTCCATCCTGTACCCGTCTCGAGCCGTCGATGGCTCGGCGACGACGGGGGAGTCGCGTCCGGGGGGATGCGCATGCTGAGCGTTGTACGGAAACTGCCTCGCTGGGCGCTGGTGCTGGCCGGAGTGGTCGTCGCGGCACTCGTGGTCGCGGTCGCGTGGAATGGCATAACCAGGATCGGAACCACCAAGGTCACCGCCTATTTCCCGTCCACATCGGGCCTGTACGCGGGTGACGACGTGCGGGTGCTCGGCGTCAAGGTGGGCAGGATCGACTCGATCGAGCCCGGCGCCGACCGGGTGAAGGTGACCATGACCCTCGATCGCGGAATCGACGTCCCCGCCGACCCGAAGGCGGTGATCATCTCGCCGTCGCTGGTCTCGGCGCGCTTCATCCAGATCGCGCCCGCCTACACCGGCGGACCGAAGCTGAAGGACGGCAGTGTGATCCCGATCGAGCACACCGCGGTGCCGGTCGAGTGGGACGACATCAAGGCCGAGCTGTCCAAGCTGGCCACCGCCCTCGGGCCGGTCGGTGACGACAAGCAGGGGTCCTTCGGCCGCTTCGTCGACACCGCCGCCGACAACCTCGACGGCAACGGGCAGCGGTTCCGCGACACCCTGCGGGAACTGTCGGCCACCTTGAGCACGCTCTCCGACGGGCGCACCGACCTGTTCGGCACGGTGCGCAACCTGCAGAAGTTCGTCGACGTGCTGTCGGCGAGCAACGAGCAGATCGTGCAGTTCGGCGGACGGCTGGCGTCGGTGTCCTCGGTGCTGGCCGGGGTCTCGGCCGATCTCGGCGCGGGGCTGGACAATCTGGACGCCGCGATCGTCGACGTGCGCCGGTTCATCGACGGCAGCGGCGCCGAACTCACCGAAGGCGTGCAGCGGCTGGCCGACGCCACCCAGGTGCTGGTCGACAAGCGGCCGGAACTGGAACGCGTACTGCACTCCGGCCCGACCGCGCTGGTGAACTTCTACCAGATCTACAAGCCCGCCCAAGGCACCCTGACCGGCGCGATCGCGCTGAACAACCCGGCCGATCCGCTCGGGTTCCTGTGCGGCTCGGTGCGCGCGCTGGAGACCAACGACGCCGATCGCAGCGCCGACCTCTGCGCGCAGTACCTCGCGCCGGTGATCAACAGCCTGAGCATGAACTACGTGCCGATCATGACGAACCCGGCCAGCGGCGTGACCGCGTTCCCCGACCAGTTGGTGTACACCGATCCCAGCCTGGCCGAGCGGGTGCAGAGCCAGACTCCCGCGCAGCCGCAGCCCGCTCCGGTGAGCGTGCCCAGCGGCCTCGCCGGACTGGCCATTCCGGGAGGAGTGCGATGACGCCGCCGCGGCGATTGCACCGCACCGCCACGGTCGCGGTGGGGCTGGCGGTGGCGCTCGGCGTCTCCGGCTGTGAGTGGGACGGACTGAATTCGCTGCCGATGCCCGGCACCGAGGGCACCGCGCCCGGCTCCTACGAAGTGCGTATCCAGATGCCGAACGTGACCACGCTGACCCGCAATTCCCCCGTCCGGGTGCACGACGTAGCGGTCGGCACGGTGTCGAAGATCGAGGTGGAGGACTGGCACGCGCTGGTCACCGTCACGCTGAACCCGGACGTGCAGCTGCCGGCGAACGCCGTCGCCAAGATCGGGCAGACCAGTTTGCTCGGGTCGAACCATCTCGAGCTCGCCGAGCCGACGGATCAGGCTCCCGAAGGCCGGTTGCGGGCGGGCGATGTCATCCCGCTGGCGCGGGCCGGGACCTATCCGACCACCGAGCAGGTGCTGTCCTCGCTGTCGGTGGTGCTCAACGGCGGCGGCGTCGCGCAGTTGGAAACCATCACCCACGAACTCAACGCGGCGCTCACCGGGCGCGAGGAGGCCATCCGCGACCTGCTGCCGCAGCTGAACGAGCTCACCACGAACCTGGACCGCCAGACCGGCGACATCATCGCCGCGATGAGCGGGCTGGACCGGCTCGGCGGTCAGCTCGCCGAGCAGCGTGACGTGGTGGCGGCGGCCATCGAGCAGATCCATCCGGCGTTGACCGTGCTCGCCGACCGCCGCGCGAACATCACCAGGGCGCTCACCGCGCTCGGCGAGCTGAGCGACGTCGTCCGGCGCATCGTCGACGCCAGCGGCGAGGACCTGAAGGCCAACCTGCGCAGCCTCGTGCCCGCGCTGAAATCGCTGTCGGACACCGGCGGCGACCTGACCGAGGCGCTGAAGATCCTGGCCACCTTCCCGTTCCCGATGAAGAACCTGGACCACGCGATCAAGGGCGACTACCTGAACCTGTTCATGACCGTGGACATCACCGGCAAGCGGCTGGATTCGAACTTTCTCACCGGAACGCCGCTGGGCGGACGGTTCGGCGGCGTGGAAGGCGCTCTCGGCAGCTTCGCGCCGGGCACGGCCGCGCAGAACGGCGACCCGGCCACCGGGCCGTTGCAGGCGCCGCCGCCCGCGGCGAGCCAGCCCGCCCCGACCATCCCGGGACTGCCGCCGATCCCCGGCCTGCCCGCCATTCCCGGATTGACCGTGCCCATGCCGGGCAACTCCGCGCCGCAAGGGGGTCCGGGCCAGTGACGCTCACCCGGTTCGTCCGTACCCAGCTGATCATCTTCTCCGTGCTGACGGTGATCGGCTTGGTGGTCATGGGCGGCACATACGTGAAGGTGCCCGCGATGTTCGGCATCGGGCGCTACGAGGTCACGGTGAAACTGGCCGCGACCGGCGGTCTCTACCCGACGGCCAATGTCGCGTATCGCGGCACGAACGTCGGCGTGGTGAAGGAGGTGCGGCTCACGCCGGTCGGCGTGGACGCGAAACTGTCCATCGCCAGCGACTACAAGATTCCCTCCGACGTCGACGCGTGGGTCCGCAGTGTCTCCGCGGTCGGCGAGCAGTACGTGGATCTGGTCCCCGCCGAGCACCGCACGGGCGGGAACCTGCGCGACGGCAGCGTGATCCCGGTGGAGCGCACCAAGCTGCCGCAAGACGTCGGCGCGCTGCTGGACCAAGCCGACCGGTTGCTGTCGAGCGTGGCGGACACCCGGCTGCGGCAGGTCATCGACGAGGCGTTCCTCGCGTTCAACGGCGCCGGACCGGACCTGCAACGATTCATCGACTCCGCGTCGCTGCTGGTGCAGGAGGCGCAGGCGAACGCCGAACCGACGAAGCAGTTGCTCGACCAGATCGGGCCGCTGCTGGATACCCAGACCCGTTCGGACGCGGCGATCCGTTCCTGGACCGCCGATCTGGCGACCGTCACCGACCAGCTGCGCGGTCACGACCCCGCGCTACGCGGGGTGCTGCGCGAGGGCCCGTCCGCGATGCAACGGGTGACCAACCTGTTCGAGGATCTGCGTCCGACGCTGCCGCTGCTGCTGTCGAACCTGGTCAGCGTCGGTCAGGTCGCGGTCACCTACCACGCGGGACTCGAACAGATCCTGGTGGTCTATCCGCCGCTGGTCGCCGCGCTGCTCACCGCGGTACGCGGCCCGCTCGAATACGGAGCCCTGGTCGACTTCATGGCGTTGGTCAACGACCCGCCCGCCTGCACGACCGGCTTCCTCCCGCCCGACCAGCGCCGCTCGCCGAGCGAACTCGACACCCCGCCCACGCCTTCCGGCCTGTACTGCAAGGTGCCGCAAGACGCTCCCGAAGCGGTGCGCGGCATCCGGAACACGCCGTGCGTCGAAGTGCCCGGTGTGCGCGCTCCGACGCCGGAGATGTGCCGGACCGGGTACGTTCCGTTGGGTGACAACCCGCCGTTCGGGCCGCCGCGGCCGGTCGCGCCCGCGGCAGCGCCCGCCGATGAGCCGCCCGTCGTGGCGCCGGCGAGTTACGGCGGCGGCACACCGGCCGCCGCCCGAGCGTACGACCCGGACAGCGGCGTCTACATCGGCCCCGACGGGCGGACATACCGACAGGGCGATATCGGACCGAGCGGTTCGGGCACGGTACCGTCGAGCTGGCAGGCGATGCTCGAGGAGCAGCAACGATGAGTGAGAGCAACGGAGAAGGTCACCGCACGCGGCGTCGTGCGGTGCGCTCGGCCGGGCCGCCGGTCGAGGAGAACGCGATCCCTACCGACGCCGCGCCCGCGCCTTCGAGTGACGCCGCGAGCGCGACCCACGCCGCGCCCGCGACTGTGAGCGACGCCGCGACTGTAAGTGACGCCGCGCCCGGGAACCACGCCGCGCGCGATGCGAAGACCTCCGTTGCTACGGGTGCGAAAACCACCGCTGCCACGGACGCGGAGACCGTGGTCGCCGCCGCCGCTGAGACCACGGCCGCAGACGATGCGAAGGCCACGCGCGCAAAGGTCTCTTCCGACCGCTCGGCCGAAACCGCCGACGCGGACGCCGAGCCGAGCACCGTCGGCGCCGAGTCGAGCCCACCGGTACCGGCCACGGACGACTCGACCGCCGACGCGGACAAGGCGACGGTCAGCATGACGAAAGCCGCTGCCGAGTCGCCGTCCGAGCAGAAGCCCGCTCCGAGCAAGAACCGCGGCCTCCCGCGCATTCTCGCGATGGCCGCCGCCGCGCTGCTGGTCGTCGCGCTCGTCTGCGGCGCGACCCTCTCGGTGCTCGCGATGCGCTCGGCGCACGAGCGCGACGAGCGCCGCGCCGAATACGTGGAAACCGCCCGGCAGGCGATCGTCAATCTGACCACCATCCGCGCCGATTCCGCCAAGCAGGACATCGACCGGATCCTGTCGCTGGCCTCGGGTGAGTTCAAGACCGAGTTCGACGGGCGGGTCGACCCGTTCACCAGCATCGTGCAGCAGGCCAAGGTGGTCTCCAGCGGCGAGATCGTGGAGGCCGCGCTCGAGAGCGACGACGATCGCTCCGGGCGGGTGCTGGTCGCCGCCAAGCAGACGCTCACCAACGCGGGCCAGGCCGAGCCGCAGACCAGGTATTACCGGTTCCGGGTCACCGTGTCCCGCGGCGATTCCGGGCTGACCGTGTCCAATGTGGAGTTCGTGGCATGACCGGTGGACGCAGCATGAACGGAATTCGGGCCAAGATCCTGCTCGCGGTACTCGGTGTCGTGGTCGCCGCGGCCGCGGTGATCGGCGGCGTCAATGGTTACCGCTACTGGGACGACCGGCAGGCCGAGCAGTCGCGCGCGGACGCGGTCGCGACGGCGGGACGCACCCTCGAGGCCATGTTCACCTACAACCCGCAGACCGTGGACACCGAACTGCGCAAGTCCGCCGACAACCTGACCGGTGATTTCCGCGACGACTATCTGACGCTGATCGACAAGCAGATCGCGCCGGGCGCCAAGGAGAAGCAGCTCACCGTCACCGCGACCACCCAGGCGGGCGGTGTCATCTCCGCGGACCGTTCGCACGCGCAGGTGCTGTTGTTCCTCAACCAGGTGATGACGAGCAAGGACACCCCGCAGGGCACCACCACCGGCAGTCGCGTGCGCGTCACTCTGACGAAGGCGGACTCGCACTGGTTGGTCTCGGCGGTCACCCCGGTCTGAGCCCGGGAATTTGCTCAGGGCGACGCAGGAAGCCCGCGTCGGCTTCGGCAGGGACGGTGACGAGGCGACCGGATCGACGCCGCAGCTCACTCCGGCAGTCGTCGCGGCAGCCGCACGGTGAACGTCGTCCCCGCGTCGGGCGAACTTCGCACACCCACCGAGCCGCCGTGCGCGGTCACCAGCGCCTGCACGATGGACAAGCCGAGCCCGGTGCCGCCGCTGGTTCGCGCGCGGGAGGTGTCGGTGCGGTAGAAGCGCTCGAAGACGCGTTCGGCCTCCTCCTGGGGCAGGCCGGGCCCCGTATCGGCCACCTCCAGCCGCACGTCGCCGGCGCCGGGAGCCAGCCGCACGGTCACCTTCGCGTCGGGCGCGGTGTGCGTGACGGCGTTGTTCAGCAGGTTGCCCAAGACCTGGCGCAGCCGCGCCTCGTCGCCGATCACCTCGAGCGTTCCCTCGCCCGGTTCGATCTTCAGTTCGATGGTGCGGACGGGACCGTCGGTATGCCCGGCGGCGACCACGGCGCGTGCGTTGTGCACGGCGTCGCTGGCGACGGCGAGCAGGTCGACCGGGCCGAGTTCCAGCGGGCGCTGGGCATCCAGCCGCGCGAGCATCAGCAGGTCTTCCACCAGCACGCCCATCCGCTGGGCTTCGCGCTCGATGCGGTCCATGAACGCGGCGGGATCGTCGGTGGCGCCCTGGCGATACAGTTCGGCGAACCCGCGGATGGTCGTCAACGGCGTGCGCAGCTCGTGGCTGGCGTCGGCGATGAAACGGCGCATGCGCTCCTCGGACTTGCGTGCCGCTTCCTCGGACGCGGCGGTCGCGGTGAACGCGCGCTGGATCTGCGCCAGCATGCCGTTCAGCGACCTGGACAGCCGGTCGACCTCGGTGTTGGTATCGCGCACCGGCACGCGGCGATGCAGGTCACCGCGGGCGATGGCCGCGGCGGTGCTCTCCACCCGGCGCAGCGGACGCAGACTGCGCCGCACCAGGAAATACGCGAGCACCGCCAGCACGGCCAGGACTATCGCCCCGACGATCAGCTCGAGCATCACGAGCCGGTGCACGGTGTCGGTGTTCTGCGTGAGCGGCAGCGCGACCGTCGTCGTGCCCTCCGGTGTGCGCAGCGTCAGCACACGCCACCGGATCGGCCCTCCGTTCACGGAGCCGACGGTGTAAGGACTCGATTGCGGTGTCGACAACAAGTTCGGCTCGGCCTCGACACCGAACGCCTTGAGGAAGAACGCGCGCCCGTCGTTTCGCAGCAAGCGCACGTAGAACTGGCTCGGGGCGTGGCGCGGCTCGGGCGGCAGCACCGGTGGCGGAGGCGGGCGTCTGGACCATTCCATCGCGCCTTCGCGCAACTGCTGGTCGGTTCGGTCGGTCAACTGGCCTTCCAAGGCCGAGGTGACCACCATGCCGGAGACGAGCAGGCCGAGCCCGGCGGTGAGCACCAGCAGGATCGTCAAGGTCCCGCGCAACGGAATCGCGGATAACAAGCCGGAGACCTTCGCACGCACCACGACGATCCGGCTCGGGCTCATGAACCGCTCTTGCGATGGGGCGCGCGCATCACGTAACCGACGCCGCGCAAGGTGTGGATCAGCCGCGTGTTGCCGGTGTCGACCTTTTTGCGCAGGTAGGAGACGTAGGTCTCCACCACGCCGACCTCGCCGCCGAAGTCGTAGCGCCAGACGTGGTCGAGGATGCGCGGCTTGCTCAGCACAGTGCCCGCGTTGACCATGAAGTAGCGCAGCAGCGTGAACTCGGTGGGCGACAGCGCGACCGGTTCACCCGCCTTCCACACCTCGTGGGTGTCGTCGTCGAGCTCGATGTCCTCGAAGCGCAGACGCGAGCTCTCCCGCTGCGGGGCCGCGTGACCGGCGCGGCGCAGGATGACGCGCAGCCGGGCCACCACTTCTTCCAGGCTGAACGGCTTGGTGACGTAATCGTCGGCGCCCAGGGTGAGGCCGGTGATCTTGTCCTGCACGTCGTCGCGCGCGGTCAGGAACAGCACGGGCGCGTCGACACCGTCGGCGCGCAGCCTGCGCAGCAGGCCGAAGCCGTCCATGCCGGGCATCATCACGTCCACGATGAGGGCCTGGGGACGGAAGGAGCGCGCCTTGTCCAGCGCTTGGGCGCCGTCGGCCGCGGTGTCCACTTCGAAGCCCTGGTAGCGCAGGCTCACCGCGAGCAGTTCGACGATCATCGGCTCGTCGTCGACCACCAGGACCCTGGCCTCGGGTGTCTGCTGCACGGGGGCACCACTCATGGCTAAATGGTCCGATATCCGGCTGCGAAGTTCCTGGACCGAAGCTGGGTGATTCCTGTGAACGGCCTCAGCGCGGGTCGCGGTCCTCGGGGTAGACGTCGTCGTCGGTCAGCAGCGCGCTGCCCGCGACCTGGTCCTGGGCCAAGGCGTCGAGGAAGGCGCGCGCCCAGCGATCCACGTCGTGGGCGAGCACTTGCCTGCGCATCGAACGCATCCGCCTGCGCTTGACGTCGCGCTCGTCCTCGACAGCCGCGACGATGGCGTCCTTCACGTCGTCCAGGTCGTGTGGGTTGCACAGGTACGCCTGCCGCAGCTCGGCCGCCGCGCCGGTGAACTCGCTCAGCACCAGGGCGCCGTTGAGCCCGCTGTGGCACGCGACGTACTCCTTGGCGACGAGGTTCATGCCGTCGCGCAGCGGCGTCACCAGCATCACGTCGGCGGCCACGAAGAACGCGACCAGCTCGTCGCGCGGGATCGGACGGTGCAGGTAGTGCACCACCGGGTAGCCGACCCGGGCGAACTCGCCGTTGATCCGGCCGACCTGGCGTTCGATGTCGCCGCGCATCTGGATGTAACTCTCGACCCGCTCGCGACTGGGTGTGGCCAGCTGGATCATCACCGTGTCGGCGGGATCGATCCGGCCGTCGATGAGCAGCTCCTCGAGCGCGTTGAGGCGGATGTCGATGCCCTTGGTGTAGTCCAACCGGTCCACGCCGAGCAGGATGGTCTTGGGGTTGCCCAGCTCGGCCCGGATCTTGGCGGCGCGTTCGCGCACCGACCTGCGCCTGGAATGCTCGTCCAGTTCGGCGGAGGCGATCGAGATGGGGAACGCGCCCACCCGCACCGTGCGGAATCCCACCTGGACGACGCCGAGCTTGGAGCGCACGCCGATCGAGCCGCGCGAGGTCGGCTGCCCGGCCAGCCTGCGGGCCAGATAGAGGAAGTTCTGCGCGCCGCCGGGCAGGTGGAAGCCGATGAGGTCGGCGCCGAGCAGGCCCTCCACGATCTCGGTGCGCCACGGCATCTGCATGAACAGCTCGACCGGCGGGAACGGGATGTGCAGGAAGAATCCGATGGTCAGGTCCGGGCGCAGCATGCGCAGCATCTTGGGCACCAGCTGGAGCTGGTAGTCCTGCACCCACACGGTCGCGCCCTCGGCGGCGACCTTGGCGGTGGCCTCGGCGAAGCGCCGGTTCACGGTGACGTAGGCGCTCCACCATTTGCGGTCGTAGACCGGCCGCACGATCACGTCGTGGTAGAGCGGCCACAGTGTGCCGTTGGAGAAGCCTTCGTAGTAGTCGGCCACCTCGTCCGCGGACAGCGGGACCGGATGCAGTTCCAGGCCGTCCTCGATGATCGGGTCCACGTCGACGTTGGGGACCCCCGCCCAGCCGACCCACGCCCCCTTGTTGTTGCGCAGGACCGATTCCAGCGCGGTCACCAGACCGCCCGGGCTGCGCTTCCATCGGGTGCTGCCGTCGGGCAGTCGTTCGAGGTCGACGGGGAGCCGGTTGGCGACGACGACGAAACCGGAGCCGGCCCCGGAGCCGGTGTTCTCCGCCGCGGCGTCAGCAGTCGAGGTGTCTCTGGCTCGCTCGGAGTCGTCGGACGGATTCATCTGGTCCACTCACGCATCCTTTGCGCGTTGCTTCATCCCGCTGGAGTTGTGTAGTCGACGTCGCCGTTGGCGTCGAGAACGAGACTATTCGCCTCGCGCGTTCGGTCCAATACCCAGCATGGACAACAACATCCGGCACTCATCGGCGTCCTCGGCGTATGCCGCGACCACCCGCTGCGCCTGACGCGCGGTTTCGTCGGCGAGCGGTTCCAGATCGTCGTCCGCAATGTCGTTCGCGCTGCCCTTCACGGCCATCGTCAAGTCCTCCCGGCTCAGTGCGCTCTTACCCTGCGAAAAGCCAATGGTATGCGACGCTGGAGGGTGCGTCCGCCGGGGCGCTGGCCGAAAGGCGGCACGCGCCGCCGGGGCACCCCGGTCGATGCGTCCGCCGCGCCGGTCCCTATACCGTGGGAACCAGCACCAACTCTCCACGAAAGGGTCGACATGCCGCTGGCCACGGTGAACGGGATTTCCCTCAACTATCAGGTGAAGGGTGACCGCGCCAAGGGCTCCGCGCCGCTCGTGGTCATGATCATGGGCACCGGCAGTCCCGGCCGAGTGTGGGAGCTGCACCAGGTTCCCGCCCTGGTCGCGGCCGGTTACCGGGTGTGCACGTTCGACAATCGCGGGATCGCGCCGTCGTTCGAGGCCGCCTCGGGCATGACCATCGACGAGCTGGTCGCCGACACCGCGGCCCTGATCGAATTCCTGGACGAGGGCCCGGCGCTGGTGGTGGGCACCTCGATGGGGGCGCGCGTGGCGCAGGAGCTGGCGCTGGCCCGCCCCGACCTGGTGCGCAAGGCGGTGTTCATGGCCGGCCACGGGCGGCTGGACCAGTTCCAGAAGACGCTTTCGCTCGGCGAACACGAACTCGACGCCGCCGGGGTGAAACTGCCGCCGAAATACGAGGCGGCGATCACCGCGGTCATGAATCTCTCGCCCGCGACCATGGCCGATACGAACGCCGCGCGCGACTGGCTCGACCTGTTCGAGTTCACCGGAGGACCGGTCACGCCCGGCATTCGCGCTCAGCGCAGGATGGACCACGATTTCGACCGGGTGCAGGCCTACCGGGCGATCCGCGTGCCTTGTCTTTCGATCGGATTCGCCGACGACCGGATGATTCCGCCGTATCTGTCCAGGGAGATCGCCGCCGTGATTCCGGGTGCGCGGTACCAGGAGATACCGGACGCGGGGCATTTCGGGTATTTGGAGCGGCCCGAGGCGGTCAACAAGATTCTCTTGGACTTCTTCGCGGGTTGATTGTGAGTCGGCCGGGGTGGCGGCCTAGGTAACCGCCCAGGCGTAACGTCTTGCTTGCTAGTGTCGAAACAACGCTCGGGGTCTCTCGGTGTCAAGGGTTCACAGCAGCCCGGCACCGGGTGAACCAGGAGCGATCCCGTACATAGCGCCAGTATCCAGTGAGGTGAAATTGAGCACCAACCCCTTCGATGATGAAGACGGCCGCTTCTTCGTCCTGGTCAACGACGAGGAACAGCATTCCCTGTGGCCGGCCTTCGCAGAGGTTCCAGCCGGATGGCGAGTCGTGTTCGGCGAGGACAGCCGCGCCGCTTGTGTCGAGTACGTGGAGAAGAACTGGACCGACATGCGTCCGAAGAGCCTGCGCGACGCCATGGCCGCCGACGACGCGGCTCGTCAGGGCGCCCAGTCCTGATCGGTCCTCCGAGAGCCGCGCTCCCGGCGCGGCAGGTTCGTGGTCCCGTCATGCCTCGCGTCCGAGCGACCGCCCCCGCCGACTTCGTCGTGGGCGGGCCGGTCGCTCGGGCCTGAGTTCGAAAGCGGTTGTCCGGCCGTAAAGGTCGCGTTCGGCGCCGAACGCGGTTCCGCTGTCCCCCGGACAGCGCCCCCGGTTATGATGACAACCGCTTTCCCGCCTCCTTAGCTCAGTGGTAGAGCACTCGCCTTGTAAGCGAGCGGTCGTCAGTTCAATCCTGACAGGGGGCTCCACGTTGCAGCCGCTGCGCGTCTGAGCTCAGTGGTAGAGGCCGTGCTCG
>NZ_JBVJAP010000003.1:241653-395702 GCF_055590505.1 Nocardia sp. NPDC041819 | reverse complement strand
GTACGTGGTGTTGTAAGCGAGCGGTCGTCAGTTCAATCCTGACAGGGGGCTCCACGTTGCAGCCGCTGCGCGTCTGAGCTCAGTGGTAGAGGCCGTGCTCGGTGTTGTAAGCGAGCGGTCGTCAGTTCAATCCTGACAGGGGGCTCCACGTTGCAGCCGCTGCGCGTCTGAGCTCAGTGGTAGAGGCCGTGCTCGCGGAGATAGCGCTCGGCGCTCAGCTTTCGCGGACACGGCGGTGTGCAAGCTCGCGTGCAGCTTCATCAGCCCTCGCGCGTGCTCGCCGTCGGCAGGCATATTGCCGTCTTCGCAGTAGTCCTCCACCCAGGAACGCCGCGTCGTCATCGCTGCTCGTCCTCCAGCCGCGCGAAGATCTCACGCGCCGAGACCGACTCGTCCGGCTCGCCGCCGAGGTCGAGTAGCCAGGGCAACACCCAGAAGACGAGAATCAGCAGTCCGCCGACGGCGGCCATGACGATCAGGGTGACTGCGAGCTCTGCGGGCATTCTGGTTACCCCTTTGTGCGTTGTGGTGTGGTTGGTTGCGCCCGGCGCCGAGGAGGTCGGGTCTCGACCCGACGCCGGGGCTACATCCAGAGTCGGCTGACGGGGTGTGTCCGCGCGATGACGTAACCGGCGTCAATGCACCTCTATTCACGGCGACATTAAGGCGTCAAAGCGTTACCGTGGCGACATGGCTTCCGCACCGAACACGGCACTGCGCGCGGCCCGGAACGCGCGCCTGATGAGCCAGGACGACCTAGCGCGGGCACTACGGGAAGCCGGGTGCGCCAGCGCGACCAAACGCCTTGTGCAGCGCTGGGAATCCGGGCTCACCGCCAACCCGCGGCCGTCGCACGCGCGGGCCCTGGAGAAAGTGATGCGGCTACCGATCGAGTCGTTGGGGTTCGGTGCCGTGATGGCCGGCCGAAGTCTCACCGGCGGTGAGGACGGAACCGAGGTCGACTCCGCTATCGGTGAAGTCGCGCCCGAACAGTTCGCCGCCGCGCGGCGCCCGAGGACGCCAGGCAACTACTCGGGGATTTGGGTATCCCGCTACGAGTACTACTCGTCCGGGCGAGATGCGACGTTCACGGCTGTACACCATGTCGTGGTGTTGCAGCACGACAGCCGCCTGACTGTGCGCTCCCTGCCGAACTCCGCGCAGTCCTCCATGGAAATGGACCTGACCGTGGACGGGCACGTCGCTACGGGCACATGGCGCGAGCACACTGCCCAGGACGGCTACTACCGCGGTGCCTACTACCACGGGGCTATCCAACTGCTGATCGAGCTGACCGGCGCCCGGATGGCGGGCAAGTGGGTCGGATTCGGCAAGAGTTTCGAAATCAACTCCGGGCCGTGGGAGTTGGTGTTGCAGGACTCCTCGACATCCAAGGCCGCGATCGACGCCTACGACCGCCCGCCGGACGTGGCTTGACGGATTTCGCGTTGCCTCGGCATCGTCACACCTCGGTTTGACTCTGTCGGACCTGCATGGACCCGACGCCCGGGCACGCGGATACCTTGTCCTCGGTGAGAGCCTGCGAAGCACTTTGTGTGTCATCGTGGCGGCATGGACGATGCCGGGGCCGGGGAACGGACCGCTAGGGCACGCAAGCTGGTTCGGCTCACACAGCTACAGCTTGCGCTGAAGGCGAACGTCTCGGTGTCGCTGCTGCGTAAGGTCGAGCGACGCGCCCGGCCTGGCTCGCTCGCGTTCATCGCAGCCGTGGCAGCCGCTCTAGGCGGACCTGACCGGGCAGCTCTACAGCCCGGCGGGTGAGGATGCCAGAGCGCACGCCACCCTTCGCGAGTTGCGCCGAAAGATCGTGGCATTCGACGACGAACCGCTGAGCGCGCCGAGCACGCTGGAAGAGTTGACGGCCGCACTGCATCGGGTTCAGGAGAGCGCGGGTCGCGGGCGGGCCCTGGGAGACGCGGTCTTTTGCGGGCGGCGAGACCACGCCGACCGAGTTCGGTCGCCACTTCCTCATGGTGAAGGTCGGCAAGTAGGTGGTTCCGGCTGTCGCCGAACGTGTCCGGTCCGAATTCGGCTGAAAGCGTTGGGCGATTCTCGTCGGGATCCGGCCGAAATGACCGAGCGAAGCGGCCGACCAGTATGGCGACCGCTAGCGAACTTCCAGCAGATCTGATTACCGACCGAAGAGCATGTTTTCGGCTACGAGTCTGTTTGTAGTCTGGTGTGCGCAAACATCGCTCGCAAAGGGCCTGTTCAGGTCACAGGCAAACACCAGATGGGCCACAAACGCGACATGTCGGCATACTTCGCGCACACTGGGGGTGAACCTAGCTGTATCGGGTTCTTCATCTGCCGAAAGTTGCTGAGATGGACGAATACAACGCGTTGCTGCCGACCGATACGCGGGCTCGTACGAGCGTGGGGATGCGCCATGACTGAGCTGATCGACTTCTCCGCCGCACTCATCGATCCGCAAGCGATCAAGGACGCCGGATACGCGGGCGTCATCGGTTACTTCAGCGATTCCCGTCCGGGCGCGAATTTCGGTGCGAAGCCGCTGCGGCGGGAATACTGCGACCGATTGCGCGCCATCGGGCTCGAGATAGTGAGCAATTACCAGTACGGCAAAGGTGAGACGTCGGACTGGAAAGGCGGTTACGACGCGGGCGTGCGTCATGCGCGGATCGCGCTGGATTACCACCTCGCGGCCGGTGGGCCCCGTTTCCGTCCGCTGTATGCCCCGGTCGACTCGAATCCGTCCTTGGCGGAGTGGAATTCGCTGATCGCTCCGTTTCTACGGGGCTGGGCATCGGTGGTCGGATGGGAATGGACCGGTATGTACGGCAATGCCCGGTGTATCGACTGGGCACTCGAGGACGGTGTCGCTTGTTGGTTCTGGCAACACAACTGGTCCGGTGATTCCTCGATCAACGGCGACCATCCCGCCGCGCACCTCCATCAGATCCGCATCGACAGCGACCGGGTCGCCGGCGTCGTGGTGGATGTGAACAAAGTCCTCGCCGACGACTACGGCCAGTGGTCCAAGGCCATCTCGAATCCAGGGGGAGCCATGCAGAAGCCGGATTACGTCGAATCGGACCGAATGGGCGACTCCGCCTCCAGCAGGCACGGGGCGCGCGTCGAGAACTTCCTGCTGCACACTCAGGAAGGCAACGGAACGGCCGAGAGCCTGGCCAACTACCTGAACAATCCGGCGAATGGGGTGAGCTACCACTACACCGTGCGCGATCGCGTGGTGGTGGACGTGGTCGACACCGATCTGGCCAGTTGGTCGGTACTGGACGCGAACTCGTTCACGATCAACCTCTGCTTCGCGGGCAGCCGCGTCGCGTGGAGCCGCAACGACTGGCTGAGCATCCGCGACGACATCCGGATCGCGGCCTGGCTCGCGGTGCAGGACGCGCGCAAATACGGGTTCGACACGTATGTCATCGCGCCGCCTTATCAGCGTCGCCAGGGCATCTCCGACCACAAGTACGTCACCGAGTGTCTCGGCATCGGCACGCACACCGACGTGGGACCGAATTTCCCCTGGGACGTGTTCGCCGACGACGTGCGCGGTTTCGCCACCGGCGAGCCGACCGGGTCGGAACCGAACGCGATCGACGATTGCGCGGCCGCGAATCCATGGCTGGGCGCCCGGATCACGCAGGGTGAGATCGCGACGTCCGACGGCGCGGGCCGCTTCGCCCAGTTCGAGCACGGGTACATCTATTGGCATCCGGATACCGGTGCGCACGCCATCCCGGAGACGCTGTGGGGAAAGTTCGAGCAGTTGGGCTGGGAGGCGGGTCCGCTCGGCTACCCGATCACCGACCGTGCCGTGCTTTCCGGGCCGGACGGCCAGACGGCGGGTGAGGTGCAAGGCTTCCAGGGCGGGGCGCTCTACCGGCGGCAATCCAGCGGCAGCGTCTACTGGGTGCACGGCGCGATCCGCGACCGCTGGAACCGCGCGGGTTACGAGAACGGGCCGCTGGGCTGGCCGGCGAGCGACGAGATCCCCTGGGACACCGGTACCTATCAGGATTTCGAGCACGGCCGGATCTATTGGACACCGGTGCAGACGCTGGCGACGGTGGCGGTCGGCGGGGTGGATACTCCGCTGCGCGACGTGGGTTGATGGATCGAAGCGGAAGGTCCGACCGCGAGCCGCGGCCGGACCTCGCCGAACGCGTTCAGTCGGGGACGTTGGCGCCGTGGCCGAGGTCGCGCAGTGCCTGCTTGATCTTGGCCTGGGCCTCGTCCAGGGACTCGGGGCTCGGATTCGGGTCGGCGCCGGAGATGTCGAAATTGCCCATCGAGAAGGCGGGGAATACGTGGACGTGCAGGTGCGGCACCTCCAATCCCGCGATCAGCAGACCGGCGCGCGGGGCCTCCCAGGCCGCGCGCACGGCCTGTCCGATCTTCTGGGCGACGGCGGTCAGCCGGGCGAAGGTGTCGGCGTCCACGTCCTGCCACTGGTCGATCTCTTTGCGAGGCACCACGAGGGTGTGACCAGGGGTGACCGGGGCGATGGTGAGGAAGCCGACGAACTCGTCGTCCTCCCAGACGAAACGGCCCGGGAGCTGACCGGCGATGATCGCGCTGAAGACAGAAGCCATGTCCCGCAGCGTAGACGGGCCGGTGCGCCGGGGCGCCGGACCGGCCCGCGCTATACCGCGACGAAATGCGACAGGATGCCCTGCACCTCGTAGATGTCCACCTGCCGGTTGAACCGCTTCAGCAGCGGTTCGGCGGTGCCCGCGATCCAGATGGCCAGCTCGGCGTCCAGATCGAAGGTGCCCGCGGTCTCCACCGAGAAATGGGTGATCGCGCGATACGGCACGCTGTGGTAGCTCACCTTGCGGCCGGTGACGCCCTGCTTGTCGATGAGGATCAGGCGGCGGTTGGTGAACAGCATCGCGTCCCGAACCAGCAGGTAGGCGGCATAGACCTGTTCACCGCTGCCGAGGAGCTTGCCGTACTCCTGTTGCGCCTGCGCGGGATCGATCCGGCCGGCGTTGCCCATCAGTCCGTCGATCAGACCCATTCTCAGCACTTCCTTCGGGTGCTCCGGTGGCAGGAGCGGTCAGGCCCCACATCCGTTGTCCCTATTCATCATCCCCTTCGCGCGCACCGGCAGCGGCGAAGACGGCGAACGGCTCGTTTAGGCTGTCTGCCGTGCGTGTACTCGTCATCGGTTCCGGAGCCCGTGAACATGCCCTCGTCCTGGCCCTGCGCCGGGACCCCGCGGTGACCGCGCTCTTCGCCGCCCCCGGCAACGCGGGCATCGCCCAGCACGCGCAGGTCCGCCCGGTCGACCCCTGCGCCGCAGAGGACGTCGTCTCGCTGGCCACCGAAGTGGACGCCGACCTGGTGGTGATCGGTCCCGAGGTCCCGCTGGTGCTCGGCGTCGCCGACGCGTTGCGCGTCGCGGGCATCCCGTGCTTCGGCCCGTCGGCCGCGGCCGCCCGGATCGAGGGCTCCAAGGCGTTCGCCAAGGATGTGATGTCCGCGGCGGGCGTGCGCACCGCGCACAGCGAGGTGGTGGACAACCCGGCCGAGCTGGACGACGCGCTCGACCGCTTCGGTCCCACCTGGGTGGTGAAGGACGACGGACTCGCCGCGGGCAAGGGGGTGGTGGTGACCGCCGACCGCTCCGCCGCGCGCGAGCACGGGGCCGAACTGCTCGAGCAGGGCCACCCGGTGCTGCTGGAATCGTTCCTGGACGGACCGGAAGTCTCGCTGTTCTGCCTGGTCGACGGCGAGACGGTGGTCCCGCTACTGCCCGCGCAGGACCACAAGCGCGTCGGTGACGGGGACACCGGGCCCAACACCGGCGGCATGGGCGCTTACACGCCGCTGCCCTGGCTGCCCGAATCGGCCGTCACCGCCATCGTCGAGGACGTGGTGAAACCCGTTGCGGCCGAATTGGTGCGGCGTGGCAGCGGGTTCTCCGGCCTGCTCTACGCCGGGCTGGCTATCGGCGCGGCCGGTCCCGCCGTCATCGAATTCAACTGCCGCTTCGGCGATCCCGAGACGCAGGCGGTGCTCGCGCTGCTGGACAGCCCGCTCGGCGAGCTGCTGTACGCCACCGCCACCGGCACGCTGGCGCAGGTTGCCCCGCCGCGCTGGCGCGACGGCTCGGCGATCACCGTGGTGCTCGCCGCGGAGAACTACCCGGGCCGCCCGCGCCTCGGCGACGCGATCTCGGGGGCCGGCGAGGGCGCGTTCGACGAGAACGCGACGGTGCTGCACGCGGGCACCACGCAGCGCGAGGACGGCGCTCTGATCTCCGCGGGCGGACGGGTGCTGAACGTGGTCGGCGTCGGCGCCGACCTGGCCGAGGCCCGCACCCGCGCCTACGACCGGATCGCCGCCATCAAACTGCCGGGCAGCCACTACCGCACGGACATCGGTTTGGCCGCCGTCGAAGGTCGCATCGAGGTCTGAACCTGCGGCTCGGCGTAATACGCGCTGACGGTGGGATCGCTGACCTGCGCTCGGTCGGCAACCAGTTCGACAGCGCGGGCGCGATCCGCTGCGGCCATGTGACCGAACCCGTTGCCGACCGTCCTCGGCTACCACTCGCGGGCCGATCCTCGCGTACGTGGAGTCGTTCCGATGCCGCCGAGCAGACGCGTGCGTTCCTCAGCCGAACGTGAGCCCGCGCACCGCCAGCCACTGCTGCGGGTCCACGTGCTGCCCGCCGACGATCACCTCGAAGTGCAGGTGCGGGCCGGTGGAGTCGCCGCGGTTGCCCATGCGGGCGATCTGCATTCCCGCGGGCACCCGCTCGCCGACCGAGACGAAGAAGTCGTACATGTGCCCGTAGACGGTGATGCTGCCGTCGTCGTGGCGGATGCGCACCCACAGCCCGAAGCCCTGCGCCGGTCCCGCGTCGACGACCGTGCCGTCGGCGACCGCGTAGATCGGGGTGCCGATCGGGCCCGCGATGTCGATACCGGCGTGGAAGGTGCCCCAGCGCGACCCGAAGCCCGAGGTGAAGACGCCGTGCGCGGGCAGCGCGAAGCCCCGGCCGCTCGGCGGCATCGCCCCCGGCTGCACCGGCGCGGTCGCGGTCATCCACGGCTGACGCTCACCGGCGACGGCGGCGGCCGCCTCGGCCTTCGCGCGTTCCAGCGTCGCGCGCGCGGCGGCCGCGACCACCGCCTGTTCGCGCAGCCGCTCACCATTGGCGATCGCGTTCAGCAGCCGCGTCACCGACGGTGGGGTGCTCTGCATCTGCGGCGGATACGCCACGGCCACGCGCTGGCCGCGATCCGGCGCGGGAGTGCGATCGGTGACCGTCCGGGCGAACGACGTGTCGCCCGCGGCGAAAACCGCCGTCGCGACGAGCCCGGCCAGCAGCACCTGGTGCTTGCGCGCCAGTGCGAGCAACTCCTCGCCGGTGGGTTTGCGCCGCCACAGGTCGCGCGGGTCCGGTTTGCGCTCCCACCAGGCTCGCAGGTGGCGGCGGCGGGCCCACAGGGCGCGGGGATCGAGCTTGCCGCCACCCCCGATGAGCCGCCTGCCGGATCGTCGCGGCGAGCGCGCGCGCCAATCGCGCGGAATGACGCCGACACCGGCCACTCCGCGCACTCGGTCGAGCCCGCCTCGTCGAGACTTATCGAGCATCAGGGGAGACCATAACCGCGGCCGCGCGGTAATAGGTGCTCTACCGTCTGTCGAGTGTCCAGAGAATCTCGCCGGTCGACCATTCCACCTTTCTACGTGATGGATGTCTGGAAAGCCGCCGCGGAACGCGCCCGGACCCACGGTGATGTGCTCGTGCTCGCCGCCGGGCAGCCGTCGACGCCCGCGCCCGCGCCGGTCCTGCGCGCGACCGAACTGGCCATTCGGTCCGAATTGCTCGGTTACACCGAGACGTTCGGCATCCTGGCGATCCGGGAGGCGATCGCCGAACACCATCGAGACACCTATGGTTACCGGGTCGATCCGGACGACGTGGTGGTGACGACCGGCTCGTCCGGCGCGTTCTCGCTGATCTTCCTCGCCGCGTTCGACCCGGGCGACACCGTCGTGGTCGCGCGTCCCGGTTATCCGGCCTATCGCAACACCCTCGCCGCGCTCGGCTGCCGGGTGCTCGAACTCGACTGCGGCGCGCAGACCAGATTCCAGCCCACCGTCGCCATGCTCGAGGCGCTCCCGGAGCCGCCCGCCGGTCTCGTGGTGGCCAGCCCCGCCAACCCCACCGGCACCATGATCGCCCCCGCCGAACTCGCCGCCCTGGCCCGCTGGTGCGAGGAGCACGGCACCCTGCTGATCTCCGACGAGATCTACCACGGCATCACCTACGACAGCGTGGGCGCCGACAACGCGACCTCGTCGGCCTGGGAGACCTCGCGGGAAGCGGTGGTGATCGGCTCGGTGTCCAAATACTTCTCCATGACCGGCTGGCGGCTGGGCTGGATGCTGGCCCCGAGCGGGCTGCGCCCCGCGTTGCAGCGGCTGGCCTCGAACCTGACCGTGTGCCCGCCCGCGATCTCCCAGTACGCGGCGCTGCACGCCTTCGGCGCCGAGGCCAAGGAGGAACTCGACGGGCACGTGCGGCGGTACGCGGTGAACCGGCGGTTGCTGCTGGACGGGCTGCCGAAACTGGGCATCACCGACCTCGCCCCCGCCGACGGCGCCTTCTACGCCTACGCCGACATCGGTCACCTCACCGACGACTCCCGCGCCTGGTGCGCCGACGTGCTGAACCACACGGGCGTCGCGCTCGCGCCGGGGGTGGATTTCGACACCGTCAACGGACACCGCACGGTACGTTTCTCGTTCGCCGGAGCCACCGCCGACATCGAGGCGGCGCTGCTGCGTCTAGGGCACTATCTAGGTGGGTGATGCCCTGCCCGGCAAGAACTTTCCGCAGTTCGGCACCCTGGCCGCGCGGATGCGGTAAAACAACCTTGGTTGCTTTTCCTCGCTGATTTCCCCTGGAAGAACTGATGACGACTGGCACGATGGCACGGTGATCACCGCGACGACCCCGAAAGGCGAACGGCGTCGCCAGGCTTTGATAGCCGCCGCCGCCGAACTCCTGCTCGAAGGCGGGTTCGAGGCGGTGCGGCACCGTTCGGTTGCGACGCGCGCTGATCTGCCCCTGGCGTCGACCACCTACTACTTCGAATCCCTGGACGACCTCATCGCCCGGGCGGTCGAGTTCAGCGGCAATGCCGAGCTGGACGCGATGCGCAGGCGGGTCGGCGAGGTCAGCCACCGCCGCCGCGGCGCCGAGGCCACCGTCGACCTGGTGCTCGACCTGCTGGTGGGCAGCGACGGCCCCGACGAGGGCGCGCGCGGGCAGCTGATCGCCCGCTACGAGCGTTCGGTCGCCTCGGCGCGGCACCCGGAGCTGCGCGAAGTCCAGCTCCGGTTGCGTGCTCAGCTGGACGAGCTGCTGGCCGACGTGCTGCGCCGCTCCGACCGGATGGTGCGGCCGGAACAACTGCGCAGGCTGGTCGCGGTGGTGGACGGCGCGGTCGTCGCCGCGCTCACCGAGATCGACCCCGAACCGCGGCGGATGGCCCGCGGCGCGCTGCTGGAAGTCATCGACATCGTCGCGCCTCCGGCGCGGGCGGCCACCCCCGAACCGGCGGCCTACGCGAGCGCGGACGGCCCCGTGCGCGCGACGCCCCAGCAAGTGGATCGTTACCGCGCACTAGACTGACCGGACGTGAGCATCGTCCCCAATGTCCTCGCCACCCGTTACGCCAGCCCGGAGCTGGTGCACCTGTGGTCCCCGGAGCACAAGATCGTCCTCGAGCGGCGGCTGTGGCTGGAGGTGCTGCGGGCACAGGCGGAGCTGGGCGTCGACGTACCCGACGGGGTCATCGCGGACTACGAGCGGGTGCTCGACGAGGTCGACCTCGCCTCCATCGCCGAACGTGAGCGGGTCACCCGGCACGACGTGAAGGCGCGCATCGAGGAATTCAACGCGCTGGCCGGGCACGAGCACGTGCACAAGGGCATGACCAGCCGCGACCTCACCGAGAACGTGGAGCAGTTGCAGATCCGGCTCTCGCTCGAGCACGTGCACGCCCACGGCGTCGCGATCGCCGCGCGACTGGCCGAGCGCGCCGCCGAATACCAGGCGCTGGTGATGGCGGGCCGTTCGCACAACGTCGCCGCGCAGGCCACCACGCTGGGCAAGCGGTTCGCCTCCGCCGCCGACGAATTGCTGATCGCGCTGACCAGGCTGCGCGAGCTGATCGACCGTTACCCGCTGCGCGGGATCAAGGGCCCGATGGGCACCGCGCAGGACATGCTCGACCTGCTCGGCGGCGACCCGGCCAAGCTCGCCCGGCTGGAGCAGCAGGTGGCCCGGCACCTGGGTTTCGCGACCGTGTTCACCAGCGTCGGCCAGGTCTACCCGCGCTCGCTGGATCACGACGTGCTCTCCGCGCTGGTGCAGGTGGGCGCGGGCCCGTCCTCGTTCGCGCACACCATCCGGCTGATGGCCGGGCACGAGCTCGTCACCGAGGGTTTCCAGCCCGGGCAGGTGGGCAGCTCGGCGATGCCGCACAAGATGAACACCCGCTCCTGCGAACGCGTCAACGGCTTGCAGGTGGTGCTGCGCGGTTACGCCTCGATGGCGGCCGAGCTGGCCGGCGCGCAGTGGAACGAGGGCGACGTGTTCTGCTCGGTGGTCCGCCGTGTCGCACTGCCGGACGCGTTCTTCGCCATCGACGGCATGATGGAAACCTTCCTCACCGTGCTGGCCGAGTTCGGCGCCTACCCCGCGGTGGTCGCCCGCGAACTGGACCGTTACCTGCCCTTCCTGGCCACCACCCGCATGCTCATGGCCGCCGTCCGCGCCGGTGTCGGTCGCGAAACCGCGCACGAGGTCATCAAGGAGCACGCCGTAGCGGTCGCCCTGGCCATGCGCGAGCAGGGCCGCGAACCCGACCTGCTGGACCGCCTCGCCGCCGACCCGCGCTTCCCCCTCGATCGCCCCGCCCTCGACGCGGCGCTGTCCGACAAGTCCGCCTTCGTCGGCGCGGCCGAAGCGCAGGTCGCCGACGTCGTCGGGCAAGTGCAGAAACTGGTCGACCGGCACCCGGACGCGGCGCGCTATTCGCCGTCACCGATTCTGTAGCGGGACTACGCCTTTCGCGACGCATCGTCGAGGTCGACAACTACTCCGGATAGCGCGAAACCCGACTGCTCACCGTCCGGAGAGGAGCCGGGTCCACTTCTCCCAGCTACTGCCAGGAGCTGATTCGACAGTACCGCACCTGTTGTGTTCGAGCTATGCGATTGCGTAGCACGAACACCACAGATGACCGCATAGGCTGCGGGTCGTGAATCCCTACACGATTTTCGCCGATATCGTTGCCGGGCGGGCGCCGTCGAGCAAGGTCTACGAGGACGACGATGTGGTGGCGTTCATGGACATTCGGCCGATGACCCCCGGGCATCTGCTGGTGGTGCCGAAGGTGGCGGCGCGCAGTCTGGCGGAGCTCGATCCGGTGGTCGGGGGAAAGCTGTTCCAGGTGGGGCAGCGGCTCGCGGCGGCGATGCGGGCAAGTGAGGTGGCGTGCGACGGGGTCAATTTCTTTCTGGCGGACGGGGTGACGGCGGGGCAGGAGGTCTTCCATGTGCATCTGCACGTCATCCCGCGCACCCCGGGGGACGGGTTCGGGTTGCGTGGTCGCCCGACCAGTCCGCGGCGGGAGGATCTGGATTATCTCGCCGCCTCGATCCGGGGTGCGCTGGGGAACTGAGTCCGCCGGCTCGGTCTCCGCCCATCCTGCGGGACGGGGTCAGTCGCGCACCAATTCGGCTGCCGTCCAGTTCGGATAGTCGCTGTAGCCCTCGGCGGTGCGGCCGTAGAGCAATTCCTCGCGAATGGGAGCCAGGGGCAGGTCGTAGCGGATGCGGTGCACGAGATCGGGATTGGAGATGAACGATCTGCCGAACGAGACCAAGTCGGCGAGACCGGCGCGCAGCACCTGTTCGGCGCCCGCCGCCGTGGTCGGTTCGCGGTTCTCGCCGATGTTCGCGACGAGCGTGCCGTGCCAGCGCGGCCGCAGGTCACGCAGCGCGGGGTAGCGGTCGTCGTCGGTGAGGTGCAGGTACGCCAGGCCGCGCCGGTCGAGTTCGGCGACGAGTGCGCGGTAGAGCGGGCCCGGGTCGGCCTCGGACATGTTGAACTGCGGATTGCCCGGCGAGAGCCGGATGGCGGTGCGTTCCGCGCCGATCGCCCCGGTCACCGCGTCCACCACCGCGAGGGGCAGCCGCATGCGGTTGACGATCGAACCGCCGTATTCGTCGTCGCGCAGGTTGGTGTTGTCGGCCAGGAACTGGTGCAACAAATAGCTGTTCGCGCCGTGGATCTCGACACCGTCGAAGCCCGCGTCCATCGCGTTGCGCGCGGCGACGGCGTAGTGCTCCACGGCCGCCGCGATACCGGCGCGATCGAGGGCGGCCGGCGTGATCGGATCGGCCTTGCCGCCGTCGATCAGGTGCACCCGGTCGTCGTCCAGCACCGCCGACGGTCCGGCGGGCCAGGACCCATCGATCCGGGCGAGCGGGTGGCCCTTGCGTCCCCCGTGCATCAGTTGCGCGAAGATCCGGCCGCCGCGCGTGTGTACCGCCTCGGTGACCCGGCGCCACGCCGCGACGTGCGCGGGGGTCTGCAAGCCGGGCACCCAGGCTTCGCTCTGGCCGGTCGAATGCGGCCAGATGCCCTCGGTGACGATGAGCCCGGCCGTCGCGCGCTGGGCGTAGTAGTCGGCGACATCGCCGGTCGGCGAGCCGTCGGGCAGCGAGCGCAGCCGGGTCATCGGCGACATGACGATCCGGTTGGGCAGGTCGAGCGGATGGTTGCGGTATTCGGTCAACAGCAGCATGGCTGTACCGTAAAACCTGACATTGATGTTAGGTCAAGGAGCGAAAGTGCGGATCGGTGAACTGGCCGAGCGGACCGGCGTGAGCGTCCGGTCGCTGCGGTACTACGAGACCAGAGGTCTGCTGGCCTCGCACAGGACCTCCGGTGGGCAGCGGGAGTATCCGGAGGCGGCGGTCGACCGGGTGCGGCGCATCCAGGAGATGTTCGCCGCGGGCCTGCACAGCGACACCATCGGCGAACTGCTGCCGTGTATCCACGACGTCGACGGCACACCCAATGCCACGGCGACGCCGTTCCTGGTGGAGAAGCTCACCGAGGAACGCGCCAGAATCGATCAGGCGATGCGCGATCTGCGCCGGACGAGCGACGTGCTCGACGGCATCATCCGTGCGGCGGGTGGCGAGGCCTCCGGACAGTAGGGTGGACGCCATGGCTCTCGACAGCGGAACGATCTCCGAACCCGGTAGCGGCGCGGTGGCGCCGCCGGTCGCCGAGACGGTGCCCACCCGGCGGGTGCACCACGGCGACGTGTTCGTCGACGAGTACGAGTGGCTGCGGGACAAGGAGAATCCCGACGTCATCGCCTATCTGGAGGCGGAGAACGCCTACACCGAGGCGCAGACCGAGCACCTGAGCACGTTGCGCGAGACGATCTTCGACGAGATCAAGGCGCGCACCCAGGAGACCGACCTCTCGGTGCCGACCCGGCTGGGCGAGTACTGGTACTACTCGCGCAGCTTCGAGGGCAAGCAGTACGGCGTGCACTGCCGGTGCCCGATCGCCGCGGGCGCTCGAGGCATCGACGAGTGGACTCCGCCCCAGCTGAGCGCGGAGACCGAGGTCCCGGGCGAAGAGGTGCTGCTCGACAGCAACGAGCTGGCCGAAGGGTACGACTTCTTCGCCCTCGGCGCGTTCTCGATCAGCCATGACGGCACGCTGCTCGCCTACTCGGTGGACAACGTGGGTGACGAGCGGTACGTGCTTCGCTTCAAGGATCTGCGCACCGGCGAGTTGCTCGGCGACGAGATCGCGGGCACCGCACCGGGCGCGACCTGGTCGCTGGACGGCAGCCACGTCTTCTATCAGACCGTCGACGAGTCCTGGCGGCCCGACACGGTGTGGCGGCACCGGCTCGGCAGCACCGATCCGGACGTCAAGGTGTTCCACGAGCCCGACGAGCGCTACTGGGTGAGCATCGGCGCCAGCCGCTCGGAGAAGTACCTGATGATCTGGGTCGGTTCCAAGATCACCAGCGAAGGCTGGGTGCTGGAGTCCGATGATCCCGAGGGCGAGTTCCGCGTGCTGCTGCCGCGCCGCGAGGGTGTCGAGTACTCCGCCGAGCACGCGGTGATCGGCGGCGAAGACCGCTTCCTGATCCTGCACAACGACGTGGTGGACGGCGTCAAGGCGGAGAACTTCGTGCTGGCCGAGGCGCCGGTGGAGGACCCGTCGAATCTGACGCCACTGATCGGGCATCGCGAGGACGTGCGGCTCGAGGACATCGACGCGTTCCGCGACCACCTGGTGCTCAGCTACCGGCGCGAGGCGCTCACCCGGATCGCGGTGTGGCCGCTGACCGCCGAGGGTTACGGCGAGCGCCGCGAACTCGACATCGATCTGGAACTCTTCGCGGTCGGCGTCGGCGCCAACCCGGAGTGGGCCCAGCCGACCCTGCGCATCGGACTGACCTCGTTCATCACGCCGATGCAGGTGTTCGACTACGTCCCGGCCACCGGCGAGCTGCTGTTGCGCAAGGAACAGCCCGTGCTCGGCGGCTACGACGCGAACGACTACGAACAGCACCGGCAGTGGGCGGTCGCCGAGGACGGCACCCGGATTCCGATCTCGCTGGTGCGGAAGAAGACCACCGCGGCCGACGAGCCCAAACCGTTGCTGCTCTACGGCTACGGCTCCTACGAGGCGAGCATCGACCCGTCGTTCTCGGTCGCCCGCCTGTCGCTGCTGGATCGCGGCATGGTCTTCGCGGTCGCGCACGTGCGCGGCGGCGGCGAGATGGGCAGGCTCTGGTACGAGCACGGCAAGACGCTCACCAAGAAGAACACCTTCACCGACTTCGTGGCCTGCGCCCGGCACCTCGTCGACGCGGGAGTCACCGCCCCGGACCGGATGGTCGCCGACGGCGGCAGCGCGGGCGGCCTGCTGGTCGGCGCGGTGGCGAACCTGGCCCCCGAGCTGTTCGCGGGCATCTTGGCGAACGTGCCGTTCGTCGATCCGCTCACCTCCATCCTCGACCCGTCGCTGCCGCTCACCGTGATCGAGTGGGACGAGTGGGGCAACCCGCTGGCCGACAAGGACGTCTACGAGTACATGAAGTCCTACTCGCCGTATGAGAACGTCGAGGCCAAGGACTATCCGGCGATCCTGGCGATCACCAGCCTGAACGACACCCGCGTGCTGTACGTGGAGCCCGCGAAGTGGATCGCCAAGCTGCGCGCCACCGCCACCGGCGACGCGCCGCTGCTGCTGAAGACGGAGATGAGCGCGGGCCACGGCGGCGTCAGCGGGCGCTACGAGAAGTGGCGGGAAGTGGCCTTCGAACACGCCTGGCTGCTCGACACGGTCGGTCTCGCCGACGCGTAGCGCTCCGCCCGATCGCCGGGCGCACCGGTGGAAGCGGCGCGCCGACCGCGGGGCGAGCGGCCGACGCAGGCGTGACGGAGTGTTCGCCACCTGGTCATATAGCCTGCACGTCGCGGACACGTGCGGCTGGCACCGTGAGTTCATGAACGCTGAGCTGGTCGTATCGGTTTCCGGGATCAGGGACACCACCCGGGACACGGCGATGGGGTTTGCCGAGGAGATGGACCGGCGCGGCGTGCCGCTCTCGCTGCTGGTGGCTCCGCGGCTGAAGGGCAAATACCGGTTGCTCGACGACCCGGCGACGCAAGCCTGGCTGCGCGGCCGCCGGGCGCGCGGCGACGCCATCGTGCTGCACGGCTACGACCAAGCGGCCACCAAGCGGCGGCGCGCCGAGTTCGCCGCGCTGCCCCGGCACGAGGCGCGATTGCGGTTGACCGCCGCGGATCGCGTGCTCGAGCAGGCCGACCTGCGTACCCGGCTGTTCGCGGCCCCCCGCTGGGATGCCTCGACCGGGGCGCTGGACGCGCTGCCCGAGGTCGGTTTCCGGCTGGCGCTCGGGTTGACCTCGATCATCGACCTGGAGCGCGATATGGCGCAGAAGTCCAGGGTGTACGGCATCGGCGAAGGCTTCCGCGCCGAACCCTGGTGGTGCCGCGCCCTGGTCATGGGCGCCGCGCGCACCGCCCGTCGCGGCGGCGTGCTGCGACTGGCCGTATCCGCCGCGCAGCTGACGCGTTCCGGCCCCCGTCAAGCCGTGCTCGACGCCGTCGACCTGGCGCTGTTCCACGGTGCGGCGGGAACGACCTACCGGTGGGAGCCCTTCCCGGCCGTTCGAGCCGCATGACTGACGCCGCGGGCGCCGGCGGGTCGGCCCTCGCCCGCGGCCGGTCGGGACCGCTGTCGCGCGACCGATCGGCGCCGCCGCCCGCGAATGGCGTAGCCGGGCGGCGGCGCTGTCACGATCAGGACGGAGCGATAGTCGTCTCCGGAACGGCGGCCGTCGCGTCGTGGGTGAAGCCACCGGCCTCCTCGCGCGTGAGCGAGGTCGAGAACGGCCGCTGCCGCAGCTGTCGCGTGCAGCGCCCGAGATCGGCGATCAGCATGTCGGCCATGTCGACGGTGAAGCCGTGGCGCAGCACCGCGCGCATCACCGTCTCGTCGTTGCGGTCCGCGGGGAGCGGATAGGCCGGTATCAGCCAGCCCCGGGAGCGCAGCCGGTCGGACAGGTCGTAGAGGTTGAAGCCGGGATCGCCGGTCAGGCGCCAGCACACCGCCGTGATGCCACGCTGCGGATCGCCGTCGTGGATCAGCTCGAAGAACTCGAGGTCACGCACTGCCGCTGCCAAGTGCTGCGCCACCCGGTAGATCGCGGACTGCACCCGGGCGTAGCCGGCCCGCCCCAAGCGAATGAACTGGTAGTACTGCGTGATCGCCTGCCCGCCGGGCCGGGAGAAGTTCAGGTTGAAGGTGGCCATGCTGCCGCCGAGGTAGTCGACGTCGAAGATCAACTCCGCAGGCAGGTCATCGGCTTCGCGCCAGATCGCCCAGCCCGCGCCGAGCGGGGCCAGCCCGGTCTTGTGGCCGGAGGCGTTGATCGACTTCACCCTGGGCAGCCGGAAATCCCAGACCAGATCCGGTGCGGCGAAGGGGGCGAGGAAACCGCCACTGGCCGCGTCGACGTGGATCGGGATGTCCCAGCCCTTCTCGCGCTCGAGCGCGTCGAGCGCCGCGCTCGTCCCGGCGACGTCTTCGAACAGGCCGGTGTAGGTCTGCCCGAAGGTCGGGACGACCATCATGGTGTTCGCGTCGCAGTACTCGGCGAGGTCGTCGGGGTGCATGGTGAGCCGATCGCCGCGCAGCGGGATCTGCCGGATCTCGACGTCGAAGTACCGCGCGAATTTCTCCCAGCACACCTGGACGGGGCCACAGACGAAGTTGGGTGTCCCGGTGCCGCCACCCTTGCGCCAGCGGAACTTCGCCGCGAGCCCGCCGAGCATGGCCGCCTCGCTGGAACCGATGGTCGAGGTGCCGTGCGTGCCGGCCGGGTCGGGCGCGTGCCACAGATCGGCGACCATCCGCACGGCCCGGCGCTCCAACTCGGCCGTCTGCGGGTACTCGTCCTTGTCGACGATGTTCTTGTCCAGGCATTCGGCCATCAGTCTGCGCGCCTGGTCCTCCACCCAGGTGGTGCAGAACGTGGCCAAGTTCATCCTCGAGACGCCGTCGAGCATCAGTTCGTCGTGCACGATCTCGTACGCGACCTGCGGGAACATCTCGTGCGGGGGAAATCCGGATCGCGGCGCGGACCGGCTGAGCCCCGGCAGGGCGAACAGATCATCGGCTGCTTCGGACATGCGGGCCTCCCGGTCGACAGGGTGCGGGTGTGCCTCATCTCTCGCGGAGGATGCCCTGCGATAGCTGGCATCTTCCCTCGCTCACCTTGACACACCGCGGCCGTCCCGCGGAGGTACTTCGCCTTCTCTCCGGAGACGTCTCGCGCGCGGACACCCGCCCAGCTGTGCGAACTTCACCCGGAAGGCCGGGGATAGGGTTGGGGGATGACAGACGATGTGCGTGTCGCGGCGCTGCGCAGCGCGGTGGCGGAGTTGATGAAACAGGCGAAAACCGATCTGGCTCAGCTTGTTTCGTTCAAGTCGGTTGCCGATCCCCGGCAGTTCCCTCCCGAGGAGTGCGACGCTGCGGCGCAGTGGGTGGCCGACGCGTTCGCCGCGGCGGGGCTCACCACGGTCGGCCTGCACGAGACGCCGGACGGCACCAAGGCGGTGGTCGCATCGCGGCCCGCTCCCGAGGGTGCGCCGACGGTGTTGCTCTACTGTCACTACGATGTCCAGCCCCCGATGGACGAGGCCGCATGGCGCACCCCGCCGTGGGAGCTGACCGAGCGCGACGGGCGCTGGTACGGGCGCGGCAGCGCCGACTGCAAGGGCAACATCGTCATGCACCTGACGGCTCTGCGCGCGCTCGGGGCGGATCTGCCGGTGGGGGTCATCGTGGTGGCGGAAGGCTCCGAGGAACAGAGCACCGGGGGACTGGAACGGTTCGTCGAGGCCGAGCCGGAACTGCTGCGCGCGGACGCGATCGTCGTCGGCGACTGCGGTAACTTCGCCGCGGGTGTGCCGACCCTGACGCAGACGCTGCGCGGCGGAGTGAACGTGGTGGTCACGGTCGAAACCCTCGCAGGCCCCTTGCATTCCGGCATGTTCGGCGGCCCGGCTCCCGACGCGCTCGCCGCGCTGATCCACCTGCTTGCCTCGCTGCGCGACGAGCGGGGCAACACCACCATCGACGGGTTGCCGAACGATCAGATCTGGCCGGGCGTCCAGTATCCGAGCGAGCAGTTCCACGCCGACGCGCGCGTCCTGCGCGATGTCGAACTCGTCGGCGACGGCACCGTCGCCGACCTGCTCTGGGCGCGGCCGGCGCTGACGGTGCTCGGCATCGACGCGCCTCCGGTGGTCGGCTCCGCCGCCGCCATCCCCGCGATCGCGCGCGCCCGGCTGAACCTGCGCATTCCGCCGGGCACCGACCCGGATCAGGCGCACCGGGCGCTCGTCGCGCATCTCGAGGCGCACACGCCGTGGCGCGCCGAGCTGACCGTCGAGCTGGAAGGCGCCGGAGCGCCGTTCCGGTCCCCGACCGGCGGACCGGCGCGCGCCGCGATGGAAGCGGCGCTCGCCGCGTCCTACGGTCGTCCGGCGACCACCCAGGGGCAGGGCGGCTCGATCCCGCTGTGCAATGTCTTCGCCACCACCTACCCGGACGCGGAGATCATGCTGCTGGGGGTCGAGGAACCGAAAGCCCTGATCCACGCGCCCAACGAGAGCGTGGATCCGAAGGAGATCGAGCACATGGCCCTGGCCGAGGCGATCTTCCTGGCGACCTACGCCGGATAGTGCTACAGGTCGGTGTCGTTCTCCGGGTCGAGCACCCGGAATTCGGTTCCGGCGGGAGCCATTTCGGACAGCCTGCCGAAGTAGATGCCTTGCGCCTCCTCGCGGATGATGCCGTAGTGGATGGGCAGCGCGACGCGCGGAGCGACCGCGCGCAGGTAGTCGACGGCTTCGCTGACCCGCATCCACGGCGCCGCGGCGGGCGCGGCCAGCACGCCGACCGGGACCGGCGGCACCCACAGCGAGTCGCCGGGGTGCACGAGCTGCGCCGGGTCGTCGGCGGTGCCCAGCTGGAAGACGGTGTTGTCGATCACGGGGATCTCCGGATGGATCACGGCGTGCCTGCCCCCGCCGCCGGTGATCCGGAGATCGCCGAGGGTGAGCACGTTGCCCGCGTGCACCGCCTCCCACCGCTCGCCGCGCTGCTGGGCGGTCTGCGGATCCGACAGCAACCGCGCGCCGGGGTTCGCCTCGACCAGCGCCTCGATCCGGTTCGGGTCGATGTGGTCGGGATGCTGGTGGGTGACCGCGATCGCGTCCAGGCCGGTGAGGCCCTCGAAGCCGTGCGAGAACGTGCCCGGGTCGAACAGGATCTTCTTGCCGTGCAGCTCGACGAGGAGACAGGAGTGACCGAAGTGGGCTATGCGCATGCCGCCATGCTAGCCACGCCGGGTGTGTTCTCCGCGACATCGCGGGTGTCTCGGCGCACCCCGGGGATGCCGCGCTCGACCAGCACAACTACGCTGCTGAGGTAACCCCCCAACCACATGAGGAGCAACGCGTGGCACGAGTCGTGGTCGAGGTGATGCCGAAGGCCGAGATCCTGGATCCGCAGGGGCAGGCCATCGTCGGCGCACTCCCGCGCCTGGGATTCGAGGGCATCTCGGACGTGCGCCAGGGCAAGCGATTCGAACTCGACGTCGACGACAGCATCGACGACGCGGCGCTCGAGCAGATCGCCGAATCGCTGTTGTGCAACACCGTGATCGAGGAGTGGAAGGTGGTTCGCCTCTCATGAGCGCGCGCATCGGGGTGATCACCTTTCCCGGCACGCTCGACGACGTGGACGCGGCACGGGCGGTGCGCCTGGCCGGCGCCGAGGCGGTCAGCCTGTGGCATGCCGACGCCGACCTCAAGAGCGTCGACGCGGTGATCGTGCCCGGCGGCTTCTCCTACGGCGACTACCTGCGCGCGGGCGCCATCGCCCGGTTCGCGCCCGTCATGGGTGAGGTCGTGCGTGCCGCGGGCGCCGGACTGCCGGTGCTGGGCATCTGCAACGGCTTCCAGGTGCTGTGCGAGGCCGGGTTGCTGCCCGGCGCGCTGACCCGCAACGAAGGGCTGCACTTCATCTGCCGCGACGAGTGGCTGACCGTGGAGTCGGTGTCGACGGCGTGGACCTCCCGCTTCGAGCCGGGCGCTCAGATCCTCGTCCCGCTCAAGTCCGGTGAGGGGCGCTACCAGGCCTCGGAAGCCGTGCTGGACCAGCTCGAGGGTGAGGGCCGCGTGGTCTTCCGCTACGCGAGCGGCAACCCGAACGGCTCACAGCGCGGCATCGCGGGCATCGCCTCGGCGAACGGTCGCGTCGTCGGCTTGATGCCGCACCCCGAACACGCCACCGAGCCGCTGACCGGTCCCAGTGACGACGGTCTCGGCTTGTTCCTCTCGGTACTGGACTCGCTGGTAGGGGTGTAGTCCTCCAGCGTTCGCATTCGTCTTCCGCTGGTGCGGTCGACGATCTCGAAGTCGACCCGATCCGCGCGGGCGATATATCCGCGCTGGATTGCCTGGTCGCCTCGGAAATCTTGTACGCCGCAAACGGTTTCGGGACCCCGGCTGGTCGAGGGCGTCGAGTAGCTCGGCCACTTCCAGCGATCCGGCCGTCCGTCCTAGCGCGCCCGGTGTGTGGACGGCTTCGTAGGTGGCGTTGCCGAAGCTGGTGAACGCAGGGGCGAACGCGCCGTACCGCGCGCGGTAGCGGGTCATCCGGTCCCGGCCGTCGGGTGTGCGGTCGTCCGGAAAGAAGCTCGACGCTACGAAGAAGCCATGGTCGGCTACCGGGCCTACCCCAGCAGGACGTTGCAGTCGGCGGCCGGGCTCACCCGCAGTTGGCTCGCCGCGCGGACGCTGGTCGCGTACAGCCGTGGGCACCGTCCGCCCGGCCGGGTGCTCGCCGAGCATCAGCGCGCCGGGTAGCTCGTCGGTCAGGCCCTCGTAACCGGTGGCGTACAAGTAGGGCAGCCGGCCCGCGGAGGCGCTCGCCACCGCCCGCCGAACCGCGGAGGCCCCCGTCACGGCCCCGCCGAACCGCGGAGGTGCCACCCGGTGACGGCGTGCATCATGCCGGTGGACGGCAGCGCGGAGACCTCGGCCGACGTCCGCCCTCGTCGATATTCGTAGTACGAATTTCGCGCCACGGAATTCCCGCACTCCGGTTGATTTCATCGGCCGCGACGGATATCGCCGTGTCGTAGGACTGCGCGTTGATACCGCCCGGTCCCTGTCGCGGAACTATGTCGAGGACCCCGATCGTCCCCGCAGGGCTCTCGAACGACGTCGACATTCGGTACTCTTCTTCTCGTTCGAGCGAAATTCACGGCAGGCGGGAAATAATGACGTCCATTGTGAGCGGAAATTCGACGCTACATGGCGCGCTGCGTGCCGCGGAGCGCGGTTGGGTGCGGCATCTGGACGTGGCGTTGTGCGCCAGGCAGCTCTCGCCGGATCAGTGGTCGATGCTGTCGAATCTGTGCGGCGACGCGGGGATCACCATGACCGAACTGGCGGCCAGATCGCAGCTGGCGCCGTCCTCGGCCACCAGACACGCCGACTATCTGGCCGAGCGCGGCCTGATCTTCCGGCTCGCCGCCCAGGACGATCGCCGCCGCATCCTCATCGGCCTCAGCAGGCTCGGCGCCGACCTGGTCGCCGAGGTGCGCGCGGAGGAGGCGCGTGCCGAACAAGAGTTGCGCGGGCGCATCGGCGCGCGCCGATATACCGAACTCATGCGATTGCTCGACCTGGTTTCCATCGCCTCGGAGTAATACTCCGAAGTACCGACATTCATCCGATGAATGCCGCGAACGCCCGATTCGTGATCGGACGCCGGACCATTCTCGCCCTTATGTTCCGGGGCGAATCGACTCGTGCCGAGTAGTGATTCAGCGGGCCGATTTCTCGCGATTACCGCATCGGCCACGTCGTATTCGACCGGGTATTCGGCGCATCCGCCGATCGACCGGGACACACCGGTCACGGCCCGCTTGCCTAGGATCGCAGGCATGCCCGCCTCCACCACCGCAGCCACGGCCGCTGGGCTGTGCGCGTTCATCGATGCGTCTCCGTCGCCGTTCCACGTCTGCCGCACGGTCGCCGCGGAATTGGACGCTAGGGGATTCACCCGGCTCGCCGAGTCGCAGACCTGGCCGTCGAACGGCACGGGCAGGCACTACGTGGTGCGCGGTGGGTCGCTGGTGGCCTGGGCCGCGGGGGACACGGCGGGCGCGACCCCGTTCCGTGTGGTCGGGGCACACACCGACAGCCCGAACCTGCGCGTCAAGCAGCATCCTGACCTGACCTCGGCGGGCTGGCAGCTCGTGGGGCTGGAACCGTACGGCGGCGCGTGGCTGAACTCGTGGCTGGATCGCGAGCTCGGCGTCTCAGGGCGGTTGAGCGTGCGCGACGGAAACGCGTTGGGCGAGCGCCTGGTTCGCATCGATGAGCCGATCCTGCGGGTGCCGCAGCTGGCCATCCACCTGTCCGAGGACCGCAGGGGCGTCACGCTGGACCCGCAGCGGCACGTCAACGCGGTCTGGGGCGCGGGGTACGAGGCGGCATCGTTCATCGATTTCGTGGCCGATCGGGTGGAGGTCGATCCCGAGGACGTGCTCGGCTGGGAGCTGATGACCCACGACCTGACACCGAGCAGGCTGATCGGGCGGGATCAGGACTTGGTCAGCGCGCCCCGCCTGGACAACCAGGGCACCTGCTTCGCGGGCCTGCAAGCGTTCCTCGCCGCGATCGACACGCCGGGGGCGGCGATCCCGGTGCTGGCCATGTTCGACCACGAGGAGGTCGGCAGCCAGTCCGACCGCGGCGCGCAGTCGGATCTGCTGCCCACGGTGCTGGAACGCATCGTGCTCGCGCGCGGCGGCGGCCGCGCCGATTACCTTGCCGCGCTGGCCGGTTCGGTGTGCGCGTCCGGTGACATGGCGCACGCGACGCACCCGAACTATCCGGAGCGCCACGAGCCCGCGCACCGCATCGAGGTCAACGGAGGGCCGGTGCTGAAGGTCAACCAGAACCTGCGCTACGCCACCGACGCCACCGGCGCGGGAGCGTTCGCGCTGGCCTGCGCGCAGGCCGCGGTCCCGTTGCAGCGCTACGTGCATCGCGCCGACCTGCCCTGCGGCTCCACGATCGGGCCGATGACCGCGGCGCGCACCGGCATGCCGACCGTCGACGTGGGCGCGCCGCAGCTGGCGATGCATTCCGCGCGCGAGCTGATGGGCGTGTTCGACGTCCCGGCCTACGCCGCGGCGCTGGCCGCCTTCCTCACGCCGGAGGCCATCGGGCGGTAGGTGAACACCGCGACGAGGAACACCGCGAACGTGGCCAGCACGTAACTGCTTCCGATGATCTGCTGCCACCAGGCCCACTCCAGCTCGCGGTCGCGCGAGTGCGGCAGCAGCCAGTGCGGGCCGATCAGGAACAGCACGGCGCCCGCCGCGACCACGCCGATCACCCGCGGGCTGGTGCCGCGCACCATGAGGTCGGCGGCGAGCACCAGCGCGGGCGCGATCCACACCCAGTGATGCGACCAGGACACCGGCGAGACCAGCAGCACCGCCGCGGCGTTCACCAGCAGCGCCGCCGCGGTCGCGCCCGCTTCGAGCAGCCTGCGCATCCAGACCGCGGCCAGCGCCACCGCAAGCACCGACAGCGTGATCCACAGCAGAGTGGCCGCCGTGTCGTCGATGCCCAACCGGAAGGCCATGCCCTTGATGGACTGGTTACCCGCGAAGTAGGGCGGTCCGATCCGTCCGGTGTCGGCGAGGGTGTGGAACCAGTAGTCCACGGAATCATCGGGGAACAGCAGGAATCCGAGACCGACCGCCGCGATCGCGGACACCACCAGCGTGCCGGCGGCCTTCCAGTCCTTGCGCAGCACGAAGTACAGCAGGTATCCGGCCGGGATCAGTTTCACCGACACCGCGATGCCGATCAGCATGCCGCGCGGCCAGAACGGCTTGCGCGCCAGGCAGTCCAGGGTGATCGCGGCCATCAGCACCAGGTTGATCTGGCCGAAGCCGAAGGTCTGGCGGACCGGTTCGAAGAACTGCGCCACCGCGACCGCGCCGACGACCAGGGCGAGCACGGCCGGACGGGACAGGTCGGGACGCAACCGAGCCAGCACCAGCCACAGCGAGATGGCCAGGGCGGCTACGGAGGTGACGACCACCACCACCTCGGCGATCACCAGCGGCAGCAGCGCCAGCGGCGCGAAGAACAACGCGGCCAAGGGCGGATAGGTGAACGGCAGCCCGATCCCCTCGACCGGTGGCATCGGGCCGTACAGATCGCCGCCGTCCAACCAGACCCGGGCGCCATTGCGATAGACCTGCAGGTCGATGTATCCGTGCCACCAGTGCGCCAGCAGCGAGACGAGCACCGACACCGCGAACAACGCGGCAGCAGCAATCAGCCAGCGCACTTGCGGTGTCCCGGGGTTCGGCGACGCGTCACCGGGCGCGGCTCCCGATTCTCCGATCCGGGCCGGCGCGGCGTCCGAGGCGATCGATCGCTCACCCGGATTCGCGACCCCCGATCCTTCGTTCACCGGCTCAGACTAGCCGGTGCGTATGGCCCGTACCCACTGCCTCTAGACTTACACCCAGGCATCTCGCCGCCCCCCAGTGACAACGCTCGTCGCTTCACAATGCCCGGCCGAAAGGACCCTGGTACTCCGTGACTCCGCAGGTCGACACCGTCAGCGCAGCCGCAGCAAACCCCGACGTGCCGCAACCCTACAAAGAACTCGGGCTCAAAGACGACGAGTACGCCCGGATCAAGGAGATCCTCGGCCGCAGGCCGACGGACGCCGAACTGGCGATGTACTCGGTGATGTGGAGCGAACACTGCTCCTACAAGTCCTCGAAGGTGCATCTGCGCTACTTCGGCCAGACCACCACCGACCAGATGCGCGAGTCCATGCTCGCGGGCATCGGTGAGAACGCGGGCGTCGTCGACGTCGGCGACGGCTGGGCGGTCACCTTCAAGGTGGAAAGTCACAACCACCCCTCCTACGTCGAGCCGTACCAGGGTGCGGCCACCGGCGTCGGCGGCATCGTGCGCGACATCATGGCGATGGGCGCGCGCCCGATCGCGGTGATGGACCAACTGCGCTTCGGCGCCGCGGACGCGGCCGACACCCGCCGCGTGGTGGACGGCGTGGTGCGCGGTGTGGGCGGGTACGGCAACTCGCTCGGCCTGCCGAACGTCGGCGGCGAGACCGTGTTCGACGCCTCCTACCAGGGCAATCCGCTGGTGAACGCGCTGTGCGCCGGGGTGATGCGGGTCGAGGACCTGCACCTGGCCTTCGCCTCCGGCGCGGGCAACAAGATCGTGCTGTTCGGCGCGCGCACCGGCCTGGACGGCATCGGCGGCGTCTCGGTGCTGGCCTCGGACACCTTCTCCGGTGACGAGTCCGGCTCCGGCCGCAAGAAGCTGCCCTCGGTGCAGGTCGGCGACCCGTTCACCGAGAAGGTGCTCATCGAGTGCTGTCTCGAGCTGTACGCGGCGAAGCTGGTGGTCGGCATCCAGGACCTCGGCGGCGCCGGGTTGTCTTGCGCCACTTCCGAACTCGCGGCGGCCGGGGACGGCGGCATGCACATCGAGCTGGACAAGGTGCCGCTGCGCGCGACCGGCATGACGCCCGCCGAGGTGCTCTCCAGCGAGTCGCAGGAGCGCATGTGCGCGGTCGTCACCCCGGAGAACGTGGACGCGTTCATGGCCGTGTGCCGCAAGTGGGACGTGCTGGCCACGGTGATCGGCGAGGTCACCGAGGGTGACCGGCTGGTGGTCACCTGGCACGGCGATACCGTGGTGGACGTGCCGCCGCGCACCGTCGCGCACGAGGGCCCGGTCTACGAGCGCCCGCTCGCGCGGCCCGACGAGCAGGACGCGCTGATCGCCGACACCCCGGACCGGCTCGCCCGGCCGGAGACCGCCGACGAACTGCGCGCCACGCTGCTGCGGATGATCTCCAGCCCGCAGCTGTGCAGCCGCAAGTGGATCACCGAGCAATACGACCGCTACGTGCGCGGCAACACCGTGCTCGCCGACCAGGCCGACGCGGGCGTCATCCGGATCGACGAGCAGACCGGCCGCGGCATCGCGCTGGCCACCGACGCGTCCGGCCGCTACACCAAGCTGGACCCCTATGCCGGTGCGCAGCTGGCGCTGGCCGAGGCCTACCGCAACGTGGCCACCACCGGCGCGACGCCGAAGGCCGTCACCAACTGCCTGAACTTCGGTTCACCGGAGGACCCCGGCGTGATGTGGCAGTTCCAGCAGGCCGTACGCGGCTTGGCGGACGGCTGCGTGGCGCTCGGCATCCCGGTCACCGGCGGCAACGTCAGCTTCTACAACCAGACCGGCCAGACCGCGATCCTGCCGACCCCGGTGGTCGGCGTGCTCGGTGTGATCGACGACGTGCACCGCCGCATCCCGACCGGCCTCGGGCTGGAGCCGGGCGAGACGCTGATCCTGCTCGGCGAGACCCGCGACGAGTTCGGCGGGTCGATCTGGTCCCAGGTGGAGCACGAGCATCTGGGCGGCGTGCCGCCGAAGGTCGACTTCGCTCGCGAGCAGCTGCTCGCGGAGGTGCTGACCGCCGGTTCGCGCGACGGCATGATCAGCGCCGCGCACGACCTCTCCGAGGGCGGTCTCGCCCAGGCCGTCGTCGAAGCCGTGCTCGCCGGTGAAACCGGTTGCCGCATCCTGCTTCCCGAGGGCGAGGACCCGTTCGTCACGCTGTTCTCCGAGTCGGCGGGGCGCGTGCTGGTCGCCGTGCCGCGCTCGGAGGAGACCAGGTTCACCCGGATGTGCACCGCGCGCGAACTGCCGTGGGTGCGTATCGGTGTGGTCGATCAGGGTTCGGATTCGCTCGAGGTGCAGGGCCAGTTCTCGATCCCCATGGACGAGTTGCGGACCGCGCACGAGGGCACGCTGCCGAAGCTGTTCGGCGCGGGCACCGTCTGACGAAACGCCCACCTGGGCGGGCCTGAACCCCTCGTTACCGGGCCCGCCCAGGTGCGCGTACTCAGGCGACGGAGTTGAACGGATCGTGCTCGGAGAGCAGCTTCTCCATCCGCGCCTGATCGATGCGACCGTTTATGGTCGCCGCCTCGTGCTGGTCGCGGACCACCTTCGCCAGCGTGAAGGTGCTCGTGACCAGGAAGAGCATCGACATCCCCAGGAATCCGCGCTGCCAGACATCCAGCGGCAGCGCGTAGATGCCGACGCCGATGCCGACGAAGCTGATGCCGAAGGCGAGCGAGGCCTGCGCGACGTATGCGGCGCTGGCTTTCGTCCGCGTGGTCGTTGTGCTCATGGATAAGAGTTTCCGGACGGCGCGGCCCGAGCACCCCTGTACAACTACTCGAGCGCAATGGGTAGTTGCCATTCGGAAAAACCGTCCGTTCACGGGCCCCGCGGGCGGTGTGATCCGCGCCCGGTGTGCCCGCGTCACGGTGGGCGACGCGCCGGGCCGTCGGTGCCGACCGCCATACTGATCGAATGCTGGAGAGCGCCGGGACCATGCGAAAGCTGCGTACGCGCGCGGTCGCGATGACCCGGCACGCCGAGGACGTCATCGATCTCAACTACGTCGGCCTGGTCGTGGCCACCGTGTTCTTCGCGCTGTCGGTGACGCCTTCGCTGCTGCCGCGCGACTGGCTGTTCCAGGGGTTGATCAGCGGGATCAACGCCGCCATCGGCTACGGTGCCGGCTGTTTGCTGGAGTGGCTGTTCCGGCTGTGGGTGCGGCCACGGGTGAAGATCGCGCCGCCGCCGACGTGGGCGCGTTACGCGATCAAGTCCGCCGTGCTGCTCACCGCCGCGTTGAGCGCCGCGCTGATGCTGATCCAGTCGGCGCGGTGGCAGCGTGAGATCACGGCGTTGATGGGCATGGAGGGCACCACCACGCCCGCCTATCTGCGCACCGGTCTGCTCAGCCTGGCGGTCGGCGTCGCGGCCGTCTCGGCCTATCGGACGCTGCGGGAGATCATCCTGTTCCTGGCCCGCCTGCTCAATCGGTGGGTGCGGATCCCACGCGAACTCGCGCCCGCCGCCGGGTTCCTGGTGCTGGTGGTGCTGGCGGTGACGATCTTCAACGGTGTGGCCACCCAGGCGTTCTTCGCGGTGGCCAACTCGGCCTTCAGCGTGCAGAACGACCACACCTCGGTGAACGCGGTGCAGCCGCAGCAGCCGGAACGCTCGGGCAGCCCGACCTCGCTGGCGAAGTGGGAGACCCTCGGCTTCGAAGGGCGCTGGTTCGTCTCGCACGGCCCCACGGCGAGCCGCATCACCTCGGTCACCGGCCGTCCGGCCAGGGAACCCATCCGGGCCTACGTCGGCTTGGAGTCGGGCGAAGGCGACGAGGAACCGGCGGAACTGGCGGTGGCGGAATTGGAGCGAACCGGAGCATTCGACCGGAAGGCGCTCGTGGTGGTCACCACCACCGGGACCGGGTGGGTGAACTCGCTGGCCGCCGGGGCGATCGAGTACATGTACGACGGTGACACCGCGATGGTCGCCACGCAGTACTCGTACCTGCCCAGCGTGCTGTCGTTCCTGGCCGACCGCAACAAGGCGGCCGCGGCGGGCAGGGACTTGTTCGACGCGGTGTACCAGCACTGGTCCGCGCGGCCGCCGCAGGTTCGCCCCAAGCTGCTGGTGTACGGGGAGAGCCTGGGTTCGCAGGGTTCCGAGGCGGCGTTCGACGGTCTGGCCGATCTGCGGGCCAAGGTCGACGGCGCACTCTGGGTCGGCCCGCCCAATTCCAACCGGCTGTGGCAGCAGTTCGTCGCCCGCCGCGATCCGGGGTCCCGGGAGGTCCAGCCGCTGTACGCGGACGGGTTGGTCGTCCGGTTCGCCAGCGACAGCGTCGACCTGGCGCGGCCGTCGACGGAGTGGCGGCCGCCGCGCATCGCGTATCTACAGCACGCGTCCGACCCGATCGTCTGGTGGTCGCCGGACCTGATCTTCTCGCGCCCGGATTGGCTGTCCGAGCCGCGCGGCTCGGACGTCTCCTCCCAGATGCGCTGGTGGCCGTTCGTCACCTTCTGGCAGGTGGCCGCCGACCTGACCAACGCGCAGGGCGTCACCGACGGGCACGGACACCGCTACGGCAGCCTGGTGCTGGACGGCTGGGCGGCCATCGCCGCGCCGCCGGATTGGACCGCGGAGCGTTCCGAACGGATCCGGGCCGAAGTAGAGGCCGCCGAGGATTACGAGCGGACGACCAAGTGAGACGGAGGCGTCCCGCGAGAATCATTGCGGCCGTGGCATTTCCGTTGATCTGGAGCAACGTGGTGCTGCCCCGCCTCGGTCTCGGCATACGCGGGCGAACCGCGGCCAACGCCGGTTTCGCCACCGCGTACGCGGTGGCGTCGCGCGCCGAGCCGGGCCGTGGCTCGTGGCGTGGTGTGCGCTGCGGGCTGCTCGCCGCCTCGGGCGTCGTGGCCGGTTACGTCGCGGCCCTTGCCGTTCCAGCACTGCGCTGGCGACTGGGCGAACTCGCCGAACGCGGGCCGGACGTATCGACCGCGGAGTGGGTGGCCGTGCACATTCCCCTCGGGACCGTCTACAGCGAGGAACTGGTCTTTCGCGGCACGCTGGATCCCCTGCTGGACCACGCCTTCGGCCCGCGCACGGGTGCGTTGCTCGGCGCGGCGACTTTCGGGCTCTGGCACATCGCTCCCGCGCGGGCCGTGGGCGACAGCGTCCCCGCCACCGTGGCCGTCACCGCGGCGGGCGGCCTCGTGTTCGGTCGGCTGCGCCGCCGCACCGCGGGCACCGTCGCCCCGGCGCTGTTGCATCTCGCCATGAACGCGGGCGGGGCGATCGCGCCGCGCTTGGCCCGCCGCATCGACGCTTCCTCGCGCGGATCCCGGCCGGCGTCGTACGGCTTGGGGACAACTGTGGATGAATTCGGGAAGTAGGGTCGCGAAGGTGGCAGGACGAGGGACGGTCGACCCGGCGCAAACGAGGGCAGCGGTGGCGGTGGTGAGCGAGTGGTTGCGGGACGAGTCGGTCGACTCGCCGGCGCGCGCCGAACTCGCGTCGGCGGTGCGGACCACGGCGCGCTCGCTGGCGGCCTCAGCTCCGGGACATTCGGTGGAGGTGCGGGTACCGCCGTTCGTCGCGGTGCAGTGCGTCGAGGGGCCGCGGCACACCAGAGGCACCCCGCCGAACGTCGTCGAGACCGACCCGCGCACCTGGCTGCTGTTGGCCACCGGCCTGCTCGAGTTCGACGACGCCGTCGCCTCCGGCGCCGTCACCGCCTCCGGCACCCGCGCGGCCGAGATCGCGCATTGGCTCCCGATCGTCCGGGCCACCGCCTGAGGTCCGCGCCTGAGCGGTGCCGACGGGCCGGTCGAGGTGTGCTCGGAAACCGCTGATTCGCGGCGTGTTCCGGTTCACGCCTGGACGATGTTGCGGCGCTCCAGCCCCTTACGGTCGTAGAAGCGGGTGACCGCCGCGCCCAGCGCCAGCCCGATCGCCAGCCCCAGGACGGCCATCCACACCCCGCGCGTGAGTCCCGCCTCGAAATTCGCGTCGAAGTACAGGATCGACCGCACCCCGAGGAACACCTGGTGCATGGGCTCGAAGGAAGCGAGCGAGCCGAAGTATCGCGGGGTCGCCTCGATCGGCACGGTGCCGCCGGAGGACGGCAAACCGAGGATGACGAACAGGATCAGGTTCACCAGCAGGCCCGCCGAGCCGATCGCCGCCAGCATGGACAGCCCGGTGACGCCCACGGCGGTGAGGGCCAGCGCGCTGTAGAGATACAGGGCGAGCGGATTGCCGATCGGCATGTCCAGCAGCTTGCCGACGACCAGGAACACCGCGGAGACGATGCCCGCCGCCAGCACGAACACGCACCACTTGATCAGCAGCGTCCTGAACCGGGAGATCGGCGTGGAGGGGTAGTGCACGTACCAGGGGCCGTACTCGGTGGGCACGAAGCCGAGTTGCGCGTCGATCATGGTGTGGATCACCATCGCGCCGACCACACCGGCCAGCAGCAGCAACAGGGCGTAGAAGAAGGCGGTCAGCCCCTGCCCGCTACCGTGCGGCAGCGGGTGGTACTGCTGCGTGACCACCTCGATCGGCGACGCGAGCGCGACCTTGGTCGCCCCGGTCAGCTCGGGCGCGGGCGGGCCGCCGGGCGGCGGGGCGAGCTGCGCGGTGACCTGATCGAGCAGCTGCTTGCCGACCTGCTTGTTCACCTCGGTGAGCGCCTCGTCGCCGACCCGGAGCACGATCTGGGTGCCGAACGCGCCGGTGCGCGGATTCGTCTGCAACGTGATGATCGGCCGTTGGATGTCGCCCGGTATGACACTGCCCACACCCAGATTCCCGAGCCGCTTACTGAAATCGCTCGGGATGATGATCGCGCCGTAGACCTGCCCGGACTGCATCTGCCGCTCGGACTCGTTGATGCTGATCACCCGCAGGTCGACCTTGTCCGACGGCACCCCATCGGACAGCGCCTGCGTGATCTGGTCGCCGAAATTCACCTTCCGCGCGGTGCTCCCGCTGCCGATGGTGTCGCCGACGTCCTGGTTGACCAGGGCGATCGGGAAATCGTGCAGGTTCTTCTCCGGATCGACGACGTAGTCGAGGTACATGATGCCCAGCAGTGCGGTGAGCAGGCTCAGCACCGCGAGGGGGAAGAGCACCATCCGAGGCCATGGCCTGCGCGCGGGGGCCGCACCCGACTCCGTCGTGCTCGCGTCGTCCGTAGTCGTCACGGTGCGCACCGTAACAGCTGCCCGCGTCGCACCGGCCGCGCTTCGGGCACTCCGGATTGCTGCTCGGATGCGGCGGCGGTGTCGGTGCGCCACCGAGCACCCGTAGAATGAAATCTGCCCCCAGCCCGCCCGAACAGGGAGCAAACGGTGACCAACGCCGAACTGCCGGTCCAGAGCATTTCCGCCCCCTCCTGTCCCGCCCCGGACGTCAACGAGAACGAGCCACGCGAGGAGTGCGGAGTCTTCGGAGTCTGGGCGCCGAGCGAAGAAGTGGCGAAGCTCACGTATTACGGGCTTTATGCGCTGCAGCACCGCGGACAGGAGGCGGCGGGCATCGCGGTGTCGGACGGCTCGCAGATCCTGGTCTTCAAGGATCTGGGTCTGGTCAGCCAGGTGTTCGACGAGCAGACGCTGGCGGCCATGCCGGGTCACATCGCCGTCGGGCACTGCCGCTACTCCACCACGGGCGGGGTGACCTGGGAGAACGCGCAGCCTATCTTCCGCACCACCGCCGTCGGCTCCGGACTTGCCCTGGGGCACAACGGAAATCTGGTCAACACCGCCGAATTGGCCGGTCGCGCACGCGAACTCGGCCTGCTCGGCGCTTCCGTCCGGGGCGGGCGCCCGCAGCCCGCCGCGGCGACCTCCGACTCCGACGTGGTGACCGCGCTGCTCGCGCACGCCTCCGCCGACTCGAGCATCGAGCAGGCCGCGATGGAACTGCTGCCCACCTTGAAGGGCGCGTTCTGCCTGACCTTCATGGACGAGCACACCCTCTACGCCGCGCGCGACCCGCACGGCGTCCGCCCGCTGTGCCTGGGCAGGCTGGAGCGTGGCTGGGTCGTTGCCAGCGAGACGGCCGCGCTGGACATCGTCGGCGCCGCGTTCGTCCGCGAGATCGAACCCGGCGAATTGCTGGCGATCGACGCCGAAGGCGTGCGCTCGATGCGCTTCGCCAACCCCGAACCCAAGGGCTGCGTCTTCGAGTACGTGTACCTGGCCCGGCCGGACAGCGCCATCGCGGGCCGGTCGGTGCACGCCACCCGGGTGGAGATCGGCCGCCGCCTCGCGAAGGAACACCCGGTAGACGCCGATCTGGTGATCCCGGTCCCCGAATCCGGTACGCCGGCCGCCGTCGGCTACGCACAGGGGTCGGGAGTGCCCTACGGCCAGGGTCTGATGAAGAACGCCTACGTCGGGCGCACGTTCATCCAGCCCAGCCAGACCATCCGGCAGCTGGGCATCCGGCTCAAGCTCAATCCGCTGCGCGAGGTGATCCGGGGCAAGCGCCTGATCGTCGTGGACGACTCGATCGTGCGCGGCAACACCCAGCGCGCGCTCATCCGGATGCTGCGCGAGGCGGGCGCGGTGGAGATCCACGTGCGCATCGCTTCGCCGCCGGTGAAATGGCCGTGCTTCTACGGCATCGACTTCGCCTCGCGGGCGGAACTGATCGCCAACGGCGCGGGGACCGAAGGCGACGTCGCGGACATGGTCGAGGGCGTGCGCCGGTCGATCGGCGCCGACACCCTCGGCTACATCTCGCTCGACGGCATGGTCGCCGCGACCGAACAGCCGCGCTCGCGGCTGTGCTGCGCGTGCTTCGACGGCACCTATCCGATTCCGCTGCCCACCGAGGCTGCCATCGGGAAGAACGTGCTCGAGGGCATGCTCACCGGCCAGTCCGAGGCCGCGCTGCTGAGCGATAACGCGAATGCGAGCGCGCTGAGCCGTCCGTGAGCGGCCGCTGATCGCCTTGTGATCACCTGCGCCGGTGGGTCGCCCGCTCCGGGCGTCCGCCGGAATCCCTTTCGCCGCGGCGAGTGATGGTCTCGCCGAAGCGTCCGCCGGTACCGTCATGTCCTGTCGCGCAGTGTCGCGTGGCGTGCTCGAGACATGACGCGCCGCTCTACGCCGCCGTCCTGGACATACGACCGGTTCTACCGGCGGCCGTAGGCTCTACGCATAACGCCTGCTGACGGGCTCGCGGATTTTCTTCGAAAACGTAACGTGCCGAAAATGCTTCGTGGGTACGGTGCCGATCAGACCGGAAGTTCACCCGCGTCCGCACCGGGCCCGCGATCCACGCCGAGCGCGGTGCGGCGCTCGAGAAGTGGGGCCGTGATGAGGAATTCGTGGTTGGGGCGACGGATCGGGACGCGAACCATCGCGGCCGTCGGCTTACTGGGGTTGGCGGCGTCGATGCTGGCGGGCTGCGGTTCCGGGCGAACCGGCGAGGACGATGACGGCGGCGGCCTGGTGGCAGGCACCACCGACAAGATCTTCTCGCTCGATCCGGCGGCCGCCTACGACAACGGCTCGCTCGTCGCAGAGACGCAGATCTACCAGTACCTGCTGAACTTCGCGCCCGGCGACGCGACACCTCGGCCCGATGCCGCGCAGAAGTGCGAGTTCACCGCGCCCACGGTGTACACCTGCACGCTGAAGGACGGCCTGAGATTCGCCAACGGCAACCCGCTGACCGCCACCAGCGTGAAGTTCTCCTTCGACCGGATGCTGCGGATCAACGATCCGAACGGGCCCGCGGCACTGCTCGGCAACCTGGAGAAGACCGACGTGGTGGACGCGCGCACCGTCGCGTTCACGCTGAAGGTGGCCAACGATCAGACCTTCCCCGCGATCCTGCCCACCCAGGCGGGACCGATCGTCGACGAGAAGGTGTACGCCCCGGACCGGGTGTTGCCGGACGAGGATGTGGTGCGGGGCAAGGGTTACTCCGGCCCGTACACCATCGCCGGTTACGACAAGAACAAACTGGTCGAGTACCGGGCGTTCGCCGACTACAACGGCATCCTCGGCACACCGAGAACCAAGACGGTGTCGACGAAGTACTACGCCACCGCCGACAACATGAAACTCGACCTCCAGAACGGTTCGCTCGACGTCGGATATCGGTCGCTGACGCCCACCGACATCGAGTCGCTGCGCAACGACAGCAAGGTCACCGTGCACGAGGGCCCGGGCGGTGAATTGCGCTACCTGGTGTTCAACCTGAACACCATGCCGGGCGGTACGCCCGCGCAGAAGCTGGCCGTGCGCAAGGCGGTCGCGTCCGCCGTCGACCGGGCCGCGCTGGCCGACGGCGTCTACAAGAAGACGTACCTGCCCGCGTATTCGTCCGTGCCGCAGGGCGTGCCGGGCGCGGCGGAGCCGTTCGAGGACATCTACGGCGCCCGGCCGAACAAGGATCAGGCGGCGCGATTCCTGGCCGACGCCGGGGTGGCGACCCCGGTGGAGCTGAATCTCCAATACAACCCGGACCACTACGGCTCCAGCAGCTCCGAGGAGTACGCGGCGATCAAGTCGCAGCTGGAGGCCACCGGTTTGTTCTCGGTCAACCTGCAATCCACCGAATGGGTGACCTACCAGCGCGAACGGGCCCGCGACGGCTACCCGCTCTACCAGTTCGGCTGGTTCCCGGACTTCCCGGACCCGGACAACTACCTCTCTCCGTTCTTCGGCCCGAACAACTTCCTGCAATCGCACTTCGAGGACCCGGGCATCTCCGCGCAGCTGATCGCGCAGGCCACCCAGCCCGACAAGGACAAGCGGCTCGCGCAGATCCAGCAGGTGCAGCGCGACCTCGCGCAGAACTTCCTGCCGATCGTCCCGCTGCTGTCCGGCAAGCAGATCGCGGTCTCGGCCGCAGGCGTGCGAGGCGTGGAGCAGACGCTCGACGCGTCGTTCAAGTTCCGCTATACGGTGCTGAGCAAGTGAGTTCCGGCGAGACGGCCGGGCCCGAGGCGGCGATACCGGCGGACAGCGCGCCGGCAGCGTTCCGGGCCCGGCCCCGGGGCCCGCGGCGAACAGGCAGGGGCGGCGACGATTCCCGGCACCGCATGTTGTCGCGCTACCTCGGCGTCCGCCTGCTGCTGATCCCGGTGACCGCGTGGATCCTGGTCACGGTCGTGTTCTTCCTGATGCGCGTGGTCGGCGATCCGATCAGCGCGGCCATGGGCGGGCGCATGACCCAGGAGCAGATAGCGGCGCGCAAGCAGGCAGCCGGGCTCAACCGGCCGATCCTGGCCCAGTACCGGGACTACCTCTCCGGGTTGCTGCACGGGGATCTCGGCCGCTCCCAGGACAATCGGGAGATCAGCGAGGTGGTGCTCACCTACGGCGCGGCCTCGCTGGAGCTGGTGTGCTGGGCGCTGATCGTCGCGTTCGCGATCGGCGTCCCGCTCGGCAGATACGCCGCCACCCACCGGGATTCGGCTGCCGACACCACGCTGCGCCTGCTGGCCATCCTGTTCTACGCCGCGCCGGTGTTCTTCGTCGGCCTGCTGCTCAAGCTGGTGTTCGCGGTGCGGCTGGGCTGGCTGCCGGTGGCGGGCCGGGCGAGCACCAACGTGGAACTGCGGTTGCAGCACGTCTCGCCGAAGACCAACATCATGGTGATCGACGCGATCCTCTACGGCGATCCCGGCTACCTGCTCGACGTGCTGAAACACGCCGTGCTGCCCGCCGTCGCGCTGGGCCTGCTCACCGCGGGCATCTTCCTGCGGCTGGTGCGGATCAACCTGATCCAGACCCTGCGCGCCGACTACGTGGACGCCGCACGGGCGCGCGGTCTGTCCCGCCGCGTGGTGACCGGGCGGCATGCCTTCCGCAACGCGATGATCCCCATCGTCACGGTGATGGGCATGCAGATCGCCATGATGCTCGGCGCGTCGGTGCTCACCGAGACCACGTTCGAGTGGAAGGGCCTCGGCTACCAGTTCGCGCAGTACCTGTCGGCGCGCGACTTCATCGCCGTGCAGGGCATCGTCGCGTTCATCGCGCTCATCGTGGCGGTGCTGAGTTTCGTGGTGGACGTCCTGGTTGCGCTGATCGATCCGAGGGTGAGGTTCTGATGACCGCTCCGGAACTACTGAACGAACCTCCGGTCATGCCGTCCGCGCCGCGAAGGGGCGTACCCGGCCTGCGGTTGTTCGCGATGACCGCGGGGTTGCAGCGCGCGACGCTGATCCTCGGGCTCGCGTTGGTCGGCGTCTTCGTGGTCGCCGCCGTTCTCGCTCCGCTGATCGCGCCGTACGGGTTCGCCCAGAGCGCCGCCGACGGTATCGAGTTCGCCCGCCAGCAGGCGCCGTCGGCCGAACACTGGTTCGGCACCTCGGTGCGCGGCGAGGACGTGTTCTCGCGGGTGATCTACGGTGCGCGCACCGCGCTGTGGGTGATCGCGATCTCGCTGGTGCTCTCGCTGCTGATCGGGGTGCCGCTGGGGCTGCTGTCCGGCTATGCCGGGCGATGGCCGGACCGGCTGCTGGTGCTGTTCATGGACGCGATGTACGCGTTTCCGACGCTGCTGCTGGCGATCGTGGTGTCCATCGTGGTCGCGGGCGGCCGCTCGACCAGCCTGGGCGGTGTGCTGTCCGCGGCGGTGGCCATCACGGCGGTCTTCGTGCCGCAGTACTTCCGCGTGGTGCGCAACGCGACCGTGGCGGTGAAACAGGAGCCGTACGTCGACGCGGCCCGGGTGACCGGTGCGTCGACCACGCGAATCCTGTTCCGGCACATCCTCGCCAACGTCACCCAATCGCTGCCGGTGATCGTCACGCTCAACGGGTCGGAGGCCATCCTCACCCTGGCCGGGCTCGGCTTCCTCGGTTTCGGCATCGAACCGACCCAGGCCGCGGAGTGGGGCTTCGACCTGAACAAAGCGCTGTCGGACGTTTCCAACGGCATCTGGTGGACCGGCGTCTTCCCCGGCGTCGCCATCGTGCTCGTCGTGCTCGGCATGACCTTGGTGGGCGAGAGCCTCAACGAAGTGCTCAACCCCATCCTGCGCACTCGTCGCGCGGCGGCGGTGGCGAGCGCGCCCGGCGTCGCGCCGGGCGGAGGAAAGGACGTGACCGATGCCTGAGTCTTCCGCGGCCGGCCGGGGCCGCCCGGCCCTGTCCGTCGAATCGCTGTCGGTCACCTTCGCCACCGACGCGGGGCCCGTGCACGCGGTCACCGACGTCTCCTACGAGGTCTATCCGGGCGAAGTGCTGGCCGTCGTCGGGGAATCCGGTTCGGGCAAGTCGGTGAGCTCGCGCACCGCGATGGGGTTGCTGCCCGCGACCGCCACCGTCGCCGGCCTGGTCACCCTGGGCACCGAGCAGGTCACCGCGATGAGCGAGAAGCAGCTCACCGCATTGCGCGGCGGTGCGATCTCGATGGTGTTCCAGGAACCCGGACTGGCGCTGGACCCGTTGTTCACCGTCGGTTTCCAGATCGGCGAGGCGCTGCGGGCGCACACCGAGATGACCAAGAAGGCCGCGAGGGCGCGCGCGGTGGAACTGCTGAGCCTGGTGGGGTTGCCCGACCCGGAGCACCGGGTGGGCTACTATCCGCACCAGCTCTCCGGCGGACAGAAACAACGGGTGATGATCGCTATCGCCATCGCCTGCGAGCCGAAGGTGATCATCGCCGACGAGCCGACCACGGCGCTGGACGTCACGGTGCAGGCCGAGATCCTCGACCTGCTGCGGGACCTGCGCGACCGGATCGGCAGCGCGATCGTGCTGATCACCCACAACATGGGCGTGGTCGCCGACATCGCCGACCGCGTTGTGGTGATGCGCGACGGCGCGGTGGTCGACCAGGCGCCGGTGGACGAGCTGTTCGCCCGGCCCACGGCCGAGTACACCCGCGCCCTGCTTGCCGCCGTGCCGCACCTGGGCGCCGAACAGATCGAACACGGGCGGTCCGGCCGCACCGGAACCGCGACCGATCCGGTGCTCGAGATCCGCGATCTGGTGGTCGAATTCCCCGGCTCGTTCGGCAGGCCGCGGTTCCGCGCCGTGGACGGGGTGAGCCTGCGCATCGCGCCCGGCGAGACACTGGGCCTGGTCGGTGAATCCGGATCGGGCAAGTCGACCATCGGCCGCTGCGTGGCGGCGCTGCAACGGCCGACCTCCGGGACGGTGCGGGTGCGTGGGCAGGACATCGCGGGGCTGTCGCAGCGCAAGCTGCGGCCGATCCGGCGGCGCTTCGGATTCGTCTTCCAGGACCCGGCCAGTTCGCTGAACCCCCGGCTCACCGTGGGGGAGTGCGTGGCGGAGCCGTTGCTGGTGCACAAGGCCGGAAGCTCCGCGCAGATCCGAGCCAGGGTGCGCAGACTGCTCGACGACGTGCGTTTGCCCGCGGGTGTCGAAGGTCGGTACCCGCACGAGTTGTCCGGCGGGCAGCGTCAGCGCGCGAGCCTGGCCCGCGCTCTGGTGCTCGACCCGGACCTGCTGGTCGCCGACGAGCCGACCAGCGCGCTGGACGTCTCGGTGCAGGCGGCGGTACTGGAGCTGTTCGGCCGGCTACAGCGGGAATTCGGTTGGGCGTGCCTGTTCATCAGCCATGACCTGGCGGTGGTCGATCAGCTCGCCGACCGGATCGTGGTGTTGCGCGACGGTGCGGTGGTCGAGGAGGGTGATCGCGATCGCATCCTGCGTGCGCCGCGAGAGGAGTACACCCGGCGCCTGGTCGCCGCGGTGCCGGTGCCCGACCCGGTGCGGCAACGCCGCCGCCGGGAGCAGGCCGGACGGCTCGACGGGAACGAGACGGACTGATCGTCCGCTTTACGGTTGGTTCTGCCCTATTGTCAAGAGGGCGAGCCAACACCGGTGCGGGGTCGTTATCCGGCTCCGGTAGCGTGAGCAGGCATCTATCCGCCGATTCGGTTTGGAGCTTTCCCCGAAGATGACTGAACAGACCCCCAGTGGTGGTGCCTCATACGCCGCGGCAGGCGTGGACATCGAGGCAGGTGACCGCGCAGTCGAGTTGTTCGGGCCATTGGCGAAGAAGGCGACCCGGCCCGAGGTCCAAGGCGGCCTCGGTGGTTTCGCCGGGCTGTTCGCGTTGAAGGGCGGCTACCGGGAACCGCTGCTGGCGGCCTCCACCGACGGCGTCGGCACCAAGATCGCGGTCGCCCAAGCGATGGACAAGCACGACACCGTCGGCCTCGACCTGGTCGCCATGGTGGTGGACGATCTCGTGGTCTGCGGCGCGGAGCCGCTGTTCCTGCAGGACTACATCGCTATCGGCAAGGTCGTGCCGGAGAAGGTCGCCGAACTGGTCTCCGGTATCGCGGAGGGTTGTGTGCGCGCCGGTTGCGCGCTGCTGGGAGGCGAGACCGCCGAGCATCCCGGGCTGATGGACCCGGACGACTACGACCTGTCCGCCACCGGCATCGGCGTGGTCGAGGCCGACGCGGTGCTCGGTCCCGACCGGGTCCGTCCCGGCGACGTGGTGATCGCCATGGGGTCCTCCGGGCTGCACTCCAACGGCTACAGCCTGGCCCGCAAGGTGCTGCTGGACATCGACCGCATGTCGCTCACCGGCCACGTCGAGGAATTCGGCCGCACCCTGGGCGAGGAGCTACTCGAGCCGACCCGGATCTACGCCAAGGACTGCCTGGCGCTGATCGCCGAGACCGATGTGCGCACCTTCGCCCACGTCACCGGCGGCGGCCTGACGGCGAACCTGGCCCGGGTGCTGCCCGCAGGCATGGTGGCCGAGCTGGATCGCGGCACCTGGAACCCGGCGCCGGTGTTCAAGATGATCGCCCAGCGCGGCCGGGTGGAGCGGGCCGAGATGGAGAAGACGTTCAACATGGGCGTCGGCATGGTCGCCGTCGTCGCCCCGGAGGACGTGGACCGGGCGCTGGCGGTGCTGACCGCGCGGCACATCGAGTGCTGGACGCTGGGCACGGTCAAGAAGGCCAAGGACGCCGACGCCGTGCGCGCCGTCCTGGTGGGGGAGCATCCGCGGTTCTGACCGCGGCGAAGACACGTCAGAGTCCCGCATCCTCGTGCGATGCGGGACTCTGTTGTGTTGCAAGCCTTTTCGGCGCCTGTGACGTCAACCCGCGACAACGCTCGAAGGGGGAGGCCCGTCGGCCTCCCCCTTCAGACGTAAATCCGAGTCAGCGGCGCCAGTCGTCGTAGTCGTCCTCGTCCCAGCGGGACAAAGAGTCGTCCGCGTCGTGCTCATCGGACAGCACACCACCACTCCGCTGGGAGTTGGGGCTTCCCGAAAGCTCGCGCTGAAGGCTCGCGAAGTCGGTCGGCGTCGAGCTGTACTTCAGCTCGCGTGCGACCTTGGTCTGCTTTGCCTTAGCCCGGCCACGGCCCATGGCTGACCCCCTCGCGTCACAGCGGGGCGGCCTGGGGTTTGGTGGCGGCCCCGTTCGAATTAATACTCTTCCTGACAGACACTTTAGCGTGTGTCCGGCGGTCTCGCTTCCAGGAGTGGGTGAAGAACTCCGGAACCGGTGCCGTTTGCCCGCTTGTCGCCCCGCCGTGGAATACCTAGACCACGCCGGGTATCGCGCGAATCACACCGACTCGGGCGCCCCCGCCGAACACCGCAGGGGCCGCGAGCTCCGCGTGCGCATCGGTCCACTCGATCCCCATCCGATGCAGAATCGCCAGCGTCAGCGGCATTCGCGCCCGATCGTGACCGTCTTCGATCTTGTACGCGAAAGCCGATCCGTCCGGCAACGCGCCTGCGTGCACACCGTCCGCGCCGATCTTGCACACCAGTCCCGGGGTGGCCTGCATGGTCAGCAGATCGGCCCCGTTCGTGCCGGAAATCACTCGCGGATGCGCGCGCACCGCGTCGGCGACCCGGCGTTCCGGGGTCCCGGGATCGGCCGTCGCCATGGTCGCGAACACCCGCGCGAGGTTGACCAGCGAGACCGGGATGATCGGCAGTCCGCAGCCGTCGATGCCCAGATCGGCTTCGGGCTCGCCGGTCAGGTCGGCCACCGTCGCGATCACCGCGCGCTGGAGCGGATGCGTCCGGTCCTGGTAGCCCTCGGTGGGCCAGCCGTTGATCGCACAGGTCGCGAGCATCGCCGCGTGCTTGCCGGAGCAGTTCATGTAGATCGGATGGGGCTGTTGCCCACCGGCGAGCGCCGCGGCGCGGGCGCGTTCGTCGTACGGCAGATCGGGCGGGCACGCCAGGGACGAGTCGGACAGCCCGAAGCGGTCCAGCAGCCTGCGCACCAGCGCGACATGGTCCGGTTCGCCGAAGTGCGAGGCGGTGGCGATGGCCAGTTCGGCGTCGTCGAGCGGCTGGAACCCATTGCGCAGGAGGGTGATCGCCTGCATCGGCTTGTTCGTCGAACGCGGGAAGATCGGCAGATGCACTTCGCCGAGCTCGAGGGTGGGCTCGCCCCCCGCGTCGAGCACCACCACCGAGCCGCGGTGCACGCATTCGCGGAAGCCCGAGCGGACCACTTCGACCAGTTCCACACTCACAGTTGCGCTCCCGTGCCGATGTCGTCGGTGCGGCCGGCCGCCGCGTGCCGGTGCGCCGCGGCCCGCGCGGCGTTGGTATGCCTGCGCGCGTGCCGTTCGACCTGCATGCGCACGTCGTCGGAGATGGTCGGCTCGTCGGCGAGCAGGATCGTCAACAGATCGAGATCGGCGCCGGTGAACAGGTCGCGGACGGTGATGCCGTGCTCGGGGACGTGCACCACCGAGATCCGGTCCCCCGCCGCGATCGTTCCCTCTTCGAGCACCCGCAGGTAGGCGCCGGTGTCGCTGCGCAGGGCGAACCGTTTGACCCACTGCTGCTCGCCGCTCCAGTGCTGGAACGTCGCGCACGGCACGCGCGGAGCGCTGATCTCCAGCAGAGTGTCGCCGACCGACCAGCGCGCGCCGATCACCGAGTCGCTGACCGGAAGTCCACCCACCCGGAGGTTTTCGCCGAACCACCCGGCGGGCAGGGTGCGGCCGAGTTCCGTGCCCCAGCGTCGGGCGTCCTCGTCGGCGTAGGCGTAGACGGCCTGGTGCACGCCACCGTGATGCTTGGTGTCGCAGACGTGGTCGCCGTCCAAGCCGAGCGCGCGCACCGCGACCCGGCCCGCCACCGGTCGCTTGTCGATAGCGGTACGACCCACCCGGGTCGGCACCTCGAGGTCGGCGTGCACGACACAGGCGGCGAGCACCTCGCCGGTATCACCGACGCGCATGGACAGCGCTCCTCTCGTCACGGATGGGGAGGCTCGGCGCTGAGCAGGGGTGCGGGTGCCGGCTGGAAAAGTCCCATGCCGAACGGTGTTTCGTCAACGGATCAACGCCCGCGCAGCCGGTCGACCGCGAGCCTGCCCGCCTGCGGCTCGTCATCGGAGGGCATCGAATCGGGATCGATGGACGCGGCCACCGGTCCGGCGGCCAGCGCGGTATCGGCCGGAACGGCGCGCTTGACCAGGGCGAGGGCGATCGGGCCGAGCTCGAAGTGGTCGACGACCGTGCCGAGCCTGCCGACCGTGCGGCCACCCGCGGTGACGTCGTCGCCGCTAACCGGGCGCTCGTCCGCCGATCCGTCCAGGTGCAACAGCAGCAGGTGCCGTGGCGGCTTGCCGAGGTTGTGCACCCTGGCCACGGTCTCCTGGCCGCGATAGCAGCCTTTGTCCAGGTGAACCGCTCCTTGCTCGGAGACGCCGCCGATCCAGCGGGCCTCGTGCGGGATGGTGCGCTCGTCGGTGTCCAGGCCGATGCGCGGGCGAACGGCAGCGACGCGCAGCGCCTCGAAGGCCCACATCCCGGCGGGGGTGGCGCCGGCCGCGGTGAGCCGGGTCCAGAGGTCGGTCAGCCGGTCGCGGGGGATGATCAGGTCGAAGGAGTCCGCCGTCGGCCACGGCATCCGGCGCAGGAAGCCGCCGCCGGGCAGCGGCGCCGCCTCGTACATGGCGGGCAGAGCCGGGACCCCGAGCGCTTCGGTCAGACCGGCGACTCCCGGTCCGAGCAGGCTCAGCACCGCGTGATCGGCGGCTTCGACCGGCTTGGCGTCGGCCCAGAAGACCATCTTCTGCAGGAATGCGAGCAGGTCGGGACCGCGCTCGGCCTCGGTATCGATCCAGACGGTGCCGTCCAGCTCGGTGAGCACGAAGTGATGCTGCACCCGGCCGTTCAGATCCAGGTCGAGGTTCTCGGCGGACTGCCCGTCGCCGAGGGCGGCGACATGCTGACTGGTGATGGTGTGCAACCAGGTCAGCCGCTCCGCGCCGGTGATGCGCAGGACGAATCGGTGCGAGCGGTCGACGATCGCGGCGCGCTCCACCGCGGCGCGCTGTTCACCGAACGGATCGCCGTAGTGCCAGGCGACGGCGGCGTCGGGCGAACCCGCCGCTCCCGCGACGGCTCCCGACACACTGAGCAGGGGGCTGGGCGCAACGACCACGGACACCTTCTCCACTCTAGGCGGGTCCGCCCGGCGGTGCGCGAACCGGGCCATGGCGCCGCGGTCCGGCATAGCCGATCGGCATCGCCCGAGCATTACGGCGGGCGCTGTGGTGCGGCTGCACAAAAGGTCTGGCAAAAGCGGCCGTGACATAGGCATTGGCCGCTCACACCGCCTACGCTCGTCGCATGGTGGATCGAGTTCTGGTAACTCTCGATGGTGCGGTCCGAGATGTGGATGCGCCGTTGTTGTTCGCGGACGATATCGGCGTATTGCGCGGCGACGGTGTGTTCGAAACGGTGCTCGTGCGCGCGGGTGTCGCGTGCGCGATCGAATTTCATCTAGGCAGACTGCGCCGCTCCGCGCAGGCGCTCGATCTGCCCGAGCCCGAACTGGGCAAATGGCGCGAGGCGGTGGAGATCGCCGCCAAGGAATGGGGCAGCGAACGCGAAGGGGTGCTGCGGCTGGTGCTGACCCGAGGCCGCGACTCCGAGCTGGCTGGCACACCCGACAAGGTCAAGACCGGCGATCTCGCCGCCGCGGTGCCGGTGCCGACGGCTTTCGTGCTCGTCGTGCCGGTGCCAGAGCGCGTGGCGAAGGCCCGCACCGAAGGCGTCGCCGTGGTGAGCCTCTCGCGCGGTATCTCGGTCGACCTCGCGCAGGCGGCGCCCTGGCAGTTGCTCGGGGCCAAGACGCTGTCCTACGCCACCAACATGGCCGCCCTGCGGTTCGCCGCGCGGATGGGCGCGGACGACGTGATCTTCACCAGCACGGAGAATCGGGTGCTGGAGGGGCCACGGTCCACTGTGGTGATCGCCCGCGACAAGCAGTTGATCACCCCGCCCGCGAAGAACGGCGTGCTGCCCGGCGTCACCCAGCGCGCGCTGTTCGCCGAAGCCGAGAAGGCCGGCTGGCGCTGCCGCTACGACTCGCTGTTCACCGCCGATCTGCTCACCTGCGACAGCGTCTGGATGCTGTCGAGCATCTCGCTTGCGGCGCGGGTCAATTCGCTGGACGGGCTGCGGATGTCCGCGCCGGACAACGCCCAGGAGATCATCGATCTGGTCGATCGCGGCATCGAGCGCGCGGGAGCCATCGGCGACTGGTGACGGGGTGTTCCGCCCGCGAAATCGGTTGCCGCGTCGGCCGGGCACGCAGGGCGGCGCTGTCGTGGCGAGGCGCCGCTCCGTGATCTCCGTCCTACTCGGGCGGGCACGGGGTGGCGATGAGCACGGAAAACAGGCGAAATGGGCGGCAATCGCGCTGGTGGCGTGGCCTAGGACTCATTGTTCCCCGTTGTCTCCGACGTAGTCTTACTACGACACGTCGTAGATATGCAGGAGGCCGGCTTGAACGCCTTGGACATCTCCCGATGGCAGTTCGGCATCACCACGGTCTATCACTTCCTTCTGGTGCCGTTGACCATCGGTCTAGCGCCGCTGGTGGCAGCCATGCAGACCGCCTGGGTCGTCACCGGCAAGCAGCACTGGCTGCGACTGACCAAGTTCTTCGGCAAGCTGTTCCTGATCAACTTCGCGCTCGGCGTCGCGACCGGCATCGTGCAGGAGTTCCAGTTCGGCATGAACTGGAGCGAGTACTCCCGGTTCGTCGGTGACGTGTTCGGCGCCCCGCTCGCGCTGGAAGGCCTGATCGCCTTCTTCATGGAGTCGACCTTCCTCGGGCTGTGGATCTTCGGCTGGAGCCGGTTGCCCAAACTGCTGCACCTGGGCGCGATCTGGATGGTCGCGATCGGCGTGAACGCCTCGGCGTACTTCATCGTCGCGGCCAACTCGTTCATGCAGCATCCGGTCGGTGCCCGCTACAACCCGGAAACCGGCCGCGCGGAGCTACAGAGCATCGTGGAGGTGCTCACCAACAACACCTTGCTGGCCGCTTTCCCGCATGTGGTCGCCGGATCCTTCTTGACGGCGGGCACTTTCGTCGCGGGCATCGCGGGATGGTGGATGGTGCGCAACGCCCGCAGCGGCGACGAGGCGAAACTCGCCGAGGCGCGGGCGATGTGGCGGCCTGCGGCGCGGGTGGGCATCGTCGTGACGATCGTGTCGCTGGCCGGGTTGTTCTACACCGGTGACGTGCAGGGCAAGCTGATGTTCGAGCAGCAGCCGATGAAGATGGCCTCGGCGGAATCGCTGTGCCACACCGCGCTCGACCCCGACTTCTCCGTGCTCACCGTCGGCACGCACAACAACTGCGACAGCGTCACGCACGTACTCGAAGTGCCGTATGTGCTGCCCTGGCTGGCGGAGGGCGAGTTCACCGGCGTGACCTTGGACGGCGTCGTCGACCTGCAGAAGGCCTACAACGAGAAATTCGGCGTCGGTGACTACCGCCCCAACCTGTTCGTCACCTACTGGGCGTTCCGCGCCATGATCGGGCTGTCAGCGGGTTCGGCGCTGCTCGCGCTGGCCGGGCTGTGGCTCACTCGCCGCGGCCGGGTGCCCGACCAGCGCTGGTTCTCCTGGCTGAGCCTGCTGGTCATCCCGACGCCGTTCCTGGCCAACAGCGCCGGATGGGTGTTCACCGAGATGGGGCGCCAGCCCTGGGTGGTCGTGCCCAACCCCACCGGTGACCCGAACCTGCGCCTCACCGTGCAGCAGGGCGTCTCGGACCACTCGCCCGGCGTCGTCCTGTTCTCCCTGATCACCTTCACGCTGCTGTACGGCGCGCTCGCGATCGTGTGGTTCTACCTGATGCGCCGGTACGTGATCCACGGACCCGATCCAGCCGCACCCGCCGCGTCCGAGCCGCACGGCACGGACCCGACCTCGGGCGGCCGCACGGCCGAAGAACCCGCCGTCGAACACCTTTCGTTCGCCTACTAGGAGCCGGCGATGAGTCTGCAAGAGTTCTGGTTCGTCCTGATCGGCGCGCTGTTCACCGGCTACTTCGTGCTGGAGGGCTTCGACTTCGGCGTCGGCATGCTCATGCCGATCCTCGGCAAGGGGTCCGACCGGCGCAGGCGCGCGGTGCTCAACACCATCGGGCCGGTGTGGGACGCCAACGAGGTCTGGCTGATCACCGCGGGCGCCGCGATGTTCGCCGCGTTCCCCGAGTGGTACGCCAGCCTGTTCTCCGGCTTCTACCTGGCCTTGCTGCTGGTGCTCGTCGCGCTGATCCTGCGGATCTGCGCGATCGAGTACCGCGGCAAGATCGACGACCCGCGCTGGCGGGCCCGCTGCGACATCGGCGTCGGCATCGGTTCCTGGGTTCCGGCGCTGGCCTGGGGCTGGGTGTTCGCCAATGTCGTGCACGGTGTTCCGCTGAACGAGAAGAAGCAGTTCGCGGGCTCGGTGGCCGACTTGTTCGGGCCCTACGCCCTGCTCGGCGGATTGGCGACCGGGCTGCTGTTCGCGCTGCACGGAGCGATGTTCCTGGTGCTCAAGACGGCCGGCGAGGTACGCGACGACGCCCGGCGCACCGCCCGGCTGCTGCTGGCTCCGACGGTGGTCGTGGTCGGCGGATTCGGATTGTGGACCCAGCTGTCCTACGGGACCGGCTGGACCTGGATCCCGCTGGCGCTGGCGATACTCGGCCTGGTCGTCGCGGCGGCCGCCGACTTCGCCCAGCGTGACGGGTGGGCGTTCACCGGCACCACGGTGACCGTCGCGGCGGCGACCGCGCTGCTGTTCGGTTCACTGTTCCCGAACGTGCTTCCGTCGACGCTCGACGCGGCATTCGACCTGACGATCCACAACGCGTCCTCGACGCCGTACACGCTGAAGGTGATGAGCTGGGCGGCGGCGCTGGCCACCCCCGTCGTGCTGGTGTACCAGGGCTGGACCTACTGGGTCTTTCGCAAGCGGATCACCGTCGAGCAGATTCCGCCCCCGGTCGGCCTGCCCATGCGGCGCGTGCGGGACTGACGCCATGGCCCGCCCGCCGATCGACCCGCGCCTGTGGCGGTACGCCCGCTCGGCGCGCGGCTACCTGGCGCTGAGCGTCGCGCTGTCACTGGTCGTCACCGCGGCGATCGTGGTGGCGGCGCTGCTGATCGGGCGGGTGCTGGCCGGGGTGGTCACCGACCCGGGTTCGCGCACGCTCGGCGCGTGGACGGTCGAACTGGTCGTGCTCGCGCTCGTGATCGCGGGCCGGGTGCTCGCCACGTGGTCGCAGTCCCGGCTGGCGCATCGAGCGGGCGCGAGCGTGGTGGCGGAGCTGGAGGGCGCGGTGCTCGCGGCGGGCGCACGGCTGTCGCCTCGCGAACTCGACACGCGCCGAACCGAGTTGGCCGTGGTCGTCGGCACGGGCCTGTCCGGGCTGCGCGGCTATCTCGTCGGCTACGTACCCGCTCTGCTGCTGGCGGTGCTGGTGCCGCCGATCGTGCTCGCGGTCATCGCGGCCCACGATCCGACCTCCGGGGTGATCGCGGTGATCACCTTGCCGCTCATCCCGATCTTCATGATCCTCATCGGGCTGCTGACCCAGGGGAGAGCCGAAGCCACCCTCGCGGCCACCACCCGGTTGTCGGACCAATTGCTCGACCTGTTCGCGGGCATGCCGACGTTGCGCGCGCTCGGCCGCGAGACGGGCCACGCGGAATCCGAACCAGACGCCGCCGCACACACCATGCGGCACCGCGTCCGCGATCTCGGTGACGCGCTGCGGCAACGCACCATGCGGGCGCTGCGCATGGCTTTCCTGTCCTCGATGGTGCTGGAGATGCTCGCGACCCTCAGCGTGGCCCTGATCGCGGTCTCCATCGGGCTGCGGCTGGTATTCGGCGAGATGAGTCTCTACGCGGGCTTGGTGGTGCTGGTGCTCGCCCCCGAGGTGTACCTGCCGCTGCGCATGGTGGGCGAACGTTTCCACGCCGCCCAGGACGGCATGGCGGCCGCGGACAAAGCGTTCGAGATTCTCGAGTCCACGCCTGCCGCGGACGTCGGCGGCGGGCGCGTCACGGCCCTCGACGATAATCCGCTCGCGTCGCTGCCTGGTCATGGTGTGGTGGGTGCGGCGGCACTGGACCCTGGCGACGAGCCGATCGCGTCGGCGCCCCGCCATGGCGTGCGGAGGCTTTCGGCGACCGATCCAGGCGACGCGCCGACCGGGTGGCTGCCTGGCCACGGTGTGGTGGGTGCGGCAGCCCAGGACCGTGACGGCGAGCCGATCGCGTCGGCGCCCGGTCATGGTGTGGAGGGTGCGTCGGCGACCGACTCCGGCGACGAGCCGACCGCATGGGGGCCCCGCCGTGGTGGAGTGGGCGCGGTGGCAGAACCGGCGGGCGGTGATGCGAGCGACGACCGCCGCACCATGCGGAAGCCGGCCATGGCGACGGTTCGTCGCGACAGCTCCGCGGGCCCAGGCGCGGTCGAACTCCGTGACCTCTCGGTGCGGGCGCGGGACGGGTACGCCCCCGCGGGTCTGTCGGCGGTCTTGCGGCCCGGCTCCCTCACTGTGCTCGCCGGTCCCAACGGCAGCGGCAAATCGACCGCGGTGCAGGCGATCCTGGGCTTGATCGCGCCTGACCGAGGCGTCGTGACCGTCGACGGTGCCGACATCCGTGAACTGGACCCGGACGGATGGTGGGCGCGTGTGGCGTGGCTGCCGCAGCGGCCGGTGCTGGTACCCGGCACGCTGCGGGACAACCTCGAACTGCTCGGCGCGCGAACTGCGGACCGCGCCGCCCGCGGCCCGGCGCGCGTCATCGACGATCTCGAAGCCGCCTGCCTGGCCACCGGCTTCGACGCCGTGCTGGCGGATCTGCCGGACGGCTGGAACACCGTGGTAGGCCCCGGCGGCATCGGCCTGTCACTCGGCCAGCGCCAACGCCTCGCGCTGACCAGGGTGCTGGCCACCGATCGCCCGATCCTGCTGCTGGACGAGCCGACCGCGCACCTCGACGCCGCCGCCGAAGCCACCGTGCTGGCCGCCCTCCAGGTCCGGGCCCGCGCGGGCGCGACGGTCGTCGTCATCGGCCACCGCCCGACCGTGCTGGCCGCCGCCGATCACGTCGTCGAGGTACGCGCCGACCGAGCGGAGGTCCTGCGGTGAACGCGCGAAGCATCGTCGACTCGCATGGAAGTCGTCCGCCGGTCACCTTTCCAGGCGTGGTTCGGCGTGACGGTCGGGCCGATGCCGATCGCCCCCGGTCACGTCATAGGGCCGGCGTAGGCGAGAAAGCTCGCTCAGTGAGCGGCGCGACCTGTGTGGAAGACCCGCTGATGGTCGGCCGCGGTTCGCGAGCCGACGCGAGGGACGGGCGAGAGGGGCGATCGCGATGACGCGGGCCGTTTCACGCGACACGACGACGTTCGGTGATCTGCGCCGGATGTGGACGCTGCTCGAATTGTCCCGCGGGCGGGTCGCGGTGGCGATCGGGTGGGGTGTGCTGGCGCTGGGCAGCGGGCTCGGTCTCGCGGCGCTGGCGGCCTGGCTGATCGCGCGAGCCTGGCAGATGCCGCCGGTGCTCGACCTGAGCATCGCCGTGGTCGCGGTGCGCGCGCTGGGCATCTCGCGCGGCCTGTGCCGGTACCTGGAACGTCTCGCCACGCACGACGTGGCCCTGCGCGCCATGACGACCGCGCGCACCACGGTCTACCGTACGCTGGCTCGCTCGGATTTCTGGCTGCGCAGGCCCGAGGTCCCGCGGACCGGGCACGACCGATCGGATGCGCCCGCCGGGGAGACGAAGCCGCCGCGCCGCGGTGATCTCCTGGTCCGCGTCGGCCGTGACATCGACGACCTGGGCGCCGTGGTGGTCCGCGTGTTCGTGCCGGTCGCGGTCGCCCTCGTCCTCTCGGTCGCGGCCGTCGGGCTCCTGGCCACGATCTCCCCGGCCGCCGCAGGCATCCTGGCGGGTGCGCTGGCCCTGTCCGGCATCGTCGCGCCGTGGTTGTCGGCCGCGGCGGCGTCGGAGGCGGAACGCGCCGTCCTCGCCGACCGGGCGGAGTTCACCGCGCAGGCTTTGACAGTCCTCGACCACGCGGCGGAATTGCGCGTCGCCGGTCGTCTCGACGCCGCTCTCGACGCGGCCGCAGCGGCGTCACGCCGAGCCGTCGCCGCGGAGGACCGGGCCGCCCGGCGCAGCGCCTGGGCCGCCGCCGCCACGCCGCTCTCGATCGGCGCCGCCGTGCTGGGCGCCCTGCTGATCGGCATCACCATCTACGGCCCCGATGGCGGTGCCGCGGGCGCGATGACACCGATGGCGCTGGTCGTCCTGGTTCTCTTGCCCCTCTCGGCCTTCGAAGCGGTCGGCCCGCTGCCCGCAGCGGCGCAGGCCCTGACGACCGCCCGTGCCGCGCTGCATCGCCTGGACGGATTCGAATCCGGTTCGCCCACCGGCACGGCGACAGACCCCTGTGACTCCCGGCCCGGCTACGACTCGGAGCCGGAAGGACGGCGGACGAGCCTCGCGCCCTCGGCCCGGTTACAGGACGCGCGCGTGCCGGAACTGCCTCGGGGCAGGCGGATCGCGGTGGTCGGCCCCAGCGGCGCGGGCAAGACGACCCTGCTGATGAAGTGGGCGGGGTTGTTCGGCACACCGCGCCCCGGCATCACCTTCTTCGCCGAGGACGCGCACCTGTTCGGCACCTCGGTGCTGGAGAATCTGCGGGTAGCGCGTGGCGATCTGACCGCCGAAGACGCCGAGAAGGCGTTGCGGACAGTCGGTCTCGGTGACTGGCTGGACGGGCTAGCGGAGGGGGTGCACACCGGCCTGGCCGGGGGAGCGGCCGCTGTGTCGGGCGGCCAGCGTCGCCGGATACTGCTCGCGCGGGCGCTCGTGTCACCGGCTCGGGTGTTGCTGCTCGATGAACCGACGGAGCACCTGGAGGCCGAGCCCGGGGCGCAGCTGCTGCGCGACCTGTTGGACGTCGACAGCGGCATCGTGGAACCCGATCGCGTCGTGGTCGTTGTCACACATCAACTGCCGGAGGACCATCAGGCCGACACGGTGCTCCGGATCACCGCATCGGGCCTGGTCGCAACGGAATTCGCGGCGCGAGCGACAGCGTGTGACGCCCCCGATTCCGCCCACCGAGAAATTCCGTTGCCGAGCCGCTGACACGCCGCTAGATTCGTTCGTACACGAGGAAGGAGGTGGTTCGACGAATGGATATTCATAGGACACGTGAGGTGGCTGTCCGCTAGCGCCACCGCTGCAGGTGGATTTCGCCCGCGCGAGCGCTGAGCGAATTCCAGGCAGTCACCCGGCCCCCGAGCCCCGGTCTGTCCGACCGGACCCGTGCGATGAGAGTCGTACCGGTATGGCTCGGGGGCTGTTCCGCCTCTCCGGGTCTTCAGGCCATACAAGTCGGGGGCCGCTCGGGTTGGTCACAGGTCCTGCGTCAGGGTGTGCCGGGGTCTTGGGCGTACCCGGTGAGTTACCCATGTTCTTTCGAGATCAGCTGTCGCGTTGGCAGTGATATCAGTTGCCGGGTCAGGCGGTTGACGGGCCCGGCTCAGCCGATGTAGCGCTGGAGGCGGGCCGAGAGGCGTGGTTCGAGGGGGCCGTCGGCTACGACGCGTTCCTCGACGTAGGCCAGATCGCCGCCTTCGACGATGCCGTAGAGGCGCTTGGCGCCGCCCACGACGATGCCGGACTGGCTGCGGATCACCACGTCGGTGGCCAGTTCCCAGGACGACTGGGTCAACGCCTGGCCGTAGAACAGCTCGACGATGCCGCTGCTGTGCGACAGCAGCAATTCGATGACCTCGTCGTTGCCGTCGATGCCGACCCGCCAGAAGCCGCTCTCCCGCAGGTCGGGGCCGCCGTAGTCGCCGTCGGCCTCGATCACCCAGGACCGGGATTCCCAGGCCAGGTAGTCGCCACCGTCGTGCGAGACGACGATCTGCTGGCCGAACCGGTAGTCCCCGCGCTCGGGGTCGTTGCCCTCGCCCTCGCCGCGCCACACGCCCACCAGCGGCAGCAGCGCGAGCATCGAGGCGCTCAGATCCGGGCCGAGGCGCAGATTGGCGGTGTCCTCGGGCAGCGGAAGATCCGGTAGGACCGGGATATTTCGCGCGCCGGTCGATCTCGCCCGTTCGGCCGCGTCGGCCACGGCCTGGTCACCGCTGCGGCGACCGGCGGAATCGGCCGGAGCGGTTCCGTTCAGTTGTTCACTCGCTCGCTCGGCCGGGTTGGAACCTTCGCTCGCGAGTTCGCTCATGATTCGGTGAACAGCCGGTAGAAGACGTAGAGGCCGAACCAGCCGATCAGAACGGCCACGGCCACCAGCAGAATCTCGAAGAAGAGGACCACGATCCGAGTCTAACGACCCCCTCGTCGCGGCACGCAAACGGCCCCGGTGCTTCCGCGGAGCGGAAAGCGACCGGGGCCGTTCGACCGGTGCGGCGTCTTACTTGGCGACCGTGACGTCGACCGAGTGGATGCCCGCGCCCTCGGGGCGCACCTCGGCCGAGCCGTTGCCCGCCGAGGAGAGCGCACGGACGGTCCACGAGCCGGGAGCCGCGAAGAACCGGAAGTCACCGGTGCCCGAGGCGACGACCTCGGCGGTGAAATCACCGTTGCCGTCGAGCAGGCGCACGAACGCCCCGCCCACCGGCTGGCCGTCGGCGCTCAGGACACGGCCGGTGATGACCGTTTCCTTCTCCACGTCGACACCGGCCGGGATGGCCTGACCCTGGGTAGGTGCTGCACACATATCTCTTACTCTCCCAACTCGATCGGAGCGCCGACGAGCGAGCCGTACTCGGTCCAGCTCCCGTCGTAGTTCTTGACGTTCTGGTGGCCGAGCAGTTCCTGCAGCACGAACCAGGTGTGCGAGGAGCGCTCGCCGATCCGGCAGTAGGCGATGGTCTCCTTCTCGCCGTCCAGGCCGGCTTCCTTGTAGATCTCGGTCAGCTCGGCATCGGACTTGAAGGTGCCGTCCTCGTTCGCGGCCTTGCTCCACGGCACGTTGATGGCGCCGGGGATGTGGCCAGGACGCTGGCTCTGCTCCTGCGGGAGGTGGGCGGGCGCCAGAATCTTGCCGGTGAACTCGTCGGGCGAACGCACGTCGACCAGGTTCTTGGTGCCGATGGCCGCGATGACCTCGTCGCGGAAGGCGCGGATGGACAGGTCGGGCGCCGACGCCTTGTACTGGGTGGCGGGCCGGTTCACCGCCTCGGTGGACAGCGGACGGCCGTCGAGCTCCCACTTCTTACGGCCACCGTCGAGCAGCTTGACGTTGTTGTGGCCGTACAGCTTGAAGTACCAGTAGGCGTACGCGGCGAACCAGTTGTTGTTGCCGCCGTACAGGATGACCTCGTCGTCGTTCGAGATGCCGCGGGCCGAGAGCAGATCGGAGAACTGCTCCTGGTTCACGAAGTCGCGACGAACCTGATCCTGCAGGTCCTTCTTCCAGTCGAGCCGGACGGCACCCTCGATGTGCCCACCGTCGTAGGCGGAGGTGTCCTCGTCGACCTCGACGAAGACGACGCCGGGGGCGTTGAGGTTCTCTTCGGCCCAGTCAACGGAGACCAGGACATCGGAGCGAGCCATTGTTTTCCTTTCAGAGATGACGAGCAGGGTCAGTTCGATGCCGGTGACGGGCTCCGGCGGAGACGGGCGACCAGCGGGTAGATCTGGCAACCCAGGCAGATCCCGAACGCCGCGTTCAGGAACGCCGCGAACAGGGCAAAGCCGGCGAACACCGCGCCGACGACTGTGGAGCCGAGCGCGAAGCCCAGCAGGCTGACGGCCGCGAAGACGAAACCGAGCAGCTGCGCGAACCGCAGCGGCGCCGTCGGCTCGGTCGCGCTGGTCGGCGCCAGGCGCGGCGCGACGAATGCCGCGTAGATCCGGCCATACGGATGGCGGCGCGGACCGAGGGCCGCGCCGATCGCGAAGACGACCGCCTGCAGGGCGATCAGGACCGCGGCCGCGCCGGGCGAGAACGCGGCGGCGAGCAGGATGACCACGAGGACGCCGGTGGTCACCCATGCGGCGAAGCGCGGGCCGCGAACATCGACCTGGTCTGCGGTAGTGGGTTGCGTTCCGGAACTGTTACGGATCTGGGTGGACATTGTGCGTACTCCTGCGCTGGGAAAGTCCGATGACTGAAGATTTGCCAATTCGCCGGGGGATCGTGAGATCACTCGCGCGGCGGACAGGGGTCGGCGTCAGGAAATCCGGGGAAGCCGACCGATCAGCGGCACAGGCAGCAACAACCACCGAGCCGACACAGATCCACTGTGCGGCGTCGGGTGAGCATCAGCTCGTGGTTGGAAAGCACGTCAGCAGTTTACCCAATTCGGCGGGGGAATTGGACCCGGGGTGGATCACATCCGTCGAGGGGACTTGTCGTCGCAGCTCAGGCCGCTGCGGTCAGCGGCTCCAGCGCGGACTGCAGATCGGTGGCCTTGGGCACGCCGGAAATGCGGAACCGTTCCCTGCCCGCGGTGTCGAAGACGAACGTGGTGGGCAGCGACAGCACGTTCAACTCCCGCGCGAGAGCGGGCTCGGCGTCGATGTCCACCTCGATGTCCTGAGGCGGCTGCGGCGATCCCGCGAGCTGGTCGGTGACATTGGCAACCACCCGGCGAACCGCGTCGCACGGCCCGCACCATTCGGCGGAGAAATGCAGGACCGCGGGACCGTCGCCGGTCACCCCGACGGCCGCCAGCAGATCCGCGCGGTCGGACAGGTCGATGCCGTCGGCCGCGCGTACCTTGCCTTCACGGCGGCGCAGCAGGATGCCCACCGCCAGCGCGGCGAGCAGTACGACTGCCAGGATGGTGACTTGGATCATGGTCGCTGCAATCGGTCGAGGTCGATCGTGACGTTCACGCCCTTGCCCTCCACGACGATCTGACCGCCCTGGGCGGAGACCTTGGTGGGCCGGACGCCGAACGGCAACTCCTTGGTATCGATGGTACGGGTGAACCGGGCGAGCACCGCGGGACGATCGGCCTCGGTGATCACCGCCACAGGCATGGTCTCGGTGCCGGGCGGGCCGCGATAGAAACCCGTCGCCACGATCTTCACCTGATCGCCGTCGAGCGACAGATCGGCCTGCACGCTCACTTTCTCGCCGCTGTACTGCGCGCCGGGCGTCTCGGGCAGGGTGCCGGTGAGCACCAGCGCGCCCGTGGTGGTCATGCCGGAACCACCCGATCCTCCGGTCCCGTCGGACTTGTCCGCGGGCCGCGAATGCACCTGCAGATCGGGGATGGTGAACAGCCTGCCGAGTTCGGTCGGCTCCACCCGCAACCTGCTGTCCACTCGCTCCACGGGGACGCCGCGCAGGCTGCCGTCGACGAGTTCGCCGACCGGGAGCCGCACTCCCGTCAGCGTCGCCTCCAGGGCGGTTTCGCCGGGGATGTCCGCACGCTTCGCGCGCGCCCGGATCTCCACGTGGTCGTAGCGGCTGTCCCAGGCCTGGCCGAGGAAGGGGAAACCGTGAATCGTCACCTCGGGATCGGCGGTGAGATCGGCGCCGTCGCGCAGCGCGCGGGACACGCGATATTCCGAATAGGCCGCGGTGCTGAAGTCGACGACGACGGCGAAACCCGCCAGACACAGCAGGCCGATGATCAGCTTGCGCATGCTCCCCCGTCTCTCCGGGTCTCGGGCCGCTGCGGCCGGTAGCCGCGCGGCGCGCGTTCGGCTGCCGTACCGGGCGCCCCGCCGGTGGCGGGCCTGCCCGGTACGTAACCCATGTACGCACCATATCGGTTGGCCCGAGCCGGGCTCGCGGGTGTCCTCCGCTGCGGTCGTGGACCCCGGAATGCGTGGTCATGCCTTGTTACGCGCTAATCTTGCATCCGATTACCTGTGATTAGCGACGCGGCCGCGGCGGTGCTGCCGCATCCGCGTGGCTACGAGATGGGAGGAGGGCCTGTGGAGCTGCTCCTGCTTACCTCCGACCCCAACCCCGAGTCGGTGTTGCCCTCGCTTGCGTTGCTCGCGCACAACGTGCGCCCCGCGCCGACGGAAGTGGCGTCACTGCTCGAGGCAGGCACCGCGGACGTCGCGTTGGTGGACGCGAGAACCGACTTGGCCGCGGCCCGTGGCCTGTGCCGCTTGCTCGGCAGCACCGGGTCCTCGGTGCCGGTCGTCGCGGTGCTCACCGAGGGTGGCCTGGTCGCGGTGAACGCGGACTGGGGGCTCGACGACATCCTGCTGCCCGGTACCGGCCCCGCCGAACTCGACGCCAGATTGCGGCTGCTGGTCGGGCGCAACGGCGGCGTCGCAAGCCCGGAGAACACCGGCAAGATCACGCTCGGCGAGCTGGTGATCGATGAGGGCACCTACACCGCGCGGTTGCGCGGCCGCCCGCTCGACCTCACCTACAAGGAGTTCGAGCTGCTGAAATATCTCGCGCAGCACGCAGGCCGGGTGTTCACCCGCGCGCAGCTGTTGCAGGAGGTGTGGGGTTACGACTTCTTCGGCGGCACCCGCACCGTGGACGTGCACGTGCGGCGCTTGCGCGCCAAACTGGGCACCGAATACGAATCGCTGATCGGCACGGTGCGCAATGTCGGTTACAAGGCCGTGCGCCCGTCGCGCGCGGCGGCCAAGGGCGAGCAGGTGAGCTTCCCGGACGAGGACAACGAGGGCACCGACGACTCCCCGCTCACGCCGGTCAACGGCTCCGCGCAGTAGTTCCCGGCGGCTCGCGCATCGGACTCCGAAATGCCGCCCGCCCCTACGACGTTGCCAAGGGCGGACTCCGAGCGGAGTCCGCTGGGCTCGATGAACGGAGGCCGATGAGCGGCGTGACAACACGGTGGACCGATCGTCTCGACGCGGACACCGCGCAGTCGATCACCGATCTGCTGGCGCGTGCGACCGCGGCCGACGGGGTCGCCCCGGTCTCGGAGCAGGCCGTGCTGTCGCTCACCTCGGGCGAGCACACCGGAGCACGCCATCTGCTCGCTCGGCGCGACGGCGCGATCGCGGGCTACGCGAATCTCGTTCCCGCGCACGGCGACCATCCCGCGATGGCCGAGGTCGCGGTCGATCCGTCCCAGCGCGGCCACGGGGTCGGCGCCGCTCTGGTCCAGGACGCTCTGGCCGAGGGTGGTCCGGGCGCGCGGGTCTGGGCGCACGGTGACCGGCCGGCGGCCAAAGCCGTCGCTGCGCGGCTCGGGTTGCGGACCGCGCGTGAGCTCTGGCAGATGCGACGGTCACTGGCAAGTCCTGAGCTACCGGAATTGAGCGTGCCGGACGACATCGTGTTGCGCACCTACGCGGGCCCCGCCGACGACGCGGAATTGCTGCGGGTGAACAGCGCGGCCTTCGCCTGGCATCCCGAACAGGGCGGGTGGACCCGGCGTGACATCGAACTCCGCCGCGCCGAGGCGTGGTTCGATCCGGCGGGCCTGTTCCTGGCATTCGACCCGGCCGCGCCCGGCCGTTTGCTCGGATTCCACTGGACCAAGGTGCATCACGCGGAGAATCCGCCGCTCGGTGAGGTCTACGTGGTCGGTATCGATCCGGCGGCGCAGGGGCGTGGGCTCGGTCGTCTGCTCACTCTCGCCGGTTTGCGTCACCTGCGGGACCGCGGGTTGGCCGAGGTGTTGCTCTATACCGAGGCCGACAATGCCGCCGCGGTGCGCACTTATACCCGGCTCGGATTCGCCCCCGCGCATGTCGACGTCGCCTACGCCGCGGCGGATGCTGAATAGCAGGCGGCAGAACGGGTGTCCGCGAGTAAAACTGGGGCAAACGTCACATCTACCAGGTGCAATCGCGCCGGGCTGTTCACTCTCCGTTCACTCAGGTCGGTCCAACTGTCAACCACGTGACTTTAGGTTGAGTGAGGGCAGCACACTGCTGCCTGGTGCGCAAGTTCCCCGCGAACAGCACCACAGCACCCGTCCGGGCCGGTGAGGGACCGGACGAGTTGGACGCCATTCCGGAGGAATAGTGAATCTCAAGCGCAGCAGCGCCCTCGTCGGTGTGCTGGCCGTCGGCGCCATGACGTTGGCCGCCTGTGGCAGCGACGACAACACCGCGACCGACACGAGCAACGTGGCGAAGGTCGACGTCGCCTGCGGCGGCAAGGAGGCCCTCAAGGCCAGCGGTTCCTCGGCGCAGAAGAACGCGATGGAGCGCTTCATCGCCGCGTACGAGAAGAACTGCGACGGTTCCACGCTCAACTACACCTCCAGCGGTTCCGGTGCCGGTGTGAGCGAATTCCTCGGTGGCCAGACCGATTTCGGTGGCTCCGACTCGCCGCTGAGCGCGAAGAAGGACGAGCCGAAGAAGGCCGCCGACCGCTGCGCATCGCCCGCGTGGAACCTGCCGACCGTGTTCGGCCCGGTCGCGATCACCTACAACATCGACGGCGTCGCCGATCTCACGCTGGACGGCCCGACCGCCGCCAAGATCTTCAACGGCTCCGTGACCACCTGGGATGCCCCGGAGATCAAGGCGCTGAACCCGAACGCCAAGCTGCCGTCCGAGCCGATCGCCGTGATCTTCCGCAGCGACGAGTCGGGCACCACCGACAACTTCCAGCTCTACCTGGACTCCGCCTCCGACGGTGCCTGGGGCAAGGGCGCGGGCAAGGCCTTCAACGGTGGCGTCGGCGCGGGCTCGAAGGGCAACGAGGGCACCTCGGGCGCGGTGAAGAGCACCAAGAACTCGATCACCTACAACGAGTGGTCCTTCGCGAAGGCGCAGAACCTGTCGATCGCGCGCATCATCACCTCGGCGAGCAAGGACCCGGTGACGCTGAGCGTCGCGTCGGCGGGCAAGGCGATCGAGTCTGCGAAGATCTCCGGCCAGGGTAACGACCTGGTCATCGACACCTCCTCGTTCTACAAGCCGTCGGTGGCGGGCGCGTACCCGATCGTCATGCCGACCTACGAGATCGTGTGCTCGAAGTACTCCGACGCCGCCACGTCGAAGGCGGTCAAGGCCTTCCTCACCTCGGCGGTCACCAACGGCCAGCAGGGCTTGGACGAGGCCGGGTACATCCCGATCCCGGAGCAGTTCAAGACCAAGCTGACCACCGCCATCAACGCCATCTCCTGATAGCAGTCCCAACATGACCGTGCACGACGAGGTTGCCGCCGCTGGTCCGTCGAATTCGACCGACCAGCGAGCAGGCGGAGATACTGCGCTCATGCCGAGCAAGCCGAGCAACGATCCGGCCGCGAAGAGGGCCCGTCCGCAGCACAGCCAGCGAGCGGAGATCATCTTCCGCTCTCTGGCGACGGCGGCCGGTGCGATCATCGTCGCCGCCATCGCGCTGATCGCACTGTTCCTGCTCATCCGAGCGGTGCCGTCGGTGCTGGCGAACGAGGCGAACTTCTTCACCAGCACCGACTTCAACACCTCGGACGCCAACCACCTGCGGTTCGGCATCCGGGACCTGTTCATGGTCACGGTGCTGAGTTCGATCTTCGCACTGGTGCTCGCTGTTCCGATCGGCATCGGCATCGCGCTGTTTCTGACGCACTACGCGCCGAAGACGCTGGCGCGGCCGTTCTCGGTGGTCGTCGATCTGCTCGCGGCGGTGCCCTCGATCGTGTTCGGTCTCTGGGGAATCCTGGTGCTCGCTCCGCAACTGGAGCCGATCCAGACCTTCCTGAACGACAACCTGGGATGGCTGTTCCTGTTCTCGGACGGCAATATTCCGCTGGCCAGCGGCGGCACGATCTTCACCGCGGGCGTCGTGCTCGCGGTGATGATCCTGCCGATCATCACGTCGGTCAGCCGTGAGGTGTTCAACCTCACCCCGCGCGCCCACATCGAGGCGGCGCAGGCGCTCGGCGCGACGAAATGGGAAGTCGTGCGGATGACGGTGCTGCCGTACGGCCGCAGCGGCATGATCGCGGGCGCCATGCTCGGCCTCGGCCGTGCGCTCGGCGAGACGATCGCCGTGCTGATCGTGCTGAAGACGGCCGCGCAGCCGGGACAGTGGTCGGTGTTCGACGGCGGCTACACCTTCGCCTCCAAAATCGCCTCGGCCGCGGCGGAGTTCAGCGCTCCGCTGCCGACCGGCGCGTATATCGCGGCAGGCTTCGTCCTGTTCGCGCTGACCTTCGTCGTGAATGCGCTGGCTCGACTCGCCGCGGGCGGAAGGGTGAACGGGTGATGACCACCTCGACTCTGGACCGGCCGATCAAGCCGCCCACCTTCCGGGACGTGAGCCTGTCGCGCCGGATACGAAACAACCTCGCGACCGGGTTGGTCTGGCTGGCGTTCGGCATCGCGCTCGTGCCACTGGCGTGGGTCCTGATCATGGTGATCACCAAGGGCTTCAGCGCCGTGGTCCGGGCCAACTGGTGGCAGAACTCGCTGAAGGGCGTGCTGCCCAACCAGGTCGCGGGCGGCGTGTACCACGCCATCTACGGCACCATCGCCCAGTCGCTGGTCGCGACGGTCATCGCGGTGCCGCTCGGCATCATGGCCGCGGTGTACCTGGTCGAATACGGCCGTGGCGTGCTGGCCAAGACCACGACCTTCATGGTCGACATCCTGGCCGGCGTGCCGTCGATCGTCGCGGCGCTGTTCATCTTCGCGCTGTGGATCGCGACGCTCGGGTTCCCGCAGAGCTCGCTCGCGGTGTCGCTGGCATTGGTGCTGCTGATGCTGCCGGTGGTCGTCCGCAGCACCGAGGAAATGCTCAAACTGGTGCCCGACGAATTACGCGAAGCGTCCTACGCGCTGGGTATCCCGAAGTGGAAGACCATCGTGCGGATCGTGGTGCCGACCGCCCTGCCCGGCATGATCAGCGGCATCCTGCTCGCCATCGCCAGGGTGATGGGCGAGACCGCTCCCGTGCTGGTGCTGGTCGGCTACAGCAAGTCGATCAACACGAACATCTTCGACGGCAATATGGCGTCGCTGCCGCTGTTGATCTACCAGGAGCTGGCCAACCCCGAAGCCGCCGGACGCGAGCGAGTCTGGGGCGCGGCTTTGACCCTCATCATCATCATCGCCTTCCTGTACCTCGCGGCTGCGGTCCTCAACCGCCTGCTCACCCGGAACCGATAGAAGCGGAACGGATTACCGACAATGGCCAAGCGGATCGACGTCAAAGATCTGAACATCTACTACGGCAAGTTCCATGCCGTGTCCGATGTCTCGCTGACCGTGCTGCCGCGCAGCGTGACCGCCTTCATCGGTCCCTCGGGTTGTGGCAAGTCCACCGTGCTGCGTTCGCTCAACCGCATGCACGAGGTAACCCCGAACGCCAGGGTCGAGGGCGCGGTGCTGCTCGACGGTGAGGACATCTACGGCACCCAGGTCGACCCGGTGGGCGTGCGCCGCACGATCGGCATGGTCTTCCAGCGGCCCAACCCGTTCCCCACCATGTCCATCAAGGACAACGTGGTCGCGGGCCTGAAGCTGCAAGGAGTGCGCAACAAGAAGGAACTCGACGAGGTGGCCGAGCGCTCGCTGCGCGGCGCCAACCTGTGGAACGAGGTGAAGGACCGCTTGGACAAGCCGGGCGGCGGCCTCTCCGGCGGTCAGCAGCAGCGTCTGTGCATCGCGCGCGCCATCGCCGTGTCGCCCGATGTGCTGCTCATGGACGAGCCCTGCTCGGCGCTCGACCCGATCTCCACCCTCGCGATCGAGGACCTGATCACCGAGCTGAAGAAGGAATTCACCATCGTCATCGTCACCCACAACATGCAGCAGGCCGCGCGCGTGAGTGACCAGACCGGCTTCTTCAACCTGGAGGCCCAGGGCAAGCCGGGCAAGCTGATCGAGATCGACGACACCGAGAAGATCTTCTCCAACCCGTCGCAGAAGGCCACGGAAGACTACATCTCCGGCCGTTTCGGCTGATTCCGGTTGCCGAGCGGCTGCGCACCGAGGCTGCTACAGGCGAAGTGAAAGGCCCTGGGTATGCCTGGGGCCTTTCTGCGTTCCGGCCCGGAACTAGTGCCGCATCAGGCCCGGGACTTGCCGACCCGATTGCCGCGCGACCCAACTCGCGCTGCGGTCACTCGCCCAGCTCGTCCTCGATTGCCAGACCCACGCCGACCACCTGGAGAAGCACGTCGGCGAACTCCTCGAACGCGTCGCGCCAGAAACGATGCAGGTATTCGCCGCTGTGCCGGATACCGCTGCCGCCCTAGTTATTTCGATCGGTGACAACCCCGATCGGCTGATCTCCGAAGCGGCAATCGCGCGGCTGCGCGGCGTCGCACCTATCCCGGTAGAGGATCCCTTTCGAACGGGTGCGGAAGGTGAGCTCGAGTCATTGTCTCTTCCAACATGGTTCGGTAGGCTGTGTGAAATAAGGGGGGGTCGAATGACGCGACCTCTGGGTAATCCGTTGATGCGAAAGAGGTTTCATGATGGCAGTACGATTGTTCTCTGGTGCTTTGGTCGGTGTGGCCACGATCTTGGCCGCGGCGATGCTTGCCCCGCAAGCTGAGGCTACGCCGACAGCGCCTTGCAATGCGTATACCGTTGGCAACACTCGGTATGAGGGCACGACGAAGTGGATATGTTACTCATACGGCGGAGGCTCGTACGGATGGATCGTGGCCGGATAGTGATACCGGCTCCTGTTGTAATCCACTCCGTCGACAACTGGCACGCCGTCGGCGCATAACCCAGCAGTCGAACGATCGGCCCCGCCCGCTACCAGCGGTCGGGGCCGATTTCGTCATTGTCGCCGGCTACGGTCCGGCGGCGGTGCGGGTCGTGGAGAAGGTTCGCGGCCGGACCGGGGGCCTCGAGCATCTCGGTCGGCGCATACCGATGCTGAGCCGGGTTGCTGATGGAACCGGTGAGAAGCGTCGTTGCCGCTGGTCAGGCGGCTTCGATCGGCACGGGCAGAGGAAAGGCCCTGGTTGGCGAGTCGGCTACCCAGGGCCTCTCTCCATTCGGAACAGGAAATGCTGATCTACTGGTCCGGGGGTGTCTCGAACAGCGGCGTCTGCGCCGCTTCTACTCGACGGGTGTGTTCCGAATCCGATTGCCGATTCGCGATGTGTCCTCCGAGCAAACCGGTACTCGCAGGTGCGGTCGACGGTGAGCTGGGCGCGGAAGTGCTGCTGGGCGCAGTGGGTTCGGTACCGGTGTAGCTCGCCTGCCGGACGGACGCGGGCTGTTGTTCCGGCTTCGTTTCCGTGCCCTGCGCCGGATTCGGATTTCCGGCCTTGCTGTCGTCGGCCTTCGAAGTCGGGTCATCCGCCTTCGGATCGGTGGCTTTCGCGTTCGGATCGGCTTTCGAGGGCTGGTCGGTCGTGGAATCGTCGGAGGCCTTGTCCGCTGCCGGTGTGCCGTCTTTGGCGGGCTCACCCGTGGACGGTGAATCCGCGGGCGTGCCGTCGGCCGCCTGGTCGACGCTGGTGATCACCGTATCGGCGGCCTTCGCGAAGTTCTCCGCGGCCGAGCCTGCGGAGTCGATCAGGCCCTTTCCCGCCTCTCCGCCCGCTTTGATGATGTCGTCGAGATCGTCGTCGAGCTTGCCGACGGACTCGATCAACGTCGGCACATCTCCGGTGATCCCGCCCACCGTGCTGATAAGACTCGTCACATCCGAGGGTGTCCAGGAATTCGGGTCGCTGGCGGGACCGGTGGAGCCGGATGACTTGGAGTCGTCACTCTTCTCGCCCTTGTCCTCGCCGGTGCTCTTGTCTTCGCCGGTGCTCTTGTCTCCACCGGTGCTCTTGTCCTCGCCGGTGCTCTTGTCGCCGTCGTCGCTCTTGTCCTCGCCCGACTTCGACTTATCGGTCTCGTCTTCGCCGGTGGACTGCTCCTCGGCGATCGGATTGGCCTGCGGCGTGCCCGCGGGAGCGGTGGAAGGGTCGGTCGGGTCCTCGTCGGTGTTCGCGCTATCGGACTGCCGGCTGTAGACCGCGAGCGTCGGATCCGTCTGCTCGCCGCTGTCGAGCGGGTCGCCGTCGCCGAGCTGGTCACTGCGGGCACGCACATTCCCGCTTGCCTGCTCGATCTTGGTGGCGACGTCCGATTGGGTGCCGAGCAGCTCGTTCAGCGCCGTGGTGACGGCGGTCTGGTGGGTGTACTGCGAGTCGCCGTCGTCGTCCGCGACGTCCGGCCCGGGAGTGACCTGCCAGTCCTCGGAGACGGTGAATCCGGCCGCGACGGCCTGGTCGACCTTGTCCAGCAAAGCTTGGCGGAACCCGGCCAGACTGGTTCCGCTATCGATCAACGTCTGCGCGAGTTCCTCGGTATCCAGCGCCACTTTGTTCGCCGCGTCGCGATCGCCGGCTATCCGGTCGTAGGCCGCGTAATAGGCATCGCCACTCCAATGCGCGCCTGCCGCACGAATCTGCGTCACCGTTTCATCGATCAGCGATACGAATTCGCCATTGCGAGTCCGTATTTCCGTTCCGGCTTCGCCCAGTTTCCACGGTTGCCATTCCGACCGCACCTGACTCAGCGTGGGCGTCGAGTTCGTCGTCCTCACAGCTGCGCGCCCATCGCCTCGAGGCCATCGCGAAACTGCTGGTCGGATACCTCGTAGTTCGCGGCGCCGCCTTTGGCGATGTTGGAAATCCGTTTACACCGCATGGCCATTCGCCGCCACGCGTCTTCGACATTCGCACCCGCCGCCGAGCACACCTCGCTCAATGCCGAACCGGGCAGCACATTACCGAGCGCGTCCGTGGTGGTACGCACCGTCAAGCCGCCGATATTGCCGCCGATTTGATCCATCGACGCGGCCAACGCGCGCAGCTCTGCTGGATCGACGTTCATGACGCCCCCCTTCATACCGGATCCCCTCCGGCGTAACGCTATACCGGAGCAATCCCGCCCCGCGCGGCCAAATCTATCATTCACCGCCCGCGAAACGTCAAGCCCGGCAAACCTTTCGGTTACCCCTCGGAATCCGGGTCAGGGGGGAGGACGCCGGTCACCAGGAAGATCACCCGCCTGCCGATTTCGACGGCGTGGTCGGCGAAGCGCTCGTAGTAGCGGCCGAGCAGTGTGACGTCGACGGCGGCGGCTACGCCGTACTTCCACTCCCGGTCCATGAGCAGCGTGAAGAGGTGGCGATGCAGATCGTCCATCGCCTCGTCGTCCTCGTTCAGCTGCGCCGCGCGCTCGGGGTCGCGGGTCTCCAGCACCTCTCGCGCACCGGCGCCCATGTTCACCGCGATGCGGCCCATCTCGGCGAAGTAGCCGTTGACGGCTTCCGGTAGCGCGTGGTTCGGATGACGCCTGCGCGCGACCTTGGCTACGTGCAGCGCGAGCGCGCCCATCCGATTCACGTCGGCGACGATCTGGATCGTGCTCACCACTTGCCGCAGGTCGCCTGCCACCGGCGCCTGCAACGCGAGCAGGGCGAAGGCCTTCTCCTCGGCGTCCTGGATCAGCTCCGCGATCCGGTCGGATTCACCGATCACCTGCTCCGCCAGGGCGAGGTCCGCCTGGAGCAGGGCCTGGGTCGCCCGCTCCATGGCCGAGCCGGCGACGCCGGCCATTTCACCCAGCAGGTGGGCGAGCTCGGCCATTTGCTCGTTGTAGATGACACGCATGGAACCTGACCCTAGTTCGCCACGCTGACCAAGTCACGAACGCCGAGTGAATGACCGGTGTGCATCATTAGCGCGCCGGTTGCCCTTGACGGGTCAACAACCGGAATTCGCCGGATCCGAGACGGCGACATCGCGGCAATTTGTGACCTGCATCGCACACTCGCCGCGGTGTATCCGGTCCTACTTGCAGATGTCCTCGGCCGCGTTGACGTGTTCCAGGTCCGAGGGCAGTACGGTCGGCGTCGAATCCTTCGGAGTGCTCGTCACCACGTTGCTGATCTCGTCACCGACCGGCGTCGGCGCCTTCACGATGACACCGTTCGCCGAGTCGCCTCCGATGACGACCTCGACGATGCCGCCGAGATCGTCGGCGGCCTCGATGGTCGCGCCGGGAATCGAGCTGGCCACGGTGGCTGCCTCGGCTTCCAGGCCTGCGGCGTAGCGGACCTTCGTCGTCGCCGAAGTGCCGTTGGCGTAATTTCCGGTGTTGTAGATCGTGAAGCCCTGGTTGCCGAGTTTGGTGGCGGCCGTGCGCGCCAGGCCTTCGACGCCGGAGCCGTTGGACACCAGCAGCGAGACGGTGGAGGGATCCACCGCCCGGTGCTTGGTCGGTGTCGCGGCGGCCTGGGTGGGGACGGGCGCGTTCGCCTGGACGGTCGGCTTCTCGCCCGGCAGTGGCTGATCGTCGCGGATCGCCTTGAAGATCGCCTTGATGTCGGATTCGCGAGGAATCTCGTTGCCGTAAGAGTCAGTTCCCGCGGTCGGAACGGTGATGAAGGTGACCGCACCGGCATCGATCTTCTGCAGTGACCGTCCCAGCATCAGTAGGTCGGTTGTTTCGACCTTGTTGACCCAGGTGTGCTCACGAAGCGCACTGATGAAGCCGTTCAGTTTGCTCGGATTGAACAGCACCCTGCTGGACAGCGTGCCGCGCAGCAGTGAAGCGAGGAAGCGTTGCTGTCGGTTGATGCGGTCATAATCACTGCGCTCCTCACCGTAGACATGCCTGGCGCGCACGTAGTTCAGCGCGGTTTGGCCGTCGATGCGCTGCTTGCCCGGGTGCTCCAGGATGGTGCCGAGCACCTCGTCGACGAGCGGCTTGGACGCGCAGACCTCGACGCCATCGATCTGGTTGACCATCGACTCGAAACCGGCGAAGTCGATGCCCATGAAGTGATTGATCGACGCGCCGGTGAGACGCTGGATCGTTGAGACGAGGCACATCGGGCCGCCGACAGCGTAGACGGCGTTGAGCTTGCCGCCCATGGCAGACGGGAACTTCTCGTCGGTGTATTTGTTTTTCTCGTTGTCCCACCCGTTGCACTGGGGTCTGGTCACGTCCAGGTCGCGCGGGAAGGAGACTACGACGACCCGATTCCGGTTCTTCGGGATGTGGACCAGCATGGTGGTGTCCGCGCGGGCGCCTTCGGCGTCGTCCAAAGTGCCCGCGCCGAGCTGACCGTTGGCCCCTGCGCGGGTGTCGGTGCCGACGAGCAGGTAGTTCTCGTCGCCGAGCTGCGCATTGGAATCGACGATGTCCTCTGAGTTCTCGTCGAGGGCGTTGACCTGGGTGAAGCTGTCCGTCGTCGACCGCAGGTAGCTCCAGCCGCCGCCGGTGACCAGCAATGCGAGGACGGCGCACACTGCTCCCCCCGCTCTTCCCGCGGTCCGCAGCCGCTTGTTGCGGCGCTGCCGGGAGGCCTGCAGACGGGTCTGGGCGGTGCCGACGGGCTTCGGTTTGGCGTCCTTGCCCTCCTTGGTCGGCCAGCCCACGCCCTTACGCTTGGCTCGCGTGGGCTCTTCGAGCGGAGGAAGGACGTCGGTGACCTCTTCGGCCAGCTCCGGTTCCGGAGGAGCGACGGGTGCGGCGGACGCCGAGCGCTCGGCCGGGCGGCGGGTCGTGGCGCGGGCGGCCGGAGTGGCGCCCGTGATGTCCTGGACCACCGGCGAGCTACCCGTCTGGCGTAGTGGTGGCGAGTCCGGTGCACGCCGGGGACCGGCTGCGGCGCCGCGGCCGTTGGCGGGAGTGGGGGGACGGTTCGCGGGCGGGCCGGCCGGTGGCCGGGGAGCTTCCTGCGGCGGCTCCGCGCGGTTGCCCCGTTGTGATGGGGGCCCTGCCTGCGGCGGTACCTGCTCGGGGCGGCGCGTCTGGCTCGGCGGAGTGCCAGCACCCGGCGGTGCGGACTCGGCGCGGCGTCCTCGGCCGGGTGCGGCAGTCGGGTCCGGCGGAATGGGCTCGGCGCGGCGTCCTCGGCCGGGCCCGGGAGCCGGGGTAGGTTCCGCGCGGCGTCCTCGGCTGGGTGCGGCGCCTGGGTCCGGCGGTGCGGGCTCGGCGCGACGGCCTCGGCGGCCGCTGCGTTCGTTGTCGACCCGCTGGACGAGATCCTGGACCGTCAGGGGCGCGGAACTCTGGTCCGGAGTGGCGTCGGTATGGCGCGAACGACGAGACGTGCGTGCGGCGTCCCCGTCGGAGTTGTCGTCCGCGGGATACCGCTCCCACGGGGCGCGACCTCCGGGCCGTGGCGAACGCCCGTGCCGATCGTCACCCACCAACGAACCTCGCTTTTCGTCCTGCTTTTCCGCTCAGGTCACACTCGACCGGCGGCACCGATTCCGCAATGATAACGATTCCGCCACGGGGGGCCACCCCACCGAGAAATCGAACAGGTCACAGCTGTTTCGGCGACGTCGTTCGCTGAGCGGTTGCCCGATCAGCCGCCACTGTGCATCACATCGGCCGCGCGTGGCACCGCGGGATCGTCCGGGTTGTCGAGCCAGCCGTGCGGCAGCGCGACCTTGCCCGGCGAGCCCTGACGCCCGCGCGGGCCCTCCGCGTCCTTGGGGAAGGGCGCGGTCGGATCGAGCTGCCCGACAAGATCTTCCAGCCGAGCGAGGCTGTCCACGGTGGCGAACGCGCGACGCAGGTCGGCGCCGACCGGGAAGCCCATCAAATACCAGGCCATGTGCTTGCGCAGGTCACGCATGGCCTTGTCCTCTCCGAGGTGCTCGGACAGGAGCGCCCCGTGCCGGTACAGCACGGCGCCGACCCGGCCCAGATCGGGCGCGGCGGGCAGCGGCTCCCCGCGCAGCGCCGCCTGCAGTTCGGCGAACAGCCACGGCCTGCCCAGGCAGCCGCGGCCGACGACCACGCCGTCGCACCCGGTCTCGTCCATCATCCGGACCGCGTCGTCCGCCGAGAAGATGTCGCCGTTGCCGAGGACCGGGATCGAGGTGACGGCCTCTTTCAGCCGGGCGATCGCGGTCCAGTCGGCCTCGCCGGAGTAGCGCTGCGCAGCCGTGCGGGCGTGCAACGCGACCGCACGCGCGCCTTCGGCTTCCGCGATGCGTCCCGCGTCCAGATAGGTGCGGTGGTCGTCATCGATGCCGATGCGAAACTTCAGGGTGATCGGGACCCCCGCCGGTTCCGCCGCCCTCACCATGGCGCGCACGATGTGCCGGAACAGCGTCCGCTTGTACGGCAGGGCGGCGCCACCGCCGAGCCGGGTGACCTTGGGCACGGGGCAGCCGAGGTTGAGGTCGACGTGGTCGGCCCAGCCCTCGCCGACGATGATGCGCACCGCTTCGCCGAGCGTGTCCGGGTCCACACCGTAGAGCTGCATCGAACGGGGATGCTCGTCGGCATCGAAGGACATCATGTGCAGCGTCTTCTCGTTGCGCTCGACCACCGCTCGCGCGGTGATCATCTCGCACACGTAGATCGAGGTAGGGCTGCCGAATTCCCGGCACAACTTGCGGAACGCCAGATTCGTGATGCCCGCCATCGGCGCGAGCACGACCGGCGGATCGACCGGATACGGCCCGATCCGAAGCTTCGCCATCGCCTCGGTAGTCATCGTCACGCCGACCAGTGTCTCATTTCCGCACGTAAGTCGGCCGGAGCGGGTCGCAGCGCGGCGCGGCACCGTGCCGTTCATACAACCGCCGCCGCCCCGGACTACGGGGCGGCGGCGTGCTGTAACCGGGCGCTCAGCCTACGGAGCTGCCCGCCATCTGACGGTCGCGCTTGGCGGCCTCGCGGGCCAGCATCCGGTCCCGCTGTTCCTCGAACTTGATGACGTCCTTGCTCAGCTTGTCCAGGAAAAGGCCGAGGCGCTCACGGACCGCCTCGCCGCGGGCGGTGAAGTCGCTGCGCTCGAAGATGTTCCACTTCTTCAGCACCGGCTGGACGACCTCTTCCAGGTGCTGGCGCAGATCGTAGATGCCGTGCTTGGCCATCAGCACGCCGTTGCGGCGGAAGTTGGGCATGCCGGCGCCCGGCATCTGGAAGTTCTCCAGGATCAGGGTGATCGCCTCGATGGCCTGGTCAGGGGCCAGGTCGAGGGCGGCGCCGCACATGTTGCGGTAGAAGATCATGTGCAAGTTCTCGTCGGCGGCGACGCGCTGCAGCATGCGGTCGGCGATCGGGTCGTCACAGACCTTGCCGGTGTTGCGGTGGCTGACCCGGGTGGCGAGTTCCTGGAAGGTGACGTACGCGACGGAATGCAGGAAGCCCGCGTCGGCTTCGGCAGGGGAGGCGAAGCCGTTGGTCATATGGACCATCCTGGCCTCCTCGAGGGCGACCGGATCGACGCCGCGGGTCACTACCAGGTAGTCCCGCATCACGATGCCGTGGCGGTTCTCCTCGGCGGTCCAGCGGCCCACCCAGGTGCCCCACGCGCCATCCTGAGAGAAATTCTCGGCGATCTCGCGGTGATAGGAGGGCAGGTTGTCCTCGGTGAGCAGGTTGGTGACCATGGCAGCCTTCGCGACCTCGTTGAGCCGGGACTGTTCCGGATCCCAGTCCACCCCACCGAGTGCCGCGAAATTGCGGCCGTCGTCCCACGGGACGTAGTCGTGCGGATGCCATTCCTTTGCCATGGAGAGGTGCCGGTTGACGTTTTCTTCGGCAACCGGCTCCAACTCCGTCAGAAGCTCGAGTTGAGTCAGATCCCTTGCCATGTATGAACCCTTCAGTGTGTGCTTCCGGTCGTGCAGGTCATCCCAAGGTAGACCGATACCGTTGCGGCCATACCTTACGGCACCGTAGGTGTGATGCGAAACGCATCCGTTAGACGATCGATGCCCTGGTGATCCACCACATACGACGTCTTGCCGTTCAGTGATCCACACGAGTGTATGGGTTCTTCCTGTGAACGAGAGGACTATCGACGCGGGGTTCGCGCCGTTAGCGGGAGGTGGGGAATCGCACAATCCGCCCCTGCGCCGACAATGAATCGAGTACCCAGCGCTCGCGCGTGTCGAACATGGCGCGCCGAATTCACCTGCCTGCGCCCGGGTGAGCCGGTCTCGTGGAAGGCCACGGTCAGGAGTTCGCGTCGCATGGTCCGGCGACCGCCTCGGCCGGGCGGCGAGCAAGTCGCGGTGGCCGAAACCGGCGGGCGTCGCCCCATCGCCACCCATCCCCGTCTCATGGGTGTGGACGCCTCTCCCGCTCCGCCCCGCACAATCAGGTCGGCGTACTTCCGGGCACGGTCTGTGGTGGAAAGCGCGTTCTCGGATGGCCCCTACGTCTGTAGGCGCAGCGCCTCTGTAACTCGGGCGGCGCTATGGACATCAGAACTCCGCCGCACAGACCGGCTTCCCAGAGTCGCTGGGTCATCCATCGCGATCGACCACGTGGCCGCACAGGGCGGCATGCTCGCCGAGATGCGAGTCGCGATCTGCGCGATCGGCACCGGCCCCCCGATCAACTATGTCCTTTGTCACAATCCGACCGGTCGCACTGGGCGCCTCGTGGTCCAGGTCGTGGGGCAGGCCTACGACTCTGTCTCGTCGTATCCGCTCTCCGGCCGAGGCGTCCGCAATCCCTTGCATGGCGGTCCACCTTCTCCGCCGCATAAGGACGGTAAGGAAAGGAGCCGTCGAACAGCTTGTCGGCCGAGGCGCCGCGTTCGCTCCGATGATCGTGAAGCATTGTGCGCGACATCGGAGGGCGGAGCCTCGACGCGGCGTGTCCTGGCCGGTATAACCGGTGCTTCAGCGCATAGAACCCCGTGAAACAGGTCGGGCGCCCGGAGTGCCCGGGCGCCCGACCGTTGTGCCCCCAGTAGGGCTCGAACCTACGACCTGCGGATTAAAAGTCCGTAGCTCTACCAACTGAGCTATAGGGGCGCGGAGGAACAGTGTAGTGGGATCGGGGGCGGATGCCCCAATCGGGGGAGTTCGTGTCGGCGGGCGGGATGGATGGGTGGGGTCGGTGTGGCGGGGCGGGTGTGTCGCGGGGCGGCGTGGCGGTGGGTAACACGGCGTGCGCGCAGGGCGATGCGGGCGGTAAACACTTGGCACCCAGCTTTGTTCATCTTAGCCGGATCTGGATATCATTCAATCGTGTTGGCTGGCAATGTCTTTGGATTTGCAGGGGGTGAACGGCTCTGGCCGGGCGAGGCTCGTGGGGCGGGTTGGCGGGCGAAACGTGGGCGGCGGCCGGTTGTCCGGCTTGTCGGTCGGCTCGCGTGAACAATCCTGGGCCGCTGGCGAATTCGCGCACCCTTCGGAGGGGGCGGTTGGGTTGCCGAATATTTGCCGTAACAGAAAGCGGAATCGGATGGCCACCTGACTCCTCGGTTTGCCGCGTGTCGGATCGGGATTCCGGGTACGGTGACGCCTTGGTGAATTCCGAAAGAATCGTCGACTCGATCGGCGCCGCGGAATTCGGATTGTCGTTTCCGTGTCCGAAGGTGCCGCGGCCGGTCCGGCCGGCCACGGCTCGACGGAACTCGATGCCGCAGGAGGAGGCACGTTCAGGACGAAGAAATGCCCGGATGCGCACCCCCTGCGGCGCACCCGGGCAGGCAAACTATACCAGCTGGTGTGTTACAGGTTTTCCGCGAGTTTTCGTACCGAAGGTTTGAAATCGGTCGAAAACCGGGTTCGACGTATTGATAAACTCATGAATTCGCGCCGAGGGTCCGTTCCTTCGGGAATGGCTGATTGGCGGCGAGTAGGCTTCGGAGGCGTTTCGAGCATGGCACGGCAGCAAGAGCGGGCGCGCCGGACACGGGCGGCGATTATCAGGTCCGCCGCCGTTGAGTTCGGGAAGAGCGGCTATGCCGCTGCATCGCTCAACCGCATATTGGAAGGGTCGCGTGCCACCAAGGGCGCCATGTACTTCCATTTCGATTCGAAGGAAGATCTGGCACGCGCGGTGCTGGAGACCGCGGTGGAACGCTACCGCGCCTCCGCCGAGCGCTGGCTGGCCCGAACGGATCTCAGCCCGCTGGACATCCTGCACGGGGTGGTCGACGAGATCGCGCTGCGGCTCGAGCACGACATCATCGTGCAGGCCGAGTACCGGCTGATCATCGAGCCGGACTTCTACCGTGACGTGCAGGCCGGTGGCGGCCGCATCCTGGGCCGCACCACCAGGGTGCTCACCGTCCGTGCCATCGACCACGGGCAGCTGCGCGCCGACGCCGACCCCGACCGGTTCACCCGCACCCTCGCCGCCGCGCTGGCCGGCCAGCGGTACATGGTGGACCTGCTCGGGGGGCAGGTCGATCTGCGGGCACGGTTCGAGGAGGCGCTCGAGGTCGTGATGGAGGCGATGGCCACCCCGGAATGGCTGGAGAAGTTCCGCAGCGACGGCTGGCGCACCCAGGCCCGCTTGGAGGAGCTCGGTTTGAGCCTCTGACCAGCCGGTTTGGGAATCGAGTCCGGTCTGTCATAAGCTATCCCAGCTCCCAACGGACAGCCGTTGAAGCCGGTCCGGAGAAATCCGGGGCGAGCCCCCTTCGTCTAGCGGCCTAGGACGCCGCCCTTTCAAGGCGGTAGCGCGGGTTCGAATCCCGTAGGGGGTACGATCTTCGGATCGTTGGTAGCAGAGCATGGCCCTGTGGCGCAGTTGGTTAGCGCGCCGCCCTGTCACGGCGGAGGTCGCGGGTTCGAGTCCCGTCAGGGTCGCAAGTAAGCGCCGGAGATATCCGGCGTTTCGCGTATGGCATTCACTTCGGGTGCCTGCGGCCAGGTAGCTCAGTTGGTACGAGCGTCCGCCTGAAAAGCGGAAGGTCGCCGGTTCGATCCCGGCCCTGGCCACCAAATCCCTCCGACATATCACCTGGTCGGGGGGATTTTTCGTGTACATACCCCTCCGGTGCCGCTGGTCTGCGTTGACCGTCGTTGACCGCCGACAACCGGGCCGTGATGCACGCAGAGCGCACGAGGATGGCCCTGATGTGTGGTGGGTTGCACCCAGAGGCGGGCTGGCTGCGCCTGCCCCTTATCGGCCTGCCTTTCGCGCGTAGAGGCTCCGGGGTCAAGAGTGGCGATAGCCATCACGTAGTGACGCCGTAGGCGCTCTTGACGCTGGAGGGGCGCGCGAGCACAATGCAGGCCACTACACAGCAGGGACACGCGGCCGAAGGTCGCGCAATTGATCGGACAGCTCAATAACATACCGAGAGGTAGCTGTCTCTATTTGCTTCGAAAACTGTTGGAGCACCGCTACCCTTGCCATGTGGCAAAACGGGGTAAATCGTGGTGGGAGACCGAAGATGTGGAGGCAGAGGAGTTTGCACCGGACACTATCGTGACCCAGTGCGGCAAGACCTCCAGCGGGTTTCCATCTCAGCCGCGGTTTCCTCGTGAGTTTGCTCTATCCATCATCGAGGGTCGGATGCCGACGGTGGAGGCGGCTGTTCGAGCAGCTTTCCGAAGGCCGGTCGATGGTGACGACACGGCTCGTTGCTTCTACGTTGGCGCGTTGCAGTCACATGAGTACTTGGTGTACAGCCATCCAACCAAGCGCAACCCAGCTCATGGCAGAATCTCGGCCCCCATCCGGGGGGACAGTGTTGACGAACACGAATCCTGGTGGGCTAGACCAGAACGTGTAACACTGGAAGCGATAGCATCAAGTGAGGCGGTGAAGCATGTTTAGCTGGCGAAAGCGGCATGCACCCTTCGCATGGCTAGAAGGACTGGATCTCTCGAGGCCGAGCCGTATCATCCTGCTCGACGGGGAGTCGACCATGGCGAAGCTTCCCGAGGGAGCGTTGCTGAACTGGGTCTTTGATCGGGATGCCGACACAGAGTACCGACTCTTTGTCTATCTGACGGACGACGAGTCGCAGAAGGTGTACGACGCGGCTGTTGATCAAGGAATGCTTGAGCCTGTCCGGGCGACGATGGACGACCCAGGTGCCCTCCTGGTTGCTACCACCAACCAGGGCACTCTGGTTTCGCGGCGGTACCAGATCCCTCCACACGGGTCAGAGTTCGAGTTCGTAGCGGGCTTGATGGTTGCTGCGCGAGCAATTCCGCAGTACACAGACATCGTTGTTGCTGGTGTGACCGCTGAGATTGTCAAGCGGCGACGCCAGGAGTCCGAAGCTCTCGGTGAGAAAGCTGAAGAGCGTCGTGAGGTGGATCACCGTGCTGCGGAGAAGGCGTTTCGGCTCACGTTTGCTTGACGTCTGACACGAGAAGGAGGGGGCCGAAGCCCCCTCCGGGTCAGTACGGGTAGCGGTCGAGCATCTCGAGGTTGCGGCGGTACTGGGTGTTGCACGGGGTGCAGTGCCAGATGACCTGATTCTGCGGGCCGTACTTGGAGGTGAATGGGACGGCGGCGGGGTTGTCGCATCCGCGGAGCTGGCAGGTTGCGGGCTTGGTGGTCATCTTGCGGGTTCCTCTCCGGTTGGGGTGGTCTGGCTGAGGGCGTCTCGATCACGGCTCCGGCGGGTGTCAAGAGTGGCGGTAGCCATCACGTAGTGACGCCGTAGGCGCTCTTGATGCCCGCTGGTGGCGTGATAGCCCTCGGATCAGTCAGGCCGCCACGGCCGGTGAGGAACTGGTGACCGGCGGCTGGATACGGTGATCGCGTTCGTGGATTCGGGGACTTCGGCGGGACCACAGCCGGTGGACCGGGCAGAGTGCCGGCCGATTCGTGCTCGGCTGCGGGAGGTAAGTCGGGTACGGCTCTCGTCGTGCCCAGCACTGCTTCGGTTGAGGCAGAATGTGACCAGACAGGAACTCCATGCGCCCCGGCGGCCGAGTGGCGCCGACGCGCTCGACGCGCCGCGGACGACGCCTCATCAGTACGCGCTGCGCGTCGCAGCGCGGCGGCGGCGCGAAGCGCCGCCGGGGCGCTCTTGATCCTGTATGGCGAAATTCGGCAACCACTCGCGAAACGTGATGTGAGCCCGGAGAATCGAAGGCATGACTGGTCTCGTGCTGACGCCTGAACGTCGAACCGAACTGGCCGCGTTGCTCGACGATGGTCCACGGTTGGCGGGGGAGTATCCGAAGGTCGCCGAGTATCTCGATACCGCGCCGATGCTGTCGGGCACCGGGAATCCAGAGGGTGATGCGGCGTTCGATCTGCGGTTCGTACACTTCATGACCGGTGGTGCCACAGGGTCCGGCAATCCGTACTGGGAGATCGTCGGCCCGGCCGTTGGGACCGATGGCGAGCGCAGGGTGGTCAACGGCGGGAGCCCCAACGGCAGCGTGCGGCTGGGGTTCGTGCAGACAATCCTCCAGGCCGCTTACGCTTACGCGATTCCCTCGCCTGAGACGTTGGACTGGGTGAAGACGTTCAGCGCGGGGCGCACCGTGGTCGAGCTGGGTGCCGGTCGTGGGTACTGGGCGCGACTGTTGGCGGACCGGGGTGTGACGGTGAAGGCGTTCGACTCCGAGCCGCCGAACATTTCCGCGAATCTGTCCTTTCCGAATACTCCTGGCCAGCCTGCTGTTTGGTTCCCGGTCGGTGGTCTGGACGAGTTCTCCGCCGAACTGGATGCGGACTCGGTGTTGTTCCTGTGCTGGCCGCCGGGCTGGGGCAACACGATGGCGTCCGAGGCTCTGGAGCTGTTCGAATCGCGCGGTGGCCGATATCTGGTGTTCATGGGCGAGCCCAAGGGCGGGAAGACGGGTGATGACGCGTTCTTCGAGCGGTTGTCGTCGGCCTGGTCGTTGGAGAGCGCGGACGAACAGTTCGTGTCTTGGTGGAACCTCGCTGATGTAGCGCAAGGCTGGGTTCGGCAGCCGTAGCTTCATACAAAAATGGCCCGGTCCGCGATGGGATCGGGCCATTTTTGTCGGCGGTGGGTCAGGGCTGTGGCTCAAGGTTCATGCGGAACACGAACGAGTCGTAGCGGTCCTTCGGGTAGGACACATCGGAGACCATCAGTACTCGACCGTCATTCTTGAGAAACCGCTGACGTATGGTCTTCACCAGCTCGCCGGATGGGACTTCGAGCCAGACGGCATGGGCCGGTGACGGCGGCCGATCCGCCAATGTCTCTTCGAGCTGCTCCGCTTCGGCAACGTCCGTGCCGGGCAGCTGATAGCTGTCGGAGATCGAGATCGGTTTTCCGTACTCGGAGGCAGCTACGGTGATGTGCTCGATGTCGTCACCGGGGCTGATGCCGAAGATATCCGCCAGTTCGGCGTCAGCCTGCACGATCGTCGACTCGCGCTCGATCCGGACTTCGTCGTCTCCACTGGCCGCTTCGTTCCCGAAGGTCACTTCGGGGTCCTCCATTTGTCGTTCGGGTGAGATCCGAACCAGCGTCGGCCGTGCAGCGACAAACAAGCCTCGGCGTTCGATCGCGTAGACCAGACCCTGGCTCAGCAGTAGGTCCCGGACCCTGCGGATAACGATCTCCGAGACGTTGTGCTGTTTCGCCAGCTCCGCGTAGCTCGGCAACTGCGTCCGAGCCGGTAGAGCGCCGCTACGGATATCGCGCGCGATCTCTCCTGCTATCCGGACGTACGCAGGCTCGGTCATGGATTACCCCTTCGCTCGCATCGGGCGGTTCTGTCCATACGCAACTGCGTATACACAACTGGCCAGGTTACGCGCCTTTGCAGCCTTGTGCGTTAACCCCTCTTGCAACTGCGTATACGCACCGGTCTTGTGCGCATACGCAGTTGCGTATACGCTGTTGTGTATGCACAGTAAGTGTGCTGGTCAGATGTCATAAGCAAGGAGATTCAGAGATGGCATTGAAGGACATGTGGATCCCGACCGACTTCCGTTCCGTGTTCCCGAAGGGCGTGCTGCTGCTCGGCGACATCGAGGCGCAGACCGAGTTCAGCGAGGACCGCAACGCGCCGAAGCGTCAGGCGGTCGACTACGACCGGGAGGGCAATGGCTCGGGTAAGCGGCTGTGGAAGGCGACGATCATGGACCGGGCGGGCGGCAAGGCGAACCAGGCCGGTTTCGACATCACGTTTGTTGCTGATCAGATGCCGGTTCCTTCGGAGCCGGAGGTTATGGAGGGCCTGCGTCCGATCGAGCTGGAGGGGCTGCTGCTCAAGCCTCGCGTGGTCGGTAACGGCCAGTTCAAGTCGATCGGCTTCATGATCCGTGCGACGGGGATCAAGGGCGATACCTCGGGTGCGAAGCAGGCTCCGGCCGATCCGGGTGCGGCTCGTCCGACCGGTAAGGCGGCGTGATCATGTCGTTCTTCCACACGAGCGTTTCCGGTTATGACGGGATCACCGCCGAGTACCGCCCCGAGCGCGAATCGACATACGGCGGCGGTGTGATCCCGGCGACGGTGTTCATCGAATTGGTCGATGCGCATGCGTATTTGAGCCTGAGCATCGAGGACGCGCGCACGCTGGCCGAAGCCCTGCCGGGTGTTCTGGCCGAGCATGATGCCGTGGTGTCCGCGTCGGCGGATAAGGCGGCGTGATGAGTGCGGCGGATCAGCAGCAGTCGGGGTGGAAGCGCTGGGCTCGCTGGTCCGCCGCGGTCATCAGCATCGCGGTGGCGGCGGCGGCGTTCCGGCTGTCGTTTACCACGCTTCGCGACCTGGGGGTGCTGGCACGGATTCCGGCTGATGATGCTTGGTTGTTCCCGTTGATCGTGGACGGCACGATCCTGCTGGCCACCGCTGGCGTACTGGCCTCGGACGAGAAATCCGACCGCCGGTTCTTCGCCTGGGTGCTCGGTGTCGGTGCGGCGGTATCAGTGGCGGGCAACAGCATTCACGCGGTCGCCTCCGGTCACCCGCTACCGGGGTGGGCTGCGGCCCTCGTCGCGGCGGTAGCACCGATTTCCCTGCTGGCCGACACTCACGGGCTGGCTCTGTTGTTCCGCAGGGTGCAACGCGTCTCGGCTTCCGAGCCGGTGCCGGTGGTCGAGCCTGCCGCAGAGCGGGCGACAGCTGAGCCTGAGCCGCAACCGGTGTCCGTCCCTGAGCCCAAGCCTGAGCCGGTGCCTGAGCCGGTGCGGGTGGCTGAGCTTCGCCCGGTGCCTGACGCGCCGGTCCACATTCCTGTTCGTTCTTCGCGACCGCAGCAAACCATGCTGCCGATCGCTGTCCCTGTTGGGGGTTGAGATGACTGCTTTTGTTCCTGCTGTGGCGACGGGTGTTTCGGCGCTGGTCACCGTGTTGGCCGGGGTCGGGGTGCTGGTGGACCGGCCTTTGGATGCTCCGGCCTCGGTTGTCCCGGCGGCTGCGTCTTCCTCGGTGGTGGCGACCACGCCCGCGAGCACGGCTGCGGCTCCGCGGGGGTGCGTGATGTTCTGCGAGGACTCTGGGCCGGGTCGGTCTGAGTTCGAGATGGTTCCGGCGTCTCCGGTGCCGGAGGGGTGCCGGTTGTTCTGCGAGTTGGAGCGCGGCCGGGAAGGCGGGGGGTTCCGATGAGTATCGCGGGAACGGTGATGCTCGCGGGCGGTATGTGCACCGGCGCGTCTGCGTGGTGGTGGCTGCGGTCGATCGCGGCACGCGGCTCGGAGACGCAACCCACCGGTGCTGTCCGTGAGATTGTCGCGGCGGCTCCGGTCCAGCTGCGGACGGCGGTGTTGGTGATCGCTGATCCCGAGCAGCGTCCGCGCATGTTCCTGGCGCTGAAACTGGGGTCGGTCGAGACCGGTTTCCCGGTGCTGGAGGACTGGGTGTACACCGACTACGGGCTTCAAGTGGACCTGTTGATGTTGTCGGGGCAGACCCGCCACGACTGGTCCAAGGACGAAACCCGCGACGCGCTGTGCCAGGTCCTCGGTGTGCCGGAGGTGCGGGCGGTGTTCCCCCATCCGGGTGTGGTCCGTCTCGAACTGCGAGTGTTCGACACCCTCGCCGACACAGCCACCCTGCCGGGCTCGGTCACCGCGGCGGGGGTGGACCTGGAAGCGGTCCCGGTCGGCGTGACCGAGGACTTCGACACCTGGCGGGTGCGGGTGCTCTACGGCCACATTCTGCTGGCCGGGGCGACCGGGTCGGGTAAGGGCTCGGTGCTGTGGTCGATCATCGCCGCACTCGGCCCCGCGATCAAAGCCGGATTGGTCGACCTGTATCTGGCTGATCCGAAGGGCGGCGCGGAGTTCGGCAAGGGCGAGAACCGATTGTTCGTCCGGTTCGCCACCGACAACACCACCATCCTCGCCATGCTCAACGAAGCCGTCGAGCTGATGCGCGAACGCCTCGCCAGGATGCGGGTGGCCGGTCTGCGCAAGATCGTCCCCAGCACCGATGAGCCGCTGATCCTGATCATCATCGACGAAGCCGCCTCCCTGTCGTCGTACGCCACTCGGGAGGAACAGCAAGAGTTTCGGCGCCTGACCGGCCTGCTGCTCTCGCAAGGTCGTGCGGCGGCGGTGTCGGTGATCGCGGCGTTGCAGGACCCCTCCAAGGAAACGATGCCCAACCGGCAACTGTTCCCCGTCCGCATCGGCCTGCGGCTGGACGAACCGACTCAAAACGCGATGGTGCACGGGCAGGGTGCGCGGGATCGTGGCGCACGCTGCGACGAGATCTCCGATCAGACGCCGGGTGTCGGCTACGTCGGTGAGGACGGCAGCAGCGAGTTCGTGCGGGTGCGGGCGTACTTCGTCTCCGATGACGACATCGACGCCATCGTGGACGCCTACTCCCCGGCTCCCGAACTCGACGCTCCTGTTGAGGACTACTCCGGCTTCGATCCCGATGACCTCGGTGACGGGGAGAACGGGCCGGTGGCGGCATGAAAAGAGGATTCGTGACCGAAACCCATGTGGCCGTCTACTGCGATGTCTGCGGCGAGTGCTACGCCGAGAACTCTCCCGTCGCGAAGCTCTACATCGACGCCGACGGCATCTGCGTTGTCTTCGACTCCATCGCCCGAGCTGTGGACCACATCAACGCCCGCTCCGGGCCGTGGGGCTGGTTCTACGACGGCGACCGCGTCCTGTGCGACGCCTGCCGCGCCATCGAACGCGCTGACGTCGAGATCGACGACCTCTACTCGAAGGACTGAATCATGAAGCGCACCAACAACACCCGCATGACCGTTGCCGCTGATGCCCCGTACCGGGACAACGTGATCGACCTGGCGGCTCGTCGTCGTGGACTGCTGGAACGGCGCGGCGCGGACCCGGTCGAGGTCGCCGTTCACCTGTGCGCCACGACGGGCGAGATGCCCTCGTGGGAGTCGTGGGGGCCGGACTCCGACGATGACGGCGGGTGGGCGGCATGACCGGCACCGAGCCCACCACTGTTGGACGGGTGCCGAACCCGATCATCACGGCCGCGGCCGAACAGGTGGCGAAGTCCAAGCGGCGCCGCACCACTAGCAAGGCCCGGGAGCTGCCGCAGTGGGAGTGCCGCGACCAACTGACCCTGTTCGATCCCTCTACTACCTCGGAGTCCGACAGATGACCACCAAAACCGTGCACATCCGCAAGGACACCTGCCTGGACGCGTCCGACCGGTTCGCGCTGGCGCTGCTGAACCTGCTGTGGGCAGCGCTGGTCGGCCTGTGGTGGCTGGTGCTGTTCCCGGTGATCTCCATTCCCCTCGCCCTCGTTGTCGCGGCGTGGGTGTGGTTGGAGTGGCCGGTGGGTCTGGCGGCTGCTGGGGTGTCCGTCGCCGGACTCGTGCTGTGGCAGCGTGCCCGGCCGGAGATGTTCGACCGCTGGGTCACCGCACGGGCACGTGCCCGGTTCTTGACGTGGCACCGCTACCGGCGCCGGTGGGCCAAGCTGATGCGGGCCTGTCACTTGAGCATCGACCGCGGTGACCGCACGTTCATCCCGCGCCTGCTCGGGGTCCAGATCGGCCCGGCGACGGACCGGGTGCGGGTGCGGATGCTCGATGGCCACTGCCCGGCGGACTTCGAAAACCGAGTCTTGCAGTTGGCGCACGCCTTCGGCGCCTTGGACTGCCGGGCCACCATCACTGGTCCCGGCACCGTCGAGTTGGCGTTCCGGCGCTCGGATGCGCTCGCGGAAACGGTGATCCTGCCGCGGGTGGATCACTGGATCAGGCCGAAGGCGGCATAGATGGAACCTGACACCACTGACACTAACTCGGTGGTCCCGATCCGGCAGACCGCGGCCGAGCGTCGTAGCCTGCCGGATTTCCGGGATGTCGCCCACGCTCTGGCTGATGAGCAGCACGTCTGCCGTCGCCCGGTGCCGATGCGCGCTGAAGACCCGAGAACGCTGCGGGTGGATTACGTCGGCGCCCCGTGCAAGTCCACCATCGAATCCGTCTGCCCGGCGTGTGCGGCCAAGGCCCGGTATCTGCGGATGACGCAATGCCATGAGGGCTGGCACATGACCGCCGAACCCGAGATCGACAAGCGCGCACCCACCCAGCAGCAGAAAGACCTGATCGCTACACGTTCGGATCTGTTCGCCGCCTACCAGGCCGCGAAGGAAGAAGACGACCGGCAGCGGATGGACGACGCCGCCGAAGACGTGGCCGGTATCGACAAACAACTCCGCGAATCAGGTTTCCGCGGCCGGTTGCCGGACCTGGACGCCACTCGCAAGGATCGCCGCCAGCGTTCCACCCGGCGACGCCAAGACGTACCGGACCTGCCCCGCAACAAGGTCGCCAAGACCACCATCGGGCGCGAGTACGCGGGCAAATACCGGCCCTCGACGTTCGTGACGCTGACCCTGCCGTCCTACGGGTTGGTGCACAAAGACGGCGCGGTCAACTCCAAGGGCGAGGTCTGCGGGGACGGTTCCCCGCGTGACCCGGATTCCTACGACTACACCCGCGCGGCGCGGGACATCGTGCATTTCGCGGCGCTGGTGGATCGGTGGATTCAGAACCTGCGTCGCGCGGTCGGCTGGGATGTGCAGTACTTCGCGACGGTGGAGCCTCAGCGTCGGGGCGCCCCGCACCTGCATCTGGCGATTCGGGGTTCGATCCCGCACGCGGTGTTCCGGGCGGTGACCGCGGCGACCTATCACCAGGTGTGGTGGCCTCGGTTCGACGCTGAGAACGAGGTGTACTCCGGGGACACCATGCCGTTGTGGGATCACGCGGCCGGCACTTTCACCGACCCCGCCACCGGGCGGCCGTTGACCGGCTGGGACGACGCGCTGGACATCATCGATTCCACCGATGATCTGCAACCGGCGCATGTGATCCGCTTCGGGGTGCAGGTCGATTCCAAGGGCATCCTCGGCGGCACACCGCAGGCCGACGAGAAGGTCCGCTACCTGACGAAGTACCTCACCAAGTCGGTCGCGGAAATCCTCGAACCCCAGTCCCGGCGTGCGGCCGAGCACTACGACCGGCTCCACGCCGAACTCACCCACACCCCGTGCTCGCCGCGGTGCGCGGTGTGGCTGCGCTACGGCATCGTCCCCAAGGGCGCCACCGCCAAGACCCAGCCGGGCCGCTGCAAGGGCAAAGCGCATCGCCGCGACACGTTGGGGCTGCCGGGTCGGCGGGTGCTGGTGTCGCGTCGCTGGTCCAACAAGACCCTCCCGGATCACAAGCACGACCGCGCGGAGTTCGTTCGGCAAACCCTCGCCGCGGTCGGGATCGTCAAACCCGATCGCTCGCATCTGAACATCACGCCCGTGGAACCGGGCGACAAGAACGTCCCGCCGCGCGATCACCTGATCATGGCGGCGGTCTCCCAGCGCATCACCTGGCGCGCCGAGTACACCAGAGCGCTACTCGCCGCCAGTCCGCCAGGAACACAACAAAGTTCGGCAATCACGCAAGCAGCATAGGAGGGGTGGGGTGGATATCAGACCCGGCTACGTGGATGTGCAGGGTGCGGCTGAGTACCTGGGCACAGGGGAGCGGTTCATTCGTCGGCTGGTCGCCGAACGGCGGGTGGTGTTCTACAAGGTGGGCGCGCATGTGCGGTTCAAGCTCGCTGATCTGGACGCTTACGCCGAAGCGGGCAAGGTCGAGCCGATCGAGGTTCGCTGGAGTGGCGGCAGGGTGGTTGCCTGATGGGACGGAGACGCTTCGGCACTGTGCGCAAGCTGCCCTCGGGCCGGTTCCAAGCCTCGTTCATCGGACCGAACGGCAGGCGGCAGACGGCGCCGAATACCTTCCGGACGAAGACTGATGCAGACCGCTGGCTGGTCAACGTTGAAGCGGACATCAGCCGTGGCGCCTGGTTGGACGAAAAGCTGGGTCGGCAACCGTTCGGGGAGTACGCCAAGGCGTATTTACGTGAGAATCCGGATGTTGGTCGGCGGTGGGAAGAAACCTGCCTGCGCAATATGCGTCTGCACATGGTGGAACTGCTCGACAAGCCATTGATCGCAATTACCGGTCCGGTTGTGCGTAGTTGGCACGCGAAAGCCGCCGCAGGTCCGGGCGGCAAGACCTCTATTCAGCAGTCGTACCGATTCCTGCGGGCGGTGATGAATCAGGCAAAGCGGGACGGCGCGATCACGGTCAATCCGTGCACGATCAAGGGCGCTGGCTCGGACCGGGCGAAGGAACGCAGCGTGGCAACTGTCGTGGAGGTCGCTGCGCTGGTGGAGAGCATCACTCCGCGCTACCGGGCTGCGGTGCTGTTGGCGGCATGGTGTGGTCTGCGCCGCGGCGAGATCATCGGCCTGGCGGTGGAGGACGTAGACCTGGAGGCGAATGAGGTCTGGGTCCGGCGCAACCGGGTAGAGCTGCTGGAGTCGGCCGAAGCGTTCGATAAGGACCCGAAGACCGACGCCGGTAAGCGGCCGGTATCGATCCCTCCGCACCTGCGTCCCTACATCCGTGAGCACCTGGACAAGTGGGCAGGCAAAACCTGGATGTTCGTCGGCCGGGACGGTGAGCGGATGCGCGGTAACGCGATCTACCAGGCGTTCGTCCGCGCCCGGAACCGAGTTGGCGTCACCGTGACGTTCCATGACCTGAGGCACACCGGGCAGAGCCTCGCCGCGCTGACTGGTGCCAACCTGGCGGACCTGAAAAAGCGTCTCGGGCACTCGTCCAACGCTGCCGCCAGCCGGTACCTGCATGCCATCGACGGACGTGACAAGGAGGTCGCCGCGGAACTGAGCAAGCTCGCTGCACGAGGGAACGCGGTCGAGCTGCCTCGGTCCATCATCGTGAAGCACTGACCAACGAAGCGCACGCGGAACGCACGGTGCAGAATTTCACCCTTCTGACCTGCTATTTTGCACCTGACTGAAAAGCGGAAGGTCGCCGGTTCGATCCCGGCCCTGGCCACTCCACTCGTAGACGAGCCCTGTTCACGGAATGCGTGAACGGGGCTCGTTTCGTCATTTCTTATGGGGGTGCGACCCCCACGCCCCGCCCGGCGGGCTTCGCCCCCGGCCCCCCATTCGTTGTGGTTGCGTTCGGCGGTTGTCGTTCGGTTTGGTTTTCATCGCTTAGGACGCCTGTGTATTCGGCTTTCCCCTGGGGCTGATGGACGTCATCCGGATGGCAGCGGAGCCCTGCCCGACCAAGTACGCCCGCATCGGCAACGCCCGCTGATGGACACCATCCGGATGGCAGCCGAGGCGTCCACGCCCGTCAACCGGTTCGAGCAGGGCAGTTGCGTCCCGATCGGGCCCGCCTTTCGGTCCGGCTCGTTCTGGTTGGTCGTCCACGGTGGGAGGAGGATGTGGTTCAGGTAGGTGCCGCAGGCCACCGATCGGCCATAGGTGCGGTCGAGGTGGGCCGCAGGTGGGCGATTTCGTTCGGATTCGAATCCCCGCTTATCGGTGGGGTCGTTCTGGTGGGTCTCCGGTCGTCGGCAGTGGGGCGCGTTGATGCCCGCTCGGTGAGGGAGACGCTGACTTGATTTCGCTCGACGGCATCCGTCCGTCGACATGGTGGGGCGGGCCTCGATCATCGGGTTGGCGCGGCTCCGAGTATGCGATCGGGACGCGGGGTGTGGTGAATCACACGGTGCCGCATCCGGGTTCGGGATCGGGTGGTTACCCGGCCGCCGCGGGTAGGCTGGCGCGGCCATGTCGACCCTTCTCCTCGCCCTCGCGGGGTTCGCCTTCCTCGACTCGCTCGACCTGTTGCTGATCGGCGTCACCACGGCTGTGGTCTACGACAGCAGGTTGAGCCGTCGCTCGCCGCTGGTGGGCGGTCTGAGCTTGCTGGCGGGCGTCTTCGCCGTCACCACCGCTTTCGGGATCTGCACCATCCTGGGGATCGGCTTTCTGACCGATCTGATCGACTTCGAGATCACGCCGGCAATTCGGTACTGGGGTGAACTCGCCGCCGGGGTGTTGTTGATCGTTCTCGCGAGCATTCGAATGACGGGAACGGCCGCCCCGCGGCGGGCGCCGGCATTGCGCCGCCGACCGTGGATACTCGCCGGCCTCGGTGTGGCGATCGGTATCGCGCAGGCCCCGACAGCGGTGCCTTATCTCGCCGGACTCGCGATGATCTCGGCGCGGCATCCGCTGCCCACGTTGTGGCCACTGATCGTCGTCGCGTATTGCGCGCTCGCATTGCTGCCGCCGCTGGTGATCCTCGGCCTCGCGTTGCGGCGGACGACCGGAGCGCGGCGGATGTATCGAAAAGTTGTTCGCATTATCACCGCATACGGCCCGATTTCGGTGCGCATACTGTTCGCGATCTTCGGTGCGGTCCTCCTGTGCGACGCGCTCGTCCATTACCGAAGCCTCTGGTGGTGAATTGCGGTCGCCGAGTCCGGCAACGGATGGCGTAAATGCGGTTGAGGCGTGGTGTTCGGTGGGATGCTGGAGGTATGGCTGAGCGCTGGTATTACTGCTTGAAGCACAAACGAGCCGAGCAAGGTCGGCAGTGCTGGTTCCGCGATCGGATGGGGCCGTACCCGGACCAGGCGACGGCGGAACGTGCGCTCGAGATCGCGCAGGCGCGCAACACGCGGGAAGACGCCCGGGACCGGGCCTGGCGGGACGGCGACTGAGGCGGCGCGGGGGAATGGCTCGCGGAAAGACTTCCCCCGCACGGTGAAGTTGATCTTGAGCCGCAGGTCGGAGGCTCGGGCGGTGTGGCACCGGGTGCGGCCGCTCAGTTCGCGATCAGGTGTATCGAGTACGGTTCTCCAGAACTCGACGAATGCTCGGAGGTCCTGGCGTGGGCTGCGAGCGGAAACCAGGATCAGCAGGGAGGGCGACCCTTGAGGGTTACCGTTGTTGTGCCGACCTACAACGAGCGGGAGAATTTGCCGGTTGCGGTGGAGCGGCTGACCGCGCTGCCGGTGCCCGACCTGCACGTACTCGTGGTGGACGACAGCTCGCCGGACGGCACCGGTGAGGTGGCCGACAAGCTGGCCGCCGAACTGCCGAACGTGGTGGGTGTGCTGCACCGGACCGAGAAGGACGGGCTGGGGCGTGCGTACGTGGCGGGCATCACGCGCGCGCTGGACGAAGGCGCGGACGTGGTGATCCAGATGGACGCCGACCTGTCGCATCCCGCCGAGGTGATCCCGGCCATGCTGGAGAAGCTGACCACCACCGACGCGGGCGTGGTGCTCGGTTCCCGCTACGTCCCGGGCGGCTCGACCGCCTCGGAATGGAAGTGGTACCGCAAGGCGCTGTCGGCCTGGGCCAACTTCTACGTGAACCTGATCCTGCGGCTGGGCGTCAAGGACGCCACCGCGGGCTTCAAGGCGTGGAAAGCCGACACCCTGCGCGCCATCGACGTGGGCTCGATCCGCAGCAACGGATACTCCTTCCAGGTCGAGATGAACTACCGCACCATCAAGAAGGGTGTCGCGATCGCCGAGGTGCCGATCCGGTTCGAGGAACGGACACTCGGCGCGTCCAAGATGAGCCTCAAAGTGCAGCTCGAGTCGGCGCTCATGCCGTGGAAGCTGCTGTTCGGCCGCGCGGTCTGAGCACATGCCGACGGGCCCCGCTTCCGAGGGAGCGGGCCCGGCGTGGTTGCGGTCAGCGTCCGACGAGCCGGTCGCCCATCGCCTCCGACTCGTCATCAGCACCAGGTGAATCGCCGACAGGGCGATCGGTACCGACGACGTCCGAGTGCGCGGCGCACGGTCGCGCCGCCGACCACCCACGGCGTACAGCGGCCGAACAGGAAAAGCCGCGCGGCGTGCTCTCAGCTGATCAGCGGGGCCAATTCAGGAGCGTGTCGACGAACAATCGGCGTACCTCTGCCACTTTGTCGTCCAGATCGCCCGGATCCCACGCGCTGACGTCGATCGGATCGAGAATCGCCACGTCTACCGTTCCGGGGCGGGCGACCATCGCGTTGCGTCGGCAGATCTCACCCGCGTTCCGGATGACGACCGGGATCACCGGCACCCCCGCCTGCATCGCGATGTGGAACGCGCCTTTCTTGAACGGCCCGACCTCTGGGGTGTAGGAACGAGTTCCTTCCGGAGCCACCGCGACCGACAAGCCGCCGCGCAGAGTCTCCACCACCGGTCGCAACGCGGCCCTGGCCTGCGCGCTGTTCGTGCGATCGATGAACGTCACGCCGACGAAGCGCATGAGCGGTCCGAAGACCGGATTCTTGGTGAGCTCCTTCTTGCCGATCGCCGTCACGCCGCCGCCGAGCACTTCGGGGACGATGATGATGTCGAACTGACTCTGATGGTTGAACAGGAAGACCGCGGGCCGCGGCGATTTCGCGTTCTCGGCGCCGGTGACCCGCACCCGCACTCCCGCGATGCGCAGCGTGTTGCGCGCCGCGTGCGCCATCAACGCGTCGGCCATCTGCTGCCGGTCCTTTGTGGGCGCTTTCGCCGCGACGCCGAACAGCGCGCCGCCGAGCAGCCCGGCGAACCCCGCGGCGGTACGCGCGTAGTCGCTCGCACGCGGCCTGGGACGCGGCCGGAAGACCAGCCCGCTCCAGCGCTGCCGGTCGGCGACGGCGTTCAGGGCGTCGTCGGGGTTCACCGCCACGGGACGCCCCACCAGCGACAGCATGGGCAGGTCGGCGATCGCGCCGGCATAGGCGTAGCTGCGGCTCAGATCCACCTCGTGCGTGGCGGCGAACTCGGCGACCGCCTCGGCCTTGCGGTTGCCCCACAGCGCCTTTCCATCGGGATGCCCGGTGAGCACGCCGTCATCGGTGGCCATGGGCGTGTAGAGCACGTGCTCGATGCCCAGTTGCGCTGCGGCGGGGGCGACTTGGAACCGGGTCAGCGAGCTGACCAGGACGATGGTGTGCCCGGCCGCTCGGTGCGTCCGGATCAGCTGCCATGCCTCGGGGTAGAGGTACTCGTAGACGGTGTGCTGGAACAGACGCCTGCCCAGTTCGTCGAGTTCCTCTTCGGAACGCCCGGCCAGCGCCTCGGACAGCTCCCGGAGGAACCGGCTGTGTTCGCCGTCGGTCATGTGCTTGCGGATGCCGCCGAGCAGCACGTCGGCGGGCTTGCGGCGCAGCCGGTGCCGCGGTCCGGGACCGTCGATGACAGTGCCACCGAAATCGAAGACCGCGGCGATCGCGCGGCCCTGCGGTCCGGAACGTATGGCGGCGAGCGCGGTGTCGAGATCAGCGCGCGCGTCGGTCATCGAACCTCCCGGATACCACCGTACTTTGGCGTCGATCGCTCACCGCGCCTCCCGGTTGGACGGGTCGAGCGCGGCGGCCTGCGCGATGCGGATCCCGATATCGCGCAGACGTTCGGCGAATTCGTTTCTGCGCCGAAGCAATTCCGCGCGGCTCTGTTCCGGGTCGTCGTGGGCCGCCGCCTCCAGCAGGCCGTAGTTGTCGGCGAGCTTCAGGGCGCTGGTGAACAATTCGGTGGAGACCGACTCCGGGCTGTGCAGTCGTTGCTGCAGCTTCATCTGCTTGCCGACCGCCACGCATTCGGTGATGAACTCCTTGCGGTCGATCTCGTCGCACGCGTCCCGGGCGGCGAGCCGTTCGGCCACCACCAGCTGCGCGTCGACGAAGGAGCGCAGCACGCGGTGGGCCATGGTGAAGCCGGATGCGGTGAGCTTCGCCAGGATGTCCGAGCCGAAGGTGTCGCGCCGGGTGTGGCTGAACCAGTCCGGATCCACCAGGAGCATCTCCGCGACCATTTGATCGGCGAACTCGCCGCGGTCGGGGAAGAAGAACTCGAATTTCAGCAGATCGCGCAGGCGGAACGCCTCGTCCCAGCCGGTGTCGAGGGCGTCGGCCTCGTCGTTGTCGACCGCGGTCAGGATGGACAGCTCGAGGATGGCGCGGTTGACGAACCAGTGCACGGCGCTGTTGCGGTAGAAGGCGGCTTCGAGATGCGCACCCGGCTCGATCGAGTACACCGGCTCGATCCCGCCGCGATACACCGTCACCACCTTGGCCATCGAAAGCTGTTCCAGCACCACGGCCAGGCCCTGTTCGTCGCGCAGCGCGTCGAGTTCGCCGCGCGGCAGTTCGCGCTTGTCGATGTAGCCGAGCACCGGGTTGAGCACCGTGCGCACCTCGCCGAGGGTGAGGGCGCGCCCGTCCACTCCCAGCAGCGCCAGGGTGACCAGCGCGTTGACCGTGATCGGCGTGACCGCGTTGATGCCGACCGCGACTTCGAAAGCCAGCCGTTGCACGGCCTTCCGTTCCAGCTCGGCGACTTCCGGCGGATCGCTGTCGACGACGCCCGCTTCGGGGCGTGGCGGCGGAATCGGCTCGGTGTGGTGCAGCGGGATGGTCAGCGGCGGGGTCGTGAGCGGATCGCCGTACGCGGAAAGCCGATCGCGAGCCGACAGCGGCTCGCCGAAGCGGACGTAGACGTGCCCGGCGGAGTGTTGTTGACTGCGGATGTAGCGCGCCAGCCAGGTCAGCCCCTCGGGTTTCTTCTTGCCGCCTTCCTGCTCGGTGGCGATGGCGCCGAGTTCGTTGAGCCGCTCGTAGGTGATCGAGACGGGCACCAGCATGACGTCGTCGATGCGGTTCGAACGCACCGCCGCGGCAAGGTAGTTCAGCAGGCCGTAGCGCGGTGGCCGCAGCTTGCCGGTGCGGGTGCGGCCGCCTTCGAAGTACCATTCCAGGTTGAAGCGCTTGGCCAGCAGGTAGGCGAAGTACTCCTCTACGACGGCCTTGTAGACCTCGTCGTCGCCGAAACTGCGCCGGATGAACACCGTCCCGGTGCGCCGGGCGATCGGGCCCATCGGCCAGAAGCCCAGATTCGCACCGCCGATCACGTGGTTCGGCGGGAAGTCGTTGCGGGCCAGTACGTCTCCCAGCACGAACGCGTCGACGTACGAGCGGTGCGAGGGCAGGAACACCAGCGGATAGCGGCGGTTGAGATCGCGCAACCCGGTCAGGCCGGACTCGTCGGGGTCCACCTTCCAGGTCGAGGCGTGCACCGGCCGCATGGCCTGGGTGAACAGGTCGGAGACCAGCCTGCTCTGGGCGGCGACCAGTTCGTTGAGCCCCTTCTCCGCGCGGCGGTACACCTCGTGCGGGCTCGCCCCGATCTGGTCGGCGATCAGCTCCAGCCTGCGCAGGAAATCGGGGGAGTCGAGAATCTCCTCCGCGACCAGCTTGGGCACCTTGTACCTGTCGCCGATGATGGTTCGTTCGGCGCGTTCGAGCGCCACCACCGCCGCGCGCACGACGGCGCGGGCGAACGGCTCGGCGGTGCCCTTGTCGAACAGCGTCGAAGCCTCCGGGTTGTTCGCGCGCAGCTCGCTGAGCCGGGCGGGCGCGCCGGTCAGGACGACGTGCCGGTCCGGCGACTTGGCCAGCAGCCTGCGCTGCGCCAGCCGATTGGGTTTGCGCGGGTTGGTCAGCAGGGCGAGATCGGCGAAGGTGACGCGGCGTACGCCGTCGCGTTCCGGGGGCAGCCACAGCACGCGTATCGGCACCACCAGCGGATCGTCGCGCCTGCCGACCAGCCGGGCGGCGATGGCGGCCGCGTCCAGGTCCAGCTGCGTGACCGGTGCGTCGGTGCCCAACTCCGCGCTGATCCCGCCGTCGGCGAGCCACTTGCCGACGAGTTCGCGTTCCACCCCCGAGGCGGCGTCGATCAGGGCCACCACCGATCGCGGTGCGGTCTCGGGCCGGGTTGTCGCGGGTGAATCGCCGCGGTGATCGATCATCGATGTTCTTCCCTCCGCAGGTGACGCTCTCCACTATTCAATCCCGGCGGATGTATTCCCCGCAGGCAGTCGGCGCGTCGAGTTCGGTTCGGCGGGCACGGTACGGCGTGATCGTCGCACGGGACGCGGGACGCGTGCGGCGAAAGTACTTGCCGTACGGGCACCTCCGTCCCGCGGTGATCGCTCTGGGCCCGGCTGTGGCCGCGAGCACACCCGCACAGTGAAGGAGGTAATGCTAACCTTACCTGCACAAGTTAGGCCAGGGTTACCTTTGGAGGATCGTTGTCGACCACGGAACGCCTGCGGGTTGAGTATGTGACCGATCCGGCGGCAGCGATGTCCCGGCTGGCGGGGGCGGATCGGTTCGGCGAGTACGTGATGTACGAGCGTCCGGGGGAGTGGGTGTTCGCCGCCGATCCGATCGGCAGTGTCGAACTGGACGTGCGGGAGCTGCGCGTCACCTGGGAGGGGCTGACCACGGCCAGCCGGTGGGAAGGCAATCCGGCGGGCGTGATCGATCGCGCGCTCGGCGCGCTTCCCCTCGACGGGCGCCACGCCTACGGCTGGATCGGATTCGAGTTCTGCGCGTGGGCGCTCGACGCCACCGAGCACTTGGACCCGCGCACCGCGATCGCGCACCTGATGGTTCCCCGAATCGAGGTGCGGGTGGGCGAATCCGGCGTGCGGATATCGGGTGCGACGCCGACGGAGACCGGCGACATCCACGACCTGATCGCGCAGTCGCAGAACACCGAACTGCCGCAGGCGCAGCCGGCCGACATCCGCCTCGATCCGACCGGCTACCGGGACCGGGTGGCCGAGGCGGTCGGCGAGATCCAGGCCGGGCGGTATCAGAAGGTCATCCTGTCCAGGAAGGTCGATCTGCCGTTCACCGTGGACGTTCCGGCCACCTATCGCCTCGGGCGCGCGCACAACACGCCCGCGCGCTCGTTCCTGCTGCGGCTCGGCGGTTTGGAGGCGGCGGGCTTCAGCCCCGAACTGGTCGCGTCGGTGGACGACGACCGGGTGGTGACCACCGAACCGCTGGCGGGTACCCGGGCCTTCGGGCGTGGTTCCGCGGCCGATCTCGCCGCCAGGGCCGACCTGGTGACCGACCCGAAAGAGATCGTCGAGCACGCGATCTCGGTGCAGACCTCGTTCGCGGAGATCGCGGCCGTCGCGGACCCCGGCACACCCGCGGTATCGGATTTCATGGCCGTGCGCGAGCGGGGCAGTGTGCAGCATCTGGCGTCCACGGTGCGTGGACGGCTGGCCGCCGACCGGTCCAGCTGGGACGCGCTGGAGGTGCTGTTCCCGTCGGTGACCGCCTCGGGGATTCCCAAGCGTGCGGGCGTCGACTCGGTATTCCGGCTCGATCACGACCCGCGCGGGCTGTATTCCGGTGCGGTGGTGACCGTTTCGCCGACCGGCGCGATGGAGGCGACCCTCGTGTTGCGCGCGGTCTACCAGAACGCCGAGGGAGCTTGGCTGCGCGCGGGCGCGGGCATCGTCGGCCAGTCGCGGCCGGAGCGCGAATTCGAGGAGACCTGCGAGAAGCTGGGCAGCATCGCGCCCTACGTCGTCAAGGCATAGGGAAGCCGCACGGGCAGCGCACCGATGATGCGCTGCCCGTCGGTCTTCCGGCGGTGCTACAGCTCGGCGCGCAAGGCCTTCTTGTCGATCTTGCCCACCGCGGTGATCGGCAATTCGTCGCTGCGGCGCAGCACGTCCGGCAGCTTGTAGGTGGCCAGCCCGCGCGCGGTCAGGAAGGTCTTGATCTCGGCCAGCGTGGGCATCTCGCCGTCGACGACCAGGACGGCGCAGACTTTTTCGCCCAGCGCCGCGTCCGGCAGCCCGACGGCGGCGGCGTGCCGGACGCCGGGATGGGCGAGCAGGTGCTCCTCGAGTTCGTCGCAGGAGACGTTCTCGCCGCCGCGGTTGATCACGTCCTTGATCCGGCCGGACACCACGAGATGCCCGCTGGGCAGGCGACGGACCAGGTCCCCGCTGCGATAGAAACCGTCCGGGGTGAACGCGCGCGCGTTGTGCTCGGGCGCGCGGTAGTAGCCGCGGATCGTGTACGGACCCCTGGTCAGCAGTTCGCCCTCGGCGCCGGGTGCCACGTCGTTGCCGTCGCCGTCCACCACGCGGATCTCGTCGGCGGGGGAGAGCGGACGGCCCTGGCTGGTGTGCAGCAGTTCGGCGGGATCGTCGAGCCGGGTGTAATTGAGCAGGCCCTCGGCCATGCCGAACACTTGCTGCAAGGTCGCGCCCAGCGCCGGGGTCACTTCCTTGGCGTTGACCTCGGCCAGTCGCGCGCCGCCCACTTGGAGCAGCCGCAGCGAAGTCAGGGCGGCCTCTTCCCATTCGGTGGCCGCGCACCAGAGCTGGGCCAGCGGCGGCACGACGGCGGTGATCGTGACCCGATGCCGCTCGATCGCGGCGAACGCGTTCTCCGGGCTCGGGTCGCTGACGAAGGCGACCGCGCCACCGACCCCGACCGTGCCCAGGATCCCGGGGCAGGCCAGGGGGAAGTTGTGTGCGGCGGGCAGCGTCGCGAGGTACACGTCCCGCTCGCTGAGTTCGCACAGTTCGGCGCTGGCGGTGGCGTTGTAGAGGTAGTCGTCGTGCGTGCGCGCGATCAACTTCGGCAGGCCGGTGGTGCCGCCGGAGACCAGCATCAAGGCGATGTCCCCCGGATCGATCTCGGGCAGTTCGCCGCCGTCACGCGGTACCGAGGCGAGGTCGGTGAACGGGCCGGGATCGCCGAGTACCAGGACGTGGCGCAGCGACGGCACCGCATCCCGCACGGTCGACGCCAGCTCGCGGTAGTCGAACTCGCCCGCCCGGTCGGCGACGATGTAGCCGACCGCGTCGGAAATTCGCGCCAGGTGCTCGATTTCGGCCCGTCGATGCGCGGGCAGGCTCAACACGGGAATGATCCCAGCGCGCAGCAGGCCGAACAGCACGGTCAGGAACTCGGGCACGTTCGGCAGTTGGACCACCACGCGGTCGCCGGGGGCGATGCCGAGCGCGAGCAGTCCGTGGGCCATCCGGTCCGCGGCGGCGTCGATGTCGGCGTAGCTGCGGGAGCCCTGCGCGTCGAGCAGCGCGGGACGCCGTGGATGCCGGTGCGCGGTCGCCCGCAAGAGGTCCCCGAGCGGGCGTCCGGCCCAGTAGCCCGCGGCCCGGTACTCCTCGGCCTTGTCCGCCGGGAAAGGTACGTAGCCGTCGCGATGCGCGGACTCGGTCGGTATGGAAGTCACGGTGTGCCTCACAAGAATCAAGCCAGGGTTCCCTGATGTAGGTTAGGCAACCCTACTTGAAATGGCGACGCTCCGACCGGCCCGGGCGTGTTCGACTCTGCCGCCCGGTGCCGCCGCGCACTAGACTTTCCGGCATGACCAGGTGGGACACCTCGAACATCCCCGACCAGAGCGGTCGGAAGTTCATCGTGACAGGGGCCAACAGTGGCCTGGGAGCCGAGACGGTGCGCGCGCTGGCCGCTGCGGGCGGCGAGGTGGTGCTCGCCTGCCGGAATGTGACCAAAGGGGAGCGCGTGGCCGCCGAGCTGGGTGACCGGGCGCAGGTACGCGAGCTGGATCTGGCCGATCTCGCGTCGGTCCGAGCGTTCGCCGAGGGCGTCGACGGGGCCGATGTCCTGATCAACAACGCGGGCGTGATGGCCGTGCCCGAAGGTCGCACCGCCGACGGATTCGAAAAGCAGGTCGGCACAAATCATCTCGGTCACTTCGCGCTCACCGGGCTACTGCTGGGCAAGATCTCGGACCGGATCGTCACCGTCTCGAGCGGTGCGCATCAGGTCGGCAAGATCGACCTGGACGATCTCAACTGGGAGCGGCGCAAGTATCAGCGGTGGGCCGCCTACGGGCAGGCCAAGCTCGCCAACCTGATGTTCGCTCGCGAGTTGCAGCGCAGATTGACCGCGGCGGGCTCGTCGAAGGTCTCGGTCGCCGCCCATCCCGGCTACGCGTCCACCGAGTTGCAGTCGCACACCGAGTCGTTCATGGACCGGGTGATGTCGCTGGGCAACCAGGTATTCGCGCAGAGCGCCGCGATGGGCGCGCTGCCGACGCTGTACGCCGCGACCACCGACGTCGAGCCCGGCGGCTACTACGGCCCGGTCGGATTCGGCGGGATGCGTGGATATCCGGGGCCTTCCGGTTCGTCGAAAGCGTCCAAGGACGAGAAGGTCGCGGCCGATTTGTGGCAGCTGTCGGAGAAGCTGACCGGAGTTGCCTACGCCTTCACCGAATAGCCGCCCCCCGACCTTCCGAGCGCTGTGATCCAGATCTCATCGTCCGTTGTCACACTCGGCCGCACCGCGTCGTCCTCTTGATGAACCGCAAGGAACGGCAAAGGACGGACATCATGGAACAGCGCTTCGAACTCTTCTCCAACTCGGTCGGCGGCAGCTTCATCAAGCGACTCACCATGGCCGCCAAGGTGATCAACGACTCCACCCTGGATGCCGCGACCTATGAATTGGTAAAGATCCGGGCCAGCCAGATCAACGGGTGCGGCTACTGCACCGACATGCACACCAAGGACGCCGCGCACGCGGGCGAGACCTCGGTGCGGCTCAACCTGATCGCCGCTTGGCACGAGGCCACCGTCTTCACCGAGGCCGAGCGCGCCGCACTGGCGCTCACCGAGGAGGCCACCCGGATCGGCGACGGTCGCGCGGTCAGCGATGAGGTGTGGCAGGAAGTGCGCAAGCACTACGACGACGACCAGATCGCCGCCCTCATCGCCGCCATCGCGATGATCAACGCATGGAACCGGATGAACGTCATCGCGCGCACTCCGGCCGGGAGTTACGTTCCGGGCCAGTGGGGGTGAACCCACGTCGTCCGGTATCGCCCGTGCCGTTCGCGGCCCCCGTGTGGACCGCGAACGGCGCCCGTGGACTCCGCGGACGGAAGCCGTGTCGACCACCGGCACCGTGGCATATCTAACAACCTCGTTCACCGATCGGTTGTCGGATGGTACTGTCCCCGACGTGCAGCACGTGTATTTCTGGTTTAGCAAGCCGGCCCCGGGTGGGCTGGTCTGCGGCAACCACATGCGCTGACGAACTTCCACCCCGAGCCGGACGATGGACCGGCTCGACGGGATTCTCGTCCGTGGGTCGGCCCCGAGAAAAGGAACCCACGACATGACAACCGCAGCCGACGTCGACGCACGGCATTCCGATCTGGATGATCAACGCACCCTGAACGTCAGCCCGCTGCGTTCGCCCGCGGAGGTGCGTCGCGTGCATCCGATCACCGATGCCCTCGCCGACACCGTCCGTGCGGGACGCAAAGCCACCGTCGACGTGCTGAACGGTGCGGATGATCGCTTGATGGTGATCGTCGGCCCGTGCTCCGTGCACGACCCCGCCGCCGCGCTCGACTACGCGCGCCGTCTCGCGGCGAAGGCCGCCGAACTCGGCGACCGCTTGCATGTGGTGATGCGGGTCTACTTCGAGAAGCCGCGCACCAGCCTGGGCTGGAAGGGCCTGATCAACGACCCGCATCTGGACGGCTCGTTCGACGTCAACACCGGACTCGGCTTCGGCCGCAAGCTGCTGGTCGACATCACCGCCCTCGGCCTTCCGGTGGCCTGTGAGTTCCTGGACCCGATCACTCCGCAGTACATCGCGGATCTGGTGTCCTACGGCGCGATCGGCGCGCGCACCGCGGCCAGCCAGGTGCACCGCCAGCTCAGCAGTGCGTTGTCGATGCCGGTCGGGATCAAGAACGGCACCGACGGCGACGTGCAGGTGGCGGTGGACGGTGTGCGCGCCGCAGCGGCCAGCCACGTCTTCCCCGGCACAGACCTCGACGGTCGTGCCGCGCTCATCCGCACCACCGGCAATCCGGACTGCCACGTGATCCTGCGCGGCGGCAGCAACGGGCCGAACTACGACGCGGCTTCGGTCGCGGAGGCGTGCCTGCGGTTGGAGAAGGCGTCGTTGCCGGAGCGGATCGTGGTGGACGCCAGCCACGGCAACAGCAACAAGGACCACAACAAGCAGGTCGACGTGGTCACCGACATCGCGCGGCGCCTGGCGGCGGGCGAGACCGCGGTCGTCGGCGTGATGCTGGAGAGCTTCCTGGTCGCGGGACGCCAAGACCTCACCCTCGGCCACGCCGACGAACTCGCCTACGGGCAGTCGATCACCGACGCCTGCCTGGACTGGGAAACCACCGCGAGCCAGCTGGACCGCCTGGCCGAGGCGGTGCGGCAGCGCCGCGAGAGCTGACTCGGCGCGAGCCGACGGGGCCGCGCACACGGCATGACCGGCGTGGACAGCGGAGGTCGCGCGCGGCGGTCGCTCACTCGGGGCCGGGCGCCTGCGCGATCGGCGTCGCGCGACGGTTGAACTCGGCGGGCCAGTCGCCCGCCGCACCGGGCGGGTCGGTGCGCAGCCGGGCGGCGAGCCAGTGGTCGCGGCGTCGTCCGCGTTGGACGCTGCCCAGCCGGCACATTCCCTCATACCGGAATCCGGCGCGCCGGGCGACCGCGGCCGAAGCGTAGTTGCCCACGTACGCGCGCCAGGCGATCCGTTCCAGGGCCAAGCCGTCGGCGCGGAACCCGAACTGGCACACCAGCTCCACCGCCTGCGTCATCAGGCCGCGCGACCGCTGGGCCGGAGCGAGCCAGAAACCGATCTCTGCCGCGCTCTCGTCGAGCGCGCCGAGACCGATCGTGCCGATCACCGGTCCGTCGGCACGCGGCCGCACCGCCCAGATCGGGCTGCGCGCCGCCCAACCGGGGACGACCATCTTCTCGATGAAGGTGACGGCGCTGTCCCGGACGTACGGCACCGGGATGGTCACCCACTCCGCGATGGCCGGATCTTGACAGCACTCGGTGATCGTGTCGATATCGTCCGTCGTCGGGGCCGACAGCCAGATCGTCCCGTTCGACAGCACATGGTGGTCCATCGCGTCATGCTGTCACGAAGCGTTCGGTGGATCATCCGGTTTACCTCGCCGCCGATGCCGTGCGGGAACGTTGCGAACCGGACCGTAGACTTCTTCCTCGATGGTTGCCGCGCTGCTTTCCGACCTGTTCGAGTCACATCGGGCGCATCTGCTCTCGGTCGCCTATCGGCTGACGGGCAGCGTCGGCGATGCCGAGGACGCGGTCCAGGAGAGCTGGTTGCGCTTGGCGGGCGCGCACCAGTCCGAGATCGATGACCTGCGGGCTTGGCTGACCACCGTGGTGAGCCGCATCTGCCTGGACCGGCTGCGTAGCGCGGCGGCGCGGCGGGAGAGCTACGTGGGCCAGTGGCTGCCGGAACCGGTGGTCACCGCTCGCACGCCGTCGAGCGCGCCCGACCCGCTGGAAACAGTGGTGCGCAAGCAGGAGTGCCGGTTCGCCGCGCTGATCGTGCTCGACACCCTGACCCCGCCGCAGCGCGTGGCCTTCGTGCTGCACGACGGGTTGTCGGTGCCGTTCGACGAGATCGCCGACATCCTCGGCATCTCCGCCGACGCCGCGCGGCAACTGGCGGTGCGTGCCCGCAAGGCGGTGACGCAGACGCCGCAGCCGGTGCCCGATGCCGAGCACGAGGCCGCCGTGCAGCGCTTTCTCCTCGCGCTGAGCTCCGGTGACGTCACCGCCGTCGCGGCGGCGCTGCATCCGGACGCGGTGATGATCGGCGATGCCAACGGCACCACCGCCACCGCGATCAACGTCCTGCACGGCGCGGATCGCATCGCCCGTTTCTACCTGGGTCTGGTGCGCAAGTACGGGCTGGAGGACGCGTCGCCGGTCTATGAATTCGTGTCGGTGAACGGGCAGTTGGGGCTGCGGGTCGCGGCTCGTCCGGCGTCCGAGGGCCGGGCCGGTTACCCCGCGCGGGTGGTCGGCTTCACGGTGCGGGACGGAGTGGTCTGGGGGGCCTACGATCTGGCGAATCCGGCCAAGCTGGGCGGCGTTCGGCTGGGTTGAGCCCGGCGCGGAGGCCACGGCCTGCCCGGCGGCCTCCGGCGTTCGCGATGGCGTCGAGGTAGGGGGCTAGTCTCCGGTTATGCCCTCGCGACACCAGACCGTTGCCCGCCTGCGCCCCTTCGCGTCGACCATCTTCGCCGAGATGACCGAGCTCGCCGTCCGGCACGACGCGGTCAACCTGGGTCAGGGCTTCCCCGACAGCGACGGGCCCGCGAGCATGTTGGAAGTGGCGCGCCGTGCCATCGCCGACGGGCTCAACCAGTACCCGCCCGGGCGCGGCATGCCGGTGCTGCGCCGAGCCGTGGCCGACGACCGGGCGCGGCGCTACGGCACCGACTACGACCCCGATTCGCAAGTGCTGGTGACCGTGGGCGCGACGGAGGCGATCAGCGCGGCGGTGCTCGGCTTGGTCGAGCCGGGCGAAGAGGTCGTGCTGATCGAGCCGTACTACGACTCGTACGCCGCGGCCGTGGCGCTGGCCGGCGCCCGGCGGCGCACGGCGCGCTTGGTGGCCGACGGGGACCGGTTCGTGCTCGACCTGGACAGCCTGCGTGCGGCGATCACCCCCGCCACCCGGATGCTGATCGTCAACTCGCCGCACAATCCGACCGGCACCGTGCTCGGGCGCCCGGACTTGCGGGCGATCGCCGAAATCGCTTGCGAGCACGACATTCTGGTGTTGACCGACGAGGTCTACGAGCACCTGACCTACGACGGCGCCGAGCACATCAGCCTCGCGACTCTGCCGGGCATGGCCGAACGGACGATCGTGGTGTCCAGCGCGGCGAAGACCTTCAGCGTCACCGGGTGGAAGACCGGGTGGGCGTGCGGGCCCGCCGAGCTGATCGTGGGGGTGCTCGCGGCCAAACAGTTCCTGACCTTCGTAGCGGGCGGGCCGTTCCAGCCCGCGGTAGCGCATGCGATCGACCACGAGCTGGGCTGGGTGCGGGAGCTGCGGGAGGCGTTGTCCGAGAAGCGTCTTCGTTTGTCCGCCGCACTCGCCGACATGGGGATGCGGGTGTACACGAGCGCGGGCGGCTACTTCGTCGTCGCCGATATCACACCGCTTGGCATCGCCGATGGCGTGGCGTTCTGCCGTGAACTGCCGAAGCGTCAAGGGGTGGCGGCGGTACCGGTGAGCGTGTTCGCCGACGACACCGCCGCCTGGAATCACCTGGTGCGTTTCACCTTCTGCAAGCGCGACGAGACCCTGGACGAGGGGGTGCGGCGATTGCGTCGCGGATGATTCACCGAACCCTGCCGTGGACTGTCAGGTTTCGCTGGCATCGTTCGTGCCATGGCAACTCAGTACTACACGGCAACCAGCCTCGACGGGTACCTCGCTGATCCGGACAACTCGCTCACCTGGCTTTTCGAGGTGGACGGAGCCGACGAGGCGCAGGCGGGCATCGCGGGCTTCCTCGCGCAGGTCGGCGCGATGTGCATGGGCGCGACCACCTACGAGTGGATGGTGGCCAACGAGCCGCCGGAGAGCTGGCGTCAGTACTACGGCGACCTTCCGTGCTGGGTCTTCACCCACCGCGATCTCCCCGCCCTACCCGGCGCGAATCTCCGGTTCGTCTCGGGGGCGATCGAGGCGGTCCACCGGGAGATGGCCGAGGCGGCCGGTGATCGCAATATCTGGATCGTCGGTGGCGGTGACCTGGCCGGGCAATTCGCCGACGCCGGACTGCTCGACGAGATCATGGTGAGCGTGGCTCCGGTGACGTTGGGCGCGGGCGCACCGCTGCTGCCGCGGCGCCTGCTGTCCTCCCGGATGCGGCTCACCGGTGTCGAGCAGGCCGGGCAATTCGCCGAATTGCACTACCGCTTGACGAACGCGGCCGATCAGCGCTGAGTCGAGAGGGCTCTCGCCGATCGGCGTTGCGTCGAGGATGTTCCGCGCCCCCGCCGCCGGGTACCTCGCCCGGTCCCTGGGTCTCTGGGTACCCGGCCCTGGTCTCGCTCCCCGGCCCCGCTCCCTGGTCCCGGATCTCCAGTCCTCGGGTCCCCGGTCCCTGGGGGCCGGGCTCAGGCCGGGATCGGGCGGGTGCGGTCGGTGGCGAGCAGAGCGGCGATCGTGCCGAGCATGGTGCCGGTGACGTAGCGCTGGATGCGCAGCCACCTGGGGCGCCCGGTGAGGAACGTCGCGAGACCACCCGCGCCGAGCACGATCAGGCCGTTCACGCTGAGCGCCACCGCAATCTGCACCGCCCCCAGGCCCAGGCTCTGCAACCACACCCGACCGTGCTCCGGCGTGACGAACTGCGGAATCAACGCCATGTACATGATCGCGATCTTCGGATTCAGCAGGTTGGTGACCAGCCCCATCGTGAACAGCCGTCGGGTGGGGTCCGCCGCCAGCGCCGTCGGCGCGAACACCGACGCGCCTCCCGGCCGCACCGCCTGCCACGCCAGCCACCCCAGATACGCGGCCCCCGCCAGCTTCACCGCCAGATACAGGCCCGGGACCACCGCGAACACCGCCGTGATCCCCGCGGTCGCCGCCGCCAGATACACGCCGAACCCCGCCGCCACCCCCGCCAACGAAACCAGCCCGGCCCGCCGTCCCTGCGAAACCGTCCGCGACACCAGATACATCATGTTCGGCCCTGGCGTGAGCACCATCCCCAACGCCGCCACCGCGACCCCCACCACCGCCGCCATCTCGATCATGCCCCGATCCTCACCCGCCCCATCGCCCCCTGTCGCGGTCCACTTCACACCCGCTGGACGGGAGTCACCTCGAGAAGCCGGCTCGAGATACCCGATGCTTCCCGGCGACTGCGGCGGCACCGGCTCGAGGCGCGTATCCGGACGCAACACATCGCCACTGCGGAAGCGGTGAAAGTACTCCCTGCTCGTATCAGAGCGGAGCGATTGCACCGGCTCGTCGCCCATCGTCCCGGTATCGGTTCCGCTGGGATGCCGGTTGGTGTCCCGTATTCCGAGCCGATATGAAATGCTGCCGCATGTAATGGATTTCCCTTTTTTCGATCGGCTCGACCAGTCGTAGATATAACAGGTTGTGTCGGCCCGGTGAGTTTTGGTAAGCGGGATCATCCGATGTCGTTGCGGCGATATCCGCGCGGTGCGATCGGATCGGGGAACTTCTTGCCGCGAGGGCGCGGGTATGGAACCTGCGGCAGGGGTTGCCTGCTCGTCGGCTGTGGCGGAGCTCGGCGGTCCGGTCTCGCTGTAGTCGATCGAACATCCTGGTCAGGGGGTATGTCAGCGGCGCGTCGGCGGGACTCGGTTCACGAAACCGATGACAATGCTGCACATGGCGGCCACGGTCAGCGGGTTGGGAAATCGGCGGGTGGACCGGTTCGACGGCGCGTTGCCGAGAGCGGGATTCCGGGGCGATATCGAGGGAATGCGGGCGGTTGCGGTGCTGGCCGTCGTCCTGTTTCATGCGGGTGTGCCGGGGATCGGCGGTGGATTCGTCGGTGTGGACGTATTTTTCGTCATTTCCGGATTTCTCATCACCGGAATGCTCTGCCGGGAAGCGGCCGAGACGGGCACGGTCGAATTGGTTCGGTTCTACGGCGCGCGTGCGCGCAGGCTGCTGCCCGCCGCGGGCATCGTGCTCGTCGCCACGGCTATCGCAGCGGCCGTGCTGTTGCCGCCGATGCGGGCTCGCGAAGCTCTCGGCGACGGGATCGCGAGCGCGCTGTATGCCGGGAACTATCGTTTCGCCGCGCTCGGCACCGATTACCTGGCCGCCGACACGCCGCCCTCGCCGTTCCAGCATTTCTGGTCACTCGGTGTGGAGGAGCAGTTCTACTTGCTGTGGCCCGCGCTCGTGATCGCGACGGCCTGGCTCGTCCGGCGGCGGCGAAAGGGCCCGGCCGCACCGCTGCCGCACCTGATCGTCCTGGCGGTGGTCGCTGCGCTCTCCTTCGCGGTCTCGCTGAGCTGGACCCGGACGCTGCCACCGTGGGCGTTCTTCGCGCTGCCCGCGCGGGCCTGGGAACTGGCTGCCGGCGGCATGGTGGCGCTGTCGGTGGTCGTGTGGTCCCGGTTGCCGCCATGGGCGGCCGTGGCCGCGGGATGGGCCGGGCTGGGGTTGATCGCGGCGGCCTGCGCCCGGCTGACCGAGAAGGCGCCATATCCCGGAACCGCTGCGCTGCTGCCCGTGCTGGGCGCGGTCCTGGTGATCGCATCCGGCTGCGCCGTAACGCCGTTCGGGGTCGGCCGAGTCCTGGCCGTGGCGGAGCTGCGGGCGATCGGCAAAGTGTCCTACTCTTGGTACCTCTGGCACTGGCCGGTGCTGGTGCTCGCGCCGCAGGTGCTCGGCCGCCCGCTCGGGCTGGTCGGCGCGCTGGGCGCGGTCGCCGTGGCCGGTGGACTCGCCATACTCACCCAGCGGCTGATCGAGGATCCGGTGCGCTTCGCCGACCGGTTGACACGTTCGGGCAGGCTCGGTCTCGCGTGCGGCGGCGTGAGCACCGCGACGGCCATCTGCGTAGCGCTGGCGCTGCTCATGATCGTGCCCGCCCCGGTCGGCCGTGGCATGGCGGCGCGAAGTCTCACGCTGACCACACCGGCCGCGCCGGCCACCGTCACCGACCCCCACACCGAGGCGGTCGAGCAGTTGACGGCGCAGACCCGATCGGCGGTCGCCGCCTCGGCCGAGATTCGCGCAGTTCCGTCGAACCTCACCCCCTCCCTGGCGAGTGCGCGCGGCGACCGAGCGGAGGTGTTCGACAACGGTTGTTTCCGGTCCTGGCACGACGTGGGCCAGGGCGAGTGCGCGTCCGGCGCTACGGACGCGGCCACCACGGTGGCCCTGGTCGGCGATTCCCACGCGGCGATGTGGCAACCGGCGTTCGAGCAGATCGCCGTATCACGCCACTGGCGGCTGGAGACCATGGCCAAGGTCACCTGTCCGCTGCTCGACCTGCCCATCACCAGCCCCTATCTGGGCCGCTCGTACTCCGAATGCGAGCAGTGGCGCGGGCAGATCATGACCCGGCTGCGCAACGAGCGGCCCCGGCTGATCGTGGTGGGCATGTCCCGGCGATACGGTGGCGACTTCGGCTTCGTGTCCTACGACCAGGCGTGGATCGACAGCCTCGACCGCCTGGTCGTCGAGCTGCGAGCCGCCGGATCGACCGTCCTCGTCCTCGGCGGAGTTCCCGATCCACACGCCACCGTCCCCGCGTGCGTGGCCGAGCACATCGATGACGCTTCGGCATGCGCCCCCGCCCGTCCGGTCGCGGTCGACGATGCGGGCATCGCGGCCGAGCACACGGCGGTCACGGCGGGCGGCGGCCGATACGCCGACCTGACCTCGCTGTTCTGCACCGCGGCCCGCTGTCCCGTCATCGTCGGCAACAACCTCGTCTACCGGGACGACAACCACCTCACCAGCGGTTACGCCATGGCGCTCGCGCCGGTGATCGGCGCGCTCGCCGAACGCGCGCTCGCCGGCGGCTGAGCCGGCCTCGGGGTGCGCTTCGCGGGAAGACATCGCGCCGTTCCCGCGTTGCACCCGGTCACTGCCGCGTCCGCGCCTCGCGGGAAGGGCCGGTAACCTGCGGGGTTGTCGGAGGGGTCGGGGAGAATGGCGGGAATCTAGCTGAGGAGGGACTGTGAACGACGGTCCGCTGATCGTGCAGAGTGACAAAACGCTGCTGCTGGAGGTCGACCACGAGTTGGCCGATGCGGCGCGGCAGGCGATCGCGCCGTTCGCCGAGTTGGAGCGGGCCCCGGAGCACGTGCACACCTACCGCGTGACGCCGCTGGCGCTGTGGAACGCGCGGGCGGCCGGGCACGACGCGGAGCAGGTGGTGGACGCGCTGGTCAGCTTCTCCCGGTACGCGGTGCCGCAGCCGTTGCTGGTGGACGTGGTGGACACCATGGGCCGCTACGGCAGGTTGCAGCTGGTCAAGCATCCCGCGCATGGGTTGACGCTGATCAGCCTGGATCGCGCGGTGCTGGAGGAGGTACTTCGGCACAAGAAGATCGCGCCGATGCTCGGCGCGCGCATCGATGACGACACGGTGGTGGTGCACCCGTCCGAGCGCGGCCACATCAAGCAGATGCTGCTGAAGATCGGCTGGCCCGCCGAGGACCTCGCGGGCTACGTCGACGGCGAGGCGCACGAGATCGAACTCGACTACGCCACCGGCGGCTGGCATCTGCGCGACTACCAGCAGATGGCCGCCGACTCGTTCTGGGCGGGCGGCTCCGGGGTGGTGGTGCTGCCCTGTGGCGCGGGCAAGACGATGGTCGGCGCCGCGGCCATGGCCAAGGCGAAGGCGACCACGCTGATCCTGGTCACCAACACGGTGGCGGGCAGGCAGTGGCGGCGTGAGCTGCTAGCGCGCACTTCGCTCACCGAGGAGGAGATCGGCGAGTACTCCGGTGAACGCAAGGAGATCCGCCCGGTCACCATCGCCACCTACCAGGTGATCACCCGCCGCACCAAAGGCGAGTACAAGCACCTGGAACTGTTCGACAGCCGCGACTGGGGCCTGGTCATCTACGACGAGGTGCACCTGCTGCCCGCGCCGGTCTTCCGGATGACCGCCGATCTCCAGTCCCGTCGCAGGCTCGGCCTGACCGCGACGCTGGTGCGCGAGGACGGCCGGGAGGGTGACGTGTTCTCGCTGATCGGCCCGAAGCGTTACGACGCGCCGTGGAAGGACATCGAGGCCCAAGGGTGGATCGCGCCCGCCGACTGCATCGAGGTCAGGGTCACGCTCACCGACGCCGAGCGGATGTCCTACGCGACAGCCGAGCCGGAGGAGCGTTACAAGCTGTGCTCCACCGCGCACACCAAGATCGCTGTGGTCGAATCCATCCTGGCCCGGCATCAGGACGCGCCGAGCCTGGTGATCGGCGCCTATCTGGACCAGTTGGACGAACTCGGCGCCGCACTCGAGGCCCCGGTGATCCAGGGTTCGACGAAGACCAAGGAGCGCGAGGAGCTCTTCGACGCGTTCCGGCGCGGCGAGATCCCGGTGCTCGTGGTGAGCAAGGTGGCGAACTTCTCCATCGATCTGCCGGAAGCATCCGTGGCCGTGCAGGTTTCGGGTACCTTCGGTTCGCGACAGGAGGAGGCGCAGCGTCTCGGTCGGCTGCTGCGCCCGAAACACGACGGAGGCCAGGCGCATTTCTATTCGGTCGTGGCGCGCGACACTCTCGACGCCGAATACGCCGCACATCGGCAGCGTTTTCTCGCCGAACAGGGGTATGCCTACCGCATCACGGATGCCGACGACTTGCTCGGCCCCGCCATCGGATAAGCGGAGGCATTCCCTCCGCAAACTGTGCTAGGAATGAGGGCGTGCGACGCTTCGAATTCGCGGTGGACCGCAGCCACGCTCACGCGGTGAACGAAGTCTTCGCCGACTTCCGCCGCCTGCGTATCCTGGCGATCGTCGCGGCGGTGGTCGCGGCGGCCGGGACGGCGTTCCTGATCTGGCTGAACCATCCCTGGGCGTATCTGCTGGCGATCGCCTTCGCGCTCGGCGCGGTGACGGCGCTGTGGGTCGCCCTGTGGACGCCGTGGCATTCCAGCATCGACAAGCTCTACGCGGACGGCGAACTGATCCCCGCGGTCGTCTCCGAGGCGCGTCCCACCGGCCTGGTGCTGCTCGCCTTGGTCGACGTGTCCACACCCGGGTCGGAGGCCCCGCGCTACGCCTTGGTGACCCGCAAGGTCCGCACCCTTCCAGGGCATGAGGCCAAGGCGGGGGAGCGAGTGCCATCGGTCGCGGTGCGCACCGACCGGGCGCCACGGCAGGTGGGCGAGCGCTGGCAGTCGGTGAGCGCCATGCCGATCGCCTGGGGCACCACCGACGACGCCGTCATCGCTCGCGCCCGCGCCGCGATCAGCGAGGCCGAGTGGCGGCTGCTCACCGACAATCTCGGACTCGCCGAGAAGGTGCGGCGCGCCGACGCGAAGCGCTTGCTGCTCGACCCGGACCAGTTGCCCGGCGAACTCGGTTCCTGATCCGGCTGGGAACGCACGCTGTCGCCGGTGCGTAGGCGCCTACACTCGAAAGATGGTTCCAGCGTCCGATCTGCTGGCATTCGTCGCCGCCGCTTTCGTCATCATCGTCGTGCCAGGGCCCGGCGTGCTGTTCACCATCGGTCGCGCGCTCACGCTCGGGCGGCGCGCGGCGTTGCTCTCGGTGCTCGGGCACGCCGCGGGCGTCTACGTCGCCTTGGTCCTGGTCGCTGTCGGGCTGGGCACCTTGCTCTCGGCGTCGGCGCTGGCGCTCACCGTGGTCAAGTTCGCGGGCGCGCTGTATCTGATGTATTTGGGAATCCAAGCGATTCGGCAGCGCTCGGCGTTGCGCGCGGCGCTGGGCGCCCCGATCGAAGCGGCGCCCCATGCGCGCGTGCTGCGCCAGAGCGCGATAGTCGGGCTCACGAACCCCAAAGCGATCGTCTTCTTCTCCGCGGTACTGCCGCACTTCGCCGATCCGGCGGCAGGCTCGCTGTCGTGGCAGTTCCTGCTGCTCGGCACCGTCTTCCTGGCTATCGCACTGGTATCCGACAGTGCCTGGGCGCTGCTGGCCGCCTCGGCGAGGTCCTGGTTCGCCAGGTCGCCGCGCAGGCTGGAGGCGGTCGGCGGCGCGGGCGGGGTGATGATCTTCGGTGTCGGCGCGTCGGTGGCGCTGACCGGAAGTGGCGACTGAAGCCGTTACCATCCAGCGGAGTCGGTGCGCCGGTACCGGCAACAGGCGGGGTGGAGAGGGGTTGGTCGTTCGCATGAAGTTGTCCGGCCGGATGTGCGCCGCGGTCGCGTGCGTATTCGTCGCGGCGCCTTGGGTGCCCGCGCACGCGGACCCGCCCCCGGACCCGCTGGTCGGCGCGCCGGGCCTGGGCGATCCGTACTATCCGCTCGACGGCAACGGCGGCTACGACGTCCACCACTACGACGTCGGCATCGACTACGACCCGCCGAGCCGTGCACTGGCCGCCACCACCACCATCACCGCGCTCGCCACCCAGGCCCTGCGCGTGTTCAACCTCGATTTCGCGGGGCCGGAGGTGCGCATGGTGTCGGTGAACGGGCAGCCCGCCGGTTTCGAGCGCAACGGCGAGCACGAGTTGACCGTGACGCCGCTGCTCCCGCTGCTGCCCGGCCTGACGTTCACCGTCACCGTCGACTACGCGGGCCCCGCGGCGAACACCGAGGGCGAAGGGTGGACCTTCGCGCGCAGCGGCGGCGCGTTCGTCGCCGGGGAGCCGCATTCGGCGACCAGCTGGTATCCGCTCAACGACACCCCGTTGGACAAGGCCACCTTCACCCTGACCGCCACCGTCCCCGCGGAGTGGGAGGTGGTCTCCAACGGCGTGCGGACCGAGAACGCGGTGCGCGGCGACAAGCGGACGGTGCGCTGGGTCAACGCCCAGCCGGTGCTCGGCTACCTGACCACCGTCGCGATCGACAAGTTCGACTACCTCGAGCAGCGCAGGGCCGACGGCACTCCCCTGATCAGCGCGTTCGCGCCGAATACGCAGGATCGCCATCGTGAACTCGAGCTGCGCCTGCCGGAGATCCTCGACTTCTCCGAAAAGCTCTACGGGCGTTACCCGTTCGAGGCGGCGGGCGGCATCTACTTCGACGCCGACATCACCTTCTCGCTGGAGACCCAGACCCGCCCGCTCTACGCGCCGAGGACCGATCTGCAGACCGTCGTGCACGAGATCGCACACCAGTGGTGGGGCGACTGGGTATCGGTGCGTCAGTGGTCGGACATCTGCCTGAACGAGTGCTTCGCCAGCTATACCGCCGACTACCTGTGGCCGGAGCGGGTGGAGGGCAAGAACGTCGACGACGACTACCGCGAGACCATCCGGAAATATCAGGACAACGAGAGGTTCTGGAACATCCCGCTGGAGAACCCCGGCGCCGGGCGGGAGTTCACCTCCGTCTACTACCGCGGCCCGCTGTTCCTGCACGCGCTGCGCAGGCAGATAGGCGACGAGGTGTTCTTCACCGCCGTCCGGGACTTCCTCGCCGCGCACGCCTACGGCAACGCCTCGATACCGGAGTTCCGCGCCTTCATGCAGTCCCGATCGCCCATGGATCTGACCGGTTTCTTCCACGCGTGGCTGAACACCACCGCGCCGCCGCCGCAGGAGTACTTGTTCCCGGGCGCTCTGCTGAGCTGATCCGTCAGTCCTCAGCGCGCTGCCGGGCCTTCGCGACCCTGCGTTCGGCCCGCTCCAGCTGCCGTCGTGCGGCGTTAAGTTCGTCCTTGGCCGACCGCTCGGCCGACTTGCGGAACTGCCGCTGCTGTTCGGCGTGCTCGAGCTCGTCGCGTAACGCGGCGATGCGTTCTTCGACCGAGGACAGTTCACCAGTCGCGTCCTCGAGAGCGGAGCGGGCCGATTCCTCCGTGGCGCGGGCGGTTTCGAGCGCGTCCTGGGCGTCCGCCAGTTCACGGCGTGCGCTGTCGTCCTGTTTCCGCCGCGCTGTCGCTCGCCCGGGTCGTGCGGCCGGCTCGGGGACCGGGACCAGATCGGGTCCGCTCGGCCCGAAGCCTTCGTAGCTCGCGGCCGTGGCGAGCGTTCCCGCGCGCAGCCGCTCGGCCACCTCCGGCTCGGCGAGCGCCGCGGTCAACGTCTGGCCGACCTCCCGGACCACGCCCTCGCCGACCGGATGCCCTTGTCCGGCGGCGAGCGCGCCCGCCTTCTCGGCGAGCGCGTTGACCAGTTGCTGTCGCTGCGCGGTCAGCTCACGCAACTCGTCGGCCGAGAGGTTGCGCTGAGCGGCGGCCAGGGCAGCGCCGAGGCGCAGCAAGGCGGCCACGTCGTCCGGCGCCGCCCGGGACAGCAGGTTCGCCGTCCACGCGGTCAGGGTGGGTTTGCGCAGCTTGCCGATGGCGGCCGCGAGCCGCTTGTCGCCCGCCTGCTTCGCCGCGGCCGCCCGGTCGGTGCGCGCGGCGACGAACTGCGCGGGCGGCAGCCCGTACAGGTCGCGCGCGACGTCCTCGAGCGTCATACTGCCCAAGCGTAACGACCCGGTCTCGGGCGACGACACACTCCGCATACCGGACAAGGGTCCAGTTGCATCGAATACGCGAAAGGCGTTGCTAGTGAATTACTCTGCGTTCCTGCTGCTCGGCCGTCTGCTTCCCAGCATCCTCGGATACGCGCTCATGGGGCTCTACGGCACGCACAGCATCTAGCGCGCTGCTCGAGGTCCCGCGGTGAGCTGATGCGGCCGTCCTGGTCGTGCGGGTATTCTCACCGCGTTCACGAGCCCGTGAACGTGTTCGGTGAGAGAGGTTTTCAGGTGAAGTTTCCAGGAGCGAGGCTGCTGGCACGGGTCGTGCTCGCCCTCGTCGCGGTGGCCGCGGTGGTGGTGACGGTGACCGGCTGTTCGTTGATCGGTGACGCGAGCAAGTCGGACACCGCCAAGGCCGGGGTCGGTGACTGCATCAACGTCATCGAGGGCTCCGCTGTCGATTCCAAGACCGAGCCGGTCGACTGCTCGTCGGACAAGGCCGTCTACAAGGTGGCGCAGTCCTACGACAAGAAGACCGACTGCGCCGCCGACTACACCTCCTACGAGGAGACCCTGGGCGGCGGCACCACCGCGTTCCTGTGCCTGGCGCCGAACTTCAAGGAAGGCAGCTGCTACAACGAGAGCAGCACGACCGGATACAAGCACGTCGACTGCGCGTCTTCGGACGCCACCTTCAAGGTGCTGAAGCGGATCGACGGCAAGGCCGACGAACTGCTCTGCGGCCAGGACGCCGACAGCTTCCGGCTCATCGAAACGGACCCCAAGGTCACCTTCTGCACGAGCAAGCCCTAGCACCGATCATTCGAGCAGGGCGACCGACGCGATCCGGTGCAGGGTGAAGTGCCGGACCGCGCCGGTGACCGGGTCCAGCGCGTCCAGCTGCCCGTTGCCCACCTTCAACGGTTCCACCACCCGCTGCGTGGCGACCCCCTGGGCGTCGACGTAGCCGATGTTCACCGACCGCCGCACCCGCGCCGCGAGCTGGAGCAGGGCGAGGGTGGCGGCGGTGTTGGTCCGCGTGCCGTCCGGGCGCACCGCGTGACTCGAGCGGGCGCTGGCGGCGCGTTCGCCCGCGCGCAGTTCGGTGACGAGCGATTCGAGCTGTTCGGTGCTGGGCGGTGTCGGCCGATACGGCTGCCGCGCGGCGGGCCGCACCGAGATCCGGGCGCCCCGCGGGCGCAGATCCACGATCGCCCCGGCCGAGTCTTCACCCGCGGGTGCGAAACCGGCCGCGCGCAGCTGGTCGAGCAGTTCGCCCAGCGGCGCCTGGGCGATGGCGACGGTCGGCGCGATGGATCGCAGTGCCAGCGTGCGCGCCACCGGCGCGGACAGCACCTGGGCCAGCAGCGCCGGGTCGTCGCTGCGGATGAACGACTGCGCCATGCCCGCGCGCAACTGACCGTGCCGCCGGGCCACGTCATCGATCAGATAGGTCAGTGCCTGCGGGATCGGTGTGCGGGAATGCTTGGCGAACAAGGCGTGCAGTTCGGCCGCCGTCAACCCGGCGTCCAGGGCGCGCCGCACCGAGGACTCGCCGATCCGGTACACCGTCGCCGCGCCCGCGGATTCGACGTCGGCGACCAGGGCGACGCGGTGGTGTAAATCGGTGGTCAGCGGCCCGGGCGCGATCACCGTCAGATCCGCCTGCACCAGCACGTGATCCACCGGCTCCGGCAGCGCCGCCTCCATCTCCGCCTCGGCGTCGGCCACGCTGGTCGGCGCCGCGTGCAGCAGCGCTCGCGCCGCCGAGCCGAGCGCGCCGCGGCCGACGAAGCCCAGCGCCGCCGCCTCGGCCAGGGTCTGCTCGACCACCTCCGGCCGGAAGTTCCTGCGCCTGCGTGGCTGCTGCCAGGCCAGCATCCGGCCGATGTCCGCGGGGGTCAGTGCCGTGCCGGACGGGTATTCCGCGAGCAGGGCGAGGATCGCGCGCCGATCGCGCGGCGCGTTCGGGGTGCGCAGCTCCAGCGACAGCGCCGCGAGCGGCTTGTCGTTGGCATCGCGCATGCCGATCATCCACGGCATACGATCCAGATCGAGCCAGGTCAGTCCCAGCGTGGCCCAGCGCCGTGCGGGCGGCGATTCCAACCAGGCGTCCACCAGCGGCGTCGGCGCCCAGAAGTCGTCGGTCGTATCGAAGTCGGGTGGAGGGTCCGGCAAACCCTTCTCGATGAGTTTCGCGGCCGCCAGCAGTTCGACCAGCAAACCCGCCCTCGGCTCGTCGACACCGGCCTGCTTGGCGATGCGCCGCAGCTCCCGCACGCCCAGGCCGCCCGCGCGCAAGGCAGGAGCGGGAACTCGGCCGAGCACGTCGAGCACGGCGGCGCAGTGCCGGAGCAACTCGCCGACCTCGCCCGCCGCGACCGCGTTCACGTCGGCGGGCGTGTGTTTGGCGGGCTCCGGGTGCGGCGATGTCAGCGCGTGCGGGTGGGTGACCGGTTCCCGGCGCAGCACCTGGCCGACGGTGACCGGAAGTTCGACGGTCTCGTCATCGATCCAGTGCAGCAGCCTGCGCGCCAGCAGCCGCTGGATCGGCCGGTCGGCCGGAGTGCCCGGTGCGGCGTCCCTGGTGCGGCCGCGCGGCCCCGTCGCGGCCAATTTGTCCAGCAGCGCCCGCTCGGCGGGTGCGAGTTCGGGAAGCGCGGCGACCACCTCGGGTTCGGTGAGGGCGTCGGGGATCTCGGTCGCGGTGCCGATCGGCCACGGCAACGCCTCGGCGGCCGCCGGGATCAGATGAAGCCCCTGCTCGGCGTCGAGCCAGACCAGCGCGCGAGCGGTCAGCCGCTCCAGCGCTTCGTCGATCGCCGCGGCCGATACCCGATCGCTCAATTGCACATGCAGTTCGGCGCGCTGGAGCGGACCGCTGTCGGGATGCGTGGTGCCGTGTACGGCAAGGGTTTCCACGAGGGCGAATTCGAGGGTGTTCAAGTCCTCCGTGGCGCGCAGCACCGACGCGCGCTGTTCGGTGCGGGCGGCGAGCACGGCCATGGAGGAAGGCAGCGGCACGGCCAGGTCGGGCCGAAGCTGCAGCAGCGTCACGAGCTGGGCATCACTGCGGGCACCGAGCCATCCGGCAAGGGAGTCGGTCGCGGTCATCCGATCCAGCCTACGATGCTGGGCGATCGCCCGCCGGGGTCAGGCGGTGTGGGCCGCGGCGCATCCGCGCGGAGCGGTCGTGCCAAAATGGGTCCGTGGTGAACAAATCGAAGAAATCCTATGTCGACAACGGCTGGCCGAAGGTCGCCGACGGTGACCACGCGGTCACCGAACTCTCTTCGGCCCGCTCCGGTGGCCTCTCGCCCTACGGCGAGGACACCGAGTTCCCGGTCCCCGCTGAGCAGTTGCCCTACATGCACCCGAACACGGTGATCAACCGCTGAGCGCGCGACCGGATCGTTCTCGGCTACGAAGAAGGGCCCCGCATCCTTGGTGATGCGGGGCCCTTCTTGACGATGTGTGGCGATCAGGAGGGCAGCAGGCCCTTGTTCGCCTCGTAGAAGTTCACGATCGCGGGGTCGAGGGTGGCTCCGCTGGACTTGGCTGCGTTGAAGAAGTCGAGAGCTTCCTTGGGCACCTGGACGCCCTGGCTCTGCACCACCTCGAGGGCCCGGTCGACGGCCGAGAAGATCTGCTGCGAGCTGTCCGCCGGCGCGGCCTGTGCGGCCTGCGGCGCGGGGTTCCAGCGCGGGGTTTCGGCGGGGGCGGGCGCGGAGCGCTGGGAGGGCGCGCTGCTCAAGCCCAGCTTGGACGAGCAGGAGGGCCAAGCGCCCCAGCCCTGCGAGGCGAGCACCTTCTCGGCGACCGCGATCTGCTGCTCGCGGCTGGCCTGGTTGGCCGAGGCGGCGTAGTCCTGGCCACCGTGGGCGCGCCAAGTGCTGGGCGAGAACTGCAGCCCGCCCTGGAAACCGTTGCCCGTGTTGATGCCCCAGTTGCCGCCGGCCTCGCACTGAGCGAGTCGATCCCAGTCGGAGTCGGGTGCCGCGCTGGCGTTGCCTGCGAGAGCCACACCGGCGGTGCCGATGATGGCGCCGGTGACGGCAACCTTGGCTACCGTGCGGCCGGTCGAGCTTGGCTTGCGATGGCGTCCACTCATATCGGGTTCGTCTTCCTCTCGACGCACCTGCGACGTCTTCGGTTCTGGTTCGGACTGAGAGGTCGTCCGTTCCGCCCTCGCCCCTACGTTTCCGTCGGGGGTTCCGGTACCCGCGGGGCGAGGCTCGGTGCGGCGGGCCGGTGGTCGCCGGGGTGTCCCGGCTGGATAAGACCGTACGACGAACCGCGGGAAAAATCACTATTTGGTAACCGGCGTGTACCAACGGGTCTCGACGCGGTATCGGATGGGTACGGCGCCTTCGCGCAGCTAGGAGCGGCCGCGGCCGCATGCGGCGCGCGTCGCCACCGGCCCGTGACCTACTCGTAATGTGACGAGGATCACACGTCCGAATGGGTAACGATCGCATCGGGTAACCGGTTTACGCCGGATCGGAGGCGTGTTCTCCGGTTCTACCGGGACCTGCGCCCCGAGCGCAGCGCGAATACGACCGCGAGCACGAACCCCAGCGGCGCGAGCATCGCCCCGAAGTAGAGCCACAGCCCGGGCTCGCCGTCGGTCAGCAACGGGATCGCGAAGATGACGACGATCGCCAGCAATCCCAGCGCGAACAGGGTGAGCGCGAGTCGCAGCAACCAGTCGCCGCGCCGCCGAGGGGCGCCGCCGGGCGGGGTCGGAGTGGATGGGTTCGTCACGGTTCGACGGTAAAACTGATGTGCTTGCGTTATTCGCACCGGGGTAGACTCGATGGCAATCGCGTCCTGCAATCGTGCTGGGCGCGTTCTTTTCGCACAGGAGGGCCGGTCGCGGGATCGGCCTGGTAGACAAATGTGCTCGGGCCGTAGGGGTCCGAGTTTCGATGACGAACGGGTGAGCGCAGTGCCGACCGGCAGGGTGAAGTGGTACGACGTCGAAAAGGGCTTCGGCTTCCTTTCCCAGGACGAGGGTGAGGACGTCTATGTCCGCTCGTCCGCGCTGCCCCAGGGTGTCGAGGGTCTCAAGCCCGGTCAGCGCGTCGAGTTCGGCATGGCCGCGGGCCGTCGCGGCCCCCAGGCACTGAGCCTCAAGCTGCTCGAGGCGCCGCCGTCGGTCCGGCAGGGCCAGGAACGCAACGCGCGCAAGGAGCCTGCCGCGCGCAATCACACGCCGGACGAGTTGCACGGCATGGTCGAGGACATGATCACCTTGCTCGAGGCGAAGGTGCAGCCGGACCTGCGCAAGGGCAAGTACCCGGATCGCAAGACGGCACAACGCATCTCGGAGGTCGTCCGCGCGGTGGCGCGCGAACTGGACCGGTAGTCCGCGCCGCGGTGGCCGGTGTCCGGCTCGACGCGAGCCGACCGGACGCGGCCGCGCAGCGGCCGATCACCTACCGCGCAGTTCCCGGGCGACGAGGATGTCGACGAGATCGTTCATCTGCTCGACCAATTCGGCCGCGCCGCCGTTGTGGGCGAGGTTGCGCAACTCGAACGGGTCTTCCCGACGGTCGGAGAGCTCGTAGTCGAATTCGCCGCGTGGTCCGGCGATCCCCTGCGGGGTCGAGTACCGGGCGAAGCTGTAGCGGGGTGTGATCGCGCCCCGCAGACAGTATTCGACGCCGGCCACTTGGCCGCCACTGGACTCGGCGTCGGAGGTGAGCAGGAGCGCGTCCCGTGTGACGCCCGCCGGATCGGCCAGCAACGGCGTGCGGTCCTTGCCGGGCAGCGGGCTCGCCGCCGGGTCGATACCGGCCAGCGCGGCCAGGGTGGGCACCAGATCGATGTGCGAAGTGAGTGCGGCAGTGCTGGTTCCGTGCGTCGCGGGTCACGAACCCGGGCTGCTCGTCCGGCTGGTCGACGGCGTTGTGCCGCATCGCATCCGGCAAGTGCTCGAGGCATCGCTGCGCGCCGGTCAGCAGGCCGGGGACATCGCCGTGGATCTCGACCCGCGCGCCGCCGCGATCGCGCTGGAGGCCATCTGCGCCGCGGTCATCATCACCGTGGTGCAAGTCGGCGGCAGCGGTTCCTCCGAACGCATCGATGCCGTCGCGCGCTTGGTGCGCACCGCGCTCACGGGGAAGCGTCCGACATGAGGGTATTGCGTCCGCCCACTTGAACGGGGCGCGCGCCGGTGACCGCGCTACGCCACGGGCGAACCCGCCATCGGTAGAGCAATGGCCGTGGCCGATCGTCGAAATCGGCGCCTGGCATCGCCGCTACGCCGTGCTGATCGACCAGGTGGCGTGTGGTACGTAGAACTCCCGGCCGGTTTCGTCGCGGGCGAGGATCGGCAGCTGGAACTCGACGCCGATGAGGCGCAGATCGGGTTCCGGCTTGGAATCGATGGTCAGGGCCAGCGCGCGATCGGGGTAGTCGTTGCGGCTGATCACCTGGTCCACCTTCTCGCCGTTGGGCAGGAGATAGACCAGCTGGGCGAGCCAGGGCGCGTCGGCGACCTTCTTCGGGAGCGACAGCTGCAACGGGTAACCGGCGGGCACTTCCAGCTCGGCGGTGCGGCCGCGGTGGCAGTCCGGCGTATCGGGGGCGCAGTTCAGCGTCGTGAACACCGTGCCGGGCACGTTGTCCTCGGGCAGGATGCGGCAGTCCCGCATGGTCACCGCGCAGTAGCTGAACGGCCGCACGGTGACCGTCTTGCCATGCGCGTATGCGGTGAGGGTGACGTCGGGTTCGTCGGCGTTGCGGACCAGCACCGCCAGAACGCCCGCGAAGGCGACGGTGAGCACGAGCAGGGCGGCCGCGACCAGCGCGGCGATCGTGCGTGCGTTGAGCTTGCTCACCAGATCGGGTCTCCTTGCCCTCGTTGAAAGCGTGTCGTGTCACCGCCGCGCGGAGCGGGACCCTGCGCGCGAGGTGCGCTCGCCGGGTATCCGTGCGGCCGGGACGGCACCTCTTGCTCCGCGTGCTGGGGACGGTTGCCGCCGAGGCCGGGCAGCAGCGAGTGGCCGCGGAAGCTGAGGAAAGTCTGCACCAAGCCGAGCACGAGTATCGCGGTGACCACCGCGAAGCCCTTCCAGTAATCCGTCGGCAGCAGCACCCCGGCCGCGCCGCCGATGACCCAGCTCAGCTGCAGCACGGTCTCCGACCGCCCGAAACCCGAGGCGATCGACTCCGGCGGCAGATCGTCCTGGATGGAGGCGTCCAGCGACACCTTCGCCAGCGCGCTCGTCGCGGACGCCACCAGGGCGGCGGCCGTCGCGCCGAGCAGATTGTTCGTGAACGTCGCGAACAGCGCCACCAGCGCGCACGCCGCCGTGCAGCCGAGCACGATCAGTGCGGGTCTGCCGAGTTTGAGCCGGGCGCCCGTGGCATTGCCCGTGAAATTGCCGATGGCCGCGGCCGCGCCGACCGTGCCGAGCATGAGGGCCTGTTGCACCGGCCGGTGCTCGGTCGCCTTGGCGACGAACGCGACGTAGAAGGTGAGGAACCCGGTCAGCACGCGGATGGCGCCGTTGCCCCAGAGCCCGGTCACCACGGAGCGGCCGAGCGGCTGTCTGCGTTTGCGTGGCGGAACCGGCGACTCGTTGCCGGAGGAGAGCACCTCGGTGTGCGCGTCGGCGCCGTGGTAGCTCAACGTCGCGGGCACCTCGCCCTCGGTGACTTCGACCCAGGACGGGATGCGCAGGCTCAGATACGTTCCCGCGCAGGCGATCAGCGCGGCGAAGACCAGAGCGCCGTTCGAGCCCGCGATCGCGGCGGTCAGCCCGGCCAGCGCTCCGGCGCCCAAGGTGCCGCCGACCAGCCCGAACACCGTGAGACGGGAGTTGGTGCGGACCAGATCGATGTCCGGCGGCAGGACCCGGGGCGTCACCGCGCTCTTGAGCACGGAGAACGATTTGCTGCCGATCATCATGCACAGCGCGAGCGGATACAGCGCCCAGCTGTCGAACTGGAAGATCAGCACCAGCGCGACCACCGTGCGCACCGCGAACGAGGTTGCCAGCGCCAGGCGGCGACCGCGTTGCAGCCGATCGAGCATCGGCCCGATCAGCGGGGCGATCACCGCGAACGGCGCGATCGTGATCAGCAGGTACAGCGCGACCTTCGTCTTGCTCTCCGCGGTGGCGCTGGCGAAGAACAAGGTGTTGGCCAGCGCCACGGCGATGGCGGCGTCCAGGGCGAAGTTCGCCATGGTCGCGTAGGTGAGCGCCGTCAGACCCGACTTGTCCGCGCCGTCGGCCTTGGCCGCGCGCTGGAAGGTCGCGATGCCCTTCTCGGTGAGTTCCCTGCCGCGCATGGCGGCCACCCGGGTGACCGTGAGTTTGCGCGGCATCCGTCGCTTCCCGGAGGGAGCCGGGCCTTCGGGTGGCTCGACCGGATCCTGGCCTGCGGTCGCGGGGTAGTCGGGTTCGGCCGGGCCCGGTGGTTCGGCGTGACGATGCGGCTCGGGCCGGTGCGGGAAGACGCGGCGGGGCGCGCGCTCGGCGGCCGTCGGTTGCTCGGGGTCACTTCCGAGCGGGAGGGGTTTGGTGCGCGGCGGTTGCGCGGGGCGGGGCGCCTCACGGCGCGGATTCGGCTGGTCGTGCCGCTCGGAGGCCCGTTCGGGCCGCAGCGGCGGCAACGGCCCGCGCCGTCGCGGCGGGTCGGGCGGGGGGTACCGGTCGAAACCGGGATGCCGATCGAACAGGGGGGACTCCTCGCCTTCCCACCGATCACGGTCGGGACCGGAAGGTTCGCGGGGAGTAGTCACGACTCCAATTCTGGCGTACTTCCGTGCTGGGCGTTCACGCGCGCTCCGAGGCGGCGGCGGAAAGTGACCATCGTCGCGGACGCGCCGACGCGCTCAGGCGGGTGCGAAGCGGACCTCGAACATGGTCGGCCAGTTCTTGCCCGTGATCAGGAACCGGTCGGTGCCGGGCAGTTGGGCGATGCCGTTGAGGGCGTCGGCTTCGGCCCGCTCGGTCGCGGGAAGGAGACCGGCGGCGTCGGCGGTCCCGAGCACCCCGCCGGAGTCCGGGTCGATGCGCAGAATCGTGTCGGTGGGCCAGTCGTTGGCATAGACCGACCCGTCCGCCGCGCACTCGAGTTCGTTGAGGCGCGCGCCGTTGTGGCTGGTCAGTTCGATCGAGCCGGTCGGTGCGAAAGTTTCCGGATCACGGAAGGTGAGCCGGTCGGTGCCGTCGCTCATGATCAGCCGTCCGGCCCCGGCGCACAGACCCCAGCCCTCGCCGTCGTAGCTCACCCGGCCGCGCTCGGCGAGCGTGGCGGGGTCCCGGGCGATGGCCACGCCGTCATGCCAGGTGAGCTGCCAGAGTGTCGTGCCCGCGAGGGTGATGCCCTCGCCGAAGTAGGGGGCGGGCAACTCGGTCCTGGCCAGTTCCGCGCCGGTCGCCAACCGGGACGCGCGCACGCTCGACGCGCCCGCCAGGCCGGTGCCCTCGTAGAGGATGTCGCCGTCGATCTCCAGGCCTTGGGTGAACGCCTTCGGATCGTGCGGCCGGGTGCCGAGCACCTCGATGTTCATCGTGGGTGTCGACTCGTCGGCGGGGCCGCATCCACCCGCGACCAGCAGACCGACCAGCACACCGATGGCCAACGCACGCCGATTGCGCTTCATACGGCAAAATGTAGGCCGTGAGCGCAGTTTCTGTTTCGGAGTCCGGCGTGCGGCCGATTCTTGCCGATGCCGTCGACTTGGCCCGCCGTGCGCTCCTGGAGTTGGAGCCCTCGGGTGTGGGCGCGCATCTCGGCGTGATCGCCGAGGACGAGAGCGCGGCCACCCACCGTTTCGCGGCCACGCTGCCCGGCTATCGCGGGTGGCAGTGGGCGGTCGTGGTGGCCGCGCCGCCCGGCGCGGGCCACGCGACGGTCAGCGAGTCGGCGCTGCTGCCCGGGCCCGAAGCCTTGGTCGCGCCCGAGTTCGTGCCCTGGGAGCAGCGAGTCCGCCCCGGGGACCTCGCGCCGGGCGACTTGCTCGCCCCGCCCGCTGGCGACCCGCGCCTGGTGCCGGGCTATGTCGCGACCGGCGATCCGGTGGTCGACGAAGTGGCCTACGAAATCGGTCTCGGCCGCACCAAGGTGCTGAGCAGGGAAGGACGCGAAGAGGCCGCCGAGCGCTGGTACGCCGAGCACGGTCCCGACACGGAGATGGCCAAGGCCGCGCCCGCCACCTGCGGGAGCTGCGGCTTCTACCTGCCACTTGCCGGGGCGCTGCGCGCCGCGTTCGGTGTTTGCGGCAACGTCATGGGCGCCGACGGGCAGGTCGTCCACGTGGCCTACGGCTGCGGCGCGCACTCGGATACCGAGATCCCCACCGGCGGCGGGTCCCCGCTCTACGAGGCGTACGACGACGCGGCCATCGAGCTGATCTCGCTCGGGACGGAACGTTCTCGCGCTCAGCAGGATTCGGCCAAGGCGGCATCCACGCGCGGCGAGCGGCGCCGTGCGGTTGCCGAGCAGGCGGAGAAGGCGACGGAGATCACCGAGGGCCGTAGGGACTCGGGAACAGCCGAGGACGCCGCACCCGTCCGGGATACCGCGGTTGCCGGGGAGGCGGAAGTCGCCGAGGGCGGCGCGGTGGCCGGGAACGCGGCGGATGTCGAGAACGTGGGAGTCTCCCCGGATGCTGCGGACATCGAGACCGCTGCTGTCGCGGGGGATTCCGCGGTAATCGAGGTCGCGGGGGCCGCTGCGGTCATCGAGGGCGCTGCGGTCGCGGAGGGCGCTGCGGTCGCGGGAGGCGCCGAGGGCGTCGCGGTCGCGGAGGACGTTGCGGGCGCTGCGGTCACGGAGGGCGCTGAGGCCGCTGCGATCAGCGAGACGCCTGGGGTTGCCGAGAACGCCGTAGTCACCCAGGACGCTGCCACCGCGCAGGACGCCACCGAGGTCCCCGCTGTTGCCGAGCACGGCGTCGCGGAAGGACCTGCGGCTGTCGAGAGTGACAAGAACACCGCTGTAGCGGAGGGAAGCGCTGCCGTCGAGGCCCCCGCCCAGCCCACCGACACGACGGCGACGACGGCCCCCGATGCGACCGAGGCCGAAGTCGGCGCCGGCGCGGTCGGCGACATAAATCCCACCGATTCGAGCGTTCGGTCCCCGGTGCGTGCGACGCCCGGCGCGGACGATATCGCCGAGCCGCCGACCGCTCACGGCACCACGCCGGCCGCTGATGCGGGTCCGGTGGGCGCCGCTGAGAACGAGCCGAACGCGGCGAAGGGCGACCTCGACACCAGCCCGGCTCTCGGCACCGGCGATGAAGCGGCCAGCGCTGCTGCCGCCGATGAAAGTGGTTCGGACAGCGTTTCCGCCGACGGGCCCAGCGGCCCGGGGGCCGGCGCTGCGGACGCGCCGGTCGCCGAGCACGACAGCGGTGCGAGCACCGATGACGCGCCGGAGGCCGAGGCACGGCCGGAGACCCAGTCATCGCCGCGCAACTGAGCGAGGCCGCCGATCCGTTCGGCACTTCGGCGCTGCGCGCGGCCGTGCTCGCCGCGTGGCGTGATTCGCCGACGCGGTTGCGGGAGGACGCGGCCACCGAGAGCGACTTGGTGCGCTCGGGCTACCGCGACCGGTTGCTCACCGAGTTGGCACAGAACGCCGCCGACGCCGCGCGCAAGGCGGGCGTGGCAGGCGCCGTCGTCGTCCGGCTCGACGGTCGTGACCTGTACATCGGCAATACCGGTGCGCCGCTGGACGTCTCCGGTGTGCACGCGCTCACCGCTCTGCGCGCGTCGGGGAAATCCGGCGACGGTTCGGTCGGCCGGTTCGGCGTCGGTTTCACCGCGGTGCTCGCGGTGAGCGAGGACATCGAGCTCCGGTCTTCCTCCGGATCGCTGCGGTTCTCCCGCACCGAGACCCGGGAAGCTCTGAAAGACAACGAGATCCGGACACCCGCTGTCGACGCGGGTGAATTCGATCCTCCGGTGCTGCGGTTGGCCTGGCCGACCGAGGCGCGACCGGCGGCGGGTCTCGACACCGAGGTGGTGCTGCGGCTGCGCGCGGACGTCGACGCCGACGCGCTGCTGGCCGCGATGCGCGCCGAAGCGGTCGATCTGCTCCTGGAACTGCCCGCCCTGCACCGCATCCGCGTCGGCGCGGACGAATTCGTCAGCAGTGCCGAGGACATGGGCGACGGCATGCACGAGGTCTACGTCGACGGCCCGGGTAGCGAGCAGCGAACCTGGTGGCAGTACCGCACCCCGCGCGGTCGCTGGCTGTTGCCGGTGCGCGACGGCAGGCCGGTGGCGGCCGCCCCCGATGTGCTGCGGGCGCCGACCAGGTCCGACGAGGAACTGTCGCTGCCCGCGCTGCTCGTCGCCGACATTCCGATGCAGCCGGATCGCCGCAGGTTGCTCCCCGGCGCCCGGCTCGCCGATTTGGCCCGTGGCTACGCGGATTTCGCTCGCGCCCTGCCACCACGCGACCGGCTCGTGCTCGTCCCCACACCTGGTTTCGCCCGCAGCGAGGCCGATGCTCTGCTGCGCGAAGCGCTCCTGCGCGAATTGCAAACGCAGCTTTGGCTGCCCGTCGTCGTCAGCCACCGGCGTACGCCCGAAGGCCTCGTCGACTCCGAGCCGCTCGCCGCCGACCTCGAGCCCCGCACCGCGGGCTACGCCGGATCGAACACCCTCGCCTCGCACGAAGCGGACGACGCACTGCCGCACGAACAATCGCCCGCGGCGGCCGACCCGGAAGCACGCGGCATGCTCGATGGTGGGGGGCCGCATGCGGCGATCGACTCGTCGGACCTGCTCGGCACCGAGCCGGGAGATATCCGGACTGCCGGAGCGGCTGATGCGCCCGGCGAAGGTCCGCGTGCGGCGATGGAGTCGCCGGATCTGCTGAGCACCCGGACGGCCGAAGAGCGGACCGCCGGACCCAGCAGCACATCGGTATCAGGCGAACCGATTCCGTCCGACATCGCCGGGTCGCCGTCGGCCGCCGTAGCGCCGCACCCACAGGACGTGGCCGTCCCCACTCGCGCCTACGTCTTCACCGGTCTGACTCCGGAATTGGCCGCCCTGCTCGATGAGGTGGCCGGTCCGCTGGTGATCCCGGACCTGTCCGGGCGGCCGCACGCCGAGGCCATGGGTGCGCTGGACGTGCACCGGCTCGGGTTGGCGCGGATCGCGGAACTGTCCGGGGGCCTGGAGCGGCCGCCGAGTTGGTGGCGGCAGTTCTACGCCGCACTGGAGCCGTTCGTGGTGGATCCCCTCGCGGCGGAGGAACTGGGCGCGCTGGCGGTGCCGCTGGCCGACGGCAGGCTCGTCACCGGACCGCGCACCGTGGTGCTGGACGATCAGCTCGAGGTCGCGATCCCGGTGCACTGGGCCAGGCTGGCGCATCCCGAGGCCGCGCATCCCCTGCTGGCTCGGCTGGGCGCACGGTCGGCCACCGCCGAGGATCTCCTGACCGACCCGGGCTTGCGGGCCGAGTTGGAGGATCACCCGGACGACCCCGACACCGCCGATGCCATCCTGCGTCTGGCCGCCCACGCGGCTCCGGAGGCACTGCCGTCCTGGCTGGGGCTGCTCGAACTGCCCGACACCGAGGGCGAATCGCGACCGGCCGACGAACTGCTGCTGCCGGGCGCGCCGCTGCGCGATCTGCTCGTGCCCGACGCGCCGTTCGGCACGGTGGACCCGGAGCTGGTCGAGCGCTACGGCGCGGACGCGTTGCGCGCCCTCGGCGTCGGCTGGGATTTCGGTGTGATCACCGAGGCCGATCCGACCGGTCCGGACCACGATCTGGACGACGAGGAACACTGGTGGTCCACGCTGCCGGACGATCCGCCGGAGCTGGTCGCCGTCCGCGACCTCGACCTGGTCGACGACGCCGCCTGGCCGGAAGCGTTGCGGCAGTTGGCCGCCGCGCCCCGCACCCGTCGCCTGCTGACCGACGCCGACGGCTACACCGCGTGGTGGCTGCGCAGATACGCGCGGATCGACAGCACCCCGCTGGGACTGTTCCGTCATCCCGCCGACACCGAGTTCGACGGGCTGTTACCGGCATTCGCCGTCGCAGGCGTCGATCCGGACGCTTGCCGCGCGATCCTCGCCGACCCGGGGACGGTCACCGACGAGCTGGCCGCCGCTCTGTTGGAGGCGCTCGCGGACCCATCGAGAACGCCGTCGCCGGAGGTGGTTTCGCGCACCCACGCCCGTCTTGCGGCTGCCGTCGCCGCGGGCTTGCTCGATCTCACCGACCTGCGACCACCCGATCGGGTGCGCGCGCTCACCGGTGCCGTGGTCGATCCCGCGGACGCGTTCGTCCTCGATCGCGCATGGTTCGGTTTGGCGGTACCGCCGGACCGATTGGTGGCGGGGGACACCGAAACCGCCTCGGCCCTGGCGGCTCTGCTCGACCTGCCGCTGGTGTCCGAGGCCGTTACCGCCGAGGTGGCCGATACCGGCCGCCGCACGAGTTGGGCGGCGGAGCCGCTGGGCGTCGTGCTGCGGCAGCTGTTCGCTTTGCCCCCGCAAGCGGGTGAGCTGGTCGTGCACCATGAATTGACGGTGCGGCTGAGCGGCGCGATCGAGGCCACGGTCGCGGTGCCCTGGTGGCAGACCGGCTCGGCCGTACACGTCCGCGCGCCGCATCTGCACGGCTGAGCGGGCGGCTACTGGGCCGCGTTCTCGGTGAGCATCTCGCTCAGCAGATCGAGCTGTGCGCGCACGCTCTCGCTGTCGTTGTCCACCAGCCAGCGCAGTACCACGCCGTCGATGACGTTGAGCGTGAACCGGCTCAGCGTCTGCACCGGGACCGACCAGCGCGTGCCGGTCGCGTCGCGCGCGTGCTCGAGAATGTCGGCGACCGTGGAGTCGTTGAAGTTGTACTGTTCGCGCGCGATCGCGAGTTTCGCCGGGGTTTGCTCGCCTTCGCGCAACGCGTAAGTGGTTGTTTCGTAAGTGAGCAGCTGCCGTTCCGGAGTGGCCTCAATGTTGAGCCACATGAGTTCCAGTCCCGCGCGGATCAATTTTTGAAGGGCTTCTTTTCCACTTCCGACGTCCTGCCATACCGTTTCGTTTGCGTCGACAGAATCGCGTAATTCCATCGACAACGCTTTGACCAGCTCGGTCATCAGCGCGTCCTTGTTTTCGAAACAGTAATGCACCACACCGAGCGAGACACCGGCCGCCTGAGCGACATCGCGGGTGGTCACGCCCGCAACGCCCTTTTTCTCGGCAAGGCCGATCGCGGCCTCGATAAGGTGGGCCCGTCGTTCTTCGACGCTCAATCGGGAGGACACCCAAGGGAGTTAAGCGCCCAGCGCCCGCGCAGTCAATTCACGGGCCGGAAAAATTTTGACTGGACGAGTGACCAGTTGTGTGGTTCGCTGCATCGGGACAGAAGGGAGACGGGTATGCCGGTATCGCGTAGAACTGTTCTGGCCCGGACCGCGATCGGTTCGGCCACGCTCGCGGCCGCGACGGTGCCCGGGATGACCGACGCGCTCGCCGTTCCGGCGGCCGCAGCGCCGGAATCCGGCGGTTACGAGATCGGCATCGGACTCTCCGACATCACCGGCCCGGCCGCCGAATGCGGGATGATGGGCTACTCCCAGCTCGAACAGCAGACCGCGGGCATCCACCTGCGCCCCCGGGCGCGGGCGTTCGTCATCGGCAGCGCGGGGCGGCGAATCGTCTTCGTGGTCGCCGAGAACGGGATGATCTTCCAGTCCGTGCACCGCGGCGTGCTCGCCGAATTGGCCCGGCGCTTCGGCGATCTGTACACCGAGCAGAACGTCCTGCTCACCTCGACGCATTCGCACGCGACGTGCGGCGGCTCCAGCAACGACTACGCCTACAACCTGTCCATCCTCGGCTTCCAGCAGCAGGTGTACGACGCGGAGGTGAACGGGATCGTCGAGGCGATCGCCGCCGCGCACGCCGATCTCGGCCCCGGCTCGCTCGCGCTCGGCCGTGCCGAACTGCGCAACGCGAGCGTGAACCGCTCGCGGGTGGCTTGGGAGCTCAATCCGCCTGCCGACAAACAACATTTCCCGGACGCCATCGACCCTGCCGTGACCACTCTCGTCCTGCGCAAGGGCGGGCGGATGGCGGGTGCGATCACCTGGTTCGCCACCCACAACACGTCGATGACCAACGCGAACCGGCTGATCAGCTCGGACAACAAGGGCTACGCCTCCTTCTCCGCCGAGCACATCGAGCACGGTGTGCGCTACCTGGACGGCGAGCCCGCGTTCGTCGCCGCCTTCGCGCAGACCAACGCCGGTGACATGTCCCCGAACCTGAATCTGCGCCAAGGCTCCGGGCCGACCGAGGACGAATTCGAGAACACTCGCATCCTGGGCGAGCGGCAGTACGCGGCGTCGAAAGACGCGGCGGCGCGGGCGCGGCAGATCTCCGGCCCGGTCGACGGGATGCTCTGCTACATCGATCTGGCGGACATCGCCGTGGACGGCCGTTTCACACCGGACGGCTTGCCGCGGCGCACCGCACCGGCCGCGGCGGGTGTCTCGCTGATCGCGGGCAGCGTCGAGGACGGTCCGGGCCTGCCCGGTGGCCCGATTCCGGAGGGTGTGCGCAATCCGTTTCTCGAGGCGCTCGGCGACCCCGCTCGGCCCGCGCCGGCCTGGCTGGCGGACGCGCAGGCACCGAAAGCGATCGCGGTGCCGCTCGGCCTGCTGCCTCCGGTGGCCTGGGTGCCGAATGTGCTGCCGATCCAGCTCGTTCGCATCGGTGAACTCTATTTGGCCGCCGCGGGAGGCGAATTCACCATCACGTCGGGGTTGCGTATTCGCCGCGCCGTCGCCGCGGCGCTGAACGTCCCGCTGGAGCAGGTGCTCATGCAGGGATACGCGAACGCCTACCACGAATACGTCACGACGCCCGAGGAATACGACTCCCAGCAGTACGAGGGCGCCTCGACGCTGTTCGGCCGCTACACCCTGTGCGCCTATCAGCAGGAGTTCACCCGGCTGGCCACGGCATTCGCCGCCCGCACTCCGGTGCCGCGCGGCCCGGCGCCGCGCGATGTGTCCCATCTGCAACCGAACTTCCAGCCGGGCGCCGGTCCGGACGCCGCCGTGCCGGGGCGCGGTTTCGGAGACGTACTGGTGCAACCGCATCCGTCCTACGGCCCCGGCGACCGAGTGGTGGCCGAATTCGTCTCCGCGCACCCGAAGCACGACAACCGCCGCAACGGGACGTTCCTGGAAGTGCAGCGCAGGAATGCGGCCGGCGAATGGGTACGAGTGGCCAACGAGGGCGAGTGGGCAGTGAGATACCACTGGAGCAAGCGCGGTCTCGCCGAGTCGATAGCCCGATTCACCTGGGACATCCCCCTCGATGCCGAGCCCGGACGTCATCGCTTCCAGCACTACGCGACCCGTCTCGATCCCGGTGGCGCGCTCTATCCGATCACCGGCACGACCGATGAATTCGAGCTCGGCCGATCGTAACCCGATCGGCTACAAACCGGTCTGCGCGCCTTTGTCCCCGCGCCGCGCGCCGCGCCGCTGGACCAGATAGATGACGAGCGCGATCAGTCCGACCACCAGTCCCATCAGGCAGACCGGCCGGGCCGAGGCCCACCGGTCGCCGCCCGCCCACACCACCACGGTGGCGATCAGCCACAACGCGCTGCCGACCGCGAGCACGGGGCGCGGATCGGTGAGGCGCGGTGGGAGTTGCGGGACTTTCTGCGTCACGAGCTCAGCCTAATCGGCCCGGTCGGAGGAACTCCGCCGACCGCGCGGCGACGAGTGGTCCGCCAGTGGCCGGAAGCCGCGACCGGCCGCACGCGGTCCCGTATCGTTTGCCACTGTGACAACGCCATCGGATGTCAGAGCCCTTGCTGGTGAGCTCTCGCTGGCGGTCGTTCGACTGACGCGACACCTGCGCGGCCGTCGTGCCGACTCGCAGATCTCGCTGACGCAACTCTCCGCGCTCGCCACCCTCGCGCGCGAGGGAGCGATGACGCCGGGCGCGCTCGCCGCGAAGGAACGCGTGCAGCCCCCCTCGATGACCCGCGTGATCGCCTCGCTCACCGACCTCGATCTGGTGGAACGCAACCCGCATCCCACCGATGGCCGTCAGATCATCGTCTCGCTGTCCCAGGCGGGCCGCGCGCTCATCGCCGATGAAGCCAGCGCACGTGAGGCGTGGATGACCGAGCAGCTGTCGACGCTCACCGGGGAGCAGCTCGTCGTGCTGACCCGGGCGGTGGCGATCATGAAGCAGATCGTCGCGGAGTCCGAGTAGCGCAACGGAATTCATCGACTCGCCGCCGATGGCGGCTCGGGTCAACGGTTCGTGCGGACGAGCCGGAGAATGATCCCGCCGCCCCACCACAGCAGGCTGCCCGCGATGGTCAGGCAGAGGACGAAGGCCGGATAGACCAGGACGCCGTAGTCGTCGGCCCATCGGGGCAGATGGGTGAGCCGGGCGCCCGCGCCGATGAGCAGCAGCAGCCCCAGGGTCACCGCGATCGGCGCGAGCGGCGCGGTCTCCGAGTCGGGCCTGCGGGCGGTGCGGTCGGTCATGGTGGAGCCCTCCTGTGCGGTCGGCTCGGCGCCCGCTCGGGGCGCGATGGGCACTGGAAAAGATCAGTTACCTTCTAGCTAACATTCGCACGGAGATGTGATTTCGTTAACAGTCTGTGATGCAGATCACACAACTGTCGCGGAGTGACAGGGTGATGAGCGCGGCTATCGCTCCCCGAACGGACGGTCGCTGTCCACGATCTCCCGGCCCAGCGGGAACAGCGAAATCGGGATGAACTTCAGGTTGGCCCAGCCGAACGGGATACCGATGATCGAGACGAACAGCGGGATGCTGGTGAGCAGGTGGCCCAGCGCCAGCCACCAGCCCGCGACGATGAACCAGATGATGTTGCCGATCAGTGAGCCAGCGCCCGCACCCGGTTTCTCCACGGTGGTCCGCCCGAACGGCCACAGCACGTAGGCGGCGATCCGGAACGACGCGATGCCGAAGGGAATCGTGATGATCAGGATGAAGCAGATGATGCCCGCCACGATGTAGCCCAGCGCCAGCCAGAACCCGGCGAAGACCAGCCACAGGATGTTGAGAACCAGCTGAATCGGCTTCATGAGACCAGCATGCCAGCCTGCGGCGCCCGTGCGGTGCGCGTCGTCAGAAGAACCAGCCGAGCATCGCGTCGCGTTCCGCGCGGAAAGCGTCGTCGAGTGCGCGGATGTGGGCGGAATCCTTGGCCCGCAACCGGTTCGCCGCCGCGAACACCCGCGCGGGATACGCGCCCAGATACATGCTGCCGAGCACGTCGATGCCGAGTTCGAGATCGGCCGCGCGATCGGTCGGTTCGCATTCCGCCTGCCCGTTCCGCACGCGCAGCGCGAACGTGCCGCCCGCGTTCCGGAACGGGTCGGTTACCGCGAGCGTCACATCCAGGTCGTCGGCGTAGCCGCGCGCCGTCAACGCCGCCGGGACGTCCATCAGGCGAAGCCACAGTCCGTCGTAGCGGGCGGTGGTGCGCACCAGCCGTGGATCGGTCAGCAGATAGGGCAGCGGGTCGTGGTCGGTGAGCACGGCATCCACCCGCCGTACCAGATCGAGGCCGAGCAGGGCCCGCCACAGAGCCGCGTGCGCTTCGGCGGTGACCGTCCGCAGTTCGACGACTTCCACCGTCCGCGCCCTCCCGTCCGCGTGGTACCGGTAGAGCGCGTAGCCGTCGGCGTGCAGGAGTCCGAACAGCGTGCTGCCGCCCTCGCGGTAACGCTCGGGATCGTCGAACACGATGTCCCAGGCCGCCGCCGGGCGTATCTGTGCGCCGGGCACCAGTCCGCGCCAGCGGTCGTAGATCGCTTCCGCGGCCGCGCGCAGGTCGGCCGGCGGCCGCAGCGTGACACCGCCGGGATCGGGCGTCGACGGAAGGAACGCCGCGAACCGGCGATCGATGCCGACCGCGTTCTCCCGCGTCGCGGTGCCGTAGCCGAACCGGCCGTAGATGCCGCCTTCGCTCGCCGTGAACATGGTCAGTGGCAGGCCTGCCGCTTCGACGCGCCGGTGCTGCTCGGTGTACATGGCGCGCAGGATGCCGCGCCGCCGGTGCGTCGGCGCCACGCCGACGCCCGAGATGCCGCACACCCGTACGGTCCGCTCGCCGGGCACCGTCACCGTCATGGTGGTGGACTGCGTGTTCCCGACGACCTCCCCTCCCTCGACCGCCACGATCGAGTTCTCCAACGGGAACAGCAGCGGTGTCCCCCGCATCTCGGCCGGGTCGTAGCGGGTGCCGAAGGAGGTCTCGACCAGCGTCGTGATCGCGGGCGCGTCGTCCGCGGTGGCCGACCGAACCGTGATTCCCGAGGAGGTCATGCCTCGACGATCCCACGTTCGCGCACCCGCACGCACCGGATTATCCGTGGCTCGCGACCGCCGGGCGAACACCGATTCGGCCTGTGCCGCGACCGCCCGGCAGGATGGAGTGGTGGCCGAAGTGATCGATATCGATGACCCCGCGGACCCCAGGGTCGACGACTTCCGTGATCTCAAGTCGGTCGACCGCAGGCCCGATCTGCCCGGGCGCAAGGGGCTGGTGATCGCCGAGGGCGTCGTGGTGGTCCAGCGGATGCTCGATTCGCGCTTCGCGCCCACCGCGCTGCTCGGCGTGGAGCGCAGGCGAGCCGAACTCGCCGACGATCTGGCGGCCGTCGACGTGCCGTACTACCGCGCGACGGCCGAGGTGATGGCCGAGGTGGTCGGGTTCCACCTCAACCGCGGCGTGCTGGCCGTCGCCCGCCGCCCCACCGAGCTCGGCATGGACGAGGTGCTCGAGAAGGCGCGCACCGTCGCGGTGCTCGAGGGCGTCAACGACCACGAGAATCTCGGCGCCATGTTCCGCAACGCGGCCGGACTGGGAGCCGACGCGATCCTGTTCGGCGACCGCTGTGCCGACCCGTTGTACCGCCGCTCCGTGCGGGTATCGATGGGGCATGTGCTGCGGGTGCCGTTCGCGTCTGTGCCGCAGTGGCCCGCCGGGCTGGATATACTGCGGCGCAACGGATTCCAGATCATCGCCCTCACTCCCGATCCGGCGGCGGCGAATCTGGCGGCGGCGATGACGGGGGAGCGGGTGGCGTTGTTGCTCGGGGCCGAAGGGCCGGGACTGACCGAGGAGGCCATGCGGGCCACCGACGTCCGCGCGCGCATTCCCATGACGCCCGGCACCGATTCGCTCAATGTCGCGACGGCGGCCGCGATGGCGTTCTACGAGCGGGCGAGAACGGCGTGACCGGACCGTATCGCCCGTATCAGTCCTACCAGGACCCGACGCCCTGGGGTGCGGGGCTGACCGTGGCGGTGATGGTGGCGCTGCTGGCCGCGGTCGCGGTGTATTCGTTCGGGGCCGCGCTGGCCGAAGTGCACCCGTTGCTCGCGGTGGCGGTGAATCTGGTCGCGGTCGGCGGCGCCGCGCCCACCGCTTGGCGCTGGCGTTTCGCTCCGGTGACGCGGTGGGTGATCGGCGGCGGTGCGGCGGGTGTGCTGCTCGGATGGATCGTGCTGCTGCTCGGCGGCTAGCCGACGGGGTCGTGACCGCGCAGCCAGCCGAACAGGCCGCGCCTGCGCGCGGGGTTGTGCGCCCCGCCATCGGCCGCGCTGTGCGCCGGCGAATCGGGCATCGTGCCCTTGGGGTGCAGCGCGAACTTGCAGACGGGGATGTCGCCCGGCGCGAGAACGCCGGGCGCGGCCGGCTCGCGGTAGTGGAAACCGAGCCATTCGTCGTTGGCCGCGTCGGCGAAGTCCGGCGGATCGAACGGCAGCGAATGGGGGTCGGGCGGTTCGCCCGCGCGCCGGCGCACCGGATGCTCGCCTGCCCAGTACGGCCGCTCCCACACCAGCGGAAGACCCTCGTCCTCCAGGATGCGCACCCGGGTCGAGCTGAACGACCTGCGGAATTCGCCGCGCTCCCAGTGGGCGAACGCGCCCCAGCCGTGCTCGACGTCGAACGAAACCAAGTAGGTGTGCTCCGAGGCAAGCGGCCGCACCAGCAACTCCGGGATCTCGGTCGGGTGGATGCGCGCGGACTGGGCCGAGCACAGCACCGTCACGCCGGGAAAGCAGCCGATGCACACCTCATCGGCGGCCGGGCCCGCGCAACCCGCGAGTGTGCCGACCATGACCGGCCGCACATCGCGGTCCTCATGCAGTTGCTTCGCCAGTGCCAGTGCGGCCGAGGGATCCGGATTGTGGTTCGCGCGCAGTACCGTACGCGGATCGGGTGCGTCGACGTACCAGAGCGACCAAGCCTTGGATAGCATTCCGGCACCTCCCGATAGTCGCACGAATCAACTCCGCGAACTTCGAGCAACGCCCGGTGGCGCCGACGGCGTACCGCTGCGGTGACCCGTCCGGCGCCGACGCACGTCGTCGACCACACCGAAAATTTACTCGCCCCGCACCGGTCGCGGTGCGGCTTCGCACCGCGAACATCGGTTCGTGATCACAGTTTTCGCGAGCGCAGGGGCGCTTCACGGAAATATCCGGCACTCGAACGTGCTCGCGCGGCCGGGATCGGTACCACCCGCGAGACCGGGTGTGGCGGGGAAGGGCTCAGTGACCCGAGCTGCGCACCCCGAGCAGCACATCCTCCCAGGACGGCATCGGAGCCTTGCCGCGCTTGGCACGACTCGGCTTCGCCGGAGCCTTGGCCGCGGGCTTCGCGGGCTCCTCGGTGGCGGCGGGCGCGGGCGCGGTGGGCTCCGCCGTGGCGGTCGCGGTGGTCGCGGCGCCGTTGGCGGGCACCGCGTTACCGGCAGCCGCGGGGGTCGCGGTACCGGCCGCGGCGGGCGTGGCGCTGGTGGCCGCCGGGATCGCGGCGGCGCTGCCGCCGGCCGCGACGGCTCGCTGTTCGTAGTATTCATCCAGCGTTGGCTGACTCTGCCTGCTCGCCGTCCGCGTGGGCGGCGCAGCCGGGGCGGGGGCGGGGGCGGGGCGCGGTTCGACCACCGGTTCCGGCTGCGGCGGGGCCGATTCGGGTTCGGGAGGCACGATCGTCGCCAGCCCGCGCAGCGCGCGCCCGAAATCCGGATCGATCAGATCGGAAGCCGGATCGTCGAGCGGTGAGACCGAGCCGCCGTGCGCGTCCGGCTGGTAACGCCAATGCGCGGCGATCTCGGAACGCCCGTTCTGCCACTGCAACTGGGCGACCCAGTAGCCCTTCTCGTCCTTCCAGGCGTCCCATTCGGCGCCCTCGATGTTGTGTCCGCGCGCGGTGAACGCGGCGGTGACCACATCGATGAGGGTGTCCACGGCGGGACCGTCGGGGCGGACCGGGTGCGCCTTCTGGGCGAGTTCGGCGGCGCGGGCTCGCTCCAGCAGGACCGGATAGGCGAATCGCTCGACGCGACTGGCCGGCATTCCGGATTCTTCGGTGACCTGTTCTACGGAGGCCCCTGCGCGAATACGGGCCTGGATATCGCGGGGACGCATAGTTGCTTCCATTTCGATCTCAATCTGGCCGAATCGGGCAAGGTCTCCGCGCGCGGCGGCTCGCAGTTTGTCGTCGGCGGGCAGCCGGAACTTCTGACCGGACTCGGTGTCGATACACACGATGTGCGTGGAGTCGGGCGTCACCCCGATCACTCGAAGTTCACGCACCGTTACCTCCTTATCGCGTCGACTCGCGACACCGCCCACTTTCCGAAACAGTAGTGCACATCTGAGATTCATGGGGCAGGACACGCGGCACGGAAATCTCCGGAGAGACGTCCGCGCCCCGCTAATCTGCTCTGTTTGCTCCGCTGCGCCTAATTCTGCGGCGTGTCGATCCCGGGCGTGTTGCGGCCGTCGGGTCCAAATACGCGGCGCTCAGCCGAGATTCTGCACGACCCAGTCGATGGCGCGGGTCAGCTGGCTGACGTCGTCCGGATCGATCGCCGGGAACATGCCGATGCGCAGCTGGTTGCGGCCCAGTTTGCGGTACGGCTCGGTGTCCACGATGCCGTTGGCGCGCAGAATCTTCGCCACCGCGGCCGCGTCGACCGAATCGGCGAAATCGATGGTGCCAACCACCTGCGAGCGGTGCGCCGGGTCGGTGACGTACGGAGTGGCGTACTCGCTCGACTCGGCCCAGGAGTACAGCCGCGACGACGAGTCCAGCGTGCGCTTGACCGCCCAGTCCAGGCCGCCGTTGCCGTTGAGCCATTCGATCTGATCGGCGAACAGCAGCAGGGTGCCCAGCGCGGGGGTGTTGTAGGTCTGGTCCTTGGTGCTGTTGTCGATCGCGATCGGCAGCGACAGGAAATCGGGCGTCCAGCGGCCCGACGCCTTGATCTCCTCCACCCGGGCCAGCGCGGCCGGGCTCATCAGCGCGACCCACAGGCCACCGTCGGAGGCGAAGCACTTCTGCGGGGCGAAGTAGTAGACGTCGGCGTCGGTGATGGTCACCGGGAGGCCGCCCGCGCCGGAGGTGGCGTCGATGGCGATGAGCGCGTGGTCCGAGCCCGCCGGACGCCGGACCGGGATGGAGACACCGGTCGAGGTCTCGTTGTGCGCCCAGCCGATCAGGTCCGCCGACGGGTCCGACACCGGCTCCGGCGCACTGCCAGGCTCGGACGAGACCACGATCGGATCGCCGATGAACGGGTTGCCCTTGGTCACCGCGGCGAATTTCGAGCTGAACTCACCGTTGGTCAGGTGCAGGGAACGCTCCCGGACCAGACCGAACGCGGCGGCGTCCCAGAACGCGGTGGTGCCGCCGTTGCCGAGCACGACCTCGTAGCCGTCCGGCAGGCCGAACAGCTCGCGCAAGCCGGAGCGCACGCGCGCCACAACGTCCTTGACCGGTTTCTGCCGATGCGAGGTTCCGAACACCGAGGCGCCGACGTTCACCAGCGACTGCAGCTGCTCCGGACGCACCTTGGAGGGGCCGCAACCGAACCGTCCGTCGGCGGGCTTGAGATCGTCGGGAATGGTCGGAAACGCAGAGGTCATGGCGAACAGGGTAGTCGGTGGTATCGCTGTGGCGACGCCCACACTCCGGCTAACGTAAGCGCCCATGAGCATGGCGTCAGCTAACTCGGGGTGGCGACTGCGCGAGCGGGCACGGAATTTCCGGCTGCGCGGTGCGACGGTCTCGGACGCGATGCGGCGGGAGTTGCTGATCCGGGGTGAGTCGGGGACCGCGACGATCCTCGGCGTGCGTCCGCGGCGCACCGAGCCAGGGCACGTGTTCTGGGTGCGGGTGCAGCTGGCGGGGGAGTTCCCCTACGACAGCAGGGTGCGGCAACGGGTGGCCGACGCTGATCTGGAATGGATGCGGGCGGGCGACGTCGTGTGCTGCCGGGTCGACCCGCGCGACCGTGATCGCCTCGTGTTGTACGTGCCCGACCTGGAGGAATCCGGCCGTGCCGGCATCGCGAAGATCCTCGCCGACGGCCGCCGCGCCGACGCCACCGTGCTCGCCGCCGCGCCGGTCGCGGCCGACTACTCCGGTCGCGACGACCCGGTGCTGCGTCTGGACCTCGAACTGCGCGCCTGGGACGAGGCCAAACCGTGGCGGGTGCGGCTGGTCCAGCCGGTACCGTTGCACGCCATCCGTCTGGTCGACCTCGGCCAGCATCTGGAGGTCGCCTTCTTCGAGGTCGACCACGGCGAGACGGTCGCCGTCGACTGGACCGCGTCGCTCGAGGAGTGAACCGCGGGCGAATCGGCCGAGCGGCTATAGATGCACGAAGGTGAAACCCATCGCGCGGATCTTCGGCAGCGCCGCGGCCATGCCCGCCGCGGTTCCCGAATGCGGCCGGTGCATATGGGCCAGCGCAATAGCGCCCGGGGCGGCGGCATTCATCGCCGCTTGCACTTCGACGGCCGGCGCGGTCGCGCCGAAATCGGCGTTGATACCGAAACCGACCGGAGTTTCGCCCAATTCGTTGACGATGGACACCGCGACATCGTCGTAATGCGCGGTGCCCGCGCGGAAGAATCGCGGCGGCGCGCCGGTCAGCGCGGTCAGCAACTCGTGGTTGGCCCACACTTCGTCGGCGGCCTCCCGCGCCGACCCGGTCCCCGCGATGCCATAGGCTTCGCGGCCGTTCACCGAGAGCGGTTTGTGCGCGACGCCGTGATTGGCGAGTTCGAACAGCGAATTCGCCGCCAACTGCGCGGCACGCGCACGGTTGGCATCGATCCAGCGCTTGTTGAGGAACAGCGTCGCGGGAATCCGCTCGGTGATCAGGAAGTTCACCAGCGACTCATCGATGTCGTTGTTGCCTGGGCCGCCGCAGGCGTCGAACGTGAGCGCCATCTGTTTGCCGACGGCCGGGAAAGTGCTTGTGATTCCGGCCATATCGATGCCCCACCGCTGGGGCCGGATACCGGCGTATCGGGCGGCGACGGTGGCAGCCGGTCCGGCTGCCGGAGCTGCCGAGACCGGAGCGGCCCGCACCCCCGCGGCGGCGCTCGGCACGACCGACACGCGCGCCTGCGCGTAAGACGTGTTCTGCGGGGCGCCGCACCCAGTGGCGGCGAATACTGCGGCCAGCGCGGCGCCGACGCCGAGCATCCCCCGCCTCGATATTCCTTTGTCCTGCATCCCTCTGGTCCTCTGGCTCCCCCGGATGCCACGTGAGCCGGACGTGACAGCGGCACAACGTCTTCCGCGGTCACGCCCGGCTCGCGGCCGTGCGTTTCCGGACTTCGGCTACGTGTGCGCGATCGTCGCCCAGCCCGCGACCTCTTCGGGCTTGCGGGGGCCAGGGCCGGTGTAGATGGCAGCCGGGCGCACCAGCTTGCCCAGCTGCTTCTGCTCCAGGATGTGCGCGCACCAGCCCGCGGTGCGGCCGCAGGTGAACATGGCGGGCATCATGTGCGCGGGCACCTCGGCGAAGTCCAGGATCACCGCGGCCCAGAACTCCACGTTGGTCTCGATGGCGCGGTCCGGACGACGCTCGCGCAGCTCCGCCAAGGCGGCCTGCTCGAGCGCGGCGGCGACCTCGTAGCGCGGCGCGGCCAGCCGCTTCGCGGTGGCGCGCAGGACGCGAGCGCGCGGGTCCTCGGCCCGGTAGACCCGGTGACCGAAGCCCATCAGCTTCTCCTTGCGGTCCAGGATGCCCTTGACCAGGGCTCGCGCGTCGCCGGTCCGCTCGACCTCCTCGATCATCGGCAGCACGCGCGCGGGCGCGCCGCCGTGCAGCGGACCGGACATGGCGCCGATCGCGCCGGACAGCGCGGCCGCGACGTCGGCGCCGGTCGAGGCGATCACCCGGGAGGTGAAGGTGGAGGCGTTCATGCCGTGCTCGGCGGCGGAGACCCAGTAGGCGTCGATGGCCTCGGTGTGGCGCGGGTCGGGGTCACCCTTCCAGCGGGTCATGAAGCGCTCGGTGACCGTGGTGCACTCATCGATCTTCTTCTGCGGGACCGCGGGCTGGTAGATGCCGCGCGCGGACTGCGCGACGTAGGACAGCGCCATGACCGAGGCCCGGGCGAGGTTCTCGCGGGCGGTCTCGTCGTCGATGTCAAGCAGGGGCTGGTAGCCCCAGATCGGCGCGAGCATGGCCAGCCCCGCCTGCACGTCGACGCGCACGTCGCCGGTGTGCACCGGGAGTGGGAAGGGTTCGGCGGGCGGCAGGCCGCGCCCGAACGATCCGTCGACCAGCAGCGCCCACACGTCACCGAAGGTCACCCGGCCTTCGACCAGGTCCTCGATGTCGACGCCGCGGTAGCGCAGCGCGCCGCCGTCCTTGTCGGGTTCGGCGATATCGGTGGTGAACGCCACCACGCCCTCGAGGCCGCTGACGAAATCACTGGGGACGGTGGCCTGCCCACCGGAAACCGCGGGGCTGGTAGTCATGTCGCGACTCTCCTTGCACTTGGTTCACACGTTCTCGCCGATGGGAAGATGTCGGATTTGACGAGCACATGCCGATCATCAAAACCTTAGCTCGCTGCTACCGGGGAGTAACGTCTGGCCCATGCGTGACCTGGACACTTCATCGGATCTGGCGGCCATGCGGGTCGACTACGGCGGCCTTCCGCACGGCGGCAACGACGACGTCGACCTGGACGAGACCTGGCTCGCCGGTGGCTGGGAGCCGCTGCTGCGGCATTGGATCGAACAGGCCACCGCGGTGGGCATCGCCGAACCCAACGCCATGGTGCTGGCCACGGTGTCGGTGGCCGACGGCACACCCCGGCCGGTCGCGCGGACCGTGCTGTGTAAAGGGCTCTCGCCGGAGGGTGTGATCTTCTACACCAATTACGACTCCGCCAAGGGCGCTCAGCTGACCGCCGTGCCATACGCCGCGATCACTTTCGTCTGGCCCGCGCTGGGCAGGCAGGTGCATCTGCGCGGCGCGGTCGAGCGGGTCCCCGCCGAGACGACGGCGGCATATTGGCGTTCCAGGCCGCGGGACTCGCAACTGGGCGCCTGGGCGTCGCGCCAGTCCCAGCCGATCGGCTCGCGGGCCGAACTGGATCGCACACTGGCCGAGGCGACGGCGCGGTTCGCCGATGTCGACGAGATCCCCGTACCGCCGCACTGGGGCGGCTTCCTGGTGCGTCCCGACGAGGTCGAGTTCTGGCAAGGGCGGCGCGGCAGGCTGCACAACCGCATCCGGGTGCGGATCGAGGACGGGACGACCGCGGTCGAGCGCTTGCAACCCTGACGTATTCCCAGCGAGCCCGTGACAATTCTCGCGTCGAACCGGTCGCGACGACTGCGTACGCTGCGGCGGTGAAACTGCTCGCCGACATCACTCCGCTGCGAAATCCGGACTACCGACGCCTGTGGAGTTCGGGCATCGTCACCATGATCGGCGCGCAGCTGTCGGTGGTCGCGGTGCCGCAGCAGATTTTCCAGATCACCGGCAGTTCCGGCTACGTCGGACTGGCCGGGCTGTTCGGCTTGGTGCCGCTGATCGTGTTCGGCCTGTGGGGCGGCGCCCTCGCCGACGTACTGGACCGGCGCAGACTCCTGCTGATCACGAATTCGGGCACCGGGCTCACGGCGCTGGCCTTCTGGCTGCAAGCGGCGGCCGGGGTGCAGAACGTGTGGCTCGTGCTCGGCCTGTTCGCCGTGCAACAGGCGTTCTTCGCGGTTAACCAGCCCACCCGCAGCGCCACCATTCCCCGCCTGCTGCCGGAAGACCAACTGGCCGCCGCGAATTCGCTGAACATGACGGTGATGCAGTTCGGCGCCATCGCCGGGCCGGTGCTGGCCGGTGCGCTCATCCCCGCGGTCGGCCTCGCCACGCTCTACCTGATCGACGCCGTCGCGCTGCTGGCCACCCTGTGGGCGGTGTGGCGGCTGCCCGCGCTGCCGCCGACCGGAACGGCGCGCCGCGCCGGATTCCGCACGGTGCTCGACGGTTTCGGCTACCTCGCCACGCAGCGGGTGCTGCTCGCGTCGTTCGCGGTGGACGTGATCGCCATGGTGTTCGGCATGCCGCGTGCGCTGTTCCCGCAGATCGCGCACGAGACCTTCGGCGACCCCGCGACCGGGGGTGTCGCGCTCGGCCTGCTGTTCGCCTCGATGTCGGCGGGCGCGGTGCTGGGCGGGGTGTTCTCCGGCTGGATCCCGCGTATCCGCAGGCAGGGCCTCGCCGTGCTGGTGTGCATCGCGCTGTGGGGGCTGGCCATGGTCGGCTTCGGCCTCGCCGTCGGATGCACCGGCCACGGCCTCGCCCTCGGCGCGGGCTTGTGGATAGCGCTGGCCTGCTCGGCCTTCGGTGGCGCGGTCGACATGGTCTCGGCCGCGCTGCGGGTCACGATGCTGCAGACGGTGGCCACCGACGATCTGCGCGGGCGGTTGCAGGGGGTGTTCACCGTGGTCGTCGCGGGTGGGCCGCGCGTCGGTGATGTTGCCCACGGTTTCGCGGCGGCGAGCCTGGGTACCGCTGTGGCCGCCGCCGGTGGAGGCGCGCTCGTGGTGGTGGGAGTGGTGCTCGCGGCGGTCGCGTTTCCGGCTTTCACGCGTTACCGTGTCGGGCGCGCTCATGCCGAAATCGCCGTGTGACGTGCACCGCGACCGCTCCGCTCCGTGCCTGCGGGACCTCACCGCGCCGGGATGTGTTTGTGAGCCGCCGCAGGACTACCCTCCGGTATTGTCCGCGTCGGTGAACGGCTAGCGTTGAGGCAAGCGCATCGTGCGCCGACCGCGCCGGTGCCTGTGGTTCTAGCCTGAGAGGGATCCTTCCGTGCCCGCTGAGAACATCATCAACGTCGACGACGACGCCAAGCCGGTCCTTTCCTACCCCGGCGGCGAGTTCCCGATGACGGTCACCAGGGCCGCCGAGGGCAACGACGGGATCGAGCTGGGAAAGCTGCTGGCCAGCACCGGGTACGTGACATACGACCCGGGTTTCATGAACACCGCCCCGACCAAGTCGGCGATCACCTACATCGACGGTGAGGCGGGCATCCTGCGCTACCGCGGCTACCCGATCGACCAGCTCGCGGGGGCCTCGACCTTCATCGAGGTCAGCTACCTGCTGATCTACGGCGAGCTGCCCACCCAGGCCCAGCTCGAGGACTTCACCGACCGCATCCGCAGGCACACCCTGCTGCACGAGGACCTGAAGCGGTTCTTCGACGGCTTCCCGCGCAACGCGCACCCGATGCCGGTGCTGTCCTCGGCGGTGAACGCGCTGTCGGCCTACTACCAGGACTCGCTGGACCCGCGCGACCCCGAACAGGTCGAGCTGTCCACCATCCGGCTGCTGGCCAAGCTGCCCACCATCGCGGCCTACTCCTACAAGAAGTCCGTGGGCCAGCCCTTCCTCTACCCGGACAACTCGCTGAGCCTGGTGGAGAACTTCCTGCGGATGACCTTCGGCTTCCCGGCCGAGCCCTACGAGGTGGACCCCGAGGTCGCCGCGGCGCTGGACATGCTGCTCATCCTGCACGCCGACCACGAGCAGAACTGCTCCACCTCGACCGTGCGCCTGGTCGGCTCGTCCGACGCGAACCTGTTCACCTCGGTGTCCGGCGGCATCAACGCGCTGTGGGGTCCGCTGCACGGTGGCGCGAACCAGGCCGTGCTGGAGATGCTCGACAGCATCAAGGCAAGCGGCAGCGACGTCAAGGAGTTCATCCGCAAGGTCAAGAACAAGGAAGACGGGGTGAAGCTCATGGGCTTCGGACACCGCGTCTACCGCAACTACGACCCGCGCGCCTCGATCGCCAAGAAGCACGCCGACGCCATCCTGAGCAAGCTCGGCGGCCACGACGAGCTGTTCGACATCGCCCAGGCCCTGGAAGAGGCCGCGCTCACCGACGACTACTTCATCGAGCGCCGCCTGTACCCGAACGTCGACTTCTACACCGGCGTCATCTACAAGGCGATGGGCTTCCCGACGCGGATGTTCACCGTGCTGTTCGCCATGGGCCGGCTCCCCGGCTGGATCGCGCACTGGCGTGAGATGCACAGCGAACCGCTGAAGATCGGCCGTCCGCGGCAGATCTACACCGGCTACGGCGCCCGCGACTACCGCGAGATCACCAATCGTTGACGAAATCCATCCATCACCTATCGAAGGGGATAGCCGAATGACCAAACCGGAGATCGAGTTCCAGGCAGGGCCCGCGCCCACCGAGCTGGTGATCAAGGACATCATCGAGGGTGAAGGCAAGGAAGCCGTGCCCGGTGGCACCGTGGAAGTGCACTACGTGGGCGTCGAATTCGAATCCGGCGAAGAGTTCGACTCCTCCTGGAACCGCGGTGAGTCCATCACCTTCCCGCTGCGCGGCCTGATCCAGGGCTGGCAGGACGGCATCCCCGGGATGAAGGTCGGCGGTCGTCGTCAGCTGACCATCCCGCCGGAGCTGGCCTACGGCCCGACGGGAGCCGGTCACCGCTTGTCCGGCAAGACCTTGGTCTTCGTGATCGACCTGCTGAACGCCAACTGATTCGGCGGTGCGGGCCCGGTGCCCGCCCGCGAACTGTGAGATGTGTGGCCCGTGTTCCGCTCAGGAACACGGGCCATCCTCGTATCCGCCTATCGCCGGACGATCTCGACGGGGTCGGTGAGGGCGGCGGCCAGTGCGGATTGCTGGCTGCTGCTGCGCTGGGGGAGGGCGGCTACGGCCTTGTCGGTCTGGGTGTTGAGGTTGTGGACGATGCTCTGCAACTGGTTCACGCCGCCGGTGAGCCGGCTGATTGCGTCGACAAGCTGGGCGCCGCCCTGTTCGGCGAGCTGGGGTAGGCCCTCGGCGAGCTTCGCGCCCTCCGACAGTTGTGCGCTCGCACCGGTCAGGCGGTCGACGACGGTGCGAAGCAGAGTACCGAGATCGGTATCCGGGTCGACCGCGCCGCCGACGAGCGAACCGAGGCCCGTCAGCTGGGAGCCCGCCTGCGCGGACACGCTCCGCAGCGCGTCCAATTTCCCGATGATGTCGGCCAGCGCCGGATCGTTCGCGAACGGCAGGGCGCGCAACAACGGCAGGATCTGGTCCAGTCCGCCGCTCACCGTGTTCGCCGTGCGTTCCACCTGCGCGATCGTGATGCCGGTCGAATCGAGGGCGGCGGCGAGCCGGTCGGCTTGCGCGGCGGCGCCGTCGACGGTGGAATTCAGCAGCGCGATGGCCGAAGTGAGCTGCGCCGAACCCGATCTGGCTGACTCGAGGAAGCCGAGCAGCTGGTCGGCGCCTGCGCTGAACTGGTCGGCCCCCGCGGCGGCCGCGCCGACGCCCGCGTCGAGCAGCTGGGCGGTGAACCGCACCTGTGACAGCTGGGTCCTGGCCTGGGTGACGGCGGTGAGGGCGGCGTCGACGCCCACCGCCCCGATCCGATGCGTCACCTCGGTCACCGCGCCGTGCACCAGGTCGGCGTCGGCGTCTTCGTTGGTATCCACGGTGACCTCGGCCCGCTTCGGCTCGGGGCCGGCCAGGGTGCCCAGTGATTCCGTGAGATCGGCGGGCAGCGTGATGACCGCGGCGTAGTCGCCGGTGCTCGCCTCGCCCGGCGCGGCGGCGGTCCATTCGTAACCACCCGCGTCCTGCAACGCCTTGACCACGCGCGCACCGGTGGGCCCGGTATCGGCGTTGACCAGAGCGATTCCCGTCGGCCCCCGATCATTCCCGGTACACGCGGTGATTCCGGCGCCGAGGCCACCGGCGGAGAGGAGCGCAACGGCGAGAATGCCCCAGCGGGCCCGTTTTTCGATCACGCCGCAGACCCTAGACGCGAGTTATGGCGCGCCCCTGGGCGTTTCTCTGAGGGTTGAGTAAGGGTCGATCAGTCCTTGCGCATCCAGGCGAGCGTGATCCGTGTCTCGCGCAGCCGCCAGCCCGCCGGTGTCCGTACCGCGGTGCACACCTGTCGGAGGCTGCCTGTCTGGTGAGGTGGTTGGCCGTCGCGGTAGTAGTACACGATCGAGTTCGCCGAGGCAGCGGCCTCGTCGCCGTTGACGTGCACCAGCAGGTCGGTGGTCGTGTGCTGGGTGAGTTCGCCTTCCACCTCGGACTGCCGCATGAATTCCACGACCTTGTCGATGCCGCGGACTCGGATTCGCGGCGAATGGACCTCCACATCGTCGGTGAAGACGGTGCCGGCATCCTCCCACCCCTTCTCGTCGAGCAGCCGGGCGAAGCGAGTGAACAAGTCGGCGATCTCGATGCGGTCGGCGAGCAGAGTATCGGTGGACATGACGCCCTTTCGTTGGAGGTCCCAATGTTGGTAGAGCCAACAATACCGTAAATGGTTGGCTACGCCAATGATCTCTTCGCGATTGCCGCACCGACGGTGCCGACCCCCGGCTGGTGCCGTGGTGCGCGGAGGAACTCGCAGGTCCACGCGCGGTGTCGCGTTCACTCGTCACGCACCCACACGGGCCCAGCTCCCGGTTTCGAGCGAAGCGAGACCGAGCATGTTCTGTTCGCGGCCCGGCTCGCGTCCGAGTGGCCGCCGCGTCCGCGACGAAGTCGCCAGCGGCGGTCGCTCGGACGCGAGCCATGAGGGGGCCGTGAACACCCAGCGCCGCAGGCGCTGGAAATCAGACGGAGCCGGGCAGATCCAGGACCAAGCGGATTCCGCCGAGCGTGCCTTCATCGAAATACGCTCGGCCACCGTGCAATTGGGCCTGCTGGGCCACCAGTGCCAAGCCCAGGCCCGAGCCGCCCTTGCTCGCCTGGCTGCCGCGGAAGAAGCGGTCGAAGACGGCTTCGCGCTCCTCCGGCGGGATGCCGCGGCCGTTGTCATCGATCGAGATCACGATGTGACCGCCCCGCCCGCGGTGCGCGGAGACCAGGGCCTCGGTGGCTCCGCCGTGTTTGACCGAGTTGGCCAGGGCGTTGTCCACCGCCAGCCGCAGTCCGGCGGGCAGGCCGCGGGTGACGAGTTCGGCGTCGGAATCGATGCGCACGGTGAGGCCGGGGAAATGCCGCATGGCGTCGTGTGCGGCCTGGTCGCACAGGTCGCCGACGTCGGTGGCCACGTGGTCGCGCTCATTGGTCAGGTCGCCGGTGGCCAGCCGCTCCAGCGCCGCGAGCGTGGTCTCCACGCGGCCCTGGCTACGTTGCAGGTCGTCGAGGATCTCGGCCCGCTGCGCCTCGTCCAGGTCGAGGGTGCGCAGCACCTCGAGGTCGGTGCGCATCGCGGTGAGCGGGGTGCGCAGCTCGTGGGCGGACACGGCAGCGAAATCGCGGGCGGTCTCCAGTGCCGCGGCGGTCTGGGCATGCGCCTGATCCACTCGCTGCAACATGGTGTTCACCGCGTCGGCCAGTTGCTCGGCCTCGTGCACGCCCGCGCCCTCCACCCGCGCCTGTGGATCGCGGGGATCGGGATACGCGCTGCGCGCGCCCACCTGCCGGGTGAGCCGCACGATCGGACGCACCGCCGCGCCCGCGAGCAACCAGCCCAGTCCCGCTGCGGCGGCGATGGCCAGCAGAGCGCCGCCGAGCACCCACCGTTGCTGCTCGGCGGTGGCCTCGGCGGCGCCCGCGGCGGGGATGCCGAGCGAGACCACCCGGCCCGCGGGTTGATTCTCGGTGGTGGTCAGGATCCGGTACGGCGTGCCGCTCACCGCGACGGTGCGGGAACCGGTCGGCTGCGAGGGCAGTTCGGTGGGTGTGCTCGCGACGACATCGCCGTTGTCCCGGACGGTCACGGCCATGTCGTTGTTCAGCCCGGTCAGGCTGATGAACCGGACCGCGAGCTGCGGCTCGATCAGCACGATCCGCGCCGCGACGGCGAGCTGCTGGTCGGACTGCTGCACGTTGTTGCGCTCGATGGCACGAATGCTGATCAGGCTGATCAGGGTCACGATGATGATCGCGCCCGCGGCCGCCGCGCCCGCGACCCGGGTGCGCAGCGAAAACGACCGGCGCCGACGGGTTTCCGGCGGTGCGGCGGCGGGCACGGTCATTTCGGTGCTCGGAGCACGAATCCGACGCCGCGGATCGTGTGCAGCAGCCTGGGAGTGCCGTCCACCTCGAGTTTGCGGCGCAGGTAGCCGACGAAGACGTCCACCACGTTCGTGTCGGCGGCGAAGTCGTACCCCCACACCAGTTCCAGCAGACGCTCCCGGCTCAGCACCACGCCGACGTTCCTGGCCAGCGTGGACAACAGCTCGAATTCCCGCTTGGTGAGCTCGATCTCGCGGCCGTGCAGCAGCGCGCGATACCCCGCGACGTCCACCTCGAGCGGGCCGACGGTGACCGCGCCCGGTGTGGTGGGAGCGGGCGCGTCGGACCGTCTGCGCAGCAGCGCCCGGATCCGCACCACCAGCTCCCTCAGCACGAACGGTTTGACCAGGTAATCATCGGCGCCGGACTCCAGTCCGGAGATGCGGTCGTCCACCGACGCACGGGCGCTCAGCACGCAGATCGGCACCTCGTTGCCCATCGCGCGCAAGGCGGTGACCACCCCGGCGCCGTCGAGCACGGGCATGTTCATGTCCAGCACGATGGCGTCGGGCGCGTTCTCGTTCACGCTGCGCAGCGCTTGCGCGCCGTCCCTGGCCACGAGGACTTGGAAGCCGGACAACCGCAGCCCACGCTCGACCGAGGCGAGCACGTCCTCGTCGTCGTCGACAACGAGGACCGTCGGATTCGGAGTCGAGGTCACGTCATCCATTCTGCTCCCCGGCTCCGGTGAAACCTCGCGTTGTGCGAGTCGGGCACGCGGGATACGGGTTCACGACCCGCCGGGGTGCCGGAGCAAACCCGGCGAGTCGTCCATGTCCGCGCGGGATCAGTAGTTGTGGCAGGTCTCGGCCACGACCCGGATCGTGTCGCGCAACTGCGCGGTCCGCGGGTCGTTCTCCGCCTGGCGCACCGCGTCCGGGTTCTCGTCGATGGCCCGCCGCAACTCGGCCCGGCGCTGCTCGACCGGCTGGTCGAACCTGCGCTGCAACTCGGCCTTCTGACGCGGGTTCGCGTCGAGCACCGCGGCCAGCTGCGGCGCCTTGTCGTGCAGCGCCGCGTCGACCTGGGCGAACGAGCAGTCCGAGGTCAGCAGCGGCTCTGCGTATTCCATCGGGCCCGCGCCTGCGATGGCGGGGCTCAGGAACAACGTGACCGTGGCGAATCCACCTGCGGCGAGAGCGGCGACGGCGGGGCGGCCTACGGAACGTTTCATGATGTGTTGCCTCCAGATCATCGATTTGGTTTCGGGGCGGTCTCGAGGCTATTTCGAACTGTTGGCGCCGATCTGAACATCCTCTGAGGAAACTCTGAGGACGTCGCACCGGCGATATGGAAACCTAGGACGGCACAACCGGATCCACGCCGGGCGCCACCACGTCATCGGTGTTCTCGCTATTGTCCTGCGCCGGGTCCCGCCACTCGGGACGCGCCGCGCGGATCTGCTGCTCCAGCGCCGCGAGCACGCCCGGGTCCTCGATGGTGGAGGGCACTTCGAACGTCTCACCGGAGGTGATCTGCCGGATGGTCTTACGCAGGATCTTGCCCGACCTGGTCTTGGGCAGCGCCGTCACGATGACGGCGTCGTGCAGCGTGGCGATGGCGCCGACCTGGGTGCGCACCCGCTCGATCAGCTCGTCGCGCAGGCGGTCCGGATCGATGTCGACACCGGACTTGAGCACCACGTAGGCCAGCGGCCGGTGACCCTTGAGTTCGTCGGGCAGCCCGATCACGGCGCATTCGGCGACCGCCTCGTGCCCCGCGATGGCCGCCTCGATGCTGCCCGCCGAGAGCCGGTGCCCGGCCATGTTGATCACGTCGTCGCTGCGGCCGAGGACGTACAGGTAGCCGTCCTCGTCGAAGTAGCCGGAGTCGCCGGTGAGGTAGTGACCGGGATAGGCGGAGAGATAGGAGCGCTCGTAGCGGGCGTCGTCGCGCCAGAGTCCGGTCAGCGTGCCGGGCGGCAGTGGCAGGCCGATGACGATGTTGCCCTCGGTGTTCGGCGCCACCGCGTTGCCGGAGGAGTCGAGCACGCGTAGTCGGTAGCCGGGTATCGGTACCGAGGCCGAGCCCGGTTTGATCGGCAGGCGCTGCAGGCCGAGCGGGTTCGCGCAGATCGGCCAGCCGGTCTCGGTCTGCCACCAGTGATCCACGACGGGGCAGTCCGAGCGACCCGCGAGCAGGGTTTCCTCGGCCCAGCTGTAGGTGGCCGGATCCAGGCGTTCGCCCGCGCAGAACAGGGCGCGCAATGAGGACAGGTCGTGGCGGTGGGCCAGCTCGGCGCGGGGGTCCGCCTTGCGGATGGCGCGCAGCGCGGTCGGGGCGGTGAACAACACCTCGACCTTGTGCTTGTCGACCATCTCCCAGTACGCGCCCGCGTCCGGTGTTCCGACCGGCTTGCCTTCGTAGAGCAGCGTGGTGGCTCCGACCAGCAGCGGCGCGTAGACGATGTAGGAGTGACCGACCACCCAGCCCACGTCGGAGGCGGCCCACATCACCTGGCCCGCGTGGATGTCGTAGACGTTGCGCATCGACCAGGCGAGGGCGACCGCGTGCCCGCCGTTGTCCCGGACCACGCCCTTCGGCTTACCGGTGGTGCCGGAGGTGTAGAGGATGTAGAGCGGATCGGTGGCGGCGACCGATACCGGATCGGCCGCGGGCGCGTCGCGTACCGCGTCGTCCCAGTCCAGCCACTGCGCGGCCACGGTCTGCGCCGAACTCGGCAGGTACTCGGTGGCGGGCTGCGGCGCGGGGAAAGGGATCGTGTCGAATTGCGGCCGCTGCTTGACGATCACCGTGCGCGGCGCGGTCGTCTCGGCGAGATCCAGCGCCCGCAACACGATGGGCGGGTATTCGATCTTCTTGCCCGGTTCCAGGCCGCCGGAGGCTGTGATGATCAGCACCGGCTCCGCGTCATCGATGCGGGCGGCCAGTTCCGGGGCCGCGAAGCCGCCGAACACCACCGAGTGGACCGCGCCGATGCGAGCGCAGGCCAGCATCGCGATCACTGCCTCGGGGATCATCGGCAGGTAGATCACCACCCGATCGCCCGCCGATACGCCCAGCCGGGCCATCGCACCGGCGAACCGCGCCACCTCGTCGAGCAGCTCGGCGTAGGTGTAGACGACCGTGGCGCCGATCATGGCCGAGTCGTAGATCAGGGCGGGCTGATCGGCGAGATCGGGGGCGCCGGGCTCGGTGGGGTGCACATGCCGGTCGAGCGCGTTGAAGGAGGTGTTGAGGCGAGCGCCGGAAAACCACCTGGCCACCGGGCGGGCGCCGGTATCGACGATCTGCGTCGGAGGCACGTCCCAGTCGATCGCTTCGGCCGCGCCGGCCCAGAACTCGGCGGGATCCACCAAGCTGGTCTGATAGGCCGGTCGATACTCGTGCCGCACGTTCAACCCCGTGACTCCCTAGCCTCGCCTCGATGCCCGCCTCGATAGATCTGGTTGATTGTGGCAGACTTCACGCGACGCCCGGGTGGGTGCCGCTACCTTTGGTTTTGCCTGGAACTGGCAGGTCAATGATCGCGACATCACGCCCAGTCACCCAAGAAGTTATTGATCCGTTAGAATCTGATGTCACTTATTTGGGCCGTCGTAGACGCAATTTCTCGGCCAGCCGCAGCTCTCGGCCAGCTCCACCTGTCGAGCCAAGCACGCGAATGTGGAGGTTCGGTTGATGGCGCGTGGTAGAGGCCAGTTTGGAAAGTGAGTGGGAGATGCGTGACGCCGCTAGGTCCGGCAGCAGCCGCTGGGCTCTGGGCAACTGGGACCTGCGCTGGAAGGTGACGGCGGTGCTCGCCGTGCCTCTGGCGGTCGCGGTCGGGCTCGGCGTGTCCAGGATCTCCTCGGAGTTCGCGGAATCGAACCGGCTCGCCGACATCTCGGAGAACGTCGCGGCCATCCCGATGGTCACCGGGCTCAGCGCTCAGACGGCGACCACCGCGAGTTCGCAGATGGTCACGCTGGCGCCCAACGTGTCCATCGTGACCGATCAGAACCTGGCGGATCTGGACAAGGCGATCGCCAACGCGGAGAAGGCGGCCGACCGGCTGAGCAGCGTTCCTGGTGCGCGTGCGTCGTTGGAGAGCATGCTCAACCAGGCAAAAGCCGTTCGTGCCCAGGGTAAGAACGCCACCACCGGTCCGGCCTCGGATACCGTCGCGTTGATCGACCGCGTCCGCAACGACAGCGTGCACATCGTCGAAACCACGGTCGGCCAGGTCAGCGACGGTGGGGTCGACGCGGCCAAGCTGCGGCTGGTCGACTCGCTCAACACCCGTGCCGCGCTGGTCAGCGTGGTCGCGGCCTTCCCGGAGGTGCTGCGCAACCAGCAGGCCGGCGTGCAAAGCTTCCTCATCGCGTCCAGCACGGAGCGTGCGCTGCTCAACGTGGTCGCGCACCGCTTCCCGGATGGCGACACCTCGATCGCCGATCTGCGTGCCGGCATCGACACCAGGGTCGCGCTGTTGACCAGCCCGCAGGCGCAGGCGGGGCAGCTCCCGATCGGTGATCTGAAGAAGTCGCTGACCGACAGTCTCGCGGTCTACGAGCACGTCGTCGGCAAGTCGACCAAGGACATCGACTCCGCGATGAACTCGCTGGTGACCACCGCCCAGCGCGACGCGTGGACCTATACCGCGGTCGTCATCGCGACCATCCTCGCCGCCCTCCTGCTCGCGGTCTTCGTGGCCCGCTCGATGATCGTCCCGCTGCACCGGCTGCGGTTGGCCGCGCTGCGCGTGGCCGAGAGCGACCTGCCGCACGAGGTCGCCCAGCTCCGCAACGGCGCCTCGCCGGAAGAGGTGCCGCTGGAGCCGATGCCGGTGCGCAGCACCGAGGAGATCGGCCAGCTGGCCCGCGCGGTCGACGACATCCACGGCCAGGCGCTGCGCCTGGCGAGTGACCAGGCGAAGATGCGTTCGCAGGTCAACGACATGTTCGAGACCCTGGCGCGGCGCTCGAAGTCGCTCGTCGACCATCAGCTCACCCTCATCGAGGCGATGGAGTACGACGAGAAGGACCCGCGCCTGCTGGAAAACCTCTTCCGGCTCGACCACCTCGCCGCCCGCATGCGCCGCAACGGCGACAACCTGCTGATTCTGGCCGGTACCAGGCAGCGCCGCGCCAAGTCCGCCCCGGTCGAGATCGCCGACGTGCTGCGCGCCGCGATCTCCGAGGTCGAGGACTACGAGCGCGTGAAGCTCGGCGCCACGCCGCGCGGTTCGCTGAAGGAACCCGCCGCCTCCGACCTCGCGCACCTCTTCGCCGAGCTGCTGGACAACGCGCTGCGCGCCTCGCCGCCGGAGACCGACGTCAAGTTCACCTTCGCGCAGGCACACGATCAGGGCCTGCTCATCGAGGTGGCCGACCGCGGCATCGGTATGCCGCCCGCCGAGATGGCCGACATCAACCACCGCTTGGAGCAGACCGCCGAGCCGGGGCCGGACACGGCCCGCCACATGGGTCTGTTCGTGGTCGGCAGGCTCGCCGAGCGGCACGGTCTCACCGTGCGTCTGCGCCCGACCTTCGACACCGCGCGCGATCCCGGCGTCACGGTGACCGTGCACGTGCCGGTCGGACTGATCGTCGCGGGCAAGCCGAGCGCGGCGCAAGCCGTCACCCCGCAGCCCGTCACCCCGCAGCCCTCGCCGCAGGCCGCCGCGCCGCAGCGTCCGTCGTCCATGCAGATGCGGGCCGTCACCCGGACTCCTGGGGGCAATGTCATGGTCACTGTCGATCCCGGGGTGAGCGGCCCGATTCCGGTCGCCGGCGCCAAGCCCACCGGCACGCCCAGCGGTCCGATCCCCACCGGCCCCGGCGGACTGCCGCAGCGGCAGCCGGGTTCGGCGATGTCGTCGAGCGGTATGCGCTCGGAGGCGCAGCAGTCGGCGACCAGCCTGCGGCCCGCGCCCGGACAGCAGGCGCCGAGCGGTCCGCAGCGTGGCAAGCTGGCCGCGGCCAACCTGCCCAAGCGCAACCTCACCCCTGGCGGTCCGCCGCCGCGCCAGCCCGGTGGTCCCGCGGAGCAGTCCGGTTCGGGCCTGCCGCCGCGTGACCCGAACTCGGGCGAACTGCCCCTGCGTCAGCCGGGTGCCAATGGTGTGCCGCAGCCGAGCACCGGTCTGCCGCAGCGGCAGCCGGGCACCAACGGCGTGCCGCAGCGGGACGCGTCCAGCGGCCTGCCGCAGCGCGAAGCCGCTTCCGGCGGTCTGCCGCAGCGCGACCCGGCGAGCGGTCTGCCGCCGCGCGAGACCGGTCTGGGTGGTCTGCCGCCGCGGGAAAGCGGTTTGGGTGGTCTGCCGCAGCGTGAGTCCGCCGGTGGCCTTCCGCAGCGTGAGCCGGGTTCTACCGGTCTGCCGCAGCGCGAGCCGGGTTCGACCGGCCTACCGCAGCGGCAACCGGGTTCGAACGGTGCGCCGCAGCGTGACTCGGCCTCCGGTGGTCTGCCGCAGCGTGAGTCGGCCTTGGGTGGCTTGCCGCAGCGTGAGCCGGGTTCGACCGGTTTGCCGTCGCGTGAGTCGGCCTCCGGTGGCTTGCCGCAGCGTGAGTCGGCCTTGGGTGGCTTGCCGTCGCGTGAGCCGGGTTCGACCGGTTTGCCGTCGCGTGAGTCGGCCTCCGGTGGCTTGCCGCAGCGTGAGTCGGCCTTGGGTGGCTTGCCGTCGCGTG
>NZ_JBVJAP010000003.1:0-241555 GCF_055590505.1 Nocardia sp. NPDC041819 | reverse complement strand
TGAGCCGGGTTCGACCGGTCTGCCGTCGCGTGAGCCGGGTTCCACCGGTTTGCCGTCGCGTGAGTCGGCCTTGGGTGGTCTGCCGCAGCGTGAGCCCGGCTCGACCGGCCTGCCGCCGCGGCATCCGGCGCCCAACCTCCCGCAGCGCGACGCCGCGCCCGGTGGGCTGCCGCAGCGCGAAACCACCGGCGGTCTTCCGCAGCGGGATTCCGGCGCCCATCGCCTTCCGCAACGCGATTCCGTCAACGGCTTGCCGCAGCGCGAGCCGGGCTCCGGCGCGCTGCCCGCTGTCAACGGTCTGCCGCAACGGGATTCGGCTTCGAACGGTGTGCCGCAGCGTGACGCGGCGGGTGGTCTGCCGCAGCGTGAGGCGGGTGCGGTGAACGGTCTGCCGCAGCGTCCGCCCGCACCGTCGAGTCCGCCGCAGCGCGAGAGCGGGCTGACCGGTCTGCCGCAACGGCAGCCGGGCGCTCAAGCGCCGCAGCGCCAGCCGGTGCCGCCGGGTATCGCGCTGCCGCAACGTGGCCAGCACGCCGCGAGCGAAGAGCAGCCCGCCACCGCGCCGGGGCGCGATCCAGGCAAGCACAGCTTCCGGTCCAACCCGGCCAAGACGGCCTCGTTCTTCCAGACCAGGTTGCAGCCCGCGGACGAGTCGGGGGCGTTGATGGGCGGAACGCCGATCTTCGCCGAGATGATGTCGGCGTGGCTGTCGGATCCCAACGCGGATCGGTCCCAGGTGGCCGCCTCCTTCGAATCGCCGGGTGACGAAGGTTGGCAAGCGGCTCGGCGCGCCAGTGAGGCGCAGCCCGAGACGAAAACGGCTGCCGGCTTGCCGCAACGCAATCCGGGCGGAAGGCTTGTCCCCGGCGGCGTAAGCGGTGCGGCGGATCGGGCGCCGCGCCGTGACCCAGAAACGATCAGGTCCAGCTTGAGTCGTCACCAGCAGGGCGTCCGGGATGGCCGCGCAATGAGAGCAATGAACCTAACCGGAGATAAAGGAGACCGATGAACCCCGATCTAGGTGGTACGAATCGTCAGCTGGATTGGCTGGTTTCGAACTTTGCCAACGAGGTTCCTGGCGTAGCCCATGCCGTCCTGGTCTCGGCGGACGGCCTACTCATGGCCGCGAGTGCCCAGCTGCCCGTCGACCGCGCCGAACAGCTCTCGGCCGTCACGGCCGGTCTGGCCAGCCTGTCAGTCGGCGTCTCGAATCTGTTCGAGGGCGGCACCGTGCTCCAGTCCGTCGTGGAGATGGAGCACGGATACCTGCTACTCATGGCTGTCGGCGACGGTTCCTATCTCGCGGTGCTGACCAACACTTCGTGTGACATCGGTCAGGTCGGTTACGAGATGGCTCTGTTGGTCGAGCGTGTTGGCCAGACTGTTCAGGCCACGCCACGCGTCACGATGGGTTCCTGATGGTGGGATGGACATAGAAGATCACCGCGTGGGGAGCGCCGAGCCGAGCCTCGTACGCCCGTACTCGCTGACCGCAGGCCGTACCAGGCCCGCGGTCGAGTTGGCGTTGGAGGCTCTCGTCGCATCGCATCCGGTCGCCCTCGAGCGGCAGTTCGAACTGACCAACATCGAGACGTCAATCGTGGAGTTGTGCAGAGAATCGCCGTCCGTTGCCGAGGTAGCAGCCCGATTGGGCATCCCCATCGGGGTGGCCCGTGTGCTCGTGGCCGATTTGATCGAGGCCGGGCACGTACGCGTATCGGCGACTTTGAAAGACGATTCCAGCGACGATGAGCGTCGCGAGCTGATCGAAAGGGTTCTCAGTGGACTCCGGCGTATTTGATTCGACGGCGCAGGTCGACACCCGTACCAGCAAGCCGACATCGGCGAAGATCGTGGTCGCCGGTGGCTTCGGCGTCGGGAAGACCACGTTGGTCGGTGCTGTGTCGGAGATCGTTCCGCTGCGCACCGAGGCGTTGGTGACCAATGCCAGCGCCGGGATCGACAACCTGACCGGCATTCCGATGAAGTCGACCACCACGGTGGCGATGGACTTCGGCCGGATCAGTCTCGCCGACGATCTGGTGTTGTACCTGTTCGGCACGCCTGGCCAGTATCGGTTCTGGTTCATGTGGGACGACCTGATCCGTGGCGCCATCGGCGCCGTTGTGCTGGTCGACACGCGCAGGTTGGAGGACAGCTTCGCGGCCGTCGACTACTTCGAAGCGCGTGGCCTGCCCTTCCTGGTGGCGCTCAACGAATTCGACGACGCGCCGCGGTACCCGATCGAGGACATCCGGCAGGCGCTCGCCGTGCCCGCCGATGTGCCGATCCTGTCCATCGACGCGCGTCGTCGTGAGCCGGCCAAGCAGGCGCTGGTCGCGCTCACCGAGTACGCGCTGCGCAAGGTGATGCAGGGCTACTGAGTGCTCGCGCGGCTCGCCGGAGCACCGGGTAGGGCCGGATAGGCTCGCCCGGTGCGTACTTCGGCGCGAGAGTTACTCGAGCAGCTGCTCGACACGGACTCGTTCGTCAGCTGGGACCGGCCGCCGGTGACGGTGGCCGCTTCCCCGCAGTACCGCGATGCCTTGCGAAAGGCGGCGGTCGCGGCGGGTACCGACGAATCGGTGCTCACCGGCGAAGGGCTGCTGCGCGGTCGCCGCGTGGCCGTGATCGCCTGCGAGTTCGGGTTCCTGGCCGGCTCGATCGGCGTGGCCGCGGCGGAGCGGATCGTCTCGGCGGTCGAGCGCGCCACCGAACTGGGACTGCCGCTGGTCGCGTCGCCGACCTCCGGTGGGACCAGGATGCAGGAGGGCACCGTCGCCTTCGTGCAGATGGTGAAGATCGCCGGTGCGGTGGCGGCCCACAAGTCGGCGGGTCATCCCTACGTGGTCTACCTCCGCAACCCCACGATGGGTGGCGTTTTCGCTTCCTGGGGCTCGTTGGGCCACATCACGTTCGCCGAGCCCGGAGCGCTCATCGGGTTTCTCGGCCCTCGGGTCTATCAAGCGTTGTACGGCAGGCCTTTTCCGGAAGGCGTGCAGACCGCGGAGAACTTGTATCGCCGCGGCGTCATCGACGGCGTCCTGACGATCCCGGTCTTCCGCCGCATCGCCCATCGCGCACTGAGCGTGTTCAGCGGCATCGAGCTGCCCGATTCCGCCGCGGCACAGTTCAATTCCGAGCGTATCGCGCCGCAACCACAGGGCTCGGTCGCGCCGGACCATGCTCAGGGTTCTGAAAGCGTTGAAGCAGAACGACTTCGGCTGGACGAAGGGCGAAGCCGCGCTGTGAACGATCGGGTGTGGCAGTCGGTCCTGATCTCCCGCCGCCCAGAGCGCCCAGGCATACGGGAGCTTTTACGTCATGTGACGCAACGAGTTCCGCTCAGTGGCACCGGTCAGGGCGAGGCCGATCGCACCGCCCTGCTCGCCCTCGGTCGTTTCCGGGGCAGGCCGTGCGTGGTGTTCGGGCACGACCGGCGCGGCCAGCAGGGCGAGAACACCATGGGCCCGGCGGCGCTGCGTGAGGCGCGGCGCAGTATGGCGCTTGCTCGGGAGTTGCGGCTGCCGCTGGTGCTGGTCATCGACACGGTGGGCGCGGCGCTGTCGAAGGAGGCGGAGGAGCGCGGACTGGCACCCGAGATCGCCCGCTGCATCGCCGATCTGGTGACGCTGGACACCCCGACCGTCTCGGTGCTGCTCGGCCAGGGCACCGGCGGCGGCGCGCTGGCGCTGCTGCCCGCCGACCGGGTGCTCGCCGCCACGCACGCGTGGCTCGCCCCGCTGCCGCCGGAAGGAGCGAGCGCCATCGTCTTCCGCGACACCGACCATGCTGCGGAATTGGCCGCGACACAACGGATCGGTGCCGCCGACCTGCTGGACGACGGCGTGGTGGACCGGATCGTGCCGGAGTTTCCCGACGCGGCGGACGAACCGGTGGACTTCGCCCGGCGGATGGTCGCGGCGATCGCGCACGAACTGGCGACCTTGCGCGCACGGCCGGAACCAGAGTTGCTCGCGGCGCGCCAAGCACGGTACCGGCGGCTCGGTCTGCCCGGTATGACGGGCTGACCGCAGGTTTACCAGCAAATTGCAGGCCAACACACCAGAGCGCGTGATTGACGGTTCGCCGCCACACTTCTACCGTCGGAATGTGACCTTCAAAAGCGAGACCAGCACCGTTCCCTCGATCGTGCTGAACGACGGGAACGTGATCCCGCAGCTCGGCTTCGGCGTATTCCAGGTACCCGCCGAGGACGTCTTCTCGGTCGTCACCACCGCGCTCGAGGTTGGCTACCGCAGCATCGACACCGCCGCGATCTACGGAAACGAGGAGGGCACCGGCCGGGCGATCCGGGAATACGGCCTGCCCCGCGACGAGATCTACGTCACCACCAAGCTGTGGAACTCCGACCAGGGCTACGACTCGACGCTGCGCGCGTTCGACGCCAGCATGCAGCGGCTCGGCCTCGACTACCTCGACCTCTACCTCATCCACTGGCCGGTGGCCGTGGCCGACCGTTTCGTGGACACCTTCCGCGCCTTCCAGGCGCTGAAGTCACAGGGCCGGGTGCGGTCGATCGGCGTTTCGAACTTCACGGTCGCGCACATCCAGCGGCTCATCGCCGAGACCGGGGAGATCCCGGTGGTGAACCAGATCGAGCTGCACCCCAGCCTGGCGCAGCGCGAACTGCGTGAGTTCCACGCCGCCAACGCGATCGCGACCGAGGCGTGGAGTCCGCTCGGACAGGGCACACTGCTCGACGACGCCACCATCGCCCAGGTGGCCGCCGAGGTCGGTCGCACGCCTGCGCAGGTGATCATCCGCTGGCATCTGCAACTGGGCAACGTCGTCATCCCGAAGTCGGTGACGCCGTCGCGGATCGCGGAGAACTTCGACGTGTTCGGCTTCGAGCTGACCGCGGAGCAGATGGACGCGATCAACGGCCTGGACAGCGGTTCGCGCATCGGCGGGGACCCGGATACGCTCACGCTCGGATTGATCGACTGACGACTCGGGCCGCGCGCACCGTCAGCGCAGTCCGAGATGCCGGGTGAGTTCCAGCGCCGCCGTGCGCCCCGCGCGATTGGCGCCCACGGTGCTGGCCGACGGCCCGTAGCCGATCAGATGGATGCGCGGATCGGCGGCTACCCGGGTGGCCAGCCGTCCCGACATGGTGATGCCGCCGCCGGGCCCGCGCAGTCGCAGCGGCGCGAGGTGGTCGAGGGCGCTGCGGAAGCCGGTGGCCCACAGGATCACCTCCGCCTGCTGAAAGGTTCCGTCGGCCCACCGCACGCCGCCGGGCTCGATGCGCTCGAACATCGGCAGTCGGGTGAGCGCGCCGCGAGCTCGTGCCGCTCGTAACCGGTCGTCGAGCGGCAGCCCGGTGACCGAGACCACCGATCCCGGCGGCAGCCCGCGCCGGACCCGGTCCTCGACCAGCGCGACCGCGGCTCGACCCGCCTCTTCGGTGAACGGCCCCTCGCGGAAGCGCGGCGGTGTTCTCGTGACCCAGGTCGTCGTGGTGACCTGGGAGATCTCGTCGAGCAGTTGAACGGCCGATATGCCGCCGCCGACCACCACGACGTGCTTGCCCGCGAATTCCACGGCACTGTGGTAGTCGTGGGTGTGCAGCTGGCGACCGGTGAACGTCTGCGCGCCGGGATAGTGCGGAACGAACGGATTCTCCCAGGTGCCGGTGCAGTTGATCAGGCCGCGAACCCGGATGAGGCCGGCCGCGTCGGTCTCCGCGCCGAGCACCGCGCCGCGTTCGGCCGGGCCGCCTTCCTCGGTGCGATCACAGACCACGGTGACCGATACCCGGCGGTGAACGCGCAGGTCGAACCGCTTCTCGTACAGCTCGTAGTAGTGCGGGACAGCGGATGCCGCGGGCGCGGACGACGAACCCGGCGGCAAGGTCTCGGCGAACGACATGCCGGGCAGGTCGTGCACCCGGTTGACCGTGTCCAAGGTGAGGGAGGGCCAGCGGAACTGCCACGCGCCGCCGGGCCCGGGGGAGCGATCGACGAGCAGGAAGTGCCGTTCGGGCCGCAGCCCGAGGCGCTGGAGGTGGTAACCGGCCGACAGTCCCGCCTGACCAGCGCCGATCACCAATATGTCGAAGTCGGTCGGCACAGCCGGTGATCGTATCGCCCGGCGCGGAATGGTTCGTCCCCTGTGGCAGAGTGAAGAGATCAGACGGACCGTTCAGTCGGGGAGGTCGCATGCTCGGGGTCAGCCGGGACGGTGACGTGGTCACCATCGAACTTCAGCGGGAAGAGCGCCGCAACGCGCTCAACTACGAACTCGTGACGCTGCTGCGCGAGGCCGTGCTCGCCGCTGTCGCCGACCAGGCGCGAGTCATCGTGTTGACCGGGCGCGGCCCGGTCTTCAGTGCGGGCGCCGATCTGTCCGGGGTGTATTCCGGCGATTTCCTGTCCGAGTGGCTGGAAACGCTGCACACCATCGAATCCGTGCCGATCCCGGTGATTTCGGCGATCAACGGCGCCGCGATCGGGGCGGGCGTGCAACTGGCGCTCGCTTCGGACCTGCGGGTGGTCTCGCCGGAGGCGTACATCGCCATTCCCGCGGCGAAACTGGGCATCAGCGTGGATCGGTGGACCGTGCGCAGGCTGGTCGCCTTGATCGGCGGCGGTCCGGCGCGCACGGTGCTGCTGGGCGCCGAACAGATATCGGCCGCCGACGCCTACGCCTTCGGGTTCGCCAACCGGATCGGTGCGGCGTCCGACGCGCAGGCCTGGGGCAAGCAGATCGCGGCATTGGCTCCGTTGTCCCTGCGGCACATGAAGCTGGTGCTCAATGACGACGGAACGCGTGATCCGGAAACCGCGCAGCAGCGCGCCGCGCTGGAGGCCGCGTGGGCGAGCGAGGATGCCAAGGAGGGTCGTTTGGCCAGGCAGGAAAAGCGCGCCGCGAAATTCGTGGGGCGATGATGGACATCAGACGCATCGCGGGCGCCGCGGCGGGCACGCTCGGCATCACCTGGGTGGTCCGGGCGGTATGGGACATCCCTTCGGCGATGGGCGCTTCGATCTCGGCGATCCAGCCGTACGCGGTGGGCGCGGCGACCTATCGCGACCGCCAGTTCCACAACACCGAACCCAGTAGCCAGGTGGTCGCGGGTTCGGCTCCCTCGCTGCTGGTCTCGGCGTTGACCCAGCGCAACGCGGGCAGGCCGCGGGGCCCCATCCCGCTGCGGACGCCGCAACAGCCGCCCGCGGCGTCCGCGCTCGCCGTCACCTGGTACGGCCACGCCACGACGTTGGTCGAGGTCGACGGGTACCGCATTCTCACCGATCCGGTGTGGAGCGAGCGAGTTTCGCCGTCGGCGCTGGTCGGGCCCGCGCGGATGCATCCGGTGCCGCAGCCGCTTGCCGACCTGCCCCCGATCGACGCGGTGCTCATCTCGCACGATCATTACGACCACCTGGACAAGTGGACCGTGCGGGAGCTGGTGGCACGCCAGAGCGCGCCGTTCCTGGTGCCGATCGGTATCGGCGCCCACTTGCGGCACTGGGGTGTGCCGGAGGATCGCATCGTCGAATTGGACTGGGGCGGTTCGGTGTCGCTCACCGAACTCGGCCGGGACCGCGACGGCGTGGATCTCGTGCTCACCTGCACGGAGGCGCGGCATTTCTCCGGGCGCGGCCTCCTGCGCAACACCACGTTGTGGGCCTCGTGGTCGATCGTCGGGCCGACGCGGCGCGCCTACTTCGGAGGCGACACCGGCTACACCAAGGCGTTCGCCGAGGCGGGCGCGGCGCTCGGTCCGTTCGACCTGACGCTGCTGCCGATCGGCGCCTACGACGAGCGCTGGCCGGATGTGCACATGAATCCCGAGGAGGCGGTCCGGGCACACGCCGACCTGTGCGGCGGGAATGCCGGTTACGGATTGCTGGTGCCCATTCACTGGGCCACCTTCAATCTCGCCTTCCACGGCTGGTCCGAGCCGGTCCGGCGCATGGTGGCAGCGGCGCGGGCGGCGGGCACCGAGGTCGCGGTGCCCGTGCCCGGGCAGCGTGTGGACCCGTCGAGTGCCCCACCTGCGGATTCTTGGTGGGAGAATGTGGAGTGAACGACTTCTGCTAGTTGGCGACAGGAAGGATCACGGCGATGAGTTTCGCGGATACGGTCAAGGGCCTGGTCGACAAGGGTAAGGACGCGGCGGCCAAGAACGCCGACAAGATCAATTCAGCGGTGGACAAGGCCGGTGACTTCATCGACCAGAAGACGCACGGCAAGTACACCGACAAGATCGCCAAGGGCAAGGAGGCCGCCAAGAAGGTGGTCCCGCCGGACCAGTCCGGACCGCACGCCTGAGCGAGCGGCGGAGACCACGACCGGGTCTCCGCCGCTACACTTCGGATATGGTGGCCCGCCGCGAGTTCGGTGGTATCGAGGTTGACCTGAGCAACCTCGACAAGGTGTTGTACCCGGCCACCGGAACCACCAAAGGCGAAGTCATCGCCTACTATTCGGCGATCGCGCCGGCCATGCTGCCGCATGTCGCCGGGCGGGCGGTCACCCGCAAGCGCTGGCCCAACGGCGTAGACGAACCGTCCTTCTTCGAGAAGAATCTCCCGTCGCACGCCCCCTCCTGGATGCAGCGGCGCACCCTGCGGCATTCCGATCGCAAGGTCGTCTATCCCCTGATCGATTCCGAGGCCGGGCTGGCCTGGCTCGCCCAGCAGGCCGCGCTGGAAGTGCATGTGCCGCAGTGGCGTTTCGACGGCGACGACATGGGCCCGGCCACCAGGCTGGTCTTCGATCTGGACCCGGGCGAGGGAGTCGGGCTCGCCGAATGCGCCGAGGTGGCGCTCGCGGTGCGCGAGATGGTCGAGGGCATCGGTCTGCGCACGTTCCCGGTGACCAGCGGCAGCAAGGGAATCCACCTCTACGTGCCGCTGGATCGCGAACTGAATTCGGACGGCGCCTCCACCGTGGCGAAACAGGTGGCCACCAATCTGCAACGGCTGCGCCCGGACCTGGTCACGGCGACGATGGCGAAGGCGGCTCGCGGCGGCAAGGTCTTCCTCGACTGGAGCCAGAACAACGCCGCCAAGACCACCATCGCGCCCTACTCGATGCGGGGGCGGCCGGAGCCGAACGTCGCCGCTCCACGCACCTGGAAAGAGATCGAGAACCGGAAGAAGCTGCGGCATCTGCGGTTCGACGAAGTACTCGCCAGATACCGATCGGATGGCGATCTGCTCGCCGAACTGGATGCGCCGCCCGCGGGAAACGGCTCGTCCGCGGCGGGAGCGGGCCCGGACGCGTTGACGAAGTACCGATCGATGCGGGATCCGTCCCGCACGCCCGAGCCCGTTCCCGCGCAGCCGCCCGCGCCGGGCGCGGACAACCGCTACGTCGTGCAGGAGCATCACGCGCGGCGCCTGCACTGGGATGTGCGGCTGGAGCGCGACGGTGTCCTGGTGTCCTGGGCGGTGCCGAAAGGCCCGCCGACCTCTCCCGAGCAGAACCGCCTCGCCGTGCACACCGAGGACCATCCGATGGAGTATCTCGACTTCCACGGAGCCATCCCGAAGGGCGAGTACGGCGCGGGCGAGATGACGATCTGGGACTCCGGCACCTACGAGACCGAGAAGTGGCGCGACGACGAGGTCATCGTGCGGTTCCACGGCAAGCGGCTCACCGGCCGGTACGCGCTGATCCAGACCAACGGCAACCAATGGCTGATGCATCTGATGCGGGAGGGGAACGGAGCCGAAGAACCGCAGGTGCGGCAGCCGCCGGGCCGGATCATTCGTCCCACCGACGGGCCCTCGCCACTTCCGCGCGGTCTGTCGCCGATGCTCGCGACGCCCGGAAACGTCGCCGATCTCGGCGCGGACGAGTGGTGCTTCGAGACGAAGTGGGACGGCTTCCGGCTGATCGCCGAGATCGACTCCGGCGCGATCACGTTGCACAGCCGGGCGGGCAACGTCGTGACCGACCGCTATCCGCGCATCGCGGCGCTGCGGCGAGAATTGTCCGGGCATCGGGTGGTGCTGGACGGTGAGGCCGTCGTCTTCGACGATCACGGAGTCGCGAACCTCGGCCTGCTGCAAGCCGACGCGGCGCGGGCGGTGTTCGTCGCGTTCGACGTGCTGTACCTGGACGGCACGTCGCTGCTGCGCAAAAGATATTCCGATCGCCGCAGGGTGCTGGAGGCGCTCGCCGCGAACGCGCCGTCGATGGTGGTGCCGCCACGACTGGACGGCTCGGGCGCCGAGGCCTTGCGCTACAGCCAGGAGCACGGGCTGGAGGGCGTGGTCGCGAAACGCAAGGATTCGGTGTACCTGCCGGGCAAGCGCGGGCATGCCTGGGTGAAGCAGCGCAACTGGCGCACTCAGCAGGTGCTGATCGGCGGGTGGCGGCGCAGCACGGCGCGAGAGTTCAAATCGCTGCTGGTCGGTATTCCACACGACGGCAGGCTGGTCTACGTCGGACGGGTCGGCACCGGGTTCGACGACTCGGCCATGCGGGAGCTGGCCGCGCGGCTGCGCAAGCTCGAGCGCAAGACCTCGCCGTTCGACAACGACCTCACCACCGAGGAACGCAAGGAGGCGGTGTGGGTGACGCCGAAACTCGGTGGCACCGTGCGATTCATGAACTGGACCGAGACGGGCCGGTTGTGGCATCCGGCTTGGCTGGGCGCTGGGTAGGGTTGTCTCGCGGTTGTTCCCAGCGCGAAACGAGGAGTGCACGGTGGACTTCAAGAACCTGGCGGGTAAGGCGATGGACCTGGCCCAGAAGAACGCGGACAAGCTGGACGCGGTCATCGACAAGGCGGGCGACCTCGTCGACGAGAAGACGGGCGACAAGTTCACGAGCCAGGTCGACGCCGCCCAGGACGCGGCCAAGAAAGCCCTGCGGGAGAAGTGAGCGTCGAACGGGACCCGGTCGTGGCCGGGTCCCGTTCCGGGTCAGTTGCCGCCCGCGAGCAGCGGGGTGATGGTGGCGATGTCGGTCACCAGCGCGTGGCCCTGGAATTCGAAATCCGCGTAGGCCCGAGCCATGGCCTCCTTGTCCCGGCCGCCGACCGCGTCGCTGATCACCACCGGGACGAATCCGAGATCGGTGGAATGCGTGACCGTGGGCGCGATGCCGATCTCCAGGGCGACGCCCGCGATCGCGTAGGCACCGATGCGCAGATCGCGCAGCATCGAGGCCAGCGGAGTCCCTTCGAAGGCCGACATCGACGTCTTGTCGAACACCACCTCGTCCGCGCGCGGCCGCAGCTCGGGAACCAGCTCGAAGGCCGGGGTGTCGCGCTGGAGGATGAAGCGCACCTCGTCCACCGAATCCACCTGCTGCCAGCTCATGGCCATGCGCAGCGCGAATGCTCCGCTCAGCCGCTCCGGCAGGAAGAAATGGCGCAGGAAGATCACCGGGTAGCCACCCGAGCGCGCCGCGTCGACCACCCGAACCACCCGCTCGATGATCTCCGGGCCGTCCGGCAACTGACTGAGCACGCCGACCTGCATGTCGTAGACGATCACCGCCATCCGGTCGGGCGCGCACACGTCGGCGAGTCCCTCGGGGATGTCCAGTCCGTTGCCATGCCGCATGCTCGGCTACTCCTCTTCGTTGCGCTCGCGCTGTCGGCGGGGTGCCGCCGAACAGCTATTCGATTGCGCCAGGGATGTTTTGGCCAACACTGTAGCCAGCCCCGCGGACAGCGGCGGCGGTGGGTGTGACCTGCGATCGCCCGTTGCCGGGTCCGTCCGCCCGGCAGTACCGTTGAGGTCTGGAGGCCAGGTGAACCGGCGCCGACCGCACCGGGACACTCACCGCCTCGCCGGGACTGGGGAGGCCCTGATGAAGGATGTGCACGCAGCGCCTGTCACCGCGCAGGCGAGCAACCGCCCGGTGCGCACCGCGATCCTGGGGATCGCGCTGTCCACGCTGATCGCTCTTGCCGCCGTCCCGGCGGCACACGCCGAGCTACCCCCGCCGGACCACGACCCGTTCTACGCGGCCCCCGCGGAGCTCGAGCGCTACCACAACGGCGCCGTGCTGGATTCCCGCCCGATCGCGTTGTTCGGGCTACCCCTGCCGGTTTCGGCATGGCAGGTGAAGTATCGCAGCACCGACGCGAGCGATGATCCCGTGGCCGACGTGGCGACCGTGATGGTCCCGATGCTGCCGTGGTTCGGCCCGGGCGCCCGGCCCCTGCTGTCGTATCAGGTGCCCGAGGACAGTCTCGGCACGCGGTGCGCGCCGTCGTTCGCGCTGCGCGGCGGCTGGGACAGCGGCGCGGTGAACACTCTCATCGACACGCCGTTCATGGCGGAGGCACTGCGGCGCGGGTGGGCGGTGGTGGCCGGCGACTACGAGGGTCCGCGATCCCGGTTCCTGGACGGGGTGAACTCCGGACGCGGCGTGCTGGACGGCATCCGGGCGGCCCGTGATCTTCCGCAGGCCGGGCTCGGGCCCGCGACGCCCATCGGCGCCTGGGGCTATTCGGGCGGCGCGTTCGCCACGCTGTGGGCGGCGCAGATGCAGCCGTGGTACGCGCCGGACGTCCGGTTCGCGGGCATCACCTCGGGTGGCGTTCCGGCGGACTGGCCCGCCATAGCGCGCGAGGCGGACGGCACCGTGCAGGCCGGGCTGGCGTTGCTGATCCTGTTCGCCATCGCGCGTAACGATCCCGGCAACGGCGTGCTGGCGTTGCTCAACGATCGGGGGCGCGCGGCGCTGGCCGAGAATGCCACCATGTGCGGGTCCGACCTGGTGCCGAAGTACGTCGGGGCGCGGGTCGACGACTTCGCCGTCGTCCCGGATCTGCTGTCGCATCCGGCTTTCCGCGCCGCGACCGGCGCCCAGGAACTCGGCGGCAGTGCGCCGGAGACGCCGATGTACCTGTACCACAGCCGCACCGACGACGTGATCCCCGTGGCGGGCTTCACCGACCTGGTCGGCCGGTACTGCGCGCAGGGAGCGGCGATCACCTCGGTGCACTCGATGCTGCCCACCCACAACCCGGCGGCGATCGGTGAGGCGCCGGGCGCGATGAATTTTCTGGGCGATCGGTTCGCGGGTCTGCCGGTGGCCGCCGGATGCCGGGAGCGGTGAAGGACGACCGGCTGATCGTGGACGTTGGTCGGCGCGCACCGTATCCGTCGACCAGCGTGGTTGCGGAAGGGCGGCGTTGGTCTCGGGAGTGGTCGACGGTATGTCTTCGTCGAGGGGTGGGGGTGTATGAGGGCGGTATTCGTGTCGGGGAGCCGCTGACGGTGCGGCACCATGTCCGTCGGCGGACGCGGATACGTCGGGCGCGGCGGCCGCTTCCGGCGAACCATCAACTGGCCGCACAGACGAAAGCGCACCGAATCGCGGTCGATTCGGTGCGCGTAGCGCCAGGGGGCACCGGTCAGTTCTGCGAACGCCCGGTGGTGTCCATCCACTTGGTGCTGCCGGGCGGGGCGGCCAGCGTGCTGATCAGATCGATACCGGCGATGATCAGGGCCGGTCCGCCGACGACGATGGTGCCGATGATGCCGCCGATACCCGCGCCCGCGAGCACAGTGGCGATACCGACGGGTCCGCCGATGATGCCCGTCAGACCGACGAGCGCTCCGATCACCGTGCCGATGAAACCGCCGACCGCGGTGGCGATGCCGAACTGCGACAGGAAGGCGTCCATCGCGCGCTGGTTCTCGAACGGTGACGCGACCGGCGTGGCCGCGGGGCGCGCCTGCGCCGCGTCCTTGACGACGGTCAGCTCCAGCACCCGGCCCGCGTCCCGCACCACGTGGGACATGGGGTATTCGAGCCCGTCCTGCCGGAAGGCGAGCGGCAGCGTGACCGCGACCGCACCCGCCGCGTCCTTGATGTCGACGGCGTCGCCGCGCACCTCGAACGTGCCCGCGGTGAGTGTCGTGACGACCTTGTTCCCGATCAGCTCGGCTTGGTAGCCGATGTCCGGAACCGCTGTCGCGCCCGGTTCCGCGTGCGCGACACCGGACCCCACCGTGAGCGCGGCGACCAGTGGCACGACAGCGGCAGTGACTTTCCGCAGAATCATTTCTCGGTTTCCAATCTTCATCAGGCTTCGAGCAATAGAGAACGCGGCGCACGCCGAATTTCCTTCCCCCATCGGCGTGTACATCCGTGATGTGATCCAAAAGACAGTTACTTCCGAGTGATAACTGTACTGTGGCCGAAGGGGTTTGGGACACGAATTCAGAGGGTAATCTTCCGGCTTTGCCCAGTGGTGATGTTATAGCTTTCCGCTATTTATTGATCGAGCAATACGGGCGTTCGAATGGGTCCGGGCGGGCTTCATTCGGGCGGTGGGGTGCGATCTTCGAATCGAAGCATTGCATCCGAAGCATGCGTACACGGTTGTGCGCCAGGTGTAATCTCCGGCACGGCAGTGTATTTCGCGAGGCTCGGGGCGCGTGCGAGGGGAGGGGCGCGGCGTGGCCGTGATCCGGGCGGCCGAGTCGTGGTGTGGGCAGGCGGGTGGGCCTCACTGGCTGGGGTGACGGCTACCGTTCCCGCCGAAGCGCGGTACGTGAACCGCCGACAGTGCTTTCCGTGGCATCGACCGGGCCTTACCTCGAGTGACGCCAGACGGTCTGCAAATATTCAGCGAATCCCGGGCCCGGAATTCCGCCCCGCGAACCATTAGGGGCCGCGACCAACCGAGACCCGGTTCTTCACCCATTCGGCTCGCAGCCATCACTTCTCTCGCGTGTATCAGAGCAGCAAGTGCAGTGCGACGGAGCCGAGGCAGACGCCGAAGACGAGTACGAGAGCGAGAGCGTCGCGCAGGCCGGGAGCGTTGGGATGGGCGGTGAGTTGCCCGGTGCCACCGCGTGCGGTGATCGCCTCACCCAGTTCACCGGCCCGGCGGGTGGCCACCGCCATGGCCGCGGTGAGGATGTCGATGAGGGGGTTGTCGACCGCGCGGGCGAGCATACGGTCCTTGGGGCGGAGGCGACGGGCGGCGCGCAGCACCCGGATCTCCTCCATGAGCAACGGCAGACCGCGGAGGGTGAGCGCGACGACGACAGCCCACTCGTCCACCGGCATCCTGAGCCTGCGCAACGGCGCGCCCAGTTTGGCGAGGGCCGGCGCGACGTCACCCATCGGTGTGGTCCACGCGATCAGGAACGAAGCGGTCACCAGGATCAGGGTGAAGATCGCGATCTGCGCGTAGCGCAGCACCGCCGCACCGCCGACGGGGACGGTGAGCAGGCCGCCGACGACGAACAGCGCCCAGAACCACCAGGGCGGGCGCGGCAGCGTGCCGAGCGGCAGCCGGGCGACGACGCCCACGATCACCAGGAACCCCGTCATCACGGCGAGCACCGGCCAGGACGGCAGGAACATCAACACCAGGCTGATCAGGAAGACGCCGATGATCTTGGTGCCCGCCCACAGCCGGTGCACCGGACTGGCGACCGGCACTTGACGCAGCAGAACGGTGCTCATCATCGACCTCCGTGCTCGAACCGCCAGGCCGACTCACCGGGCGCGTGCAGCGTTCCGGGGTCGGCTCGCGCGGCCGCCTCGCTCGGCACCGGCGTGGCCGCCCACGCGGATTCCGCGCTCAGGATGCGTCCCGATCGCAGGTGCACCGTGCGGTCGCACACCGCCGCCATGTCGGCCACGTCGTGCGAGATGACGATCAGCGTCAAACCGGCGTCCCGGAGCCGGGCGAGCAGTTCCACGATGTCGGCTCTGCCCTCGGGGTCGAGTCCGGCCAGCGGTTCGTCGAGCACGACCACTTGGGGATGGCTGGCCACGATCGCGGCGAGCACCACCCGTTTGGCCTGTCCGCCGCTGAGTTCCTCGATCGATCGCGCGGCCAGCGACCGGTCCAGCCCGACCGCGTCCAGCGCGCGCCCGACCGCGCCGGAGCCGGTGGCGCGTCCGCCCCAGTCCGCGATCTCCGCGCCGACGGTCTGCTTCTGCAATTGCAGGCGGGAATGCTGAAACGCGAGCCCGACCCCGCCGATCTGCTTGCCGACCGGCTTCCCGCGCAGTTCGCATCGGCCGGAACTCGGTTCGATCAGGCCGGCCATGATCCAGGCCAGGGTGGACTTGCCCGAGCCGTTCCCGCCGACGACGAGCAGCGCTTCGCCCTGCCGGACGGACAGGTCGACGCCGTGCAGCGCGGGCGCCTCCCACGGCGTCGCGCGGTTGTAGGTGTGCCGGACATCGCGCAGTTCGAGGACCGGTTCACCCATCGGCCTGCGGCGCGCGGCGCGTGCCGGACGGGGCCACGCGGGCAGGTGCGCGACCGTCCGTCCACCCGACAGGTGCACGACCCGGTCCGCGGCCGCGGCATCGGCTTCGTGGTGGGTCACCAGGACCACCGCCATCGGGTGGCGATTCGGCAGGCCCGCGAGCAGTTCCACCAGTTCCCCGCGTCCGTCCGGATCGATCATGGAGGTCGCTTCGTCGGCGATCAGCAGGGCGGGCCGCCGGGCCAGTGCCGCCGCGACCGCCAGCCGCTGCTGCTGACCGCCGGAGAGCGTCGCGGTCTCCTTGCCGCCCATCCCGGCGAGACCGACCTCGCTCAGCAGTCCTTCCACGTCCACCTCGGCGGCCAGGTCCGCGGACAATCCCCACACCACGTCGTCGGCGACGAGCACGCCGAGGGTCTGGCTCTCCGGTCGCTGCAACACCAGCGCCGTGCCGCCCAGCCGCCCCAGTCCGGCCGAGCCGGGCCGCCGCACCGACCCAGAGGTGGGCGGCAGGCCGGCCAGCAACCGGGTCAGCGTGGACTTGCCCGAGCCGTTGTGCCCCACCACGGCGACGAATTCCCCGACCTCGACGGTGAGGTCGACGTCGCTGAGCGCGTCGCGACCGGCGCCGGGGTAGCGGAACCCGGCGTGTTGCAGCGTGACCGGCAGCGGCGCGACGGGCCGGGCGTCGAGCGGTGCGTCGAGCCGGTCCCGCCCGGGCAGCCAGTCGAGCCGGTCCAGCACCGAGCCCAGGACATACCAGGAGCACACCCCGGTGGCCATCATGCCGAGCGCGACGCCGCCGCCCAGCCACACCCACCACGAGCGCAGCACGGCGTCGGCCAGTTCCGCCACGACCCGCCCGAGCGGAGTCACGCCCACCTGGGCGGCGAGATCCTGCAAGCCGCGCGCGCCGTTGCGGATGTTGTCGAAGACCAGCCCGCGCGCGCTCGACAGCACGAGCAGCGAACCGACAGCGAGCGCGGCCCACACCAGCCCGGTGAGCAGCGAGAGCCCCAGCACCGCGACGAGCCCGCCGCCACGCCGCTTGACGGTGCCGATGATGCCGCCCATGGTGGCCGAGGCGACCAGCACCGTCGCCGCCGCCATACCGGCCGCCACGAAGGTGACCAGCGTGGCGGCGATGGTCGCGGTGATCAGGGCGCGCGGCCGGAAGCGATGCGCGATCAGCCCGATCGGGACCGCCGCGACCAACTGCAGCGCGCCGGCGAACGGGATCACCGATCCGATGGTCACCAGCCCGACGGTGGCTCCACCGAGCACGGCGCCGGTGGCCAGCTCGATCGGACGCAGCGGCCCGCGCTGCTCCGATGCGCCCGGACAGGCCAGTTCATTCACAGCACAAGTCTGCCAGCCCGGCGGGCGGTGCCGCGTCGAGTCGAATCCGAGCGGGGCCGGCAGCCGTGCGCTTCGTCACGAGACCGGGTCGAGGGTGTAGTGCCGGGGATCGAAGCGCCGGGTGCGGCGGCGGTAGCTGGTCTGCGAGCCGGGCCAGTTGTTGGTGATACGGCCCGCGGAATTGCGGTACCAGCTCGCGCAGAAGTTCCACGGGGTGCGGGCCAGTCGTTGCTGGAGCGCGGCGTTGTAGCCCTCCTCCAGGTCCGCCCGGACGTCGACACAGTGGCCGGGGTGGTCGGCGAGCCACCGCACCGCCTGACGGATGTAGCGGGTCTGCGACTCGATCATGTAGACGATCGAGCCGACGCCGAGGTTGGTGTTCGGCCCGTAGACCAGGAAGAGGTTCGGGAAGTCGGGCACCGCGATGCCGTAGTACGCGTGCGCGCCGTCGGCCCAGGCGTCGGCCAGCCTGCGGCCCCCGCGACCGTAGACCTCCATCGGCCACAGGAACTCCGTGCCCTTGAAGCCGGTGCCGTAGATGATCACGTCCACCTCGTGCGTCGCACCGTCGGCGGTGCGCACGCCCTGCGCAGTGATCTCGCTGATCGCGGTGGTCTCCACCCGCACGTTCGGCTGGGTGAGCGCGGGGTAGTAGTCGTTGGAGAACAGCGCGCGTTTGCACCCGATCGGGTAGTCCGGGGTGAGTTTCGCGCGTAGCTGTGCATCCTCGACCTGCTCGGCCAGGTGCCGGGAGGCGATGCGGGCCACCCACCGGGCGATGGCGGGGACCTCGACCAGTCCGAGCGAGACGAACTCCGCGATCGACCACCACCCGAATCGTTCGGCCAGCAGCGCGCCGGGCATCCGCGCGAACAGGTTGTGCTGGATCGGCGAGTAGTCGGTGTCGAACTTGGGGATCACCCAGGCCGGTGTGCGCTGGAAGAGCGTGAGATGGGCGACCTCGGGCTGGATCTCGGGAATGTACTGGACAGCGCTCGCTCCGGTGCCGACGCAGGCGACGCGTTTGCCGCGGAGGTCGACATCGTGGTCCCACTCGGCCGAATGGAACGACGGGCCCGCGAAGGTGTCGATGCCGGGTATGGCGGGCAGGGACGGACGCGACAGCTGACCCACCGCCGAGATCAGCACGTCCACGACGCGGCTGTCCCCGTCAGCGGTGCGGACGGTCCACCGGCCGGTGGCGTCATCGAATTCGGCGTCGGTGACGCTGGTGCCGAAGCGGATCGCCGACAGCACGCCGTGCCGCTCGGCGACGCCGCGCAGGTAGGCGTGGATGGCGGCACGCCCCGAGTACCGCTGCGGCCAGTCCGGCTTGGGTTCGAACGAATACGAGTACAGCGGCGAGGGGACGTCGCAGGCCGCTCCGGGGTAGGTGTTCTCCCGCCACACCCCGCCGAGGTCGGCGGCCCGTTCCAGCACGGTGATGTCGTCGAAGCCGTTGCGGCGCAACTCGATCGCCATGCCGATGCCGCCGAAGCCCGCGCCGATGATGAGGATCGACGGCCGACCGCGCGTTGTCATGTGACACTCCTCACTCCGACCGTAGGTGTCTCCACTGTAGGAGCCGCTGTGCCGTCGCATAGAGAAATTCGGCCATAATGTCCGCGTGGAGCGGGTGCAGGATCCGGATATCCGCGATTGGAACTTTCCGCGCGGCGTGGCCAGCGTGGCGCTGATGGTCGGCTACGCGGCCGAACACGGCGTGCCCGCGGCGCGCATGCTGCACGGCACCGCCCTGACCGAGCAGCAACTGCGCGATCCGGACGCGCAGATCGATGCGCACACCGAACTGGCGGTCATCCGCAACCTCGTTCGCGAACTCGCCGGCCGTCCCGCGCTGGGCGTCGAGGTGGGCCGCCGCTACCGGATCACCACCTTCGGCATCTTCGGCTTCGCCTGCGTCAGCAGCCCGACGCTGGGGGAGGCGATCAGCTTCGCGCTGCGCTACCTGGACCTCAGCTTCACCTTCTGCCTACCGGTGGCCGAGTGGGGCGAGAACGAGTTCGTCGCGGTGGTGCACGACGAGTCGGTGCCGACGGATGTGCGCCAGTTCCTCGTCGAACGCGACGTCACCGCGATGCATCAGGTGATGAGCGATCTGCTCGGCACGCGCCTGCCGCTGACCAGGGCCGAATTCCGTTTTCCCGCACCGGGCTACGTCGATCGGATCGCGGAGGTCACCCTGGTGGCCCCGCGGTTCGACATGCCGCGCAACCTGTTCGCCATCGAACCCATGCTGCTGGAGCAGCCGTTGCCGCAGGCCAACGAGCACACCTGGGCGATGTGCCTGGCGCAGTGCCGGGAGTTGGTGCACCGCCGCAGGGCCCGCACCGGCATCGCGGCCGAGGTGCGCGAGCGCTTGGTCCCGCGCGGCGGCGCGGACGGGTTCGCCGCGCCGCCCGGCATCGACGCCGTGGCGAACGATCTCAACATGAGCACGCGCACGCTGCGCAGGCATCTCGACGCGGCGGGCACCAGCTATCGGGCGTTGCTGGACGAGGTGCGGCGTGCTCTGGCCGAGGAAATGCTCACCGCCACACCGCTGTCGGTGAGCGATGTCGCGATCCGCCTCGGTTACGCCGAAGCCTCGACATTCATCTTCGCCTTCAAGCGGTGGACCGGTAACACCCCGGCCGCCTATCGCCGCGAACGCGTCGTCCGGCGCTAAGCCCCTTCGCCGCGGCCGCTGCGGCTGCCCGTGTAGGCCAGTTCGCGGATCTTGCCGATGGCTTTGGGGAACAATTCCACCTCTGCCGGGTGGTTGAGCATCGGATCGAAGTAATCCGTGCGGTGCTCGGCGGATTCGGCGGGCCGCAGCGTGATTTCGGCGACCCGCCGGGTGGGTCCGCCGAGACGGCCGGCGCTGAGGGTGAAGCTCACCAGATCCTCGTTCAGATGGGCTCGCATCGCCTCGAGCGACGCCGAAGCGGGCTGCACACCGTCCGGCTCGGCGAAGAACCAGGTCGGCGCGGAGTTGCTGATCCGATAGGGCATCAGGCAGCCGTAGCGCGCGCTGGCCCAGCCGCGCGCCGGGGTGATCACCAGCCGGCCCAGCGATCCCTGCCCCGTGGTGGCCAGCGCGAAGTCCCAGGGCTCGTCGTCCCGGTCGAGTACTCGGAACGCCAGGCCGAGCACGTCGGGCAGGCCGTTCGGTAGTCCGACGCCCTTGGACAGCCGCGCGATCACCGCGCGTTCGCCGCTGCCGAACAGCGGCTCGAACTCGGGTTCGGCGTGCAGACGACCGGCCAGGTGCAACCCGTTCGGGTGGAACACCCGCGCATGCCGGATCCGCGCTCCGGTCGCGAACGCGCTCTTCACCACTGCGGCTGGCAGGTCGACCATGGTGCATCCTCCCGGGTAGGCGTCTCGTGCCTCCCGATTGCCCCGGCTGGTGCCGGGTAAACCGTGCTCAAGCCGGTTGCACGCCGATCCGGCCGCCCATCGGAACGGTCCGGAAATGGGTGGTGAGCCGGTGATCGTCGCCGATGACGTGCAGCGAGATCGTCGGGTCCGGCGCGTAGTCCATGACGTGGTCGGGCAGGTCGAGTTCCCACTCGCCGCTGAGCACCGACGCGGTGCTCGGGCCGACCAGCAGTGGGCGTCCGCCGAACGTGGTCGTGGCGGCGGAATGCGCGTGCCCGGTGAGTACGGCGACGATCCGGTCGTCACCGGCCACCAGGTCGGCGAGCCGCTGGGGATCGGCGAGGGAGATCCCGTCGACGATCGGGCTGTACAGGTGCGCGGGCGGGTGGTGCAGGGCGAGCAGGATCGGTTTGGCCGGGGGCGCGGCGTCGAGTACGCCGCTCAGCCAACGGTAGGTCTCCTCGGCGAGTCGTCCGCCGGGCTCCCCGGGAACGCTCGAATCCAAGAGCGCGAGGGTGAGATCACCGATTCGGTGCAAGCGGTTGATGGGGGCGTCGGAGGCGGGCTCGCCGAGTAAGGCGGTACGGAAGCCCGCGCGGTCGTCGTGGTTGCCGGGGATGGCGTACACCGGGATCTCGGTGTCGAACGCGAGCTTGGCCTCCGCGTACTGCTCGGCTTTGCCGGAATCGGTGATGTCGCCGGTCACGAGGATGGCGTCGGGCTTGTGGCGCAACCCGGCGAAGAACTCCATCACCCGCTGAACACGCTGGGCGTTGCGGGCGCCGAGATCGAAATGGGTGTCGCTGACCTGAGCCACCAGGATCATCGGCATTCGCTTTCGCTAGGGGTTCGCTGCATTGCGTCAGAGTGTGCGCGCGCTGCGGCTGCCGCACGTCATCAGGCTAGTTGACCTGCGCATTACGAGTCGTCATGACGCTCGCCACCATGCGAATGGTGCTCGGGGATGTGTGTCCCAGGACACAATGCGTGAGGTTCGCGGTCAGGATTTGGACTGCTCGGATACCGCGGCGGAGAGGGTGCGCAGGGCGCGCACGAACACGCGGCGGTCCTGGGCGGGGAGTTGCTCCAGCAGTTTGTCCTCGCCGGTCTGGATGTCGCGCTGGACGCGGTCGCGGAGGGCGCGGCCCTCGTCGGTCAGCGACACCAGGTTGACCCGCCGGTCGGACGGGTCCGGTTCGCGCGTGATCAGGCCTCGGCGCTGCAACTCGTCCAGCACGCCGATGATGCGGGTCTTGTCCGCGCCGATCGCCTTGGCCAGTGCCGCCTGGGTGTAGACCGGTTCCGCGTCCAGGCCGAGCAGGACGGAGTAGCCCCACATGGATAGTTCGTGGCGTTCCAGGATGGGCGTTTCCGCGGCGATGAGCGCCCGCACGAGCGGCACGATCATCGCGGCCAGATCGGGACGAGCGTTGGACATGGACCGACGATACTGCTTGGAAAATCGTAAGCTTAAGCATACGATAGGCGCATGCTTACTGATTCCCTGAAAGAATTGCGCGACCAGCACGCTCGGTCGGTTCGAGCGAGCGTGGAGGCCGTGGCCCGCGTGCGTCCCGATCAACTGGATTCCGGAACACCCTGCGCCGGTTGGCGCCTTCGTGACCTGCTGGAACACATGATCGCGCAGAATCACGGCTTCGCCGCCGCCGCGCGGGGCAGCGGCGATCCCGATGTCTGGGCCGTTCGCGCGTCCGACGATCCGGTCGCCGACTATCGCGTCTCGGCCGACGACGTGCTCGCGGGCTTCGCCGCGGAGGACGTCTTCGAGCGCGCACTGCTGCTGCCGGAAGTCCTGCCCGATCGCGGCATCCCGGCGCACTTCGCGATCGGCTTCCACCTCGTGGACAGCGTCGTCCACGCCTGGGATGTAGCGCGGTCGATCGGCGAAACCATCACCCTCGATCCCGACGTGGCCGAAGCGGCGCTGCGCATCGCCCTCGCAGTCCCCGACGGTCCCGAACGCACCGCCCCCGGCGCAGCCTTCGCCCCGGCACTGTCCGTTCCGGAGGAAACCCCGACCCTCGACCAGATCCTCCTGCTCCTCGGCCGCTCCCCGAACTGGCCGAACTGACCTGCTGCCGCGGACCGCCGCGCGGCAGCCCGTCCCGGCTGGGTGCCTCCGGGCGATTGCCTGGGGACGACTGTGGACGAATCGCGAGCCGATGTTCCTCAGCCAGGCACAGCCCGAGGCCAGGCACGGAGAAGGCAGGCACGAGGAAGCGGTTCGGCGGTTCGACGCTCAGGCGAGGAGGCCGTGGTCGGTGCGGAGGGAAGGTGGCGCTAGCCGAGTGTCCGCAGCGAGTGGGCAGCGCGTTCGAGGGCAGCCGGTTCGGCGGGTTCGTCCAGCGGGCGCCAGAAATCGGGGTCCGGCTCGGCGGTCAACGTCAGTTCCGGCGGGGTCCGCCACGAGGCGGCGAGGCCGAGATGCCAAGAGTGCAGGTAGGTCCGGGCATGGGCGCCGGAGCGGTCGAACAACGGGTCGCCGACTATCGGGTGTCCGGTCCAGGCCAGGTGGACGCGGATCTGGTGGCGGCGGCCGGTGACCGGGCGCAGCGCGAGAACGGTGTGCGCCGCGCCGCGCAGCACCGTCGCGAACCGGGTGAGCGAGGGGTAGTTCTTGGCGGGCAGCAGGTCGGCGTCGTCGACGAACCAGCGGCCCGCCTCGTGGCGGATGCTTTCGCGGGGCGCCGCGATCCGCACCCGGTTCTTGCGGCCCACACTGAGCGGCAGATCGAATACGCCGGTATCGGGCAGTCCGGTGGCGGCCACGACGGCCAGGTACGCCTTCTCGGCCGTCTGCTTGTTGAACTGCCTGGTCAGCTCGCCGTGCGCGCGCAGTTCCTTCGCGAACAGGATCAGGCCGGAGGTCACCTTGTCGATCCGGTGCACCGGATACAGCGTTTCCCCCGCTTCGGCGGCCAGTTCGACGAGGTCGGTGTCGTGGCGCTCGCCGGTGACGGAGATCCCGGCAGGTTTGTGCAGGGCCAGGATCGCCGCGTCCTCCTCGACGAGGCAACGGGCGCGCAGCTGTGACCAGTCCTTGTCCACCGGACGAGCCTAGGGCGGCCGTCCGCGGCGGGCGGCACGCGGTCTCGGCTACCTGCCGTTCTTGCCGTTGCGGCGCAGCAGGTGCGGGCGCAGGCGGTTGAAGCCGCGCACCCGGACGCTGCGCAGGTGCTTGATGGCGAATGCCGGGTCGCCCTCCAGCGCGGCGGCGGCGTGGTCATCGATCAGGACGGTGCCCGGCCGGGCGACGCCGGTGAGCCTGGAGGCGATGTTCACGACCGAGCCGTACAGGTCCCCGAAGCGTTGCAGGACCGGGCCGTAGGCGACAGCGACCCGCAGGTCCGGGGTGCCGCCGACCATCATGGTGGACTCCTGGATGGCCAGGGCGATGCGGGCGGCCTCGGTGGCGGTTTCCGTGGCGAACATGACTTCGTCGCCCACGTTCTTGATCACCCATCCGCCGTTCTCGGTGATGGCGGCGGTGGTGGTGGATTCGAACGCCTCCAGCAGCATGGACAGCTCGTCGGGATGCAGATGCCTGGTCAGCCTGGTGTAGCCGACCATGTCGGCGAAACCGACGGCCAGTTCACGCACCGTCTCACCGGCGCTGGTACCCGGGTCGAGTGAGCGCGACAGCGCCGCGGCGAGATGGCGCCGCCAGGCGTAGATGTTCAACTGCTCCAGCGTGGCGATGGCGCCCTCGGTGGCGGTGCGCACCGCCTGCTCGGGGTCGGTATCGGGCTCGGCTCGGGCGATCCGCTCCTCGATCTCCGCGAGCACCAGGTCGACCTGCCATTCCGCCAGGCGCGCCATGCCCTGGCCGAGCGTGCGCACGGTCGCCGACTGTTGCTTGGTGTCGGCCGAGGACAACACGTTCAGTTGCTCGAAGTCGCGCACCGCCGCGACGTCGGCGTCGGCGTAGTCGACCGCTTCGTCGCCGATGCTCGACGGAAAACCGAGCGCGATCCACAATCTCTTGGTGAGCGCCGTCGTGGTCCCCGACTGCTCGGCGACCTCGGTGCGGTTGTACCGGCGCGGTCCGTCGAGCAGGTAGGACTCGACGACCGATCGCACCAACTCGGACCTCTCGGTGGGCACCATGATCGGTACCTTACGGGTCGAATCCGGCGCGCCGGCTTTCCTTGGGGCAGTTCACATACTCACCGCGCCGTCTTCGGCTCCGCGCTGCCGGCAGGCACATCTCGGTGACACCCGGAACTGCCGCCCGAGCGCGGTGCGGTGATCCGGTCGTGCACGGGTGTTGGCATGCCCTCCGGGATGGGTCTGCCGCCACTGATGTCCCAGCCCCGGTCGCCGTCGAAAAGGGTGGGTTTCTGGCGGGAGCGGATGTGGCTGGCCGGTGACCAGGGCTGGCCGAGCGTCTCGGTCATGAGGACGTGTCAGAGGTCGGCGGCCCTCCAGAAGTTCATGTCCGGGTTGTGCGGTAGCGGTGCGGAGTCCCGCCATATCGTCGCAGCAGACCGAGACATCGCAGCCCGCCCCCTGGCGTGGTCGGTACGCCGCCGGTTCCCACAGCGGCCCGGGCTCCGGCCGGGCGGTGGCTTCTGGACGTTCGGTCGGCACCGTCGGTCTGGTGGGCGGGCTGCTCATGGCTTGGGGGTAGGGGTCCAGTAGCCGGTGCGACGCTTGTCGGCGGCTGCGCGGATGGCAGCGCGGAAGCGTTCGGCCAGGCGGGTGGGAGCCGAAAGGTCGTCCCAGCGCCAGCGGACCACCACCCAGCCGAGGGCACGGAGCCGGGCTTCGCGCTCCTGCGCCGCTGTGCGGATCTGTGCGGCGGGCACCGGGCCGCGGGGTGTGGCTCGGCGGTCGATCGTTCCGTCGAACTCGCCGATCACACCGAGATCCGGGAACAGGAAATCCACGCGGCCGACGCAGATCTCGTCGTCGGAGAAGACCCGGGCCTGCACCTGGGGAGCGGGGAGACCGGCCTGGTGCAGCAGGATCCGGCTGCGGGATTCGCCGACGTCCTCGCTGCGGCCGTCCAGGAAATCGAGGACGAGGGCGGCTCGGCGGCAGCCGGGGCGGTGCCGGGCGCGGCGAAGGTGTTCGCGCAATTCCGTCGTGGTCGTCAGCCCTCGGCGCAGCGCGGAATCCCCGAGCGCGACCGACTGTTCGAACCCTTCCGAGCGAGCGATATCGAGGACCGTCCGCGCCGGGGTGGTCACTCGTATGTCGTCGACCAGGGTGATCTCATCGGGTTCGACCTGCGCCGAATGGACCACGACCCGTCTGCTCAGCCTGCCGCCGTTGATCCGATTCCTGGTCAGGTGGACGCGGTCGAGCGCGATGCCCCAGATCGCCAGGCCGTGCAGAACCGCCGCCGAACAGTGGCTCGTGATGGCGGAGTCGGACGTGGACTCCGCGGTCGCCAGCGTCATCAGCAGATGCCTGCCGGTCTCGCCGAGGCCGGAGCCCGGCGAGTTCAGATAGTGCCCGGCGCGCAGGCGCTGCCATTGGCCGGTTCGGCACAGCCGATGCAGCGCCTTGTCGGACAGCCCGGAGGCCAGTGCTTGCCGACGTGAGATCAGTTGCGGTGCTTCCATACCGACGATCGTGATCGTCCGGCGCCTCCGGAATACCCGCCGCGGCGGTGAATGTGGATAACACACCAGGTGTGGACAACTCCGGGATCACCCCATCTGAGTCATCCCGGCCGCGACCACCTGCGCGACGTTCAGCACTTCCTCGGCGGTGGGCAGTGGCAGGCCGTCGAGCGCGTGCAGCCGGTCGGTGCTGGCCATGGCGAACATCGCCGAGACCCAGGCCGCCGCGCACGCGCGCAGGGTGCCCGGGCGCACCGGGGCGGGGGCGCTCGCCTGCAGCACCTTCGTGGTGACCTCCAGCAGTTGATCGCGCAGGCGGCGCAGTTGCCGTCGCACGTCGGGATGGGTGTCGGCTTCCCGCCACAGGATCACCCGCAGCACCGATGAGTGGTGGTCGCGCAGGTTCAGGGCGGCATCGAGGTTGACCAGGCTGGTGGCCGGATCTCCCGGGGCCACCACCGTGCCGATGTCATCGATCGGCTGGGCGGGCACCCGTTCGGACATCAAGGCGGACAGGATCGAGTCCTTGGTCGGGAAGTAGTAGAAGACGAGTCCTTTGGGGACGCCTGCCGCGGCGGCGATGGCCGCCGTCGCGGTGGCGTCGTATCCCTGTGCCGCGAAGAGTTTCTCCGCGGCGTCGAGGATGAGTTGCCGCGCGTCGCCGTCGGCTTTCGCGCTGCGGCGACGCCCGGCCCGCCGGGTTCCTGGCATCTGCGTCAGTGATGCGGAGCCATGTCGTGCAGACGTCCCGACACCGTCGGCAGCGCCGCTACCGCGACCACCGCCGTCACCACGCCGACTACCCATGCGGTCCAGGATGCGCTGCGGTACTCCGTGAAGTCCATGACCCACGGGGAGAGGAACAGCAGTGCGCCGCACAGGCCCATCACGTAGTCTGCCGCCGCCATATCGGGGCGGGCCATCTGTGCCAGACCGGTGAGAGCGATGAGCACGCCGAGCACGATCAGCGACCACATGGCGTTGTCGTTGGTGTCCACCCAGAGGGGGGACAGCGCGGCGAAGGCTCCGAGCACGACAGCCAGGAAATCTTGCGCGCGGCTCTCGGTGAACATGGGTACCTCCTGAGGCTGTGAGTGTGTGCTCTCCTCGGTATAGCTCTGATTGACCGCCCGATCAATATCGGAACGAACACGATTGCGCGGCTGTTGCCCGACCATTGACGCGTGATGGTCGTCACAGGCCAATGCACCAAGCGGAGGTTAGGGTGGGCTTCGTCGCACCGCCGGTTCCGTGGGATCGGCTGCCGGGTTCCAAGGAAGGGATGGCCGCATGACCGCGCCGATCGTGATCGTCGGAGCAGGCCTCGCCGGCCTGCGCACCGCGGAGGAACTGCGCCGCGCGGGCTACGCCGGTGAGCTCGTGCTCATCGGTGACGAGCCGCGGTTGCCCTACGACCGGCCGCCGCTGTCCAAGCAGTTCGTGCGCGGCGAGACCGACGACACCACATTGCGGCCGAGCGAGTTCTTCGCGGAGAAGCAGATCGATCTGCGTGCGAGCACCGAAGCCGTCGGCGTCGACACCGGCGCGCGCCGCGTCCGCCTCGCCGACGGGACGACGCTGGACTACGACCAGCTGATCATCGCCACCGGCCTGCGCCCGCGCCGCCTTCCCGGCCTGCCCGATCTCGCCGGCGTGCACGTGCTGCGCGGTCATTCCGACGCTGTCGCCCTGCGCGCCGACCTCAGCGGCGCGCGGACAGCGCTCGTCGTCGGCGCCGGATTCATCGGCTGCGAACTCGCGGCGAGTTTCCGGGCGCAGGGGGTGGATGTCGTGCTGGTCGAACCGCAGGCGACGCCATTGGCCTCGGTGCTGGGCGGCGAAGTGGGCGAACTGGTGGCGCGGATGCATCGCGCGGAAGGGGTCGATCTGCGCTGCGGCATCGGCGTGGACACGCTGCTCGGCGACGACGCGGGGCGGGTGCGCGGCGCCCGGCTGTCCGACGGTGGTGAGATCGCCGCCGACCTCGTCGTGATCGGGGTCGGCTCGCGGCCGGCGACCGAGTGGCTGAGCGATTCGGGGATCGCGCTGGCGGAGCCGTCGGCCGGTGGCGGCGTGCTCGCCGACGAGGTGGGGCGCACCTCGGCCGAAGGCGTGTGGGCGGTGGGCGACGTGGCGGCCTGGCTGCACGACACCGGCTCGCGCAAACGCGTCGAACACTGGACCAACGCGGGCGAGCAGGCCAAATTGGTCGCCTGCGCGCTGCTGGGGGCGCAACCGCCCACGGCCGCCCGCGTCCCGTATTTCTGGAGCGACCAGTACGACGTCAAGATCCAGGCCCTCGGCACCCCCGGTGCGACCGACGAGGTGCACATCGTCTCCGACGACGGCCGCAAGTTCCTCGCCTACTACTCCCAGGGCGGCAACCTCACCGGCGTCGTCGGCGCGGGCATGACCGCCCAGGTGATGAAGGCGCGCGCCAAGATCGCCGCGGGCGCTCCGGTGACCGAACTGCTCGCGCCCAGCTGACCTCGCGCCGGGCTCGGGCGCGATGCCGGGCTCTGGCGAAACACGCCTGCCGCGCGTGACTCGACCACGGCAGACCTCCGGCGAGTTCGGCACCGGCCTGCCCGCATCATGGCCCCGGAACCCTCGGTGATGCCATGCCCCTCGGCCGGATCCATGGGCCAAAGCCAGGCCGGCGGCGGCACATGAGCGCCAGGGCCGGACGAACCAGTCGCGCCGTCGGCCCTCGCGCCCGGGCGAGCACACACTCTGTCGCGGACCGGACTTCGCGTGGCGTGCGCGGGCGAATCCGTGCAGCATCCGGCGGCACCGCGTAGTCGGCGGTGGGCCCGCCGCCGTCGTGGGAGACGTTCGCCGGGCCACGAACGGCCTGCGGCGCTGTCATGAGGCTGTAATACGGTGGTGCGGTGATCGTCGCGCTCATCGACTCGGGTCTGGGGTTGCTGCCCACCTCCGCTTGGTTGCGCAAGTTGCGGCCGGATGTGGATCTGCTGCTGCAACTGGACCCGGACGGCGCGCCGTGGGGGCCGAAGCCGGAGGACTGGGTGGTCGAGCGGGTGGTGAACGCCGCGCGGACCTCGCTTCGTTCCGGGGCCGAGGTGATCGTCCTGCCGTGCAACACCGCCAGCGTCACGGCGCTGGAGCACGTGCGCGCCGACGTCGGGCCCGACGTGCCGGTGATCGGCACCGTGCCCGCGATCAAGCCCGCGGCGGCCGTGTGCCGATCGGTGGCGGTCTGGGCCACCGCGGCGACCACGGCGAGCCGGTATCAGGCCGATCTGATCGCGAAATTCGGCGGGGAGGCCGACGTGGTGGGCGTGGCATGCCACGGGTTGGCGGACGCGATCGACCGCGGCGATCTGGCCGCCGCGCACGACGCGATCGCGGGGGCCGCCGCGCGGACTCCGCCGGACGTCGAAGGCGTGGTGCTCGGTTGCACGCACTACCCCCTGGTGACCGACGCGATCGTCGCCGCGCTGCCGAACGGGGTCCGTCTGTTCGACAGTGCGCAAGCCGTTGCGGCACAGACGATCCGGCGTATCGAGGCGCTGGGCCGGCCGAGCACCGGCAACGGCGAGGTCCGGGTGCTGAACAGCGGCCGCCCCGGTGCGCTGCCCGCCAGCGCGGCCGCCTTCGAGTCGGGGCGTGTGCTGGGCGCGCAGGGATGAACCGCGGTCCGGCATCGCGCTCGCCGCGTTGACGATTGGCGCCGCGTTGATGGCTGGGGCGGCGTCGGAGACCAGGCCCGCGTCAAGGGACGGGGCAGCATTGAGGATTGTGGCGTCATTGGCGGCTGGGGTCGCGCCGACGGACGGCGCCGCGTTGGCGATGGGGGCGGCCTTGGCGACTTGGGTCGCGTCGAGGGACGGGGCGGCATTGACGACTGGGGCGGGTTGGCGACTGGGGCGCACCGACGGACGGGGCAGCGTTGGCGATCGGGGCGGCATTGACGACTGGGCCCGCGCCGAGGGACCGGGCCGCGCTGACGACTGGGGAGGGTTGGCGACTGGGGCGGCTTCGGCGACCGGGCACGCGCCGATGGCCGGGGCCGCGTTGAGCGCACAGAGTATTCGGAACAGGAGCGTGGTTCGATGAGCGACTCGGTGACCGCGGCCGACGTGCGGACGGCTTTGCGGGAACTGGCGAATCCGGACGACGCGACGCACTTGCGGCGGTTCTTCAAATCCGGGCCCGGTGAGTACGGCGAGGGTGACGTGTTCCTCGGCGTGCGGGTCCCGGTGAGCCGTGGTGTCGCGAAACGCTTCGCGGCGCTTCCGTTGGACGAGATCGACAAGCTGCTCGACAGCGACGTGCACGAGGATCGGTTCGTCGCGCTGGTCATCCTGAACGCGCGCTTCGCCGCGGCGTCCCGGCCGCGCTCCTTCGACGACGCCGCGCGCGCCGCCATGGTGGAGCTGTATCTGGCGGCCGTGCGGCGCGGCCGGGTGAACAACTGGGATCTCGTGGACGTGTCCGCGGAGAACATCGTCGGCCCGTGGCTGCTGGACAAACCGCGTGACCTGCTGTTCCAGCTGGCGCGGTCCGACTCGCTCTGGGAGCGGCGGGTGGCGCTGCTGTCCACCTTCGCCTTCATCAAGGCGGGTGACGCCTCGACCACCTTCGCGCTGAGCGAGCTGCTACTCGGCGATCGGCGCGATCTGATCCAGAAGGCGGTGGGCTGGATGCTGCGCGAAGTCGGCAAGCGCGTCGACCGGAGCCTGCTGACCGGATTCCTCGACCGGCACGCCCCGGCGATGGGACGCACCGCGTTGAGCTACGCGACCGAACATCTACCGCCCGAAGTGCGCGCCGACTACCGCGCGCGATAGTTGGCGCAATCGATCGGCTAACGGCGCCATTTCGGGCGAACGCGAAATTGCGTTCGAAATGGCGGATCGTTCAGAACTGGATCTTCAGGTGGTCGGTCACCGGATGCGCCTGGCAGCCGAGAATGTAGCCGTTCTCGATATCCTCCGGGTCGAGGATTTCGGCGTTGTCCATTTCGACCTTGCCCTCCAGCACCGTGCACGCGCACGAACCGCATTCGCCTTCCTGGCAGGAATAGGGCACGTCCAATCCCTTGGCCAGCATGATGTCCACCAGCGTCTGCTTGCGCGGCCATTTCAGCTGGTGGACTTCGCCGTCCAACTCGACCTCGACCGTCGCCGCGTCGGCCGCCTCCTCGTCGGAGACCTCGACCGGCGCCTGGTCGGCGAACGGGTCGCCGGCCAGCGAGTTGAACACCTCGGCGTGCGTGCGGGCGCGCGGCACGCCCAGTTGCGCGAGCGCGTCGTGTACCCGGTCCATGAACGGCTTCGGGCCGCACATGAACGCGTCATAGCCGCGATAGGGGGCCACCAGGGTGGCCAGCGCGTCGGCCGTCGGCAAGCCCTGGAGATACTCCAGCCAGTGGATCACGGTGAGCCGCTGCGGGTGCTTGTCCGCCAGATCGCGCAGCTCACCGGCGAAGATCACCGACTCGTGGTCGCGGTTGGCGTAGACCAGCACGATGCGGCCGGTGCCGCGGGCCAGTGCCGACTTCAGGATGGACATCACCGGCGTGATGCCGCTGCCGGCGCCGAACAGCAGCAGATCGTCGTCCAGGTCCTTCGGGGTGAAGACGCCCGAGGGCGGCAGCACCTCGATCCGGTCGCCCTCTTTCACGTTGTCGCACACCCAGTTCGACCCGTAGCCGCCGTCGGTCCGCTTGACGGTCACCTTCGGGCGGTCGTCGGTATGCGGCGAGCTGGCCAGCGAGTAGCACCGCGCCACCGAGCCGGTCCGGTCGCTGGGGATGCGCAGGGTGAGGAACTGCCCCGGCTGGTAGCGGAACTTCTCGGCCAGCTCGTCGGGAACGTCGAAGACCAGCGAGCGGGTGTCGGCCGTCTCGGTGATGACCGCGGACACCCGCAGCACGACCGAGCGCGAGCCGTGTGGAACCTCGACAGTCGTCATGTCGTCCTCTCGAACCTGGCACGGGCTACCCGCGACGCAAAAACTAGAACGTGTTTCAGTTTCATCGTACGTCGGGCGTCGCCTGGCGGACAAGCTGGGCCTCCAGCCCGGCGATCAGCACCTCCATGCCGAAGTCGTAGGAGTAGCGTCCGCGCAGGTCGCCGATGTGCCGCGTGGCCCGCTCGACCACGGGAGGCAGTGTGACGTCGGCGGGGGCGGAGCGGTCGCGCGGGTTCACCCGGCTGCGGCCGAACAAATAGGTGTGGATGGTCGCGTAGGCGGCCAGGATGTTGCGGTCGCCGAAGCCCGCGTCGTCCAGGATGTCCATGATCGCGGCGATCAGGTCCAGCTGTTTGCCGAGCATCTGCTCGATGAGGATGTCGCCGAGACCGGGATGCTTGCGCAGCTTCTCGTCGATCTGGTCGACCAGGTCGCGCAGCCGATGCTGCCACGACCCGGATTCGGCCGGTGGCGTGCGCACTCCGGTCAGCGCCGCGCTGGCGACGAGGTCCAGCAGTTCGCGTTTGTCGGCGACGTAGTAGTAGGGCGCCATCGGGGAGACGCCGAGTTCGCGGGATAGTCGCCGCATCGACAATTTCTCCACGCCGTCTTCGCGCACCACCCGCAGCGCGGCCTCGACGATCTCGGACTCCGACAGCGTTCGACTCGTGGTGCTCGCGGGCCCTCCGTGGTTACGCAAGCTTCCGCCTCCAGGCCCGATGCTCACACCACTGTGTGCCGCCGCCCCCGTTCGCCTGCATTCGTCCGACTCCCATGCCACCTCTACCGCCGCGGGCTTGTGCTGCCCGTCACATTCTGTTCAGCTGCTTGCCATCCGCAGTCTAGAGCGCCGGGTATCGCTCCCGTCGCCGCCTGTTGCCCTCGGCGGGCGGCGAACGGGCCGGTCGCGCGGGTCGAGCGGCAGCCGGAATCCCGGGCTGCACGGATTCGGTGACTGAAACCTGTTCTTTTGTCAGTTGATGACGTTATTGTGTGAGCACGAGCTGCACCGAGCAGTTCGCACACGGATCGTCCTCGCGGAGGTAGCCATGCCGGAATACGGGTCCAACGGACACGCCGACACCGACAACACCGGACGGATGGAGACCGCCGCCGCGCGGTCGGCCGAAGAGGCGCCGCTGGTGGAGGAGAGCCTCATCGAAGAGGTGTCCATCGACGGCATGTGCGGCGTCTACTGACGGGCGGCGGACCACGATGCTCGATCTCGATACCCGCTGGCTGCTGCACCCGCGTGTGGCGCTGCGCCCGGAGCCGTTCGGCGCGCTGCTGTACCACTTCGGCACGCGCAAGCTGTCCTTCCTGAAGAGTCCGCGGATCGTCGAGATCGTCCGCTCGCTGCCGGAGCACGCGTCGGCCCGCACCGCCTTGCGCGCGGCAGGCGTGCCGGAGGCGGGCGCGGGCGTCTATGTCGACGCGCTGACCCAGCTCGCCGACTCGGACATGATCATCGGTGCGCCGGAAGGCGCGCCGGTGCCGGCGGCGATCGCGAACGCCGCTCCCGTGGCGGGGGCCGTCGCGTCCGGCGGGGCGGTGCGCCTGGTCGATCGCTTCGAGTCCGGCTTGGCCGCGCCGATCTGCCTGACCTGGGAACTCACCTACGCCTGCAACCTCTCCTGCGTGCACTGCCTGTCCTCCTCGGGCCGCCGGGACCCGCGCGAGCTGAGCACCGAGCAGTGCAAGGCGCTGATCGACGAGTTCGAGCGCATGCAGGTGTTCTACGTGAACATCGGCGGCGGCGAGCCCACGGTGCGCCCGGACTTCTGGGAGCTGGTCGACTACGCGACCGCGCACCACGTGGGCGTGAAGTTCTCCACCAACGGGGTGCGGATCACGCCCGAGGTCGCGGCCCGGCTGGCGGCCAGCGACTACGTCGACGTGCAGGTGTCGCTGGACGGCGCCGACGCCGCGGTCAACGACGCCGTGCGCGGGCCCGGCTCCTACGCCATGGCCATTCGCGCGCTGGAGAACCTCGCCGCGGCGGGTTTCCGGGACGCGAAACTGTCGGTGGTGGCGACCAGGCACAACATCGGACAGCTCGACGAGTTCCGCGCCATCGCCGAAAGGTACGGCGCCACCCTGCGACTGACCAGGCTGCGGCCGTCGGGGCGGGGTGCGGACGTATGGGACGAGCTGCACCCGACGCCCGATCAGCAGCGGGTGCTCTACGACTGGCTGCTGCGCAACGGGGAGGGTGTCCTCACCGGCGACTCGTTCTTCCATCTCTCGGCGTTCGGTCAGACGCTGCCGGGCTTGAACATGTGCGGCGCGGGCCGGGTGGTCTGCCTGGTCGATCCGGTCGGTGACGTCTATGCCTGCCCGTTCGCCATCCACGACCGATTCCGTGCCGGAAACGTCGTGGCCGACGGCGGTTTCGGCGCCGTGTGGCGGTCCTCGGACCTGTTCGGGGAGCTGCGCGAGCCCAGCGGGGGCGGCGCGTGCGCGTCGTGCAGCCACTACGACGCCTGCCGGGGCGGCTGCATGGCGGCGAAGTTCTTCACCGGGTTGCCCGCCGACGGGCCGGATCCGGAGTGCGTCCAGGGCTACGGCGAGGCGGCGCTGGCCGACACCGCGCGGATGATCCCGCGTTCGTCGGTCGACCATTCCCGCCGGGTCACCCCCCGCGCGGGCGGGCGCAAGAGTACACCGGTCCCCTTGACGTTGAGCGCGACGCGCCCGGTCGTCTTCGCGCCGGAACGCCGCCCGTCGCGGGCTTGTGACGAGAGTCCGCTGGCCTGAGGCAATGAAGTTTGCCAAAAGTGTGCTAGCAGTGCGGCCATGGCCATCGTCCGGTCCACGACCGGGCGATAGCCGTCGCGTTGCCGGATGCTGGGAAACGGCTGTCGGCGAACTCTCGGCATCGGGTGCGGCGCAGGCCGCTTCCGGTGGCGGGCCGGTTTCGCCCGGAAATCTGCCGTTTTTTCCGGACTGTTGATGTCTGGCCGCGAAACTCCGCCTAGCATGCCAGGAATGCGCCATGATCGCCTGCCCGATGGATTCGGGGTGCGGATCGATCCCCGGGTACGCGCATACTCCGGCGGGCGGGTACTGATCGGCGGTTCGCCGGCCAGGTTGCTGCGACTTGCCCCGGAGGCCGCCGAGATGATCGGCGACGGGTACCTCGAGGTGACCGGCCCGAAGTCCGCTGTCGTTGCCAGACGGCTGCTCGACTCCGGTGTGGCCAATCCCCGCCCCCGGCTGCTGCCGTCGCCGGAGGACGTCACCGTCATCGTGCCGCTGCACAACAACGCCGAGGGTCTGGCCCGCCTGCTCGCGGCGTTGCGCGGGCACAACGTCATCGTGGTCGACGACGGGTCCGACCAGCCGGTCCGGATTCCGCGCAACCGGGGTACCCGCTGCCGGGTGACCGTGCTGCGGCACGACCGCAAGCAGGGGCCCGCGGCCGCGCGCAACGCCGGCTTGCGCGCGGCGACAACCGACTTCGTCGCGTTCCTGGACTCCGACGTGGTGCCGCGCAGCGGATGGCTGGAGGTGATGCTCGGCCACTTCAGCGACCCGGGGGTGGCGCTGGTGGCCCCTCGGATCGTCGCGCTGGACCCCGAGTCCAACGCGCTGGCGCGCTACGAGCACACCCGCTCCTCGCTCGACCTGGGCAGGCGCGAGGCGGCCGTGCACTCGGGCGGACTGGTGTCCTACGTGCCGAGCGCGGCGCTGCTGGCGCGGCGCAGGGCGCTGCTGGAACAGGGCGGTTTCGACGAGTCCATGCACGTCGCCGAGGACGTCGACCTGTGCTGGCGGCTGGAGCGGGCGGGCTGGCGGCTGCGCTATGAGCCCGCGGCGCACGTGGCGCACGACCACCGGGTGCGCTTCCGCGCCTGGTTCGGCCGGAAGCTGTTCTACGGCACCGGCGCCGCACCGCTGGGTGATCGGCACGCGGGCACGGTGTCACCGCTGTCGGTGCCGTCCTGGACGTTGCTGGCCGCGTTCCTGTTCGCCACGCTGACCAAGTGGGGGCTGCTCGGCGGCATCGGCACCCTGATCACCGCGCTGGCCCGATTGCGGCGCGTCTTCGCCGAACTGGACAACCCCACCCGGATCGCCGCGATCTATCTGGCGCGCGGCTTCTTCGCCGGGCTCTGGCGGATGGCGTCGGCGATGTGCAGGCACTACTGGCCGATCACGCTGGTGGCGATGGTGCTGTCGCGGCGCGTCCGGCGCATCGCGATCACCATGGCCCTCGCCGACGGCCTGGCCGACTGGTTCACCCACCGGGACGCGGGCGGCCTCGATCCCGTGCGCTACGTGGCCTACAAGCGTCTCGACGACATCGCCTACGGCACCGGCCTGTGGCTCGGCGCGTTCCGCGCGCGCAGCGTGGAAGCGCTGAAACCCACCACGCCCTCGCGCTGATCGACTCGTACGACCCGCGACGACCCTGGATCTTGGCTACTGAACGGGAGTCCGAATGGCCGACACACTCATCGTGGGGGGCGGTACCGCCGGGTGTGTCCTCGCGGAGCGGTTGAGCGCCGATCCGGCGCACGCGGTGCGGCTGCTCGAGGCCGGTGCGCTGTGGACGGGCCTCGACGCGATGCCCGCCGAGTTGCTGGACGCGGCGGCGTTGCCGATCGGTCCGGAGGTGGGGTGGCTGTGGCGCTACGAGGTCGTTCTCGCCGAGGACCCGCCCCTGCCGGGAACCATCGTGCGCGGCAAGGTGATCGGCGGGTCGGGCGCGGTCAACGGCGGCTACTTCGTCCGCGCCACGGCGGCGGACTTCGAGGACTGGAGCCGGGTGCTCGGCGGCTCGGACACCTGGTCGTCGGACGCGGTGCTGCCGTTCTACTGCCGGACGGAGCGCGACCTGGACTTCGGCGATCGGCCTTGGCACGGTGATGAGGGCCCGATTCCGGTGGTGCGCACCGCGGATCCCGCCCCGGTCAGCGTGGTGTTCACGGACGCCTGCCTCGCCGCCGGGTTCGCCGAGGTGCCCGATCTCAATGCCCCCGACAGCGGCGAGGGTGTCGGCGTCGTGCCGTGCAATCGCGACCACGGCAGGCGGATCGGCCCGGCCATCGGCTATCTGCTGCCCGCTCTGGGCCGCCCGAATTTGACGGTGCGCGGAGAAACGTTGGTCACGCGCATCCGTTTCGACGGGACGCGGGCGGTCGGCGTCGAGTGGCTCCGCGACGGTGAGAGCGGCGTCGAATGGGCCGACCGCATCGTGCTCTGCGCGGGGGCGATCGAGTCGGCCGCGCTGCTGCTGCGTTCGGGCATCGGCGACCCGCGGCAGCTTCGACCGCTCGGCATCCCGGTCGTGCACGCCGCACCGGTCGGCGCCCGGCTCGGCGACCATCCGGAAGTGGGGATCTCCTACCTGCTCGACCTGGCCGAACCGCCGACCGTCCCGCTGGAGACCGTGCTCGAGGTCGGCGACGTCGAAATCCGCCCCTACGCCGTGTCCTTCACCCCCGGGGTGCGCAGGCTCGGCGTCACGCTGATGCGCCCGCGGTCCTCCGGCACGCTCCGCTTGCGATCGGCCGAACCGGGCGTCGCGCCGCTCATCGATTACCGATACCTCGCCGCGGAGACGGATCGTGCTCGGCTGTGCGAAGCGGTGGCGACCGCGGGCGAGCTGCTGCGCCGGATGAACGCCCGTCCGGTCGATCCGATTCCGCGGACCGGGGATCTCGACGCTTGGTTACGCGCGAATCTCGCCACTTCGCAACATTTATCCGGCACCTGCCGAATGGGCCGGGAAAACGACGCGGCGGCCGTGGTGGACGAGCTGTGCCGGGTGCACGGAGTAACCGGGTTGTCGATAGTGGATCTGTCCGTCGTGCCGGTGCCACTGGGTCGTGGGCCGCAGGCCACAACCATGATGATCGCGGAAAAGGCGGCCGCGCATCTGGTCTCATAAGTGAAAGACGTTTAGGTCACAATTTGCCGGGGTCGGCCTCGGGTGTGACCTGGCGGACAAACCCGAACATCGGTCGGTGCCGCCCGGTATGCGCCGGTACAGTTTGGGGCGGAAAGAAAGGCAAATGGTCAGCAACATCGCAGGTGGGCGACCCCCACGGCCGGGCGTCGAGCCGGGCGCCCAACTCGGTGCGCTCGAAGTCTACGCCGCGCAGGCGCACGGATATCTCAGCGCGGGCGGCGATCAACTTGCCCGGCTCGCCGGTTTGTTGCGCCCTGCCGTGCTGGAGTCCTGGCTGCGCAGCGTGCGCGGCGGGATCGATCCGATGGACGCGGTCGACGGTCGCGGCTTGCGCGGGGCCGATTTGCAGCGCTATCTCCAGGCCCATCCGATTGCCGCCCTGATGCCGCTGATCGACAAATTGCTCGTACAGGACACGGCCAGAACGGGTTTGATCGTCGTGGTCGCCGATCAGTTCGGCCGGGTGCTCTCGGTGCACGGCGGCGCCGAGCAGGTCGCGGCCGCCGCGGAGATCGGCCTGCGCGCAGGCGACGATCTGAGCGAGCGCCGGATCGGCACGAACGCGGTCGGCCTGGTGGTGCGCACCGGGCGCGCCGCCTGGATCCACGGCCCGGAACATTTCCTGCACCGGATGCACCAGCTCACCGGCGCGGCGGCGCCGGTGCACGATCCGGACGGAAGGCTGGTCGGCGTGCTGATGATCGCCGGCGGCGTCCGCGTGGCCAAACCGGAGATCCTCGCGCTGGTCAAGGCCACCGCCACCGCCGCGGAAATGGACTTGCTGCTCACCGCGATGCGGTCCGGGGAGCGCGGAACGGGTCGCGGCCGACGCGACCCGGCGCCGCCGCATCCGGCGGGCCGGCTCGCGCTCGACGTGCTCGGCCTCGGGCAGCCGCAATTGAGCGTCGCGGATGATCGGGTGCCCTTGTCGCAGCGGCATGCCGAGATCCTCTTGCTGCTGGCCGAACATCCGGAGGGGCTCGGCGCCGATCATCTCGCGCTGCTGCTCGACGACACCGATCTGGACACCGGCACCATTCGCGCCGCCGTGTCCCGATTGCGGGCGGTGGTCGGCCCGACCGTGTTCGGCTCCCGGCCGTACCGTCTCTGCGTTCCCCTCGCAACCGATGTGGAGGCGTTGCGCGCCGCGCTCGACTCCGGTGATGTCGATTCGGCATTACGGCTCTATGCCGGGCCGGTGCTGCCGCGTTCGACCGCGCCGGGAATCATCGACATTCGCGACGAACTGCGGGTGCGATTGCGCACCGCGGTGCTGGGATCGGGAGACGCCGCGGCGCTGCGCCGGTGGACCGCTTGCCCGGAGGGGCGCGACGACGCCGCGGCATGGGCGGCCTACCGGGCCACGGTGGATCGTGACTCGCCGCTGTATGCGCAGATCGAGGCCAAGATCCGGGTGCTGGATCGCCGCCTCGGCGCCGATGCAACGCGAATGCAACGTTTCGGCTCATAATCTGCACAGCCATCGGTGTGTGAACGCTTCGCCGTGATCGAACGCGGTCGCGCGCCCAGGTCTGTCCTGGACTTCCGCCGCTGGTAGCCGCATTGGACGCCTGTCCAGAAGTTTTTAGTGCAAATAGTTCCTTTTTATTACAGAAGCGCCTAATGTTCGCACTGCACGGATGACGACCGTGTGACGTAGCTGACATAACCGTGGCGTCCGCTCCACGGCGATGACGTTGGAGGATCGATCGAACGCTAGGCGAGCACGTCGGCGGACGCGACGCTCGCCGCGGCGGTGACCACCCGGTCGCCGATCTCGCGTAAATCTGCCGAATTCCGCGCGATGCCCTTCGCATCGCTCGCGCTTCTCATCGAATCGCACGTGGTGTTCACGCCATGCGCCCGGACTGGGCAGCCGGGTGTAGCGGCTTGTTCGTGCTGCCCAAAAGCGTTCGGACAGCCGTTCTTTCGCCGAGTAGGAGGCTCTGGTGCACGATACGGAGTTGGGTGGGTACAGCGCGTTGCCGCAGCGTTCCGTCGAGCCGAAGCCGTCCCAGGCCGCAGCAGAGCCGTTCGCCCTGGCGCCCGCCCAGCTCGGCGTCTGGTACGCGCAGCTGCTCGAGCCCGACGTGCCGATCAACGTCGCCCAGTACGTGGACGTGCGCGGCGAGCTGGATGCCGCTCTGTTGCAGGAGGTCTCGGCCGAGGCGGCGCGCGAGTACGAGTCGGTGCTGGTGCGGCTCGGCGAATCCGGCGGCGTCCCGCACCAGTACGTCGACTTCGGGCTCTCGGTCGATATTCCGTTGATCGACCTGCGCGACCAGGCCGACCCGGTGGCCGCGGCGCACGACTGGATGCGCGCGGACGCGAGCGCGCCGGTCGACCTGCGCGCCGACCGGCTGTTCACGGGCGCCGTGCTGCGCGTCGCCGAGCGCCGGTACTTCTGGTATCTGCGGGTCCATCACATCGTGCTGGACGGCTACGGCGCCCTGACCAACACCATGCGCGCGGCCGAGCTGTACACCGCCCGTGTGCTCGGCGCCGAACCCGAGGCCGTGCGGCCCGGGACGCTCGCCTCGCTGACCCAGGCCGAACTCGCCTACCGGGAAAGCCCCCGTTTCGAGTCCGATCGCGCGCACTGGGCGGGGCGGGTGGCCGGGCTGGACGGCGCGACCAACCTCGCCGGTCGCTGCGCGCCGCGCTGCGCGACCAACCGGATCGCCGGGCGAGCGCTCGCCCCTGAGCTGGTCGAGCGGATCGGCTCCCTCGCCGCGAGTCAGGATTCGACGATCGCGGTGGTGCTGCTCGCGGCGTTCGCCGCCTACCTCGGACGGCTGACCGACCGGGACGAGGCGGTGCTGAGCCTGCCGGTGACCGCGCGCACCACCGCGGCGCTGCGGCGCTCGGCTGGCATGCTGTCGAACATCGTGCCGCTGCGGTTGCCCGTCGGCGGAAGCTGGGGCGAACTGCTGCGCGCCACCCGCGTCGAGGTCGCGGGCGCGCTGCGCCATCAGCGCTACCGGCACGAGGACATCCAGCGCGACGCCGAGCACATCGCCGGTCTCGCGCACCGCGGATTGTTCGGGCCGCTGGCCAACATCATGCTGTTCCGCAGCGATCTCACCCTCGGCGCGACCGTGGGGCGCTATCACGTGCTGTCCACCGGTCCGGTGGAAGATCTCGGCCTGAACGTCTACTACGGCGACCGGGACCGGGTGCACGTCGACTTCGAGGCCAACCCGCATCTCTACACCGCCGACGACACCGCACGGCAGCACGCCCGGTTCCTCCGCTACCTGGAGCGCCTGGTCGCCACCGAGCCGGATGTCGCGCTCGCCGCCGTCGACGTCGCGACCGAGCTGGAACTCGAGGTCAGCACCCGGATCTGGAACGAGACGGGTTTCGACGTGGAAGCGCGACTGCCGGGCCGCTCGGCGGGCTCGGCTCCCGTGGCGACGCTGGTGTCGATGTTCGAGGCGCAGGCGGCCCGCACGCCGAGCGCGGTGGCGCTGCGGTCCGCCGGTGCGCCGGACCTGACCTACCGTGAACTCGCGGAGCGCAGCCACCGGCTCGCGCGCGCGCTGATCGCGCTGGGTGTGGGACCCGAAACGGTGGTGGCGCTGCACCTGCCGCGCTCGCCGGAACTGGTGATCGCGATGTACGCGGTGCTCGCGGCGGGCGGCGCCTACCTGCCGCTGGACCCGGATCACCCGCCGGAGCGCACCGCGCACATCCTGGCGACGGCCCGTCCGGCCTGCGTGTTGACCGTGGGGGACGCTCATCCGCCCGTACCGCCCGTACCGACCGGCCTGCCGGTGCTGCGGGTGGACCGGGTCGATGAAGCCGTCGCCGCCGCGCCGGTATGGGACCGGGAACGCGTCGCTGCCCTGCGACCCGAGCATCCGGCGTATGTGATCTTCACCTCGGGATCGACCGGTCTGCCCAAGGGCGTCGCGATCACCCACCGGGCGATCGTGAACCGGTTGGTGTGGATGCAGCAGACCTATCGACTATCCGCGAAAGACGTTGTGCTGCAGAAGACTCCGGCAACGTTCGACGTGTCGGTGTGGGAATTCTTCTGGCCGCTGCAGATCGGCGCGACGCTGGTGCTCGCCCAGCCGGACGGGCACCGCGATCCCGCTTATCTGCGTCGGGCGATCGACGAATTCGGCGTCACCACAGCACATTTCGTGCCGTCCATGCTGGCGGCCTTCCTCGCGGACCGGCATGACGCGTACCGAACGTCGCTGCGCACGGTGTTCGCCTCCGGGGAGGCGCTGCCCGCCGCGCTCGCCCAGCGGCTGCGCGCCCTGACCGGCGCGCGCCTGCACAATCTGTATGGTCCCACGGAAGCGGCGGTAGACGTCACCTTCCATGAAGTCACCGACACCGATACCCTCTCGGTGCCGATCGGCGCGCCGGTGTTCAACACCAGGCTCTACGTCCTCGATTCGCGGCTGCGGCCGGTACCGGTCGGGGCGCCGGGTGAGCTGTATCTGTCGGGGGTACAGCTCGCCCGGGGCTACGTCGCGCGACCGGAGCTGACCGCGGCGCGGTTCGTGGCCGACCCGTTCGGCGGCCGGCCCGCGCGGGCGGGCGGGCGGATGTATCGCACCGGTGACCTGGTGCGGTGGACTCCCCACGGCGAACTGGAGTACCTCGGACGCGCCGACTTCCAGGTGAAGCTGCGCGGCCTGCGCATCGAGCTCGGCGAGATCGAGGCCGTGCTCGGCCGGGTGGACGCGGTGGACCGCGCGGTGGTGGTACTGCGCGACGACGCGGGTGTGGGCGAGCAGCTGGTGGCCTACGTCGTGGAAGCGGAGCCGGGTGCGGTGCGCACGGACCGGCTGCGCGCCGCGGCGGCCGAGGCGCTGCCCGGATATATGGTGCCCGCCGCCTACGTGGTGCTCGACACACTGCCGGTGAACGCCTCGGGGAAGCTGGATCGCCGCGCGCTACCCGCTCCCAGCAGGGCTTCGGCCGGCTACACCGCGCCCGCCACCGCCGTGGAACTCGCGGTCGCGCGGGTGTTCGCCGAAGTGCTCGGTAACAAGCTGGTCGGTCGCGACGACGACTTCTTCGCACTCGGCGGAAACAGTCTGGTGGCCACACAGGTCGCCGCCCGGCTGTCCGCCGACCTGAACTGCCCGCTCGGAGTCCGCGACGTGTTCGCCGCCTGCACGGTGGCCGAACTCGCCGCACTCGTCGAGCGGGCCGGTGGATCCGGCGGCGCGTCCTTGGTCGCGCAGCTGCGGGCACGGCCACGGCCGCCGCTGGTTCCGCTCTCTCCGGCGCAGCAGCGCATCTGGTTCCTCAACCGGTTCGAGCGATCCGGCGCGAGCTACAACATGCCGTTCGTGGTGCGCTTGCGCGGCGCGGTGGACGTCACCGCCCTGCGGCAGGCGCTCGAGGACGTGGTCATCCGGCACGAGGTGCTGCGCACGATCTTCCCCGCGCTGCCGCCCGGCGACAGCGACGGCCCGGCCGCACGGCAGATCGTGTTGTCGGTGGCGGAGGTGGCCGGCGCGCCGGAGGCGATCGGCGCCGCCGAGCTCGACGGGCGCCTGAGCGCGTTCGCCGCGCGGGGCTTCGACCTGGAACGCGAGATTTCGCTCCGCGCCCGGATCTTCGCGGTGGACGACGGCGGTTACGCGCTCGCGCTGGTCCTGCACCACATCGCCGCCGACGGTCTGTCGCTGCGCGTGCTCGCCCGCGACGTGATGAGCGCGTACGCGGCGCGCCGCGGCGGCGTCGCGCCCGCCTGGGCCCCGCTACCGGTCCAGTACGCCGACTACAGCCTCTGGCAGCACGAACTGCTCGGCTCTCCGGACGATCCGTTCGCGGCCACCCAGCTGTCGTTCTGGACCGGGACGCTGACGGGCGCGCCCGACCAGCTCGACCTGCCCGCCGATCGCCCCCGCCCGGCGGTCGCCTCCGGCCGGGGCGCGGTGTTCGGCTTCGAGCTACCCGGCGAACTGGCCGCTCGGATGAGCGAACTCGCTCGCGCACAAGGCATCTCGACCTTCATGCTGACGCACGCGGCGCTGGCCGCGCTGCTGTCGCGACTGTCCGGCAGCGGCGACATCGTGATCGGCACCCCGGTCGCCGGTCGTGGCGAGCGCGCCCTCGACGACCTGATCGGCATGTTCGTCAACACCCTGGCACTGCGCACCCGGATCGACGCCGCCGAGCCGTTCTCCGCCCTGCTGGCGCGGGTCAGGGAACAGGACCTTGCCGCCTTCGGGCATGCCGAGCTGCCGTTCGAGCAGGTGGTCGCCGCGCTGGATCCGCCGCGCTCGCAGGCGCGCCACCCGCTGTTCCAAGTGCTGCTCGCCTTCGACAATGCCGAGCCAATCGCCTTCGAACTGCCCGAACTGTCGGTCGCCACCAGTACCCTGGACACCGGAGTGACCAAGCTGGATCTCCAGCTCACGGTCACCGAGAACTCCGCCGGCGCCGGACTCGGGGAAGGTTCGGCACCGGCGGGGGTTCCCGCGGAATTCTGCTACGCCACGGATCTGTTCGACGAAGCCACCATCGCCGGCTACGCCCGCGCGCTGATCCGCTTCCTGTGGGCGGCCACCGCCGATCCCGGGATCGCGGTAGGCGATCTGCCCCTTCTCGACCACGCGGAGCAAGCGCGCGCCCTCGCGGCGGGGCAGGCCGAGGCGGGCGCCCGAGATCCGGCGGCGACCTTGCTCACCGCCTTCGAGGCGCAGGTTCGGCGCACCCCGGAGGCGGTCGCGGTACTGGACGATGAACGGCGGCTGACCTACGCGGAGTTCGCGGGCGAGGTCAACCGATTGGCGCGCAGGCTGATCGTCGCGGGCGTCGGCCCGGAGCGGACGGTCGTACTGGGCATGCGGCGTTCGGCCGACCTCGCGGTGGCCGCGTACGCGGTGCTGACCGCGGGCGGCGGGTATGTGCCGGTGGACCCCGACCAGCCCGCGGCCCGGATCGCGCAGGTGATCGCGGAGGCTCGCCCGGTCTGCGTGCTCGCGCGTTCCGGTGACGGCCTGGGGGCGGAACTCGCCGATCGGTGCGCGCTCGCGGAGCGCCCGGCGACACCGATCATCACCGCCGACTCCCCGGATCTCGCGGACTACTCCGACGCCCCGGTCACCGACGCGCACCGCCTGGCCCCCTTACACCCGGCCGGCGTCGCGTACGTCATCTTCACCTCGGGTTCGACCGGCCGTCCCAAAGGCGTCGCGGTGCAACACGACTCGGCGGTGAACCAGATCGAGTGGATCGCGGGCGAATATCGGATCGACGCGAACGACGTGGTGCTGTTCAAGACCCCGGCCACCTTCGACGTCTCGGTGTGGGAGCTGTTCGCCCCGCTCACCCGTGGCGCGCGGACGGTCGTCGCCGCCCACGACGGGCACCGCGACCCCCGGTACCTCGCCGCGACCATCGCCGCGCACCTGGTCACGATGACCTCGTTCGTTCCGTCCATGCTCACGGTGTTCGCCGCCGCCGCGGCGCCGGAGACGATCGCGTCCCTGCGCACCGTGCTGGTGGCGGGCGAGGCGATGACCGGTGAGGCCGCCGCCGCGTTCGCGGCGGTGAGCCCCGCGCGGCTGCACAACCTCTACGGGCCCACCGAATTCACCGTGCACGCCACGCACGCCCCCGTCGACCCGGCCGCGAGCGGTCCCGCGCCGATCGGGCGTCCGGTGCCGGGCAGCCGGGCCGTGGTCCTCGACGCGCGGCTGCGACCGGTTCCGGACGCCGTGGTCGGCGAGCTGTACCTGTCCGGCGCACAGCTGGCGCGCGGCTACCACGGCCGCGCCGACCTGAGCGCGGAGCGTTTCGTCGCCGACCCGTACGGGCCCGCGGGCAGCCGGATGTACCGGACCGGCGACCTGGTGCGTCGCCGCCGCGACGGCGCGCTGGAGTATCTGGGCCGCGGCGACTTCCAGGTGAAGCTGCGCGGCCAGCGGATCGAACTCGGCGAGATCGAGGCCGCCCTGCTCGCCATGGACGACGTGCGCGCCGCGGCGGTGCGGATCGTCGCGCAGCCGTCCGGCGAGACGCTGGCCGCCTACGTGGTCGGCGCCGTCGCGCCCGAACGGCTCGCCGCGGAGTTGGCGCAACGGCTGCGCCGGGTGCTGCCCTCGTACATGGTGCCCACCGCGTACGTCCCGCTCGACGCCATGCCACTGACCGCCTCCGGCAAGCTCGACCGCCGGGCGCTGCCGGATCCCGCGCCGGTCACCAAGACCTTCCGCGCGCCCGGCACGCCGAAGGAGCGGACCGTCGCCGCGGTGTTCGGGCAGGTGCTGAGCGTCGATCCGGTCGGCGCGGACGACGACTTCTTCGCACTGGGCGGGAATTCGCTGGTCGCAACGCAGATCGCGGCCCGCCTGGCGGACGCGCTGGACACCGAGGTGCCGGTGCGCGCGCTGTTCGAGTATCCGACCGTCGCGGCGCTGGCCGCGCACCTGTCCGGCGGCCGCCGGGCACGTAACCGGGGGGCGCTGGGCGCCGGGCCGCGCCCCACGCTGGTCCCACTGTCCTACGCGCAGCAGCGCATGTGGTTCCTGAACCAGTTCGACGCGGCGTCGGTGGCCGACAATCTGGTGGCCGCCATCCGGCTGCGCGGCGCGCTCGAGCAGACGGCGCTGGCCGAAGCGGTCGCCGACGTGCTCGCCAGGCACGAGTCGCTTCGCACCATTTTCCCCGCGGCGGAGGGCATCCCGTATCAACTGGTGCTGCCGGTCGACGAGGCGCGGGTCGAGCTGGTCGTGGAAACGATCGGCGAGCAGGCGCTGATGCAGCGGGTTCGCGAAGTGGTTGCCATGCCCTTCCGGGTGGATCGCGAACCGCCGGTGCGCCTGGTACTGCTGCGCCTCGGCCACGACGAGCACGTGCTCGTCGTCACGCTGCACCACATCGGCGCCGACGGCTGGTCGCTCGCACCGCTCACCCGTGATCTCATGCGCGCTTACCATGCGCGCCGCGCGGGCGGCGCACCCGACTGGACGCCACTGCCCGTCCATTACGCCGACTACGCGCTGTGGCAGCGGGCGAGCCTCGGCTCCGAGGACGACCCGGATTCGGTACTGGCCGAACAGATCCGGTTCTGGCAGCGGGAACTGGCCGGTCTGCCGGACGTGTCGGCGCTGCCGACCGACCGACCGCGCCCGGCCGCCGCGTCGGGTCGTGGCGCGCGCCACGCCTGCACCATCGATGCCGCGACCCAGCGCCGGTTGCGCGAGATCGCGGACGGGGCGAACGCCTCGCTGTTCATGGTGCTGCACGCCGCGTTCGCCACGCTGCTGGCCACGCTGTCCGGGCAGCGGGACATCGTGATCGGCACCCCGGTGGCCGGGCGCGGCGACCGCGCGCTCGACGACCTGGTCGGCATGTTCGTCAACACCGTCGTGCTGCGCGCCGACGTCCGGGCCGATCTGACGTTCACCGAATTGGTCGCGGCGGTGCGCGATCGCGACCTGGCCGCCTTCGCCCACGCCGACGCGCCGTTCGAGCGCTTGGTCGAGGTGCTCGCGCCGGAGCGGTCGGCGGCCAGGCATCCGCTGTTCCAGGTGATGCTCGACTTGCAGAACACCGCCCGGACCGAACTCGAGCTGCCCGGTCTAACCGCGACCGGACTCGATATCGACACGGGCACCGCCAAATTCGATCTGCACCTGTCCGTGGCGGAAGCGGCGGACGGTTCCGGGCTCGCCGCGGTGTTCGAATACGCGACCGATCTGTTCGACTCCGCCACCGTCGAGGCGTTCGCGTCGCGCCTGCACCGGGTGCTCGACGCGGTGGTCGCCGATCCGCGGGTGTGCCTCGGCACGATCGATGTGCTGACTCCCGGCGAACGCGCCCTCGTCCTGGACGCGTGGAACGCCACCGGGCACCCGGTGGATCCGGCCGCGACGCTGGTGTCGCTGTTCGAGGCGCAGGCGGCCCGGACGCCCGAGGCGATCGCGCTGAGGTTCGATGGCGAATCGCTCAGCTACGCCGAGTTCGCGCGCCGGGTGCACCGAATGGCCAGGTTGCTGGTGTCGGTCGGCGTGCGCCCGGAGAAGCCCGTAGCGGTGGGCATGCGTCGGTCGGCCGATCTCGTGGTGGCGCTGTACGCGGTGCTCGCGGCGGGCGGAGCCTATGTCCCGATCGATCCGGAGCATCCGGCCGAGCGGGTCGCCGACGTCTTGCGGACGGTGCGTCCGGTCTGCGTGCTGACCCGCTCCGAGGACGGGCTCGAGCTGCCCGATCCGGCCACCGGCGGTGGGCTGTGGGCGGTGCTTGATGTCGACCTGTTCGACACCGAGGACTACGCCGATGAACCGCTGACCGATGCGGACCTGCTCGGGGCGGTCACCGCGTCGAATACGGCGTATGTGATCTTCACGTCGGGTTCGACGGGTCGTCCGAAGGGTGTGGCGGTCTCGCATGCGGCGATCGTGAACCGCTTGGTGTGGATGCAGTCCGCGTACGGGTTGACTGCTGCTGATGTGGTGTTGCAGAAGACGCCTGCGACGTTCGATGTGTCGGTGTGGGAGTTCTTCTGGCCGTTGCAGGTCGGTGCGCGCTTGGTCGTCGCCAAGCCCGACGGGCACCGTGATCCGGCCTACCTCGCGGAGGTCATCAGCGGCGAGAAGGTGACGGTTACTCACTTCGTGCCGTCGATGTTGGCGGTGTTCGTGGCTGATGTGGCTGCGGCGCGGTGTGATTCGTTGCGGTTGGTGTTCGCTTCGGGTGAGGCGTTGCCGCCGAAACCGGCGCATCGGTTGCGTGAGTTGACCGGTGCGGCGTTGCACAATTTGTATGGTCCTACGGAAGCGGCTGTCGACGTCACTTTCCATGCGGTCGTCGATACCGACATCGAGACGGTGCCGATCGGTGCGCCGGTGTTCAACACCCAGGTGTTCGTGTTGGATGCGCGGTTGCGTCCGGTGCCGGTGGGTGTCGCGGGTGAGCTGTATCTGGCGGGTGTTCAACTCGCGCGCGGTTATGTCGCGCGACCGGACCTGACGAGTGATCGGTTCGTGGCGAACCCGTATGGGGAGCCTGGTGCGCGGATGTATCGCACGGGTGACTTGGTGGCGTGGACCGAGCACGGTGAACTCGAGTATCTGGGTCGTACCGATTTCCAGGTGAAGGTGCGTGGTCTGCGTATCGAGTTGGGTGAGATCGAGCAGGCGCTGACCGGCCTGGAAGAGGTCGCCCAGGCGGTCGTGGTCGTGCGCGATGACGCCGGAACCGGTGAGCGCCTCGTCGCCTACCTGATCGAAGCGCCCTGCGCGCGAGTCGACCTCGGCGCGGTCGAAGCGACGCTCACCCGGCGGTTACCGGCGTACATGATGCCCTCGGCATACGTCGTGCTGACCGAGTTCCCGCTCAACGCCTCCGGCAAGCTGGACCGCAAGGCGCTGCCCGCACCGGCGGTCGAGTCCGCGCGGTTCCGTGCGCCCGCGACACCGGTACAGAGACTCGTCGCCGCCACGGTCGGTGAGCTGCTCGGCGTCGACCGGGTAGGGCTGGACGACGATTTCTTCGCCCTCGGCGGCAACTCGCTCACCGCCGCCCGGCTGGTGGCCCGGCTCGGCGCCGCGCTCGACACCCGACTGCCGGTGCGGGCGCTGTTCGACGCGCCGACGGTCGCCGCGCTGGCCGCGCGGGCCGAATCGCACCGCGGTGATGGCGGTCGGGCACCGCTGCGCCCGCTCCCGCGGCCGGACCGGATTCCGCTGTCCCCGGCCCAGCAGCGCATCTGGTTCGTCAACCGCTTCCACGCCGACGGGCAAGCAGGCGCGATCGACAACATCCCGGTCGCGCTGCGGCTCTCGGGTGATCTCGACCTCGCGGCGATGACCACGGCGTTGGCCGACCTGGTGGCCCGGCACGAGACCTTGCGCACCGTCTACCCGGAGGGCCCCGATGGGCCCGAGCAACGGGTGCTGCCTTCGGCGGCGCCTGACGTCCCGGTAGTGTGGGTGACCGAAACGGCACTGCCGGAACGGCTTCGGCAGCTGGCTGCCGCGCCTTTCGATCTGGCCACCGAGACACCCTTGCGCGCAGTGTTGTTCGCGATCGATGACGCGGCGCGGGAGTATGTGCTCGCCTTGGTGCTGCACCACATCGCCGCGGACGGATTCTCCCTCGGACCGCTGGCCGAGGATCTGATGACCGCCTACCTGGCGCGTCGCGCCGCCGCCGCGCCCGCATGGGACGCCCTGCCGGTGCAGTACGCCGACTACACGCTCTGGCAGGCCGATTCCGCCGACGCCGAGCGGCAGCTCGACTACTGGCGCAGCGCCTTGGACGGCTTGCCGGAACAGCTCGAGCTGCCCACCGACCGTCCGCGCCCGCCGGTCTCGTCGCATCGCGGCGCGACACACCGCCTGCGTATCGACTCCGATCTGCACAGCGAACTGGGCGAGCTGGCGCGCAAGCGGGAGACCACGCTGTTCAGCACGGTGCACGCGGCGCTGGCGGTGCTGCTGGCCCGCCTGTCCGGCGGCTCGGACATCGCGATCGGCACCCCGGTCGCCGGACGCGGCGACGCGGCGCTGGACCGGCTCGTCGGCATGTTCGTCAACACGCTGGTGCTGCGGACCGCCGTCGACTCCAGAGCCCGCTTCGAGACCGTGCTGGACGCGGTGCGCGACCAGGACATCGACGCGCTCTCGCATGCCGACGTGCCGTTCGAACGCCTCGTCGAAGTGCTCGCGCCCACCCGCTCGCGCAACCGTCATCCGCTGTTCCAGGTGGCGCTGAGCTTCCAGAACTTCACCCTGCCCGAGTTCGAGCTGCCCGGCCTGCGGGTGAGCGCGCAGGAGTTCGACGCGCCGGTCGCCGAATTCGACCTCCAGTTCACCGTGCTGGAGTCCAACGACCGGGACGGCCGCGCCGACGGCATGCAGGTCGAGATCCGCTACGCCACGGACCTTTTCGACTCGTCGGCGATCGCCGTGCTCGGCAGGCGGTTCACCCAGGTGCTCGCCGCCATCGCCGCCGATCCCACGGTGGTCGTCGGCGACATCCAGTTGCTCAGCGCCGAGGAACAGCACCGCGCGCTGTACGAATGGCCGGTCGGCGGGGACGACGTCGCCGATGTGGCAGGCAACCTGGCCGAGCGTTTCGCGTGGGCCGCCGCGCTGGACCCGCACGCCGTCGCGGTGCGTGACGGTGCGCGGTCGCTGTCCTACGCCGAACTCGACGAGTGGTCCAATCGGTTGGCGCGGCGGCTGGCGGCCGCGGGCGTCGGGCCGGAAACGCTGGTGGCCGTCGCGCTGCCCCGCTCGGCGGAACTGGTGGTCGCCCTGCTCGCCGTGCTCAAGGCGGGCGGCGGGTACCTGCCGATCGACCCGGCCTACCCGGACGACCGGATCGAATACGTCCTCGACGACGCCCGCCCGATCTGCGCGATCACCGGAGCCGCCACCGAGTTGCCGCGCGGCTGGTTCGGCGGACCGGTGATCGACGTCGACGCGCCGAACCTCACGGAGTTCAGCGGCGCACCGGTCACCGACGCGGACCGGCGCGCCCCGCTGCATCGCGCGCACGTGGCCTACGTCATCTACACCTCCGGCTCCACCGGCAGGCCCAAAGGTGTTGTGGTGCCGCACCGCAACGTGCTTCGGCTGCTGGACAACACGCGGCGGCGCTTCGGTTTCGGGCCCGCGGACGTGTGGACCCTGTTCCACTCCTACGCCTTCGACTTCTCCGTGTGGGAACTGTGGGGACCGCTGTCGACCGGCGCCACGGTGGTGGTGGTCGACTACTACACCTCGCGCTCGCCGCAGCAGTTCCGGGATCTGCTGATCGCCGAGCGGGTCACCGTGCTCAACCAGACGCCGTCGGCGTTCTACCAGCTCGTCGCCGCCGATGCGGCCGGACCGGAAGCCGGATTCGCCCTGCGCACCGTGATCTTCGGCGGCGAAGCGCTGGAGCCGCAGCGCCTGGCCGGTTGGTTCGCCCGCTATCCGGACGCGCCCCGCCTGGTGAACATGTACGGCATCACCGAGACCACGGTGCACGTGTCCTATCGCGAGATCGACCGGCACACCGGGTCGTCGAGCGTGATCGGTACGGCGCTGCCCGGATTGACCGTTCGCCTGCTCGACGACCGGTTGCGGCCCGTGCCGGTGGGTGTGCCGGGGGAGATCTACGTGTCCGGCGGCCAGTTGGCGCGCGGCTACCTGCACCGTCCCGCCCTGACCGCCGCCCGTTTCGTCGCGGACCCGTACGCGGGCGACGGCTCGCTCACCTACCGCTCCGGCGATCTGGCCCGCTGGACCTCCGACGGTGAGCTGGAGTACCTCGGGCGCGCCGACCAGCAGGTGAATCTGCGCGGCTTCCGTATCGAGCTGGGGGAGATCGAGGCCGCGCTGCTCGACGCGTGCGACGCGGTGCGGGAGGTGGCCGTGGTGGTGCGCGCCGACCTGGTGGACGAACCGCGCATCGTGGCGTACGTGGTGGCCGTGCACGACTCGGACGACTCGATCGATGCCGCCGCGCTGCGGCAAGCCGTGGCCTACCGCCTGCCGGAGCACATGGTGCCCGCCGCGATCGTGCCGGTGCGGCGAATCCCGTTGACCGTCAACGGGAAGCTCGACCGCGCGGCCCTTCCCGCGCCACGGTTCGAATCGACCGTCTACCGGCCGCCGTCCACACCGAGCGAACGCGTCGTGGCGGAGGTGTTCGCCGAAGTGCTCGGCTCGGCACGCCCCGTGGGCGCCGACGACGACTTCTTCGCGCTCGGCGGCAGCTCCCTGCTGGCCGCCAAGGCGGTCAGCCGAATCGGCGCGGCGCTGGGCCGGACGATCGGGGTCCGGGCGCTGTTCGAAGCTCCCCGGGTCGCGGACCTGGCCGCCGTGGCGAGCACGGTGGCCATGGACGGCACTCGGCCCGCGCCGCTGGCGGCGCCGCGCCCGGAGCGGATGCCGTTGTCGCCCGCGCAGCAGCGGATGTGGTTCCTGAACCGGTTCGACCCGTCCTCCACCGCCTACAACATTCCGGTGGCCCTGCGGCTGTCCGGGCGGCTGGACGTGGCCGCGTTACAGGCCGCGCTCGGTGACGTGGTCGCCCGGCACGAGGCGCTGCGCACCCGGTATCCGCAGGTCGACGGCGAACCGGTGCAGTTCATCGCCGACGCCGCCGACGCCACCCCGGTGCTACGGCCGATCGACGTCGCGGAAGACGCGGTACCGCTGCGCATTCGGGAGCTGGCCGAGACGACCTTCGACGTCACCGCCGAGGTCCCGCTGCGGATGCGGCTGCTGCGGGTGGTCAGGGCGGGTGCGCCCCCCGCGGCTGGGCACGGCGAATTCGTGCTGGCCGGAGTGCTGCACCACATCGCCGCCGACGGCTCGTCCATCGCGCCGTTCGTGCGGGACCTGATGCTCGCCTATACCGCGCGCCGCGACGGCACGGCGCCGGAGTGGACGCCACTCGCCGTGCAGTACGCCGATTACGCGCTGTGGCAACGCGCCCTGCTCGGCGCCGAGGACGACCCCGATTCGGTGGCGGCCCGCGAGATCGCGTTCTGGAGCGAGACCCTCGCCGGGCTGCCCGACCAGCTGGCGCTGCCCACCGACCGCCCCCGTCCGGCGAAGCAGAGCCTGCGCGGGGACAAGGTGCCGCTGACGATCGGGGCGCGGCTGCACGCGGATCTCGTCGCGCTGGGCAGGCGGCACGGCGCGACGCTGTTCATGGTGGTGCACACCGCGTTCGCGGTGCTGCTCGCGCGCTGGTCCGGTGCCGGTGACATCGCCATCGGCACGCCGGTGGCCGGACGCGGCGCGGCCGAACTCGACGACGTCATCGGGATGTTCGTCAACACCCTCGTGCTGCGCGTCGGCGTCGACGGCGGCGAGCCGTTCGCCGGACTCCTGGCGCGGGCGCGGTCCGCCGACCTCGCGGCGCTCGAACACGCCACCGTGCCGTTCGAGCGTCTGGTGGAAGTGCTCAACCCGGTGCGCTCGACCGCCCGGCACCCGCTGTTCCAGGTCGGCTACTCGTTCCAGAACCACGAGCGTGGACAGCTGCGGCTGCCCGGCCTCGAGGTCGACGAACTCGACTTCGACAGCGGCGTGGCGCAATTCGACCTGCACCTGTTCGCGGTGGACGCCTACGACACCGACGGCGCGCCCGACGGCATCGAGCTGGCCCTCCGTTACGCCACCGATCTGTTCGAGCGGCCGACCGCTTTCCGGTTCGCCGCACAGCTGCGCCGGGTGCTGGAAACGGTCGCGGCCCGCCCGGACCTGCCGGTCGGCGACATCGATCTGCTCGGGACCGACCGATCGCTGGTGCTGGCCGAATGGAACCGGACCCGGCAGCCGGTCCCGCACGCCACGCCGGCGGATCTGATCGCCGCGCAGATCGCGCGCAGCCCCGGGGCGGTCGCGCTGGTGGACGCGACGACCGGAGCCGAGCTGCGCTACGCCGAGTTCGGCGAACAGGTGAACCGATTGGCGCGCAAGCTCATCGCGCACGGTGTCGGTCCGGAGTCGACGGTCGTGCTGGCGATGCGCCGTTCGCCGGAACTGGTCGTCGCCATGTACGCGGTGGTGTGCGCGGGGGCCGCGTATGTGCCCATCGATCCGGACCATCCCGCCGAGCGGATCGCCCACATCATGTCCACCGCCACGCCCGCCGTAGTACTGACCACCTCGCGCGACGGCTTACCGGCCGGAACGAACCGCACGGCGATGGAAGTCGACCGGCTCGACCTCGCCGAGTTCGCCGCGACCCCGATCATGGACGCGGAGCGGGTGCGGGCGCTGCGTCCGGAGCATCCGGCCTACGTCATCTTCACCTCCGGTTCGACGGGCCTACCCAAAGGTGTGACGATCCCGCACGCCGCCATCGTGAATCAGCTGGCCTGGATGACCAGGGAATTCGGCCTCGGGGCAAACGATCGCGTGCTGCTGAAGACGCCCGCGACCTTCGACCTGTCCGTGTGGGAGTTCTGGTCTCCGCTGGTCACCGGAGGACGCCTGATCATCACCGCACCCGGCGCGGAACGCGATCCGGACCAGCTGCGCGCGCTGCTGCGTCGCCACGGCGTGACCGTGCTGTACGCCGTTCCCGCCTTGATCGGCATCCTGCTGGCGGTGGAGCCGGGAGCCGCGCTGCCGGAAACCCTGCGCCGTGTGCTCGCCATCGGCGAGGCGCTGCCGCCCGCCACGGCCGCGGACTTCCTGCGCCGCCACCGCGCCGGGACCGCGCTGGACAACCTCTACGGTCCCACCGAGGCGGCGGTGTCGATCACCGCGTTCCCGGTGCGCACACCGCCGGAGCACACCGTCCCGATCGGGTCGCCCGTCTGGAACAGCCGGGTCTACGTGCTGGACGCGCGATTGCGGCCCACGCCGATCGGCGTGCCCGGCGAGTTGTATCTCGCGGGCGCGCAGCTGGCGCGGGGCTACCAGCGGCGTCCGGCACTGACCGCGGACCGCTTCGTGGCCGATCCGTTCGCGGTGGAACTCGGCGCCGCGGCGGGCGAGCGGATGTACCGCACCGGCGACATGGTGCGCAGGCGTCCCGACGGCACGCTGGAGTACCTGGAGCGCGCCGACTTCCAGGTGCAGATCGGCGGCTTCCGCATCGAACTCGGCGAGGTGGAGGCCGCTCTGCGGCGGCAGCCCGGGGTGAGCGCGGCGGTCGCGGTGGCGCGGGCCGACGAACGCGCCGGTACGCGGCTCATCGCGTATGCCGCTGTGCCCGAAGCGCATCCGGAGTCGTACGCCGACTCGGCCGTTTCGCTGCGCACGGCCGTGGCCGCGCAGCTGCCCGGGTACATGGTGCCCGCCGCCGTCGTCGTGCTGGCGGCGCTGCCGCTCACCGCCAACGGCAAGATCGATCGCACCGCGCTGCCCGAGCCGGTATTCGCCGAGGCGGCTTCCCGCGCACCGGCCGGTGCGCTGGAGCGGCTGGTCGCCGACGCGTTCGCCGAGGTCATCGGCGTGCGGACGGTGAGCGTGGACGACGACTTCTTCGCCAGGGGCGGCAACTCCCTGATGGCCACCCGGCTCGCGGCCCGGCTCGGCGCGGCACTGGGCGGCCACGTCCCGGTGGCCGCGGTGTTCGACGCGCCGACGCCGGCCGCGCTCGCCGAGCGCCTCGCGCACACCGAGCGCGGCGCGGCCCGGCCCGCCCTGATCCGCCGCGCCGATACCGGGCCGGTGCCGCTCGCGCCCGCGCAGCGACGCATGTGGGTGCTCGACCGGCTCACGCCGGACTCCTCGGCCTATCACATCCCCGCGGCGCTGCGGTTGCGCGGCGGCCTGGACGTGGCGGCGCTGTCGGCGGCCGTCGGCGATGTGCTCGACCGGCACGAGACGCTGCGCACCAGGTACCCCGATACCGAAGCGGGACCGGTCCAAGAGGTCGTGGCCGCGTCGCCGGTCGACCTGACACCGATCCCGGTGCCGCGAGCGGAACTGACCACGCGCATAGCGGAATTCGTCTCCCTCGGATTCGATCTCGCCGCCGCGCCGCCCGTGCGTGCCGCCCTGTTCGCCACCGCTGCCGACGAACACCTCCTGGTCGTCGTGCTGCACCACATCGGCGCGGACGGGTATTCGATCGCGCCGTTGACCGCCGACCTGGTGCGCGCCTACCTGGCCAGATCCGATGGTCACGCGCCGGAGTGGGCCCCACCGGCGATCCGGTACCGCGACTACAGCGCCTGGCAGCACGAGTTGCTCGGCGATCCCGCGGATCCGGACAGCCTGGTGGCCCGCCAACTCGCCTTCTGGCGAACCGAATTGGCCGCGGCACCGGAATCGCTGTCCCTGCCCACCGACCGCCCGCGCCCGGCGCGCCGGGACATGCGGGGCGCTACCGTCGTCCGCGCGATCGACGCCGAGCGCACCGCCCGGCTGGAGCGATTGGCCCGCGAACACGGCGGCACGCTGTTCACCCTTGTGCACAGCGCGCTCGCGGTGCTGCTGGCGAAGCTGTCCGGAGCGGGGGACCTCACGGTGGGCGTCCCGGTGGCGGGGCGCGGCGTCCGCGAACTGGACGAGCTGGTCGGCATGTTCGTCAACACCGTGGCGCTGCGCACCGAGGTCGACCCGCGCACGAGCTTCGGCGAACTGCTGCGGCAGGCCACCCGGCGCGATCTGGCGGCGCTCTCGCATGCCGACGTTCCGTTCGATCAGGTGGTCGATGCGCTGGGCGTCACCCGTTCCGGCTCGCACGCGCCGCTGTGCCAAGTGCTGCTCACCTTCCAGAACATGCCGCAGGCCGCTGTGGAGCTGCCCGGACTCGCGGTGGAGGCGGTCGATCTCGCCTCGACGGAGGCGAAATTCGATCTACAGGTCACCGTGCTGGAGCGGTCCGGCGCCGGTCTGGAGCTGCGCGTCGGATACGCGACGGACATCTTCGACGAGCCGACCGCGCGGGAGTTCGGCGACCGGTTGCTGCGCGTGCTGGAGACGGTGGCCGCGGATCCGGCGGTGACCGTTCGCGCGATAGACATCCGGTCCGCGCACGAACGGCGGCCGAGGCCGACCGCGACGGACCTGCCCGCTCTGATCGCGCGGGCGGCGCAGGCCGCGCCCGGCGCACCAGCGTTCGAGCACGGCGATCGGTGGATCCGCTTCGGCGAACTCGACGCGAAGCTCGCGATCGTCGCCAGGGCCATGGGCGCGGCGGCCAAACCCGAAGCCCTCATTCATGTCTCGCTCGCCGGGCTGGTGCCCGGCCTGCTCGCCGAACTCGGTGGCAGTGGCCTGACGGCCTTGCTGCGAACCCTGGCCGCCACCGCCGAGGCGCTGCTCGCCGACTCGGCGCGGGCTCTCGATTCGGAAGGAAACCGCTGATGACCCACGCAGACGCCGTCCGCCGCGCCTACGGCATCGACGACCTGCCCGGCCTCATCGCGACCGTCGCCGGACGGGAGCCGCACCGGGTGGCGCTGCGCCACGGCGAGGTCACCGTCACCTACGCGGCGCTGGCCGCGGAACTCGCGGCGCTGTCGGAGATCATGAGCGCGGACGCACTTGTCCCCGTGGTGGTCTCCGGCCGGCTGCCCGCGCTGCTGGAGTCCGGTGACGGCGCGCTCGGCGCGGTACTGGACGCACTGCTCGAGGACGCGCTCGCCGCCGCGCCCGATGCCACGACCACCGCCGCCGCGCCGGTCGAGACGCTGGTGAGCCTGTTCGAGGAGCAGGTACGCCGCACCCCGGACGCGATCGCGCTCGACTACGCGGGCGTCACCCTGACGTACGCCGAATTCGACGGCTGGGTCAACGCGCTGGCCCAGCACTTGATCGGACGCGGCGTCCGGCCGGACACGCTGGTGGGCTTGGCGGTCCGGCGCTCGATCGACCTGATGGTCGGCATGTACGCGATCCTGAAGGCGGGCGGTGCGTACCTGCCGATCGACCCGGATCATCCGGCCGACCGCATCGCCTACGTGCTCGCGGTCGCCGATCCGGTGCTCGTGCTGACCACTACGCACGACGAACCCGAGTTCGGGCGTCCGGTCGAGACGCTGCGGATCGATGAGTTCGCGGGCCCGCCCGCACCTGCCGCCCCCGTGGTCGCCCGGTCGGCCGACGACACCGCCTACGTGATCTTCACCTCCGGTTCGACCGGCAGGCCGAAGGGCGTAGCCGTGTCGCATCGGTCGATCGTGGCGAATCTGCGCTGGCGGCAGCGGATGTACCGGCTGCGCGCCGACGACGCGGTGTTGCAGAAGACGCCGTTCACCTTCGACGTGTCGGTGTGGGAGTTCTTCTGGCCGTTGCAGGTCGGTGCCCGGCTGGTCGTCGCGGAGCCGGACGGTCATCGCGACCCGGCCTACTTGGCGCGCGTGATCGGCGAGCGCGCGGTCACGGTGGCGCATTTCGTGCCGTCCATGCTCGCGGTCTTCGTCGCCGAGCCGGGCGCGGCCGCGGCGGACTCGCTGCGGCTGGTCTTCGCCTCGGGCGAGGCGCTCCCGGCCGCCACCGCAGCGGCGTTCCGCGACATCTGCGGCGCGACCCTGCACAACCTGTACGGGCCCACCGAGGCCGCCGTCGACGTGACCGCGCACGAGGTGACCGGCGCGGACGTGGTCGGAGTGCCGATCGGCGTCGCGGCCGACGACACGGAGTTGCTGGTGCTCGACGACAGCCTGCGCCCGGTGGCACGCGGCGTCGTCGGCGAGCTGTACCTGGCGGGCGTGCAACTGGCCCGCGGCTATGTGGCCCGCCCGGGCCTGACCGCCGAGCGATTCGTCGCCAACCCGGAGGGCCCGGCGGGGGAGCGGATGTACCGCACCGGCGACCTGGTGCGCTGGGCGCCCGGCGCGGAGGGCGGCCCGGACGAACTGGAGTACCTGGGCCGCAGCGACTTCCAGGTGAAGTTGCGCGGGCTGCGGATCGAACTCGGCGAGGTCGAGGCGGCGCTGTCGCGTCATCCGGCGGTGGCCCAGGCGGCGGTGACGCTGCACCGCCAGGCCAGCGGTGATCATCTGGTCGGTTATGTCGTCGGTGACTCGATCGACGCCGCCGATGTGCTCGAGCACGTCCGGCGCGAGCTGCCCGAGTACATGGTGCCCACCCTGTTGATCCCGCTGGACGCTATGCCGCTGAACGCCAACGGGAAGCTGGACCGCCGGGCGTTGCCGGAGCCGGAATTCGGTTCCGGCGCAGCGGCCTATCGGGCGCCGGAGACCGAGGCGCAGGTGGCGGTGGCCGCGGTCTTCGCCGAGCTGCTCGGCCTGCCACGGGTAGGCGCCGACGACGATTTCTTCGCGCTCGGCGGCAATTCGCTGCTCGCCACCCGCGCCATCGCCCGGATCGCCGCGGCCCTCGGCGCCACCGTCGACGTGCGCGACTTCTTCGACCGCCCTACCGTGGCCGCGGTGGCCGCGCTGTCGCGTCCCGGCCCGGCGCGCCCGCCGCTGGTGGCGGGACCGCGCCCGGAGCACGTTCCGCTCTCGCCCGCGCAGCGGCGCATGTGGTTCCTCAACCGGTTCGACGCCGACATCGAGCAGGCCCGCGACCTGGGCGCCGCCGCCGTGGACAACATCCCGGTCGCGTTGCGCCTGCGCGGCCCGCTGGAGGTCTCGGCGCTGTCGGCGGCGATCACCGATCTGGTGGCCAGGCACGAAGTGCTGCGCACCGTCTATCCGCAGACCGCTGACGGGCCGGCGCAATCGGTGCGGCGGGTGCACGCGGTGTTCGACCTGACGCCCGCCGACGTGCCGGAGGACCGGCTGGTCGCGGCGATCCGCCGGGCGGCGGGGCAGGGCTTCGACGTCGCCGAGGAGATCCCGGTGCGGGTGCGCCTGCTGCGCTGCGGGCCCGAGGACCACACGCTGGTGCTCGTCGTCCACCACATCGCGGCCGACGGTTTCTCGCTCGGTCCGCTGATGCGCGACCTGACCACCGCCTACGGCGCGCGGCGCGAGGGTCGGGCGCCGGAATGGGCTCCCCTGCCGGTGCAGTACGCCGATTACGCGCTCTGGCAGCAGCGGGTGCTCGGCGCGGAGACCGACCCGGACTCCGTGGCCGCGCGCCAGCTCGCCTTCTGGCGCGCCGAATTGGCAGATCTCCCCGCGCAATTGGAGCTGCCCGCGGATCGGCCGCGCCCGCCCGCGGCCTCCTATCAGGGCGCGACCTACGAGTTCGCCCTCGACGCCGCCCTGCGCGCCGACGTCGAGACGGTCGCGGCGCGCGTTCGCGCCACGCCGTTCATGGTGCTGCACGCCGCGCTGGCGGCCCTGCTGGCCCGGCTGTCGGGCACCGCCGACATCGCGATCGGCACGCCGGTCGCGGGCCGGGGCGACGCCGCGCTGGACGATCTGGTCGGCATGTTCGTCAACACGCTCGTGCTGCGCACCGAAGTGGACGGCGCACGCAGCTTCGGCGAGTTCCTCGCGTATACCGCCGATCGCGACCTGCGCGCCTTCGCGCACGCCGACATCCCGTTCGAGCAATTGGTGGACGCGCTGAACCCGGCGCGGTCGGCCGCGCGTCACCCGCTGTTCCAGGTCGCCTTGTTCATGCAGAACGTCGGGCCGATCGCATTGGCCATGCCCGGTCTGGACGTCGAGCCGGTCGACTTCGATCCCGGTTTCGCGAAATTCGATTTGCAGCTCACGGTCTCCGACGCCGCCGACGGATATCGCGCCGAATTCACCTACGCCACCGACTTGTTCGACGCGACGACCGTTCGGGAGTTCGCGGCGAAATTCGTCCGGCTGCTGCGGGCGGCGGTGGACGACCCGGACGCCCCGGTCGGGGATCTCCCGCTGCTCGACGCGGGCGAACTGGACTACGTCACCGCGAGCTGGAACGCCAGCGGGCACAGAGTGCCGGACCGTTTCCTGCACGAGGGCTTCGACGCGCAGGTACGCCGCACGCCGGATGCCGTCGCGCTGGTCGCCGGTACCGAGCGGCTGAGCTACACCGAGCTGTCGGACCGGGCCGACCGGCTGGCCAGGATGCTCATCGGGATCGGCGTCGGCCCGGAGGCGCTGGTCGTGCTGGCCCTGCCGCGCTCGATCGAGCTCGTCGTGGCCATGTACGCGGTGGCGCGGGCGGGCGGTGCGTACGTCCCGGTGGATCCGGCGCATCCGGCCGAACGCATCGGTCACATCCTCGACACCGCGCGCCCGCACGCGATCCTGACCAGCCGGGCGGCCGGATTCGATGCGGAGACCGCGTCCGCGCCGGTGTATCACCTGGACGAACTCGATCTCTCCGCCTACCCCTCCGGCAAGATCGGCGACCGTGAACGCCGCGCGGTGCTGCACCCGCAGCACCCGGCCTACGTGATCTTCACCTCCGGGTCCACCGGCAAGCCGAAAGGCGTGGCGGTCAGCCATCAGGCCATCGCCAACCAGCTGGCCTGGATGCACGCGGAGTACCGTCCGCGGGCCGGCGATGTCTACTTGCAGAAGACCGCCATCACCTTCGACGTCTCGCTGTGGGGGTACTTCCTGCCGCTGCGGGCGGGCGCCACTTTGTTGCTCGCGGCGGCGGACGGGCACCGCGATCCGCGCTACCTCGCCGAAACCATCGCCCACCACCAGGTGACGCTCACCGACTTCGTGCCGTCGATGCTCGCGGTGTTCGCCGCGCACGCGCAACCGGGCGAACTGGACTCGCTGCGCGAGGTGTTCGTCATCGGCGAGGCGCTGCCTCCGCACACCGTCGCGGCGTTCCGGCAGGTGTGCGACGCGGGCCTGCACAACCTCTACGGCCCGACCGAGGCGGCGGTGTCCATCACCAACCGCGCGGTCACCGACGCGGACACACCGTACGTGCCGATCGGCGAGCCGGAGTGGAACGCGCAGGTCTACGTGCTGGACGGACGGTTGCGGCCCGCGCCGATCGGCGTGCCGGGCGAGCTGTACCTGGCGGGTGCGCAGCTGGCGCGCGGCTATCACGGCCGCGTCGACCTCACCGCCGATCGTTTCGTCGCGAACCCGTTCGGCGTGCCGGGCGCGCGCATGTACCGCACCGGAGACCTGGTGCGCTGGAGCGGCGACGGTGAACTGATCTATCTGGGCCGCACCGACTTCCAGGTGAAATTCCGCGGTCAGCGCATCGAACTCGCCGAGATCGAGACCGCGTTGCTGGCGGTACCCGAGGTCGGGCAGGCCGCGGCACGGCTGGTCACCGGACCGGCGGGTGACTTCCTGGCGGGTTACGTGATCGCGGCGCCCGGCGCGACAGCCGACCTCATCGCGGTGAAAGCCGCTGTCGCTCAGCGGCTTCCCGCTTACATGGTGCCGACCACCCTGGTCGAGCTGGACGAATTCCCCGTGAATGCCAGCGGCAAGCTCGATCGCGCGGCACTGCAGGCCCCGGTGCTCACCGCCGAGCGCTTCCGCCCGCCCGTCGACGCCGCGCAGCGGCTGGTCGCCGCGGTGTTCGCGGAGGTGCTGGGAGTCGAGCGAGTCGGGCTGGACGACGATTTCTTCGCCCTCGGCGGCAGCTCACTGGACGCCACCCAGGTCACCGCCCGCACGGGCGAGGCCGCGGGTGTGCGCGTGCCGGTGCGCGCGCTGTTCGACGCGCCCACGGTGGAGGGGTTCGCCGCCGCCGTCGGACGGCTCGGCGCGGAGGGAGCCCAGCGGCTCGCGCTGGTCCGCCGGGAGCGGCCCGAACGGGTGCCGCTCTCGCCCGCGCAGCAGCGACTGTGGTTCCTCAACCGGGTCGAGAGCCAGGACGGCGTCGACAGCGTCTACAACCTGCCGATCGTGCTGCGGCTGACCGGCCGCCTGGACGTGGCCGCGCTGGAGCGCGCCGTGCTCGACGTGCTCACCAGGCACGAGACGCTGCGCACCACCTACCCCGAAACCGACGGCGGTCCCTACCAATCTGTCCTCGACGCGGCCGACATCGGCTTGAGCCTGCATCCGGTGCCGATCGACCGCTCCGCGGTGCGCGACGCCGTGATCGGCATCGTCCGCGCCGGGTTCGACGTCACCGCCGAGCTGCCGTGCCGGGTCGCGCTGCTGGCCGTCGACCGGGTGGACGAGGCGCGCGGCGTCACCGGCGACGAATACGTGCTGGTGTTCGTCGTCCATCACATCGCCGCCGACGCCCTGTCGATGGCGCCGCTGGTCACCGATCTGGTCCGGGCCTACCTCGCGTGCCTGACCGGCTTGCGGCCGGACTGGGACGAGCTGACGGTGCAGTACGCCGACTACAGCCTCTGGCACCGGGAACTCCTCGGCGCCGAGGACGTCCCCGGCGACCTGGCCTACCAGCAGTTGCGCTTCTGGCGCGACGTGCTGGACGGCGCCCCGGCGCAACTGCCGCTCCCCGCCGATCGGCCACGCCCCGCGGTCGCGTCGCACGAGGGAGCGGCCGTCGATTTCGTGATCGAGCCCGAGGTGGCCGCGGGCCTGCGCGCGCTCGCCCGGCGCAGCGGCGCGACACTGTTCATGACACTGCACGCGGCCTTCGCCGCCACCTTGGCCAGGATGAGCGGCAGCGCCGACATCGTGATCGGCTCGCCCGTCGGCGGGCGCGGCGAGCGGGCCCTGGACGCCCTCGTCGGCATGTTCGTCAACACCCTCGCACTGCGCACGCGGGTCGCCGCCGACGCGTCGTTCGCCGGGCTGCTCTCCGAGGTTCGCGACGCCGACCTGGCCGCGTTCGCCAATGCCGATCTGCCGTTCGAGCGGTTGGTGGACGCCATGGCCGTGGATCGCTCCGCCGGTGCGCACCCGCTGTTCCAGGTGATGTTCAGCTTCGAGGCCGCGGCGCCCGCCTTCGACGGACAGGCCATGGAGGTGCCGTGGCTGTCGGTGCGCCCGGTCGAGATTCCCGACAACGGTGCGAAGTTCGATCTGCACCTGGTGGTGGCGGAGCGGGCGGAATCGGCGGGCCTGTCCGCCACGCTGCGCTACGCCACCGACCTGTTCGACGCCGTGACGGCCGAGTCCTATGCCGATCGGTTCCGGCGCATGCTCGCCGCCGCCACGGCCGATCCAGGGGCGCGCATCGGTGACATCGAACTGTTGTCGGACGCCGAACGAGCGCGGGTGCTGCGGGAATGGAACGCCACCGCGCATCCGCTGCCCGAATCCGACACGCTCGCCGCACTGTTCGCCGCGCAAGCCGAACGCACACCGGACGCCGCGGCGATCACCTTCGACGTGACGACACCGGCCGACTCGTCGTCGGACCACCACTCCTCGACACTGACGTATGCCGAGTTCGCCGGGCGGGTCAACCGCTTGGCGCGGTGGCTCGTCAGCCGGGGCGTCGGCCCGGAAACACTGGTGGCGCTGGGCATGCGCCGTTCCGTCGACCTGGTGGTCGGCATGTACGCGGTGGTGGCGGCGGGCGGCGGCTACCTGCCGATCGACCCCGACCATCCGGCCGAGCGCACCGCGCACATCCTCGAAACGGCCGCGCCGGTGTGCGTGCTGACCGCGGACGCGGACCTGAAATGCGGCATGCCCGAGACGCGGATCGATCGGCTGGACCTGTCGGGCTACCCGGACACCCCGCTCACCGACGCCGACCGCCGCGCTGCGCTGCGCCCGGACAACACCGCCTACGTGCTGTTCACCTCCGGCTCCACCGGAACGCCGAAGGGCGTGGCCATGAGCCATCGCGGCATCGTCAACCGGCTGCGCTGGATGCAGTCGGCGTACGTCGCGCTCGGGCCGGGGGATGTCCTGTTGCAGAAGACGCCCGCCACCTTCGACGTGTCGGTGCCGGAGTTCTTCTGGCCGTTGCAGGTCGGCGCGCGCATGGTGCTGGCGCGGCCGGACGGGCATCGCGACCCGGCGTACCTGGCGCGCCTCATCCGTGCAGAGGGCGTCACCGCGGCGCACTTCGTGCCGTCCATGCTGGCCGTCTTCGTCGCGGGCGAGTTCGACGCGCCTTCGCTGCGCGAGGTGTTCTGCTCCGGTGAGGCGCTGCCGGTCGGTGTCGCCCACCGGATGCGCGAACTCACCGGTGCGCGGGTGCACAACGGCTACGGGCCCACCGAGGCCGCGGTGGAGGTGACCTTCCACGCGGTGTGCGACACCGACTTCGAGTCCGTGCCGATGGGCAAGCCGATCTGGAACACCCGGACGTACGTACTCGACGCGCGGCTGCGGCCGGTGCCGGAGGGTGTGCCCGGCGAACTGTATCTCGCGGGCGTCCAGCTGGCGCGCGGCTATCTGGGCCGTCCCGGCCGCACCGGTGACCGGTTCGTCGCCGACCCGTTCGGTCAGCCCGGCGAACGGATGTACCGCACCGGCGATCTGGTGCGGTGGACCCGCGCGGGCGAGCTGGAATTCCTCGGCCGCACCGACTCCCAGGTCAAGCTCCGCGGCCTGCGCATCGAACTCGGGGAGATCGAGTCGGCGCTGCTCGCGATGCCCGCCGTGACCCAAGCCGCCGTTGTGGTACGCGACGATCGCGGCACGGGTGAGCAGCTGGTCGCCTACCTCGTGACGGACGCACCGGTCGAGATCACGACGGTGCGCGACGCGGTGGCCCAGCGGCTTCCCGGCTATATGGTGCCGCAGGCGTTCGTGGTGCTGGACCGGTTGCCGGTGAACGCCTCCGGGAAGCTGGACCGATCCGCGCTGCCCGCGCCCGTGCTCACGCCCGCGACCTTCCTGCCCCCGGCCGGCGCGGCGGAAACGCTTGTCGCCGAGACCTTCGAAGCCCTGCTCGGGGTGACCGAGGTGGGTGCAGAGGACGACTTCTTCGCCCTCGGCGGCAACTCCCTCAGCGCCACCCAGCTGGCCGCGCGGCTGGGCAATGCCACCGGCGCCGAGGTGGCGGTGCGCACGATCTTCGACGCGCCCACGGTGCGGGCGCTGGCGCGGCGGATCACCATCGACGGTCCCGTCGAGACCGCCGCGGTCGCGCTGCCGCCGCTCACGCCGCAGGAGCGCGGCGGCCCGATCCCGTTGTCGATCGCCCAGCAGCGCATGTGGTTCCTGAATCGGTTCGACACCGCCAGCGGCGCGTACAACATCCCGTTCGCGCTGCGCCTCACCGGTGCGCTGAACGTGCCCGCGTTGGAGGCGGCGATCGCCGACGTGATCGCCCGGCACGAGACGCTGCGCACGATCTATCCCGAACACGACGACGGCGCTACCCAATTGGTGCTTCCCGCCGGGACGAGACTGGTCGAACTGGTCACACGGCCCGTTCCCGCGCAGCAGGTGCCCGAACTCGTCACCGCCGCCGCGCGCACCGGCTTCGATGTGACCGCCGAGGTGCCGCTGCGCGTCCGCCTGCTGCGCGTCGAGGACGACCGGCCGGGCGCGCAGCAGGTCCACATCCTGCTGTTCGTCGTGCATCACATCGCCGCGGACGGTTGGTCTTTCGCGCCACTGACCAGGGACCTGGCCAACGCTTACGTCGCACGGTGCGCGGGCATGGCGCCCGCGCCGAATTCCCTGCCGGTGCAGTACGCCGACTTCGCGATCTGGCAGCGCGCCGCGCTCGGCTCGGCCGACGACCCGGCCTCGGTGCTGTCGCGCCAGCTGGCCTACTGGACCGATCGGCTGGCCGGGCTGCCCGAGGTGCTGACGCTCCCGTCCGACCGGCCGCGTCCGGCGGTGGCCACCAACCGGGGCGGCGCGCTGACCGGCCGGCTGGACGCCGCCCTGCACGAGCGGATCCACGACCTGGCCGCCGCGCACCGGGTGACGCCGTTCATGGTGCTGCACACCGCGCTGGCCGTGCTGCTGAGCCGCTACGGCGCAGGCGCGGATGTGGTGATCGGCGCGCCGGTCGCTGGGCGCGGCGAGGAGGCGCTGGACGAGCTGGTCGGCATGTTCGTCAACACGCTGGTGCTGCGCACCGAGGTCCGCCCGGACGCGACCCTTGGCGAACTGCTGGCGTCCGTGCGCGCGGCCGACCTGGCCGCCTTCGACCACGCGGCGGTGCCGTTCGAGCAGTTGGTCGAGGTGCTGAACCCGGTTCGCTCGCAGGCGCACGCCCCGCTGTACCAGGTCGCGCTGACCTTGCAGAACCAGGCCGCGCCGGAGTTCCGGCTGCACCGGCTGGCCATCGCCGCGCTCGAGGTGGGCGCGGCGCCGATCCAGCTCGACCTGGACTGGACGTTCACCGACCGCTACACCGCCGACGGCGCGCCGGACGGTATCGACGCGCACCTGCACTACGCGCTCGACCTGTTCGACGAACCGACCGTCGCCGGGTTCCTCGCCGCCTTCGAACGCGTGCTGCGAGCGATGGTGCGCGACGCCCGCATCCCGGTCGGCGCGGTCGAGCTGATGTCGCCGGCCGAACGCGGCATGCTGCTGTCGGACCGCAACGCCACCGCGCACGCGCTGCCCGCCGAGACGCTGGACGACCTGCTCACCGCCCGCGTCGTCGCCACGCCCGAGCGCGTCGGCGTGCGCTTCGAGGACGCGGCGGTGACCTACGCCGAGTTCGCCTCCCGGGTGAACCGGCTGGCTCGCAAACTGATCGAGTCGGGTGTGGGTCCGGAGGACATCGTCGGCCTGGCCGCCGAACGCTCGATCGACATGCTCGTGGCGATGTACGCGATCGTGCGCGCGGGCGCGGCGTACCTGCCGATCGATCCGGCGCACCCGGCCGAACGCCTGGCGCAGATCGTCGGAAGCGCCGCGCCGCGGCTGGTGCTGATCGCGGGCGGCGCGACGCTGCCCGCACTGGACGGTATGGCCGTCCTCGATCTCGCCGATCTCGACCTCGACGGCGTCGCCGACGGCCCGGTCGCGGATGCCGAGCGCGTCGCCGCGCTGCGACCGGACAACACCGCCTACGTGCTGTTCACCTCCGGCTCCACCGGGCGGCCGAAGGGCGTGGCCGTCACGCACCGCGCGATCATGAACCAGCTGCGGTGGCTGGAATTCCGCTACCGCGTCACCGCCTCCGACCGCATCCTGCAACGCGCGCCGCTGACCTTCGACGTGTCGGTGTGGGAATGCTTCCTGCCGATCGCCGTCGGCGCGCCGCTGGTGATCGCCCGCCCCGGCGGGCACCTGGACCTGACCTACTTCGCGGACCTGTTACGCGAACACCGCATCACCATCGCCGAGTACGTGCCCTCGGTGCTGGCCGCGCTGCTCGGTGAGGGCATGGGCGACGCGCTGCGGTCGTTCCGGCACCTGCACTGCGGCGGCGAAGCGCTCACCCCGGACCTGCTCGCCGCGCTGCGCGGCAGCTTCGACGGCGCGGTGCACAACGCCTACGGCCCCACCGAGGCGGCGATCTCGGCGATCTACCACGAGTTCACCGACGCCGACGCCGGAGCCGGCCGGGACGTGGCCATCGGCCGCCCGTGCTGGAACACCAGGGCCTACGTGCTGGACGCCCGGTTGCGCCCGGTGCCGATCGGCGTCACCGGAGAGCTGTATCTCGCGGGCGACCAACTGGCGCGCGGGTATCACGCCCGCCCGGGGCTGACCGCCGAACGATTCGTCGCCGACCCGTTCGGGGTGCCCGGCCGCACGATGTACCGGACCGGTGACCTGGTGCGCTGGAACCGCGACGGTGATCTGGTGTACCTGGGCCGCAACGACTTCCAGGTCAAGTTGCGCGGCCAGCGGATCGAGCTGGGCGAGATCGAGGCGGTGCTCGCCGCCGCGACCGGCGTGACGAACGCGGCGGTGCTCGTGGCCCGCGACAGCGCGGGACAGGAATGCCTGATCGGTTACGTCACCGGGGCGGACCTGACGCCGGAGGCGGTGCTCGACGAGGCGCGCGCCCAGCTGCCCGCGTACATGGTGCCCACGCATATCGTCGTGCTCGACGAGATGCCGTTGACCACCGTGGGCAAGCTCGACCGGTCGGCGCTGCCCGCCGTCGAACTCACCTCCGCGGGGGAGTTCCGTGCGCCGCGGGAGGGGACCGAGGCGGTGCTCGCCACGCTGGTCGCCGACCTGACCGGTGCGGCGCGGATCGGCGCGGACGACGACTTCTTCGCCCGCGGCGGCAATTCGCTGCTGGCCATGCGGCTGGTCGCCAGGGTCGACGCCGCCTTCGGGTGCGCGCTGACCGTGCGCGAGGTGTTCGAGACGCCGACCGTGGCGGGGCTGGCGTCGCGGGTCGCCCGGTCGGAGCGCTCGGCCACCGCAAGGCCCGCTCTCGCCCCCGCCGAGCGTCCAGCGCGAATCCCGTTGTCGCTGGCACAGACCCGCATGTGGCTGCTGCACCGGCTCGATCCGGATTCGGCGATCTACCACATCCCCATCACCATCCGGCTCACCGGTGCACTGGACGAGGCGGCGTTGCGGTCCGCCGTGCGCGACGTGATCGATCGGCACGAATCGCTGCGCACCGTCTTCCCGGCGGATGCCGACGGCCCGACCCAAGTGGTGCTCAGCGGCGCGGATGTGCCCGAGCTGCCGCTGCACCCGATCGAGGTGACCGAACCGGACCTGCGTGGCGCGGTACTCGCGGTGGCCGCCGAGGGTTTCGACCTGTGCACACGTATCCCGGTGCGGGCGAGCCTGTTCCGCGTCGCGCCGGACGATCACCTGCTCGCCGTCGTGGTCCACCACATCGCCGCCGACGGCGTCTCCACCGCCCCGCTGGCCCGCGACCTCATGACGGCCTACACCGCGCGCGCCGCCGGGGAGACGCCGTCGTGGCGTCCGCTGCCCGTGCAATACGCCGACTTCACCCTCTGGCAGCGCGCCGCGCTGGGGTCCGCGGACGATCCGGACTCGGCGCTGTCGACCCAGATCGCCTACTGGCGGGCCGAACTCGACGGACTCGCGCCGGTGCTGGAGCTGCCCGCCGACCGCCCCCGCCCGGCGGTGGCCTCCGGTCGCGGCGCCACCGTCGAGTTCGCGATCCCCGCCGACCTCACCGGCTCGATCGCCGAACTCGCTCGCCGGCGCGGGGTCTCGATGTTCATGGTGCTGCACGCCGCCTACGCCGCGCTGCTCGCGCGGCTGGCCGGAGTGGACGACGTCGCCATCGGCACCCCGGTCGCGGGACGCGGCGAACAAGCGCTGGACGACCTGGTCGGCATGTTCGTCAACACCCTCGTGCTGCGCACGCCGATCGCGGCGGACGCGTCCTTCGCCGAACTGCTCGCTCGCGTGCGCGAGGCCGATGTGCGGGCCTTCGCCCACGCCGACCTTCCCTTCGAGCGCCTGGTCGAGGAGCTGAACCCGGTCCGCTCGCAGGCGCATTCGCCGATCGTGCAGACGCTGCTCACCTTCGAGCAGCACGACGACACCGTGCTGCGCCTGCCCGGTCTCACCGTGTCGGCCTATCCGCTGGACAATCGCGTCGCCCAGTTCGACTTGGCCGTGGAATTGACCGAGCACCGCGCGGCGACCGGTTACGCGCTGCGCGGTGTGCTGCGCTACGCCACGGACCTGTTCGATCGGGCCACCGTCGAGACGTTCGGAGCTCGCTTCGCGCGGGTGCTGCGGGCCGCGGTGGCCGATCCTTCGGTGCGGGTCGGCGACATCGAACTCTTGGACGACGCCGAGCGGGCGCTGGTGCTCGACCGATGGAACGACACCGCCGCCGCCGTCGACCCGGCGGCCACGCTGGTCTCGCTGTTCGAGGCGCAGGTGGCCAGGACTCCGGACGCGCCCGCGGTCACGGTCGAGGGGCACATCACGGCCCACTCGTCGCCCAACCACCACCCCCACATGAGTAGCTACGCGACGCTCACGTACTCCGAGTTCGCCGGACGGGCGCGACAGCTGGCGCGCTGGCTGGCCGGGCAGGGCGTCGGCCCCGGCACCCCGGTCGCGCTCGGCATGCGCCGGTCGCTGGACCTGGTGCTCGGCATCTACGCGGTCACCCTCGCCGGCGGCGCGTACGTCCCGCTCGACCCCGACCATCCGGCCGAGCGGCTGGAATACGTGCTGTCGACCGCACGACCGGTGTGCGTGCTCACCTCTGGCCTCGATCTGGACGCGGGCGCGGCACGACAGGTCCGGATCGACCGGCTCGACCTGACCGGCTACTCCACCGCTGCGCTGACCGCCTTCGACCGGCTCGGGTCACCCGCGCCCGGGCACACCGCCTATGTGATTTTCACCTCGGGATCGACCGGACGCCCGAAGGGCGTCGCGGTCACCCACGCGGCGATCGTGAATCGCCTCACATGGATGCAGTCGGCCTATCCGCTGGCCGCCGACGACGTGGTGCTGCAGAAGACCCCGGCCACCTTCGATGTTTCCGTCTGGGAGTTTTTCTGGCCCTTGGCTTTCGGCGCCCGGCTGGTGGTCACTCGTCCAGATGGTCATCGCGACCCGGCCCAGCTGGCTCGCGTGATCGTCGAGCAGCGCGTCACGACGGCGCACTTCGTACCCTCCATGCTGGGGGTTTTCCTGGCGGAGCCACGCACAGGTGAGTGCATTACGCTTCGCAGCGTCTTCGCATCGGGCGAGGCATTGCCCGCGGTTACCGCGCAGCGGGCGCGAGAGCTGATCGGAGCGCGGGTGCACAACCTGTACGGCCCCACCGAGGCCGCTGTCGACGTCACCTATCACGAGGTGACCGACGAGGACCTGGTGTCCGTGCCGATCGGGAGGCCGGTGGCCAACACCCGCTTGCTGGTGCTGGACGCCCGGCTGCGGCCGGTGCCCGTCGGCGTGCCGGGGGAACTGTACCTGGCAGGCGCGCAGCTGGCGCAGGGTTACGTGGCGCGCCCCGAACTGACCGCCGATCGGTTCGTGGCCGGTCCGTTCGGGCCCGCCGGGGCGCGGATGTACCGCACTGGCGACCTCGTGGCCTGGCGGCCGGACGGTGAACTGGAGTACCTGGGTCGGACGGACTTCCAGGTGAAACTGCGCGGTCTGCGCATCGAGCCGGGCGAGGTCGAATCGGCGCTGCTGGCGCTGGACGCGGTGGCGCAGGCGGTGGTGCTGGTCCGTTCGGACGAGCGGTTGGGCGATCAACTGGTCGCCTACCTGGTCGCCTCGGGCAGCCACACGATCGACACCGAGCTTGTGCGTGCCGCGCTGAGCGCCGAACTGCCCGCGTATGCGGTGCCCACGGCGTTCGTCGTCCTCGAGCGGTTCCCGCTCAACGCTTCGGGCAAGCTGGACCGGGCCGCGCTGCCCGCGCCGGAGTTCGCGACCGCGGGCTACCGGGCTCCGGCCACCCGCGTCGAGGCGACCGTCGCGCGGATCGTCGCGGCGCTGCTCGGCGTCGAACGCGTCGGCGCGGACGACGACTTCTTCGCTCTCGGCGGCAACTCGCTGATCGCCACCCAGGTCGCCGCCCGGCTGGGCGCCGAGCTGGACGCCGAGATCCCGGTGCGCCTGCTGTTCGAGGCGCCGACCGTGACCGCGCTGGCCGCACGGGCCGAACGGCTCGCGGGCACGGGCGCCGAGCCCGCGCTCACGCCGCGGCCGCGTCCGGAACGCGTACCGCTCTCGCCCGCGCAGCAGCGCATGTGGTTCCTCAACCGCTTCGATCCCGCCGAGACCGTGCACAACATCGCGGTGGTGGTCCGCCTCACGGGCTATCTGGACCCGGACACCCTCGCCGCCGCCGTCGGCGACCTGGTCGGCAGGCACGAAACCCTGCGCACCGTGTACCCCGACCACGAAGGCATCGGCTACCAGCGCATTCTCGACGCCACCCACGTTCCGTCGATCCAGGTGCCGGAGGCGGCGGGCGCGCTGCGGGACTTAGTCGCCGCCCCGTTCGACCTGACCGCCGAGGTGCCGCTGCGCATCGGCTTGGTGACCCGGTCCGATCGCGATCACCTGCTGGCCCTGGTGGTGCACCACATCGCGGCCGACGGCTTCTCGATGGGGCCGCTGGCCCGCGATCTGGCCGCCGCCTACGCGGCCCGCGCGACGCGCACCGCCCCGGTCTGGCCCGAACTCGGCCTGCAATACGCCGACTACGCGCTCTGGCAGCGCGAGGTGCTCGGCGCCGAGGACGACCCGCACTCGGTGGCCGCGCGGCAGCTGGCGTACTGGCGCGAGACGCTGCGCGCGCTGCCCGCTCAGCTCGACCTGCCCGCCGACCGCCCGCGCCCCCCGATCGCCTCGCACGCCGCGGCGAGCACGACCACGACGCTGCCCGGCGAGGTGGGCGACGGCGTCGCCGCCGTGGCCGCCCGCTACGAGGCCACACCGTTCATGGTCGTGCACGCCGCGCTGGCCACCCTGCTGGCCAGGCTGTCCGGCACGGACGACATCGCGATCGGCGCGCCCGTCGCGGGCCGCGGTGACGCGGCGCTGGACGATCTGGTCGGCATGTTCGTCAACACCGTGGTGTTGCGCGCGCGGGTCCCCGGCTCGGACACCTTCGCCGCCGTGCTGCGCCGGGTGCGCGAGCACGACCTGGACGCCTTCGCCCACGCCGACGTGCCGTTCGAGCGCCTGGTCGAGGCGCTCGACCCGCCGCGCTCGCAGGCCCGGCACCCCCTGTTCCAGATCGCGCTGTTCTTCCAGAACCTCGCGCCGGTCACCCTGGACATGGCGGGCGTCGCCGTGGCCGAGCACGAATTCGACTACGAGACAACGCCGTTCGACCTCCAGCTCACCGTCACCGGCGACGCGCTGCGCTTCACCTACGCCACCGATCTGTTCGACGCCGCCACCGTCGAGACCTTCGGCACGCGCTTCGCCCGCCTGCTCGCCGAGGTCACCGCCGACCCGGAACAGGTGGTCGGCGACATCGATCTGTTCGGCACGGGCGAACTGCACCGCGTGGTCACCGAGTGGAACGACTCCGCGCACACCGCCTTGGCCGACGAACTGCTGCTCGACGAATTCGAGGCGCAGGCCGCCGCGACGCCCGATGACCCGGCGCTGGTGTTCGTGCCCGACAGCGCGACGACCGCGTCCACCGTGACCTACGGTGATCTGGACCGGCGCGCCAACCGGCTGGCCCGCCACCTGATCGCGGCGGGCGTCGGCCCCGAATCGCTGGTGGCGCTGGCGATCCGGCGCTCACCCGAGCTGGTGATCGCGATGTACGCCGTGGTCAAAGCGGGCGGCGCGTACGTGCCGATCGACCCCGACCACCCCGCGCGGCGCATCGCGCACATTCTCGGGACCGCGCGGCCCGTGGCCGTGCTCACCACGACGGCCGATCGGATCGACGCGGGCGAGTCCGTCGCCACCGTCCTGGTCGACGCCATCGCGCTGGACGGCTACTCCGACGACCCCATCGCGGCGGACGAACGTTCCGCGCCGATCCGCCCCGGCAGCCCGGCCTATGTGATCTTCACCAGCGGCTCCACCGGAAAACCCAAGGGCGTCAGCGTGTCACACGCGGCGATCGTCAACCAGATGACCTGGATGCAATCGCGATACGGCCTCACCGCCGACGACGTGTACCTGCAAAAGACCGCGACCACGTTCGACGTGTCGCTGTGGGGCTATTTCCTGCCCCTGCGCGTCGGCGCCACACTGGTGCTGGCCGCACCGGACGGCCACCGCGACCCGGGCTACCTCACCCAGGTGATCGCCGAACGACGAGTCACCATCACCGATTTCGTGCCGTCGATGCTCAGCGTCTTCGCCGGGCACGTCGCGGCCGCCGGACACAGCGCCGCACTAGAGTCGCTGCACACGGTGTTCGTCATCGGCGAGGCGCTGCCCGCCGAGACCGTGCGGGCGTTCGGCGCGGTGAGCGCCGCACGGGTGCACAACCTGTACGGCCCGACCGAAGCGGCGGTGAGCATCACCCACCGCGACGTGACGGGCGAGAGCGACCGCACCGTCCTGCCGATCGGCAACCCGGAATGGAACAGCCGGGTCTACGTGCTGGATTCGCGGCTGCGCCCGACGCTGCCCGGCGTCGCGGGCGAGCTGTATCTCGCGGGCGTCCAGCTCGCGCGCGGCTACCACGGCAGGCCGGATCTCACCGCGGACCGCTTCGTGGCCAACCCGTTCGGCGCGCCGGGGCAGCGGATGTACCGCACCGGCGACCTGGTGCGCTGGGACACCGGCGGCGACACCGCCGAACTGGTGTATCTGGGCCGCACCGACTTCCAGGTGAAGTTCCGCGGCCAGCGCGTCGAACTCGGCGAGATCGAGGCCGCCCTCGCGGCCGCGCCCGCAGTGGCGCAGGCGGCGGCCCGGGTGGTCACCACCGTCACCGGCGACGACCACCTGGTCGGCTACCTCACCACCGAGCCGGGCACGGTGCTGTCGGATGCCGAGGTGCTGCGCGCCGCCGCTGCCGCGCTGCCGTCGTACATGCTCCCCTCGGCGCTGGTCACGCTGGACGCCTTCCCGCTCAACGCCTCCGGCAAGCTGGACCGTAAGGCGCTGCCGGAACCGGTGTTCGACCGCGTCGCCTACCGCGCCCCGGTGACGCCCGCCGAACGCGTGGTGGCCGACGCCGTCGAATCGGTGCTTGGCTCCGGCCCGATCGGCCTCGACGACCACTTCTTCGCCCTGGGCGGCAACTCGCTCAGCGCCACCCGGGTACTGGCCAGGATCGGCGACCGGCTCGGTCGCCGCGTCCCGGTGCGGCTGCTGTTCGAGGCGCCGACCGTAGGCGCGCTGGCCGAACTGCTCACCGCGGACGCCGCCGCGACCGAGCGGGTGGTGCCGCTGGTGGCCGGGCCACGGCCGGAACGAATTCCGCTCGCGCCCGTCCAGCGCGGCATGTGGTTCCTCAACCGGCTCGACCCGGCTTCGCCCGCCCACAACATCCCGGTCGCGCTGCGCATCGAGGGCGAACTGAACGTCGACGCCCTGGTGGGCGCGTTCGCCGACGTCGTGGCGCGGCACGAGAGCTTGCGCACGCTCTACCCGGCCGACGCGACCGGCGCGGGTTACCAGGTGATCCTGCCGCCGGACAGCGCCGCCGTGCGATTGACCGTCGAAGCGCCGGACGGCCGCGCCGTCGACGACCGGATCGCCGAAATCCGGACCGCCGGTTTCGATGTCACCGCCGAGGTCCCGGTGCGTGCCACACTGCTGCGCGAGCACGCCACGAGTCACGTACTGGTCGCGGTGGTGCACCACATCGCGGCCGACGGCTACTCGATGAGCCCACTGCTGCGCGACCTGCTGACGGCCTATCTCGCCCGGGTCCTCGGCACGCGCCCCGTCTGGCCCGCTCTCGCCGCGCAATACGCCGATTACGCCCTCTGGCAGGACGCCCAGCTGGAAAAAGCCTCCGCGCAACACCTTCCGTATTGGTCCGAGACGTTGCGCGACCTGCCCGACGAACTCGAATTGCCCGCCGACCGTCCACGTCCGGCCATCGCGACCGGGCGCGGCGCGAACGTGCGGGCCAGAATCGGCGGCGGTGTCGCCGCGCGCGTCGCCGACCTGGCCGCACGACACGACGCGACGCCGTTCATGGTGGTCCACGCCGCCCTCGCCGTCCTGCTGGCTCGCCTGTCGGGCTCCGACGACATCCCGATCGGCACTCCGGTGGCAGGCCGCGGCGCGGCGGCCCTGGACGACCTGGTCGGCATGTTCGTCAACACCGTGGTGCTGCGCACCCGCCCGGACCAGGAGCGCTCCTTCACCGATCTGCTCGCCCGGACCAGAGCCGTCGATCTCGCCGCCTTCGAGCACGCGGGCGTGCCGTTCGACCGGGTGGTCGACGAACTCGGCGTCGAGCGCTCCCAGGCCCGGCATCCGCTGTTCACCGTGGCGCTGAGTTACCTGAACGCCGGAACCGGCCCCTTCACCGTGCCGGGCCTCGAGCTGACCGCCGTCGAGTTCGACGAGCCGGTGGCCCGATTCGACTGGCAGTTCACCGTGTCCGCCGAGCCGGACGCCGACGGTCATCTCGCGGTCGAACTGGATTACGCCACCGATCTGTTCGACGGCGCCACCGCCCGCGCCGTGCTGCGCCGCTTCGGCAGGCTGCTCGGCGCGCTCACCGCTCGACCGGACGCGCCGATCGGCACGGTCGACCTGCTGGCGCCCGCCGAGCGCGCCGACCTGCTCGGCCGCCGGGGCGACGCGCCGGTGCCGCCGCACACGCTGGCCGAACTCATGGCCGTCGCGGTCGCGTTCGACCCGGACGCGGTCGCGCTGGTCGCGAGCGACCGGCAGCTGACCTACCGGACGTTGGACGAGCAGTCGTCGCGTTTGGCGCGCATGCTCATCGGACACGGAATCGGCGCCGAGGACGTGGTGGCCGTGGCGGTGCCGCGCTCGATCAGCTCCGTTCTCGCGGTGTGGGCGGTGGCCAAGACCGGCGCGGTGTTCGTTCCGGTCGACCCGACCTATCCGGCCGAGCGGATCGCGCACATGCTCACCGATTCCGGTGCTGCGCTGGGCCTGACGATCGCCACCTGCCGCGCGGCACTGCCCGGCGCCGTCGACTGGCTGGTGCTGGACGCGCCGTCCACGGCGGCGCGGATGCGCCGCAACAGCGGAGCACCGATCGATGCCGCCGAGCTGATCCGCCCCGTGCGGGTGGAGAACCCGGCCTGGATGATCTACACCTCCGGCTCCACCGGCACGCCCAAGGGCGTGGTCGCCACCCACGGCGGTCTCGCCGGAGTCGCCCTCGCGCAGCGGGACCGGTACGCGGTCACCGCCGACGCGCGCGTCCTGCACGTGGCCTCGCCCAGCTTCGACGCGTCCATGCTCGAACTGCTGCTGGCCCTGTCCGCCGGGGCGGCGCTGGTGATCGCGCCCCCGGGCGTCTACGGCGGCGCGGAACTCACCGCGCTCATCCGCGACCGGCGGGTGACGCACGCGTTCCTCACCCCGGCGGTGCTGCCGACGCTCGACCCGGCCGAGCTGAGCTGCCTGCGGCAACTCACCGTCGGAGGCGAGGCCTACGGCCCGGACACGGTGCGGCACTGGGCGCCCGGCCGGTCGTTCCACAACACCTACGGTCCGACCGAGACCACCGTCATCGCGACGATCAGCGCGGCGTTGCGGCCCGGCGATCCCCTCGATCTGGGCACGCCGATCCACGGCATGTCCGCGCTGGTGCTGGACGGCAGGCTGCGGCCCGTGCCGGTCGGCGTCACCGGCGAGCTGTACCTGCGCGGTCCCGGCCTGGCCCGGGGATATCATGCGCGGCCCGGTCTTTCGGCGTCCCGGTTCGTCGCCGACCCCTACGGCCCGGCGGGCGGACGGCTGTACCGGACCGGTGACCTGGTGCGCTGGACCCGATCGGGCGCGCTGCGCTATGTCGGCCGTTCGGATCAGCAGGTGAAGGTGCGCGGCCTGCGCATCGAACTCGGCGAGATCGACGCCGTGCTCGCGGCACACGAGACGGTGCGCACTGCCGTCACCGTGGGCCACACCGACACCTCGGGCGCGGTGTCGCTGGTCGCCTACGTCGTCGCCGCGCCCGGCCACACGATCGTCGTCGCCGACCTGCTGGCGCACGCCGCTCGCTCGCTCGCCGGGTACATGGTGCCGAGCAGCCTGCTGGTGCTCGACGAACTGCCTTTGACTCCGGTCGGCAAGCTGGACCGCGCCGCGCTGCCGAGGCCCGAGCTTCGCGCGGCGCCGTTCCGCGCGCCCGGCACCGAGGTCGAGCGAGCGGTGGCGCGAACGGTCGCGGAGGTCCTCGGACTCGAGCGCGTCGGCGCGGACGACGACTTCTTCGCTCGCGGCGGCAACTCGCTTTCCGCGACCCGGCTGGCCGCGCGGCTCGGGGACCGGCTGGCGGTCGCCGTCGGCGTCCGCGCGGTGTTCGAGCACCCGACGGTCGCCGCGCTGGCCCGTGCGCTGGAGATCGCCTCCGGTGCGGCCCCCCGCCCCGCGCTCACCCGGCGCGCGCTGACCGGCCCCGTGGCCCTTTCGCTCGCGCAGCAGCGCATGTGGTTCCTCAACCGCCTCGATCGGCAGTCCACCGCCTACAACATCCCGCTCGCGGTGCGCCTGACCGGTGAGCTGGACGTGGCGGCGCTGAACGCCGCGATCGGCGACGTCGTCGCCCGCCACGACGTGCTGCGCACGGTCTACCCGCTGCACGCGTCCGGGCCGGTGCAGGTCGTCTTGCCGGTCGCCGACGGCACACCGGTGCTGGCGCCCATCGCCGTCGCGGCCGACGATCTCGCCGCGGCGGTGGCCGACTTCGTCGGCGGCGGGTTCGACGTCACCGACACCGTCCCCGTCCGCGCCCGGCTGTTCGCCCCGGTCGACGGCGCCGCGGCGGATCCGGTGACCGAGCACGTGCTCGTCGTCGTGGTGCACCACATCGCCGCCGACGGCTCGTCGCTGGCGCCGTTGGCCCGCGACGTCATGGTCGCCTACGCGGCACGCAGACGCGCAGCCGCGCCGGACTGGTCGCCGCTTCCGGTGCAATACACCGATTTCAGCGTGTGGCAGCGCGAACTGCTCGGCGCGGAGGACGATCCCACTTCGCTGCTGGCGCGTCAGATCCGGTTCTGGACCGAGACGCTGGCCGATCTGCCCGCGCAGCTGAACCTGCCCGCCGATCGCCCGCGCCCCGCCGTCGTCGCGACGCGCGGCAGGCACGTCGATTTCGCGATCGACCCGGACGTGCACGCCCGGCTGACCGAACTCGGCCGCGAATCCGGCGCGACGCTGTTCATGGTGCTGCACGCGGCGTTCGCGGTGCTGCTGGCCCGCCTGTCGGGCACCGCGGACATCGCGGTGGGCACGCCGGTGGCCGGGCGCGGAGCGGCCGAACTCGACGACGTGGTCGGCATGTTCGTCAACACGCTGGTCCTGCGGGCCCAGGTCGACGCGGGCGAGGGTTTCGCGGGTCTGCTCGCCCGCGTCCGCGCCACCGATGTCGCGGCCTTCGCGCACGCCGACGTGCCGTTCGAGCGTCTGGTCGAAGTGCTCAACCCGGAGCGGTCCACCGCCCGCCATCCGCTGTTCCAGGTCGGCTTCTCCTTCCACAACCAGGCGGAAGCCGAATTCTCGCTGGACGGATTGACCGCCACCGCCGCTGATTTCGACTCCGAGGTCGCCCAGTTCGACCTGCACCTGGTCGTCACCGACCGCTACGGGCCCGGCGGAGCCCCGGCGGGCATGGCGGCTTCGCTCACCTACGCCACCGCCCTGTTCGACGAGTCCACGGTGGCCGGTTTCGCCACCCGCCTGCAACGGCTGCTGAGCGCGGTGTGCGCGGACCCGCGGCTGCCCGTCGGTGATCTCGCGCTGCTGGACCCGGCCGAGACCGAGCGCGTGCTGGTGACCTGGAACCGAGCCGGGCAGGCATTCGCCCCGACGACGCTGATCGCCGCGTTCGAGGCGCAGGCGGCCAGGACGCCACAAGCGATCGCCATCGTCGACGACGCCACCACCCTCACCTACGCGGAGTTCGCCGCGCGGGTCAACCGCCTGGCCCGGGTGCTCATCGCACGGGGGATCGGCCCGGAGAAGCCGGTGGCGCTGGCCATTCCGCGCAGCGTCGACCTGCTCGTCGCGATGTACGCGGTGGTGACGGCCGGTGGCTCGTACGTGCCGCTGGACCCGGCGCATCCGCTGGAACGCACCGCGAGCGTGCTCGCCGCCGCGGAACCGCACCTGGTGCTCACCTCGGCGCGCGAGCCGATGCTGCCCGTGGCGGCATCGGAACACGGTGTGGTGCTCGATATCTCGACCGTCGCCGACACCGTCGCCGACCACCCGGTGCGCGACGACGAACGGATCGCCGCGCTCTCGCCCGCGAACACCGCGTATGTCATCTTCACCTCCGGTTCCACCGGTGTGCCGAAGGGTGTGGCGGTGCCGCACGCGGCGGTCGCGCATCAGCTGGACTGGATGCAGTCGGAATACGCGCTCGGCTCGGACGACGCGGCGCTGGTGCTGACCTCGGCCGCCTTCGACCTGTCGGTGTGGGAGTACTGGTGGGCGTTGCGAACCGGAGCCCGGCTGGTGCTCGCCCCGCAGGACGCGCAGCGCGACCCGGCGGGCCTGCTCGACCTGGTTCGCCGCGCTTCGGTGACAACGCTGACCCTGGTGCCCTCGCTGCTGGCGATGCTGGCCGAAGCCTCCGGCGAGCGCGGGCTGCCGCGTTCGCTGCGCCGGTTGCTCGTCATCGGCGAGGCGTTGCCCGCCGCGACGGTGCGGCGGGTCGAGGCGCTCACCGCGGCCGAAATCGACAACCTCTACGGGCCCACCGAAGCCGCGGTGTCGGTCACCCGGTTCCGCACGGAAACCGCTATCCGGCAGGCGCTGGTGCCCATCGGCACGCCCCAATCCGGTAATCGGGTCTACGTGCTCGACGACCGGCTGCACCCGGTGCCCGCCGGGGTGACCGGCGAGCTGTACCTCGGCGGCGCGCAGCTGGCCCGCGGCTATCACGGCCGAGCCGAACTCACCGCGGAACGGTTCGTGGCCGACCCGTTCGGGCCGGCGGGCGCCCGCCTGTACCGCACCGGCGACATGGTGCGCTGGGCCGCCGACGGCAACCTCGAGTACGTCGAGCGGCGTGATTTCCAGGTGAAGATCCGCGGCTACCGCATCGAACTCGCCGAGATCGAGCACGCCCTGCGCTCGCGGCCCGAGATCGGCGCGGCGATCGTCCTCGCCTACGACACCGACGGCGCGAACGCCGTGCTGGCCGGTTACTTCACCGCCGCCGAGCGGCTCGACCCGGGCGCGTTGCGCGCCGCGCTGGCCGATGTCCTGCCGAGCTACATGGTGCCCACGCAGCTGCGGCAACTGGAGACCTTGCCGCTCACCGCGAATGGCAAGGTCGATCGCGCGGCCTTGCCGCGTCCTGAGTCGCACGCGCGGGAATCCCGCGTCCCCGGCACCGATCTGGAACGTGCCGTGTGCGCGGACTTCGCCGAGGTGCTCGCCGCCGAGCGGGTCGGCCTGGACGACAACTTCTTCGAACGCGGCGGCAACTCGCTGCTGGCCACCCGTTTGGCCGCCCGCCTGAGCGCGTCGCTGGGCGAGCAGATCCCGGTGCTCTGGCTGTTCGCCGCGCCGACGCCGGCGCGCCTGATCGCCCAGCTGGAGCAGCACCGCTGCGGTCGCGGCCGGGTCGACGCGGCCGCCGCGTTCGACGTCGTGCTCGCGCTGCGCACCGGCGGCGCTCGGGAGCCGCTGTTCTGCATCCATCCCGCCGGTGGTGTGGCATGGTCCTTCGCGGGTCTCGCGGCGCACCTGGACCCGGAGCGGGACGTGTACGGCATCCAGTCGCCGATGCTGAACCCGGGCCAGACCCTTCCGGAGTCCATCGACGACTGGGCGCGCCGGTACGTGCGGGAGATCCGCGCCGTGCAGCCCGAGGGGCCGTACCACTTGCTCGGCTGGTCGCTCGGCGGCGTCCTGGCGCACGCGGTGGCGACGCAGTTGCAGGAGCAGGGCCAGCGGGTCGCGGTCCTGGCCATGATGGACAGCTCGCTGCGGGTCGAGGCGGAGGAGGCCACCGCCCTGCCGGTCGCCGATCTGCTCGGCGGGTTGCTCGGCGAAGCGGCCGATGACGGGGACGCCGAAGTGGACCTGCCCCGGCTCGCGCGCCGGCTCGCGCGACTGCCCGAGCCGTTCGCCTCGTTCGGCGCCGACCGACTCGACCGAGTGCTGAGCACGGGGGCCGGGTCACTGGAGTTGATCCGGCGCTACCGCCCCCGCCCGTACAAGGGCAACCTGCTGTACTTCACCGCCGCGCTGGACGATCCCACCGGTGCCGCGGGCGCCGCGAGCTGGGCCGACGCCGTGGACGGCACCGTGCACAACCACGCGGTGCACGCCTCGCACTGGCGGATGACCTCGGAGTCCGCGCTGGCGCGGATCGGCCACGTTCTCACCGCGGCACTGGCGGACACCGAGCGCCCCTAGATCCCCCTGACCCGACCAGGAAGAAGGAAAATCCGAAATGACCAACCCGTTCGAAAACGACGACGCCAAGTTCTACGTCCTGATCAACAAAGAGGGCGAACACTCCTTGTGGCCGGTCTTCGCCGCCGTCCCCGGTGGCTGGACCATCGCCTACGGCGCGGCCAATCGCAAGTCCTGCCTGGAGTACGTGGAGACGCACTGGGTGGACATGCGCCCCAAGTCGCTCATCGAGGCCATGTCCACCGAGGCGAACTGACCACCTGAATGCGCGGGCGCGCCGGTCCCCATCCCCCCTGCCGACCGGCGCGCTCCGCCTCAGGCCTTGACCTGCGCCGCGTCGATCACCGCGTGCGCGTGCTGGCGCCATTCACCGACGGCTCTGGTGCGCAGGCCGCCGAGCGCCGAGTCGAACTGCTTGGCGCGCTGGGTGACGGTGAGACCGACGTAGGTGTGCGCGTTCGTGATGGCGCTGGTCGCCACCGCGCAGGCTTCCTCGATCTCGCCGGAGGCCAGCAGCGCCGTGGCGTGCTCGAAGCGGACCAGGGCGGGCTCCATGGTCTCCGACGGGTCGTACAGCGCCATCGCGCGGGCGGCCGCCACGGCGGTCTCGTCGGCGCGGCCGAGGCGGGAATATCCGATCGCCTGATAAAAGGCGAGTTTCTCGGGGCGGAAAGAAAAAATACCGACCGAAAGGTCTTCCGGGCCGACGTCTTCCAAAGCCGATGCCGAACGCGCGATACAGCGCGCGAATTCGTCGGCGTGCCCGAGACTGGCGTGCGCGCGCGCCGCCATTCCCCACAACCACGCGGCGGCCGCGCCGTAGGACGGATTTTCTTGCAATCGGCCGTCGAGTAACTGCAAAACTTCCTTCGGCTTATCGCTATAGGTGGGCAAATACGCGAGCCCGGCCAGGGCGATGTCCTCCGAATAGCGGTCGCCGATGTCCTGCGCGGCATGGATCGCGGTGGCATACCACATCCGCGCCTGGCCGAAATGCCCCTCGTTGAACAGGATCTCGCCGACCACGTTCGCCAGCCTGCCCGCCGTGCGCACCAGCCGGACCTGATGATGCGTGGGCTGCCGTTCGCCGAGACAGCTTCGGACCATCCGGAATTGCTCGAGCCCGGTCTGCAGCAGTTCGTGCGGCGGCACCTGCACCACCCGCGTGCCGAGGACCTCGGCCGACTGCTCCAGGAACGCCAGTCGCCGTTCGCTGATCGACCCCGCGTCGAGGGTTGCCAGCATCCGTTCCGGTTCGCTCGCCACCAGGTCCGCCGCCTGGCCTGCCAGGCCCGCGCCGATGCAGGCCAGCAGTTCTCGCCTTCTCACGTCGTCTTCCTCGACTTCCTTGTCGAGCCCGATTTCCCTACCGAGCTTGGTGTGCCTTTCGGGCGCCGAATCGGCGCTTTCGTAGTCGGGGGCGGTCGCCCGGCCCGTGACGATCGCACGCTCGAATCGTTCTGCGACGACGGAATCGACCTGCGACAGGACTCTGTCGAGGAGACGCTGGCTAGCGGCGTGCATCCGGGTTGTCCGGCCGTTCTCCCACAGGACCACGGTGCGCGGTGTGACGCCCACCAGACGCGCGAATTCGTAACGGCTTCGCTTCATCGCCGTGCGAAGCGCATGTACAGCTTCGCCCGTCCAGTCGACCTCCACCATAGGTCTCTCTTCCTCGCTCCAGGCCGCTACAAACGGAAAGTACTCGCAATTACCGCATTCGGGTCTGTTATCTACCGAATCGCAACGCGCACTGTTGAACCGCACCCGGCATCGGGGGTCCGCCCAAACCCTGTCGAGGGCGCCCGTTGTCCGGAACCCGGCGCACGGTCCCGACACGGCCCGATCCATCCGTGTCGAGCGCGATCCGGCGGCGCCTTCTCGGTGCCGGGTGCACTGCCCAAGTGGAGGTGAAAGATGGACGTGTTGCACTCGGACGTCAGAGAATTGTGGCTGGTGCAAAGCCGCGACTGCACGCAGGAACCGCTCGGCCTGACCTACGACCGCGCACGGTTTCTCCGCGCCGTCCACGCCGGTCACGGCGCGAGCTGCCGTCAGTACCTAACCGCGTCGGCGTTCTGTTTCCGGCAGGACGCCGACCAGTAACCCGCCGTGGAACCGCTGCTGAGCATGCTCGGCGCGTGCACGCTGCTGGTGGCCGCCATCATCGGTGTCGGATCGTGTCTGCCGCACGGCAGCGCCGAGGACGCGCACCGCCCGCCCGAGCATCCGATGACCATCGAACAGGCGCACCGGGTGATGCAGGGCCACCGCCCTTGCCGCGCCGACGCCTGCCCCCACAAGCGGGCGGCCTTCCGCACCCTGGTCGCCTCCGGCCGCGTCATCCCCGACAGCCGGGCCGACGGATACTCGCGCTGACCGACCGTCGGCGCACCGAACTCGTTGCCGCCCAGCGTGATCCGCCCGGCAGCGCAGTTCACCCACCGGTCGGGACTCGGCGAGGGAGTCCCGACCGGTACCACCGTCCCCCACCCTCTCCCCGAGTTCCCGCTCCCGAGTCGATGTCGGAGGGGAACATCGACCCACACCCACCTCGGCGCCGCCGGTCGTGAGTGACACACGGCTGCGGCGAATCGCGAGTAGGCCTCTCGCCGATATGCCACTCGTGGGGAACCCGGGATGGGCGGGCGGTCGGTTCCCGTCTATTCGGTGGCTGCCGAGAGGGCTTCGAATTCTTCGTCTGTCAGCGTGATTCGCGCGGCGGCGATGTTCTCCTCGACGTGCGCGACGCTGGAGGTACCGGGGATCGGCAGCATCACGGGGGAGCGGCGCAGCAACCAGGCCAGGGCGAGTTGGGCGGGGGACGCGCCGTGGTCGGCGGAGATGGCCGCGAGCGGTCCGCCGGGGGCGGCGAGTTGGCCCGTGGCGATCGGGAACCACGGAATGAAGCCGATGTTCTCCTGCTCGGCGTAGTTCAGCACGTCCTCGTCGGCGCGGTTGGCCAAGTTGTACAGGTTCTGCACCGAGACGATGGGGGCGAGTTCGCGTGCCTGGCGCAGCTGTTCGACGGTGACCTGGGAGAGGCCGATGTGCCGGATCTTGCCCTCCTGCTGGAGCGCGACGAGTTCACCGAGCTGGTCGGCCAGCGGCACCTGCGGGTCGATGCGGTGCAGCTGGTACAGGTCGATGCGGTCGACGCCCAAGTGGCGCAGGCTGAGTTCGGCTTGCTGGCGCAGGTATTCGGGCCGGGCGACCGGACGCCATTCGTTGGGCCCCTGACGCGTGAGACCGGCTTTGGTGGCGATCACCAAGTCCTCCGGGTAAGGACGCAGGGCCTTACGGATGAGCTTCTCGCTGACGAACGGGCCGTAGGAGTCGGCGGTGTCGATGAAGTTGACGCCGAGCTCGACCGCGCGGCGCAGAACGCGCACCGCCTCGTCCGGGTCTTCGGGGTCGCCCCACACCCCTGGGCCGGTCAACTGCATCGCGCCGTACCCGAGTCGATGCACCGGAAGATCGCCGCCGACGGCGAAGGTTCCGGACGCCGCCGCGGTCTGCGCGTCGAGATCTGTGCTCATGTTGATGTTCCTTCCGAAGTCGGAAACTGCGCGAATGCTCTGCGAGCGTCGCGCCGGTCCGGGCGCGCGCTCTCCTGCCGCAACAGCGCTGTCGCGAGGTCGATTCCCACCGCGGTGTTCGCCGGTGGCGTAAACACCCACCGGGTCCCCGGCCGACCCGACGTCGACACCTGCGCCTCACGTCCGGCGCACCGGCATCCCCCCGGTGGATGGCACGGGCCCCACCGTACTCGGCCCACCCGCAGCGAGTGGCACACCACCGAGGGACCTACTCGAGAAATGGCGCAGCCATGTGCCACTGGTGGGGCGTTTCGTCCGCGAATCGGCGGGCTACGGCGTGGGGACCGCAGGCCGGTCGAAGAGGATCGCCTGCATCAGGCGGATCACGCGTCGCGGCGAGCACGCCGGGTCGGTGGAGCCGAAACGCTCACCCAGGTCGACGACCAGTGCGAACGCGGCGTGCACCAGCAGGCGCGTCTCGGCGGCCGATAGCTCGGGCCGCACGCCGACCAGCAGTTTGGCCCACTCCTCGACATTGAGGCGCTGGATGTTGCGCAGCACGGTGCGCTCCTCCGGCGGCACGTTGCTGATCTCGGCGTAGTAGACGAAGGTGAGCTCGCGCTCGGCGAACGAGCCCGCCACGTACAACTCGATCAGGGTGTCGAGCGCTTGCTCCGGCGTCTCGGCGGCGGCGACGGCCGGGCCGATGGCGGCCGACACTCGATCGGCCGCCCGGCGGAACGCCGCCGTGAGGATGTCGCCCTTGCCACGGTAGAACCGGTACACCGCCGATGAGGCGGGCAGCCCGGCGGCGGTCGCGATGTCCTCCACGCTGACGTTCGGGTATCCACGCTGGTGGAACAGCTCGACCGCGCGCATCAGCAGCAATTCGTGTTTGAAGGTCAGCGGGATCTCGGTCGCGGCGAAGCTCTCGGCTTCGGCGTTACCGGCAGGCGGCAGCTCGCACGCGGCGAGTGCGCGGCAGGCCGCGGTCAGCCGCGCGGTGAGCGCCCGCACCGGAATCGACACGTGGTGATCGCCGATGCTGCTGAGCACACTCAGCTCCGCGGCGGCGAGCACGGAGCGGTCGGCCTTGGGCAGCGCGGGCCTGGTCTCCGCGAGCAGCGAGGTGAGCGCCGCGTTCACCCCCGCGAGTTGATCGGCCAGGGTGGCCGCGTCGGCGTCCTCCAGGTAGCGCCGCTGCCAACGCAGCAACGCGGCGCTGCGCCGGTTGGCGATCGCCGCGTCGATCAGGGCGTCGAGCACGCGTTCGAGCCGTTGCGCTGGGGGCAGGCCGGTGGCATCCGGCAGCTGGGCCGCTTCCTGACTGACCGTGCCCAACCGCAGCACTTCCTCGCGGAACAGGGCGTACTTGCTCGGATAGTGGCGATACAGCGCCGCGGAGCTGATGTCGAGCCGGGAGGCGATGTCGTCCATGCTGACGCCGTGGTAGCCCAGCGCACCGAACGCCTCGGCCGACGCGGCCGCGATCTGCGCGCGGCGGTCGCGTGGGCGGCGCCGGATCACCCGTGCCGGTGTCCCGTCGGCCGCCTTGTCCGCAGCGTGGCGGTCCTGGGCACCCATGCCGCGATGGTAGCCCAAGCCAACGTTTGGTACACCGATGCTGCCCTACCTGGGGAACAAGTGAATGGTAGATCACAAAGAAGCTGTGAACCGGCCTTCATGTCGCACTATGGAGCCGGTTGATCGAGAATTATCGATAACATACCGGGCTAGCGCGCGGGCCGCCCGAACAGCACCAACTGCATCAGCAGCCGCACCCGATCCTGGGCGGCCAGCGGCTCGTCGCCGAAGGCGCGGCCCAGATCGACCACCACCGCGAAGGCGGCGTGCACCAGAATGCGTGCCTCCGCCGGAGCGAGTTCCGGGCGCACCTCGCGCAGCAACCGGGCCCACTCCTCGACGCTGAGCCGCTGGATATTGCGCAGCACCGTGCGCTCCTCGACCGGAACGTGCTGGAACTCTGTGTAGTACACGAAGGTGAGCGCGCGTTCGGCGAACGATCCGGCCACATACTGCGTGATCAGCGCCGTGAGCGCGTCCTCGGAGCCGGTGGCCGCGGCCACGGCGGGGCCGACGGCGCCGGAAACACGTTCGGCGGCCCGCCGGAACGCGGCGGCCAGGATATCGCTCTTGCCGCGGTAGAACCGGTACACCGCCGAGGCGGCCGAAAGCCCTGCGGCCGTGGCGATGTCCTCGACACTGACGTTGGGGTAGCCGCGCTCGTGGAACAGCTCGACTGCCTTGCGCAGCAGCAGTTCGTGTTTGAAGGAATCCGGGATCTCCACCACCGCGACCGGCTCGACCGGCCGCGTGGCGGGCAGTTTCGCGTGCGCGACCGACCAGCAGGCCGAATGCAAAAGGCGGGCAAGGGGTTTCACCGGCAGGGCGGCGTGGTGGTCGGCGATACTGGTGATCGTGCTGAGCAGGGCGGCGCGCAGCACGCGCACGTCCTGCTCGGCGAGTTCGGGGCGCAGCGCGGCGAGTTGGCTGCCCAGCGCGCCGAGCACCGTGGCCTGCTGGTCGTTGAGCGTGATCTGGTCGTCCGGCTCGAGGTACCTGACCTCCCAGCGCACCAGCGTGACGGTGGGGCGATTGTCGATGGTGACCGCGATCAGCGCGTCGAGTACATGCTGGAGCCGCTGTTCGGCGGGCCAGTCCGCCGCCTCCTCGGGCAGCTCGACCGATTCGGTCATCGCCCGGCCGACGCGCAGCAGTTCCTCCCGGAACAGCGCGTACTTGCTCGGATAGTGGCGGTACAGCGCCGCGGAGCTGATGCCGAGCCCGGAGGCGATGTCGTCCATGCTCACGCCGTGGTAGCCGAGCGCGCCGAACGCGGCCGCCGACGCTGCGGCGATCTGGGCACGGCGATTCTTCGGCCTGCGCCGGATCTCCCGAGGTGCCGAGTCGCCGCTGCTCGCCTTCCGCGCCGTACGGCGATTGTCGACACTCATGAGGAACATCGTAACGACCTGGCCGTATGGCCGGGGTCGCCGCGTCACGGGATACGGCTCCCGGGGATGAGCGGCCCCCGGGAGCTGTACCTGTTCTCCGGTGCGCGCCGGCATGCGATAAGGCGGGATGTGCGCGCCGGTGCGTCCGGAAGCCGACAACCGGAATCGGCCGAGCGCAGGGGCACCATGCGCGCCAGGCCGGACAGATTGTCGAACACAGATAAACTTACACCACGATAGAGCCAGTACAACAGCAGATCATGCAAAGAATCATTGTTCACATATTTGGTCAGCCGCGCGGGCTGATCAGCACCCGCGCCCGGCCGCCCGGCACGGTGGTGATGTTGCGGACCCTGCCGCGCTCCGGCTTGCCGTCCGCCGGCAGCGAAAGGGCGTGGCGGAGGAGGATTTCCCGCAGCACGGTGACGCCTTCCAATAGCGAGAACCCCGCGCCGATGCATCGCCGCACGCCTCCGCCGAACGGCAGCCAGGTGTTCGGCGCCACCGCGTCGAGGAAGCGGGCCGGACGGAACACGGCGACGTCGGGGTAGGCGTCCGTACGCCGGTGTGCGAGGACGATGGAAGTGGCGACAACGGTGCCCGCGGGGAGCCGCCGCCCTCCGATCGTCATGTCCCTGGTCAGTTTTCGATTGGTGCCGGAGATGATGGTGTGCAACCGCATGGCCTCCTTGAGCACCGCGTCGAGGTACTTCTCGTCGCCCGTGCGCGCGGCCTCCGCCGCCGACCGCTGGATCTCGGGGTCGGCGGCGAGTTCGTAGAGCGCCCAGGACAGCGCCGAGGCGGTGGTCTCGTGCCCGGCCAGCAGCAGGGTGATGAGCTGGTCGCGCAGCTCGGCATCGGTGAGCGGCGCGTCGTCGTCGCCCGCGCCGACCTGGAGCAGGCGCGACAGCACATCGGCGCGCTCGGCCAGATCGGTCGCGCGCCGCCGTTCGGCGATCTCGGCGTAGAGCAGGTCGTCCACCGCCGTCAGGTTCTCGGCGAACTTCCGCCACGGCCCGATCCGGCGCATTCGGTCGTTCTTGAAGCCCAGGAAGATCAGCGGGTTCAGGTGGACGATCCGGTTCAGTCGCGGGCTCAGTTCGGCTTTGGTCCGCTCGTCGGTGACGCCGAAGACCACCCGCGTGATCACCTCGAGGGTGAGCGCGTTCATTTGGTCCAGCATGCGCACCGTGGACCCGGCCGCCCAGCTCGCCGCTTCCGCCGCCGCGATCTCGGTGATCAGTGCCCGGTAGCCGCGCAGTGCGGAACCGTTGAAGGCGGGCATGAGCAACCTGCGCGCCCGCGCGTGCTCGGCCTCATCGGTCAGCAGCAGCGAATGCGGACCCATGATCGCGCCCAGGATCTGATTGCCCTCGCCCGCGTGCAGATCGTGCGGGTCGCCAGCGAAGATCTCCTTGATGTGTTCGGGGCGGGAGTACACCACCACGCGGTCGGCGAACGGCGGGACCCGCAGGGCGAAGACGTCGCCGTAGCGGCGCGCCATCGCGGTGAGGAAGCGGGCCCGGTCCCGCTGGAACAACACGCTCTGCACGAGCGGCGGCAGCGGCGGCCCGGGCGGGAACCCCTCGTGCTCGGTTCGCTCTCGGACGTCCTGTGCGGCCACGATGCCACCTCCACGCGGGTATCGGACTGGCTGTCGCTTCCACGCTAGGAGAAACCCGGACGCTGGTCCATGCCCGACGGCCACCGCCCGGGCGGAGTCGCTGCCCGGAGCCCGCGGTCATCCGGGAGCGCGGACCTTCGGGGAACCGGATACGTCGCGACCACGTTTCGGCCGAATTCGACTGTACCGCTGCGTCTGCCGCCGCCCGCGGCGCACGGCCGGCGGTCTTCACTGCGTCGATCGGCGGCCGCGCCTACCGCGGATAGCGCCGACTGCGCCGCGGTGACCTCGCGGCGAGTTCCGCCGGGCCGGATGGTGGCGTACCGGTCGAGCAGGGGCCGGGACAACTTCGCGACCGGCATTTTCTTTCAGTGCGGGATGCTGGAGAGAACTCGCGGGTACGTATACGCGCCCTGCGCTGGATCGGAGGTATGCATCGGGCGTTGGTGTATTGCTCTGAAGGTTTCGACGGATATACTCTTGTATATATGAAGACGATGATCGACCTGAACGACGAAGCCCTAGCCCTGGCTGCCAAAGAGCTGGGGACCACCACCAAGAAGGACACGGTGAACGCGGCGCTGGAATTCGTTGCTGAACGGCGCCGCCGAATCGAGCAAGTCTTGACCGATCCGTACGGCTTCGGGGTCGGTCCCGACATCGGTGATGCCGAGATAATGCGCGAGGCTCGCCGTTGAGCGAGACCACTCCTCTTCGACTGCACCTCGTGGACACCTCCGCAAGCGCCAGGCTGGGGCACGAGCCGGTGCGCGCGGTGATCGCAGGGCTTATCGCCGACCGTGCGGCCGCGACCTGCGTCACGGTAGATCTGGAAGCGGGTTATTCGGGACGCAATCTTGCCGATCTGCAGAACATTTCACAGCGCCGTCGCGCTCTGTACGTCAACCTGCCGATCAATGAGACGATCGCCGATCGTGCACGAGAAGTCCAGCAGTTGATGGCACGCAAAGGTCACCACCGGGCCGCGGGCATCGTGGATCTGCTCACTGCCGCCGTTGCCGAATTCCACGGGGCCGTGCTGGTCCATTACGACGCGGATTTCGAGCACATCGCGGCGGTGACGAGGCAGCCCCAGGTCTGGGTCGTGCCACAGGGCAGCATCGACTAGATATTCCGTCTCGCGTGGATAAGCGAAAATCCGGGCACTGCGGCCGCTCTCGGGAGCGACCTCAGCCCTGCGTGCCGGGCCGCACGGCGGCGTACCAGTCGAGCAGGTCCGGGTTGTCCACCGCGCTGCGTTCGACGACGCGGGCCGGGTCGGCGCCTTGGAACAGTTTCTTGATCGGCACCTCGAGTTTCTTGCCGGTGCGGGTGTGCGGGATGCCGGGGGCGAGGATGATCTCGTCGGGGACGTGGCGGGGGGAGACCTCGGTGCGGATGGTGCTGTTGATGCGGGCTTTCAGCTCGTCGGTGAGTTCGGCGCCGGGGGCCAGCGTCACGAACAGGGGCATCCAGTAGCCGCCGTCGGGTTGCTCGGCGCCGATCACCAGTGCCTCCGCGATCTCCGGGAGCCGTTCGACGGACTGGTAGATGTCGGCGCTGCCCATCCGGATGCCGTGCCGGTTGAGCGTGGAGTCCGACCGCCCGTGCACGATCACGCTGTGGTGGTCGGTGATGGTGATCCAGTCGCCGTGCCGCCACACGCCGGGGAACATGTCGAAATACGCGTCGTGGTAGCGCTTTCCGTCCTCGTCGCGCCAGAAGGCGACCGGCATGGACGGCATCGGCGCGGTGACGACCAGTTCGCCCACCTCGCCGCGCACCGGCTGCCCCGCCGGGTCGAAGGCGTCCAGCGCGACGCCGAGATAGGGCGCCGACAGCTCGCCCGGCCACACGGGCACGGTGGGCACGCCGCCGATGAACGCGGACACCACGTCGGTGCCGCCGCTGATCGAGGAGACCTGGACGTGCTCGCCGACGTTCTCGCCCAGCCACAGCGCCGAGGAGGTGGGCAGCGAGGAACCCGTGATGCCGACGGCACGCAGTGCGGACAGGTCATGATCGGTGCGCGGTACCGAGCCCGCCTTGATGCACGCCAGCACGTAGCCGGGGCTGGCGCCCAGCACGGTGGCGCCGACCTCGGCGGCGATGCGCCACAGCGCGTCGGGGGCAGGAGCGGTCGGGCTGCCGTCGTAGGTGACGATGGTGGCCCCCGCCAGCAGGCCCGCGATCTGGAAGTTCCACATCATCCAGCTCGGGCTGGTGTACCAGAAGAAGGTGTCCTCGGGGCCGATGTCGGATTGCAGGGCAACGGCTTTGAGATGTTCGAGCAGCACGCCGCCGTGGCCGTGCACGATGCCCTTGGGCAGGCCGGTGGTGCCGGAGGAGAACACGATCCACAGCGGATGGTCGAAATCCACCGATTCGGTGGTGATCACCGGCGGCAGCGACTCGGTGCTGGTGATCGCGTCGTCCCACGCGGTCGTGTCCGGTACCTCTAGCCCGAGCCGGGGGACCACGACCGTGCCCTTCAAGCTGTCCAGGCCCGCGCGTAAGGCGGCGACGTCCTCGCGCTTGTCGTGCGCCTTGCCGCCGAAACGGTAGCCGTCGGCGGTGACCAGCACAGTGGGTTCGAGCTGCCCGAGCCGGTCCAGCGCGGCTTTCGGGGAATAGTCCTGCCCGCAGGCGCTCCAGACCGCGCCGATGCTCGCGGTGGCCAGGAACGCGATCACCGCCTCCGGGATGTTCGGCAGATACCCCGCCACCCGGTCACCGGGCCGCACACCCAGCGAACGCAGCGTTTGCGCGAAAGCGGCGGTGTGATCGATCAATTCGGCCCAAGACACCTCCCGGATCGGCGCGTCCTCGCTGACCGCCTTGATCGCGGGCCGGTCGGTGCGCAGCTGCCGGATCACCTGGTCCACGTAGTTCAGCCGGGTGCCGGGAAACCATTGCGCCCCGGGCATCTCGGCGTTCGCCAATACCTCGCCCGCGACGTCGCCGAGTTGGAAGTAGTCCCACAGCGCGTGCCAGAACCCGGCGAGATCCCGAACCGACCACTGCCACAGCGCGTGATAGTCGGCCGTGCGCACGCCGGTGCGCTCGGCGACGAATCGCGCGAAGTCGGTGACCTTCGCGGCGGCGATGTCTTCTTCGGTCGGCACCCATTGCGGTTGCATCGCGGTCCTCCTGACTGTGGAAACTCGGTGCTCAGGCGCGGTCGGCGCGCCGCACGATCTGCTCGGCGTGCCGGAACACGGGGCCATCGACCATCCTGCCCTCCAAGGCGAAGACCCCGCGGTGCTTCGGCGCTTCCTCCAGCACCCGCCGGGCCCAGGTGACCTCGTCCTCCGAAGGTGCGTAGGCGGCGCGCAGCACCGCCACCTGACTCGGGTGGATGGCGACCTTGGCGTCGAACCCGACCGCGACCGCGTCCTGTGCCTCCGCGCGCAGCCCGTCCAGATCCCGGATGTTCAGATACACCGAGTCCAGCGCGAACTTGCCGTAGGCCTTGGCGGCCACCAGCGTGCTGGAGCGCACGTGGCGGGCGACGTCGCGGTACCCGCCGTCGGCGTGCCTGCTCCCGGTGCCGCCGAGCCCGGCCACCAGGTCCTCCGCGCCCCACATGACGCCGATCGCGTTGTGCGCCGTCATCACATGGCCGACGGTGAGCGCGCCGAGCGGAGACTCGATCAGCGCGATCACCTCGTACTCGGGCAGCCCCGCGAGCTGTTCGGCCGACTCGCATTTCGGCAGCATGAGCCGCCGGTAGGCGGTGCCTGCGAGGGCTGCGAGATCGAGCGCGTGATCCTCGGTGCCCGCCGCGTTGATCCGCACCACGGTGGTCGCCGGATCCAGCGGGGTATCCACCAGCGCCTTGCGCGCCGCCGCCTTGTCGTGCGCGGCGACGCCGTCCTCGAGGTCGAGGATCACCACATCCGCCGCGGCCGCCGCCTTCGCGAAGCGTTCCGGGCGATCGGCCGGGCAGAACAACCAGGCCGGGCCCGCCATCTGCCAGCTCATACCGTGTCCTTTCGGGCCTGCGCGAGGCCCTGCTGCCGCCTCCGGCCCTGACCGCTCACGCCGTGTCTGCTGTCGGCGTGAGCGGGGGCCTGCGTGGTCACGCTGCGCTGCCGTCTCCGGCCCTGACCGCTCACGCCGAGCCCACCGGGGCTTTGCGGACCAGCGTCTTGCGGACGGCCGTGGCGATGACGTCGCCGTGCTGGTTGCGCCCGGTGTGCGCGAAGGTCACGATGCCCTCGCCCGGACGGCTCTTGGACTCGCGCTTGTCGGTGACCACGGTCTCGGCGTACATGGTGTCGCCGTGGAACACCGGCTTGGGGAACGCGATCTCGGAGAAGCCGAGATTGGCCACGATGGTGCCCTGGGTCAGCTGCGCCACCGACAGCCCGATCAAGGTGGACAGCGTGAACATCGAGTTCACCAGCCGCTGGTTGAACGGCGGCAGCCGGTCGCTGAACGCCGCGTCCAGGTGCAACGCCTGGGTATTCATGGTCAGCGTGGTGAACAGGACGTTGTCCGCCTCGGTGATGGTGCGGCCGGGGCGGTGCTCGTAGACCACCTCGGTGTCGAACTCCTCGAACCACAGGCCGCGCTGCACGACCGCGCGCCGGGTCACAGGCCCAGCTCCCGTCCGATCAGCATCAGCTGCACCTCCGTCGTCCCTTCGCCGATTTCCAGGATCTTGCTGTCGCGATAGTGCCGAGCCACCGCGTATTCGTTCATGAACCCGTAGCCGCCGAAGATCTGCGTCGCGTCGCGGGCGTTGTCCATGGCGGCCTCGCTGGCCACCAGCTTCGCGATGGACGCCTGCTTCTTGAACGGCTTGTTCGCCAGCATCAGCGCCGCCGCGTCGTAATAGGCGGCCCGGGCGGCGTGCGCCCGCGCTTCCATCCTGGCGATCTTGAACGCGATGGCCTGGTTGCGCCCGATCACTTGGCCGAACGCCTCGCGCTCCTTGGCGTAGCGCACACTCTCGTCCACACAACCCTGCGCGGCCCCGACCGAGAGCGCGGCGATGGCGATGCGCCCCTCGTCGAGGATGCGCAGGAAGTTCGCGTAGCCGCGCCCGCGCTCGCCGAGCAGGTTCTCCTCGGGCACGCGCACGTCGGTGAAGCTCAGCGGATGGGTGTCGGAGGCGTTCCAGCCGACCTTGTTGTAGGCCGGCTCGGCGACGAAACCGGGCGTGTCGGTGGGCACCAGGATGGTGGAGATCTCCTTCTTCCCGCCGGTCTGCCCGGTCACCGCGGTCACCGTGACGAGCTTGGTGATGTCGGTGCCGGAGTTGGTGATGAACTGCTTGCTGCCGTTGATGATCCACTCGCCGCCGTCGGCGACCGCGGTGGTCCTGGTGCCGCCCGCGTCGCTGCCCGCGCCCGGCTCGGTGAGCCCGAACGCGGCCAGGTTGCGGCCGCTGGTGAGCTGCGGCAGCCATTCCAGCTTCTGCTTGTCGTTGCCGAAGCGGTAGATCGGCATCGCGCCGAGCGAGACACCCGCCTCCAGCGTGATCGCCACGCTCTGGTCGACCTTGCCGAGTTCCTCCAGCGCCAGGCACAGCGCGAAGTAGTCGCCGCCCATGCCGCCGTACTCCTCGGGGAACGGCAGGCCGAACAGGCCCATCTCGGCCATCCCCGCGACCACCTCGTACGGGAAGGTGTGGTTCGCGTCGTGCTCGGCCGCCACCGGAGCGACCACCGACCGCGCGAAGTCTCGCACGGTCAGCGCGAGATCCCGGTACTCCTCCGGCAGCGTGCCGGTGGACAGGAAGTCGGTCATGTGGGGATTCCTTCTCGTTCGGCGTGATTCGCTTCGGCCTGCGCGACGACGCGCGCGAGCACCTGGTCCAGGCGCACCTGCGCGCCCGGCTCGACCAGTAGTTCGACGGTTCCGGCGACCGGCGCGGTGAGCGAGTGCTCCATCTTCATCGCCTCCACGATGACCACCGGATCGCCCGCGGCGACCGCGGCGCCCGAGGCGACCGGTGCCGCGATCACCGAACCCGGCATGGGGGAGCGGATCTCGGCGTCGCCCACGTGTTCGTCGCCGCCGCGCACGTTGACCTCGGCCACCTCGCGCAGCGCCGCGATACCGGAGGGTCCGGCCACCCACAGCAGGCCGTCCTGCTCGGCGACCCGGTAGGTGCGGCGCAGGCCGTCCAGCGTGAGGGTGAGTACGCCCGCGGATCGGTCACCGGTGAATTCGGCTGTCAGCGAGCGGGTCTCACCATTGTCGCCGACTCGAACCGCGCCGTCGCCGGGTGTACCGGAGAGATGGACGTGCTCGACCCGCTCCCCGCCCGCGAGCCGGATCGGTGTGGGCGCGTCGGCTCCGATTCGCCAGCCGGACGGGACCTCCCAGGGATCGCGCGGGGTGGCGGGCCAGCGACGCAGCCAATGCCGGGCAGCGGCGGCGGCGAACTCGTCGTCGCCGACGGAAGCGGGACGGAAGTCGGCGACCCGCCGGTCCAGCAGGCCGGTGTCCAGTCGTCCCTCGGCCACGTCCGGATCGGCCAGCAGGAAGCGCAGGAACTCGATATTGCTGGTCACCCCGAGCAGCACGGTGTCGGCCAGCGCCCGATCGAGTCTCGCGAGCGCGGCGGTGCGATCACCAGCATGTGCGATGACCTTCGACAGCATCGGGTCGTAGTCGCTGCCGACGCGCGTGCCGATCCGCAGACCCGAATCGACCCGGACACCGGGGCCCTCCGGCTCGTGGAGGTCGAGCACCGTGCCGCCGGTCGGCAGGAACCCGCGTCCGGGATCCTCGGCGTACACCCTGGCCTCGATCGCATGCCCGACCATGCGGATGTCGTCCTGCGCCACCGCCAGCTTCTGCCCGGCCGCCACCCGGACCTGGCATTCCACCAGGTCGACGCCGGTGACCAGTTCCGTGACCGGATGCTCCACCTGTAGGCGGGTGTTCATCTCCATGAAGAAGAACTCGTCGGGGCGGTCGGCGGAGACGATGAACTCCACGGTGCCCGCACCCACGTAGTCCACGCTGCGCGCGGTGTTGCAGGCGGCGGTGCCGATCCTGGCCCTGGTGGCCGCGTCCAGCAGCGGCGAGGGCGCCTCCTCGATCACCTTCTGGTGGCGGCGCTGCAAGCTGCATTCGCGCTCGCCCAGGTGCAGCACGTTGCCGAACTGGTCGGCGAGCACCTGCACCTCGATATGCCGCGGCCGGGTGACGAAACGCTCCAGGAACAGCGTGTCGTCACCGAACGCGGCGGCCGCCTCGCGCCGGGCGCTGCGCAGCGCCTCCGGCAGCCGGGCCGGATCGTCCACCCGGCGCATGCCCTTGCCTCCACCGCCCGCCGACGGCTTGACCAGGACCGGATAGCCGACTTCGGCGGCCGCGGCGATCAGGTCGTCGTCGGTCAGGCCGGGCGTCGCGATGCCAGGCACCACCGGGACGCCGAACGCGGCCACGGTGTTCTTCGCGGTGATCTTGTCGCCCATCACCTCGATGGCACGGGCGGGCGGGCCGAGGAAGACGATGCCCGCCTCGGCCAGCGCCGCGGCGAAAGCGGCGTTCTCCGAGAGGAACCCGTAGCCGGGATGAACCGCTTGCGCGCCGGCGCGCACGGCGGCGGCCACCACCCGATCGATGGCGAGGTAGCTCTCCCGGGCGGGGGCCGGGCCGAGGCGCACCGCCGTGTCGGCTTCGCGGACGTGGCGGGCGTCGGCGTCGGCGTCGCTGTAGACGGCCACCGAGCGGATGCCCAGCGCGCGCAGCGTGCGGATCACCCGGACCGCGATCTCGCCGCGATTGGCGACGAGCACGGTGTCGAACCCGACGGGAACGGATTTGTTCAGCATCGCCATCACATCCGGAATACGCCGTAGGAAACGGGTTCGAGGGGGGCTTGCGCGCACACCGAGAGAGCGAGCCCGAGCACGGTCCTGGTGTCGGCGGGATCGATGACGCCGTCGTCCCACAACCGGGCGGTCGAGTAGTAGGGGTTGCCCTGGCTTTCGTACTGCTCCCGGATCGAGGCCTTGAACGCCTCCTCGGCCGCGTCTGATCCCTCCCTACTCCCGCCCGGGCGTGACCGAGGCTGCCCGCTGCTGTCGAGCTGGTCACCGCGCACCGTCGACAACACCGCCGCGGCCTGCTCGCCGCCCATTACCGAGATGCGGGCGTTCGGCCACATCCACAGGAACCGCGGCGAATACGCGCGCCCGCACATCGAGTAGTTGCCCGCGCCGTAGGAACCGCCGATGACGACGGTGAGCTTCGGCACGCGCGCGCAGGCCACCGCGGTGACCATCTTCGCGCCGTGCTTGGCGATGCCGCCCGCCTCGTAGTCGCGGCCGACCATGAAGCCGGTGATGTTCTGCAAGAACAACAGCGGGATGCTGCGCTTGTCGCACAGCTCGATGAAATGCGCGCCCTTCATGGCGGATTCGCTGAACAGCACGCCGTTGTTGGCGACGATGCCCACCGGATGCCCGTGGATGTGCGCGAACCCGGTGACCAGGGTCTTGCCGTATTCGGTCTTGAACTCGTGGAAGCCGCTCTCGCCCTCGGATGTCCCGTCGACCAGGCGGTGGATCACTTCGCGCACGTCGTAGGGGGTGCGCAGATCGACCGGCACCACGTCGTAGAGCTCGGATTCCGGCGCGGCGGGCGCTATGACGGGCCGGACGTTCCACGGGACCGGCGTGCGCGGCCCGAGGGTGGCCACGATGCGGCGCACGATGCGCAGCGCGTCCTGATCGTCCTCGGCCAGGTGGTCGGTGACGCCTGAGGTGCGCGAGTGCAGCTCACCGCCGCCGAGTTCCTCGGCCGTGACCACCTCGCCGGTCGCGGCCTTCACCAGCGGCGGCCCGCCGAGGAAGATGGTGCCCTGGTTGCGCACGATCACGGCTTCGTCGCTCATCGCGGGCACGTAGGCGCCACCGGCGGTGCACGAGCCGAGTACCGCGGCGATCTGCGGAATTCCCTTGGCGCTCATGGTCGCCTGGTTGTAGAAGATGCGCCCGAAATGCTCCCGGTCGGGGAACACTTCGTCCTGGTGCGGCAGGTACGCGCCGCCGGAATCGACCAGGTACACACACGGCAAGTGGTTCTGCAACGCGATCTCTTGCGCGCGCAGATGCTTCTTCACCGTCATGGGGTAGTAGGTGCCGCCCTTGACCGTCGCGTCGTTGGCCACGATCACGCATTCCCGGCCGGACACCCGTCCGATCCCGGTGATGATCCCGGCGCCGGGGGAGTCGTCGCCGTACATCCCGGTCGCGGCCAGCGGGGAAAGCTCGAGGAACGGGCTTCCCGGGTCCAGCAGCTGGTCCACCCGCTGCCTGGGCAGCAGTTTGCCCCGCGCGATATGGCGCTCGCGCGCCTTCGCGGGCCCGCCCAGCGCCGCGGCATCCAGCCGTGCGCGCAGGTCGTCGACCAGCGCCGCGTGCGCGGCCCGGTTTCCGACGGCCTCTTCGGTAACGGTCATCACGCCATCCTGTCGTCCAGTTAGTCGACGATAACTGGAATTCAGGTTAGTGTTGATTAACCGAGATGTCCAGGTCGGTGGAGAGGAACGCGTGTGACCAGTGCCGAACCCGTCGCGCCCACCCGTCGCGAGCAACTGAAGGCGCAACGCAGGGCGCAATTGCTGGAAGCCGGAGCGCGGTTGATCGCCGATCGCGGCTTCCTCGGCATGCGCCTGGACGACCTGGGCGCCGCCGTGGGCATCAGCGGTCCCGCGGTCTACCGCCACTTCCCGAACAAAGAGGCGCTGCTGGTGGAGCTGCTGGTCGGGGTGAGTCAGCGCCTGCTCGACGGCGGCAAGGCGGTGGTGGCGGGCACGAACTCCGCCGAGCTGGCGCTCGCCGGACTGGTCGATCACCACCTGGACTTCGCGCTCGGCGAACCGGAGCTGATCCGCATCCAGGATCGCGACCTGGACAACGTGCCCGCCCCGGCCCGCAGGGAGATCCGCCGCACCCAGCGCCAGTACGTGGAGATCTGGGTGGGCGTGCTGCGCGAATTGCATCCGGAGCTACCCGAGGAGACGGCGCGCGTGCAGGCCCACGCCGTCTTCGGCCTGATCAACTCCACCCCGCACAGCGCGGGCGAGGCGACCGCCGCCCGCGCCCGGCCGGTGCTGCGCGGGATGGCGCTGACCGCGCTGGGCTGAGCGCGCCCTCATCGCGCGCTCCACCCGCCGTCCATCGTGTAGGCCGCGCCGGTGACCATGCTCGCCTCCGGTGAGGCGAGCCAGCCCACCAGCGACGCGACCTCCTCCGGCTCGACGAGGCGTTTGATCGCGCTCTCGGTGAGCAGGATCTTCTCCACCACCTCCTGCTCGGGCACGCCGTGCGCCTTGGCCTGGTCGGCGATCTGCTTGTCCACCAGCGGTGTCCGCACATAGCCAGGGTTGACGCAGTTGCTGGTCACGCCGTGCGGGCCGCCCTCGAGGGCGGTGACCTTCGACAGCCCCTCCAGGCCGTGCTTGGCCGTCACGTAGGCCACCTTGTACTCGGAGGCGCGCAGGCCGTGCACCGAGGAGATGTTGACGATCCGTCCCCAGCCCTGCCGGTACATGTGCGGCAGCGCCGCGCGCACCAGTAGGAACGGCGCCTCGACCATCAGCGTGAGCAGATCGCGGAATCGCTGCGGCGCGAAGTCCTCGATCGGGCTGACGTGCTGCACCCCGGCGTTGTTCACCAGGATGTCGGTGTCGAGTTCCAGCTCTTCCAGCGACGCGACGTCGAGCAGATCCACCGCCCACGACTTGCCGCCCAGTTCCCTGGCCACCGTCTTCGCGCCGACATCGTCGACGTCGGCCACTGTCACCGCCGCGCCGCGCGCCGCGAGCACGCGGGCGCAGGCCGCGCCGATGCCGCTCGCGCCGCCGGTGACCAGGGCGCTGCGCCCCGCCAAATCGCTCATCGCACGGTCACTTCGGTCCGCGCGCCGAGGGTCTCGGCGTCGGCGTGATCGATGCTTTCCAAGGTCAGCCCCTTCGTCTCTCGTGCGGCGAGCACGGCGATCGCGCTCACGGCCGCGGCGCCCGCCAGGTACCAGGCGATCGGCACCGCGGAGTGATAGGTGTTCAGCAGCCGGACGGCGATGATCGGCGCGAGCGAACCGGCCACGATCGAGGTCACCTGATAGCCGAGGGACACGCCGGAATAGCGCATCCGGGTGGGGAACATCTCGGCCATGATCGCGGGCTGCCCGGCGTACATGAAGGCGTGGAAGATCAGGCCGATGATGATGGCGGACATGATGACCGCGTTGTGGCCGCTGTCCATCATCGGGAAGGCGAAGAAGCCCCAGGTGCCCGCGGCCAGCGCGCCGACCAGGTAGACCGGTCGCCTGCCGAAGCGGTCGGACAGGTTGCCCACCAGCGGGATCGTCACGAAGTGCACGGCGTGCGCGGCGAGCAGCCACCACAGGATCACTTGGGTGTCGGCGTGCACCTCGACCTTGAGATAGGTGATCGTGAACGTGACCACCAGGTAGTACATGACGTTCTCGCCGAACCGCAGCCCCATCGCGGTGAGCACACCGCGCGGGTAGCGGCGCAGCACCTCGACCACGCTCAGCGAGGTCGCCTCGATCTGCTCGGCCTCCCGCTGCGCCGCGACGAAGATGGGCGCGTCGGTGATCTTCGTGCGGATGTAGTAGCCGATCAGCACCACCACCGCGGACAGCCAGAACGCCACCCGCCAGCCCCAGCCGAGGAACGCCTCGTCCGACAGCGTGGAGGTCAGCACCAGCAGCACCACCGTCGCCAGCAGGTTGCCCGCGGGCACGCCCGCCTGCGGCCAGCTCGCCCAGAATCCGCGGCTGCGGCTCGGGCTGTGTTCGGCGACCAGCAGCACCGCGCCGCCCCACTCACCGCCGACCGCGAAACCCTGAATGAAGCGCAGGGTGACCAGCAGCGCGGGCGCCCAGTAGCCGATCTGTCCGAAGGTCGGCAGGCAGCCCATCAGGAAGGTCGCGCTGCCCACCAGCACCAGGCTGAATTGCAGCAGCTTCTTACGGCCGTATTTGTCGCCGAAGTGCCCGAAGACCACGCCGCCGAGCGGACGCGCCGCGAAGCCGACCGCGTAGGTCACGAACGCGGCCAGGATGGCGTCCAGGTCGCTGGTGTCCTTGGCGAAGAACACCTTGCTGAACACCAGCGTGGCGGCGGTGCCGTAGAGGAAGAACTCGTACCACTCCACGATCGTGCCCGCCATCGACGCGGCCACCACGCGGCGCAAGCCGCTGGTCGTCGCGCCCGAATCCGCCGCCGCTGTCGCCGCGGCGCTGTGCTCCCTCATCGCACTTCTCCTTCGTGCCAGGGGCCACACTTCGTTCTCGATGTGACGGCCCCCACAATGCTTGGCTGCACCGAGTATTAGTGCAGACGAATCGCGCCGCAATGACCATTTGTGCAGTGCCTCTCTGCAAAGATGCAGATATGCGCCCGGCGTCGCCTGGTCGTCCCAGTGCCGACGACCTCCTCGTACTCCTGGCTGTGGGGCGGTCGGGCCGATTCGTCACGGCCGCCGAAGAACTCGGCATCAACCACACCACCATCTCCCGGCGCATCGCCGCGCTGGAGCAGACGCTCGGCGGCCGAGTGCTCACCAGGGTCGCCGGTGGCTGGGAACTCACCGATCTCGGCAGGGCGGCCCTTGCCGCGGCCGAGGCGGTGGAGTCGGCGGTGAAATCGCTGGCCGCGGACGCCGGCGGCAACCGGGTGCTGGAGGGCGTGGTCCGGGTCTCGGCGACCGACGGCTTCAGCGCCTACATCGCCGCGCCCGCCGCCGCGGAGGTGCAGCGGCGGCATCCGAAGATCTCGGTCGAGATCGTGGCGACGACAAGGCGCGCGTCGCAACAGCGTTCGGGCCTGGACCTCGAGATTGTCGTGGGGGAGCCGCAGGTGCACCGCGCCACCGCCACGCATCTGGCCGACTACTGCCTCGGCCTGTACGGCTCCCACGAATACCTGCGCGAACACGGCGCGCCCGCCACCATCGACGATCTGGCGCGGTATCCGCTGGTGTACTTCATCGATTCCATGCTGCAAGTCGACGATCTCGACCTGGCCTCCAGCTTCGTACCCGCGATGCGCGAATCGGTCACCTCCACCAACGTTTTCGTGCACGTGGAAGCCACCCGCGCCTCCGCCGGTCTGGGCCTGCTGCCCTGCTTCATGGCCGACCGTCACGCGGATCTCGTTCGCGTCCTCGCCGATTCGGTGACCGTCACGCTCGGCTACTGGCTCGTCGCCCGCACCGAAACCCTCCGCCGCCCGGAAGTGGCCGCCGTCGTCACGGCGATCCGCGCCATGGTGGCCGACCGGCGCGACACGCTGCTCGGCCGCCCGCGCTGAGACTCGCTGGTCATCGGAAGTGCTCGGTGTCGTCGCCCGCGTGCGCGGTTGGCGGCTTCGCGGACGGGGCCGTGCACCGTGGCGGCCCCGCAATCCTGGAGCGGCCCGAGCCGCGAAGTAGCTTCGCGCGGTGCCGAGCGCGGCCGTCAGGGAGTGTCTGCGCGTGCGGCGGTCGCGGCCAGGGTGGTGTAGTCCATCGTGAAGGATCCGCCCAGAGAGTCGATGGCGGCGCCGACCGCGTCCAGTATCTCGGCCAGCTGATCAGCCCGCAGTCGGGTGAGGCCGCCTGTGGTGGGGAGCAGCTCCAGCCATTGGTCGCGCGTATAGGACTGCTGCCAGTCGAATCGCCACTGTTCGGGATCTCCGAATTGTTCGGTCTCGCGGATCTGGTCGGCGAATTTCGCGTATCCCGCTTGGTAGAGCTCGAGGGGACGCCGAGCCGGTTGGCCGCTGAGCGGGGAGTCCGGCGCGACCCGCCGGTAGGCGGCGGCGAACGGTTCCGCCACCTCGGCGGGTGGCTCGTACACGTGACCGAAGATCGACAGCCGTCCCCCTGGACGCAGCACGCTCGCCGCCTTCGCGGCGCCGGTGACCGGGTCCACCCAATGCCACGACTGAGCGGCGACCACCGCGTCGAACATCCGGTCGCCCGGCTGCCACGCCTCGAAGGTCGCCACCTCGACCCGCAGCCCGCGGGCTCGCGCGAAGTCGGCCATCCGCGCATCGGGTTCCACGCCGAGCACCGCGCACCCTGCCGCCTGGAACTGGCGACCGGCGATGCCGGTACCACAGCCCACGTCGAGCACGTCCGTTCCCGGAGTCTCGGCGAGGATTCGCGCCACCAATGCGTCCGGGTAGGCGGGCCGCGCCTGGTCGTAGCGCTGTGTGTCCACGCCGAACGACACGGCCATCTGCTGGAACTGTCCCGGCTGCGCCGGGGACGGTGCTGGTTGTTTCTGTGGCATTGTGGGCATGTGCCCACCTTAGTGGGCGCATGCCCACTGGGCAATAATGCCGCTGTATCGACGCGCGAAAGGATTTGTGAGTGCCGACTGGGATGCACCTTCGCGACGCGCGGCAGCAACTGTTCGACGCTGCCGAGCGTGTGCTGCTGCGCGACGGGCCGAACGGGCTGACCAGCCGGGCTGTCACCGACGAGGCGGGCTGCGCCAAAGGCGTTCTGCACCGGCACTTCACCGACTTCGACACCTTCCTCACCGATCTCGTGCTCGATCGGGCCGCGCGGCTCGAAGCGCAGGCCGGTGCGCTCCGCGCCGCCGCGGGCTCCGGCACGGTGGCCGCAAATCTGACCAGCGCTCTGACCATCCTGTTCGGACCCGTGCCGCTGGCGATCATCCCGCTCATCACCTTCCGTGACGAACTGCGCGCCCGACTGCGGCAAGCCAGGCCCGGCGGCGGCATGGCGATCCTCGCCGAGGCGACGACCGCGATCTCCACTTACCTGACCGACGAGCGCGAACAGGGCCGCATCGCAGCCGACGCGGACATCGACTCGCTAACCCTCTCCCTGGTCGGTGGCGCCCACCTGTTGTTCACCGACCGCGACCCCGGCCCACCGACTACATCGGCAGTCGAAAAGTTCGTCGCAGCGGTCATCTCCGACGCCGAGCGACGACGACCGGCCTGAACCCGGCCCGCGGCGAGGGCCCTGTGGATCTAAGGGCTCTTCTCTGTGTCAAGCCTTGATGAGCAGAAGGCGCACACAGACCGGCTGCGGCGGGTACGTTCACGAGACACCCTCGGCCGCGCGGCTTTGCAAGAAGAAACTACGGCTGAGCTGGCCGGACTTCGCTTGCCTTGCGGTACTTTCCGTGTCCGCCTTCGCCGATGGACCATGTCACCGGCATGCCCGGGGTGATGAGTTGTTCGTCGCCTTTGTACTCCCATAGGCAGAACCACACGTCGCCGGAGTGGCTGGCAATGAGGCCGTCGGAATGGCGGGGCAGCCACCACCGGACCACACCGTCGAGGTCCGGATCGGGATCCTTCGCTGCCTCGACCTGCCCGAACGGTATCAAGCCGCCCTGTCCGCACCATCCGTCAAGGGTGGGCAGCAACGGCTGGTCCCCACCCGCAGGGTCGGCGGGCCAGATCTTCCCGCTGCGGGACAGGACGTCGTCGTGTATATGCCAGGCAAGCTCGCATGCCACACCGCTGGGCGTGAACTCACCGGGGCTGGTGCCGACGAAGACGTTCAGCGCCGGGACGCTGAACTCGATCCACCAGGCCGGTGCAAAAGACATCCGGCGCCGATGCTCGGGGATCGTTTCATCGATGTGTACCTCGAAGCCGAGAGCCGACTCGATGTCGGCCGCCAGCAGGTCGGCGCCGGCTCTTGAAATCTCCTGATCCACGCCCTTATCTTCCCGCATAGGGGAAATGCAGGCGTCTGGATCATCTTGCGCGACAACGTGACCCAGGAACTGGGTCGCAACGGCTCAAACCAACGCCACTCACGGCGTGAAACGACAGTGCCGAGGCGGGGCAAGATCGCGAGTGGGCTGGGAGGCCGGGGTGAGTGGGACGGAATGGGAGATGTTCTGCTCGGAGGTGTTTGCCATCGCCGAGCGTTACGCCATCCAGACGTTTTCGAATCCCGGCACCCTGGTGCTCTCCAGCGGATCCTCGTCCACGGAAGCCGAAGTGCGCGGGGCCAATCCACACATCAAACTGGTGGATATGGGCGACGCCGCGGTGCGCATCGAAACGGGCTGGTGTGTCCGCGCCATCGCCGACTACGAAATCCAATTCGAGGACAAGCCGTCCCAGGCGGCCTCGGCGGTCGAGGCGATCATTCTCGGGGGCGCCGAAGAGTATGTGATCACCGATGACGACGACCGGTGGGTGGCGTTCGGGTGGCGTATTCGGGGCAAGGATTCCCTGATGTCGCGACCCCCGCACATCACTGCGGGACGAAAGGCGGTTCGTCGGCTTCTGCCGTGGAGGTCGGCGTGACCGTGCGGCCAGGAGCTCGACCAAGCCGACCCGGCTGCCGTCGGTGCAGCGTGCGCAGCCGTGGAGTCGGCCGGGCACGGTGGCGGTCGATTGAGGCCACCGACCTTCACGCGCATCGGCACCTTGTCGCGTCCGAAGCCGTTGGGTGGAACGGTGTGATGGCTTCGGCTTGAACGCGCGGGGCGCGGCGTTCGGGTCATGCGGTGCGGGCGAGGGTGTCGAATCGAAGGCGGAAGTGTTCGGCGTCGTCGCTGTGTGTGTGGTTGGCGGCTGTGCGGACGGGGCGTAGTTCGGTCAGGAGGCGTGGTGAGTTGACCGGGCCTTCCAGCAGGGTGAGGGCGGTGTGGGCTTCGGTGATCGCGGAGGTGGTGTCGCCGAGGCCGGCGAGGGCGGCGGCGTAATAGGTGCGGTACGACGCTTCGTCACGCGGACGCTGGGTGCCGCCGTCACCGATCGTGTCGCGGTAGGTGCCGACTGCCCGGTCGTGCTGCCCCAAATAGACGCGGCCGCGTGCCTCGATCGATCTGATTTCGGTCGGTGTGACGTGATGCAGCCAGACCGGCTCGTCGGCATCGTCGAGTCCACGATCGACCTCACGCCAGGCACGAGTCATCGCCTGCTCGAAATCCTGTCGTTCCCCGATTGCCGCGTGCGCCACGGCTTCACGGGCGGAGCGCACCGCGTTCAGCCGAGCCGACGGAATGCGACGAGCCAGATGGCTGGCACGCTGCGCCAGGCGCACCGGTTCTCGGCTGGCCGGTCTCTCCGTGGTCAGAAACGTCAAGCTGGCCAGCGCGTTGGCGAGCAGTTCGTCGTTGTCGGCCTGCTCGGCCATCAACACCGCTTCGATGTAGCACCGCCGCGCGACAGTGGTTCGCCCAGCGTCCAGGCAGAGCCAACCAGCGCAGCGCGCAAGGCGGCTCGTCTCGGTCAACAGGCGGAGGCCGGTGTGTCGGCCATACACGCCGTGGTCGAGCAGGCGACGAGCCAAACCATATTGACGGAGGGCGAACTCGGCGATGTCCCCGCCACCGAAGTGATTGTCGTGATTCCACATGCGTCGAGTCAGCGTCTGGAAGTAATTCACATGGCCCGACCCGACTTGGAGTGACACGGAAGGTGCCGGGGCGCTGGCGGCCATCCCAGTGATCGTCGCTGCCAGGCCGAATTGTCTGCGGTCCATGTCGTCGGCTCCTTTACCCCCGTCTTCGATGGTCCTCGGATCAACCGGTCCCAGCAAGATTGGAAGCAACGCCTTACGCGGCACCCCCAGTGCGTCGGCGGCGCGGACCAATTCGCGAATGTCGAAGATGGTCCCCACTTCTCCGCGTTCCACTCGCCCCGCGTGGGTGCGGTCCCAGTGCAGGAGGGCGCCGAAGTCGGCTTGGGAGAGTCCCATTTCTTTGCGGACGAGGGCGAGGGCTGGTCCGGGCTGCCCTTCTGCGAGCAACTTGCGGAATCGCGGCGTCGTCCATACGCCGTCCATCTCGTGGTCGATCACTTTCCCGCCCCCTGTTTCCCGAAATCCGCTGTGATGAGCGAACTTTAAGCACAAGTTCCCAGGTGGGGAGGGGCAACGGCAGATATCGCACACCTGGCCTCGCGCGCTTGACAGCGTCGCGGTGCGTGCTGCGTTCCTCGAGGCTCTAGGGGCGCGCGCCGTCGGGGCGATGTCGTGTCGGCACGGCACTCCGGACGCGGTGAGCCGCGAACGGGGGCGAAAGCCCCCGGCGGCGGGCGCTTCCATCGAACGAGAGGTGAACATGAAGCCGAAAGTGGTCGGGTATCTGCGCCGCGACATCTCCGGGCGGCGCGCGCGCAGGCACGAGATGGAAATCCGGGCGCTGGCGAAGGCGTCGGGTTTCGATCTGGCGCGCACGCTGGTCGCCGGCCCGACCGCGCCCGCGTCGCTCGCGGCGCTGCTCACCGTGGTGCGTCGCGTCGGCGCGGTCGCGGTGCTCACTCCGGCGCTGAACCATGTGGAATTCCGTGCGGACGAGATCATGGCGGTGTGCGCGCTGGTCATTCTCGAATCCCGGCACCTCCCGGCGCAAGGTCTCGGTCGGCGTCCGGCCGCGCCGCCACACCGTGGATTCCCGGGCCACATGTGGCCGGAGGGACCGACGCCATAGGCACGAACATCTCCTCCGGCCCGGCGACCCGGCTGCGCGCCGCCTTCCTCGGCAGCGTTGACGCACCGAAGATCGAATGACCGGCGGGCGATAGCGGGTCAGTAGCTTTGATATCGCCGTGCTGTAGCTCGCTCATGTCGCACTCGACGCATGGCGCCCTCGCCGGAGTCGCTCATCACGCCCGGGTGGAACCGGGGTGCATCTGGAACCGGAGCGATCCACTCGCAATGACTTCCTCCCGCTCCGGTAGTAGGTTGCTTCCATGAGACGTCAAGTCCGCTCCCGAGATGCCGCTCGGGTCGGAGGTCGTGCCGCTGTCGGGCGTCTCGTCGCAGGTGAAGATGAGGGTTCATGGCCGAGTACACGCCGAGTTCGGTGGCGATCTATGACGTCGGTTACGCGCGACCACGCCGCGTAGCCGAATTCCGGTTGGACACCGGTGGCGGTGTGACGCTCACCGTGACCGACCGCGACGGATGCTTGTTCGCCGAAAGGTTGCATGAGCGCGGTGTCAAGATCTTCGACCCGCCCGCGCGGGTGATGCCGACCGAAGGTCCGCGTTTCCTGCGTGCGTTGCTCGAGGCGCCGCCGACGAGTTACTACCGCGTCGTCGACGAAAGCCCGGAGGAAGCGGCGCGGCCGGGCCGTCGTACCCCGTGGTCCGCGAACCCGGCATCGGGTTCGGATGGCGCGTCGGCGCCGTCCTCGCGGTGAGAAACAGTGTCACCCCTCTACTTCGCAACATCACCCAACGCCTGACCCGAACCCTCGATCTGGGGGCGAGGAGGGCCGCGGGCACCTATCGGCGCACCAGTGGCACGCTGGACCTCGGTGCTCGCGAGTTCCGGGATGCCGACGAGCGATCGTCGCACTTGCTGGAAGAAGCGCGCACCCGGACACAGGTGCATCCGGCGCAGGCGGCTCGGCAGCGAACGTGGGATTACCAGCCCGGTGCGGCCGAATCCGCTATGCGTGCCCGCAGGCTGACCACTGATGTCGGGTTCGACGACGAGATGAGTGCAGTCGTAGCGAAAAGCTCCACCACGGTACGGAGGATGCGTTCGGACGACGGCGAATTGAACATCTACAAACCGATCCATGGTGAGCAGTACGACGCGGGATTGCCTTTCATTCATGCGCCCGGTGCGTTGACGAGTCGTGAGATCGCGGCCTATCGAGTCGACGAACTACTCGGTTTCGGCAGGGTGCCGCCGACCGCTCGGACGGACGGTGTGATCGGACCCGACGGCAGGGCTTCCGGGCCGGGCATGATCCAGCAGTTCGTCGAGTCCAAGCCCGCGCGGGCGGTCGGCGACTACCCGAAAGTCCAGCAACAGCAGGTCGCGGTACTCGACTACGTGATCGGTGCGCTCGATCGTCATCCGGGCAACTATCGCACCGTCGAACGCGACGGGCAGCTCGAAGTGGTCGCCATCGATCACGGTCGATCATTCCCCCTGTCGACTCGACCGCTGGAAGTGAATATCGACTCCGACTTCGCCATGGCGCAGAAGGGCGTGCGACTCGAGCACGATGTGCTGCGCGGGGTTCAGGGTGTCGATATGGACCGCTTCCGGGCGGCGCTCGGCGACGCCGGTCTCCACGACAACGCCATCGATGGCGCGGTGGCACGGCTGGAGAAGATACGAGAACTCGGCATGATCCCGGCCGATGCCAGGGTGCTGCCGCCCTGATCCGCGCCCAGCGGCGGAGTATTTCTCCGGAGCGCTCTGCCTCCTCGCTCATTCGGAGCTGGTCATCCTGCCTGTGGGTGCGGGCGTAAGTCGATCGTGTTGCGCGCCCGCGCCCACACCTCCCGCACTTCGAATTCGGGGGCCTGCCACGAGTCGGTGGCGACGCGGACCCGTCCGCGCCATTTCCGCATGATGTCGGTGTGCACCGGCCAGCGCACGAATCGCCGCATGTCCTGCTCGGTTTCCCACACCGAGATCGAGCCGCCGCGCGCCTCCGACGGCCTACCCCACAGCCACAGGCCGACCGCGCCGTGCATCACGGGCCAGGTCCGGCCCAGCCGCATCCCTGTCTTGTAGATCTCCTGAACGTCCTCCTCGGTGGAGGCGAGGAAGTCGGTCACGCTGACGAACACCGGACCCGGAGTGTCGTGTCGCGGTCCGGCTTGCCAGGGCATCAGCACGGTCCCCGCGGAAAACGGCTGTTCGCCGGTTTGATGATCGGAAGAGTTAGTAAGCATTTGCAGATGATATGCGTTTGCGTACGAAATTGCCAATGGGGGCCCAGGGGGCATCCGCGGCGGGAATGTCAGGTGCGGGTCGCTCGGTCGGGGTGCGAGTGGCGCGTGCCGGTCGGAGCGGATTCGGCGGTGAGCCGTCCGTCGGCCATGCGGTAGACGGCGCTCATCCGGTGCAGGTGGATGGGGTCGTGGGTGACCAGGAGGGCGGCGGCCGCGTGTTCGCCCGCGACCGCGACGATCAGGTCGATCACGGCCGCGCCGCGTTCGGAGTCCAGTGCGCCGGTGGGTTCGTCGATCACCAGGACGGATGGGGCGTTCATCAAGGCGCGGGCGATGTTCACCCGCTGCCGTTGCCCGCCGGACAGCTGTGCGGGGCGCTTGTGTCGCTGGTCGGCCAGTCCGACGGAGTCCAGTAGCGCGAGTGCCCGGTCGCGGGTCGTGCGGCGGTGGCGGCGCGACGTGACGATTCGCTGCCCGAGATGCGCCATGGCCTCGAGTTGCTCGACGGCGGTGAGCGCAGGGATGAGGTTCGGCTGTTGAAAGACGATGCCGATCGACGAACGGCGCAGCGCTGCCGCTTCGCGACGGCTCACCATGGCGAGATCGACCGTGCCCTCGGGCGTTTCGAGTGCGATCCGCCCGAAGTCCGGGCGGATCAGGGTAGCGGTCACGGCCAGCAGGCTGGATTTGCCGGAGCCGGACGGGCCGGTGATGGCGACGATCTCGCCGCCGTTGACCCGCAGGCTCACCCGATCCAGCGCGGTGAGGCGGCCGGTGCCGTCGGGGTAGGTGAGCGTCACGTCCGAAAGGGTGAGCGTGGTGGTGGGTGTCATCTCGGATCTCCGGGGCTGTGGGCGGTGGGACGGACCAGCGGGCCGTTCTGGTGTTCCGCTAGCGGGTGAGCCGCACCGGCGGGGGCGTTCGAGTGGTCTGTCGGCGGGTGATCCATCCGCGGTGCTGGAGGCCGTGTGCCGCCGGAAGGGGAAGGGCGGCGCGGTGATTCAACGGGCCGCCCCGAGTGCGGTGAGCGGGTCCGCGGTGAACAGGAAGCGCAGGGCGAACGCCGCGCCGAGCAGGCCGAGGAGGATCAGGGCGGCCGCGGGGAGCAGCGTCGTGGCCGGGCTCGACACGAACGGCACCGCGTCGCCGAGCAGTGCCGCCACGGCGACGGTGATCCCCAGGCCGGTCGCGACACCGGCGGCGAGCACGATCGCGGCCTGGACGAGGGCATCGCGGACGAGTGAACCCGAGGTCGCCCCCAATGCCTTCAGCGTGGCGATGTCGGGCATCCGCTGGATCGTCCAGACGGTGAAGAAGGAGCCGATCACCAACGCCGAGATGGCGAACAGCAGGACGGTCATCAGGGTGAGCGAGCCGTTCTCGGCCCGGTACGAACCGATCGCCGACCGCGCCCCGGACAGGTCGGTGGCCCTGGTGTGCGCGGAGGCGTTCACCGCCGCCCGATCCGTCGCCCCCGACACGGCGAGCACGGTGGCCGCGCCGGAACGAGGGTTGAGCGCCTGCCAATCGGCGAGCGTCGTCCAGACCACCGGCGCGTGGCTGTACCAGTCGTCGCCGCGTACGACCGACACGGTGAAGGCGCGCCCGCCGATGACCACGGAATCGCCCGCTCCGGCATCGAGCTCGTGGGCGGCGCCGGTACTGAGCCCCACCGTCCCCACTTCGGTCGCTGAACGATTGCCGAATCCCCCTTCCGTGCCGAAGACTGCGATCTGCGCGGGAGCGCGGCCGTCACGTCCGGCCTTGCTCCGGGCTATGCCGATCGGCGTCACTGCGCTCGCGGCGGACCGCCACGTCGCGATCTGGTCCTCGGTCAGCACCGATCCGTCGAACGAGGGGTCACCGCCCGTGTCGGCGAAGACCAGGGTGTCTCCCGGCAGGGACTCGACGGCCGAGACGTTCCGGTGCGCGAGCCCGGCGGTGAGTCCGCCGAGGAAGCTCACCAGCAGTGCCACCAGCGTGACCACGAGCGCGATCAGGACGAAACGGCCTCGCGCGGCGCGAAGGTCTCGGAGTGCGAGGAACATGTCTCCACCCTCACGCGGCAGGAGCCCGCGTCCATCGCGCCCGGGAAGGAAACGCGGGTGGGCGAAAGTCGGTGGTCGTTTTCCACCTTTCGATGGATGCCACGGCAATAGCCGTACATAAGCTGGCTGCGTGCACCCGTCCCCGCTCACCCCCGTTTTCACCACGCTGCGGCTCGGTCTGCACGTGCTGATGGCGGGATTGGCGGGGGTGGTCGCGGTGCGCGCGCTGCTACCCGGCGCCGCGCATCCGGCCGCGATCACGAGCCTCACCGCCGCATTCCTGGCGACCTACTTCGCGGGCGCGGTGGCGGCCGGAGGGCGGCACGCGATCTGGATGTGGCTCGGCGCGTTGACCGCGCTCTGGCTCGGGCTCGTCGCGCTCGCGCCGGACGCCGGTTACCTCGCGTTCGGCCTGTTCTTCCTCTATCTGCATCTGCTGGCGCGCCCGTGGAATCTCTGCGCCGTCGCCGCCGCGACCACCGTGGCGGTAGTGGGTTTCGGCGTGCATCGTGGCTGGTCGGTGGCCGGTGTCGTCGGGCCGGTGATCGGAGCGGCCGTCGCGGTCGGCATCGGGCTCGGCTATCAGGCGCTGTTCCGTGAGGCGGCCGAGCGGCAGCGGCTGATCGACGAATTACTCGGCGCCAGAGCGATATTGGCCGACCGGGAGCGCACGGCGGGCAAGCTCGCCGAACGGGAGCGGCTGGCCGCCGAGATCCACGACACGGTGGCGCAGGGATTGAGTTCCATTCAACTGCTGCTGCACGCCGTCGAGCAGGAAGCGCCGGATCACCCAGCGGTGCATCGGGTTCGGCTGGCCAGGGAAGCGGCGGCGGAGAACCTCGCCGAAACCAGGAAACTCATCGCCGAGCTGGCCCCTGCCGCGCTGGAGGGACAATCCTTGGCCCAGGCACTGGAGCGGATCACTGTGCGCGCCGAAGCTCCCGGCCTGGATACCCGGTTCGTGGTGGAGGGGCCGCCGGAGCGGCTGCCGATGCCGATCGAGGCCGCGCTGCTCCGGATCGCGCAAGGCGCGGTCTCGAATGTGATCCGCCACGCCGGGGCGAGCCGGATGCGCGTGACGCTCACCTACGCGGACGACTCGATCCATCTCGACGTAGTCGACGACGGGGTGGGCATCGCACCCGACCTGCTCGAGCGAAGCCCGTCGGGATCGTTCGGGCTCGCCGCGATGCGGTCGCGGGTACACGAGCAGGGCGGCGTCCTGGCTGTCGAGTCCGAACCCGGGCACACGGCGGTCACCGTGTCGTTTCCGCTCGACCCTGGCACTTCGGATTCCGCCGACCCGCAGGGCCGGGAGGCGCGCGTGCGAGGCGCGGGGCGGCGGGACAGGGGTACGGAGGGGCGCGAGTGATCCGACTGTTGCTCGCCGACGACCACGCGATCGTCCGCGCCGGATTGCGCGCGCTGCTGGACGTCGCCGACGACATCACCGTTGTGGGCGAGGCGGCCACCGCGGAGGCGGCTGTCGCGTTCTGCGCGACTACTCCGGTCGACCTGGTGCTGATGGACCTCAGCTTCGGGTCCGGCCGGTCGGGGGCCGACGCGACCGCTCGGCTGCGCGAGCTGGCGACCCCGCCGAACGTCCTCGTGGTCACCAACTACGACACCGACGCCGACATCCTCGGCGCCATCGAAGCGGGCGCCTGCGGCTACATCCTCAAGGACACGCCGCCCGCCGAACTGCTCTCCGCCGTCCGGTCGGCCGCGGCGGGCGACAGCGTGCTCTCGCCCGCGGTGGCTTCCAAGCTGATGACCAGGGTGCGTCGCGCCGACACCACGCTGAGCCGGCGCGAGATCGAGGTGTTGCGGCTGGTCTCCGACGGCCGGTCCAACCGCGAGATCGCCAAGCAGCTGTTCCTCAGCGAGACCACCGTCAAATCCCATCTGGTGCACATCTACGGCAAACTCGGCGTGCGCTCGCGCACCTCCGCCGTGGCGCGGGCACGCGAGCGCGGCATGCTGTGACGCCGCCCGGTCGCGCCCTAGGGTGAGCGGATGGCCTCTCTCTCCGATCCCGCAGTGCGCGATTTCCTGTCCCATGGCACCCGTACCGGCAAGGTGGCGTTCGTGGCCGCCGACGGTAGTCCGATGGTGACGCCGGTGTGGTTCGTCATCGACGGGGACGAGCTGGTCTTCAACACCGGCAAGTCCACCGCGAAAGGCAAGGCGTTCGCCAGGGACGGGCGCGTCTCGGTGTGCGTGGACCTGGAGGAGCCGCCCTACGCGTCGGTTCAGTTGCGGGGAACGGTCATGCTCTCGGAAGACCCGGACGAACTCCTGCGCACCGCCACCGAGATCGGCGGCCGCTATATGGGGGCGGACCGCGCCGAGGAGTTCGGCAAGCGCAACGGCGTCCCCGGCGAACTCGTCGTCCGCCTCCGGCCCGACAAGGTGATCGCCCACTTCGATGCCACCGCCTGAGCGGCCGGTCGGGCGTCGCCGTTCCGAACGTCTCGCACAACTGTCCGGCGGGCAGGGGTATCGAGTGAACATCCCCGTGTCTCGATGAACCCCAGTTCTTGCCGGCGCCCCGCTGCATCCTCCGCCACACCGGATTCCGAGTACGGATAGCGGCCACTTCGCCGAGTGCGCCCGATGACGATCGGGCTGCGGGCTGCCGCTCGCCGACCGTGCCGGTCCCAGCGCACCCGGTGCTCGAGCCGATTCGCTGTGGACGCTGCCGCTGTCGGGCCGCAGGCTTCGGTGCTGGGTGCTGGGTGCTGGGTGCTGGGTGCTGGGTGCTGGGTGCTGGGTGCTGGGTGCTGGGTGCTGGGTGCTGGGTGCTGGGTGCTGGGTGCTCGGTCGCCGGGTGGGCGGTGTGCGGCGGTCAATACACTCGCGCGCATGACCGTGCACTTCATCGGGGCCGGGCCGGGCGCGGCCGATCTGCTGACGGTGCGCGCGGTCGAGTTGCTGCGCGCGTCGCCGGTGTGCCTGTACGCGGGGACCTATCTGGATCCCGGCGTGCTGGCGTACTGCGCGCCGGACGCGGAGTTGGTCGACACCCAGCACCTGGACCTCGATCAGATCGTCGAGCGCTTGGTGCGCGCGGACCGCGCGGGTCAGGACGTGGCCCGCTTGTGCTCGGGCGACCCGTCGCTGTACTCGGCGCTGACCGAGCAGACCCGCAGGCTCGACGCGCACGGGGTGCCGTGGGATGTCACGCCGGGCGTGCCCGCCTATGCCGCCGCGGCGGCGGTGCTCGGCGCGGAGCTGACGGTGCCGGAACTGGTGCAGTCCGTGGTGCTGACCCGCACCCAGGCCCGCTCCACCGCGATGCCCGAGTCCGAAGCGCTGGCGAACTTCGCCGCGACCGGCGCCACGCTCGCGCTGCACTTGGCCATCACCCGCGTGCGCGCCCTGGCCGCCGAACTGGCCGCCGACTACGGACCGGACTGCCCGGCCGCCGTCGTCTACCGCGCCAGCCAACCCGAGCAATTGGTATTACGCGGCACGCTGGCCGACATCGCCGACCAGGTCGAGGCCGCCGGACTGCGGCAGGCCGCGGTGATCCTGGTGGGCCGCGCGCTCACGCCAACGGTCTCGTGCGCCGGATCCCACCTCTACGACCCGGCGCGGGTCCGTGGGTCCGCGGCGCGGACAGCCGACCGCAGCGAGAGCAATCAGGAACTGGGCGGTATCCAGCGCCGACGGGACGGACGCCGACCTGCTGGGTGACGTCTCCGGACCCGGGGCTCGTTGACGTTCGAGCGCGGGCATCAACTCGAGGCGAAGAAAATTCGGTGCCAGACCGGGTAGTGGCATGTCGTACAGTGGCGTTAGCGCATCTGCGCCGGGGGCCTCGAACGGGGCGCATACTTGAAAATTCAGGGGGGGCATCGGTGACAGATTCGTTGCTGTGGGGGGACCTTCGGCGCAGAGGTTTTTGCGGGACGATGGTCAAAGGACTGCGGGGCCTGTTCGGTGCCGGGGTCTTGATGGTCGCTGCAGCAGGCGTCGCCGCCGCGGCGCAGCCCGTTCCTGAATGGATGTTTCTGTCGCCGGAGCAGTACCAGACGCATTGGGGGCGGCCCGCGCCGACCGACGCCAAAGCCGTGGCTGAGGCGATGCCAGGATCTGTGAGGGTGGTACGCAGCCCGATGCGCCGGCAGCAGGGTGACGGGTGGGCGACTATCAAGTGGGACGATAGAGACCTGCGCGGAGTCAGCACCCCGGTCCGGGAAGGCAACAATTTTCTCGGCTATGCCCATTACGCGACCGAACACAACTTGACCTCCAGTGTCCCGATCCATGCTGCCTTCCAAACTCACCGTCCGGACAAGCAGTCCGGTGCGCGAGTGGAGTACACGAGTTTGGCGGTGGACAGAAAAGGTGGTGTCCGGCTGACGGTACGGGTGATCGTGCAAGCCGCCAGTTCCACGGACGATCGGGTGTACAAGGTTACGGACGGCAAGAACATCGGGGTGATCACCGCATATTGTGAAGGCACGAACGTGTGTCCCGGTTGGGTGAACGCGATTCGCTGATCAAGGGAGGTGATTCGGTGCCCGACGCAGACGCCGACGGCCGGTTCGATTTGCTGCTGTGCCGAGCGATTCCGCTGGTTCTCGCCCCGGCAGGTAACGCTGCCGGTCCCCGGGTGCGGGGAGTAGTACGCGCTGGCTCCGGGCACGCGCGGATCGTGCTGTCATCAGACGCTGCGATGAGCTCCGGTGTCGCGGTCGATTACGAACTGACCCCGGAGGTGGGCGGCCTGCTCGATGTCACCGGCGCGGTCGACCACGCGCGGTTCACCGTCGGGCCCGCTGTCACACAGTTGCTGGCAGTCCACTCGGACCGGCCGCGTGACAGTCACGGCAATACGGTCCTCGCCGCGGTCGATTCCGGGTTCGACTACACCGGCTCGGTCGATTCCGGTGACCAGCGCCTGTTCAGTCTGTTCAGCCTGCTGGTCGGTGGCGGTCTGCCGTGGTTCGCCGATGATTACAGCTTCGCCGGATTCATGTTCGTGGAGGCAGACACCTGTCGGATCTATGTACGTGTCACTCGCACGGACCACACCTACGGCATAGATTTGGCCGTCAGCGGCACCGACGGGCGTCCGACCGGCTATGCGTACCTCGCCCAGGAGCTGGCGCCGTTGGCCCGCAATGGCGATCTCGGGCGCCAACCGGTCCTCGACGACTCCGATGACTATTGTGATGCCGTCGTGGATCTGCGTGCGTGGATGGGACCAGCCGGGTCCAGTGCAGTCACCGCCGTCTGACCACCGGGTCCGACTCGCAGCACGCCGTCCGCAGTCGTGATCGCCGCGATGATCTTGGTCTCCGGCGCTCCTTTCGGTGGCTGCGGATGCTCCGCCGCCCCGGCGCGAAAGTGCCGGACTGGCGCATCGGTGACCTCTGTGAGAACCACAACATCCTTCCGGCAAACCCCTTGCGGCGCGTTTGCCTGCGGTGATGTCCAACGGCTATCAGCGATGGTTGGTCGGGTGCCGGAGGCGACGGTAGATTGATCCGGTGATTCGCAAAGAAGGTCTCGGCGGAGCCGGTCGGTGGGTTCTGGGCACGGTCGAGCCCATGTAACGAGCCCGGCCCGTTGGACAGATAGTTCAAATGAACATTTTTTGCCTGATTTGATGTGAGAACTCAACCTGGAGACGCAGGCGCCACGCTCGGAAAGGTGCGCGTCCCCTCCGGGTGTGGTCGGGGAGCGCTTGCGTGGTGTTCCGGAAGCGAGGTTACGGTTGGACCGGCTGGATTTCGGCGGAAACGGCGAAACTGGTGGCGAACGGGCACACGCTGGCTCCGGGGTGGAACCCGGCCTGTCCGGCGCCTTCCCGTTGTCACCTGCTCAGCTGGGCATCTGGTACGCGCAGCACGTGGACCCGCAGGTGCCGGTCAACATCGCGCAGTACGTCGACCTGCGCGGCGAGCTGGACGTCGAGCTGCTCAACCGGGCCAGCATCGATGCCTCGCATGAGCTCGGTTCCGGCTTCCTGCGCATCGTCGAACGCGACGGTGAGCCGTTGCAGTTCGTCGACCACTCGATCGGCGACTACGACCGGGTCGAGTACGTCGACCTGCGCGACGAGGACGACCCGGAAGCCGCCGCGCTGGCGTGGATGCGCGCCGAGTACAGCCGCCCGCTGGACCTGACCACCGACCGCCTGATCAAGGCCGCCGCGCTGCGCCTGGCCGACGATCACTGGTACTGGTACTCCCGCTCGCACCACATCGCGCTCGACGGCTTCGGCGCCATGACGAACGTCAACCGGATCGCCGAGCTGTACACCGCTTACGCCACCGGCGCCGAACCCGCGCCGTCCAAGGCGACCGATCTGCCCACGCTCTACGAGCAGGAGATCGCCTACCGGGACAGCACCCGCTTCGCCTCCGACAAGGAGTATTGGGCCCAGCGGGTGGCCGGGCTGGAGGAAGGCACCAGCCTGACCGGCCGTTCCGCGCCGCCGGCCGCGATCAACGGGATCGCCAGCGCCGCGCTGTCGGACGAGCAGAACGTCCAGCTGGATGCGGCGGTCGCGCGGCACGATTCGTCGCCCGCCGGTCTGCTGCTGGCCGGTTTCGCCGCGTACCTGGCGCAGTGGAACGGCGTCGAGGACGTCATCCTCAGCCTGCCGGTGACCGCGCGCACCACCGCCGCGATGCGCCGCTCCGGCGGTGTGTCGTCGAACATCGTGCCGCTGCGGCTGCACGTCGGCCACGACACCACGGTGTCCGAGCTGCTCAAGCAGGTCCAGGTCGAGGTCTCCGGCGCGTTGCGCCACCAGCGCTACCGGCACGAGGACATCCGTCGCGACGCGGCCGGTGACGGCGTGGTGACCACCGAGTTCTTCGGGCCGTGGGTCAACATCATGCTGTTCCACGACGAGATCGCGCTCGGGTCGGTCGTCGGTCAGATGCACGTGCTGTCCACCGGCAGCATCGAGGATCTGGGCGTCAACTTCTACCAGTCGGTCGCGGGCACCCGCTCGCACATCGACTTCGAGACCAATCCCAACCTCTACACCGAGGACGAGGCGCGCCGTCACCACGGCCGCTTCCTCGAGTTCTTCGACCGCTTCCTCACGGCGGGCGTGGACGAGCGGGTGTGGAGCCTGCCGGTCGCCACCGCGGGCGAACGCGAGCGGACGCTGCTGGAGTGGAACGACTCCGAGCAGGACGTCCCGGAGACCACGCTCGCGGCGCTACTGGACGCGCAGATCCCGCTGACCCCGGACAACATCGCGCTCGACTTCGAGGGCGCGACGCTGACGTACGCGGAGTTCGACGCCCGGGTGAACCGTCTGGCCCGCTTCCTGATCGCCGACGGCGTCGGCCCGGAGTCGCTGGTCGCGCTGGGCATGCGCCGCTCGCTGGAGCTGGTGATCGGCATGCACGCGGTGCTGAAGGCCGGTGGCGCGTACGTGCCGATCGATCCGGATCACCCGGCCGAGCGCACCGCCTACATCCTCGACAGCGCCGCGCCGGTGTGCGTGCTGACGCACTCGGCCGACGAGCTGGAACTGCCGCAGGCGGTGCGCCGGGTGGAGATCGACATCCTGGACACCTCGGCGTACGCGCCGGACCCGGTCACCGACGCCGACCGTCTCGCGCCGCTGCGGCCGGACAACACCGCCTACGTCATCTACACCTCGGGTTCGACCGGGCGCCCCAAGGGCGTGGCGGTCACCCATCACGCGATCGTCAACCAGCAGCTGTGGATGCTCGACGAGTACCGGCTGACCGCGGAAGACGTGTATCTGCAGAAGACCGCGACCACGTTCGACGTGTCGCTGTGGGGCTACTTCCTGCCGCTGCTGGTGGGCGCGAAGCTGGTCATCGCGTCGCCGGACGGGCACCGCGACCCGCTGTACGTGGCGGAGATGATCTCCCGGCACGGAGTCACCGTGACCGACTTCGTCCCGTCCATGCTCACCGTGTTCGTCGCGCACGCCACCCCGGCCCAATGCGCGACGCTGCGCGCGGTTTTCGTGATCGGCGAGGCGCTGCCCCCGGAGACCGCGGCCGGTTTCCGCGCGATCACCGACGCGGGGCTGCACAACCTCTACGGCCCCACCGAGGCCGCGGTCTCGGTGACCTACTGGGAGGCGACGGCCGCCGACACGGTGACCGTGCCGATCGGTATCCCGGAGTGGAACGTCCAGGTGTACGTGCTGGATTCGCGGCTGCGCCCGGCCGCGATCGGCGCGCCGGGTGAGCTGTACCTCGGCGGGCGTCAGCTCGCCCGCGGCTACCGCGGCCGTCCCGACCTGACGTCGGACCGTTTCGTCGCCAACCCGCTGGCGGGGGGCGGGTCCGGGGTCGAAGCCGGAGCGCGGATGTACCGCACCGGCGACCTGGTGCGCTGGAACGACGCGGGCACGCTGGAATACATCGGCCGCACCGACTTTCAGGTGAAGTTCCGCGGTCAGCGCATCGAGCTGGGTGAGATCGAGACCGATCTGCTCGCCCACCCCGCGGTCAGCCAGGCCGTGGTGCTGGTGGTGGACACCGCCACCGGTCAGCAACTGGTGGCCTACGTGGTTCCCGCTCCCGGCCACACCGTGGAACCGGTGGAGCTGACCAGGTTCGCCGCCGAGAAGCTGCCCAGCTACATGGTGCCCGCGTCGATCATGGTGCTGGACGCCTTCCCGCTCAACACCAGCGGCAAACTGGACCGCAAGGCCCTGCCGGAGCCGGTGTTCAGCGCCGACGCCGGTGAGTTCCGTGCTCCGCGCACCCAGGCCGAGCAGATCGTGGCGGGCATCTTCGCCGACGTGCTCAGCCAGGAGCGCGTCGGCATCGACGACAACTTCTTCGAGCTGGGCGGCAACTCGCTGGTCGCCACCCAGGTGGTGGCGCGCATCGGCGCCGCGTTCGGCACCCAGATCGGGGTGCGCGCGCTGTTCGAGACCCCGACCGTCGCCGGTATCGCGGCGCGTGCGGAGAACGCCGCTCCCGTAGGCGAATCGCGTCCGCCGCTGGTGGCCCAGCAGCTCCCCGAGCGGGTGCCGCTGTCGCTGGCGCAGCAGCGCATGTGGTTCATCAACCAGTTCGACCCCACCGTGCCGACCTACAACCTGCCGTTCGTGGTGCGGTTGCGCGGCCAGGTGGACCTGGCGGCGTTGCAGTCGGCGCTGCTGGACGTCGTCGAGCGGCAGCAGTCGCTGCGCACGATCTTCCCCGAGTCCGGCGACGGCGGCTACCAGCAGGTGCTTCCGGTCGACCAGGTCGATCTCGGCATCGAGGTGCAGCCGATCGACGAGACCGAATTGCACGGCGCGCTGGCCGAATTCGCCGCGCGCGGCTTCGATGTCTCGCGGGAACTGCCGATCCGGGTGCGGGTGTTCGCGGTCACCGGCGGGCGCGGCAACGGCGTCGCCGACTACGCGGTGGCGTTCGTCGTGCACCACATCGCCGCCGACGGCTTCTCGTTCGGCCCGCTGGCCCGCGACGTGGCCGCCGCCTATCTGTCCCGCACCGCGGGCGAGGCCCCCAGCTGGGCGCCGCTGCCGGTGCAGTACCAGGACTTCAGCGTCTGGCAGCGCGAGTTGCTCGGCGCGGAGTCCGACCCCGCGTCCATGGCGGCGCGCGAGATCGCCTACTGGCGCAGGGCTCTCGCGGGCCTGCCGGACCAGCTCGACCTGCCCGCGGACCGCCCGCGCCCGCCGGTGCAGAGCTTCCACGGCAGCCGGGTGAGCTTCGAGATCGACGTCGAGTTGCACCGGCGTCTGGTCGCGCTGGCCCGCGCCCAAGGCGTCAGCCTGTTCATGGTCATGCACGCCTCGCTGGCCGTGCTGCTGGCCCGGTTGTCCGGCACCAGCGACATCGCGATCGGCACGCCGGTCGCCGGACGTGGCGAGCAGGCCCTCGACGACCTGATCGGCATGTTCGTCAACACCCTCGTGCTGCGTTCGGAGGTGGACGGCAGCGAGCCGTTCGCCGAATTCCTCGGCCGCACCAGGGAAACCGACCTCGCCGCGTTCGCGTTCGCGGACGTGCCCTTCGAGCGCCTGGTCGAGGTGCTCAACCCGACCCGCTCGCAGGCGCGCCACCCGCTGTTCCAGGTGATGCTGTCGTTCCAGGAGATGTCGCACGCGACCCTGGAACTGCCCGGCCTCTCGGTCACCGCCGACGAGCTCGAGGTCGACATCGCCAAGTTCGACCTACAGTGGACGGTCACCGAGGAGCGCGGCGCCGACGGCGAGCCCGCGGGCATGGGCGCGGTCATCTCCTTCGCCACGGACCTGTTCGACGCGCCGACCGTCGCCGAGTTCGGCCGCCGCTACCAGCGCGTGCTGGAAGCGGCCGTCGCCGCGCCGGGAACCGCCGTGCGCGACATCGAGATCCTCGACGACGCCGAGCGCGCCCGGGTGCTGACCGAGTGGAACCACACCGGTCACGACGTGCCCGCCAGCACCGTGCTCGAGCTGTTCGAGGAGCAGGTGCGGGGCAGGCCCGACGACCCCGCCGTCGTGTTCGACGGCGGCTCGCGCGGCGCGGACGAATTCGGCCTGCCGGTCGAGCTCACCTACGCCGAGTTCGCCACCCGGGTCAATCGCCTGGCGCGCAAGCTGATCGACGCGGGCGTGGGCCCGGAAACGCTGGTCGCCGTCGGTATCCGCCGGTCGGTGGACATGCTGGTGGCGATCTACGCCACGCTGACCGCCGGCGGCGGCTACGTGCCGATCGATCCCGACCACCCCGCCGAGCGCACCGAATACGTGCTCGACAGCTCTTCTCCGGTGTGCGTGCTCACCACCACCGCCGACAACGTCACCGCCGCGGGCATCCCGGTGCTGACGCTGGACACGCTGGACCTGAGCGAATTCGGCGACGGACCCGTCACCGACGCCGAGCGCCGAGCGCCGCTGCGCGCCACCAACACCGCGTACGTGCTGTACACCTCCGGCTCCACCGGCCGCCCCAAGGGCGTCGCGGTCAGTCACGCGTCGGTGGTCAACCAGATCGCCTGGATCACCGCCGAGTACCGGATCGGCCCCGCCGATGTGATCCTGCAGAAGACACCGGTCACCTTCGACGTGTCGGTGTGGGAGCTGTTCGGCACGCTGGCCGTCGGCGCCCGCATGCTGATCGCCGCGCCCGACGGCCACCGCGATCCGATCTACCTCTCGGAGATCATCGGACGGCACCGGGTCACCATGACCTCGTTCGTGCCGTCCATGCTCTCGGTGTTCGCCGGTGCCGCGTCCACGGCCGAATGCGCTTCGCTGCGAGCGGTTCTCGTCGCCGGTGAGGCGCTGCCGCCCGCGACCGTCACCGCGTTCCGGCAGTTCTCCACCGCCGCGGTGCACAACCTGTACGGCCCCACCGAGTTCACCGTGCACGCCACCGCCTGGCACCTCAACGAGGTCGCGCCCACGTCGGTGCCGATCGGCCGCCCGGTGTGGAACGCGCAGACCTATGTGCTGGACGAGGGCCTCGCGCCCGTTCCGGTCGGTGTGCCCGGCGAGCTGTATCTCGGCGGCGTGCAGACCGCCCGCGGCTACCACGGGCGCCCCGACCTGTCCGCCGAACGCTTCGTCGCCGACCCGTTCGGCGCGCCCGGCTCCCGCCTGTACCGCACCGGCGACCTGGTGCGCTGGGTGCAGCCGCGCGATCCCGAGGTGGGCAGTGCGGGCGTGCTGGAGTACATCGGCCGCACCGACTTCCAGGTGAAATTCCGCGGCCAGCGCATCGAGCTCGGCGAGATCGAGGCAGCGCTGCTGGACCACCCGGCCGTCAACCAGGCCGTCGTGCTGGTGATGGAGACCGTCGCGGGCGACCAGCTGGTCGCCTATGTGGTCAGCACGGGTGGCCCGGTCGACATCGACAGCATCAAGAACGCCCTGCACCGCACCCTGCCCGCGTACATGGTGCCCTCGGCGATCGTGGTGCTCGAGGCGTTCCCGCTGAACGCCTCCGGCAAACTGGACCGCAAGGCGCTGCCCGCCCCGGTGTTCGAGGTGCGCGAATTCCGCGCTCCGACTACGCCGATCGAGGAGATCGTCGCGCAGATCTTCGGTGAGGTGCTCGGCATCTCCCGCGTCGGCGTGGACGACGACTTCTTCGAGCTCGGCGGCAACTCGCTGATCGCCACCCAGGTCGCCTCCCGCCTCGGCATCGCGCTCGACACCAGGGTGCCCGTGCGCATGCTGTTCGAGGCGTCCACCGTCGCGGCGCTGGCCGCGCGGGTGGAGTCGCACGCCGGTGACGGCGCGCGCAAGGCGCTGGTCGCCAGGAACCGTCCGGAGCAGGTGCCGTTGTCGCTGGCTCAGCAGCGCATGTGGTTCCTGAACCGGTTCGACACCTCCTCGGCGGTCAACAACATCCCGGTCGCGATCCGGCTGTCCGGTGATCTGGACATCGCCGCGTTGCAGGTGGCGGTCATCGACGTGATCGACCGGCACGAGTCGCTGCGAACGGTGTTCCCGGAGACCAAGTCCGGACCGGTGCAGGTGGTGCTGGACGCCGCGCAGATCGTGCCGGACCTGACCCCGGTGCCGGTGACCGAGCACAATCTGATCGATCACCTGGTCGAGCTGGCCTCGATGGCGTTCGACGTGACCAACGAAGTGCCGTTGCACGCCCGGCTGTTCGAGATCAGCGAGACCGAGTACGTGCTCGGCATGGTGGTGCACCACATCTCGGCCGACGGCTGGTCGATGGGCCCGCTGGCCCGCGACGTCATGGTGGCCTACGCCGCCCGCACGTCGTGGGAGGCGCCGGCCTGGTCGGCGCTGCCGGTGCAGTACGCCGACTACGCGCTGTGGCAGCGCGAGGTGCTCGGTTCCGAGGACGACCCGAGTTCACTGATCTCCAACCAGATCCGCTACTGGACGCGCGAACTCGCCGATCTGCCCGACGAACTGGTGCTGCCCTCGGACCGGCCGCGCCCGGCCGTCGCCTCCTACCGCGGCGGCACCTACCCGTTCGTGATCTCCGGCGAGACCCAGCGCGCCCTGATCGAGCTGGGCCGCAGGCACAACGCGTCGCTGTTCATGGTCCTGCACAGCGCGCTGGCGGTGTTGCTGGCCCGGGCCAGCGGCACCAGCGACATCGCGATCGGCACCCCGGTCGCCGGTCGCGGCGAGGCCGCGCTGGACGACCTGATCGGCATGTTCGTCAACACCCTCGTGCTGCGCACCGAGGTGGACGGCGCGACGAGCTTCGCCGATCTGCTCGCCCACGCCCGCGAGACCGACCTGCACGCGTTCGCGCACGCCGACGTGCCGTTCGAGCGGCTGGTCGAGGTGCTCAACCCGGCCCGTTCGCAGGCGCGTCACCCGCTGTTCCAGGTGATGCTGACCTTCCAGAACACCCGGCAGGCAAATCTGGAGCTGCCCGGCCTCTCGGTCAACGGCATCGACTACGACGCCCGGCTGGCCAAGTTCGACCTGCAGCTGACGCTCTCGGAGACCCAGGACGAACAGGGCGACTCGGCGGGCATGTCGGCCGAGTTCTCCTACGCGCTGGACCTTTTCGACGAGCCGACCGTCGCGGCGTTCGCCCGCCGCCTGGACCGCATCCTCGCGGCCGTGACCGCCGACCCGGACGCGCCGATCGGCGACATCGATCTGCTCGCGTCCGAGGAACGCGCGCGGGTGCTGGTCGATTGGAACGACACCGGGCACCCGGTGGACCAGCACGCGACGCTGGTCTCGCTGTTCGACGCGCAGGCGGCGGCCACGCCCGACGCGATCGCGCTGGACTTCGAAGGCGAGCGGCTGACCTACCGCCAGTTCCAGGAACGGGCCAACCGCATCGCCCGGCAGCTGATCGGCGCGGGCGTCGGCCCGGAATCGCTGGTGGCGCTGGCACTGCGGCGTTCCACCGAACTGGTCGTCGCGATGTACGCGGTGGTGCAGACCGGTGCGGCCTACCTGCCGCTGGACCCGGATCAGCCCGCCGACCGGGTCAACTACATCGTCGAGACCGCGCGTCCGCGGATGATCCTCTACCGCTCGGCGGACGGCTTCGGCCTGGACCCGCAGCCGGAGGTCACCGCGCTGTCGGTGGAGGGCATCGAGGGCGTGCCCGGTTTCGCCGCGACCAGCGGCGCGCCGATCACCGACGCCGAACGCACCCGCCCGCTGCGGCCGGAGAACACCGCGTACGTGATCTTCACCTCCGGTTCCACCGGTCGTCCGAAGGGTGTGGCGGTCAGCCACGCCGCGATCGTCAACCGGCTGCTGTGGATGCAGCACGAGTACCCGATCGGCCGCGAGGACGCGGTGCTGCAGAAGACGCCCGCCACCTTCGACGTGTCGGTGTGGGAGTTCTTCTGGCCGCTGCAGACCGGGGCCAGGCTGGTCGTCGCGAAGCCGGACGGACATCGCGACCCGGTGTACCTGTCCCGGATCATCGCCGACGAGCAGATCACCACGGCGCATTTCGTGCCGTCGATGCTCTCGGTCTTCGTCTCCACGCTGGGCAACGAGAACGGCGACGGGCTGCCCGTGCCGCGGCTGCGGCAGGTCTTCGCCTCCGGTGAGGCGCTGCCCGCGCAGACCGCGCAGCGTTTGCGCGAGCTGACCGGCGCCCGGCTGCACAACCTGTACGGCCCGACCGAGGCCGCCGTCGACGTGACGTACCACGAGGCGACCGAAGCCGACACGGTGTCGGTGCCGATCGGACGCCCGGTGTGGAACACCCGCGTCTTCGTGCTCGACAGCCGCCTGCACCCGGTCGCGCCGGGGGTCGCGGGTGAGCTGTATCTCGCGGGTGAGCAGCTGGCGCTCGGCTACCTGGGTCGCTCCGACCTGACCGCCGACCGGTTCGTGGCCAACCCCTACGGCGCCCCGGGCGACCGGATGTACCGCACCGGCGACCTGGTGGCCTGGACCCCCGGTGGCGAACTGGACTACTTGGGCCGCACCGACTTCCAGGTGAAGCTGCGCGGCCTGCGCATCGAGCTGGGCGAGATCGAGGCCGCGCTGCTGGCGCAGCCCGGGGTCGCGCAGTCGGTGGTCGTGCTGCGCTCCGACGCGCACGCCGGCGATCAGCTGGTGGGCTACCTGGTTTGCGAACCGTATGTGGCCGTCGACATCGACGAGGTGAAGGCCGCGCTCGCCACGGCGCTGCCGGGCTACATGATCCCGGCCGCGCTGGTCGTGCTGGACGCCTTCCCGGTCAACGCCTCCGGCAAGCTGGATCGCAGGGCGCTGCCCGCCCCGGTGTTCGAGGCCAGGATCTTCCGCGCGCCGTCGACGCCGATCGAGGAGATCGTCGCGGAGATCTTCGCCGACCTGCTCGGCGTGCCGCGCGTGGGCGTGGACGACGACTTCTTCGAACTCGGCGGCAACTCGCTGGTGGCCACCCAGGTGGTCGCCCGCCTCAGCGCGGCGCTGAACACCGAGGTCGGCGTGCGCGTGCTGTTCGAGGCTCCGACCGTGGCCACGCTGGCCGCCCGGGTCGAGTCGCACGCCGGAAGCGGTGCGCGCCAGGCGCTCACGGCACAGGTGCGTCCCGAGCACCCGCCGCTGTCGCTCGCGCAGCAGCGCATGTGGTTCCTCAACCGCTTCGACGCCGACTCCGCCGCGAACAACATCCCGGCCGCGGTGCGGCTGGAAGGCGCGCTGGATCTGGACGCGCTGCGCGGCGCGATCGCCGACGTGGTCGCGCGGCACGAATCGCTGCGCACGATCTACCCGTCGCGTGACGGCGTGGCCTACCAGCGGGTGCTGAACGCCGCCAAGGCCATCCCCGAGCTGGACGTGGTCGAGGTGGCCGAGGGGCAGTTGCTCGGCGTGCTCTACGAATTCGTCGAGCGCGGCTTCGACGTGACCAGCCAGGCGCCGGTGCGCCTGCGCGCCTACCGGCTCGGTCCGGACGACTACGTCCTGGTCGTCGTGGTGCACCACATCGCGGCCGACGGCTTCTCCATGCGGCCGCTGGTGCGCGACCTGATGACCGCCTACGTGGCGCGTACCTCCGCGGCCCAGCCGGGCTGGCCGCCGCTGGCGGTCCAGTACGTGGACTTCGCGCTGTGGCAGCGAGACACGCTGGGCTCCGAGGACGACCCGACGTCGCTGATCTCCGAGCAGCTCGACTACTGGCGCGACGCGCTGGCCGGTCTGCCCGACGAACTGCGCCTGGCCGGTCGTCCGCGGCCCGCCGTCGCCTCCTACGGCGCGGGTACCTACCGGTTCCGTGTGCCGGGCGATCTCATCGAGGACCTGAACCGGGTCGCGCAGACGCACGGCGGCACGCTGTTCATGGTGGTGCACAGCGCCTTCGCCGCCCTGCTCGCACGGTTGAGCGGCTCCGACGACATCGCCGTCGGCATCCCGGTCGCCGGTCGCGGTGAGCAGGCGCTCGACGATCTGGTCGGCATGTTCGTCAACACCCTGGTGCTGCGCGCTCAGGTGGACACCGCCGAGTCGTTCGCCGATCTGCTCGCCCGGGTCCGCGAGCGCGACCTGCAGGCGTTCGCGCACGCCGACGTGCCGTTCGAGCGGCTGGTCGAGGTGCTCAACCCGGCCCGCTCGCAGGCGCGCCACCCGCTGTTCCAGGTGATGCTGTCGTTCCAGAACCTCGGCCGCACCGCGCTGGAGCTGCCTGGGCTCACCGTCTCCGAGCTGGGCATCGACCAGCCGACGGCGAAGTTCGACCTCCAGCTCACGCTCAGCGAGGTCCCCGGCGGCGAGGCGGCGATGGACGCCGAACTCGTCTACGCCACCGATCTGTTCGACGGCGTGTTCGCCGGCACCTTCGCCGAGCGTTTCGTGCGGGTGCTGCGCGGGGTCGCGGCCGAGCCGTCGGTCACCGTCGGAGACATCGATCTGCTGGACGACGCCGAGCGCTCCTTGGTGATCGAGCGGTGGAACGCCACCGAGTTCCCGGTCGACGCCGCACTCACCTCGCCGGTCGGCGACGCCGCCGCGACGCTGGTCTCGCTGTTCGAGGCGCAGGTCGCGCGCACGCCGGACAGTCCCGCGGTCACGTTCGAGGGGACGAGTCTGTCCTACGCCGAGTTCGCCCGCCGGGTGCACCGGTTGGCGCGCTGGCTCAAGGTCAACGGCGTCGGGCCGGAATCGTATGTGGCCCTCGGCATGCGCCGCTCGATCGACCTGGTGGTCGGCATGTACGCGGTGAACGCCGCGGGCGGCGCGTACGTGCCGCTGGACCCGGACCATCCGGCCGAGCGCATCGACTACATCCTCGAGACCGCGCGCCCGGTGTGCGTGCTGACCTCCGGCTCCGACCTGGAGACCACCGTCTCCAGGCAGGTGCGCATCGATCAGCTCGACCTGTCGGAGTTCGCCGACGGCCCGCTGACCGACGCCGACCGGCACAAGCCGCTGCGTCCGGCCAACACCGCGTACGTGATCTTCACCTCCGGTTCGACCGGCCGCCCGAAGGGTGTGGCGGTCTCACACGCCGCGATCGTCAACCGCCTGGTGTGGATGCACGCCGAATACGGGTTGGCGGCCTACGACGTGGTGTTGCAGAAGACGCCCGCGACCTTCGACGTGTCGGTGTGGGAGTTCTTCTGGCCGTTGCAGGTCGGCGCCCGGTTGGTGGTGGCGAAGCCGGACGGCCATCGCGATCCCGCGTACCTGGCGCGGCTGATCGTCGACGAGCAGGTCACCACGGTGCACTTCGTGCCGTCGATGCTGTCGGTGTTCGTGGCCGAGGAACGCGCGGCCGAATGTGTCAGCCTGCGTAACGTGTTCGCCTCCGGTGAGGCGCTGCCCGCGGTGACCGCGCAGCGGTTGCGCGAGCTGACCGGCGCGCGGTTGCACAACCTGTACGGACCGACCGAGGCCGCGGTCGACGTCACCTTCCACGAGGTGACCGAGGCCGACACGGTGTCGGTGCCGATCGGCGCCCCGGTGTTCAACACGCAGGTGTACGTGCTGGATTCGCGGCTGCGGCCGGTTCCGGTCGGCGTGCCCGGTGAGCTGTACCTCGCGGGCGCGCAGCTGGCGCACGGCTATGTCGGCCGCCCCGACCTGACCACCGAGCGTTTCGTGGCCAACCCGTTCGGCGAGGCCGAGCGGATGTACCGCACCGGCGACCTGGTGGCCTGGACCGAAGACGGTGAACTGGAGTACCTGGGCCGCACCGACTTCCAGGTGAAGGTGCGCGGTCTGCGCATCGAGCTCGGCGAGATCGAGGCTGCGCTGACGGCACTGGAGTCGGTGGCGCAGGCGGTGGTCGTGGTGCGCGCCGATGAGCGGACCGGCGACCAGCTGGTCGCGTACCTGGTGACCGATCCGGACCGGGTGGTCGACGTCGAGTCGGTCAAGGCCGAACTCGGCGCGCGGCTGCCCGGGTACATGGTGCCCGCGGCCTACGTGGTGCTCGACGAGTTCCCGCTGAACGCCTCCGGCAAGCTGGACCGCAAGGCGCTGCCGGACCCGGTCTTCGAGGCCAAGGTGTTCCGCGCGCCCGCCACGCCGGTGCAGGAGATCGTGGCCGAGACCTTCGCCGAGGTGCTCGGCGTGGAGCGGGTCGGCCTGGACGACGACTTCTTCGAACTGGGCGGCAACTCGCTGGTCGCCACGCAGGTGGCGGCGCGGCTCGGCGAGGCGCTCAACACCCAGGTTCCCGTGCGCGCGCTGTTCGAGGCGTCGACCGTGGTCGCGCTGGCGGCGAAGGTGGAATCGGCCGCCGGAGAGGGCGGCCGGACGCCGCTGGTCGCGCGGGAGCGCCCCGAGCTGGTGCCGCTCTCGCTCGCCCAGCAGCGGATGTGGTTCCTCAACCGGTTCGACAACCGCACAGCGGTGAACAACATCCCGGTCGCGCTGCGGCTGACCGGCGAGCTGGACATCGCCGCGCTCGGCGCGGCCATCGGCGACGTGCTCGCGCGGCACGAGGCGCTGCGCACGATCTACCCCGAGGTGGAGGGCACCGGCTACCAGCGTGTCCTGCCGGTGAGCGAGGTCGCGTTCGACCTGGTCGCCGAACCCGTCGGGGCGGACGAGCTGCCCGCGCGGATCGTCGAGCTGGCGAGCGCCGGTTTCGACGTGACCGCCGAGATCGGGTTCCGGGCGAGCCTGCTCGCGTTGTCGGCGACCGACCACGTGGCGGTGCTGGTCATGCACCACATCAGCGCGGACGGCTTCTCGCTGCGGCCGCTGCTGCGCGATGTCGTGCTCGCCTACACCGAGCGCGCCCGCGGCGAGGTGCCGTCCTGGGCCCCGCTCGAGGTGCAGTACGCCGACTACGCGCTGTGGCAGCGTGACGTGCTCGGCGCCGAGGACGACGCGGATTCCGTCGCGGCCCGGCAGATCGGCTACTGGACCGAACAGCTGCGCGACCTGCCCGACCAGATCGAGCTGCCCGCCGACCGGCCGCGGCCGGAGAGCGCCTCCAATGCCGGTGGCACGCACGATTTCTCCGTCGACGCGCAAGTGCACGAAGCGCTGTCGGAGCTGGCGCGCGCCCGTGGCGTGACGCTGTTCATGGTGGTGCACGCCGCGCTGGCGGTGTGGGCGGGCCGGCTGTCGGGCAGCACCGATGTCGCGATCGGCACCCCGATCGCGGGCCGCGGTGAACGCGCGCTCGACGACGTCGTCGGCATGTTCGTCAACACGCTCGTGCTGCGCAGCGAAGTCGATCCGGGCGCTCGCTTCGACGAGTTGCTCGACCAGGTGCGCCGCACCGATCTGGCCGCCTTCGCCAACGCCGACGTGCCGTTCGAGCGGCTGGTCGATGTGCTCAGCCCGGTGCGCTCGCAGGCGCACCACCCGCTGTTCCAGGTCGCGCTGACCTTCGAGGCCGCTTCGGCGGCCGATCTCGGCACCGTCGCGCTGCCCGGCGGCCTCGACGTCGCCGCCGTCGAGTTCGACCCGGGGACATCGAAATTCGACGTGCAGCTCACCGTCGGCGAGTCCGCCGAGGGCGGGCTGACGCTGTCGTGGAACTACGCCACCGAACTGTTCGACCCGGAGACGGTGGCCGCGTTCGCCGACCGTTTCGTGCGCATCCTGCGCGGTGTGGCCGAGGATCCGCGGGTCGCCATCGGCGATATCGATCTGCTCGGCGAGGGCGAGCGGCTGGACGTGTCGCAGCGCTGGGTGTCCTCCGGCGCCCAGAGCGTCGCGGGCGCGTTCGCCGATCCGGACATCACGCTGGTCGGGTTGTTCGACGCGGCCGTCGCCGCGCACCCGAACCGGATCGCGGCCCGCTTCGGCGTGGAGACGCTGACCTACGCCGAGCTGGACCGGCGCGCGAATGTGCTGGCGCGCAGGCTGATCAGCGACGGCGCGGGACCGGAGGCCCTGGTCGCGGTGATCCTGCCGCGGTCGCTGGACCTTGTGGTCGCGCTACTGGCCGTGGTGAAGACCGGCGCGGGTTACGTCCCGGTCGACCCGACCTACCCGGCCGAGCGCATCGCCTACGTGCTCGCCGATTCCCGGCCCACCAGCGTGGTGCTCGACTCCACGGTGCAGGTCCAGGTGCCCGCCGGGCTGCCCGCCGTCGTACTGGACGGGTTCGCGGTGGAGACCGGCAATATCGAGGACGCCGACGACGCGCCGATCACCGACGCCGACCGCAACTCCGCGCTCACCCCCGACAACGTCGCGTACGTGATCTACACCTCCGGCTCGACCGGCCGCCCGAAGGGCGTCGCGGTCGCGCACCGCAATGTGGTGCGTTTGTTCGCGAACACCGACCGTGACTTCGGTTTCGGGCCCGAGGACACCTGGACGCTGTTCCACAGCTACGCGTTCGACTTCTCGGTGTGGGAGCTGTGGGGTCCGCTGCTGTTCGGCGGCACCCTCGTGGTGGTCGACTACTACACCTCGCGCTCGCCGGAGCAGTTCCTGGAACTGCTGCGCGCCGAACGCGTCACGGTGCTCAACCAGACCCCGTCCGCGTTCTACCAGCTGGCCGAGGCCGACCGGAACGCCGCGCCGGACGCGGCGCCGCTGGCGCTGCGCTACGTGGTGTTCGGCGGCGAGGCGCTGGAACTGCGCAGGCTGTCGGACTGGGTGGCGCGCCACGGCGACGGCACCGGTGCGTCCGCTGCCGGGCCGCTGCTGGTCAACATGTACGGCATCACCGAGACCACGGTGCACGTGTCCTACCGTGCGCTGGACGCCGCGACCATCGCCGCCGCCTCCGGCAGCGTGGTCGGCCGCGCCATCGCCGGTCTGCGGGTGTACGTGCTCGACAACCGGCTGCGTCCGGTGCCGGTCGGCGTCGCGGGCGAGATGTACGTGGCGGGCCCGCAGCTGGCTCGCGGCTACCTCGGCCGTCCCGACCTGTCGGCCACCCGCTTCGTCGCCGACCCGATGGGCGACGCGCCGGGCGGGCGACTGTACCGCTCCGGCGACCTGGCGCGCTGGAACCGGTTCGGCGAGCTGGAGTACCTGGGCCGCGCCGACGACCAGGTGAAGGTGCGCGGCTTCCGCATCGAGCTCGGCGAGATCGAATCGGCGATCCTGGCCCAGCCCGGTATCGCGCAGGCCGCGGTCATCGTGCGCGAGGACCAACCCGGCGATCAGCGGATCGTCGCCTACGTGGTGTCCGAGCCCGGCGCCGAGCCGGTGCTCGACGCGGTGCGCGACGGCGCGGCCGAGCAGCTGCCCGCCTACATGGTGCCCTCGGCCGTGGTGCGGCTGGAGTGGATCCCGCTGACCGTCAACGGGAAGCTGGACCGCCGTGCGCTGCCCGCCCCGACGGCGACCTCGCGCGCCTTCCGCGCGCCGGTCACCCCGGTGCAGGAAACCGTGGCCGCGGTGTTCGCCGACGTGCTCGGCCTGGAGCGGGTCGGCGTCGACGACGACTTCTTCGATCTGGGTGGCAACTCGCTGATCGCGACCAGGGTGGTCGCGCGCATCGGCGCCGCGCTCGGCGCGACCGTCGCCGTGCGCACGCTGTTCGAGGCCTCCACCGTGGAAGCGCTCGCCGCGCGGGTGGAATCGCACGCCGACGGCGCAGCCCGGGAGCGGCTGGTCGCGCGCGAGCGCGCGGCGGGCGAGCTGGTGCCGCTGTCGTTCGCGCAGCAGCGCATGTGGTTCCTGAACAAGTACGACACCGCCTCGGCGGCCTACAACCTGCCGATCGCCATCCGGCTCACCGGCGCGCTGGACGTCGAGGCGCTGCACTTGGCGGTCGCCGACGTGGTGCGCAGGCACGAATCGCTGCGCACCCGCTACCCCGAGCACGGCGGCACCCCGGTCCAGGTGATCGTGCCCGCCGAGGACATCGTCCTGGATCTGCACCCCGTGCCGGTGCGGCAGGAGCGGCTGATCGAGACGGTGACCGAGTTCGTCACCACCGGATTCGACGTGGCCGAAGAGGTTCCGCTGCGCACCCGGCTGTACGCGGCCGGGCCGGACGAGCACGTACTCGTGGTGGTGGTGCACCACATCGCCGCCGACGGCTTCTCGATGGGCCCGCTGACCCGTGACGTGATGGCCGCCTACACCGCGCGCAGCACCGGCAGCGCACCCGGCTGGGCTCCGCTGGCGGTGCAGTACGCCGACTTCGCGGTGTGGCAGCGCGAGATCCTCGGTTCCGAGGAGGATCCGGACTCGCTGCTGGCCAAGCAGGTCGCGTACTGGCGGCGCGCGCTCGACGACGTCCCCGACGAGCTGGCCCTGCCGACCGACCGCCCGCGTCCGGCCGTCGCCTCGCACCGCGGCGCGACGCTGCATCGCGAGCTGTCCGGCGACCTGGTCGCCGCGCTGGAGGAGGTCGCGCGGCAGCGCGGCGCGTCGCTGTTCATGGTGATGCACGGTGCGCTGGCGGTGCTGCTGTCGCGCCTGTCCGGCAGCGACGACGTCGCGGTCGGCACCCCGATCGCGGGCCGTGGCGAGGCCGCGCTCGACGATCTGGTCGGCATGTTCGTCAACACCCTCGTGCTGCGGACCGGCATCGAGCCCGGAGAGTCGTTCGCCGATCTGCTCGGCCGCGTGCGCCGCACCGACCTGGACGCCTACGGCAACGCCGACGTGCCGTTCGAGCGGCTGGTGGAACTGCTCGCGCCGGAGCGCTCGCAGGCCCGCAACCCGCTGTTCCAGGTGATGCTGGCGTTCCAGAACCTGGAGCGCACCACCCTGGAGCTGCCCGGCCTTTCGGTGTCCGCGCTGGACCTGGAAGAGAACGTCGCGCGCTTCGACCTGCAATTCACCCTCGCCGAGCGCGGTGACACCGGTTCCGGCGCCATGGCTTTGGCGCTCACCTACGCCACCGAGCTGTTCGACGAGTCCACCGCGGCGGCCATCGTGGACCGCTGGGAACGCGTGCTCGCGGCGGTGGCGGCCGACGCGTCGGTCACCGTCGGCGCGATCGACGTGCTCGACGCGGCCGAGCGGGCCGACCTGGTCGCGCGTACCGGCGCGCCCGCCACGCCCGCGCGGACGCTGCCGGACCTGATCGCCGAGGCCGCCGCCATCGATCCCGAGGCGCCCGCCGTGGTGTTCCAGGGGAGAAGTGTGTCCTACGGCGAGCTGGACGCGCGGTCCAACCGCCTGGCCCGCTTGCTGATCGAGCGTGGCATCGGCACCGAGGACCTGGTGGCGGTCGCCGTGCCGCGCTCGGACGAGTCGTACTTCGCCGAATGGGCGGTGTCCAAGTCCGGCGGCGCGTTCGTGCCGATCGACCCCGCCTACCCGGCCGACCGCATCGCGCACATGGTCACCGATTCGGGCTCCCCGATCGGTCTCACCGTGGCGTCGGTGCGCGCCGAGCTGCCCGAGTCGGTCGAATGGCTGGTGCTCGACGAACTGGAGCTCGACGGATTCGACGACGCCGCGGTCACCGACGCCGACCGGGTGCGCCCGGTGCGGCCGGAGCACCCCGCGTACGTCATCTACACCTCCGGTTCCACCGGTGTGCCCAAGGGCGTCGTGGTCACCCACGCCGGTCTGGCCAACTTCCGCGACGAGCAGAACGCCCGCTACGACGTCGATTCCGACACGCGCGCACTGCATTTCGCCTCGCCCAGCTTCGACGCCTCGATCCTGGAATTCCTGCTGGCGATCGGCCGCGGCGGCGCCCTGGTGGTCTGCCCGCCCGGCGTCTACGGCGGCGAGGAGCTGTCCGAGCTGATCCGCGCCGAGCGGGTCACCCACGCGTTCATCACCCCGTCGGTGCTCGCCTCGCTGGATTCGGCCGCGCTGGCCGGCATGCGGGTGATCGTGGCCGGTGGTGAAGCCGTGCCCGCCGATCTGGTCGTCAAGTGGGGTGGCGCGCCCGACGGTTCGGGCCGCCGCTTCCACAACGGCTACGGCCCGACCGAGACCACGATCATGACCAACATCAGCGACGCGCTCGCGCCGGGCGACCGGGTCACCATCGGTGGCCCGACCCGCGGCATGCAGTCGCTGATCCTGGACGCCCAGCTGCGGCCCGTTCCGGTGGGTGTCGCGGGTGAGCTGTATCTGTCGGGCGTCCAGCTGGCGCGTGGCTACCACGCGCGGCCGGGCCTGTCGGCGGAGCGGTTCGTCGCCAACCCCTACGTGCCGGGCGCGCGGATGTACCGCACCGGTGACGTGGTCCGGTGGGCCCGGGTCGGGCACTCCGCGGGCTCCGCGCCCGCTGGGGGAGTCGAATCGCTCGTCGTCGAATACGTCGGCCGCTCCGACTTCCAGGTGAAGGTGCGCGGTTTCCGCATCGAGCTCGGCGAGATCGACGCCGCGCTGGCCTCGCACGAGACCGTCGACTTCGCGGTCACCGTCGGCCACAGGAGCGCCGCGGGCGCGGTGTCGCTGGTGTCGTACGTCGTTGCCGCGCAGGGACACTCGATCGACGTGGCCGCGCTGACCGCGCACGTCGAGGATCGCCTGCCCGCCTACATGGTGCCCTCGTCGATCATGGTGATCGACCACGTGCCGCTCACCCCGGTGGGCAAACTGGACCGCAAGGCGCTGCCGGAACCGGTGTTCGCCACCGAGGTCGTGTTCCGAGCGGCCCGCACTCCGGTCGAGCAGACCATCGCCGAGGTGTTCGCCGAGGTGCTCGGCGTGGAGCGGGTCGGCGTGGACGACTCCTTCTTCGCGCTCGGCGGCGACAGCATCGTCTCCATCCAGCTGGTCTCGCGGGCCAAGGCGCGCGGCGTGGTGTTCACCCCGCGGCACGTCTTCGAGCAGCGCACCGTGGCCGGGCTGGCGTCCGTCGCCGAGACCACCGAGGCGGCCGAGGCGTCGGCCACCACCCTGGCCGAGCCGCCCGGCGGCGGCATCGGCGCGATGCCGTTGACGCCGGTGGTGCGGTTCATGGCGGAGCGGCGCGGCTCGTTCGGGCGGTTCAACCAGACGCTGGCGCTGGAACTGCCGGTCGGCATCGACCGGGCGGGCATCGCCGCGACGGTCGGCGCGGTCATCGATCGGCACGACATGCTGCGCGCGAGCCTGCGCCGCGACGGCGACGACTGGGTCGTCGAGACCGCCGCGCCCGGCACCGTCGAGGTGGACGCGCTGATCGACCGCACCGAGTTCGCCGCGAACGCCACCGACGCCGAGTTGGTCGCGATCGCCTCGGCCGCACTGGACGAGTCGCTGGACCGGCTCGATCCCGCCGCGGGCGTGGTCATCCGGTTCGTCTGGCTGGAACCCGATTCCGCCGAACGCGCCGGACGCCTGATCGTCGTCGCCCACCACCTGGTGGTGGACGGCGTCTCCTGGCGCATCCTGGTGCCGGACTTCGTGACGGCGTGGGGGCAGCGCACCGCGGGGCAGACGCCCGAGCTGGTCGCTCCGGCCACCTCGATGCGTGCCTGGGCGCATGCGCTGGAACGCGAGGCCGCCAGCCCCGAGCGGGTGGCCGAGCTGGACTACTGGCGTTCGGTGGTCGCCGCGGCCGATCCGCTGCTGACCGAACGTCCGATGGACCCGGCCCTCGACACTTCCGGCGTCATCGAGAAGCATCAGGTCGAGGTGTCCGCCGAGGTCACCAAGGCCCTGCTCACCACCGTTCCGGCGCTGTTCCACGGCGGCGTGAACGACGGCCTGCTCACCGCGCTGGCGCTGGCCACCGCGAAGTGGCGGGCGCGGCGAGTGGCCGCACGGGGCGAGGACTCGCTGCTGATCCGCCTCGAGGGTCACGGCCGCGAGGAAGACGTGGTGCCGGGCGCGGATCTGTCGCGCACCGTCGGCTGGTTCACCGCGATCTACCCGGTCCGGTTCGATCTGGCGGGCATCGATGTCGACGCCGCGTTCACCGGCGGGCCCGCGCTGGGCGCGGCCGTCAAGGCGGTCAAGGAGCAGTTGCTCTCGGTGCCGGACAAGGGCATCGGCTACGGCTTGCTGCGCTACCTGAACGCCGAGACCGCCGCCGAGCTGCCGCGCGAACTGCCCGGCCAGGTGAGCTTCAACTACCTCGGCCGGATCTCCGAGGGTGACGTGCCGGAGTCGCTGCGCGGCTTCGGCTGGATCCCCGCACCGGAACTCGGCGCGCTGGGCGGAGCCTACGACGCGGACATGCCCGCGATGGCGCCGCTGGACGTCAACGCGATCGTGGTCGGCGACAAGCTGACCGCCAACATCGGCTACCCGGCGACCCTGCTGTCGGCCGCCGACGTGCGCGAGTTCGGCGAGCTGTGGACCGCCGCGCTGGAAGCGGTGGCGCGCCATGCCAATTCGTCGGGCGCGGGCGGGCACACTCCGTCGGACTTCACGTTGGTGCGCAGCACGCAAAGGGATATCGACACCTGGGAGCGGCGCTTCCCGACACTGGCCGACGTCTGGCCGCTGTCGGCGCTGCAGGCCGGTCTGCTGTTCCACGCCCGCCTCGCGGCGAGCTCGGTGGACGTGTACACCGCCCAGGCGGTGCTGACGCTCACCGGCCGAGTGGACGCCGCCCGGTTGCGCGCTGCCGCACAGGCCTTGGTGGACCGCTACGAGAACCTGCGCACCGCGTTCGTCAGCGACCACAACGGCAACCCGGTGCAGATCGTGCTGGACAGCGTGCGCGTCGCGTGGGCCGAGCACGACCGGATCGAATCCGGTTCGGCCGACGACCTGATCGAGGCCGACCGCATGCGGCGGTTCGACCTGGCCGCACCGCCGCTGATCCGCTTCACGCTGATCCAGGTCGCGCCCGACCGCTGGCAGTTCGTGGTGTCCAACCACCACATCCTGCTCGACGGCTGGTCGATGCCGCTGCTCATGCGGGATCTGCTGATGCTCTATGCCGTGCACGCGGATACCGCCGCGCTGCCCGCCGTGCGCTCCTACCGGCACTTCCTGGACTGGACCCGGCAGCAGGACCATGCGGCGTCGCTGGCCGCGTGGGCGCACGCGCTGCGCGGTGTCGGCGAGCCGACCCTGCTGGCGCGGCCGGACGCCGGTCGCGAGATCACCTCGCTGTCCGGCGAGTACTTCTTCGAGCTGGACGAGGCGACCACCGCGCGGCTGACCGCGCTGGCCGGCTCGCTCGGCGTCACCCCGAACACCGTGCTGCAGACGGCGTGGGGCATGCTCGTCGGCCGCATGACCAGCCGCGACGACGTGCTGTTCGGCACCACCGTCTCCGGGCGTCCCGCGCAGCTGTCCGGCGTGGAGGCGATGGTCGGTCTGTTCATCAACACCGTGCCGGTGCGGGTGCGCTTCGACTCGTCGGAGTCCGTGCGCGATCTGCTGGTCCGCACCCAGGGCGAGCAGGCCGACCTGCTCGACCACCACTACGTGGGCCTGGCCGACATCCAGGCGGTCGCGGGCATCGGCGGACTGTTCGACACGCTCGTGGTGTTCGAGTCCTACCCGGTGGACGCGGCGGGCTTGCAGGCGCAAGCGGCGGACATCGACGGCATGGCGGTGGTCGGCCTGGACGCGGCCGACGCCACGCACTACCCGCTGACCCTGATCGCGCAACTGGATTCGCGGCTGCGTGTGCGCGCGGGCTACCTGCGCGACCTGTTCGACGAGCAGACGGTGCGCCGCATCGCCGACCGCCTGATCCGGGTGCTCACCGCTATCACCGCCGCGCCCGACGCGGTGGTCGGCGACATCGAGCTGCTGGATGCCGCCGAACGCGAGCTGGTGGTGTCGGGGTGGAACGACACCGCGCATCCGGTGGATACCGGCGCGACGTTGGTGTCGATGTTCTACGACCAGGTCGAACGCACTCCGGACGCGACGGCGGTCACGTTCGAGGGGACAAGTCTGTCCTACGCCGAGTTCTCCTGGCGGGTGAACCAGCTGGCGCGCTGGCTGATCGCGCGCGGCGTCGGCGCGGAATCGTATGTGGCGCTTGGCATGCGGCGCTCGATCGATCTGGTGGTCGGCATGTACGCCGTCGCCGTGGCCGGTGGCTCGTACGTGCCGCTGGACCCGGATCACCCGGCCGAGCGCACCGAATACATCCTCGGCACCGCCGACCCGGTGTGCGTGCTGACCTCCGGCAGCGATCTGGACATCGACACCGCGCAGGTGCGCATCGATCTGCTCGACCTGAAGGGGCTGTCGGAGGCTCCGGTCACCGACGCGGATCGCCGTGCGCCGCTGCGTCCTTCGAACACCGCCTACGTGATTTTCACGTCGGGTTCGACGGGGCGTCCGAAGGGCGTTGCTGTCTCGCATGCCGCGATCGTGAACCGCCTGGTGTGGATGCAGACTGCCTATCAGCTCACTGCGGCTGATGTCGTGTTGCAGAAGACGCCTGCCACCTTCGATGTGTCGGTGTGGGAGTTCTTCTGGCCGTTGCAGATCGGCTCTCGCCTCGTGGTCGCCAAGCCGGACGGGCATCGCGATCCGGCGTACCTGGCCGAGGTTATCAGCGCCGAAAAGGTGACCGTCACCCACTTCGTGCCGTCGATGCTCGCGGTATTCGTTGCCGATGCCGCCGCCGTGCAGTGCGATTCGCTGCGACTGGTGTTCGCTTCGGGTGAGGCGTTGCCGCCCAAGCCCGCGCATCGCCTGCGCGAGCTGACCGGTGCCTCGCTGCACAACCTCTACGGTCCGACCGAAGCCGCGGTCGACGTCACTTTCCACGAGGTCGTCGACGCCGACACGGACACGGTGCCGATCGGTGCGCCGGTGTTCAACACGCAGGTGTTCGTGCTGGACGCGCGCCTGCGTCCGGTCCCGGTGGGGGTCGCCGGTGAGTTGTATCTCGCGGGTGTTCAGCTCGCGCGTGGTTACGTCGCGCGTCCGGATCTGACGAGTGACCGTTTCGTCGCCAACCCGTACGGTGAGCCCGGTGCGCGGATGTACCGCACGGGTGACCTGGTGGCCTGGACCGAGCACGGTGAACTGGAGTACCTGGGCCGCACCGACTTCCAGGTGAAGTTGCGTGGTCTGCGTATCGAGCTGGGTGAGATCGAGCAGGCGCTGACCGGCCTCGAGGAAGTCGCACAGGCGGTCGTCGTGGTGCGCTCGGACGCGCACGCGGGCGACCAGCTCGTCGCGTACGTCATCCCCGCTCCGGACGCCGCGCTGGACACCGACCTGGTCCGCGAGGACCTGGCGCGGCAGTTGCCCGCGTACATGGTGCCGTCGGTCGTGATCGTGCTCGACGAGTTCCCGCTCAACGCCTCCGGCAAGCTCGACCGCAAGGCCTTGCCCGCGCCGGTGTTCGAGGCCGCGGTGTTCCGCGCCCCCACCACGCCGGTCGAGGAGATCGTCGCCGCGACCTTCGCCGATGTGCTCGGCTTGGAGCGGGTCGGCCTGGACGACGACTTCTTCGCCCTCGGCGGCAACTCGCTGTCGGCTACCCAGGTCGCCGCGAGGCTGTCGGCCGCGCTGGACACCGACCTCGGCGTGCGCGAACTGTTCGAGGCGTCCACCGTGGTCGCGCTGGCGGCCCGCGCGGAGACCAAGGCGGGCGTGGGCGGCCGTGCGCCGCTGGCGCCGCAGCAGCGACCGGAGCTGGTTCCGCTGTCGCTGGCTCAGCAGCGCATGTGGTTCCTCAACCGCTTCGACCCCGACTCGGCGGTGGACAACATCCCGGCCGCGGTACGGCTGTCCGGCCTGCTCGACCGGCAGGCGTTGCAGATCGCCGTCGCCGACGTACTGGCCCGCCACGAGTCGCTGCGCACCTTCTACCCCGAGGTGGACGGCGCGGCGCACCAGCAGACCGTGGCCACCGCGAAGGTCATCCCCGACCTGACCCCGGTCGACGTCACCGAAGCCGAACTGCCCGAGCAGCTCGCGCGGCTGATCGGCACGGCCTTCGACGTCACCGCCGAGGTGCCGTTCCGCGCCCGGCTGTTCGAGATCAGCCCCACCGAGCACGTGCTCGCCCTGGTGGTGCACCACATCTCGGCCGACGGTTTCTCCATGGGCCCGCTGACCCGCGACGTGATGACCGCCTACGGCGCCCGCGTCGACGGCGGCGAGCCCGCCTGGCGTCCGCTGGAGGTGCAGTACGCCGACTTCGCGCTGTGGCAGCGCCAGGTGCTCGGCGCCGAGGACGACCCGCATTCGGTGATCTCCGAGCAGATCTCGTTCTGGTCGGACACCCTGCGCGGCCTGCCCGAGCAGCTGGACCTGCCCGCCGACCGGCCGCGCCCCGCGATCGCCTCCGGTCGCGGCGCCACGCACGTCTTCGAGATCGACGCCCAGACCCACGCCCAGCTGACCGAACTCGCCCGTACCAGGGGCGCGACGCTGTTCATGGTCGCGCACACCGCGCTGGCCGTGCTGCTGTCGCGGCTGTCCGGCGAGGACGACATCGCGATCGGCACGCCGGTCGCGGGTCGTGGCGAGCGCGCGCTCGACGACCTGATCGGCATGTTCGTCAACACCCTGGTGCTGCGGACCCCGATCGCGTCCGGTGCGACGTTCACCGAGCTGCTGCGTTCGGTGCGCGCCACCGACATCGCTGCGTTCGGGCACGCCGACCTGCCGTTCGAGCGGCTGGTGGAGATCCTGAACCCGGCGCGTTCGCAGGCGCGCCACCCGCTGTTCCAGGTGATGCTGTCGTTCCAGAACACCGGCCAGAACAGCCTGGAGCTGCCCGGTCTGACGGTGAGCGGTGTCGACCTGCCGATCGACGTCGCCAAGTTCGACCTGCAATTGGTGCTGTCCGAACGCGAGGCCGAAACCGCGAACGGCACCGGCGCGGGTATCGCCGCCGAGCTGATCTACGCCACCGACCTGTTCGACCCGGCCACCATGGCCGAGTTCGGCCGCCGCTTCGGCCGGTTGCTGAAGGCCGTCGCCGCCGAACCGGACCGGCCGATCGGCGACATCGCGCTACTGGACGAGCAGGAGACCGCGCAGGCGCTGCGCGGCTGGAACGACACCGCCCGCGACCTCGGCCCGGCGACCACGCTGGTCGAGGAGTTCGCCGCGCAGGCCGCGGCCACGCCGGACGCGGTCGCCGTGGTCGACCCGGCCACCGGAACGGTTCTGACCTACGCCGAATTCGCCGCCCGTGTGCGGCGGCTCGCGCGCCGCCTCATCGAGGCGGGCGTCGGCCCGGAGACGCTGGTCGCCCTGGGCATGCGCCGCTCGGTGGACCTGGTCGTGGCCGCCTACGCGGTGCACGCCGCGGGCGGCGGCTACGTGCCGCTGGACCTGGACCAGCCCGCCGACCGCGTGCACTACGTGCTCGACTCGGCCGACCCGGTCTGCGTGCTGACCACCGCCCGCGACGCGTTCGACGGCGCGGGCCGCGCGACGCTGAACATCGACGAGCTGGACCTGTCCGGCTACCCGGACGCACCCGTCACCGACGCCGAGCGCATCGCGCCGCTGCGCCCGCAGCACCCGGCGTACGTGATCTTCACCTCGGGTTCGACCGGACGTCCGAAGGGCGTCGCCGTGCCGCATTCGGCGGTCGTCAACCAGATCCGCTGGATCACGGGCGAATACGGCATCGGCGCCGACGACGTGGTGCTGTTCAAGACCCCCGCCACCTTCGACGTGTCGGTGTGGGAGCTGTTCGGCCCGCTGAGCACCGGCGGGCGCATCGTGGTTGCGAGCCCGGACGGGCACCGCGACCCGCAGTACCTCGCCGAGGTGATCGCGGCCGAGCGGGTCACCATGACCTCGTTCGTGCCGTCCATGCTGAGCGTCTTCGCGGCTGGTATCGACCCGGCCGACGCGGACGGGCTCGCCTCGTTGCGGACGCTGTTCGTCGCCGGTGAGGCGTTCACAGCCGACGCGGTCGTCGCCATCCGCCGCGTGAGCGACGCGGCGCTGTACAACCTGTACGGCCCCACCGAGTTCACGGTGCACGCCACTCACGGGCCGGTCGCCGACGAGGTGGACGGCGCTGTGCCGATCGGCCTTCCGGTGTGGAACGCACAGGCGTACGTGCTGGACGCGCGCCTGCGGCCGGTGCCGCCGAACGTCGCGGGCGAGCTGTACCTCGCGGGTGATCAGCTGGCGCGCGGTTACTTCGGTCGCGCGGATCTGACCGCCGACCGGTTCGTGGCCAACCCGTACGGGGAGCCCGGCGCGCGGATGTACCGCACCGGCGACCTGGTCACGCGGGACGCCACCGGCGCCATCGTGTACCTGGGCCGCACCGACTTCCAGGTGAAGCTGCGCGGTCTGCGCATCGAGCTCGGCGAGATCGAGACCGCGCTGACCGCCCACGAATCGGTCGCGCAGTCGGTCGCGCTGGTGCGCTCCGACGCGCGCACCGGCGATCAGCTGGTGGGCTATGTGGTGCCCGCGAACGGCGCCACGGTGGATGTCGAGGCGCTGCGCGCGCACCTGTCCGCGCACCTGCCGTCGTACATGGTGCCCGCCGCGATCGTCGTGCTCGACGCCATGCCGCTGAACCCGAACGGCAAGCTGGATCGGCGCGCGCTGCCCGAGCCCGTCTTCGAGGCACGGGAATTCCGCGCACCGTCGACTCCGGTGGAGGAGATCGTCGCCGATGTCTTCGCCGAGGTGCTCGGCCTGACGCAGGCCGCCGAACGTGCGGTCGGCCTGGACGACGACTTCTTCGAGCTGGGCGGCAACTCGCTGATCGCCACCCAGGTGGTGGCGCGTCTCGGCGCCGCGCTGGACACCCGGATCCCGGTCCGCACGCTGTTCGAGGCGCCGACCGTGGCCGCGCTGGCCGCGCGGGTGGAGACCCATCAGGGCACCGGCCGCCGCCGCGAACTGGTGGCGGGCCCGCGCCCGTCCAAGATCCCGCTGTCGCTGGCGCAGCAGCGGATGTGGTTCCTGAACCGCTTCGACAACCAGACCGCGGTGAACAACATCCCGCTCGCGGTCCGGCTCACCGGAACGCTGGACACCGAGGCGCTGCGCCAGGCCGTCGCCGACGTGGTCGACCGGCACGAGGTGCTGCGCACCGTCTACCCGGAGACCGCCGACGGCCAGGGCGTGCAGGTGGTGCTGCCCGCCGGGCACAACGCCATCGATCTCGCCCCGATCGAGGTGTCCGAGGCCGAGATCTCCGACCGGATCAGCGAACTGGTGCTGACCGGCTTCGACGTCACCGCCGAGGTCCCGGTGCGCGCCGCGCTGTTCCGCATCGCGGGCTCGATGGACGGCTCGCAGCCCGACACCCACGTGCTGGTGTTCGTGGTGCACCACATCTCCGGCGACGGCTGGTCGGTGCGTCCGCTGGCGCGCGACGTGATGGTGGCCTACTCCGCGCGTTCGCGCGGCGAGGCGCCCGCCTGGGCTCCGCTGCCGGTGCAGTACGCCGACTACGCGCTGTGGCAGCGCGAGACGCTGGGCGCCGAAGCCGATCCCGCGTCGCTGATCGCCCAGCAGGTCGCGTTCTGGTCCGACACCCTGGCCGGACTGCCGGATCAGCTGGACCTGCCGTCGGACCGCTCGCGTCCCGCGGTGGCGTCCAACCGCGGTGGCGTGTACGAGTTCTCGCTCGACGCGCAGCTGTTGCGCGAGCTGAACGCGCTGGCCCGCGCGAACGGCGCCAGCCTGTTCATGGTGGTGCACGCGGCGTTCGCCGCCCTGCTGGCCCGGTTGTCCGGCAGCGACGACATCGCCATCGGCACCGCGGTCGCGGGCCGCGGTGAAGCGGTGCTCGACGACGCGATCGGCATGTTCGTCAACACCCTGGTGCTGCGCAGCGCGGTCGATCCCGCGAAACCGTTCACCGAACTGCTGGCGCGCACCAAGGACACCGACCTCGCGGCGTTCGCGCACGCGGACCTGCCGTTCGAGCGGCTGGTGGAGATCCTGAACCCGGCGCGCTCGCAGGCACGCCACCCGCTGTTCCAGGTGATGCTGTCGTTCCAGAACACCGGGGAGGCCACCTTCGAGCTGCCCGGCCTGGAAGTGGCCGGTGTTCCGCTGGACGTGGTGACCGCGAAGTTCGACCTGCACCTCAACCTGGCCGACCGGTTCGACGCCGCGGGCGCCGCCGACGGCATGACCGCTGAATTCGCCTACGCGACCGACATGTTCGACGCCGACACCATCGCCGGTGTCGCGTCGCGGCTGGTGCGGATGCTGACCGCGATCGCCGCGGACGCGTCGGTGACCATCGGCGACGTCGAGCTGCTCGACAGCGTCGAGCGCACCGAGGTGCTGGAGCGGTGGAACGACACGGCGCATCCGGTGGACCCGGCGGCCACGCTGGTGTCGATGTTCGCCGCGCAGCTGGCGCGGACCCCGGACGCGCCGGCGGTGACGTTCGAGGGGACGACTCTGTCCTACGCCGAGTTCGCCGGCCGGGTGAACCGCTTGGCTCGGCACTTGATCTCGCTGGGTGTCGGCCCGGATTCGATGGTCGCGCTGGGCATGCGCCGCTCGGTCGACCTGGTGGTCGGCATGTACGCGGTGAGCGTCGCCGGTGGCGCGTATGTGCCGCTGGACCCGGACCACCCGGCCGACCGCACCCGCTACGTGCTCGACACCGCGCAGCCGGTGTGTGTGCTCACCACCTCGCGCGACGGTTTCGACGCGGGCACGACCCCGGCTGTCGAGATCGATGTGGTCTCGCTGGCGGGGTACTCCGACGAGCCGCTGATCGACGCCGATCGCCGCGCGCCGTTGCGTCCGTCGAACACCGCGTACGTGATCTTCACCTCCGGTTCGACCGGCCGCCCGAAGGGTGTCGCGGTCTCACACGCCGCGATCGTCAACCGCCTGGTGTGGATGCAGGACGAGTACGGCCTGGATGACACCGACGTGGTGTTGCAGAAGACCCCGGCCACCTTCGACGTGTCGGTATGGGAATTCTTCTGGCCCCTGCAGGTCGGCGCCCGCCTCGTGGTGGCAAAGCCCGACGGTCATCGCGACCCTGGCTACCTCGTGCAGGTCATCACCGGCGAGCAGGTCACCACGGCGCACTTCGTGCCGTCGATGCTGTCGGTGTTCGTGGCCGAGGAACGCGCCGATGAATGCACCAGCCTGCGCAATGTCTTCGCCTCCGGTGAGGCGCTGCCCGCCGCCACCGCGCAGCGGATGCAGGAACTCACCGGCGCGCGGTTGCACAACCTGTACGGACCGACCGAGGCCGCGGTCGACGTCACCTTCCACGAGGTGACCGAGGCCGACACGGTGTCGGTGCCGATCGGCGCCCCGGTGTTCAACACGCAGGTGTACGTGCTGGATTCGCGGCTGCACCCGGTGCCGGTGGGCGTCGCGGGTGAGCTGTACCTCGCGGGCGTGCAACTGGCCCGCGGCTATGTCGCGCGTCCGGATCTGACCTCCGACCGCTTCGTGGCCAACCCGTTCGGCGAGTCCGAGCGGATGTACCGCACCGGCGACCTGGTGACCTGGACCGACAAGGGCGAGCTGGAGTACCTGGGCCGCACCGACTTCCAGGTGAAGCTGCGCGGTCTGCGCATCGAGCTCGGCGAGATCGAGTCGGCGCTCACGGCCCTGGAATCGATTGCCCAGGCCGTCGTCGTGGTGCGCTCGGACGATCGGCTCGGCGACCAGCTGGTCGCGTACGTCATCGCGACCGCCGGTCGTTCGGTGGACATCGAGGGCGTGCGCGCGGAACTCGGCGGCGAGCTGCCCGCCTACATGGTGCCCTCGGCGTTCGTCGTGCTGGATGAGTTCCCGCTGAACGCCTCCGGCAAGCTGGATCGCAAGGCGCTTCCCGCGCCGGTGTTCGAGGCCAAGGTGTTCCGCGCCCCGTCCACCCCGATCGAGGAGATCGTGGCGGGCACCTTCGCCGACGTGCTCGGCGTCGCGCGGGTCGGCCTGGACGACGACTTCTTCGAACTCGGCGGCAACTCGCTGCTGGCCACCCAGGTGACCGCGCGGCTGGGCGCCGCGCTGGACACCAAGCTCGCGGTGCGCGATCTGTTCGAGGCGTCCACCGTCCAGGCGCTGGCTACCCGGGTGGAGCACAACGCCGGGTCCGGCCGGGACCGGCCGCGCCTGGAGGCGGGCGAACGCCCGGCGCGCATCCCGCTGTCGCCCGCTCAGCAGCGGTACTGGTTCCTCAACCAGTTCGACACGGCCACCTCGGCGGTGGACAACATCCCGCTGGCCGTCCGGCTGTCCGGCACGCTGGAGGTGGCCGCGCTGGAGCAGGCCATCGGTGACGTGTTCGCCCGCCACGAGGTGCTGCGCACCACCTACCCGCGCTCGGCGGACGGGCCGCACCAGGTGATCCGCCCGGCGGACCGGTCGGCGGCGGCGCTCACCCCGATCGACGTGGCCGAGGAGGATCTGCTCGGCGCGGTCATCGGCTTCGCGCTGACCACCTTCGATGTCACCGTCGAGGTGCCGTTGGCGGTGGCGCTGTTCCGTATCGCGGACAATGACCATGTACTGGCGTTCACCGTGCACCACGTCGCGGCCGACGGTTCGTCGATGGGCCCGCTGGCCCGTGACGTGATGGCCGCCTACGTGGCCCGCGTGCAGGGCGAGGCGCCGCAGTGGCAGCCGCTTCCGGTGCAGTACGCCGACTACGCGCTGTGGCAGCGCGCGGTGCTCGGATCCGAGGACGATCCGGAATCGCTGGCCGCCCGTCAGGTGGCGTACTGGACCACGGCGCTGGCCGACCTGCCCGATCAGCTGGAGCTGCCCGCCGACCGGCCGCGCCCGCCCGCGCAGTCGTTCCAGGGCAAGGCGATCCGCTTCGAGATAGACCCGCAGCGGCACGCTCGCCTGCACGAGCTGGCGCGCGCGCACAACGCGTCGCTGTTCATGGTGGTGCACGCGGCGCTGGCGGTGCTGCTGTCGCGGCTGTCGGGCACCGACGACATCGCCGTCGGCACCCCGATCGCCGGTCGTGGCGAACGCGAACTCGACGACCTGATCGGCATGTTCGTCAACACCCTGGTGTTCCGCACCCGGGTGCGGCCGGCCGAGCGCTTCGCCGATCTGCTCGGCGACGTGAAGGAACGCGACCTGGAGGCGTTCGCCAACGCCGACGTGCCGTTCGAGCGTCTCGTCGAGGTGCTCAACCCGGTGCGCTCCACCGCGCGCAACCCGCTGTTCCAGGTGGGCCTGTCGTTCCAGAACCTGGCCGAGACCACCTTCGAGCTGCCCGGGCTCACCGTGAGCGCGGTCAACTTCGACTCGCAGCTGGCCAAGACCGACCTGCACGTCACGCTCTACGACCGGTACGCCGAGGACGGGACGCCCGCCGAGATCATCACCGAATTCGGTTACGCCACCGACCTGTTCGACGAGAACACGGTGCAGGGCTTCGCCGACCGGTTCCTGCGGGTGCTCGACGCCGTGCTGACCGACGCCACCGTGCGGGTGGGCGAGATCGATCTGCTCGCGTCCGAGGAGAGCGAGCGCATCCTCACGGCCTGGAACGCCACCGAATACGATCTCGACGCTCTGCTCGCGGCGCGTTCGGCGGGCTCCACGCGCACCGCGACGCTGGTCTCGCTGCTGGACGCCACGGTGGCGGCGACGCCCGCGGCCGTGGCGCTGGTCGCCGACGAGCCGACCGGCCGCAGGGAGCTGACCTACGCCGGGCTGGACGCGCGGGTCAACCGCCTGGCCCGGTACCTGATCGGCCGTGGCGTCGGCCCGGAGGACCGCGTCGCGCTGGCCATCCGCCGCTCCACCGATCTGGTTGTCGCGATGTACGCGGTCGCGAAGGCCGGTGCCGCGTACGTGCCGATCGACCCCGACCAGCCCGCGGAGCGGACCGATTACATCCTCGGCACCGCCGCGCCGGTCTGCGTGCTGACCACCGGCCGGGACGGCTTCCACACCGCCGCGGCCGACGTCGTGCCGATCGACACGCTCGACCTCACCGAGTACACGGCCGCTCCGGTGACCGCCGACGAGCGCACCGGTGCGCTGACCCCGGCGAACACCGCGTACGTGATCTTCACCTCGGGTTCGACCGGCCAGCCGAAGGGCGTCGCGGTCCCGCACGCCGCGATCGTCAACCAGTTGCAGTGGGAGACATCCGTCTTCGAGCTGGGCGCCGAGGACGCGGTGCTGCTGAAGACGGCGGCGACCTTCGACCTCTCGGTCTGGGAGTTCTGGTCGGCCGCGGTTTCCGGTGGCCGCCTGGTGATCTCGGCCGCCGACGGGCACCGCGATCCGGCCTACCTGAACGGGCTGATGCGCGCCACCGGCGTCACTACCCTGCATGTGGTGCCGTCCATGCTGGACGCGTTGCTCACCGAATCCGGTGGCCGCCTGTCGGACTCGCTGCGCCGGGTGCTGGCCATCGGTGAGGCGCTGCCCGCCGCCACCGCCCAGCGGTTGCGCAGGCACAACGCCGCCGAACTGCACAACCTCTACGGTCCGACCGAGGCGGCGGTGTCGATTACCAGCCACCTGGTCACCGATGCCGACGAGGCGTCGGTGTCGATCGGCGCGCCGGAGTGGAACAGCCGGGTCTACGTGCTCGACTCCCGCCTGCGGCCGGTGCCGGTCGGGGTCTCGGGTGAGCTGTATCTGGCCGGTGCGCAGCTGGCGCGCGGCTACTTCGGCCGTCCCGATCTGACCGCCGACCGGTTCGTCGCCGACCCGTTCGGCGCGTCGGGCGACCGGATGTACCGCACCGGCGACCTGGTGGCCTGGAACGCCACCGGCGAGCTGGACTACCGGGGTCGCACCGACTTCCAGGTGAAGATCCGCGGTTTCCGCATCGAACTCGGCGAGATCGAGGCCGCGCTGCTGCGGCAGGACGCGGTGAGCGCGGCGGCCGTCGTCGCGCACAACGATCCGAGCATCGGCGACCGGCTGGTCGCCTATGTGGTGCCCCGGACGGGCGCGCTGGACAAGCGCGCGCTGCACTCCGCGCTGTCGGCCGAGCTGCCGTCGTACATGGTGCCGTCGATGCTGATCGAGCTGGACGCGTTGCCGCTCAACGCCAACGGCAAACTGGACCGCAAGGCGCTGCCGCGGCCCACCTTCGAGAAGGCGGTGTTCCGCGCGCCGGTCACGCCGATCGAGCAGATCGTGGCGAACACCTTTGCCGAAGTGCTGCGGATCTCCGATCGCGACGGTGAGTCCAAGCGGCTCGGCCTGGACGACGACTTCTTCGCCTGGGGCGGCAACTCGCTGCTGGCCACGCAGGTCGCCGCCCGGCTGGGCGAGGCGCTCGACACCCGGGTGCCGGTGCGTCTGCTGTTCGAGGCGTCCACCGTGGCCGCGCTGGCGGTGCGGGTGGAGCAGCACGCCGACATGGGCGGTCGCCGCGCACTGACCGCGGGCCCGCGGCCGGAGCATATTCCGCTGTCGCTGGCGCAGCAGCGCATGTGGTTCCTCAACCGGTTCGACACCGCCTCGGCGGCCTACAACGTGCCGATCGCGGTGCGGCTGTCGGGCGCGCTGGACGTGGCCGCGCTGCGTGCCGCCATCGCGGACCTGGTGAGCCGCCACGAGATCCTGCGGACGGTCTACCCGCAGACCGAGGCGGGCCCGGTGCAGGTCATCCTGCCGCCCGCCCAGGCCGTGCCGCGCCTGGAGGTGCGGGTGGTCGCGCCGTCGCAGATCGAGTCCGCCGTGGTGGCGCTGACCTCGACGATCTTCGACGTCACCACCGAGGTGCCGATGAAGGTCGCGCTGTTCCAGATCGCCGGAGAGGGCACGCAGGCCGGGCCGGACGGTTCGGTGGACTACGTGCTGGCCATGGTGGTGCACCACATCTCCGGTGACGGCTCCTCGGTCGGCCCGCTGACCAGGGACCTGATGATCGCCTACGCCGCGCGCGCGGCGGGCGAGGCGCCGAACTGGGCGCCGCTGGAGGTTCAGTACGCGGACTACAGCATCTGGCAGCGTGAACTGCTCGGTGACGAGGACGATCCGGAATCGCTGGCCGCCAAGCAGGTCGCCTACTGGCGCGAGGCGCTGGCCGAGCTGCCCGATCAGCTGGACCTGCCTTCGGACCGACCGCGTCCGGCGGTGCAGTCCTTCGCGGGCGGCAAGGTCGAGCTGCGGGTGGACGCGCAGACCCACCAGGCGCTCATCGAGCTGGCCCGTACGGAGGGCGCGACGCTGTTCATGGTCGTGCACACCGCGCTGGCCGTGCTGCTGGCCCGCTTGTCGGGCACCGACGACATCGCGATCGGCACGCCGATGGCGGGTCGTGGCGAAGCCGCGCTCGACGACCTGATCGGCATGTTCGTCAACACCCTGGTGTTCCGCACCCGGGTCGAGGCGGGCGAGGCGTTCACCGACCTGCTGGCCCGTCAGCGCGAGACCGACATCCAGGCGTTCGCCAACGCCGACGTGCCGTTCGAGCGCCTGGTCGAGGTGCTCAACCCGGTGCGTTCGACCGCCCGGCACCCGCTGTTCCAGGTGGGTCTGTCGTTCCAGAACCTGGCGCAGTCCGCGCTGGAACTGCCCGGCCTGAGCGTGTCCGGCCTGGACATCGACACCGAGCTGTCCCAGTTCGACCTGCACCTCATCGCGACCGACCGCTACGACGACGCGGGCGCTCCCGAGGGCATCACCGGGTTCTTCACCTACGCGACCGACATGTTCGATCGCGCGACGGTGCAGGGCTTCGTGGACCGGTTCGCGCGCCTGCTCGGCGAGATCGTCGCCGCCCCGCGCACTCCGGTCGGCGACCTCGAACTGCTCGACGCCACCGAGCGGACCCAGCTGCTCACCGCGCGCAACGCGACCGAGCAGGCGGTGGACACCTCGGCCACGCTGGTGTCCCTGCTGGACGCCACGGTGGCGGCCGGGCCGAAGGAAGTCGCGCTCGTCACCGAGGACGGCGAGTCGATCACCTACGGCGCGCTCGACGCTCGGGTGAACCGCGTTGCGCGGCATCTGATCTCGCTGGGTGTTGGTCCGGAGTCGAGGGTTGCTCTGGCGTTGCGCCGGTCGGTCGATTTGATCGTGGCGATGTACGCGGTGGCGAAGTCCGGTGGTGCGTATGTGCCGGTGGATCCGGATCAGGCTGCTGAGCGGACGAGTTACATCCTGGAGACGGCGGCACCGGTCTGTGTGTTGACCAATGCCGACGCCGAATTCAGCACCGATGTGGCCGATGTGGTGCGCATCGATGAGCTGGATTTGTCGGGTGTGGATGCCACCCCGATCACGGATGCTGATCGGGTCGCGCCGTTGCGTCCGGAGAACACGGCGTATGTGATTTTCACGTCTGGTTCGACGGGTCGCCCGAAGGGTGTGGCTGTTCCGCACGGCGCTATCGCGAATCAGTTGCAGTGGAAGAGTGTCGAGTTCGGTCTCGATGCGGCTGATGCGATTTTGTTGAAGACGGCGGCGACGTTCGACTTGTCGGTGTGGGAGTTCTGGTCGGCCGCGGTGTGCGGTGGTCGCCTGGTGATCGCTTCACCGGATGGTCATCGCGACCCGGCGTATCTGAACGAGTTGATGGCACGCGAGTGGGTCACCACGTTGCATGTGGTGCCGTCGATGCTGGACGCGCTGCTGACGGCCGGTATGCCGAACTCGCTGTGGCGGGTGCTGGCGATCGGTGAGGCTCTGCCGGGTTCGGTGGCGCAGCGGTTCCTGCGGGAGAACCCGCGCACGGAACTGTTCAACCTCTACGGTCCGACCGAGGCGGCGGTGTCCATCACCAGCCACCGCGTCACCCTCGCCGACGAGACCTCCGTGTCGATCGGTGCGCCCGAATGGAACAGCCGGGTCTACGTCCTCGACGGCCGCTTGCGGCCCGTGCCCGACGGCGTCTCCGGTGAGTTGTACCTCGCGGGTGCGCAGTTGGCGCGTGGTTACTTCGGTCGCGCCGATCTCACGGCGGACCGGTTCGTGGCCAACCCGTTCGAGTCGGGAACCCGGATGTATCGCACGGGTGACCTGGTCGCCTGGAACGGTCGCGGTGAACTCGAGTACATGGGTCGTACGGATTTCCAGGTGAAGATTCGTGGTTTCCGTATCGAGTTGGGTGAGATCGAGGCGGCGTTGTTGGCGTTGCCGGAGGTCGCGCAGGCGGCGGTGGTCGCGAAGTCGGATCCGAAGACCGGTGACCGGCTGGTGGCCTACCTGGTGGGCAGCGAAGCCGAAGCCGGTGTCGATGTGGCTCAGGTGAAGTCGGAACTGTCGGCCGGATTGCCGTCGTACATGGTGCCCTCGGCGTTCGTGGTGCTGGATGCTTTGCCGTTGAACGTCAACGGCAAGCTGGATCGCAAGGCGTTGCCGGAGCCGGAGTTCGAGGTTCAGGCCTTCCGTGCACCGTCGACTCCGATCGAGGAGATCGTGGCGTCGGTGTATGCCGAGGTGCTGGGCGTCGAGCGTGTCGGTGCCGATGACGATTTCTTCGCCCTGGGTGGTAACTCGTTGCTGGCGACGCAGGTCGCGGCGCGTATCGGTGCGGCGTTGGACGCTCGTGTCCCGGTGCGCGTGTTGTTCGAGGCCTCCACCGTGGCCGGACTCGCCGCCAAGGCCGAGCAGCACGCGGGCGCCGGTGGCCGTCGCGAGCTGGTGGCCGGTCCGCGTCCGGAGCGGATTCCGCTGTCGCTGGCGCAGCAGCGCATGTGGTTCCTCAACCAGTTCGACACCGCCTCGGCGGTGAACAACATCCCGGTGGCCGTGCGGCTCACCGGCGAACTGGACGTCGAAGCGCTGCAACTGGCGGTCGGGGATGTGGTGAGCAGGCACGAGACGCTGCGCACCGTCTACCCCGAACAGGACGGCACCGCGCATCAGGTGATCGTGCCCGCCGAACGGGCCGTGCCGAACCTGACGCCGGAAGCGGTCTCGCCCGGGGACATCCGGCACCGGATCATCGAGGTGATCTCCGCCGGATTCGACGTGACCACCGAGGTTCCGTTGCGGGCCAAGCTGTTCCGCGTCACGGACGCGGAATCCGACACGTCGTACGTTCTCGTGTTCGTCGCGCACCACATCAGCGCGGACGGCTGGTCGATGGGTCCGCTGACCCGCGACGTGATGCTGGCCTACGCGGCCCGCTCGGCCGGGGTGGAACCGGGCTGGGCGCCGCTGCCGGTGCAGTACGCCGACTTCAGCCTGTGGCAGCGCGACGTGCTCGGCTCCGAGACCGACCCCGACAGCCTGATCTCGCAGCAGGCCGAATACTGGCGCACCGCGCTGGCCGGGCTGCCCGACGAGCTCAACCTGCCCGCCGACCGGCCGCGTCCGACGACGCAGTCGTTCGCCGGTGGACGCGTGGTGTTCCCGATCTCCGGCGAGCTGCACCGCATGCTCACCGAGATCGCCAGACAGCAGAACGCGACGCTGTTCATGGTCGTGCACGCCGCGCTCGCGCTGTTCCTCGCGCGGATGTCCGGCACCGACGACATCGCCGTCGGCACGCCCATCGCGGGCCGTGGCGAAGCCGAACTCGACGACGTGATCGGCATGTTCGTCAATACCCTGGTGCTGCGCTCGCACGTGGACGGTGACCTCACCTTCGACCAGTTCCTGACCCGCACCAAGGACGCCGATCTCCAGGCGTTCGCGCACGCGGACCTGCCCTTCGAGCGGCTGGTGGAACTGCTCAATCCCGAGCGTTCCACCGCCCGGCACCCGCTGTTCCAGGTGGCGCTGTCGTTCGAGAACCTGCCCGAGAGCAGCTTCGAGCTGCCCGGACTGCACGTGGGCGCGGTCGATTTCGACGTCGACACCGCCAAGTTCGACCTGTCGCTGACCATCCGCGAGGCGGGGGAGAACCCCGACGACGCGGGCATGTACGCGGAGTTCTCCTTCGCGCGCGACCTGTTCGACGACGAGACGGTACGGGTGTTCGCCGAGCGCTTCACCAGGCTGCTCACCGCGATCACCACTGATCGCGAGACCCCGATCGGTGATCTGCCGCTGCTGGACACGGCCGAGTTCCACCTGCTCACGCACGTGCAGGGCGAGGATGTCATGGCCACCGGCCTGCTGCCCGACCTGCTGCAGTACGGCGCGCGGCTGGACCCGGAGCAGATCGCGGTGCGCTACCAGGGCCGCTCGATCACCTACCGCGAACTGGACGAGTACTCCTCGCGCCTGGCGCGGGTGCTCATCTCGCGCGGTGTGGGACCGGAGCGCATCGTGGCGCTGTCGTTCCCGCGCTCCTACGAGATGGTCGCCGCGTTCTGGGCGGTGGCGAAGGCCGGCGGCGCGCACGTGCCGGTGGACCCGACCTACCCCGAAGACCGCATGCGGCACATGGTCAACGACTCCGGCGCCGTCATCGGCATCACCGCGAGCGAGTACGTCGACCGGCTGCCGCGCGACGTGGAGTGGCTGCGGATCGACGACCCGGCTCTCGATGAGCTGATCGAAGATCAGTCCGCCGAACAGGTCACCGACGCCGACCGGATCTCCTCGCTGGCCATGCGCCACCCGGCGTACGTCATCTACACCTCCGGTTCGACCGGTATGCCCAAGGGCGTCACCGTGACCCACGCGGGCATGGGTGGACTGGTCGGTGTCGCGGCGGATCTGTACCAGCTGGAATCGCACCACCGGTTCCTGCACATCTGCTCGCCGAGCTTCGACCCGTCGGTGCTCGAATGGCTGTGCGCCGCCTACACCGGCGCGACGCTGGTCGTCGTGCCGTCGACCATCATCGGCGGTCCGGATCTGGCGGAGCTGCTGCGCACCGAGCGGGTGAGCCACACGATCATCACCCCGGCGGTGCTGGGCACGGTCGATCCGGAAGGCATGGAGGCGCTCGAGGTGGCGTCGGTCGGCGGTGACGTCACCACGCCGGAACTGCTGGCCAAGTGGTGGCCGGGCCGCAAGTACTTCAACGCCTACGGCCCGACCGAGACGACGATCATCTCGTCCTACGCCCAGCTCACCCCGGGCAGGCACATCACCATCGGCCGTCCGGTGCGCGGCATGTCCGCGCTGGTGCTGGACAACCGGCTCAACCCGGTTCCCCCCGGCGTCGCGGGCGAGCTGTACCTGGCCGGTGGCGCGCTGGCGCGCGGCTACCACAACCGCCCCGACCTCACCGCGGAACGGTTCGTCGCCAACCCGTGGAGCGACGAGGGCGCGCGGATGTACCGCACCGGTGACGTGGTGCGCTGGTTCGCCGAACCCGGTGAGCGGGCGGGCAACGCCGCGCTGCCGTCGGTGCGCTGGGAGCTGGACTACGTGGGCCGCTCGGACTTCCAGGTGAAGATCCGCGGCTTCCGCATCGAGCTCGGCGAGATCGACACCGTGCTGGCGAGCCACGAAGACGTCGAGTACGCGATCACGATCGGCCGCAAGACCGAGGCGGGCGCGACGATTCTGGTGTCCTACGTGCTGGCCGCGCCCGGTCGCGAGATCGACACTGCCCGGTTGAGCGAGTACGCCTCGCACACCCTGCCGCCGCACATGGTGCCGACGGCGATCGTGGTGATCGACGAGATCCCGCTGACCCCGGTCGGCAAGCTGGACCGCAAGGCGCTGCCCGAGCCGGAGCTGGCCCCGCGCGAATTCCGCGCGCCGGCCAGCGAGGTCGAGGCCGTCATCGCCGAGGTGTTCGCCGAGGTGCTCGGCGTCGAGCAGATCGGCTTGGACGACTCGTTCTTCGCGCTCGGCGGCGACAGCATCCTGTCCATTCAGCTGGTCTCCCGGGCGAAGGCGCGCGGTGTGCAGTTCACCCCGCGTGACGTGTTCGAGCGGCGCACCGTGGCCTCGCTGGCCGAGATCGCCGCGCTCGGCGCGGGCACCGAGCAGGTGAAACTGGAGGAGCTGCCCGGCGGCGGTGTCGGCGAGATCCCGCTGACCCCGATCATGCGGCAGATCCTCGCGAGCGGCTCGTCGTACCAGCGGTTCTCGCAGACCATGGCGCTGCGGCTGCCCGACGGCATCGACCGGGAGACCCTGGTCGCCACCATCGCGGCCGTGTTCGACCACCACGACGTGCTCCGGTCGCGGCTGCGCCGGACCGGCACGGACTGGACGTTCGAGGCGCTGCCGCACGGCGCGGTGGACGTCGACGCGCTGGTGCACCGCGTGGATCTGGCCGCCGACGCCGACGAGGCGGAGCTGGCGCGGGTCGCCACCGAAGCGCTCGACGGGGCGATGGGCGGGCTCGATCCGGCGAATGCCGCGATGGCGCAGTTCGTCTGGTTCGCCTTCGAAGGCGAGCGGCGCGATGTGCTGCTCATCGTCGCGCACCACTTCGTGGTCGACGGCGTGTCCTGGCGCATCCTGATCCCGGATCTGGCGGTCGCCTGGTCGCAGCTGGTCGCCGGTCAGTCGGTGACGCTGCCCGCCAACGGCACCTCGATGCGGCGCTGGGCGCACAGCCTGGTCGAGGCGGCGAGCTCGCCGGAGCGGGTCGCGGAACTGCCGTTCTGGCAGCAGGTCTCGGCCACCCCGGACCCGCTGCTGGGCGAGCGTCCGTTCGACCCGGCGGTGGACACGTTCGCCACCGTCGAGCGGGTCGAGGTCACCGTGCCCGCCGAGGTCACCGACGCGGTGCTCACCGCGATCCCGGGTCTGTACCGGGGCGGTGTGAACGACGGGCTGCTCTCGGCGCTTGCCATGGCCGTCGCCCGCTGGCGCGGTGATGGTTCGGATGCGGCGCTGATCAAGCTCGAGGGCCACGGCCGCGAGGAGGACGTGGTGCCGGGCGCGGACCTGTCGCGCACCGTCGGCTGGTTCACCTCGGCCTACCCGGTCCGGCTCGATCTGTCCGGCGCCGACCTCACCGACGCGTTCGCCGGTGGCGCCGCGCTCGGCGAGATCGTGAAGTCGATCAAGGAGCAGTTGCTCGCGGTGCCCGACAAGGGCCTCGGCTACGGCCTGCTGCGGCAGCTGAATCCGGAGACCGCGGCGGGTCTGGGATCGTCCGGGCAGATCAGCTTCAACTACCTGGGCCGGATGTCGGCCGGGGAGATCCCCGAGCAACTCGCCGAGATCGGCTGGGTGCCGGTGGCCGACCTGGGTCAGCTGGATGTCGACATGGACCTCGACATGCCCGCCAACGCGACGATCGATATCAACGCGATCGTCACCGACTCCGACGAGGGGCCCAGCCTGGGCGCGTCGTTCGCCTTCCCGACCGGCCTGCTGACCCGGGAACGGGTGCGGGAGTTCGCCGAGCTGTGGGTCGAGGCGCTCACCGCGCTGGCCACGCATGCCCGCCGGCCGGACGCGGGTGGCTACACGCCGTCGGACATGCCGCTGGTGCGGGTGGGTCAGCAGGACATCGAGCAGTGGGAACGGACCTACCCGGCGCTGACCGAGGTGTGGCCGCTCTCGCCGCTTCAGTCGGGTCTGCTGTTCCACGCGATGATGACCCAATCCACCGTGGACGTGTACACCATGCAGGCCGTGGTGGACCTGGGCGGCGCGCTGGACGTGGCACGGCTGCGGGCTGCGGCTCAGGGCATCGTCGACCGGTACCCGAACCTGCGCACCGCGTTCGTCACCGACAACGACGGACAGGCCGTGCAGGTGGTGCTGGATCGGGTCGAGGCGCCATGGCGCGAAGTGGATCTCACCGATCTGCCCGCCGACGAGCGGACCGCGGAGCTGCGCAGGCAGGTCGCGGCCGAGCAGGCGACGCACTTCGACATGGCCGTCCCGCCGCTGATCCGGTTCACGCTGCTGCGCAGCGACTCCGCGCAATGGCACCTGGCCATCACCACCCACCACATCCTGCTGGACGGCTGGTCGATGCCGCTGCTGATGCGGGACCTGCTGGTGCTGTACGCGGTGCGCGGCGACCAGACCGCCTTGCCTCGGGTGGCCTCCTACCGCAACTTCCTCGGCTGGCTGGCCGGGCGTGACCGGGACGCCTCGCTGCGCGCCTGGTCGGCGGCGCTGGAGGGCGTCAACGAACCCACCCAGCTCGCTCCGCAGCCGCGCGCCGCGGAGAACTACGAGATCGGCAAGGTGGTCACCGAACTCGACGCCGACCGCACCCGCCGGATCACCAAGCACGCCGCCGAACTCGGTGTCACGGTGAACACGCTGGTGCAGGCCGCCTGGGGCATCCTGCTCGGACGTCTCACCGGACGCGGCGACGTGGTGTTCGGCGCGACGGTGTCCGGCCGCCCGGCCGAGTTGCCCGGTGTCGAGTCGATGGTGGGTCTGTTCATCAACACGCTGCCGGTGCGGCTGCGCATCGATGACCGCCAGACCATCGGCGAACTGCTGGCCCGGCTGCAGGGCGACCAGGCCGGTCTGCTCGAGCACCACTACGTGGGGCTCACCGACATCCAGCGGGTGGCTGGCACCGGGTCGCTGTTCGACACGCTGCTGGTGTTCGAGTCGTATCCGATGGACAAGGAGGCGATCTCGGCCGCCAGCTCGATCGACGGCATGTCGGTGACCGGTGTCGGCGTCAACGACGCCACGCACTACCCGATGACGCTGCTGGTGATCGCGGAGTCCACCATCGAGCTGACGCTGAAGTACCTGGGCAGCCGGTTCACCGCCGAAGAGGTCGAGACCCTCGCCGAGCGGCTGGTGCGGGTGCTGGAGGCGCTACTCGGTGATCCGGACGCGCTGGTCGGCGACATCGACATCCTGGACGAAGGCGAACGGGCGCGGCTGCTGGCCGAATCCGGCATCACCGCAACGGCGTCCACGCCGGAGCCGGTCGGCCGGGTCGGGGCGCGCACGGTGGCCAAGGTGCTCGCCGAGGTCGTGGAAGAGGACCCCGAAGCGCCCGCGCTGCTGGCCGGCGACGACGAGGTCGCCTACCACGTGCTGGATCGGCGCTCCTCCCAGCTGGCCCGGGTGCTCATCGATCGCGGTGCCGGACCGGGCGACGTCGTCGCGGTGACGCTGCCGCGTTCGGTGGACGCGGTGGTCGCGGCCTGGGCGGTCCAGAAGGCCGGTGCGGCATGCCTGTTCGCGGGCGATCTCACCGCCGAGCAGCTGACCGCGGCGGGCGCCGGATTCGGACTCACCGCGGAACCGGTGGCCGACAGCGACATCCGCTGGGTGGCGCTCGCCGACGCCCAGGTGCGCCAGGACATCGCCGAGGCGGCCGCGCATCCGGTCTCCTACGCCGACCGGGTCCGCCCGCTCGGCGAGGAACACCCGGCCTTCGTCGTCGCCACGGCGGACGGGGCGGTCGCGATCACCCAGTCCGACGCGCTCGACGAAGCCGAACGGTTGCGCGAGGAACACGAGATCGACTTCGAGTCGACCACGTACACCACCGCGCTCTCCGGCCGCCCCGCGGTCCTGGAGTTCCTGACCTCCGCCACCGCGGGCGCCCTGTCCGTCGTCCCGACCGGCGACCTCGACACCGACCTCACCGACGGCGAGGTCACCCACTGGTTCGCGGGCCCGGACGAATCGACCGACGCGGCCGGTGCCGAGATCACCATCGTGATCGCGGAGTAGGACGCGACGGCTATGTGCCACTCGTCGACGCCCAGGTTGGCCGCTGCGCGAAATTGTTTGTCTTGATACGTCATTTACGGAGGTTGGGGGCGTAGATAGTGTCGGGGGCGCGGCTCAGGTCGCGTTTCCCGTCCTTCTCGGTCCGTAATGGACTCGCCCGCACGCGGTCCCGCGGGTGGTGCGCGAACTTCATAAGGAAGACATGTCCACGATCGCAACCTCATCCGGCCGCAAGCCGGACGACTCGTCCGCAAGTCCGCTGCGCGCCGGGCTGGTGCTGTTCATGGTCAGCGGGGCCATCTTCATGATGATGCTCGACCTGACCGTGGTCTCCGCCGCGCTCGCCGATATCCGCACCGACTTCGACACGTCCATCGACGGACTGCAATGGGTCATCGACGCTTACGCCATCCCGATGGCGGGACTGTTGCTGACCTTCGCCACGCTCGGCGACCGGTTCGGCCGGAAGCGGCTTTTCCTCGCGGGCATGACAGTGTTCACCGCGTCGTCGCTGGCATTGGCGCTGGCAGGCACCATACTTCAGTTGAACCTCCTGCGCGCGGTGCAGAGCGTCGGCTCGGCGATGATCTTCGCGACGGCGTTGCCGCTGCTCGCGGTGGCCTACCCCGACGCGGGCAGGCGCGCGAAGGCCATCGGCATCTACGGCGCCGTCATGGCGAGTGCGACCGTCGCGGGCCCGGTGCTCGGCGGCGCGCTGGTCACCCAGTTCGGCTGGCGCTCGATCTTCACCATCAACGTCCCGATCGGCATCTTCATCGGCGTGCTCGCCGTGCTGCGGATGCCCGAGTCGGCGCGGATGGAAGGGCGCAGGGCCGACTGGCCGGGGTCGCTGCTGCTCACCGGTGGCCTGGTGACGGGTGTATTCGCGCTGACCCGCGGCAACTCGCTGGGCTGGACCTCGGCCACGGTGCTCGGGCTCGGCGCCGCCGCAGCGGTGTTGCTGGTGGGGTTCGCGGCGTGGCAGTTCAAGGCCGAGCACCCGCTGCTCGACGTGTCCATGGTGCGCAAGCGCGGATTCACCGGCACGGCCATCGTCTCGATCGGACACATGGCGACGCTGATGGCCGCGAGCAACTACCTGGCGGTGTTCCTGATCAACACGCTCGGGTACACGCCCTTGCAGATGGGCCTGCGGTTGCTGCCTGTGAGCGTGGCCGCGCTGATCAGCGCGCCGCTGGCGATGGTCTTCGCGAAGCGGGTCCCGTTCGCGGTATCGCTGCCGGTCACGATGGGCATGGTCGCGTTGGGCACTTGGCTGATCGGCGACTTCGGTTCCGACGACTCGTGGACGCATTTCCTGCCCGGAATGGTGATCGGCGGACTCGGACTCGGCGCGATCACGGCCGTCAACCAGGCGGCCTCACTCACCTTCGCCTCCGACGAGAACGCGGGCATGGCCAGCGCGACCTTCGGCACCCTTCGGCAGGTCGGCCTCGCGGTCGGCGTGGCCGGGCTGGGCGCCATGTTCAACCACTCGGCGCGCGGTTCCGCTGCCGACGGGCTCGACGCCCTGCCCGGAGCCGTCCCGTCGGCGCTGCGTGAGCAGTTCCTGGAGGCGGCGGGCTCCGGCGCCGGTCGTTCGGTGGCCGACGGGCTGCCCGCGCAGTTCCAGCCGATCGCGTCGGACCTGTCACACATCGCGACCTCCGCGTCGATCGACGGGCTCAACTCGATGGTCGGCCTCGGCGCCGCGATCGGATGCATCGCGGTGGTCGCCTCTGTGCTCGCTTTCGGCGTGGATCACCTGCGCGGCAAGCGGGCTCGTCCGGCCCGGTTGACGGAACCGGCCTGATCCGTCAGATCCGCACCGGATCGGCACCGCTCCCGCCGAAGTACGCGGCGGGAGCGGTGCCGATATCGCGTCGAAACGCGGTGATGAACTCGCTCACGGTGCCGTAGCCGACCGCGTGCGCCACCCGGGAGATCGGCTCTCCCGCACCGAGCATCGGCAGCGCGGCGTTGATTCGTGCGAAGGTGCGCCAATTCTCGAATCGTCGCGAGTGGCACAGGGGCGCGGCGAAGTGCGAGAGGACCTCTCGACCGTGGCTACTCGCGCAGCGGTTTCAGTGGTCTCCGGTGACGGTGGTCAGTCGAGCAGAACGCGTTCGGCGTGCTTCTTTCGCCGGGCGCAGGGTGGTCAGGACGACGAGGAGGAAGGACACCAGCGCGCAGGCCGTGCGGGCGAAGTGGAACGCTTCCCAGCGGCCGAGGATATCCGCGTAGTCGCCGGGCGGGCCGCTGACCGCCCACACTTTGATCTTCTGGTTGATCGGGACGTTGCCGAGGCGGGTGAGGAGGAACGCGGCGGCAGCGAGCACGCTCGCGATACCGGCGAGCAGGCGTGACCGGTCGGTGGCACGGGCGGCGAGCACCAGCGTGCTCAGGATGGTCAGGCCCATCAGCGACTGCAGCACCACGCCGTTCACGCTCATCAGGGCGGTGTGGAAGGTGAAGCGCACATCAAGGGGGACCTCGCGGAACGCGTAGAGGACGTTGACCGCGCCATAGCCGAACGCACCGGCGAGCAATCCGCCGCAGAGCAGTGCGAATGCCCGCGCCGACGACGGTCTTGCGGCGATCCTCACGCTTCACGCCCCGCCGGGACGAGCGCCAGCAGTTCGTCCACCGACCATTGGTCGTAGACGTGCGTGCCGTGCTTCGCGGCGAGCACGCGACCGTCGGGAGCGATCAGGAAATCGGCGGGCAGTCCGAGACTGCCGCCATCGGGTTTCGCGGGCGGGGCGACCTGCCTGCGGCGCAGGGTCGCGTAAGTGTCGTGGGCGACGCCGCGCAGGATCGCGGGCCAGCCGCGCGGGTCGAGCAGCGCGCGGGGTGAGGTCTCGACGCCGAATTCGCGGTAGAGCTCGCGGTCCGGGTCGGCGATCACGTCCAGCGGCAACTCGGCGGTGTACTTGCGCAATTCCTCCGCGCCGGAATGGAAGACGACCACTTCGCGGATGCCGGCGGCGGCGATCTCGTCGCGGCGGTTGACGATCGAACGCAGGTGCAGGTTGCACACCGGGCATCCGGCGAAGCGGCGGAACTGGAGGTGGATCAGGTCATCGGGATCCGGTATCCCGACTCGAGCGCCGGAGATGGTGACCAGGGTGCGACCGGAGACGGTGGTCGGCAGCGACATGGGGGCTCCTCTCGTAGGTGTACTTCGTACGCCTACGACCAGTATGCGCGTAGCTTGTACGCTGTCAATCCGTGCCCCGTCCTCGCTCGCTGACCACCGCCGATCTCGCGGCGGCGGCGCTCGCCGTGCTCGATCGCGACGGGCTGTCCGCACTGACCATGCGCGCGGTGGCCCGGGAACTGGGCATGGCCACCATGGCCCTGTACCGCTATGTGCGCGACCGCGATGCGCTCGAGGTGCTGGTGGCCGACCACGTCTTCGCGTCGATCGACACGTCGCTCCCCGCCGGAAGCGGCTGGAAAGAGCGGGTGACGGTGCTGCTCGAACATATCCGTGACGGGTTCTCGGCCCATCCGGCCGCCGTGCCGATCGTGCTGCGGCATCGGCAGTCGTCGGTCGAATCGCTGCGCGTGATGGAAGCGATGCTCGCCGTGCTCACCGAGGGCGGATTCACCGGAAGCGCCCGCGTCATCGCCCAGCGCACGCTGGTCGCCTTCCTGATCGGCTACCTCCAGAACAAGCACTACGCGCCGTTGCCGGGGCGGGGCACGATCGTGATGGCCGAGCTCCCCGCCGCGGATTATCCGCATCTGGCGCAGACCGCGGGCCAGGCCAAGGGCATGTCGGCCGACGACGAATTCCGAGGCGGCGTCGAGATCGTGCTGCGCGGCCTGGAGCCTTAGCGGGTGGCGCACCGCCTCAGCCGAAAAGTGCCGCCACGTCCACGGTTTCGGCCATCGCCCGCGCCCCGGCGTCATTGAGGTGCATGCCGTCGCCGCTGTCGAATTCGGGGCGGATGAAGTCGGGCCGCGCCGGATCCTCGACCGCGCGCGCTACGTCGAACACCGAATCGAAGACATCGGTGCCGCGCAGCCATTCGTTCACGCGCCTGCGGGCCGGCTGCGCCTCGGCCACGTGCAGGCCTTCGTAGATGACGCCGGCGTAGGGGCCGATCGTGGCGGCGTGGACGGTGAGCCCCGCCGCGTGCGCCCGCCGCGCCAGGGCGGTGAAGCCCGCGATCAGTTCGTCCGCGGTGGCGGGGGGCTGCCCGGTCATGCCGCCGAGACCGAGGTCGTTGATGCCGAAGTTGATCAGCACGCTGGTCACGCCGGGCACGCCGAGCGCGTCGCGGTCGAAGCGCGCCAGGCCCGCCTCGCCCACTCGGTCGAGCAGCAGCCGGTTTCCCGCGATGCCCTGGTTGACCACCCAGCCTCGGTTCAGGCGTGTGTTGAGGACGTCCACCGACCGGCGATCGGCGCCCGGTGTGGTGCCGACGCCTTCGAACCAGGAATCGCCGAACGCCACGGCCACCGGCGTTTCGGCGGGCGCGAGCACGTCGACGCCGACCACGTAGAACCGTCCGGGGAATTCCTCGGCGGCCGCGAGCGCGCTTTCGGAGACGGCGTCGCCGTCCGCGATGTAGGCGGTTTCCCCTGGTTGGTGCGAGAAGGTCGCCAGGCCGGTCGGTCCGGGCAGGTAGAGGCTCAATGTCAGATCCGTGCCCGCCGAGACGGCGAGATCCACCGGATCGCTGAACACTTCGCCGCCCACCGGCACCACTACTTGCTCGGCGCCGCCGAACCGCAGCGCGGTGTCGGTCTCGGCGACGATCTCGCTGCCCGTCTTGCGCAGGGCGACTCGCGCCGCCCCGATCGTCAGCGGCGTCTTCCCGTAACGGTTGGTCAACCCGACCCGCACTCGCGCACCGCCGCCCGCCAGGTGCAGCACTTGGCGCACCGTCTGGTCGGTGAACGCATACGAGTCCGCGAACTTGATCGGCTCGTCCGGATCGATCACGGCGGTGCGGAATCCGGCGATCCAAGCGGTGGACGACATGAGAACCTCCATTAGTTGCTGCGAGGAATAATGCGTATGCATATTTCTACGGCCACTTATTCCTCTTGTCAACTATCCGCGGAGAAACAGTCGGGTAGGTTTCGCCCATGGACCTGAACGAGCTGTTCGACGACCCGCGCCTGACGACGATGGGTCTGCTGTTCGAGGCGCACAGCGGCGTGCTTGCCAAGCTGGAGACGGTGTGGAACGCGCACGGCTTGTCCGGACTGGATCTGAACGCCCTGATGCGGCTGAGTCGTTCGCCGGGGCGCAGGCTGCGCATGTCGGAGCTGGCGGTGCAGACCGCGCTGTCCACCAGTGGCGTCACCCGGCTTGTCGATCGCCTGGCGCGCGGCGAGCTGGTGGAGCGCGAGCTGGACCCGGGGGATCGGCGCAGTGCCTACGCGGTGCTCACCGAGGCGGGCGCGGCGCGGCTCGCGCAGGTGCTGCCGGACTATCTGGCCGCCGTCGACCGCTGGTTCGTCGGGTTGCTGACACCCGCGCAGCTGGCGGCGTTGTCCGAGGCGCTGCGCGTCATCCGGGACGTCTCGAATCCCGAGGCCACGTTCCGGATGGACTGAGCATCACCGCGCGTTCGCGGCGAGCAGGCGTTCGAGGCCGTCCAGGATCAGTTCCAGGCCGAAGCCGAAATCGGCGATGCCCGAGTGCTTTCCGTCGATCACCAGCTGGGCGAGCGCGTTCATGTGGGGGAATTCGTCGGCCGGGATGAGCGGCAGGAAGTGCTGTGCGGCGGAGGCGTAATCCGACGGTTCCAGTGGAAAGTTCAGCTCCTGCAAGGTGAAGCCGTAGAGATGACTGTCCAGCGCGTTCCAGGCGCGGTCGGCTTGGGGCAGGGAGAAGCCCGCCGCGCGCAGGCAGCCGACGGTGGCGTCGATGTAGCGCAGCATGGCGGGCCCGACGTTGATCCTGGTGCCGATCAGTCCGGTCGCCCACGGATGACGCAGCAGCACCTCGTGGGCGGACATCGAGCGAGCGCGCAGGGCGGCCTTCCAATCGCCGCCGATGGCAGGCGGCGCCATCTCGGCGACCACCAGATCGGCGATGCCGTCGAGCAGGTCGTCCTTGTTGCGCACGTGGTTGTACAGCGACATCGCCTCGACGCCGAGCGTCTGTGCCAGCCGTCGCATGGACAGCGCGGCCGAGCCGTGCTCGTCGGCGAGCCGGACGGCGGCGTGCAGCACCGCTTGCCTGGTGAGCGGTGCGCGAGCCTCGGGCATGGGGTCCCTCCTTGACGCACTTACGGTGTAAGCGTACCGTCGGCGGTGTCGCACTTACGCTGTAAGTGCCCGGTGCAGACGAGGAACGCCATGTCCGATGGTCAGCAGTCCACCCGCGAGCGCGCGACGATGACCGCGATCGTCGCGCCGCGCTACGGCTCCAGCGAGGTGCTCCGGACGGAGGTGGTGGCGCGACCCGTCCCGGGCGAGGGCGAAGTGCTGGTTCGGATGCGGGCGGCGGCGGTGTGCCGCGGTGACGTGCATCTGCTCACCGGCAAGCCGTATGCGATCCGGCTGGGTTTCGGGCTGCGGCGCCCGAAAGACCCGGTGATCGGGCACGATCTGGCGGGCGACGTGGTGGAGGTCGGCGCGGGAGTAACCGAAGTGGCGTGTGGAGACTCGGTCTTCGGTTCGGTCGACGCGGGCGCCTTCGCCGAATACGTGCGCGTGCCGGTCGAGCGGCTCACGAGGATTCCCGCCGGGCTGACCGTGGCGGAGGCCGCGGCACTGCCGGATGGGGGCATGACCGCGCTCCAAGGCCTGCGGGACGTCGGCGGACTGCGTGCCGGGCAGCGGGTGCTGGTCAACGGCGCGTCCGGCGGTGTCGGAACGAGCGCCGTGCAGATCGCCAAGGCGCTCGGCGCCGAGGTGACGGCCGTGTGCAGCACGCGCCACGTCGAGACGGTGCGCGCGCTCGGCGCGGATCGGGTGATCGACTACACCACCGCGGATTTCACGCGGGACACCGATCGATACGACGTCCTGCTGGATCTGGTGGGCAACCGGCCGCTGACCGCGTACCGCCGGGTGCTCGCGCCGAAGGGCGTCTTCGTCTCCTCGGCGGGTTCGCCCGGTGGAAATTGGATCGGCCCGGTGGTCTGGGTGGCCAAGGTGGCGCTGACCGGCCTGGTGGTCGGTCAGACGATGAGCCCGTTGCTGATGCGCCCGCGCCGGGCCGATCTCGAGTTCCTGGCGGAGCTGGCCGCGGCGGGGAAGCTGCGCTCGGTGATCGAGCGGCGCTTTCCGCTCGCCGCGGCCGCCGAGGCGGTGGGCCATGTCGCAGGCGGACATGCCCGGGGCAAGACGGTGATCGTCGTGTGATCCAGTGGCCGGGTCATCCGGCCAGGACCGCGCCCCGGCGCTCGGCGAGGTAGTCCGCCCAGGTCAGCTTGCCGACGTCGGCGCCATCGGTGACCAGGTTCGCGCCCGCGCGATAGACCCGGCCCGCTTTGCCGGGCACCGGCATGGTCAGCAGCGCACGCCGCTTGCCGAGCACCGTCAGGTAGTCGCGGACCAGCTCGCGCATACCCAGTACTTCGGGTCCGACCAGATCCGGCACCCGGCCGGCGGGTGCGCCGACCGTCAGCTCCGCCAGCCGGGCCGCCACCTCACGCACGTGCACCGGCTGGAGGCGCACCCCGCCCAGGACCGGCAGCACCGGCGATTTCAGCATCGTGTCCACCAGTTGGGGCACGAAATCGTGGAACTGAGCGGCGCGCAAAGTGGTCCAAGGGATACCCGATTCGGCGACGGCCTGTTCGGCGGCGAACTTCGCGCGGAAGTAGGTCAGCGGAAGCAGTTCGGCGGCGGTGACCGAGATGTAGACGATGTGCCCGACGCCCGCGGCGGCAGCGGCCCGCAACAGGTTCGCGGTGGCCACCTCGTCGCTCTTGGCGTCGCCCGCCAGGTGCAGGATGGTGTCGACGCCCGCCACCGCGGCGCCGATGCCTCTGTCGCGCAGCAGATCTCCGGTGACGAAGCGCCCGCCGCCGTCCGGGCGATGTTCGGTGCGGCTCAGCACGCGCACGTCGGCGTCCCGCTCGAGCAGCAGCGGCAGCACCTCGCGGCCCAGGGTTCCGGTGCCGCCGGTGACCAGGATCTTCGCGGTCATGACTGTCTCCGATCTCGTCGGTGTCGATAGGGCGTTCCAATCGCTTCACCGAGACGACGACGTGCGGGCGCGAGCTGTGACATCGGTGGCCCGGATCACTCCCCGGTACCTAGCGCCGGACTTTGCCGAGGTCGCCGCAGCGGTCCATCGAGCACCAGCGCCGGCGGCCGGGACGCGAGGCGTCCACGAAGAGCGGGGGCTGGTGGCGGCTTTCGCGGTGCCCGGCGCGGTCTGCGAGATCGAAGCCGTCGCGGCCGTCCCGGCCTGATCCGGGTCAGCCGGCCGCCGCGCCGAGGCGGGCGGCGAGTTCGCGCAGGTGTGCGACGAGTTCCGGCGGTTCGTGCACCCGGAAGGGAAAGCCGAAGCCCGCGACGTAGATCGCGAGTTCGTCCAGCGAATCGGACCCGGTGCGGAGCACGCAGCTTTCGGCGTCCACCGCCTCGATCACTCCCACCGTCGGGGCGATTCGCTCGGCGGCCACTTCCGCCGCGACCCGCAGGGTGACGCGGGCGGCGTAACGGTACGGCGCGGTCGTGACGCCACGGGAGAGGTAACCGGTCAGGTCGGCGTCCGGCGCCTCGCGCGGGGTGAAGCGGGGGCCGGTAGGAATGCGGGGGAGCAGGCGGTCCACGCGGTAGGTGCGCCAATCCGCGCGATCGACGTCCCAGCCGACGAGATACCACCGCCTGCCCGTGTGCACCAGGCGATGCGGCTCGGTGGCGCGCACGGAGGTGGCGCCGTCGTGGGTGCGGTAGTCGAAGCGCAGGCGGTGGTTGTCGCGGATGGCGGCCGCGACGGCGGTGAGAACGTCCGGGTCGACCGTCGGGCCGCCCGCGGGCACGGTGACCGTCGCCGCTTGGAGCATGCTCACGCGATAGCGCAGCCGTGCGGGCAGCACCTGCTCGAGTTTGGCGAGGGCGCGCAGCGAACTGTCCTCGATGCCCGCGATGGTGCCGCCCGCCGCGGTGCGCAGGCCGAGCGCCACGGCCACCGCCTCGTCGTCGTCCAGCAGCAGCGGCGGCAGCTTCGCGCCCGCGCCGAGCCGGTAACCCGCAACCCCGGGCGTCGCGTCCACCGGGTAGCCCAGCGTGCGGAGCTTGTCGATATCCCGGCGGATGGTGCGCACGTCCACGTCGAGTCGTTCGGCCAGTTCGGCGCCGGTCCAGTCGCGAGGAGATTGCAGCAGCGACAGCAGACGCAGCAGGCGGGCCGACGTTTCCAACATGGGGAGAAGTCTGCCCGACAGCTAGGGCAGCTTCTGTCCTGAATCCGTCAACTCTCCCGTCGAGCGCCAGGAACTCCGTTCGGCGCTGAAGGCCTCCGCCTGCTTCGCGCGGAACTCCTCGATGGACGCTGCGTTCTCGGCCAGGAACGCCCGGTAGTCCGCCAGACGGAACTCGCCGTCTTCGGCGCGCACCCGCGCATTGCCCGCGGCGAAATCGGCGCGCAGGTCGAGGAGTTCTTCCGCTTCGACCGGATACCAGCGAATGCGATCGAAATAGCGCAACAACCAGGGAGTTTCGTCTCCTGACGCGGTGCGGTCCGCGCCAGGGGAAACCGCGGGCGCCGCACCGGATCGGTGGTTCCACACCTGCGTGGTGCGCCCGACGAACTGATAGCCGCCCGGCCCCTCCATTCCGTAGACGCACAGGTAGGCGCCGCCGATGCCGACCGCGTTCTCCGGCGTCCAGGTGCGGGCGGGATTGTATTTCGTGGTGACCAGCCGATGCCGGGGGTCGGTGGGTGTGGCGACCGGCGCGCCGAGGTAGACGTCGCCGAGGCCGAGCACCAGGTACTCGGCCCCGAACACGGTGTCGTAGACGTCGGAGACGGAAGCCAAGCCGTTCATGCGGCGAATGAACTCGATGTTCCACGGGCACCAGGGCGCGTCGGAGCGCACGCCGTGCATGTAGCGGGTGATCGCCTCGCGCGTGGACGGATCGTCCCAGGACAGCGGCAGATGGACGACCCGGCTCGGCACGACCAGCTGGTCGGCGGCGGGCAACCGCGCCTCTGTCTCGGCGAGCAGGCCGAGCAGCGCGCGCACGGACAGGACGTGTGGATCGACCCGGATCTGCAACGAACGGATGCCGGGGGTCAACTCGGTCACCCCGCGCACGCCCGCGGCGAGCAGGTGCTGGTGCAGGGCGTGCACGCGGGCGCGCAGGCCGAGATCCAATGCCATGGCGCCGTATTCGACGAGCACGCCGTCGTCACCCGCGCGGCGGTAGGTCACCGCGGTCTCGTCATCGACCTCGGCGCGGCGCAACACCCCGTCGTCGCCGTCGCCGCCCGCCGACAGCACGGTGGGCCACGCGGCCCGGCGCGCGCGCCCGAGCTCCCGGATAGGGGCCGCGTGGTCACCGCGCACCGGCACGAACCGCACGCTGTCGCCGGGCGACAGCTGACCCAGCTTCCAGCGGTCGGCCGCCACGACGGTGACCGGGCAGACGAAACCACCGAGACTCGGCCCGTCCGGACCCAACAGGATGGGAGTGTCGCCCGTGAAGTCCAGCGCGCCGACCGAGTACGGGGTGTCGTGGATGTTCGACGGATGCAGTCCCGCCTCTCCGCCGTCGGTGCGGGCCCATTCCGGCTTCGGCCCGATCAGCCGGACGCCGGTGCGGTCGGAGTTGAAGTGCACCTCGTAGTCGGTGCCGACGATGCTCTCGAAGTCGGCACGGGTGAAGAACTCCGGCGCACCGTGCGGGCCCTCGGTGACCGCGAGTTCCCAGCGCCGCGTGAGCACGGGTTGTTCGTCCATCGCCACGCCCGCCGTGACCCGGCCGTGGTGCGCGCCCAGTGGCAGCGAGTCACCGGCGCGCAGCGCGCCGCCGGTGCCGCCGCCGAAGCGGCCGAGCGTGAACGTGGCCGCGCTGCGGAGGTATTCGGGTACGTCGATGCCGCCCGCGATCAGCACGTAGCAGCGCATGCCCGGTCCGCGCACCGCGCCGACGTCCAGTACGCCGCCCGCGGGCACCCGTAGAGTCCGCCACTGCGGCACGGCGACGCCGTCCACGGTCACCTTCGCCGGGGCGCCGGTGACGCAGACCGAGGCCGGTGCGCCGAACCGCAGCGCGGGGCCGCCGAGGGTGCATTCCAGTCCGGCGGCGCCCTCGTCGTTGCCGAGTGCCCGGTTCCCCAGCCGGAACGACAGATCGTCCATCGGCCCCGACGGCGGCACGCCGACGTGCCAGTACCCGATCCGGCCCGGCCAGTCCTGCACGGTGGTGAGCATGCCGGGGCGAATCACGTGCACGCCGGGTCGCGAGGTCTCCGCCTGCGCCGACCCGGCCACCGGTAGCTCGGCGACGGTCATCGCGACACCACCATGCGCACCGGGGTCGGGTCGAACCCGTTGCAGGGGTTGTTGATCTGCGGGCAATTCGACACCAGCACCAGCGTGTCGATCTCGGCGCGCAGCGTGACCCGTTTGCCGGGCGCGGACAGTCCGTCCACGATGCCCAGCGTGCCGTCCGCCTCGACCGGAACGTTCATGAACCAGTTGATATTCGACACCAGGTCGCGTTTGCCCAGCCCCCAGCGTAAGGCCTCGGTGAGGAAGTTCTCCACGCAAGCGTGCTGGTGGCGGGTGTGCCTGCCGTAGCGCAGCGTGTTCGATTCCTGTGAGCAGGCGCCCGCGATGGTGTCGTGGTTGCCGACGTCGTCGGCCACGACGGTCATCAGCGTGGTGCCCGCGTCGGTGCGTAGTGCGCTGCCGGTGGTGAGGAAGATATTGCGCTGGGCGGCGACCGTGGCCTGCGCGCTGTAGCGGTCGGCGTGATCGGCCGCCGAGTACAGCAGGCAGTCCACCGCCTGGTTGCCGTGCAGATCGATGATCTCCAGGTGCTCGCCCGCGTGGACAACGGCCGACCACGGCGCGCGGGCGGGGACGGTCTCGTCGAGCACGATGGCGCGGGCCGTGGTCATGCGGTTGCCTCCAGGGTCAGGGCGGCCGTCCAGGCTTGTTCGGTGTTCTGCACCGCCCGTAGGTATTCCGGGTCGTCGTTGGCGGGTGTGGCGAGGTCTTCCGGCGCGGCCCAGGCGACGAAGTCGAGGTCCGTCGCGAGCCGGTCGTCCAGCGGGTGCGCGGAGTTGGCCACCAGCACGGTGACCGGCAGGTGCGTGAGCAGATCCACGGAGGAGCCCGCGCCCGCACTGCCGGTGGCGGTGAGCGCGCCGTCGTGCTCCACCCGCACGCCGCGGAAGAACGAGACCGTCGGCCCGATGTCGCGCGGCACCAGCCCGTGTTTGGCGCCCGCGAGTCGCAGCAGGTGGCGTGCTTGCGCGGTCGGCCCGCAGAGTGCGTCGTGGTGGCCGGAGGTGTCGTCGAGCACGGTCGCCAGCACGCGGCCCTGGTCCGACAGCAGGGGGTGACCGCCGCCCAGATACGCCTGCCACGGCACCTTGACCGTGTCGGCGACGTTCAGGCGCTCCCACGGCGCGTCGGTGCGCACCAGCAGCAGGTGCGCGCAGGCCGCGCCGTCCGGATCGGACAGGCGCACCCGGGTGCCACGTCCGAGGGCAATGTTCGTGTAGCCGCCCGGCGGAATTCGCTGCGCGAAGGTGAGCTCGGCGGCGGAGACGCCCGCGGGCAGCGCGGGCTCCGCGATCGTCGCCGCCGCGGCCTGCGCCCGTGCGTGCGCTCGCGCGCCGGAGGTGTCCGCAGTGGTTGTCACGATGAATTCCTCTCGGAGATCGGTTGTTCGAAACGGCGACCGGGTTGCGGCGGTGCCCGGCAGCGCACCGCCGCACCGGGGCGTTCAGGCCGGTTGCGGCGCGGGCTCGGCGCTCGCGAGACCGCGCGACCAACCGACCACGAAGCGATGCACCAATACGCCGACGGCGAGCACCAGCAGCACGAAAAGCGGTGCGGCCCAGAGCATCCACCAGCTGCCCCCGTCCGGGGCGTAGACCTCCGCGCGAGGCCAGGCGAGATTCACGACCATCGCGATGCCCCAGACCACCGCGAGCGCGTTGATCGGAATACCGAACCGGCCCAGGCCGAACAGTCGCGCGTCGGTGCCCGCGTCGGGCAGACCGGTGCACCGGCGGATCAGCAGCGGCACCGTCACCAGCAGGTAGGCCAGATACAGCGTCACGATGCAGACGCTCGCCAGCGTCGCGAAGATCGCGGCGTTGCCGAGATTGAGCGCCAGCAGGCCGATGCCGAGCGCGCCGATCACGACGGCGGGCAGCACCGGCGTGCCGTACCGCGGATGCACCGCGGCGAGCCTGGCGGCGAACGGCAGCTTCCCGTCCCGCGCCATGGAGAACATCAGCCGCGAGCCCGCGGTCTGAATCGCCAGGGTGCACACGGTGATCGCGACCGCCACGCAGCCCAGCAGCACCTTGCCCGCCGGGCTGTCCAGCTTGGCGGTGAGCACGTAGGCCAGGCCCTCCGACGACAGCGCGCCGTCGGACAGGCTGGGTGCGGCCATCAGCGCACCCAGCAGCATCAGCCCGCCGCCCAGCGCAGAGACCGACAGCGCGGTGAGAATGGTGCGCGGCGCGACCCGGCGCGGGTTCTTGGTCTCCTCGGAAAGCTCTCCCGCGGAATCGAACCCGACCATGACATAAGCCGCCATGAGCCCGGACACCAGGAACGCGGCCCAGTAGGGACCCGGCGCGGCCTGATCGGTGTGCAGCACCACACCCGGTCCGCGCTCGGCGGTGGTGAAGAACAACGCGATGATCGCGAGGACGCCGACGATCTCGACGGTGACGCCGATCGAATTGATCCGGGCCATCAGGTCGATGCCGAGAACGTTGATCAGTGTGGTCACCACGAGCAGGATGCTGCCCAGCAGTACGGCGTTGGTCGCGCCGGAGGGCGAGGTGAGCGCGGTGTCGGTGCCGACGAACTGGAATCCACTCCAGATCGATGGCAGTACCACCTGGAGGGCTATCGCCGCCGCCGCGGCGGTGACGATCTGCGCGATGATCATCATCCAGCCCGCGAACCAGCCGACGAGTTCGCCGCCGAGCCGTCGGGACCATTGGTAGATACACCCCGAGATCGGGTAGCGCGCGGCCAGTTCGGCGAAGTTGAGCGCGACGAGGAACTGTCCGGCGAACACGATCGGCCAGGTCCAGAAGAAGGCGGCTCCGCCGAACGAATAGCCGAAGCCGAAGAACTGGAAGATCGTGGTGAGGATCGAGACGAAGGAGAAGCCTGCCGCGAACGAGGCGTAGCGCCCGAGTTTGCGGTGCAGGACGGGCTGGTAGCCGAACCGGGCGAGGTCGGCGCCGTCACCGGTGAGATCGGGCGGCGGGGGCGGGGCGAGCGTGGTGGCCATGGGCAGTCCTTCGGCGAGCGGCCAATAACTATCAGACGACAGTTTTGCGGCCGCGATCGCGCTTTCGGTGACCTGTGTGTATCGCTTCGGCGACCTCCGGTAACTTCTGGGTTACGCACCGGGCGCTGTTCCCGGCTCGTGCGTACCCCGGCCCGCACCGGAGCGTCCCCGCGCCGACCTGCCAGAATGGGCCGGTGGCAAACCTCGGTCCAGGACGGCCGCGCGTCGAACAGCGGCGCCGACGCGGATCGACGCCGCGCGCCGAGATCCTCGACGCCGCAGGCGAACTGTTCACCACCAACGGTTACGCCAACACCTCCACCCGCGCGATCGCCGACGCGGTCGGCATCCGCCAGGCTTCGCTGTACCACCATTTCGCGGCCAAGGACGACATCCTCGACGCGTTGCTCGCCGGAACCGTCGCGGCGCCGATCGAATTGGCCGAGCGGCTGCGCGCGGCGCCCGAGCCGGTGCCGGTCCGGCTGTACGCGCTGGCGCTGTTCGATGTGCGGCAACTGTGCGCCTCGCGCTGGAACCTGGGTGCGCTGTACCTGCTTCCGGAGTTGCGCACCGAGCGCTTCGCCGCGTTCCGCCTGCGCCGCGACGAATTGCGCGGCCACTACGAGGCTTTCGCCGCGCAGGTGCTGTCCGAGTGCGCTGCGCCGAGCGCGCCGGGCACCGAGTCGCTGCCGTTCCGGTTGGTGGAGACGGTGATCGGCATGCGCTCCGACGAGGGCGTCGCGCCCAGGTACGCGGAGCGGACCATCCCGGGGGCGGTGCTGCGCACACTCGGCTGGTCCGGCGATCTCGACGCGATACGGGCCGAGGCGGTCGTGCTGCTGGACCGGCTCGCGGCGCCCGCTGCCTGAATCTCAGGACTTCCCGGTGCCCCGCACCCAGTCCAGTCCCCAGGCGTAGGCCTTGTCGACCTCGGTAACACCCCAGCGCGGACGGTTCGGCGGCGGCGGGACGAAGCGGCCCTCCCTGCGCACCACCAGCTCCGTGCCGGTGTTCTCGATGAGCGCCAGCACCACGTCCCGGGAGCCGTCCGTGCAACCGTCGACGCTCAGCTCGATCGGCGGCGCGGCCGCCGGGTACAGCGTCGCGGTAGCCCCGATACCGCGGAAGTCGGCCGCGCCGTCGTAAAGGGTGGCGAAAAGCAGGATTCGACGGAAGTCGGCTCCGTGACCGAGATCGATCTCCAGGTTCTCCCCGGCCGCGCTCGCCCCGGACCGGTCGTCCGCGTCCAACCGGATGAACGGCGGCCGCTCCAGCGACCCCGAATCGCCGACCGAACGGATATCGCCCTTGCGCCCATCGGCCAGTTCCCAGAAGCAGCACAGATCCAGATCCACCGCGTCGCTCGCGCCCTGCGGCGAGGCCCAATTCAGGTTGACCCGCATGATGCCCGCGGTCGCGCCGTGGGCGGTCAACGACACCGAGGGAGAGGCCTTCGTCAGGTGGAAATGCGCTGGTGCGGCCGGGTTCCGACCGTAGGACGGGTACTCGCCCGGCGGTATCGGCGTGCCGAGCGGCGTGGCCTGATCCGGTTCGGTGGAGCCGGATCCGGGTGGATGCGCCACGAGCAGGCTCGGCTCCGGCGGTACCGTCCCGGACGGTGGTGGTGGCGTGAACTCGTGCGAAGGTGCGGGCGGCGGTGGCGGAGGCAGGTATTCGTGTGGCGGCGCGGGTGCCTCGTCCACGCAGATCCCGTAATCGGTGGCGAGTCCGGCCAGACCGGAGGCATACCCCTGGCCCACCGCGCGGAACTTCCACCCGCCGTCGCGCCGGTACAGCTCGCCGAGCACCACCGCGGTCTCGCTCGTCGCGCCGATACTGTCGAAGCTGGCCACCTCCGCTTCGCTGCCCACCTCCACGACGCGCACGAACAACCCCTCGAGCCGCCCGACCGCGCCGCCCTCGGTGGACGCCGCGATCACGATGCCGTCGACCTGCGGCTCCACCCGCGCCAAGTCCGCGGACAGCACGTCCAGCACGATCGGTCCCGGCCGCTTGCCCTCGTGGCGGACCGCCCCGGACGGGTGAGCGGGCTGGTTGTAGAACACGAAATCGAGGTCGGATCGCACCTTGGCGGATGCCACGAGCAGGGCGGAGGCGTCGGCGTCCGCCCCGGCCGCCCAGCCCACCTCGATCCGGACGGTGGAACTCGGCACGGGCACGTTGGCGCCCTTCGGCATGGACACGTCTGTCAACGTAACCGAAACCGGCGCACGGCGTCTCGCATCGGCGCGCTCAGCCGTCGCGTCTCAGTGGGTCGGCGGCGCGATCTGCCAGTGCTCCTGTAGCGCGCCCGCGATCTGCGGGAGCACGGTGACCGGAATGCGCTTGCGCCGCAGAATCGCCCTGATCTCCGTGACCTGATCGCGTTTGCGCAGGTCGTAAGCGCCCGCGACGGGACGCACCACCGGCGGGATGGACAGCAGCACCAGCTCGCCGTGCGGCTCGTCGCCACCGGACAGATCCAGCGCCAGCGACCAGCGAGAGCGCTCGTCGAGGGTGAAGCGCCCTGCCACCACCCGGTCCCACGAGATGCTGGAGACCGTCCACGGCTTGCGCCGGTAGATGGCGTGGTCGGTGAGCACGATGGCGTCCCTGGTGAACAACGCGGCCAGCACCGCGATACCGACGACGGCTCCGGCCAGCAGTCCGGTGAACACCCGGTTCACCCCGAACGCGGCGACGAACGAGCCGCAGATCGTGACGGTCGCCAGGATGCCGAACACGCTGTAGAGCGCGGCGCGCTGGGTCGGGACCACACCTGCCCGCACCGTTGTCATCTCACCTACCTGCCTCGGGCGCATTTCCGGCTCACGCTACCGCGTCGCGCACCGGCGCACACCTGGCGGTTTCCCAGATGTGGCCGATGCGCGGGCGGTGCTCAGACGGTGAGCGGGACCGCGGCCTCCGCGGTGTACACCAGGAACGTCAGGCTCTGCTGGAAGTACAGCTGGACCGAGGTGCTGTCGTGCGACAGGTAGCCGACGGACAGGTCCTGCCCGATGCGCAGATCGAAGTCGCCGCCGCGGGTGGTGAGCACGATCGCGCCGTCGATGGCGGGCGCCCAGATGATCTCGCCTTCCGGGATCAGGCGCTCGATGTGCGTGCGGATCATGTGGCCGTGATCGGAGGTCTCGCTGACCGCCGTGAACAGCTCGGCGCTGAGCAGTACCGAGTACGGTCCGTCGACGCCCGCCAGCCGCAGCGCGCTCAACGCTTGCGCGATCGCCTCGGGGACCAGCCGGGTGTCGCTGGGCAGCGTGATCGGCTCGTTGGACGCACTCGCGCGGATGCCGGTGATGTGCGCGGCCGGATATCCCTCGAAGATCGCCCGGTCCTCGGCGAACGCGATCTTCTTCGCGGCGTCCTTCACCGGATCCAGGTCGGCGTCCTGTGCGCCGCGCTCCACGTTGTCGAGTTCCTCGCGGGAGAGCGTGAACGGCACGCGCAGTTCGACCAGCGGCGCGACCACTCGCTGGCGGGCGAACACCCCGGAGCCGGGGGAGTCGATCGGTGTGGTGTGCCCGGTGCCCACCGCGGAGTAGTCGATGCCGTGCGGGCCGGAAAGGTCGACGACGCGCCGGCCCGCGATGTGCCGTTTGAAGGTACGCGTCGCCTCCTCCTCGATGGCCGCCCACGCCTCGGCGGTGATCGGCGCTAGTTCGCGATGGAGGTTGTTCATGACCGGGTGCTCCTTTTCAACGAGCCGATACCGAGGGCGCCGTCGCCCGAGGGCACGGCGGTGCCGGACAGTTCTGCCGAACCGGCTGTGCCCACCGGCACCGCGGTTTCCGCCGTCTCCCGTGGCGCCGGTGGCAGATCGTCGAGGAAATCGACGGTGGGTGCGAAGAACGAGGTGCCGGTGAGGGCGACGGAGAAATCCAGGATGCGGTCGTAGGCGGCCTCGCCGGTGCCGAGGAACATGCGGGTGAGCATGCGCTCGGTGACGCTCGGCGTGGCCGCGTACGCGATGTAGTAGGTGCCGAACACCCCCTCGCGCACGCTGCCGAAGGGCATGTTGCCGCGCAGGATCTGGCGTTCGGTGCCGTCCGGATCGATCAGCGTGTTCACCTCGACGTGCGAGTCGGCCGGCTTGATCTCGTCGGGGAGTTCGAAGTCGTCCAGCTTGGTGCGGCCGATCACGCGCTCCTGCTCTTCGACCGACAGCGCGCGCCAGTCCGCCAGGGGGTGGGTGTACTTCTGCACGATCACATAGCTGCCGCCGGCGAATCGTGGGTCCTCGTCGCCCACCAGCGCGGCCGCGGCGGCCGCGCGGCCCTCCGGGTTCTCGGTGCCGTCCACGAAACCGAGCAGGTCGCGCTGCTCGAAGTAGCGGAAGCCGACGGTCTCGTCCACGATCGTGCCCGCGCCCGCCAGCCGGTCGCCGATGGCCATGGCCAGTTCGAAACAGGCGTCCTGCACTTCGGACTTGATGTGGAACAGCAGGTCGCCCGGTGTCGCGGGCGCGGTGTGGCGTGCGCCGACGTAGCCGGGGAACGGATGCAGCTCAGCGGGTTTCGGCCCGGCGAAGAGGCGATCCCACGCGTCGGAGCCGATCGACGTGACGCAGGTCAGGTTCGCGCCCGGCAGGCGGAAGCCCACCGAGCGGCGCAAGCCGGTGATGTCGGCGAGCAGGTCGCGGACCGCCGCTTCGCCGCCCTCGTCGATCGTGGCGACCAGAAAGATCGCGGACGGCGTGAGCGGTTCGAGGATCGGCTGCGGCTCACCCATGATCGACACCCTAATGCCCGGCCGGTCCGGCCGCGGTGCGGACCCGCGCGGGTGGCTACATCGCTACGGTCAGCAGGAACGCGACGTCATCGATCGCCTTGACGCTGTGGCGCGCCTTGGGCACCACGATCAGATCGCCTTCCGAGCCTTTCCATTCGTTGGCGCCGCTGAGCAGAACCAGTGTGCCGCTGAGCACCAGCAAGGTGGCTTCGCCCGTATTGTCGTGCTCGGCCAAGCTGTGCCCGGCCTTCAGGCCGACCACCGTCTGGCGCAGCGAATGCGTATGGCCGCCATAGAGTGTCTGGGAACTGCGCCCGCTCGTGGCGATGGTCGCCAGCTTCAGTTGCTGGCGCGCTACCGCAGTCAGCGATTTCTTTTCCATGGACCGCCTTTCGCAGATCACCACAGCCGATGCCGGGCTGGTGGCAACGGCTCGAGGCGTTCGGCCGGACACGCGTCCGGCCGCCGCATATCGAGGAGTATGCCCGAGTCGGCCGCGGAGCGGGCCGGGTTTCACCGGCCCCGGTCCTGACGTCGGCGTTCACGGCCGCACGCGGCGTGGCGCCCACCGGGTTCTCCGCTAGGCGGGCCGCTGCCGGGTGTAGTGCCGGATGCGGAAGCGCAGACCGGTGGCAGAGGTGCGCCAGGGCTCCGGGACGTCGGGCCGCCACTCCGGTCCGATCGACGGCGCGAAAGCGTCGCCCTCGACCGTGGTGTCGATCTCGGTGACGCGCAGGTCGGTCGCGAACTCCAGCGCGGCGCGGTAGATCTCACCGCCGCCCGCGACCCACACCGCGTCCGGGGCGCAGGCGGCCAGCGCCTCGGGCACCGACGACATGCGCTCGGCGCCTTCAGCCGACCAGTCGGGCTGCCTGGTCACCACGATGTTGCGCCGCCCGGCCAGCGGCCGGAACCGCGGCGGCAGCGAGTCCCAGGTCCGGCGGCCCATCACCACGGGATGACCCCAGGTCACGTCCTTGAAGTGCGCCATGTCCTCGGGCAGCCGCCAGGGAATGGTGTTGCGGAACCCGATCACCCCGTCCAGGGTCTGCGCCCAGATGAGCCCGATCGTGCGGCTTTCGCTCACACCGCCACCGGAGCCTTGATGGCCGGATGAGGGTCGTAGCCCACTACTTCCACGTCCTCGTAGCGGTAGTCGAACAGCGTCGGGGCGGGATGCAGCCGCAGCGTGGGGAACGGGCGCGGGTCGCGGCTGAGCTGCTCGGTGACCTGGTCGAGGTGGTTGTCGTAGATGTGGCAGTCCCCGCCGGTCCAGATGAAGTCACCGGGAGCCAGCTCGGTCTGCTGGGCGACCATGTGGGTCAGCAGCGCGTAGCTGGCGATGTTGAACGGCACGCCGAGGAACAGATCGGCGCTGCGCTGGTAGAGCTGGCAGGACAGTCTGCCGTCGGCCACGTGGAACTGGAAGAACGCGTGGCAGGGCGCCAGCGCCATCTTGTCCAGGTCGGCGACGTTCCAGGCCGAGACGATGATGCGCCGGGAGTCCGGGTCGGTGCGCAGGGTTTGCAGCACTCGGGCGATCTGGTCGACGTGGGTGCCGTCGGGGGTCGGCCACGACCGCCACTGCACGCCGTAGACCGGGCCGAGCTCGCCGTCGGCGTCGGCCCATTCGTCCCAGATGGAGACGCCGTGGTCGCGCAGCCAGCCGACGTTGGAGTCGCCGCGCAGGAACCACAGCAACTCGTAGACGATCGACTTCAGGTGCACCTTCTTCGTGGTGACCAGCGGGAAGCCCGCCGCCAGGTCGTAGCGCAACTGGTGGCCGAAGATGCTGCGCGTTCCGGTACCGGTGCGGTCGGCCTTCTTCGAGCCGGACGCCAGCACCAGCCGCAGCAGGTCCTCGTACTGGGTGTCGGGGGCGGAAGCCGGATCGAGCGCGTCGTGAGCCACGTTCGGCAACTCTAGTCTTCGCCGTCGCGCGCGCGGCGAGCCGATCGGGCGCGTCCTCGGCCGCGCCTGGCGACCGGGGTCTTCCGCCCGCCTGGCAAGCTCGAGCCCATGCGCAAGCTCTACGTGATCGGCATCGGCGCCGGTGATCCCGACCAGGTCACCGTGCAGGCGATCAAGGCGATGCGGCAGGTCGAGACGTTCTTCGTGATCGGTAAGGGCGAGGCGAAGCGGGAACTGGTCGACGTGCGGACGGCGATCCTGGACGCGCACACCGACCGGACCTACCGGATCGTCCCGATCGCCGATCCGCCGCGCGACCGGACGCCCGCCGACTACCTGGACGTGGTCGACGACTGGCACGATCGCCGGTCGGCGCTGCTGGAATCGGCGTTCGCCGCGTCCGACGGCGTCGGCGGCATCCTGGTCTGGGGTGATCCCGCGCTGTACGACAGCACGCTGCGGATGGTCGAGCGGGTGCTCGCCCGCGGCGTGGTGCGCTTCGACTACGAGGTGATTCCCGGCATCACCAGCGCGCAGGCGCTGGCCGCGCGGCATCGCGTCGTGCTGCACGGCATCGGCGAACCGGTGCGCATCACCACCGGCCGCCGCCTGCGCGAGGAGGGCCTCGGCGCCGAGAACGCGCTGGTGATGCTGGACGGCGACTGCTCGTTCACCGCGATTCCGGACGCGGACGTGCACATCTGGTGGGGCGCCTACCTCGGTATGCCGGACGAGACCCTGATCGAGGGACCGCTGCCCGCGGTGCGGGACGAGATCGTCCGCCGCCGCGCCGAGCTGCGCGAGCGCAAGGGCTGGATCATGGACATCTACCTGCTGCGTCGCGGCGGGTGAGCCGCCCGCGCGAGAACCGGCCGATTGTCGGTGGGGCTCGGTAGTCTGGACCGCGTGCCAGAGCTACCGGAAGTGGAGGCGTTGGCTCAGTTCCTCCGGGAGCATGCGGTCGGCGCCGTGATCGGCCGCGTCGACGTGGCCGCCCTCAGCGCCGTCAAGACGTTCGAGCCGCCGATCACCGCGCTGTCCGGTCGCGACGTCACCGGCGCGGGGCGCTGGGGCAAATTCCTCGGGATGGAGTGCGACGGGCTGTGGCTCGTCACCCACCTGTCGCGCGGTGGATGGCTGCGCTGGATCGACGAACCGAGCCCGACGCCGCCCAAGCCGGGCGGCAAGAGTCCGCTGGCGCTGCGGGTGCATTTCTTCACCCCCGAAGGAGCGACGCCCGCCTTCGACCTGACCGAAGCGGGCACGAAGAAGCGGCTCGCGGCGTACGTCGCGGCGGACCCGAAGGCGGTGCCCGGCATCGCCCGGCTCGGCCCCGACGCGCTGGAGGTGACCGAGGCCCAGTTCGCCGACATCCTGCACGGCACCTCGCAACGGATCAAGACCGCGATCGTGGACCAGGCGCTGCTGGCGGGCGTGGGCAACGCCTACTCCGACGAGATCCTGCACACCGCGCGGATCTCGCCGTTCGCGAACACGAAGACCCTGCCCGCCGACAAGGTGGCCGAGCTCTACACCGCCATGCGCGCGGTGCTCACCGACGCGGTGCGGCGCTCGGTCGGCCAGGACGCCGCCCGTCTCAAAGGCGAGAAGCGTTCCGGCATGCGGGTGCACGCCAGGACCGGGCAGCCGTGCCCGGTCTGCGGCGACACCGTCCGCGAGGTCTCCTACGCCGAGCGGTCCTTCCAGTACTGCCCCACCTGTCAGACCGGCGGCAAGATCCTCGCGGACCGGCGGATGTCGCGCCTGCTGAAGTAGCGGCCCGGCTCAGGTCAGCGTGGGGACCCGCACGCCCTGCCAAGCGAGTCGTTTCGCCCGGTCCGGGTCGTGTTCCACACGCGTGGGGTAGTCGATGATCAACGTGGACCTGCGAGTCTCCGTGTAAGCGGGCCAGGACGGCAGCGGGGCTCCGGTGCGGGCGAAAGCCAGCCAGTTGTCCTGGAACTGATCGGTGACCGCTCGCAGTCCGCGCCGCCCGCCCGCGGCGGTGAAGGCCCGGCCGACCGGAGTGTCGCCGATGCCGAAGACCGCGATGAGGTCGGTCGCGTGCGTGGCGCCGAGCCCGGCCAGGTGCAGCGCGCGCGGGGCGAAGTCGTAGCGGTAGGCGTAGGTCGGCGCGTGCCTGCTGTGCCCTTCCATGACGGTCAGCGAAGGACGCCAGAAGGTGTAGTCGCCGCCCGCCTGGATCGTGGCCTTCGGCTGGGGGTAACCGGGATACGCCGCCGCGATCCGCGATTCGGCCTCGGCGTCTCGCCCGAGCGCGGTGCGCAGCCGGTCGGCGGTGGTGGGCAGTTCGTCGGCGAACCGAGCGAAGAGCGTGCCCTCGTCGCGGTTCGTGCCGATGATCAGCGGCACCTGGTGCGCGGAGCCATCGGCGATCGCGTCGACCGGGGACAGCGGGAGGAACTCGCCGTCCACCACCGGGCACACGGGAAAGGCGCCCGGTTGTTCCCGCACCACCGCGCCGATGGTGCGATCGACGGCACGGCGGATGTCGTTGGCGCCCGCGGTGCGCAGCACGGTGTGCGCGGTGTCCGGCGTGGCGCCCAGCGCGGCGACACAGCGGCGCGCGAAGCCGCGGGACTCCTCGGGAGTGATCGTCCAGTCGGCGGGCGGGCTCTGCGAAATGGCCCGATGGAACAATCCCTTGGCCGCCGGGGTGGCCAGCAGACCGAGCACGGCGTGCGCGCCGGCCGATTCGCCGAAGATCGTCACGTTGCCGGGGTCGCCGCCGAACGCCGCGATATTGGTGCGCACCCACTCCAGCGCGGCGAGCTGATCACGCAATCCGAGGTTCGAGTCGAAGGGATGCTCCGCGGTGCCGAATTCGCTGAAGTCGACATAGCCGAACGCACCCAACCGGTAGTTCAGCGAGACCACCACCACGTCGCCGCGCAGCGCCAGCCGCGCGCCGGAATACAACCCGAGCGCGGAGGTGCCGATGAGGTAGCCGCCGCCGTGGATGAAGACCAGCACCGGACGCGGGCTCGCCGCCCGCGTAGCGGGCGTGGTGACATTCAGTGTCAGCGCGTCCTCGCTGGTCACCTGGTAGGCGCGCGGCCCGATCCGCGCCCCGGAACGGTGCTGCATCGCCGCGGAGGTGAATTCCGTCGCCGCCCGGACGCCGGACCACGGTTCGACCGGCTGTGGAGCGCGAAATCGCAGGTCCCCGATCGGAGGAGCCGCATAGGGAATGGACCGCCAGCGCAGTACGCGGCGGCCACGGCGGCCGCGGACGATTCCGTCGGCGGTCGCGATATCCGTTGTTGCCACCATCTGCAAATGGTAGCTACGGGCGCCGTGCCTCCAACAGGCGCAGCCAGAACTCGCTCACCGCGGGGAAGGCAGGCACGGCGTGCCAGAGGGTGGACAGCGGCACCCGGCCCACCACCGCGATCGTCGCCGCGTGCAATTGTTCGCCCACCTCGGGGCCGACGAACGTGGCCCCGAGCAGCGTGTCGGTGGCGCCGTCGATCACCAGCTTCGCGTGACCGGCGTAGTCGTCGCGCGACAGCGCCGATCCGGCCACCGCGATGTCCAGTTCGACGGTCTCGACCGTGTGCCCGGCGTCACGGGCCGCGGCTTCGGTCAAGCCGACGGAGGCGACCTCCGGCGCGGTGAACACCACCTGCGGCACCTTGCCGTGATCGGAGCTCGCGACGAATCGCGGGTCGTCCAGCGGTCTGCCCTCCGCTCGTGCCGCGATCACGTCGCCGCACACCCGGCCCTGGTATTTGCCCATATGCGTGAGCGCGGCGCGGTGGTTGAGGTCGCCCACCACATACAGCCACTCGCCGTCGACCTCGCTGGCGGTGAGGTGGTCGTCCACCGCGACGTATCCATCGGGCAGCCCCACCGCGTCCAGGCCCAGGCCCTCGGTGGCGGGTGCGCGCCCGGCCGCCACCACGATCTCGTCCACCTCGAGCGCCGACTCGCCTTCGGGACCGCGCAACCGGACCGTGGCCGGACCGCCGTGGATCCACCCTTCACCGGTGTCCTTCGAGGCCGGGCGCTCGACCGCGGCGGGTTGAGTGCCGAACCGCACTCGCACCCCGGCCTCCGACAGCGCCCCCGCGACCAGATCGCGCGCGAACGGCTCGGCCGCGGCCAGCAGCGCCGAGCCGCGCACCAGCAGGGTGACCTCGGCGCCGAGCGCGGCCAGCCAGGTCGCCGCCTCGGCGGCCACCACGCCGCCGCCGACGACGGCGACTCGGCGCGGCACCTCGTGCAGGTTGGTGACGTCGCGGGAGGTCCACGGCAGCGCGGCGCGCAGGCCGGGCACGTCGGGAACGTTCGCCCTGGTGCCGGTGGCCAGCACCACGGCATGCCGGGCGCGCAACTGCCGCCCGCCGACCTCGACCGTGCGCGCGCCGGCCAGGCGGCCGGTGCCGCGCACGACGTCGATGCGGTTGCTCCGGGCCCAGTCGACCTGGCTGGAATCGTCATGGTCGTGCACGAAGGCGTCGCGCCGCCGCAGCACCGCCTCGACGTCCAGGCCGGTGGCCGAGACGCCCGGCATCGCCCGCGCGGCCGCCAGGACATGGCCCGGCCGCAACAGCGCTTTACTCGGAACGCAGGCCCAGTAGGAGCATTCGCCGCCGACGAGTTCCCGCTCCACGATGGCTGCCGTGCGGTCGCTGCGCGCGACGGCGTAGGCGGCGGCGTTCTCACCGGCGGGCCCGCCACCGATCACGATGACGTCGTAGTCGGTCGCTGTGCTCGACATCGCCGGGCCTACTGCAGGTAGCCCTCGACCTGCGAGACCGTATTGGGCCGGACCCCGTCGGGAGACTCGCCCTGCTCGATCCGCGCCCGGCGATGGCGAAGCAGGTCCCAGGCCTGATCGAGCATCACTTCGAGTTCGGCCAAGCGCTGGCGCTCGGTCTTCGGGTCCAATTCGCCGCGAGTGGCCTGCGAGCGCAGCTGGTGCTCCTGGTCGACCAGTTCCTTGATACGCCCCAAGACGTCCTGTTCGCTCATGCGGACCATGCTACGGCCGGGCGAGACATTCCGCGGCGATCGGTGCGGCCGCGGTGAGCTGGGGCAAGGGCAGCGCGGTGTAACCGAGCGCTACGCCGAAGTGATCACGGCGGGCTCCGAGGTAATACCTGGACAGACCGTCGAGCGCGACGCCACGCGCCTTCCCCGCGGCCATCACGCGACGCTCGGCATCGGCCGACTCCACCGGCACGACGACGTGCGAGCCCGCGTCGTCGCCGAGCACGCCGACGCCGCGGCGGCGCAACGCGGTCACCACCAGTGCCCGGCGCGGTGGCAGCGCGCGGCGCAGCCTGCGCAGGTGCCTGGCCAGATCGCCGTGCGCGGCGAAGGCGACCAGCACGCGCTGCCCCGCCGGGCTCGGACCGGTGCCGGTGCGCTCCCGGTGGGCGAGCACCGCCCCGGCGATCTCCGGAGTGGCGAGCAACCAGCCGACACCGAGGCTGGGGGAGAGGATCTTGCTCGTCGTGCCCAAGTGGACGACCACGTCGGGAGCCATGGTGGCCAGCAGCGGCAGCGGCGCGGTGTCGTAACGCAATTCGCCGTCGTAATCGTCTTCGATGACGAAGATCCCGGCCGCGCGCGCGTGCTCGACGAGCTCGACCCGCCGCGCCGCGGGCATCCGCGCACCGAGCGGAAATTGATGCGCCGGAGTGCAATACACCGCCTTGATCCGGTCGGGCAGCAGGTCCACGCGCAGGCCGTGCGCGTCCACGGGGACCGGGACGACCTCGAGGCCTGCCGCGGCGAAGGCCCCCGCGGCGCGCTGATAGCCCGGATCCTCCATGGCGACAGCATCGCCCGGCCGCAGCAGCGCCGCGGCCAATTCGCTCACGGCGGAGCTGGTCCCGGCGGTGGCGAGCAGCACGGTGTCGCTGCCCGCGCCGATCCCGCGGTGGCGCAGCAGATGCTCGGTGACCGCCGTGCGGAACTCCGGCTCGCCCGCGCGGTCCTTGCGCACGAGCGGGACGTGATCCGCGGCGGCGCGCCAGGCCCGTCGCCATGCGGCCGGGTCGATGGCGTCGACGCACGGCGCCCCCGGGGCGAGATCGAACAGCCGCGGCGCGGCGTCCGGATCGTGGACGGAATCGGTGCGCGCGGGCGCGGCGGCCGGTGCGGTCGTCAGGTAGGTGCCGGAGCCGCGCCTGCCGCTGATCCAGCCTTCGGCGTGCAATTGGTCGTAGGCGGCGGCGACCACGGTCCGGCTGACGCCGAGCCGCCCGGCCAGCGCGCGGGTGGACGGCAGCCGATCGCCGCCGCGCAGCGGTCCGCCGGTCGCGGCGCGGCGCAGTTGTTCGGCGATCTGCACCGCCAGCGGCTGTGCCAGGTCGCGGTCGAGATCGAGGGGAAGGTCCTCCAGCACGGTTCGCTCCCTCGAAGTGGACTGCTGAAAATCATTCGGATTGGCACTTTGATGATGCCATTCGCAGCCCGATGCTGAGTCCATGACCGAAACAGCCGCCCCGCGCACGCCGCTCTCGCCCACGCCACGCAGCACGCCGACCCGGTTGACCGACCGCGCCAGGACCGATCGCGCCGACTTGGACGCGGTACTCGACGCCGGGCTGATCTGCCACCTCGGTGTACTGCTCGGCGGCACGCCGGTCGTGCTGCCGACCGCCTACGGCCGCGACGGCGACACGCTCTACCTGCACGGCTCGACCGGCGCGGGAAACATGCGCGCGGCCCTCGCCGCCGACATCTCGGTGGCGGTGACCTTGGTCGACGGCGTGGTCTACGCGCGTTCGGCCATGCATTTCTCGATGAACTACCGCTCCGCGGTCGTGCTCGGACGGGCCCGCGAGGTGACCGATCGCGACGAGCGCCTGCACGGGCTGCGCGTGATCGTCGAACACGCGGCGCCCGGCGCGTGGTCTCGCGTGCGGCCCCCGAGCAAGAAGGAGCTCGCCGCCACGAAAGTGCTCGCCTTCGACCTCACCGAGGCGTCGGTGAAGGTCCGTGCCGGCGGCCCGAAGGACGACCCGTCGGACATCGACAACGGGGGCGTGTGGGCGGGTGTCCTCCCGCTGCGCCAGACCTGGGACACCCCGATCGCCTCCGCGGACCTGGACCCCGGCGTTCGGGTTCCCTCGGATGTCCTGGAGCGCGCGGTCGGCTGATCCGGCGCGTAGCCCGCACGGCCACTCGCGTTTTCGCAGTGCGACCGGGGTCTGCGCGCTGCTGGACGGATCGGCGCGGTGCGCCGGTCAGAACCAGAACGCTGCGCCGTAACCCGTCGTTTGCGCTGTGGCCCTTTTCGAATCGGCCCGTACGGTGACGAACGGCATGGCCGACGCCGGCGAAAGGCAGCCGCTGATATTCAACGGGGTATTGGTGTGTGCGAAGGTGTAAGGGAATTCGGACTCCCCGTCGATTTCCGCCGCGCCGATCACCGCCGCCGTGACCGAACCGGGGGCCAGATTCACCGCGAGTTCGACGGCGAGGCCCGCCTCGACGTCGAAGCTGGGCTGGATGGCTACGGCGGCGCCGACGCTGACGCTCGGCGGTGTGATCAATTGCAGGGAGGGCATGTTCATCTGGTGATCGTGCATGTTGTTCATCTGGTGATCGGGCATGTTCATCTCCACGGAGGGCGCATCGAAGGTGAGGGAGCCCTCCAGGCCGAAGGAGGGCGCGATCCCGACGCCGGCGCCGATACTCGGTGAGATACCGATCGAGATGCCGTTGGAGATGTCGACCGCGCAGCCGACCAGATATCCGACGACGATTTCTCCCTCGCGCAGCGCCGCGGGGCCGTCGAGAGCCACCGAGAAGTCGCCGGACACCTTCACCGCGTGCACGAACGGAACTCCCGGCGCGATATCACCGCCCGCGGGCACGACATTGTTGGCGTTCGCCGATGCGATCAGATGTAGTCCGCCGGCGTCGATCTCTCCTGGCGCGGCGCCCGCCACGGAATCGGAAACAGCGAAAGCGCCGGTGGCGGCCACAACCACCGCTACGATCGCGGCGAGAGTACGCGAATGCTTTCGGTTCATCATGCTCCAGTCGAGTATCGATGGAATCGGAACTTCATGCGCGAAAGGACTGCACGGCAAATGGGTCGTCGCGACCCCCAGTCGGCCTACGCCGCAGACTTTATCGGGCGGTGCGGCCGACGGCGGTGATCACACCGACACGGCGAGTCGGCCGACCCGACCGATCGCGGTCGTCGTCGGCATTCGCGCGAACCGCCGGTGACCGGCGAGCGAAACCATCCGATTTCATACCAGGTCGCCGAAACTCCCCGCTGTTCGCCGAAATATCACGCGTGTCGTCGAATTCGCCGCGAGACCCGCGAGCCGGGTGCGCGCCCGTGGATACGCCTGCGGCTCGGCGGGCGCGCCCGTGCGGATGACCGCGGCTCGGCGCGTCGCCCTGCGGAATCACCACGCGTCGGCGTGCAGGCCCGCGCAGTTCGCCGCGCGCAGCGCCAGCTCACGCAACGCGCCGGCCGACGCGATCCGCGCCGGGTCAAGGCCGACCAGGCTCAGCACGTAGTCGTCGCCGATTCGGCAGAGGTAGCCCGAGAGACGGGTGCGTGGCAGTCGCGCGGCGGCCAGGCCGGGATGGATGGCGCGAGCGGCGACGCCGGTGCAGCGGTGCGGGCCGAGTCGGAGCAGCGAGGCGGGGAGCGTTCCGATGTTGGAGCACAGGATGTCCCGTTCGCCCGCGCCCTCGGACAGCGCGTAGGCCCAGCGGTCCGGAATCACCTGGAGGAGTTCTTCGGGCATGCCGCTCGGTGCGGACATGCGGTGCGCGTAGGCGGAACGGGCCAGTGCGCGGATCGTCGCCGGGGTGTCGGCGCGGGTGATCGCGATGCGCGTCATGGCGAGATCGTTGTCGACCCGGGGTTCGTCGCGGGTGTCGACGGGCAGGCTGGCTTCGATCGTGTCGCCGGGAAATCCGCTGTCCCGGAGCACGGTCGCGACGAGGTGGATGAACAGGCTGTTCGCCGTGCCGCCGTCGCGCGCCGCCACGCGGTCCCACTCGGCGGCCGGGCATTGCAGGACCGCGCTGTGCGTCGCGTTGCCCGCCTGGCGCGGCTGCTCGTCCCGGCGCGGCACGGCGGGTTGCCGCGGTATCCCGTACCGCAGCGCGGCCGCTGTGCCGCGCAGGACGATCGACCACTGGCGCCGGGCGTCGGCCCAATCCGATTCCCGCGCGGACAGATCCGCCGGAGGCACCCGAGCGCCGCCCAGCGCGTCGTCCACCGCGAGCACCAGCGCGCGCCCGTCGGCCAGTGCGTGCGAGCAGGTGAGCGAGACGGCCGAACCGCCGTCGTCCAGACTCGCGGTCGAAAGCCGCCATCCGGGGCCATATTCCGGATCGAGGCCGCCGCCCTGCGCGTCGGCCCAGTCGAGCAGTTCGGCGACCGGGAGGATGCCTTCGGGGCGGTCGATCGGGTACGCGCGCACGTTCGGGCGCCAGGCCCGGCGAGCGCCCGGCACGCGCGAGCCGATCACCCTGCGACCCAACGGTCCCGAGCGCAGGGCCGCGTGCACCCGTTCCAGCAGCGCCGGGTCCACTCGGTCGGCCGTCCGCCACAGCCCTTGCAGCGCGATCGGCGTGCCGAGCCCGCGGTGGCTGCGCAGAAAGATCTCGTCGACGACGCTCAGGCGGCCCATCGGGCTCAAGCGCGAGCGCCGTGCCGGCCAGCACCCGACGCGAAGCGCGCGGCCCCGTCCAGGGCCCCGCCGGCCAGTGCCGTCAGGCCGTGGCGGAACTCGTTGCGCAGGGCCGACTCCTCGGTCATCCCCTCCTGCTCGAGCAGCGACATCCGGTCCGAGCGCAGGCAGGTCTGCGGCAGCGCGGCCAGTTCCGCGGCCAAGGCCTCCGCGGCGCGGCGGGCTTCGCCGGTGGGCACCACGCGGTTCACCAATCCCATCCGCAGCGCCTCGTCCGCGTCGACCGCGCGTCCGGTGAGCACCAGATCCATGGCGCGGCCCGCGCCCACGATCCGCGGCAGCCGGATGGTGCCGCCGTCGATCAGCGGGACGCCCCAGCGGCGGCAGAAGACGCCGAAGGTGCTGTCCTGCTCGGCGACCCGCAGGTCGCACCACAGGGCGAGTTCCAGGCCACCGGCCACCGCGAAGCCGGAGACCGCCGCGATCACCGGCTTGGACAGTCGCATCCGGGTCGGGCCCATCGGGCCGTCACCGTCCTCGGCGGCGCGGTTGGAGCGCTCGGTGCCGAGTGCCTTGAGGTCGGCGCCCGCGCAGAACGTGCCGCCGTCGCCCCACAGCACCGCGACCGCCGCATCGGGGTCGGCGTCGAATTCCCGGAAGGCGTCGGCCAGCGCCGCGGCGGTCGGCCCGTCCACAGCGTTGCGCGCTTCGGGCCGGTGCAGGATCACGGTGGTCACAGGGCCGTTGCGTTCGACGAGTACGGTCACGCGCTCGACCATACGCCGTAAAAGCACCCTTGCGTGAAGAAATGAATTCGTGCTTCACTTCTTGGGTGGCCTACCGCAGAACCCCCGCCGTGCAGGCCCGCCTGGACGCCCAGGCGGGGCTGATCGTGCACGCCGCGACCATGGTGCTGTCCCGCGGCGGCTATGCCGCGCTGTCCATGGCGGCGGTCGCGGCCGAGGCGGGCGTGGCCACCGGCACCGTTTACAAGAACTTCGACGGCAAGTCCGCCTTGGTGCGGGCGGTGTTCCGGAAAGTGGTCGCCCGCGAGGTCGCCGCCGTGGCCGAGGCGGGTTCGCGCGGAACGGCCGTCGAGCGGGTGACCGCGGCGGTGGAGACCTTCGCGGGCCGCGCGCTGAAGAACCCGAACCTGGCCTACGTGCTGCTCGCCGAGCCGGTCGACGCCGCCGTGGACAGCGAACGCCTGCGCTTCCGGCGCGCGTTCGCCGAGACCTTCGAATCGGCGGTGGCCGAAGGTATCTCGCGGGGTGAACTGCCCCCGCAGGACCCGAGGATCAGCGCGGCCGCGTTGGTCGGCGCGATCGGCGAGGTGCTGGTGGGCCCGCTCGCCGACGCGCCACACGGCGAATCCGTCGTCCCCGAACTCACCGCTTTCGCGATCCGCGCGCTCGGCGTGCGCGACGACCCGGGCGCGCTCGCCGCCCGGCTGGAATCAGGAGTTTCAGATGCAGACGCATGAAGTCTTCAACCAGGTGCCCGACATCGTGCCCTTCGACGCCTCACGCAATCCGGCGCTGCTCGAGGGCCTGCACCGGGAAGGCGCGGGCTTGGCCGAAGCGGAGGTGCGGGAACTGGGCGCGCTCGCGGGGGGCGCGCAGGCGCAGGAGTGGGGCAGGCTGGCCAACGAATACCCGCCGGTGCTGCGCACCCACGATCGCTACGGCAACCGCGTCGACGAGGTCGAGTTCCACCCGCACTGGCACGACCTGATGCGCGTCGCCGTCGAGCACGGCCTGCACGGGGCACCGTGGCTGGACGACCGCCCGGGTGCGCACACGGCGCGTGCGGCGAAGTTCTACACCTGGGGCGTCGCCGACGCGGGCCACATGTGCCCGATCTCCATGACCTACGCGGTGGTCCCCGCCCTGCGGCACAACCCGGAACTCTCGGCGCGCTTCGAACCGCTGCTCGGCTCCCGCGTCTACGACTTCGGGCTGCGTGAACCGTCCGCCAAGGCCGGGCTCATCGCGGGCATGTCGATGACCGAGAAGCAGGGCGGCTCGGACGTCCGCGCCAACACCACCACCGCGACGCCGCAGCCGGACGGCAGCTACCGGATCGTCGGGCACAAGTGGTTCACCTCCGCGCCGATGTCGGACATGTTCCTCACCCTGGCGCAGGCTCCCGGCGGCCTGTCCTGCTTCCTGCTGCCCCGGGTGCTGCCGGACGGCACCCGCAACCCCATCCGCATCCAGCGGCTCAAGGACAAGCTGGGCAACAAGTCCAACGCCTCGTCGGAGATCGAATACGAGAACGCCGTCGGCCTGCTGGTCGGCGCGGAGGGCGCGGGCGTCAAGACCATCATCGAGATGGTGAACATGACCAGGCTGGACTGCGTGATCGGCTCGGCCACCGGCATGCGCGCGGGCGCCGTTTACGCGGTGCACCACGCCAGGCACCGCAAGGCGTTCGGGGCCGCGCTGATCGACCAGCCCGCGATGCGCAATGTGCTGGCCGATCTGGTGATCGAGTCCGACGCCGCGACCACCGTGATGATGCGGCTGGCCGGGGCCACCGACCGGGCGGGCCGGGATCCGGCCGAGGCGGCGCTGCGGCGCATCGCGCTGGCGGTCACCAAGTACTGGGTGTGCAAGCGTGCGCCCGCGCACGCGGCCGAGGCGCTGGAATGCCTGGGCGGCAACGGGTACGCCGAGGAATCCGGCATGCCGCGGCTGTACCGGGAGGCGCCGCTGATGTCCATCTGGGAGGGGTCGGGCAATGTCGCCGCGCTGGACGCGTTGCGCGCCATGGGGCGCCAGCCGGAGACGGTCGAGGCGTACTTCGACGAAGTGTCGCGCGCCAAGGGCGAGAACCCGCGCCTGGACGACGCGATCGCCCGGGTCGGCAAGGAATTGTCGGATCTCGACGACATCGAATACCGCGCAAGGCGCGTCGTCGAGTTGATGGCGCTCGTACTACAGGGCGCTCAGCTCGTTCGCCACGGCCACCCCGCCGTGGCCGACGCCTTCTGCGCCACCCGGCTCGGCGACGACTGGGGCATCGCGTTCGGCACGCTGCCCACCGGCGTAGACACGGGCGCGATCATCGAGCGCGCGTTCGTCTGAGCCTGTGCCACTGGGGACCGGTTCGGGTTCCCGGTGGCTCCAGGGTCGGAGCCGGGACTCGGGCCGCCGCGGTACGGAGGTGATCTGTGCGGACCGTATCGACCGGTCTCCCGGCCGGACCGGGATCGTCTGCCCTGATGACCGCGATCGGACTCGGATACGAAGAGTTCGGGGCACCGTCGTCGTCCACAGCATCGGTGAACGGTGCACGGCCGCCCGCTCCCGCGGACCGGTGCCGGTATCAGGCGGGCCGGGTCAGCACCCGTTCGACCAACGCGGTATCGCAATACTCGAACACATCGCGCAATTTGCCGTCGGCGACCCGGAAGACGAAGCAGTAGGTTTGGTCGTAGCTCTCCCCGCGCGTGGTCACGCCCTCGGCGCGGGCTCGCACGACGACGTGGTCGCCCTCGGCGATGATCGTCTCGGCGGCGATGCGGTACCCGGTGAACTGAGCCATCAGTGGACGCAGGAGTCGTTCCAGTACCGCGCTTTTCGGTTCCCAAGTGCCGCTCCAGGACCAGTCGCCGGGGAACACCCAGCGGAAATCGTCGGCCATGGCGTCGCTCAGCGCGCGGGTATTGCCCAGGGACATCTGCTCGAAGATGTCCGCGAGCAGCTTCTTGTTCTCGATCGCGGTCATGACCACGACGCTAGGGTCAGCAGACATATGCGACAAGCGATTGTCTCGCATATCTGGTATGAGCAATGCGCATGGATGAATTCACCGTGTCCGGCCTGCGCGTGGTGCGAGAGGCAGCCGCCTGCGGCTCGTTCTCGACCGCCGCGGAGAACCTCGGCTATACGCAGTCCGCGGTGTCCCGGCAGATCGCGCTCATGGAGCGGGCGGCGGGTCGCGCGCTGTTCGAGCGGCACGCCCGCGGCGTGCGGCCGACCGCGGCGGGGCACGTCGTCCTGCGCCACGCGGACGTGATTCTCGCCGAGGTGGAGCAGGCCCGGCACGACATCCGTCATCTCGCGTCGCGCCCGGCGGCCCGCCTGCGCCTCGGGGCGTTCTCGACCGCCATGGCCGCCTTGGTGCCCCGTGCGATCGCCGCCACCGCCGCCCGCGACCGGCAGTTGCGGATCTCACTGCGCGAGGGGATCAGTCCCAGACTGCTCACCGCTGTCGCGCGCGGACGCATCGACCTCGCCGTGGTGACCTCGCCGGACACCGTGCCCTCCGGCGTCGAGATCGAGCCACTGGTGGACGATCCGTTGCTCGTCGCCGTCGCGTCCACGCATCCGCTCGCCTGCGCCACCAGCGCGACGCCCGACCTGCTGCGCGACGAACGATGGATCGCCGGCAGCCAGGAGCCGTCCGCCACTCTCCTCGGTGCGTGGCGCGACCCGGGCCGGGAGCCGGAGATCGCGTTCGTCGCCCGCGACTGGTTCGCCAAACTAGGCCTCGTCGCGGCCGGACTGGGCGTCACGGTGGTCCCCGGCATCGCCGTCCCCGTGCTGCCGCCGACCATCGCGCTGCTGCGGATCGATCATCCCGCCGCGGTCCGGCGCACCGTCCTCGCCCATCGCGGCGATCGCGGCCCCGCCGAACCCCGCGGGATGTTCGCCGAGGCGCTGCGCGACCAGGCGGCCGAACTGTCGGCCCAGGTGCGCCAGCGCCTTCGCGATGGTGCGTGATCACCGGTTTCGCTATCCGCGAGGAACAGCGCGGCCTTCCGAAGTTCATACAGTGGACGAATGTGGACGCCTGGCGGGCGGGCAGCGGCCGACGGCGGTACGGGCTCAGCAGCGCCGGTAATGTGGCGGCGGTGGCAGGGGAGTTCGTCGAGAGACCGTTGAGCTGGTTGGTCCGGCGGGTGCGGGAGCGTGCGGGGCGGGGACGGTATCTGCTGGGGATCGCGGGGCCGCCGGGCGCGGGGAAATCCACCTTGTCGATCGCGCTGCGCGACGCGATCAACCGCGAGGCGGGCGGCATGGTCGCCGAGATCGCACCCATGGACGGGTTTCACCTGGGCAACGACATCCTCCGGGCGACGGGAAGTCTTGCCCGCAAAGGGGAGCCGGACACCTTCGATGTCGATGGTTACGTAGCGGGGCTGCGACGCCTGCGGACCACACCGGTGGGCGAGCCGGTGGCATGGCCCACGTTCGACCGGTCCGTCGACGCCCCGGTGCCCGGCGGCGTGGTGTTCGACCGGCAGTCCATCGTCCTCACCGAGGGCAACTATCTGCTGCTCGACGACTTCGGCACGCGCCGATGGTCGGCGGTCCGGGCACTCCTCGACGAGTGCTGGTACCTGGACGCGGCGCGCGACGTGATCGAGGATCGCCTGCTGCACAGACACATTCGCGGTGGTCGCACGCCCGCCGCAGCGCACGACAAGGTGCGCGACAGCGACTTGCGCAACGCGGATCTCGTCGCGGCCACCGAGCAGCGCGCCGACCTCGTGCTGCGCGTGGATGCGGGAAACTACGCGGTGGCTGTCCCGCCGGCGGGATTCGGTTGACCATGCTTCGGCCGATGGTGAGCGTGGCGTCGAGCTCGCGCAGGCCGACCGTGACGAAGCGGACCACCCTCTCGGCGCCGATGACCGGCCCCAGCGCGGCCTGCTCGACGCCGCCGCCGTCGCTGACCACGACGACATCGGGAGCGAGCACCTCCAGTCGCCGAGACCACCGAGCGAGGGCGGCGGGCATCCACGTGCTCGCGGGCGCGGCGCGCGATCTGCCGGACCGCCGCCGGGTCTTGTCCACGGCGGCGGCGATCTCGTCGGAGCCGATGTCGAAGGCCTCGCGCAGCACGAAGACGGCGCGCTCGACGCCCCTCGGCCGCATCCGGTGCGGTGACATCGGCGCGTGCAGCGGCTCACGCGCTCTACCTGGCCCGATGATGAATCAATGACGGAGAATCGCGCAGGGGGAAGAGTCTCGGGTGCCCTGTTCAATGCGCTGGCCGTGGTGTGCGCTCTGCTGTTCTATTACTTTCTGCCGCTGGAGAGCCGGCCGCTCGGCCGCCCTGCCGGGGTGCTCGGGCTCGTCGCCTTCGTCTTCGGAGTCGCCGGCCTGATCTGGCTGGCGCGGTGGCGCATCCGGCGATACCTTCGCGATCCGCCCACGACGGCCGGACGGATCAACGACGTACTGCTCGTGGTCTGCGTCGTGGTGACGTTCTTCGCCGTGTACTACTACGTGCTCGAACAGCACGCGCCCGGCCAGTTCGACGGCCTGCGCACTCGAACCGACTCGCTCTACTACACGATCGTCACCCTCGGGACCGTCGGCTACGGCGACGTGCACGCGGTCGGGCCCGCGGCGAAAGTGGCGACGATGGTCCAAGTGGTCTTCGACCTGGGCGTCATCGGTACCTTGATCGCGATCTCCACCTCGCGCATCGTTCAGCGACTCGACGAGGCGCGACGCGAACCCCCGCCCGGCGGGGCCGCCTAGCGCGCGGACGAACTCAGCGGTGCGCGCGATACCAGCGAATGAGCGAATCCGTCGACGAATCGTCTTGCGGCCGAGGGTCTTCGGCCGCGGTGAGCAGCGGAGCCAAGGCGAGCGCCTGCTGCTTGCCCAGTTCCACACCCCACTGGTCGAAACTGTCGATGCCCCAGATGGTGCCCTCCACGAAGACCTGGTGCTCGTAGAGCGCGATGAGCTGACCGACGACCGACGGGGTGAGCCGCGGCGCGAGAATGGTGGTGGACGGGCGGTTGCCGGGCATCACCTTGTGCGGCACGATCTCGGGATCTGTTCCCTCGGCCGCGATCTCCTCGGCGGTCTTGCCGAACGCGAGCACCTTGGTCTGCGCGAACAAATTGCTCATCAGGATGTCGTGCATGCTGCCGGTGCCGTCGATGGTGGCCAGATCGTCGGTGGGCTGCGCGAATCCGATGAAATCCGCGGGAATGAGCCGGGTGCCCTGGTGCAGCAGTTGATAGAAGGCGTGCTGCCCGTTGGTGCCCGGTTCGCCCCAGAAGATCTCGCCGGTGGAGGTCGTGACCGGTGTGCCGTCGGCACGGACCGACTTTCCGTTGGATTCCATGGTCAATTGCTGCAAGTACGCGGGGAAGCGGGCCAGATCATTCGAATAGGGCAGCACGGCATGGGATTCCGCCCCGAAGAAATTCGAATACCAGACGCCGAGCAGGCCGAGTAGTACCGGAGCGTTCGCCTCCAGCGGCGCCTCGGCGAAATGCCGGTCCACGGCGTGCATACCCGCGAGGAATTCCGCGAAGCGCTCCTTGCCGATGGTCGCCATCACCGAAAGGCCGATCGCCGAGGCCACCGAGTACCGGCCGCCGACCCAATCCCAGAACCCGAACATGTTCTCGGTGTCGATACCGAATTTCGCGACACGTTCGGCATTGGTGGACACCGCGACGAAGTGCTTGGCCACGGCGTCCGCCCCGAGCGCGGCGACCAGCCAGCGCCGGGCCGCGGTCGCGTTCGTGAGCGTCTCCAGAGTGGAGAAGGTCTTGGACGCGACGATGAACAGCGTGGTGGCCGGATCGAGCCCGTCCAGTTTCGCGACCAGATCGGCGGGATCGACGTTCGAGACGAAGCGGGCGCCGATACCGGCGTCCTCGTAATGACGCAGCGCCTGATGCACCATGACCGGCCCCAGGTCCGACCCGCCGATGCCGATGTTGACCACCGTCGTGATGCGCTCGCCGGTCGCCCCGCGCCACGCGCCGGAGCGCAGCGCGTCGGTGAACTCGCCCATCCGCCGCAGCACCCGGTGCACCTCGGCGCCCGCGTCGGCGCCGTCGATGATCATCGTCTCGCCTTCGGGCAGCCGCAGCGCGATGTGGCCGACCGCGCGGTCCTCGGAGGTGTTGATGTGCGCACCCCGGTACATCGCGTCGCGCCGCTCGAGCACGCCCGCCTCGCGCGCCAATTCGACCAGCAGATGCAGGGTTTCCCGGTTCACGCGGTGCTTGCTGTAGTCGATGTGCAGGTCCGCCACCTGGACGGTCAGCTCGCTGCCGCGGGCCGGATCGTCGGCGAAGAACTCCCTGAGGTGTCGTCCGGCGACGGTGCCGTGGTGATCGTGCAGTTTCCGCCATGCCGCCGTCGCGGTGATGTCGCTGCTCACGTTCGCCGAGAGTACAAGCAGGCACCGCCGCGCGCACGGGTGCCTGCGTGGAGAGTCGGCCGGACCGGCGCGCGTTCGGCGTTTGCGCTTCCGTCGTGAGGCTTAGGCTGGCGTCATGGTGTCCGAACGTGAACTTCTCGAATCCGTACCGAAGCAGTTGTGGATCGCAGGGCGGCCCGTCGACGCCACCGGCGCGGGCACCTTCCCGGTGCACAATCCGGCGACCGGTGAGGTGCTGACGCACGTCGCCGACGCGACGCCGGAGGACGCGCTGCGCGCCCTCGACGCGGCCGTCGCGGCCCAGGACGAATGGGCGGCCACGCCCGCCCGCGAGCGCGGGGAGCTCCTGCGCGAGGTGTTCGAACAGATCACCGCCCGCGCGGAGGAGTTCGCCCTGCTGATGACCCTGGAAATGGGCAAGGCGCTGCCGGAGAGCCGCAACGAGGTGCGCTACGGCGCCGAGTTCTTCCGCTGGTTCAGCGAGGAAGCCGCCCGGGTGCACGGGCGCTACCTGCACGCTCCTTCCGGCACCGGCCGGATCGTGGTGCACAAGCAGCCGGTAGGCCCTTGCCTGGCGATCACCCCGTGGAACTTCCCGCTCGCCATGGGCACGCGCAAGATCGGCCCCGCGCTGGCCGCGGGCTGCACGATGATCGTCAAGCCCGCTTCGGCGACGCCGCTGACCATGCTGCTGCTGGCGAAGCTGTGCAGCGAGGCGGGAGTGCCCGACGGCGTCCTGTCCGTGCTCACCTCCAGCCACTCCGGCGCGGTGACCCAGCCGCTGCTCGACGATGCCCGGCTGCGCAAGCTCACCTTCACCGGCTCCACCGAGGTGGGCAAGAAGCTGGTGGAGAAATCCGCGAACCGGCTGCTGCGCACCTCGATGGAACTCGGGGGGAACGCGCCGTTCGTGGTGTTCGACGACGCCGACATCGATGCCGCCGTACAGGGCGCGATGCTGGCGAAACTGCGCAACGGCGGCGAGGCGTGCACCGCCGCCAACCGTTTCCACGTGCACAACAGCGTGCTCGAGGAGTTCACCACCAAGTTGGTCGAGGCGATGGAGAGCAGCGTTCGGCTCGGGCCGGGCGCCGATCCGGACACCACGCTGGGCCCGCTGATCAACGAGGAGCAACTGCGTACGGTCGGCGAGTTGGTGGACGACGCCGTGGAGAAGGGCGCGCGGGTGCTGATCGGCGGCAAGGCGCCCGGCGGCCCCGGCTGGTTCTATCCGGCGACGGTCCTGCGCGACGTCCCGCCGCAGGCCAGGATCCTGCGCGAGGAGGTGTTCGGCCCGGTCGCCCCGATCGTCGGTTTCGACACCGAGGAGCAGGGGCTGGACGCCGCCAACGACACGGAATTCGGACTGGTCAGCTACGTCTACACCCGCGACCTCGACCGTGCCCTGCGGATTGCCGAGGGTCTGGAATCCGGCATGGTCGGCGTCAACCGCGGCGTCATCTCCGACCCCGCTGCTCCCTTCGGCGGCGTCAAGGAGTCCGGCTTCGGCAGGGAGGGCGGCACGGAGGGAATCGAGGAGTACCTGTCCACCAAGTACATCGCGCTCACGTGAGAGAGTGGCGCGGGTTCCGCATTCCGGAAGGCGATCGCTCGCGCACCCGAGAGTTCGCGGGGCACGCGCGCACCTGGCCAGTTCCGCGCTGAGCGCGACTGCCCTCACCCCCATGCTTTAGGGGGGCGACTGCGTCGATCATCGACATTAGCCTCGACTCGGGTTTCGATGAGGGTCGAAGGGCTGATCATGAGAAGGTGCGGGCGCCGGTGATGCCCGATTGAGCAACGGCATTATCAGAGTCTTCTTGCAGGCCGTGGACGATTTGAAACGGCTGACCAGGAGGGAAGTCGTGGGCGTCGCCGATATGAAAACAGGCGCGGCCCGCGCTTCCCGGCGAGTCGCCGAGGTGCACACGCACGGCGACGCCGACAATGCTCTCGCGGTCCGGCGTCGATGGTCCTCGGCAGGCGGCGATGCCGACACCAGGCGGGATTTGTGCCCCCCGCCGCCGGACCGAGCGTCGTTGGACCAGGCCGGACAGCGACTCGACGCCGAATTGAGTCGACGTTTCGGCGAGAAGGGACCGACCGACGATGAATGGTCCGACTTCATGGCCCACCGTCGGCTGTCCCGGCTGGAGCAATACGCCCTCATCGACAGGAGAATCGAAAAATCAGCGGCTTCTCTCGGCCGGGACAGCGCCGAATTACGTGAGCAGATGCGGCGAGAGCTGAAGGAAGCGCTCGACGGGAAACCCCTCGCTATCCGGGTCCGCGACGAGGAACTCGTGGCCATCCTCGGGGAAGGGCGAATCAGGGGCGCTCGCAACCCCGTCGGCGATCGCGCCCATGCCGAAGAAGAGTGGTTCGGTCCGCACGTCCACGACAACCCACCCGTCTACGGCTACGTCGCCGTGGACGGAGTGCGCCCATCACAACCGGGCCTTATCGATCCGTTGTCGGAGCTGAACTACGGCGACAATCAGATCTATCTGAAGCCGGAGGTCCGGTCACGAACGACCATCACGTTCGGTGACTCGCTGGTGGAGAGGGACCTGGCGATACCCTCCCCCGTGGACAACCCGTCGGAATACTCCTATGGCGCCGGAATGAACGGCATCGCTCCGATCGGCCGCGACTATCTCGGAGCAGACTTCCGCGCCAACCATTTCATCGAAGCCCAGATGTTCGACCTCACCACCGCGGACATAGATTTCATCGGATTGCACCAGCCACCCGGTGCGGCATTGCGACAGGCGCTGGACCAATCCGGGTTGGATTGGCGTGTTCTGAGCAATCGCACGATCGCGGCGGAGGGCACCCCCGCGGAACGAGCGGCCGCGATCGAACGGACGAGTCAGGACTTGGAGCATCTTCGCCATGTGCATCCCACTATCCGCTCGCATGCCGAACCGCTGGAAGCCGAGCTGAGGGACGACCTGCGGGTCCTGAGCGATTCCACCGCAGGTGAGGGACCGGCCGCCGCCCCCGGATAACGTCGGTGGACGTGTGCGGGCACGGGGCGGACATGAGGAGACCGCCCCGGGGTGCATGTACACCCGGGGCGGCCAGGGGAAGCGACGGTCCGGCGAGCGCGCCGCGTGTCAGTTCAGTGGCCGAGACGACCGCGGCCGAGGCGAAGCAGCAGCATGGCGAGGGTGTGGCCTTCCTGGCCGAGCTCGCTGAAACGCTCCAGCACCTTCATCTCGCGACTGTGCACAAGGCGCGGCCCGCCCGACGCCATGCGCGTCCGGCCGATGATCCGGGAGATCTCCGTCCGGCGCTTGATCGCAGCCAGGATCTCGGCGTCGAGACGATCGATCTCCTTGCGGAGCTTGTCGATCTCGGCCTCGGTCTGCGGCAGCGCCGATTCGGACCCGGTCGTCGTGGCAGGGGTGCTCATCATTCATCTCCTCGTGTCAGAACGTGGATCGGCGCGTGCTCGCGGCTCGTTACCGATCGGTTCTTTCACCGTGAAACAGACCTGGTGGGGCCTCGTATTGTCCCCCCAGAAAGGTGTGCTCAGGTACAGGCTCCGCGATCCCGGCGTTCGGCTGGCAGCCGAATCGGATGTCTGGCGAAAGCGCTGAGCATGTCGCCAGTGTGCCACGGGCTGGGGGGTATGCAAAACATATACGTTTGGGAATCGCGCGAGATTCGCAGGTTGTTTCACCCGCCCTTCCCACCAGCGGGAGTTCACTCGCCGTTCAGCCATCCGGCGCCGGACCGATACCGATCTCACCCGGGGCTTCATCTGTGTCGGTGGCCGCCGGTAGCGTGGATGGACGATGGACATCACGGTGGCTCCCAAGACGCAGGCCGGTCGGATCGTGCACCCGGATCCGGCATCGAAACCGCAGTTCGCCGGCGGTAACGCGGCGGAGGGGTCGCAGCCCGCCGCCGTCGGCGCGGCGCCGCCGACCGACGCGGAGCGCGAGCGGCAGCGCGCCGAGCGGGAACAGCGGCGCGCCGAGGAGGCCGAGCGGCTGCTCGACGGCTTGAATCCGCCGCAGCGCGCGGCGGTCGTGCACACCGGATCCCCGCTGCTCATCGTGGCGGGCGCGGGTTCGGGCAAGACGGCGGTGCTCACCCGGCGCATCGCCTACCTGCTGGCCGCCCGTGGCGTCACGCCGGGCCAGGTGCTGGCCATCACGTTCACCAACAAAGCCGCCGCGGAGATGCGGGAGCGGGTGACCGGACTGGTCGGCCCGCGGGCGAACGCCATGTGGGTGTCGACGTTCCACTCCAGTTGCGTCCGCATCCTGCGCACCCAGGCGGCGCTGCTGTCCGGGCTGAACTCCAACTTCTCGATCTACGACGCGGACGATTCGCGGCGCCTGCTCACCATGATCAGCCGCGACCTCGACATCGACACCAAGAAGTACTCCGCGCGCCTGCTGGCGACGGCGATCTCCAATCTGAAGAACGAACTCATCGATCCGGCCCGCGCCACCGCCGACGCGGAATCCGACGACACCGAGTTGCCCGGCCTGGTCGCGCGGGTCTACACCGAGTACCAGCGCAGGCTGCGCTCGGCGAACGCGCTGGACTTCGACGACCTCATCGGTGAGACGGTGGCATTGCTCCAGAATCACCCGCAGGTCGCCGAGTACTACCGCCGCCGGTTCCGGCACGTGCTGGTGGACGAGTACCAGGACACCAACCACGCGCAGTACGTCCTGGTCCGCGAGCTGGTCGGCCACCACGTGGAAGACGGCGCCGAGGACCGGGTCCCGCCGAGCGAACTGTGCGTCGTCGGCGACGCCGACCAGTCCATCTACGCCTTCCGCGGCGCGACGATCCGCAATATCGAGGAGTTCGAGCGCGACTTCCCCGACGCCGAAACCATTCTGCTGGAGCAGAACTACCGCTCCACACAGCACATCCTCTCCGCCGCCAACGCGGTGATCTCGCGCAACGAGAACCGGCGCGAGAAGAAGCTGTGGACCGATTCCGGCGAGGGCGATCTGATCACCGGCTACGTCGCCGACAACGAACACGACGAGGCGTCGTTCGTCGCGCGCGAGATCGACCGGCTGGTCGACCAGGGCGAGGCCAACTACGGCGACGTCGCCGTGTTCTACCGCACCAACAACAACTCCCGCGCGCTGGAAGAGATCTTCATCCGGATGGGCCTGCCCTACAAGGTGGTCGGCGGCGTCCGCTTCTACGAGCGCAAAGAGGTGCGCGACATCGTCGCCTACCTGCGGGTGCTGGAGAACCCGGAGGACGCGGTGAGCATGCGCCGCATCCTGAACACACCGCGCCGCGGCATCGGCGACCGCGCCGAAGCCTGCGTGGCGGTCCATGCCGAACAGCGCGGCATCGGTTTCGCGGCCGCGCTGCGCGACGCCGCCGAAGGCAAGGTGGCGCTGCTGAACACGCGGGCGCAGCGAGCCATCGCGGGCTTTTTGGAGCTGCTCGACGACATCCGGGCCGCGGGCGAACGCGCGGAGTCCGACTTCCCCGATGTCGGCAACGTCGTCGAAGCGGTGCTGGAGCGCACCGGTTATCGCGCCGAACTGGAGGCCTCCGACGACCCCCAGGACGGCGCCCGGCTGGACAACCTCAACGAGCTGGTCAGCGTCGCGCGGGAATTCAGCTCGGAGGCGCAGAACAACGCGGAGGCGGCCCGGCAGGAAGGGCTGCTGCCCGAGGTGGGCGAAGGGGAGCCGGATCCCGGTTCGCTCGCCGCGTTCCTCGAGCGGGTCTCGCTGGTGGCCGACACCGACCAGATCCCGGACGAGGGCTCCGGCGTGGTCACGATGATGACGCTGCACACCGCGAAAGGCCTGGAATTCCCCGTGGTGTTCGTGACCGGTTGGGAGGATGGGCAGTTCCCGCACATGCGGGCGCTCGGCGATCCGACCGAGCTGGCCGAGGAACGCCGCCTCGCCTACGTGGGCATCACCAGGGCCCGGCAGCGCCTGTACCTGACGCGGGCGGTGGTGCGGTCCGGCTGGGGGCAGCCGGTGTCGAACCCGGAATCGCGTTTCCTGCAAGAGATCCCCGGCCACCTCATCGACTGGCGCAGGCTCGAGCCCGCCGGATCGCCCGGAACGAGGGGTTTGCGGCGTCGCGGCGGTGACGACGACGGGCTGGAACGGGATTGGACGCGCGGCGACGGGTGGTCGGAGCCACGGCCCGGCTTGCGCGATCGCGGCCCGCGCAGACCCGCTCCCGGTGGCGCGACCCGCAACAACACGAACTTGGTGCTCGCCGTGGGCGATCGGGTCAGCGACGACAAATACGGTCTCGGCCGGGTGATCGCCGCGGAGGGCTTCGGGCCGCTGGCCACGGTGACCATCGACTTCGGCACCGCGGGCAAGATCAGGTTGATCCCGCAGTACAGCCGGACGCTGGTCAAGCTCTGAGCTACCGGGGTCGGGCCTTCGGGCCCTGCCGCGCGGACGCGTTCCGCCGGTAAGGTCCGCGATATGGACACGGTCGCGCAGCACATCCTGTGGTTTCTGCCCATGTTGTGGCTCGGCATGGTGCTGGCCATCTCGTTCCTGGAAGCGCCGCTGAAGTTCCGTGCACCCGGGGTCACGCTGCCGCTGGGACTCGGCATCGGCCGCTTGGTGTTCCGTGCGCTGAACGCCGCGGAGGCCGTGCTCGCCGTGCTGCTGGTGGTCGCCGCACTGATCGCGGGCCCCGGCAAGCCGACCTGGTTGTGGCTGGGCGTGGCCGTGGTGTTGCTGGGCGTCCAGATCCTCGTGGTACGCCCGCCGCTGTCCCGCCGCGCCGATCGCGTGCTGGCGGGCGAGGATCTGCCGCGCTCGCACGCGCACTACTGGTACATCGGCCTGGAGGTCGCCAAGGTCATCGCGTTGCTCGGTCTCGCGATCACGGCCGCACCCTAGGCGTCCACATACGTTGATGTCATAGCTGACCGTCCGCGTCCGTTGTCTTGATGGGCGGCGTAGTCAGGGTGCCTCGAGATGGATTCCGAGCAGTTCGCGGAGCTGGTCGTAGGTGCGGTTGAGGGGTGCGATGCTGCGATCTGCGATCGACATCATGACCGCGCCCTCGATCGCCGCGATTGTCGTGGTCGCCAGGCTCTGGGCTGTCCGGGCTGGTACGCCCTGCGCGATGGCTTTCTCGGCCAGGTGGTGTTCCCAGCGCCGGAATGCCTGGCTGGATAATTCTCGGGCGGCCGGTGCTTCGCTTCCCCCGTATGCCGCGGCGGCGACCGGGCACCCGGACTGGTAGTCGCTGGTCACCAGCACCCATTTCCAATACTCGACGAAGGCCCGCAGCATTTCCTGTGACGACAGCGTCTCGGCCATCTGCTCGATCATCTGCTCGATCCAGGCGCCCGCGGTCCGGACGGACTCCTCGATCAACTCCGTCTTTCCGCCGGAAAAATGCTTGTAGATCGATTGTCGTGCGGTGCCGCTGTGCTCGAGCAGATCGGCCACCCCGGTGCCGGCCACCCCTCGGCGTCTGATCAGCTCGATCGCGCTCTCGATCAAGCGCCGTCGCGCATCCGCAGCCATGAGCCTCTTCCCCTCAGTACAGGCCATCCAGCCTAGCGACGCACCGAACAGTAGACCATTCAGTCTTCTGGATGAAGTCTCGTCTGTAGATCTCTTCGAAGAATGCGCGATCCCTCGCTTGCGATAGACCAGACGTTCTATTACGCTGCCGTTAGCGTTACGCGAAGTAACATCAATTTGTCGGAGGGAACCGGTCCGAACCCCACCCCGGGGGCCTGATGTCGGCGTCCCACAAAGGCGGTGCTGAGGCGGAATCGAGCTGCCCGCCGACACCCCCATGGCTGCCGGTCCGCGGTGGCTATCGCCGTGCCCGGTCGGGGTCGGCAGCCACTTTCCGCCTGGCCCGCATCGCAATGACGAGGAGTCGATTTCCCATGCCCCACTCATCTGTCGCCGAGCCGGCCGCGCGGGCTGCGCACACCGCAACCCCGAGCACGCGGGGGCGGTGGCCGGCCCTTGTCGTCATCTGCATCGCGGAATTGCTCGTGGTGCTCGACAACACCGTCGTCAACGTCGCGTTGCCGTCCCTGGGGGTGCAGTTACACGCCGGTTTCAGCGGACTGCAGTGGGTGGTCGATGCGTACACGCTCGCCTTCGCGGGCTTGCTGCTGGCGTTCGGCCACCTCGGAGATCGCTACGGCCGCCGCATGGTGATGATGCTCGGACTGGCCGGCGTCGCCGTCATGTCTCTGGGTGGCGCGTTGGCGACCGACCTGGGGCAGGTGATTGCGGCCCGCGCCGCTATGGGAGTGTTCGCCGCCGCTGTATTCCCCGCGACGCTGGCGTTGATCATCAATATCTTCACCGACGTCAGGGAACGGACCGTCGCCATCGCGGCGTGGACGGCGATGGCAGGCTTCGCCATCGCGATCGGGCCCACCGCGGGCGGCTGGCTACTCGAGCACTTCTCCTGGCACTCGGTCTTCTGGGTCAACGTTCCCGTCGCCACGATCGTCCTGCTTCTCGCCCGCATACTGCTTCCGGAGTCGAAGGCGGCACACACCGGCAGGCTCGATGTGATCGGCATCGCCCTCTCGCTCGTGAGCGTCACCACCTTGGTGTGGACCATCATCGCCGCGCCGCATCAGGGCTGGCTTTCCCCGATCAGCCTGACCTGCTTCGTTTTCGCCGTGGTCTGCTTCGCGGTGTTCATCCGGTGGGAGATGCGCACTGCCTCGCCCGTACTGAACATGAACCTGTTCCGAATCCGGCGATTCTCCCTGCCCGCGGTGGCGATCGCGGTCGGCTACTTCTCCATGTTCGGGTTCTTGTTCATGATCACCCAATACTTCCAGGGAGTGATGGAGCTGTCGCCGCTGCAATTCGGGTTGCACTCGCTACCGTTCGCCGTGGCCATCGCCGTCGGCGCCCCATTGGCCACGCTGATCGCCCAGAAGGTCGGCACCACGGCGGTCATCGTCCTCGGGCTGGTGGTGATGAGTGTCGGAATGTTCATCGCCGGTCAGGTGAAAGTGGAGACACCGTATGTGGGTCCTGTGCTCGTCTCGATGGTGCTGATGGGTCTAGGGCTGGCGATCGTGCAGGGCCCGGCGACCGAATCGATCATGTCCTCGGTGGCCCTCGATGAGGCGGGAGCCGGTTCGGCGGTCAACGACACCACCCGCGAGGCGGGCGGAACTCTCGGCGTCGCGGTGCTCGGATCGATCGTGGCGTCGGTGTACACAACCGAGGTCGGACCGCGCATCGATGCCATCCCCGACTTCCTGATGACCCCGAACGAGAAGAGCTTCGCCCGCGAAAGCGTCATCGCTGTACTCGAAATGGCCAAGCGTCCCACCAACCCCGCCTTCGCCCAGCAGAAGGCCGACCTGATCTACGCGATGAAAGCCGCGTCTATGGAGGGGTTCCAACTCGCGTCCTACGTGACGGTTTCGGCGTCGCTGATCGTCGCGGGTGCCGTTGCCATCTTCCTGCCATGGAAACCCGCCGGCGACTCCATGCTCCTCGTCTGGAAGCGCAAGCCCAAGCCCTGAAAGGGGCGGACAGGCAGGCGAACCCGAATCGTCGGCCGGCACCTGGCTTTCCCAACAGCCCACCACCGGCTTCGCAACAGCGCCGCGAGGCGCGGGCGACCTCATCGACCGGCCCGTGCCTGCCGGTGGGACGCGTCGATCCCCGTCGCATGACGGAGCTGGGCGAGGAAGGCCGCCTTGTCGTCGCCTGCGACGAGGTAGTGCGACACGGCCAGCCGCACGATCGTGAATCTGCGCGTCGTTGCCCTCCACCATCGGCTGGATGAGAGCGGGTTTGCGGAAGGCGACGCAAACCAGCGTCGCGGGCTGGACCAACGTGCCGGTCCACGTGCGGAACTGATCGGGGTCACGTCGCCGTCCGGGTGTCCGAGGCGACGGCGGTGGTGAGTCCTGTGAACCGAGTAGTTCCTGCCTGTTCGAAGGCGCGTCCAGTGCGACCGGGCCGGCCCGCACCGGACCCGCGGCGGCAACGCGTTCAGCGCTCCTCCCGTGAGGTGTCCGGCTTCATGCGCCCGGCGTCGATGAGCGTCTGCCGGGCGGCCGCCTTACGCGGGCACTGGTCCGCGCGGCATTCCCTGTGCCGCTGCATCGTCTGGTGCGCTTCGGAAACGCTCAGCGGGTGCTCGGGAGCTTCATGCGGCCAGCCGGTAGGCCACAGACCGGGGTCGGGCCGCTCGGCGCGAATCCGTTCGCGTTCGCGCTCGGCACGCCACTCGGCGGCTACCCGGTCGATGATCGCTTGCGCCGACATGTCATCCGGCTCGGCGTCTCGCCACCAATTGAACCCCATCGCGTTTCACCCCTGCTCTCGCTCGTCCTCTGGGCGCACCACCCGGCGGGGTGTGATTCACCGGGGGCCGCTCACGGCTCGCGGTGCGTCCGTTCCAGACGGGAGCAGACGCGCCCGCCGGGTGGGTGCGGCTGCAAGCGTCGCGCGGAAAACATCGCTCTGGACTGGTAAAACGGCTACAGCACGTCTACCGATCCGCCTACGATTCACCCATGGGGACGGACGGGGGGTTGCCTCCTGACATCGGGGAACGTTTGCGAGCCGCCAGGCAGGCGGCGGGGCTCTCACTGGCCGATCTGGCGGCGCGAATACCGTTCTCGCGCAGCTACTTGGGGCATGTCGAGACGGGGACGCGCGTCGCCTCGGCAGATGTGGTGGCGGCCTACACGCGCGCGTGCGGCGAAGTGACATGCGACCCTGTCACACTGGTCGGTATGTTGGGCCGAGCGGATGTCGACCGGCGGTCGTTCCTGCGCACGTCCGCCTACAGCGCGGCGCTTTCGGCGACCGCGCTGGTGTCGCAATCGGACATGGCCCGCTTGGTGCGAGTCGATGACTCGGCGCACGTCGGCATGCCGGAAGTGCGCGCCGTCCAAGGGATCACGGACGCTTTCTTGCGCTTGGACGAAGTCAAGGGCGGCGGTATCGGCCGGACCGCTGTCGCCGAATTCCTGAGCACCGATGTCGCGTCACTGCTGCGTTCCCGGTTCGCCGATTCGACGGTCCGCTCCGCCGCGTTCAGCTCCGCCGCCGAGCTGGCATACCTGGCGGGTTTCAAAGCGCACGACGCGGGGGAGGACGGAATCGCGCAGCGGTATTTCCTCTCGGCGCTGCGGCTCGCGCAGGAGTCCGGTGTCCCGGGACAGGACGGTTTCTGTTTCCGCATTCTCGGGTTACACGCCACCGATGTGCGACAGCCGCAGCATGCCGTCGAGCTTGCCGAACGTGGAGCGGCAGCGGCGCGAGACAAAGTAAGTCCGGACACCATGTCTTTGTTCCTGGTCGGTCTCGCGCGCTGCTACGCCGAAACGGGGCAGCATCTAGCAGCGCGCAATACCTTGCGGGAGGCGGAACCATGGATAACCACCACGGAAATCACCACCGAGTTACCCCGGTGGGCGGCGCTCTGGTGCCCGAACAAAGCGAGCGTGGCCAGGCAGACGTCGAAAGCGTTCGCCGCCCTGGGTGATCACGCTGAAGCCGAGCGGTACCTGTACTTGTCGCATTCGATGTGGAGCCCCGAGACGCATACCAGGATTCACGCTCTTTCCGCCGCCGAAACGGGACTGATTCGTTGGCGTCTCGGACGGCACGAGGACGCAGCGAAGCTCTGGCGGTCCGCGCTACCGGTTCTGTCCGCCGTGTCCTCGGACCGGGCGTCGAAAGTTCTGCGTAAGGTGCGAAAGGCCGCGCCGGAACTGTTCGCCAGCACGGCAACATGACAGCGCCTCGCTGCACGACGCACTACCCGGTTCAATCGAACAGATAACTCTTTACCGCTAGTGCCCACCACTACCGGCCCGTCCAGCCGCACCGCCGTGATGCCCGCATTCCATTCCGTCCATCGCGTCGGATCGGCGAGCACCTGCCAGATTCGCTCGGCAGGCAACGCATTGAATTGCGTGTCCGTCGTTGTACGTCGTGCAATGAGGCCGACGTAAACCCGTCTTCGGCCGCCTGGAAGCAGACCGCTGAATCAAGATTCTTCCGCCACAGCAGGATCCACACGACCGCAGCGCCCAGTGCGGGCGATACAGGCCTGGGCCGCCGTTCGACGTCGCCGACCAAGCGGCACGCCGAACGCGTCCCGTGGCCGCGCCGTTCAGTCGCGCTGCGGGCCGAGGCTGATGCCGCGGGTCGCCAGCCAGGGCAGCGGGTCGACCTTGTCGACGCCGTTCAGCCAGACCTCGAAGTGGCAGTGCGGGCCGGTGGAGAAGCCGCGGTTGCCGATGGTGGCGATCTGGTCTCCGGCGAGCACGCGCTGGCCCTGCGACACCGTGGCGGTGTCGATGTGGCCGTAGATGGTGACGGTGCCGTCGTCGTGCAGCAGGCGGACCCACATGCCGAAGCCCGACGCGGGACCGGCTTCGAGCACGGTGCCGTCGGCGACGGCGTAGATCGGGGTGCCGATCGGGCCCGCGATGTCGATGCCCAGATGCTGCACGCCCCAGCGGGCGCCGAAGCCGGAGGTGAAGGTGCCCGCGGCGAACTTGGTGAACAGCGGGCGAAACTTCGACGCCTCCTGGGCGGCGAGGTCCTCGGCGTACTTCTGGCCCTTTTGCAGGATGTCGTTGAACTGGTCGAGGTGGGCGGGCGAGGAGACGTTCAGCACCTGGGGGGAGTCCGGCGCTGCCGTCGGATCGGCCATGTTCATCGACTGCGCCGCGATCTCGTGGATCTGCCCGGCGGCTTCGTAGTCGACCGCCTGCGACGGCTGTTCGGGCGAGGCGAACGCGGCCTGCCCGGCCGCGACGACCGCGCCCGCGGCGACGGCGGCGACGGCGGCCCGACCCTTGAGAGCTGCGGGCGGCGCCGCTACCCGATGTGCGCCACCGCGCTTGTTCGCGGAGCGGCCCCCGCGGATGACGGTCGGCAGGACGGGTGCGCTCGGCTCCTCGTCGGCCTCGGCCTCGGGGGTCTCGGTCGCCCAGGATTCCTCGGGAGCCCAGCAGCCGGTATCGGACACCCAGGATTTCTCGTCGGGCGTCCAGGGCTGCTGCTCGGCCCACGCGTCGCCGGAGTTCCAGGCGCCGCCGTCGGACCAGGAGTCCTGCTGGGTCCAATTCTGTTGCGACCACGCGCTGTTGGTGTCCCACGCGTTGTCGTAGGCCGCGTTCTCATAGGCCTGCTGGTCGTAGCCCGAATCGTGAGCGGGCTCGGCCGCGAAGCCGTAATCGCCACCGGCGGGGCGGAAGTCGTATTCCGCCTGCGGCGCTGCCTCGTACCCGGCGTGATGCGGGTCGAACGAGGGGCCTGCGTGGTGGGCCGCCGGAGCGAAGGGCTCGTCGTCGGGGCGATAACGATGTCCCGACCGCAAGCGATCATCGGAAGCGAAGGTGGAGCTGTAGTTCATCGGCGGTGCCACATCGTGAAGCGGATGGAACTCGGATGCCGCATGACCAGCGGCGTCGATCGGTCGAATGCGGAGCGGCTCTCCGTCTGCGGAGTGCTGTGCTGCGTCAAGCTTGCCGTCCTCCTAGTCGTGACCGTGTTGTGACATCGACCGCAATGACGGTAACGAAACGATGTCGTGCCCACAAGCGGTGTGCGCGGTCCGTGACAAACATGTGAGATTCATCACCCTAACCCCACGGAATATCTCACTGCTGTATGGGCACTCCGGAGAGGTCGTTCAACGACGATTCGTAGTAGATCGCGGTTCGCTCCCGGGTTCGCCCGCTCTACCTGGCGCGGTGCCAGCAACCTACTCGTGAGTAGCGTTGGCCAGCGGTTTTGCCGCCCTGGGGACCACTCCGTGACCTGCGCCACTTAGGATGAACGTGGCCGATTGGCCCTCCATGTGACTGATTAGAGTCCGACCCGACCCGCTTCCGACGTCGGGCCGCCAACAAAGACGTTGTCATCACAACGCAGACGAGACGGTGAGTACATGGATCTCTTCGAATATCAGGCGAAGGAGCTCTTCGTTAAGCACGGAGTGCCTTCGTCCGAGGGCCGCGTCACGGACACGGCCGAGGACGCCCGCGCCATCGCGGCGGAAATCGGCAAGCCGGTGATGATCAAGGCCCAGGTGAAGGCCGGTGGCCGCGGCAAGGCCGGTGGCGTGAAGTACGCCGCCACCCCGGATGACGCGCTGACGCACGCGCAGAACATCATCGGCCTGGACATCAAGGGCCACATCACCAAGAAGATCCTGGTGGCCGAGGCCAAGGACATCGCGGAGGAGTACTACATCTCCTTCCTGCTGGACCGCGCCAACCGGACCTACCTGGCCATGTGCTCGGTCGAGGGCGGCATGGAGATCGAAGAGGTCGCCGCCACCAAGCCGGAGCGGCTGGCGAAGGTTCCCGTCGACGCGGTCAAGGGCGTCGACCTGGCGTTCGCGCGTTCGATCGCTGAGCAGGGCCACCTGCCCGCCGACGTGCTGGACACCGCGGCCGTGACCATCCAGAAGCTGTGGGAGGTGTTCGTCGCCGAGGACGCCACCCTGGTGGAGGTCAACCCGCTGGTGCGCACCCCGCAGGACGAGATCCTCGCGCTGGACGGCAAGGTCACCCTCGACGAGAACGCCGGATTCCGCCACCCGGAGCACGAGGCGTTCGCCGACCGGGACGCGACCGACCCGCTCGAGCTCAAGGCCAAGGAGAACGACCTCAACTACGTCAAGCTCGACGGTGAGGTCGGCATCATCGGCAACGGCGCGGGTCTGGTCATGTCGACCCTCGACGTCGTCGCCTACGCGGGCGAGGGCCACGGCGGCGTGAAGCCGGCCAACTTCCTGGACATCGGCGGTGGCGCCTCGGCCGAGGTGATGGCAGCCGGTCTCGACGTCATCCTGAACGACGACCAGGTCAAGAGCGTGTTCGTCAACGTGTTCGGCGGCATCACCGCGTGTGACGCGGTCGCCAACGGCATCGTGAAGGCGCTGGAGATCCTGGGCGACAACGCGAACAAGCCGCTGGTGGTCCGCCTCGACGGCAACCGGGTGGACGAGGGTCGCCAGATCCTCGTCGAGGCCGCGCACCCGCTGGTGACGCTGGCGCAGACAATGGACGAAGGCGCCGACAAGGCCGCCGAACTGGCAGCCGCCCGATAACGACGGCCGAGTAAGGACGAAAAGAATGTCTATCTTCCTGAACAAGGATTCCAAGGTCATCGTCCAGGGCATCACCGGCGGCGAGGGCACCAAGCACACCGCGCTGATGCTGAAGGCGGGCACCCAGATCGTCGGCGGTGTGAACGCGCGCAAGGCGGGCACCACCGTCGCGCACACCGACTCCGACGGCAACGCGGTCGAGCTGCCGGTGTTCGGCACCGTCGCCGAGGCCATCAAGGAGACCGGCGCCGACGTGTCCATCGCGTTCGTGCCGCCGAAGTTCGCCAAGGACGCCATCATCGAGGCCATCGACGCGGAGATCCCGCTGCTGGTGGTCATCACCGAGGGCATCCCGGTGCAGGACACCGCCTACGCGTGGGCCTACAACGTGGAGAAGGGCGCCAAGACCCGGATCATCGGCCCGAACTGCCCCGGCATCATCACCCCCGGTGAGTCGCTGGTCGGCATCACCCCGGCCAACATCACCGGCAAGGGCCCGATCGGCCTGGTCTCCAAGTCCGGCACCCTGACCTACCAGATGATGTACGAGCTGCGTGACTTCGGCTTCTCGACCTCCATCGGCATCGGCGGCGACCCGGTCATCGGCACCACCCACATCGACGCCATCGAGGCGTTCGAGAAGGACCCGGAGACCAAGCTGATCGTGATGATCGGCGAGATCGGCGGCGACGCCGAGGAGCGGGCCGCGGCCTACATCAAGGCCAACGTCACCAAGCCGGTCGTCGGCTACGTGGCGGGCTTCACCGCCCCCGAGGGCAAGACGATGGGCCACGCGGGCGCCATCGTATCCGGCTCGTCGGGCACCGCCCAGGCGAAGAAGGACGCGCTGGAGGCCGCGGGCGTGAAGGTCGGCAAGACGCCGTCCGAAACCGCCGCGCTGGCTCGCGAGATCCTGGAGAAGGCCAGCATCACCGCCTGATCTCCCCCGCGCACGAAGGCCGCCTCCGAATTCGGGGGGCGGCCTTCGTCATGTGTGGCGGCGGGCTCTGGCTGGGCAGTAGCCGAGCATCCGGACCCGCCACGCGCGGAACTGTTCGATGTGCCGGGGGTTCAGTCGTCCCCTTCTCTGTCACACGAGGCAGCCGGATGGATGGTTCATCGACCTGTCACCGGAAATTCCCCGCTATTGAGAACCCCCGTGGTGTGAAAAGCGCCATCGCGGGCAACAGTTTCAAGGAGCGGTAGGTGGTCTCGCTAGGTGCTTCGCGCCGGGCATGTGCCGCGACCTGCCGGGATACGGGCGGACTCGCCCATTCCGGCCGTCGCGGCAGGGTGACCGGGGCGAGACAGTGCAGTAGCGTCAGAAGTAATCCAGCCGTGAAGACCATGTACGACTCGATTGAGGAGACGACGACATGTCCTACCCGACCGGGGGCTCCGGGTACAACACACCCCAGCCCTCAGCGCCATCCAGTCAGAGCCCGGCGACGGGTGGTGCCACTTCAGGTTCGAGCGCTACCGGTTCCGATGCCAAAGGTCTGCCGTTCTTCCTGGTGGTCGGCGTAGCCGCGCTCGGCGTGATCAACTTCCTGCTCGGCTTCCTGCCGTTCCTCGGCAGCAAGCCCGTCGATATCGGCGGCCGCAGGGTCAGCGCACCGGAAACGGCCAACTTATTCGAGGTGGCGTCCGGCACGCCGCTGCTCGGCCTGCTGTTGCTCGGCGGTCTGCTCGCCGGGCTGTCGCTGCTGCCGAAGCAGAACTGGATCGGCGCGGCGGCGGCGGCTTCGACCGCGGGCTTCATCGCGCTGCTGTTCCAGTCGTTCAACTTCGGTGAGGGCAGCGAGCTGAAGGCGGGCGCGTACGTCCTGCTCGTGCTGGCCTTCGCGCAGGCGGCGGTGTCGATCGCCGCGGCGCTGTTCGACGCGGGCATCCTCAAGGCCCCCGCGCCGCGCCCGGCCACCGCGCCGAGCGGATTCGGCCAGGGCGGCTACGGCCAGCAGCAGCAGCCGTCGTACGGACAGGGTCAGCAGTCCTACGGCCAGGGCCAGCCCGGTTACGGAGCCAGCCCGTACGGTCAGGCGGGCTACGGCGCTCAGTCCGCGCCGCCGCAGTTCCCGTCCCAGGCGGGGCAGCCCTCGCCCTACGGGCAGCAGCAGAGTCAGCCGGGTTACGGTCAGGCGCAGCAGGGTCAGTCGTACGGCCAGCCGCAGTCGCCCTACGGGCAGAGCCAGCAGACCACGGCCTATGGCGCGTCCCAGCAGCCGGGTTCGCCGTACGGCGCGCAGCCGCGCCCGGACGAGAGCGTCACCCAGCACTTCGGCGGCCAGCAGCAGACCGGTCAGCAGGCGCCCTACGGTACGCCCGGCTACGGTCAGCAGCAGGCGCAGCCGAGCCAGCAGAACAAGCCGTTCGGCGGCGAGCAGAGTGGCGATCCGTCCTCGGATGCCACCCAGGCGTTCCGTCCCTCGTCGGACGACAACAACAACAAGTAGGAACTCAGCGGCGCCCCCGGCGCGGCGGTCAGGTGCCTGCGGCGCGCCTGACCCGCTCGCGCCGGGGAGGATGCCACGCTGAATTGCCATGAGCTCCTCCAGAAACTCCTCGACCCGCCGGATCGGCGGGTCGCGTGCGTCGCAGCCGCCCCCGGACGCGGACGAAGACGGGTTTCTGTCCCTCACCCCCGAGCGGTCCAGGGTGCTCATCGCGGTCGCGGGCCGCCCCTCGGCCTTCGGGCTGACCACCCTCGTCGTCCTCGTCTTCGTCACGCTGCTGGCCTCCGGCAGCGATCTGGACGGCACCTCCGGCGCGATCGCGGCCTCCTGGCTGGGCGTGCACCAGGTTCCGCTGGTGATCGGCAAGACCTCGCTCGGACTGCTTCCGCTGTTGCCGACCGCGCTGCTGGTCTGGCTGGCCGCACGGGAATGCGCCCGCGCCGTGGAACCGCAGTCCACCAGGGCGGATCTCGGATGGATCGTGGGCGCCGCGGTGGGCGGTCCATTGCTGGTCACCTCCGTCTGCCTCGCGGTCACCGAAGACGCTTCCGGTGTCATCGCACTGCAACCGCCGAACACCCTCGCCGCCTTCGCCTGGGTCGCGGCGCTGTATCTGCTCGCCGCCGCCATCGGTATCGCCGTCCGTCTGCGGCGACAGCTGTTCGCGCTGCTGCGCCTGCCCGATTGGGCGGTATCCGGTCTCTACGGCGCGGGGCGTTCGGTCCTGCGCCTGCTGGGCTGTGCGACGGCGGTCGTGGTGATCTCGTTCCTCGCGCACATTTCCCGGCTGGGCGAGATGTATCAGTCGGCGGGCAACTTCGGAGGCGTCCTCGGCCTGACGCTGCTCTCGCTGGCGTACGTGCCGAACCTGGCCATCCAGACCGTCGGTGTGCTGGTCGGTTCCAGCGCGCAGATCGGCGCCGCGTCCTTCGGGGTGTTCTCCGTCGTCGGCGGCCCCATCCCGGCCTTTCCACTGCTGGCCGCCGTGCCGACCGGTCCGGCGGCGGGATGGTGGCCGGTGTTGCTGGTGGTTCCCGCCGCGGTCGGCGTGCTCGGCGGGCTCGACCTCGCGCGCACCTCCACCGACCGGATCACCGCGCCGTGGGCCACGCTCACCTCCGCCGGGCTCGCCGCGCTCGCGCTCACGCTGGCCGGCGCGGTGGCGGGCGGCGAACTCGGCGCGGTCGGCCGGGTCGGGCTGGATCTGCCGGTATTCCCCTTGATCACGTTCGCCTGGCTGGCCGTTCCCGGCTACGCGGGCCTGGCGTTCGCGCGGTGGTTCCTCGTGCCGGTCGGCGTTCCACCGGGCGACTACACCGATCCGTACGACGACTACCTCGACGAGGACGACGCCGACTACGACGCGTATTACGAAGCGGACGACGGCGACTACTACGAGGACGACGACTACTACGCCGACTACGACCGGCCGGAGCTGGAAGCGCCGCTGGACGCCGAACTCGTCGACGATCCACCCGCGATCGAGTCCGGCGGCCGATATCACCACCACGCCACATCGGACATCGTCGACGCCGAAGTGGTCGAGGCGGACCTGCCGGACAGTGACCGGGTGGACGGTCGTTAGGCTCTAACCCGGCGGTGCCGCATCCATCCGCCATCCGATCGATCAGGGAGTAGAGCGCTGACGTCCCCGCATGCCTCGTGGAAGCCGGCAGCGACGCCGGCCACCGTCGTCGTGCTGGCGTCGGGCACCGGCTCACTGCTGCGTGCCCTGCTGGACGCCGCGGCCGCACCCGGCTACCCGGCGAAGGTCGTCGCGGTCGGCGTCGACCGGCTGTGCGCCGCCACCACCCACGCCGACGCCGTGGGCATACCGCATTTCCGGGTGGCGCTGAAGGACTTTCCGGACCGTGCCGCGTGGGATGTGGAGCTCACCGAGACCGTCGCCGCGCACCAGCCGGATCTGGTGGTATCGGCGGGTTTCATGAAGCTGCTCGGTCCCGCCTTCCTGGACCGGTTCGGCGGCCGGATCATCAATACCCATCCCGCCCTGCTGCCCGCCTTCCCCGGCGCGCACGGCGTGCGTGACGCGCTCGCCTACGGCGCGCGGGTCACCGGCTGCACCGTGCATCTGGTCGACGAGGGCGTGGACACCGGGCCGATTCTCGCGCAGGAGGCGGTGCCGGTGCTGCCGGGTGACGACGAGGCCGCCCTGCACGAGCGCATCAAGGTTGTCGAGCGACGGTTGCTGGCGGAGGTCGTCGCCGCCGTCGCGACGCGAGGCATTGTCTCCGACGGACGAAAGGCAGTTATCCCAGATGAGCGAGTTCTCCGGTGAGTGAACGCAAGCCGATCAGCAGGGCGCTGGTGAGCGTCTACGACAAGACGGGTCTCGTCGAGCTCGCGACCGGTCTGCACGCCGCGGGCATCGAGCTGGTCTCGACCGGTTCCACCGCGGGCAAGATCGCGGACGCGGGCATCCCGGTGACCAAGGTCGAGGACCTGACCGGGTTCCCGGAGACCCTGGACGGCCGGGTCAAGACCCTGCACCCGCGGGTGCACGCGGGCATCCTGGCGGACTCGCGCAAGCAGGAGCACGTCGACCAGCTCGTCGAGCTCGGCGTCGAGGCGTTCCAGCTGGTGGTGGTCAACCTCTACCCGTTCACCCAGACCGTGGCGAGCGGGGCGACCCCGGACGAGTGCGTGGAGCAGATCGATATCGGCGGGCCGTCCATGGTGCGCGCCGCGGCCAAGAACCACCCCTCGGTGGCGGTGGTCGTCGACAGCGGCGACTACGACGACGTGCTGGCCGCGGTGAAGTCCGGCGGTTTCACGCTGGCCGAGCGCACGGCTTTGGCGGCCAAGGCGTTCCAGCACACCGCGAGTTATGACGTGGCCGTCGCGAGCTGGATGACCAACGTGCTGGCCACGGGCGACGCGGCCGAAGACACGGCGATCCGGTTCCCCGAATGGCTCGGCGGCACCTGGGCGCGGTCGGCGGTGCTGCGCTACGGCGAGAACCCGCATCAGTCCGCCGCCCTGTACACCAACGGCGACGGCAGCCTCGGACTGGCGCAGGCGCGGCAGCTGCACGGCAAGGAGATGTCGTACAACAACTACGTCGACGCCGACGCGGCCTGGCGCGCCGCCCATGACCACGAGGCCCCGGCCGTCGCGATCATCAAGCACGCCAACCCGTGCGGCATCGCCCTCGGCGCCGACATCGCCGAGGCGCATCGCAAGGCGCACGCCTGCGACCCGGTCAGCGCGTTCGGCGGCGTGATCGCCACCAACCGTGAGGTCACCGTGGAGATGGCCGAGCAGGTCGCCGAGATCTTCACCGAGGTCATCGTCGCGCCGTCCTACGCAGACGGCGCGGTGGAAGTGTTGCAGCGCAAGAAGAACGTGCGCATCCTCGTCGCCGAGCCGCCGCGACGCGCGGGCGCCGAGCTGCGCCCGATCAGTGGCGGCGTCCTGCTGCAACAGCGCGACGTGCTGGACGCGCCGGGCGACGACCCGGCCAACTGGACCCTGGCCGCGGGCGAGCCCGCCGACGCCGAAACGCTCGCCGATCTGGCGTTCGCCTGGCGCGCTTGCCGGGCCGTGAAGTCCAACGCGATCCTGCTCGCGCACGAGGGTGCTTCGGTCGGTGTCGGGATGGGCCAGGTCAACCGCGTGGACGCGGTCGGCCTCGCGGTCCAGCGGGCCGGGGACCGCGCCAAGGGCTCGGTGGCGGCGTCCGACGCGTACTTCCCGTTCCCGGACGGTCCGCAGACCCTCATCCAGGCCGGTGTCCGCGCAATCGTGCAGCCCGGTGGTTCGGTGCGCGACCAGGAGACCATCGACCTCGCGCGCGAGGCCGGCGTCACCCTCTATCTCACCGGGGCCCGCCACTTCGCTCACTGAGGTCGGTAGTCCTGGAACGCCGCGTCGGATCGAAGGTCCGGCGCGGCGTTTCCGTTCCACCGGAGATGACGCGGCCGTGGAACATCGGCGCAAGCCGGTAGCTACCTGGCCTCCCGTGTGGGAAGACGGAGGCGAATCCGTGCGGCGCGGAATCCCCGGCCGTGCCGCACGTCGTCCTAGGCCGCGCTGAGCACGGTGCGGTTGCCGAGCGGTTCTTTCAACGGCACCTCCAGGGTGCCGAATACCGCGATCATCGTGCACATCCGGCCGACCGCCTCGGCGCGGCTGCCCGAGCGCAGTTCGACGGTGACCGTCGACGCGGTCTCGGTGACCGTGGCGTCCACGCCGTAGCACTCCGGCGATCCGGTTTCGAAGTTCACCGCTATCTTGTTGTCCGCCAAGCGAGTCCACGATCGGAAGGGGATCGGGTGCGCGCCGACGATGGCCGGATCGGCGGTGAACTCGTTGCCCTGGTTCCCGCGAGGATCCTCGATCGGAGTCTGCGGCGCGGCGCTCGACGTGGCGCTCGTGCTCTGCGATGCCCCCTCGTCGTCGGAGCCGCCGCAGCCCCCGGCGGCGAGGCAGGCGAGTACTACGGCGACAGCGGTGGCGGCGCGTCCGGCCTGGATCCGATCCATACCGCCACCCTAGTCCCGGCGTTGCGCCGCGTAGCGCACCGCGGGTGCGTTCGCACTGGGACGAACCCCACAGTGAACGTTCCGCGAACCCTGCGCGTAACAGCTCCGAAAACCGTTCGGGGGCAGTAAGTTCTGCGGGGATGCGCGCCGGGACGTGGTGGCGCGCGTCCATGTCGGATGCTCTACCAGCTTTTTCTGGAAAGGAAGTATCGTGGTCGACACGCTGCGCGTAGGCGAAGAACTCGGGCGGGGGCAATCGCTCCAGGGCGGGGCCTACACCCTCACTTTGCAGGACGACGGCAATCTAGTGCTGTCCGAGCCGGGCGGAAATGTGGTGTGGGCCACCCAAACTCATGATCAGGGCGTCGAGCGGGCCGTGCTGCAGGAGGACGGCAACTTCGTGCTCTACAAGAGCGACGGCGCCGCGTGGGCGACCGAGACCAACGGCCAGGCGGCCGATCGGCTCGTCGTACAGGCCGATCGCAACGTTGTGCTGTACGGCGCCGACGGCGGCGCGCTGTGGGCTTCCGGCACCCACACCGACACTCCGCTGCCCGCCCCGGAACCGGAGCAGGCGCCGGAGCCCGAACAGGTCGCGGCTCCGGCCGTCGAGGAGGTGCCGCCTCCGCCTCCGGCTCCCGAGCCGCGCACCTACACCGTCGAGCCGGGCGACACCCTGTGGGCGATCGCCGAGCGTTTCTACGGCGACGGAAACCGCTACCGGGAGATCGCGGACGCCAGCGGCATCCCGAACCCGGACGCGATCAACCCCGGCCAGGTGCTGACCATCCCGTGATCCCACCGGTCCGGTAACCGCGATGACAAAGACCCCCGGTGCGCACGCATCGGGGGTCTTTCCGCTTCGCTCGTCTCGCGCGGTCCGCTTACCGGCTGGTGAACGGCAGCAGGGCCATCTCACGGGCGTTCTTCACCGCGACAGCGACCTGGCGCTGCTGCTGCGGGGTGAGCCCGGTGACCCGGCGGCTTCGGATCTTGCCGCGATCGGAGATGAACGTACGCAGCAGGTTCACGTCTTTGTAGTCGACCGTCTCGATGCCGGCGGCGATGAGCGGGTTCTTCTTCGGACGGCGGGCCTGCTCGGCGCGGACCTTCTTCGACGGTGCTCGCTTGACTGCCATATGACGAGTTCCTTCTCGAGATCAGTGGTTGTCTACCAGCTCGATTTGTGCACACCGGGCAATTCGCCCCGGTGGGCCATCTCGCGCACACGCACACGGGAGAGTCCGAACTTCCGGAGATGACCGCGCGGTCGTCCGTCTGCGGCGTCCCGATTGCGCAATCGTACCGGACTGGCATCGCGCGGCTGTCTCCGCAGTTCTGCCTGGGCTGCCGCGCGTTCGGACTCCGGCGTATCCGGCTTCCGGATGAGATTCTTCAGCTCGGCGCGGCGTGCCGCGTAGCGCGCCACGATCGTCCTGCGCTGCTGATCGCGCGCGATCTTCGACTTCTTGGCCATCTCAGCGCTCCTCGCGGAAGTCGACGTGCTTGCGCACCACCGGGTCGTACTTGCGCAGTACCAGACGGTCCGGGTCGTTGCGGCGATTCTTGCGGGTCACGTAGGTGTACCCGGTGCCCGCCGTGGACTTCAGCTTGACGATCGGGCGGATGTCGGTCGATTTCGACGCCATGGGTCGCTCCTCAGATCTTGTCGCCGCGGGCCCGGAGCCGGGCCACCACGGCCTCGATCCCGTCCCGGTCGATGGTCTTGATGCCCTTGGCGGAGACGGTCAGCGTGATGCGCCGGCCTTCGCTGGGCAGGTAGTAGGTCTTGCGCTGGACGTTCGGGTTCCAGCGGCGGCTGGTCCGCTTGTGCGAGTGCGACACGGACTTACCGAAGCCGGGCTTGCGCCCGGTGACCTGGCAGTGGGCCGACATCCGGACTCCCTCCAGTAGATGACAATCATTTTCGACAACGGCTGTCCAGCAATGTACCGTTGCCTTACAGCAAATGAAAATCGTTACTGAAAGGAGTTCCGGTGGCGGCGGCAGATTCCCCACCCGAGTTCGACCGCAGAACGCCCGTGGTGGTGCTCGCCGGTTTCGCGGGACTCGCCGCGACGGGCGTCGATCGCGCGGCCGCGGTGCTTGGCATGGCTCCGGGCACCATCGTGGTCCGCCACGATCTGACGCAGCTGCGGGAAGGCATCGTGCACCGCACGGTGCGCACCGCGACGCGGGAGACCTCGGCGGTGCTCGAACTCGCGCACGGCTGCGTCTCGTGCACGCTGCGGATGGATCTGCTTCCGCTGTTGCGCACTCTCTCCCAGCGTGAATCGGTGGATCGCATCGTGCTGGCGCTGGACCCGGCGTTCGAGGCCGAAGCGGTGTGCCAGGCCATCGAGCATGTCGTGGTCGCCGGCGTGCACGGCCGCGTCGACGGGCCGGCCGGGCGCGACGTGCGGGTGGACGCGGTTGTCACCTGCTTGGACGTGGGCGCCTGGCTCGCCGACGCGACCGGGGACGAGACGCTCGCCGAACGGGGCCTCGCCGCCGCCGACGACGACCGCACGGTGGCGCAGGTCGCGGTCGGGCAGGTCGATTTCGCCGATGCCGTCATCGCCTTGGGCGCCGTCACACCCGAAGCGCCGCTCGCGGACATGGCGGTCGACCGCGGCAAGTTCGCCGCCGTCCTGGCCCGGTTGGTACCCGGCGCGCCGATCGCCTGGGTGGACGAGCCGGAGTCCATCACCCCCGCGCTGGCCGAAACGCTGCTCACGCGCGTCCCCGCCGATTCGCGCCGCGGCAGGATCTTCGACGCGCACGCGCCGCTGCTGCGTGGCCGACCGCCCTTGACCGGTGACTACGGCGTCGAACTCGTGGAGTTCGCCGCTGCGCGGCCCTTCCATCCCGCCCGCTTGCACCAGGCTCTCGACGTGTTGCTCGAGGGCGTGGTCACCGCCCGCGGGCGCGTCTGGCTGGCCACCCAGCCCGACGAGGTGGTGTGGCTCGAATCAGCCGGTGGCGGCCTGCGGGTGGGCGGTGCCGGGCGCTGGCTGGCCGCGCTGCCGGAAGAGGAACTGGCCGAAGCCGATCCGGAGCGCCGCGCGATGGCCGCCCTGCGCTGGGACGAGCGGTTCGGGGACCGGGACGTCTCGCTGTCGATCCTCGTGCACGACGCCGATCCGGCGGAGATCCGCGAAGCGCTGCACTGGGCGCTGGTGGAGGACGACGAACTGCGGCTGGTCGAGCGCGCGCCGGAGCGAGTCGCCCAGTGGCAGGACCCGTTCGGGGAATGGCACGCCGACCCGTGCGCGAGCGGCGACCAACCGGGACAACCCGTAGAGGACGCGAAAAGCCCGAGAGGAGAGGCGAAATGAAGAAAGGGATCCACCCGGACTACCACTTGGTGGTCTTCGAGGACGTGAACACCGGCAAGCGATTTCTCACCCGGTCCACGGCCACCGGCACGCGCACCGTGGAGTGGGCGGACGGCAACACCTATCCGCTGCTGACGGTGGACGTCACCGCCGACTCGCACCCGTTCTGGACCGGTGCGCACCGCGTGCTGGACACCCAGGGCCGGGTGGAGAAGTTCGAACGCAAATACGGCAAGCGCGCACGGAAGGAATCCTGAGATGGCGGTACCGAAGCGGAGGATGTCGCGGTCGAACACTCGCAGCCGCCGGTCGAATTGGAAGGCCGCGCCCGTGGATCTGGTGCCGGTGACCGTCGCGGGCGTCGTGCACAAGGTGCCGCGCCGGTTGGTCGCGGCCGTACGGCGCGGGTTGATCGACGTCGAGAAGCTCTGAGCGGTACGCGCCGGATACTGTCGTGCAGCCCTTCGCCGCCTAGCGCCTGGTGTCGACGGGCGATTGCTCGGCCGATGCCGACGCGGCTCCGGATGAACGGGATGCTGGTCAACCGTCCGGAAACGGCCACGTCGAGGCCTCCCGAGGAGAATTCTGCGCCCGCTCCCGGACGAATTGGCTAATATTTAGCAAACTATGTGTCCCGCATCACGTCGCACTATTGCGCGTGAAGCGATTGCGATCAGATAGCCAGGCGACGAATCCCGGACCAACGGTTGGTTTTCGGCAGGGGAAAAGTTCATCGAAAATGGTGCGCTGACAGTCCGATACCGGTACCCTCGTCGTCGAGGGCGGGTTCTCTTGGTTTCCAAGAGAACCCGTCCATCGCCAATTCCGGGGCTGTTCGCCGGTTTCCGCTCTCCCGAATCGCTCTCGCCCACCGGGCGGCGCGGCTCCGATCGTCGCGCCGGTGTGCGACTCAGTTTTTCGAGGTCAACGCCGCCGGTCCGGCGTCACCGCCCGGCGCGCGGCGAACGCCACCGTCGTGTCCAGGCAGCCCGGGCAGGTCCGGTAACAGGGCCTCCAAGCGCGCGAGCTGCTCACCGACCAGCGCCGCGGGGCCCTCGATCAGCGATAGTGGCCACGGCCAGTGCCGCCCGCTCCAGCGTTCCACCTGGTCGGTCAGTTCGGCGGTCGTCGCCTCCAGTTCGCTGATCTCGGTGCGCAATTCGCCGACTTGCGTTCGCAATGCGGCGGATTCGCGCTCCAATGCGGCGATTCGCGCCAATGCCGCGGCCAATCCGTCCACCAGCGTCCGATTCCGGCCGTCCGCGTCGGCGCCCAGTTGCGGCCAGCCCGACAAGCCGGGCCCGCGCAGCTGAATCTGGATGTCGCGCAGCACTTCCTCTTGCTCCGGCGTCACGTCCGGATCCTCCCGTCCCACGAAATCCCACTGGCCGAAATCGGTCGTCTCGGCCTCGTTCACGTCACAGCGCACGCCGCCGACCGTCACCTGGCGCAGCGTCTGATGAATCGCGCGTCTGGCCTCCACGTTCGTGCCGGACCACGCGTCGGTCTGCCATGCCCACGTCGCGTACCCCGCGTCCAGCGCGCGGCTGACCGCCCAGTACCCGCCGTAGATACCGACGTTCACACGGCCGAGCACGGTCGCCACACCGTCCAGATAGGCGTTGACGCGTAACTGATCCTGCTGCGAAGCGTCGAAATCCGCCGAGAAATAGATCGGCCGGTCCACCCGGCCGCCGCAACGCAGCACCTGGGCGAGGGCCGCGCGCGCGTCCACGATGCCCGCACCGTAGCCGTCCAGCATCCGCGCGGCCGTGGTCTCCCAATTCGAGACGATCGAGATGCCGTGCGTCCGCAGCTCGTTCGCCTCGGCCGGGGTGAGCAGCTTTCCGGGCAGGCTCGGGCCACCCTCGGACAGATACCGCACCACGAAGTCGTACCCCGCCGCCCGAATCGCCGCGCCCCCCGGACGTCCCGCGGCGTAGTCGAGACCGAAACGCATGGCCTCCACTGTAAGTGGGCCGGGCGGGTGAATCCGGGGCATCGCCGAATCCGCACCGCCCGCGGGGATCGGTCAGCGCGAAACGGTCGAACAGCCCCGTTCCGCGCCGTGAATCCGAACCGCGGGCCGTGTGATTCGCCGTTGCCGGCGACCGCGGGTCAGCGGACGGGTTGCAGCTTCGGCCGCCGCACCTTCGGCGGGCCGGCCAGCTCACGGCGATCCGGCGCGATCAGCACCGCGGAGATCGGCACGGTCAACGCCAGCAAGCCGATGACGAACATGGGGAACACGAAGTCGAACAGCTCGACGCCGCCGGGCACCTTCGCCGTCCGGTCCACGTCGAAATGCAGCGCCGCCAGCGCCGTGTAGTACGTGGCGGACACGCCGACGCCGAACAGCAGCACGGTCGCGGCGCGGGCCAGCGGGAAGCGCATCGTCTGGAACAGCCACAGCGTCGCGGTCGCGGTGATCACCCCGATCCCGGCGGAGACGGCGGCCAGCCAGGTCGTCACGCCGACCGATCCCTGGATCTCGAGTGAGCCGATGCCGAGGTAGTGCGTGACACCGATGCCGAGGCCGAGCACCAAGCCGCCGGGCAGCAGCAGCGTCAGCCGAGGCGTGCGCCCGATGATCAGCAGCGCCGCGAAGACGGCCGCGATGGACACCACCAGGGCGGCGATCAGCCTGCCCGGGTCGTACCGCATCGCGCTCCCGGGCACTTTGAGGCCGAGCATGGCCACCGAGGTGGCCAGCCACGCCCCGACGCCGCCGAGCGAGATCGCCGCCGAGACCAGCCACACGAGCCGGAACTGCACCGAGCGCGCCCCGTGCACGATGCAGGCGAGACCGACCACCGCACCGAGCACCGAGATGCCCAGCGAGAGCGCGATCATCCAGTAGCCGAGGGCGAACTGGTCGACTGACGCCCCGCCTGCGGCCAGCACCGCGACCTCACGCATGGCGGGCGGTCCCTTCCAGCTCGCTGGCTTTCAGCTGAGCGATCGCGTACTCGGTGACCGCGGCGAGCGCTTGACGCACCTCCATCGCGTTGCGCGCGTCGATGTCCACGATCGGCACGCCCTCGCGCACCGACAGCGCCTCGCGCAGCTCCGCGATGGGGAAGCGCGGCGCGTCCGGGAAGCGGTTGACCGCGATCAGGAACGGCAGCTTGCGTGCCTCGAAGAAGTCGACCGCGGCGAAGCTGTCCTCCAGCCGTCGGGTGTCGATCAGCACCACCGCACCGATCGCGCCACGGATCAGGTCGTCCCACATGAACCAGAACCGCCGCTGACCCGGCGTCCCGAACAGGTAGAGCACCAGGTTGCCCGGCAGGATGATCCGGCCGAAGTCCATGGCGACGGTGGTCGTCTCCTTCTCCGGCGTCTCGGCGAGATCGTCGATGCCGTCGGAATATCGGGTCACCATCGCCTCGGTGCGCAGCGGAACGATCTCCGACACCGCGCCGACGAAGGTGGTCTTGCCCGCGCCGAAGCCGCCCGCGACGACGATCTTCGTCGAAGCGACCCGATTCTCGAAGCTGTCCGGCCCGGGGGCGTTTCCCGGTCCGAGATTCGCATTTGGCCCGGGATGTCCACTGGGCCCCAGATTCCTATAGGGCGCGGAGTCCACGCAATGTCCTCTCCATCAGGGAACGGCGCTCGTCATAGCTCGCCTCTTCGGTCAGGGTCGAATGCACGCGCATGGTGCCATCGACGACGAGGTCGCCGATCACCACCCGGACCATGCCGAGCGGCCGGTCCAGATGTGCCGCGATCTCCGCGACCGACAGGCGGTGCGTGCCGAGCCGGAGTATCTCGGTGCGGATATCGCCGGTCGGCCAGTCGAGATGTGCAGTGTACGACAAGGTTTCGATGACCGCCTCCAATGGCAGGTCGATCGCGGGTTCGGTACGCCCCGAGGTCAGGGCGTAAGGCCGGACGCGCGTTGTCGGGCGTGGTCCGGGGCCGTATGGGTTGGACATCTCACGCTCAGACAGCGGTGCGCGCGGTCGCGGTGACCACCGAACCCACCCGATCGACGAGCAATGCCATCTCGTAGCCGATGCGGCCGATGTCATGCGACTTGTTCGCCAGCACGGCCAGATGCGAGCCGTTGCCGACGCTCATCACCAGCAGGTAGCCGCGCTGCATCTCCACGATCGACTGCATCACCTTGCCGCCGTCGAACAGCGAGGCCGCGCCCATGGAGAGGCTGGCGAGCCCGGCGGTGACGGCGGAGAGCTGTTCGGCGCGATCGCTGGGCAGATGCGGACTGGTGGCCTGCAACAAGCCGTCGGCCGATACCAGCACCGCATGGGACACGCCGGGCACATCGCGGGTGAAGCGGGCGACCAGCCAGTTCAGATTCTCGTCTGTGGTGCTGTTGTTCGCGTTGGTCATGCAAGCCCTCCGTCGTTGTACTGCGCATTGGCCCGCCCGCTGCGGACCCCACTGAGATGCCTGGTCAGGTTGTTGCGAATTTCTTCCGGATCACGCGGGCCCGCGTCCTCCACCGGCGCCAGGCCGCCCGGCACCAGCTGGGCGCCCGGCCTGCGGATCGGCAGTCCGCCGACGGTGCGCGCGGTGGTGGTCGGATGACTCGCATCCTCGGCGGCCAGCCAGCCCGCGTCACCAGGCGAGGACCACGAGCTTTCCGGCGATTGCGAAGTCGAGGGCTCGACCAGCCATTCCGAGACCATGCGCTGATAGATCGGGGTCGGGGACGCTCCGGCGACCGGCTGTAGCCGGGAGGAGGTCACCGTCGCGGGTTCCGGTGCCACCTCCTGCGGCGGGTCGACGGGTGCGGCAGGCTTCCGGATCGGAAGACCGGATCGCGCGGTGGTCTGCGGCGCGGGCGCTTGGCTCGGCACGGTCGGCGTGGGGCCGGTCGCCGGCTCGTCGTCCTTCACCTCGGCCCACAGATCGGTGCGCGCCGGCTTCTGCTCCCGTTCGACGGCGTGTTCACCGGTGGTGGGCGTCACCGGGGCGAACGGACCGGTCGGGGTGCGGTCGTCCGCGCGCGGCGTGAGCACCGGCCACGGCTGGGTCGGCGGCTGATCCGCCGGGTTGACCGCCCGGCCGACCGGCGTGGAGACCGTGGGCTGGTCGGGGGCGTCGGCCACGCGGATGGCCGGACGACGCTGCGGCAAGCCGGAACTCGTCACGCCGAAACGCGCGGTGTCGCGCTGCGGCAGGCTCGGCACCGGAACCAGGTTGCGCGGGTGCGCACCGGTGGGCTGCGTGACGTGCGGGGGCAGGTGATGCTCGGCGGTCAGGTCGAGCGGCTTGCCCGCCGGGTCGGTGACGTCCATCGGCGGCGCGACCAGCGCGCCGGGCAGGTGCACGCTGGCGGTGATGCCCGGCTGCTGCGCCATCGTGGACGTGCGCCGCAGGCTGACCGTGATGGTGTGGCGCTTGGCCAGCCGTCCGACGACGAACAGACCCATGCGGCGCGCGGTCTCGACCGTCACCTCACCACCGGAGGCGAGCCGGTCGTTGGTCGTCTGCAGGTCCTCCAGCGACATGCCGAGGCCGCGGTCGGTGATCTCGATCAGGTAGCCGCCGTCCACCGCGCGCGAAACCATCACCGTGACCGGCGTGGTCGGCGGCGAGTAGCGCAGCGCGTTGTCGATCAACTCGGCGAGCAGGTGCTCGATGTCGACGGCGGGCTCGCCCGCCACGATGCCGTCGGGCACCGCGCCGATCTCGACGCGCTGGTAGTCCTCGACCTGGGAGACCGCGCTCCACAGCATGTCCGACAGCGGCACCGGGTGCAGCTGGCCGCGGCGCAGCGCGGTACCGGCGAGCACCAGCAGGTTGTCGCCGTTGCGGCGCATGCGGGTGGCCAGGTGGTCGAGGCGGAAGAGGCTCTGCAGCCGGTCGGTGTCGTCCTCGTCGTGCTCGAGGTCCTCGATCAGCGCCAGCTGCTGCTCGACCAGCGATTGGCTGCGGCGGGACAGGGTTTCGAACATGTTCCCGATCTGCAGGCGCAAGCGGGCCTGGTCGGCGGCGAGGTTGAGCGCCTGTTCGTGGATCTCGTCCACGGCGCGGGCCAGCTGGCCGATCTCGTCGGTGGTGTGCACCGCGACCGGGGTGATCTCGGGAGTGGTGCCGCCCGCGCGCACCACGGCCAGCTCGTCGGGCAGCTTGATGTGCGCCACCTCGAGCGCGTCCCGCCGCAGGCGGCGGACCGGGACGACCAGGGTGCGCGCCACCGAGAGGGCCAGCGCCAGGCCCGCGAGCAGCATGCCGATGACGATCGTCGTCTCGCGCAGCGCACCGGCCTGCGCTTCGATGGTGCGGGCGGCCAGCGCGGCGTCGATGGTGTCGATCAGCTGCGCGGTGGTCTTCTCGTAGGTGTCCGAGCTGACCAGCAGCGAGTCGATGACGGCCGGGTTGGACGCCGGATCGGCGACGTTCTGGCTGAACGTGCCCAGACGGGTCTGCACCGCGTCCAGCAGCGGGCGCATATTGCCCGCGTAGTCCGGCAGGATCTGCGCGTACTGGTAGATCATCGTGATCTCGGCGCCCGCCGCGACCAGCACGCGCGGCCGCACGCTCGGGTTGCGGCCCGCGTCCGGCGAGCCGATCAGCATGCGCTGCTGGGTGAGCACCCGCCGGGCGGTCTGCACCGACGCCAGCTGGAGGAAGTACCGCTGGATGACCAGGTCGTCCACCGACGGCGACAGCGCGAGCGCGTTGCCGATGCGGACCATGATCTCGTCGGACTGCTCGCCGACCATGGCGGGCGAACCGTTGCGCAGGCTGTTGCGCATCGTGGTGCCGGTGGCGATTGCCGAGGCGAGTTCGGAGGTGACCCGGCCGCTGACCTTCGTGGTCTGCAAGGCGCCTTCCAGCTCGGCCAAGGCCTGGTCGAACTTCGTCAGCGCCGCGTCGGTCTGCGGGTCCGCGGTATTGCCCCAGGTAGCGGTCGCGGTGACGCCGAGTTGCTCGGTGGCCGAACCGAATTTGACGATCGGGCGGATGATGATCGCCTGTTCGGTCGCCGCGTCCAACTGCGCCATGGTACGCAGTTCGTTGTTGATTCGGAGCACGGCGAAGACGGTGGCCAGCAGCACCGGAAGCACCAGCACCACGCCAACCTTGCGGGTGACCGACCAGTTCGACAGGCTGAATTGCCAGGACCGCGGTGCAGCTTCCATCCGCTTCCGTCGCCTCCGCTTCACCAGTGACCTCGGGCGCGCGTGGCTGTTCGGTATTGATTCAACCCGCAAAGAACCAACTAGAGGTCTTCTTTTTTACCGCACGGAACATACCGTGCAGAGGGGTCATCGGCAATCCGGGGGAGTCGGTCTTCAATTTACCGAATATGGCTATAGAGAACGTGTTTCGCGGTGGAATGCGTAAGGGACGCGTCAACTTCTCGGCGGGGCCCTGGAAGAGCCTGGTCACCCGGGGTTGACGTGGGCGACGCGCCGGGGGTTCTGGCGGGTGTTCGCCACGGCGTGTCGAGAGCGCGCTCTCAGTTACCTCTCAGTCGGTGCGGTCAAACTGGGGGCATGCGCATTCTAGTGGTCGACGACGATCGGGCGGTCCGGGAATCGCTGCGCCGGTCGCTGACGTTCAACGGCTACTCCGTCGATCTCGCGGTGGATGGCGTGGACGCGCTGGAGAAGGCAACCGTCCAGCGACCCGACGCGCTCGTCCTGGACGTCATGATGCCCCGGCTCGACGGGCTCGAGGTCTGCCGCCGTCTTCGCAGTACGGGCGATGATTTGCCGATTCTGGTTCTCACCGCGCGAGATTCGGTATCGGAGCGGGTCGCAGGGCTGGATGCCGGGGCGGACGACTATTTGCCGAAGCCTTTCGCACTGGAAGAGCTGCTGGCCAGGCTGCGCGCGCTGCTGCGGCGGACGACAGCGGGTCCGGGTGAGGCATCGGAGGAAATGAAGTTCGCTGATCTGTCGCTGGATCCGGTGACCCGCGAGGTGTCCCGAGGCGCCCGGCCGATCAGTCTCACCCGCACCGAGTTCTCACTGCTGGAAATGCTGATGGCGAACCCGCGCCGGGTGCTGACCCGTAGCCGCATTCTCGAGGAAGTCTGGGGCTATGATTTCCCAACCTCGGGAAACGCGCTCGAGGTCTACATCGGTTATCTGCGCCGCAAAACCGAGGCCGAAGGCGAGCCGCGGCTGATTCACACGGTGCGCGGCGTGGGCTATGTGCTGCGTGAAACGCCACCGTAGGTCGCGGGATATGGCACGCAACACACCCAGACGTCCCGCCGTCGCCGCACTCGGCCAGCGGCCGCCCGAGCCCGCGGACATGCGGCCACCCATGCCGCTGACTCGGTCGGTCTCGCTGCGCTGGCGGGTGACGCTGCTGGCCGCCTCCGTCGTGGCGATCGCGGTGGCGGTCACCTCGATCGCGGCCTACGCGCTGGTGGCGCGCGCGTTGTACGCCGACGTCGACGCCCAGCTGCGCAGCCGTTCCACGGCCGTGATCGCCAGCAATCCGTACGGCTTCAACAACCTGAATCTGATGGTCGCCGCGGCCTTCTACGACGACACCGGCATCGCGCTGATCTATCCCGACCTCCGGCGCTGGCTTCCCCCGCAATCCACCGATCCGCCGGTCGGGAACCAGGAGCTGGCCGTGGCGCGCGGCGAGCGGAGTTCGTCGTTGCGCACCGACGGCAACCAGCGCGTGCTGGCGGTCTACACCAACTCGGGTGCGACGCTGGTCATCTCCCAGCGGCTGGACCGAACCAGGGAGGTGCTCGACCGGCTCGCCTGGCTGCTGTTCGTGGTCGGCGGCTGCGGCGTCGTGCTGGCCGCCGCGGCGGGCACGGCGGTCGGGCGGACGGGTCTGCGGCCCATCGCGCGGCTGACGGCGGCCACCGAGCGAGTCGCCCGCACCGACGACCTGACTCCGATCCCGGTCACCGGTGACGACGAACTGGCAAGGCTCACAGAAAGTTTCAACACCATGCTGCGCGCGCTGACCGAGTCGCGCGATCGGCAGCGCAGGCTGGTCGCCGACGCCGGACACGAGCTGCGTACGCCGCTGACGTCGCTGCGGACCAACATGGAGTTGCTCATCGCTTCGAGCCGCCCCGGCGCTCCCCGCATCCCGGACGAGGACATGGCCGGACTGCGCGCCGACGTGATGGCCCAGATCGAGGAGTTGTCCACCCTGGTGGGCGATCTGGTGGATCTCGCGCGCGAGGACGCGCCGGAAACCGTCTACGAGCGCGTGGATCTGGGCGAGGTGGTGGAACGCGCACTCGAACGCGCCCGCCGCCGACGCACCGGAATCGAGTTCGTCGCCGATCTGCGCCCGTGGTTCGTCTACGGGCACGAGGCGGGCTTGGAGCGCGCGGTGCTGAACGTGCTGGACAACGCGGCCAAGTGGAGCCCGGCCGGCGCGCAGGTCCGCATCCTCATGCGGGAGAGCGGCCCGGGCCTGCTCGAGCTGTCCATCGATGACGCCGGTCCCGGTATTCCGGCGGCGGAGCGCGAGCTGGTGTTCGAGCGTTTCTATCGCGTCATGTCGTCGCGATCGATGCCGGGTTCCGGGCTCGGTCTGGCGATCGTCAAGCAGGTGGTGACAAAACACGGCGGCACCATCGCGATCGATACCTCGCAACGCGGCGGCGCCGTTGTCCGCATCGTGTTGCCCGGCGAGCCGGGCGCGCCGGTGTCCGATTGACGCAATACCGGGCGACGGAAGTCCATTTCCGACAGAATGTCGAGTGCTGTGCGGAATATTCATCGTCGGCCGGGTATTTCGAACATTGCTCCGATTGGTTTGCCGCAGGATTTGAGACATGAAGTAGTCAGTGGTTCTATCGCAGTACCGACTGCACAGCTCTCGGAAAACTGAAAGCACGGTCTCAGTCCGCTCTCAGTCGCCGTGGCCACCCTGGTCGGGACGCGAGGAGAAACGAGGAGTCCATGACCGAGGATTCGAAGGATCGCCGGGAGCCGGGTCCGCAGGCCGCGGGCCCGTCCGGGCCGGGGGACGCGCATGCCGCCGGTTACGGTCCGCAGGAAGCGCCGCATCCCACCGCGCAGTACCCGCCGCAGCAACATCCGGCCGCGCCGTTCCCGGGATATCCGGCGTCCTTCGGTCCGCCGAATGACCCCACTCGACCGCACGGCCCGGCCTATGGCGCCCCGCCCGCCCCGCCGCGGCGTCCGTTCCGCGCGGGCCTGGCCGTCGGCGCCGTCGCGCTCGCGCTGGTCAGCGGAGGAGTCGGCGGTGCGGTCGGCGCGTTGGTCACACACGGCGACGATGGTCGAGCCCCGGCCACCAACGCCCTGGACGCTCCCAGGCCGAACGTGAGCAATGCCGTCAACGCTCCGGCCGGCTCCACCCAGGCGGTCGCTCAGAAGGTGCTGCCCAGCGTGGTGATGATCAAGGTGGCCAGCAGTAAGGCCGAGGGTGAGGGCTCGGGGGTCGTCCTGTCGTCCGACGGCCTGATCCTGACCAACAATCACGTGGCCGCGGGCGGTGGACCGAGCGCCAAGATGGAAGTGGTGTTCTCCGACGGCAGCAGCGCGCCCGCGACGCTGGTCGGCGCCGATCCGGTCTCCGACCTGGCCGTCATCAAGGCGTCCGGGAAGAGCGGCCTGACCCCCATCGAGCTTGGTACCTCGGCGAATCTGCAGGTCGGCCAGCCAGTCGTCGCGATCGGCTCGCCGCTGGGGCTGGCGGGCACGGTCACCACCGGCATCGTGTCGTCGCTGAACCGGCCCGTGGTGACCAGCGGCGACGGTAGCGACCCCGCCGCGGCGGTCAGCCCCGTGATCGACGCGATCCAGACGGATGCCGCGATCAACCCGGGCAACTCGGGCGGCGCGCTGGTGGACGGCGGCGGCAAGCTCATCGGCATCAACACGGCCATCGCGACGCTCGGGCCCACCGAGACGGCGGGCGGCCAGACCGGGTCGATCGGACTCGGCTTCGCGATCCCCGTCGATCAGGCACGCCGCGTCGCCGACGAACTGATCAAGACCGGCAAGGCTACCTACGCCCAGGTCGGCATCACGGTGTCGCGCCAGCAGGACCCTGCCCAACAGGTTTCCGGCGCGCAGGTTCGCGACGTCACGCCGGACGGTCCCGCGGCACGCGCGGGCATTCCGCCGGGGGCTGTGGTGACGAAGCTCGACGACCGCCCGATCGATTCCGGGAACGCGCTCGTCGCCGCGGTTCGCTCGCATCAGCCAGGAGACAAGGTGAAGGTCACTTACACCGACGCACAAGGCAACAACCCCAAGACCGTCGAGGTGACCCTCTCCGGCGCGCCCGCGGACGGCGGCCGGTGATGCGCTTGGTGCCCGGCGGGCGGGGCCCGGAGATCGATGTGGACGCCGACGTTCTCGGCGCGGCCGCCGAGTTGCTGGACGCAGGCGCTACGGTGAGCACCATGGAAATCGATGCTCCTGTGGCGGGGCGTGCTCTGGTGGTGGTCGTCGACGATCGAACGGCGCATGGAGGTATTGACTCGCTCGGTCCGCTGGTCACCGAGCTGCTCACCGAGGCGGGTTTCCTCGTGGACGCGTCAGTGTCGGTGCAGGCCGACGAGGTGGAAATCCGCAACGCACTCAATACCGCGGTGATCGGCGGCGTCGATCTGGTGATCTCCGTCGGCGGCACGGGCATGTCCCCGCGCGACGTGACGCCGGAGGCCACCTCGCAGGTGCTCGACCGCGAGTTGCCGGGAATCAGCGAAGCCCTGCGGTCCTCCGGTCGGGTGGCCGGTTCGCTGGACGCCGGGCTTTCCCGTGGTGTGGCAGGCGTGTCCGGAAGCACCCTGGTGGTCAACCTGCCCGGCACCCGTTCCGCCATCCGGGACGGCATGGCGACGCTCGGCCCGCTCGCGAGCCGGGTGATCGGTGAGCTGTCCGGATTGGTCGAGTAATCACCGCCCCCACACCCCCTGAGACCCCTCGCCCGGCGGCGCGCCGGGCGAGGGATGCCGCGCGCTTGGCGAAGATCTTCGGCGACACTCTGCCCGAGACCACCGCGGACGAGCGCGACGAGCGCGACGACGTCCGGTCCGCCGACGACTGGCTGCGCGCCCAGATCCCCCCGCATCACGGCTGACCGTTATCTACGTAGTAGCTACGTAATCAATCCCCCTTGGTCTGTAACCGGCCAGTGATCATTTCTGCGCGGAAGTAATACCGGCGCGATCATTACGGCCCTGTCCCGTATCCGGACACTGGCGCTCCTGTGCCGCGATCTGCTCCACTCATCCCGCCCCGGCTGTAGCGATCCGGTATTTATGCACGTCAAGCCATATTCAAATGTGCGCAAGTGTGATGCAGGTCACCTTGAACTTTACGAAACGTTACGTTGCGAGCGCCGTTATAAAACGTTTAATCTCCCCATCGAGCCACTCGCAATCGGGCCCCGCTGGCGCGGGTACCGGCACGCATGGAGCCGTTCGGCGGAACCCTGGCTCGGTTCCGTTACCAGCAAGTCCGTTGCGCCGAAATAACAACCGGTTACACACCGGCAACAAAGGAGCGACACACTGAGCTGGGCCTGAGAGGACCACTGTCCAGCCTCGATGGTCGAGGTTGACTGTTTGAACCTGATGAGGGGAAGTATGAGCGAGAACCGCACCAAAGGTCTGCGCCGCGGTGCCCGCGTCGCGGGCGTGGGCGCTGCCGCGGCTGTTGCCCTGGGCCTGCTTTCGACCGGTGCCGCCGATGCCGATACCTTCGTGCCGTTGCCGGACGGCCAGAAGGTGGGGCCGGGCGTGACGATCACCCGGAACGGAGAGCGGGCCTTGATTTCGCCGTCGCTGGCTGCCAACGGCGCCGGTCGCGTGGTCTGGGTATCGGGCAACGCGGTCGCCGACGTCACCGTGACGCCGGAGGGTGAGATCGGCCCCAACAACGGTCCGACCGGAAACCCCGGAACCAACAACTCCTCGACGCACGGTGCGTCGCAGCTGAGCACCGGTTACATCGTCGGCTGCCAGGTCAGCATCGCCGACGACGCCATCTCCGCGGGCGTGTCGGGCAGTGTGAACCTCAGCGGCGCGAGCGCGGGCGGTTCGATCGGTGTCAACCTCGGACCCGGTGAGGTCAAGTTCGTTCAGATCGATTACAAGGACATCCTCAAGCCCGGGGTGTACTCCGTCGAGTACCAGGATGCCGAGATCCAGATCCAGGGCTGCGCGGGTTACGCGCAGGCGCGTTCGTACACGGTCGTCGAGATCATCGGCGATCACTACTCGAAGACCACCCTCTACGGGATGCCGTTCAGCATCGGCTGACGTCTGTCGACTCCAACGAACCATCCTCCCGCTGAAGCGGACTCAACCCTCGAGGGATACCAACCATGATCAACCGTAAGAACCTGGCGCGGATGGCCGGCGTCGGCGCCGCTGCCACCATCGCCATGGGCCTGTTCTCCACGGGTGCGGCGAACGCCGACACCTTCGTCCCGCTGCCGGGCGGGGAGTTGACCAAGACGCTGTCGGACGGCACCGTCGTGACCATTCGCCTGGTCGGCGAGTCGGCGAACATCAGCCCGTCCATGGGCGCGACGCCGCTGCACCGCAACGCGTGGGTCTCCGGTAGCGCGCAGGTCGAGCTCTCCGGCTCGGCAGGCGGCAAGATCTTCCCGGGCTACACCGTCGGTTGCCAGGTCAACATCGCTGGTGGCGGTGCCACCGGTGGTGTGGACGGCAATGT